>NZ_VMSF01000001.1:1212701-2425403 GCF_009765225.1 Leifsonia sp. AG29 | reverse complement strand
GAGCGTCGCGACTGGCGCTCAGATGGTCACCATCGGGGAGCGACACGGAACCTCGAACGAACACGGATGGATGCGGCCGCGCGCCTGGGTCGCTTCGCTGTGGTCCATCCCTGTACGAAGGAGCCGGCAATGACCGATACCCTCCCCTCCACCTTCACCGCCCCCCTGGCGGAGGTCGATCCCGAGATCGCGGAGGTGCTGCAGCTCGAGCTCGGCCGCCAGCGCGACTACCTCGAGATGATCGCCTCCGAGAACTTCGTGCCGAGAGCGGTGCTGGAGGCCGTCGGCTCGGTCCTCACGAACAAGTACGCCGAGGGCTACCCGGGCCGCCGCTACTACGGCGGCTGCGAGTACGTCGACGTGGCCGAGCAGCTCGCGATCGACCGGGCCAAGAGCCTCTTCGGCGCCGAGTACGCCAACGTCCAGCCGCACTCGGGCGCGTCCGCCAACGCGGCCGTCCTCTCGGCGATCGCGACCCCCGGCGACACCATCCTCGGCCTGGAGCTCGCCCACGGCGGCCACCTGACCCACGGGATGAAGCTGAACTTCTCCGGCAAGCTCTACAACGCCGTCTCCTACGGCGTCGACCCGGAGAGCTTCCTGGTCGACATGAACGTCGTCCGCGAGAAGGCGCTCGAGCACAAGCCGCAGGTCATCATCGCCGGCTGGTCGGCCTACCCGCGCCAGCTCGACTTCGCGGCGTTCCGCGAGATCGCCGACGAGGTCGGCGCGAAGCTGTGGGTCGACATGGCCCACTTCGCGGGGCTCGTCGCGGCGGGCCTCCACCCGAACCCGGTCCCGCACGCCGACGTCGTCAGCTCGACCGTGCACAAGACCATCGGCGGCCCCCGCTCCGGCTTCATCCTCAGCCGCGACACCGAGCTCGCCAAGAAGCTGAACTCCAACGTCTTCCCGGGTCAGCAGGGCGGCCCGCTGATGCACGTCATCGCGGCCAAGGCGACCGCCTTCAAGCTCGCGGCGACGGACGAGTTCAAGGACCGCCAGGAGCGCACCATCCGCGGCGCCCGGCTGCTCGCCGAGCGCCTGACCGCCGAGGACTCGCGCGCCGCCGGCGTCGACGTGCTCACGGGCGGCACGGACGTGCACCTGGTGCTCGCCGACCTGCGCACTTCGGAGCTCGACGGCCAGCAGGCGGAGGACGTGCTGCACGAGGTCGGCATCACCGTCAACCGCAACGCGGTCCCCTTCGACCCGCGGCCGCCGATGGTCACCTCGGGTCTGCGCATCGGCACGCCGGCGCTCGCGACCCGCGGCTTCGGCGACGCGGAGTTCACCGAGGTGGCGGACATCATCGCCTCCGCCCTCAAGCCGGGTGCGGACACGAAGGCGCTCCGGGCCCGCGTCGACGCGCTGACGGCGGCATTCCCGCTCTACCCGGGGCTCACGCCGTCGGGCCAGGAGGGTTTCCCGGTCGAGCTCCCCTCCTCGATCTGACGTGACCGCTCAGATCCTCGACGGCAAGCGGACCGCTGCCGCGATCAAGGCCGAACTGACCGAGCGGGTGACGGCGCTGCGCGAGCGCGGCGTCGTCCCCGGCCTCGGGACCGTGCTGGTCGGGGACGATCCCGGCTCGCAGTGGTACGTCGCGGGGAAGCACCGCGACTGCGCGGAGGTGGGCATCGCCTCCATCCGCCGCGACCTCCCCGCTGACATCTCGCAGGCCGAGCTGGAGGCGGTGATCGAGGAGCTGAACGCGGACCCGGACTGCACCGGCTTCATCGTCCAGCTGCCCCTCCCGGGCCACCTCGACACCGATGCCATCCTCGAGCTGGTCGACCCCGCGAAGGACGCCGACGGCCTCCACCCGACCAATCTCGGCCGGCTGGTGCTCAACGTGAACCGCCCGATCGACACGCCCCTCCCGTGCACGCCCCGCGGCGTCATCGAGCTCATGCTGCGGCACGGGATCGACATCCGCGGCAAGCACGTCGTGGTGGTCGGCCGCGGCGTCACGGTCGGCCGGCCGATCGGCTCGCTGCTGACCCGCCGGGAGTACAACGCCACGGTGACCCTCACCCACACGGGCACGCGCGACCTCGACGCGCACCTGAAGCGCGCCGACGTGATCGTCGCGGCCGCCGGTGTCGCGGGGCTCGTCACCGCTGAGAACGTCAAGCCGGGGGCGATCGTGCTCGACGTCGGGGTCAGCCGCGTCGAGGACCCCGAGACGGGCAAGAGCGTCATCGCCGGCGACGTCGCGGCCGATGTCGCGGAGGTCGCCTCCTGGATCTCGCCGAACCCGGGAGGGGTCGGGCCGATGACGCGCGCGCTCCTGCTGCAGAACGTGGTGGAGACCGCGGAGCGTTCCCTGCGGTGAGCGGCACCGAGCGCGCCGAGCGTGCCGAGCGCGGTCACCCCGCCGTCGCGCGGGTGGAGGCGGCGCTGATCGCGGCGGGCGTGGAACCGCGGGTGCGGTGGTTCGACACCGCGACGCCGACGGCCGCGTCCGCCGCGGCGGAGCTCGGCGTCGAGGTGGGCGCCATCGCGAACTCGCTGGTGTTCACGATCGACGGGGAGCCCCTCCTCGTCATGACGTCCGGCGCGCATCGCGTCGACACCGCCTACCTCGGCGAGAGGCTCGGCGGACTCATCCGCCGGGCCGACCCCGACACGGTCAAGGCGGCGACCGGACAGACCATCGGCGGCGTGGCGCCCGTCGGGCACCCGGCGCCCCTGCGCACCGTCGTCGACGAACAGCTCGCGGGCTACCCGGAGGTGTGGGCGGCCGCGGGCCACGCCCACACCGTCTTCCCGACGACGTTCGCCGAGCTGGTGCGGATCACCGGCGGCGAGGTCGCCCCGGTGGAGCCCGGCGCCGCGCGCTGAGGCGCTTGCGTCGCTGCGCGCGCCGTCGCTGCCGCGTCGCTGCCGCGCCGCTGCTGCGCGCCGCTGCCGCGCGCCGCTGCTGCGCGCCGCTGCCGCGCGCCGCTGCCGCGCCGCCGCTGCGCGCCGCTGCCGCGCCGCCCGTCGACATTCGTGCCGAATGTCGCCGAAGCACCATCCCAAATCCCGATTCGTCACGAATGTGCTCTATGCCGGGCGGCCTCAGCAAACACGCGCGCGCCCGCATTCGGCACGAATGTTGCAGACGTGCCCGTCCACGTCCACATTCGTCACGAACGTGGCGGGGCCCCGGCCGCCTTGGCGCAACGCACGCCACATTCGGCACGAATGTCGCTTACGAACCCTCCCGGGACCACATTCGTCACGAATGCGGCCCGGCGGGAGGCCGCCCCGGCGCGCCCCCTCAGCAGCATTCAGCACGAATGTTGCCCAGGTGCGCGCCATTATCGACATTCGGCACGAATGTGACGGCACGCGGGAGGGGCAGGGAGGCGCACCCCCGCGGCATTCGGCACGAATGTTGGCGCCGCGTGCACGGAGAGCAGCATTCGGCACGAATCTAGCCGGGCCGGCGCGAGGAGAGGCGCGGGGACGCAGGGCGACGCGAGGCGCGGAAGGCGCGACGAGGCCAGGGGAGGCACGGCGAGGCACGGCGAGGCACAGCGAGCCCGGCGAGGCAGGGGACCCCGGCCCAGCGCGGCCTCACCCCCAGCGCCGCGGCCCAGCCCCGCGCCCGCGCCCAGCCCCTCAGCCCCGGTGCTCCTCCACGTGAGCGAGGTACGCCTGCGCGTTCCGGAGGATGCCGGCGCGCTCCTCCTCGGTCAGGTCGCGCCTCACCTTGCCGGGCACCCCGGCGACGAGCGACCCGGGAGGGATGACCGCGCCCTCGAGGACGACCGTCCCGGCGGCGAGCAGCGAGCCCGCGCCGACGACCGCCCCGTTGAGCACGGTCGCGTTCATGCCGATGAGGGTGCCGTCCTCGATGGTGCACCCGTGGAGCACGGCGTTGTGACCGACGGACACGTCGGCGCCGATAGTCAGCGGGAAACCGTGGTCGACGTGGCACGAGACGTTGTCCTGGAGGTTGCTGCGCTCGCCGACGACGATGTCTTCCGCCTCGGCGCGGAGCACGGCGTTGTACCAGACGCTCGACGTGGCGGCCAGCCGGACCCGGCCGGCGAGCACGGCTCCGGCCGCGACGAAGGCGCCGTGGGCGACGACCGGCGCCGATCCGTCGGCGAGGGCGATGAAGGCGGGGGAGGTCATGCCGCCCAGCCTAACGATCGACCACCACGATGAAGCGTTTGCGGGCGACGCGCTCGCCGGGTTCGCCCCGCAGGCCGGCGAGAGCGTCGCGCACCTTCTCGAGGATCCGCGGGGGGAGGGGGAGGGGCGCCTCGTCCGGCTGGTCCACCGTGCCGGCCGGGTAGTCGTGTCCCGGGACCGTCGACATCTCGATGTGGGCACCGCGGAGCTCGCGGACCGGCGTCGGGGCGCCATCGCGGAAGCGGATCAGCCGGTCGATCGTCGCCCGGTACTGCCCCAGGTCGCGGACGTACAGCCGGGCCGGGAGGACGGTGTCGCCGGTGAACATGATCCCGGTCTGCCGGTCGAAGAACGCGACGGCGGACGGCTCGTGCCCGGGCCCGCCGATCACATCGACGACGCGGCGCCCGAGGAGGAACGGGACCGTCTCGTCGGGCCACCGGCGGAACCCGAAGAACCCGATCACCTCGGCGGGGCTCGTCCCCACGATCGTCGTGGCGCGCCTCCCGGCGAACAGCGCATCGCCCGCGATGTGGTCGCCGTGCGCGTGGGTGTGGGCGACCACGAGGGGGTAAGGCCGCGTGTAGACGGCCGGGTTGCGTCGCAGCCACTCGGCGGTCAGCGCCTCGACCGCGGCGCGCAGCGGGAAGACCTTCTCGTCCGAGGTCGCTCCCGAGTCGAGCAGGAGGGAGCGCTCCCGGCCGAACAGGAGGAACAGGAAGGGCGCCTCCCAGTGCGACGACTTGGGCTGCCGCAGCTGCACCGTGTCCGGGTCGAGCCAGGTGATCTGGGGGTCGGTCATCCCCTCCAGTGTGCGACCGTCCGGTAAAGGGGAGGTGAACACCAGGCGCGGGGCCGCGGCCGCAGGGTTCAGCTCTCGCGGACCGCCCCTTGCGACGCCGTGACCGTGAACACGTCCGGCTGACCGAAGCCGTGCTCGGCGAAGGCGCCGTCGATCGCGACCATGATGCGGCTCACCGCGTCGGCCGGGGCGAGCGCGATGGCGGCCCCGCCGAAACCGCCGCCGGTCATCCGGGCGCCGAGCGCTCCGTTGGCCTGTGCGGTCTCGACGGCGAGGTCGAGCTCGGGGACGGAGATCTCGAAGTCGTCGCGCATCGACACGTGGGAGGCGTCGAGCAGCTCGCCGATCGCCGTCGGTCCGTGCTCACGGAGCGTCCTTACCGTGTCGAGCACGCGCTGGTCCTCGGTGACGACGTGACGGACGCGTCGGAAGGTGACGTCGTCGAGCAGTTCGCGCGCGCGGTCGAGGTCGGCGACGGAGACGTCGCGAAGCGCCTCCACGCCGAGGACCCGGGCGCCCTCCTCGCACGATGCCCGCCGGGAGGCGTAACCGCCGGTCGAGTGCGCATGCGTCACTCCGGTATCGATGATGACGATCTGGAGGCCCGCCTCCTCGAGGCCCAGCGGGACGATCTCGGAGTCGAGCGACCGGCAGTCGAGGAAGACCGCGGCGTCGGGCTCGCCGAGGAGGGAGGCGGACTGGTCCATGATCCCGGTCGGCGCGCCCACGGCGACGTTCTCGGCGCGCTGGCCGACGCGGGCGAGCGTCCGGCGGTCGAAGCCGAGGCGCCAGATCTCGTCGAGCGCGAGGGCGACCGCGCTCTCGATCGCCGCCGACGACGAGAGGCCGGCGCCGACGGGGACGTTCGAGTCGATCAGGATGTCGACCCCGGGCACCGCCTCCAGGTCGGCGCCGAACTCGCCGAGCGCCCAGGCCACGCCCAGCGGGTACGCAGACCAGCCGCTGAGCGTGCCGGGCCCGAGCTCCTCGAGCGGCACCTCCACGAGCTCGTCGGAGAAGGTGCTCCCGACGCGCAGGATGCGGTCGTCGCGCACGCCGACCGCCGCGACCGTGCGCCGGTTGATGGCGAACGGGAGCACGAAGCCCAGGTTGTAGTCGGTGTGCTCGCCGATGAGATTGACCCGGCCGGGGGCGGACCAGACGCCGTCGGGCTCGCGGCCGAAGATCTCGGCGAAGTCCTCGCGGACCCCGGTTCGCAGGTCGGTCATTCGGCGGCCTCTCGGTCGGATGCGGTGGAGGGGGATCCCGGTGCGGCGGTCACGAGGCCCGAGACGGGCTCCGGCAGGCGCCCGACCGGGAGGTCGCGGTCGGCCCGCTCGATCGCCTCCCGCAGCGCGGCCGCGGCCTGCTCCGGAGGGATGTCGCCGATCCAGGCGCCCATGGCGGCCTCGGAGCCGGCGAGGAACTTCAGCTTATCGGCGCCCCGGCGCGGCGACGTGATCTGCAGCATGAGCCGGATCTCGTCGCGCTTCACCTCGACCGGGGCCTGGTGCCAGGCCGCGATGTAGGGCGTCGGGGAGTCGTACAGCGCGTCCACCCCGCGGAGGACGCGCAGGTAGAAGGTCGCCAGCTCGTCGCGTTCGGCGTCGGAGGTCTCGGCGAGGTCGGCGACGTGGCGGTGGGGCAGCACGTGGATCTCGATCGGCCAGCGCGCTGCGAACGGCACGAAGGCGGTCCAGTGCTCGCCGGCGAGAACGACCCGCTCGGAGGCGCGCTCGCGCTCGAGGATGTCGGCGAAGAGGGTCGGGCCGTAGGCGTCGAGCTGCCGGATGAGGGCGCTCGTGCGCGGAGTGATGTACGGGTAGGCGTAGATCTGCCCGTGCGGGTGGTGGAGGGTGACGCCGATCGCCTCCCCGCGGTTCTCGAACGGGAAGACCTGCTGCACGCCGGGGAGGGCTCCGAGCTCGGTCGTGCGGTCGGCCCAGGCCTCGATGACCGTCCGGGCCCGCGAGGGGGTGAGGCTGCCGAAGGAGCCGGTGGTGGCCGGGCTGAAGCAGACGACCTCGCAGCGCCCGACCGAGGTGCGCGTGCGGCCGATGCCGGGCTGCGCCAGGTCGTCGAGACCCCGAGGAGCATCGTCGCCCTCGAGCAGCGGACCGAACGACGGCGACTTGTTCTCGAAGACCGCCACGTCGTACTGGTCGGGGATCTCGGACGGGTTCTGCGCTGTCGCGGGGGCAAGGGGGTCGAGCTCGGCCGGCGGGAGCATGACGCGGTTCTGCCGGGCGGCCGCGATCGACACCCACTCGCCGGTGAGCGGGTCGAGCCGCATGGTGGCCGTGGCCGGCCGCGCAGCCGGTTCGCGCAGGTCGGGCTTCCGCTCGGCCGGCAGCGACGAGTCGGCGTCGTCGTAGTAGATGAGGTCGCGACCATCGGAGAGACGGGTCGGTCGCTTGGTGATCGAAGCCATGGCATCCTTTCGGTTCCGAAAGCAAAGATAGCTCCTAGCTTTCACATTGACAAGCAAACGCAAGCGCTGAATCATGGCCCTATGACCGAATCGCTGCCCGCGGCGCTCCGCCGCGAGCGCATGCTCGAGGTGATCGGCCGCACGGGGTTCGTCCGGGTCGCCGACCTCAGCGAGGCGTTCCAGGTGTCCGACGTCACGGTCCGGTCCGATCTCGACGCCCTCGACCGCGAGCAGAGCATCCGGCGCGTCCACGGCGGCGCGGTGCTGCGCAGTCCCGGGATGCGCGAGCCGAGCTTCGAGGAGGCGCTCGCCTCCTCCGCCGACGAGAAGCAGCGGATCGGGCTGGCGGCGGCCGCTCTCGTCGAGCCCGGCGGCAGCGTCCTGCTCGACGTCGGCACCACCACGGCGGCGATCGCCCGTGCCCTGGCGGACCGCGAGGAGCTCGACGGGGTGACGGTCATCACCAACGGCCTGAGCATCGCGCTCGAGCTCGAGCGGGCGATCCCGCGCTTCCAGGTGGTCGTCACCGGCGGCACGCTGCGTCCGCTCCAGCACTCGCTGGTCGAGCCGCTCGCCTCCACCCTCCTTCGCCGCATGCACGCCGACCTCGCGTTCATCGGCTGCACGGGCGTGCACCCGACGGCGGGAATCACGAACGTCAACTTGCCAGAGGCGGACCTCAAGCGGGTGATGGTCGGCACGGCGACACGCGCCATCGTGGTGGCCGACGGCTCCAAACTCGGCCGAAAGCACCTCGGGCGCATCGCCGCCCTCGGCGAGGTGTCGGAGCTCATCACCGGGTCGTCGGCGCCGGAGGGAGAACTCGCCGCGCTGCGAGCTGCGGGCCTCCCGGTCACCGTGGCCTGAGTCCTAGTCTGGAGGCATGACCGCAGCCACCGGAGACCAGTACGAGCTCGAGTTCGGGGACCTGACCGCGACGATCACGCAGGTGGCGGCCGGCATCCGCACCCTGCGTTTCGGCGACGCCGACCTGGTCGAGCCCTACCCGGCCGACGCGCCCACTCCCTCCGGGGACGGCATCGTGCTGGTGCCGTGGCCCAACCGCGTGAAGGACGGCACGTGGCAGCTCGACGGCGCCACGCAGCGCCTCGCCCTCACCGAGCCCGCCAGCGGCAATGCGATCCACGGACTCCTCCGGTACCGGCCCTACGAGCTCGTCGAGCGGACGGAGGCGTCGGTCACCCAGAGCGCGGCGATCTACCCCGAACTCGGCTACCCGTTCCAGCTCGACACGACGGTGACGCACGAGCTCGACACCGAAGGGCTCCGCGTCACGCACACCATCACCAACGCGGGGTCGCGGAAGGCTCCTGTCGCGATCGGCGCGCACCCCTACCTCCGCATCGGCGACGTGCCGCCGGAGGAACTCACGCTGACCGTCCGGGCGCGCCTCCACTTCGAGACGGACGACCGGCAGAACGTGGTGGGCACCGCGCCGGTCGAGCCCGGGGGTCCGCTCGACCTCTCGAGCGGACGTCGTGTCTCCGATCTCCAGCTCGACGACGGCTTCGGCGAGCTCGATCTGCCCGCAGCCCACGTCCTCCAGGCCGATGACGGGCGCCGGCTCGTGCTGTGGGGCGACGAGTCGTTCGGCTACGTGCAGGTATTCACGCACCGCGCCTTCGCCACGAAGCAGCCCGGCGAGGTGGCGCTCGCGGTCGAGCCGATGACGGCCCCGGCCGACGCCCTCAACTCGGGCGCCGGGCTCCGCTGGCTGGAGCCGGGCGAGAGCTGGACCGCGGTGTGGGGCATCCGGCCCGAAGGCTTCGCGAGCTCCTCCTACCTGGCGAGCTGGGGATAGAGCGCGCTACGGCGCGATCGAGAGGAAGACGAACGCCGCGAACAGGATGAGGTGGATGCCTCCCTGCAGCCGCACCGCCTTGCCCTGCACGATCGTCAGGATGCTCACCAGCACGGTCAGGACAAGCAGCACGATCTGACTCGGACCGAGGCCGAGATGCAGCTCTCCCGGCAGCCAGATGGAGGCGACCGCGATCGCGGGGATCGTGAGGCCGATGCTGGCGATGGCCGATCCCAGGGCGAGGTTCCAGCTCGTCTGCATGCGGTTGCGGTTGGCGGCTTTCGCCGCCGAGATGCCCTCCGGGAGGAGCACAAGCAGCGCGATGACGACGCCGACGAACGACTGCGGAAGGCCGACCGCCGCCACCGCGCGCTCGAGCGGGGTCGACTCGAGCTTCGCCAGCCCCACGACCGCCACGAGGGAGACGAGGAGCAGGGCCACGCTCCTCCATGCGGTCGCCGTGGAGGGGGCGTCGGCGTGGTCGTCCTCGCGCAGCGGCTGCCCCTTGGCGCTCACCGGGAGGAAGAAGTCGCGGTGGGCGATCGTCTGCGTGAAGACGAACATGAGGTAGAGCACGACGGAGGCGACGGCCGCGAAGCCCAGCTGGAGGGGCGTGAAGACGGGGCCGGGCGTCTGCGTGAAGGTCGGCAGCACGAGTGTCAGTGTGGCGAGCGCCGTGACGGTCGCGAGCGCCGCCCCGCTGCCCTGCGCGTTGAAAGAGGTCGTCTCGCGACGCGACGCGCTCAGCAGCAGCGAGAGCCCGACGATGCCGTTCATCGTGATCATCACGGCGGAGAAGACCGTGTCACGGGCCAGTTCGGGGGAGTCCTTGCCGGTGGTCATGAGCGTCACGATGAGTGCCACTTCGATGATCGTCACCGCCACCGCCAGGACGAGCGACCCGAACGGCTCGCCGACCCGGTGGGCGACGACCTCCGCGTGCTGCACGGCGGCGAGGACGGTGCCGGCCAGCACCACGGCGATGAGCGCGATGGCCCAGCCGTCGAGCTTCGCGGTCCAGAAGGCCACGAGCACGATCACACCGACGATCGGCACCCCGACCGTCCACCACCGAGCGAGCCAGGATCCGAGCGATGCCATGCCCCCATCCTGCCAAAAGCTCAGCCTCCGGCGCCGTCCGTGTTCCTCCCCAGCGGCGGGTCCGGCGCGCTTCGCGGTCGCAGAGTGCTGGGATGGTGCCATGCAGAGCCTGCCGAGATCCCGCCGTCCCCGGTTCGTCCCGTTCGCGTGCCTGGTCGCCGTCGCTGCGGTCGGCATCGCGGGTCTGGCCGGGTGCGCCCGCACCTCCACGAGCCCGTCCGATTCGTCGTCCGCGTCGTCCTCGGCATCGTCGACGACGGGCACCGACACCGCCTCGCCACGCCCGACCTCGACGACGACGGCGACGCCCATCGAGGGGCAGTGCGACACGGCGAAGCTGAGCGGCAGCATCCAGCAGGGCGGTGGAGGCGCGGCGGGCAGCGTCGAGGTCCTTCTGGTGCTCAAGAACACCGGCTCGTCGAGCTGCAACCTCCAGGGCTGGCCCGGGGTGTCGTTCGTCGGCGGAGGCAACGGCACGCAGCTGGGTTCTCCGGCCGAGCTGGATCGCAGCAAGCCGCACCCCACCGTGCAGCTCGCGGCCGGTGCCGCCGCCCAGGCCCCGCTTCGCATCGCGCAGGCGCTCAACTACCCGCAGGACACCTGCGACCCGAAGCCCGCCGACGGCTTCCGCGTCTACCCTCCCGGCTCGACCACGTCGATCTTCGTGACGTACCCGGCGACAGCCTGCGCGAGCACCTCGGTGTCGCTGCTCACCGTCGGCGGTCTGGTCCCGGCTCAGGGTTGAGGGTAGCGGCGCCGCTGCCCTGTCGGCGCCGCTACCCTGTAATCGTGCCAACGCCTCCGCTCGAGCCGCGACCCGGCACACCGCGGTGGCTGCTCCGGATCGTCGTGGTCACCGCGCTCGTCGGGGTCGGGGCGGGAATCGGCGGTGCGGTCGTCTATCTCGGTCTGCACACCCTCCAGCACCTCGCCTTCGGCTACTCCGAGGGGACGTTCTACGAGGGCCTCCTCGAGGCGCCTCCGGCGAACCGCGTGATCGCGCTCGCCGTCGCCGGCGTGATCGGCGGCGTCGGCTGGTGGGGACTGAGAGCCTGGGGGAGGCGCTCCCCGGCCAACGCGGTCGTGTCGGTCGAGCAGGCCGTCGACGGGAGGCGCATGCCCGCTGTCGCCACGCTGGCGAACGCGGCGCTGCAGATCGTGATCGTGGGCCTCGGCGCCTCCATCGGGCGGGAGGTGGCGCCGCGGGAGATCGCCGCGCTGTGGGCCGACTGGCTGACCCGGAAGGCGGGTGTCACGGCGCGCGAGCGACGCATCCTCGTCGCGTGCGGAGCCGGCGCCGGTCTGGCCGCCGTGTACTCGGTGCCTCTCGGAGGCGCGGTGTTCGCCGTCGAGATCCTCCTCGCCGAGCTGAGCTTCGCGACCGTGCTCCCCGCCTTCGCCGTGTCGGCCGTCGGGGCTCTGGTCGCGCGGCTCGTCGTGCCCGTGAACCCGCTCTACGTCATGCCGCAGGTGAAGCTGACGCCGTCGATCCTGGTCTTCTCCGTCATCGCCGGTCCGTTGTTCGGCTTCGCCGCCGTAGCGTTCGTGCGGCTGGCCCGGTATGCGCAGGCGCGCCGGCCGACGTCGTGGGGCATCGTCATCGTGATGCCGCTCGTCTTCACGGCGGTGGGCGTCGCCTCCCTGTGGCTCCCGGGCATCCTCGGGAACGGGCGTGCGCTCGGCCAGCTCTCGCTGGCGGCGTCCCTGCCGGTGCTGATCATCCTCGTGACGACGGTCGTGAAGACGGGGGCCACCGTGGCGACCATCGGTGCGGGCGCGGCGGGCGGGACGCTCACGCCGTCGCTCGCGATCGGCGCAGGGCTCGGACTGGCCACGGGCTCGCTCTGGGCCGAGCTGTGGCCCGGGTCGGCCCTCCCGGGCTTCGCGCTGCTGGGAGCGGCGGCGTTCCTCGCGGTCTCGATGCGCGCACCGTTGACGGGACTCGTGCTGGTGATCGAGTTCACGAACCAGGGCCCGCAGCTGCTCGCCCCGCTCATGCTGTGCATCGCCGGCGCCGTGGTCGTCGGATACCTGCTCGAGCGTCAGGGCGTCACAGGGGTGGCGTGACCTCGGCTGGGGGAGGCGCGGCTCTGCCCATGCTTCGCTCGGTCGATTCATAGCGGGCTCAAGGTTCCTCCCAGCCCTCGCAAAAGCTCGTCATCCCTCCCTCTCATTCGCTCGCGATGTGCTGTTGTCAACAAGCCCCAGAGGTGAGAGGACCACAGCCATGACCACGATTGACGGGCTCCCCAGGGAATCGGGCAGTGCGCACGAGGAAGAGCGGGCCGCCGCAGGTCCCGGCGGTCACCGTGCCCTCCCGCGGCGCCACCTCATCGTGGTGTCGACCGCGGTGGCGGCGACCCTCGCGCTCGGCTCGATCGCCGGTGCGGCCCTGGCGGGCGCCTCCCTGAAGACGACTGGGGCGTCCGCGACGGCCAGCGGGTCCGCTCTCATCCACAACGCCCTCGGCCGAACGAGCGGGGCCGCATACGGAGGCGGGTTCGGTTACGGCTACGGCGCCGGCGGCAGCAACGCCTCGTCATCCGCCTCCTCGGGAGGGACGGGCCTCGGCACTGCGACCGCCGCGGAGGAGGTCGGAGTCGTGGACATCAACTCGCAACTCACCTACGCGCAGGCCGAAAGCGCCGGAACGGGACTCGTGCTCACCTCAACCGGCGAGATCCTGACCAACAACCACGTCGTCGAGGGCGCGACCAGCATCAGCGTCACCGTCGTGGCGACCGGCGCCCAGTACACGGCGACCGTGGTCGGTACCGACGCCACCGATGACGTCGCCGTCCTCCAGCTGAACAACGCGTCGGGCCTGAGCACCGCGAACCTGGACACCTCGGGCGACGTCGCCGTGGGCGATGCGGTGACCGGCGTCGGCAACGCCGGCGGCACGGGAGGCACTCCCTCCGCCTCTCCGGGGAACGTCACCGCCCTGGACCAGACCATCACGACCCAGGGCGAGCAGACGGCCGTTTCGGAGACGCTGAACGGCCTCATCGAGACCGACGCGAACATCCAGGCCGGCGACTCGGGCGGTCCGCTCTTCAACTCGGCCGATCAGGTCATCGGCATCGACACGGCAGCTCAGGAGGGCGGCTCGACGACGGCCGGCTACGCCATCCCGATCCAGAACGCGCTCGCGATCGCCGGGCAGATCACCTCCGGCAGCGCCTCCTCGACCGTGAGCATCGGGTATCCGGCGTTCCTGGGCGTGGAGGTGGCGTCGGCGAGCGACGCGAGCGGCGCAGCCGGCAACGGCGCGTCCTTCGGCAGCGGTTCGTACGGCTACGGCTCAGCGGGTGACGCCGCGACGTCCGGTGCGACGATCTCCGGCGTGGTCGACGGCGGCCCCGCCGCAGCGGCTGGCCTCCAGGCGGGAGACACGATCACGACGGTGAACGGCTCCGCGGTGGGCTCCCCGTCGGACCTCACGAAGGTCCTCGGCGGCTTGACCCCGGGGCAGACGGTCAGCGTGAGCTGGACCGACGCCTCCGGCGCATCGCACACGGCCGACGTGACGCTGGGGCGCGGGCCGGTCGCGTAGGGGTTCGGTGCGGGCCGGCCGGTTCGGGAGTCGCAGCTCCCGGGCGGGCCGGTTCGCTGTGGCCGGCGCTGGCTCGGCCGTTCACTGCCGATCCGGCGGAGTGCGCGACCGGCACATTGCCGACTATCTTCGGGACATGGCTCGTGACCTGACCGCGGAGATCGAAGCGATCATCGGCTTGGACGACCCGATAGGAATCGGCGGTCCGGACAATGTCGGTGAGTACCTGCAGGAGGCCAAGGAGATCATGGCCGAGCTCCCGGCGCTCGAGTCGGCTCAGGAGCTTCAGCGAGCTATTCACGACATCTTCGGATGGATGTTCAGTCCCGAGATGGCGGGATCGCTGGAGCGATATGACTCGATGGCGCGTCAGATCTGGGCGCTCACCCGCGAAGATCGATGACGGGACGCACTTCGATCGCGATGGCGAGCTGAGCGAATCGTCCGGGATGAACATCCTCACGCTCACAGACTGAACTTTGTCGCATCCGCTGTCCTGCGGTACTCCCAGAGCGCCAAGTCGAGCCATCGCCTCGTCGTTCTTCCGGGCGCTGCCGAGACCGACGCGTGCCCTCGTGGGCGATCTGTCCGTCACAATGGCGCTGGATCCGCCGGACAGCCATGCGCTTGAGGTCGATGCCGTCGCTAGCATCTGAGCATGACGCTGAAGGTGAGCGTGACGGAGCACCAACGGCTCCTGCGAGAGATGATCGCGCTCGGCCCGGATTTCGACGAGGCTGCGACAGCGAGCCGTGAACTCGGCTGGAACGGCCGGTTCGACGTGGAGAGACTGACCGCCGATGACGTGAGGCGGGTGCTGCAGCGATACCTTGCCGGCGAATTCGGACTGGCTCGGCTCTCTTCGTGGGCTGACGCGCTCGAGGGGCGTGAGGACCTCCAGCTGGACGGCGATGCCCCCGACGACCTGGCTGAACTCCTCTTCGAGCTGTCCACGCCCGAAATCAATGACCTATCGCAGAAGTCGATTCAGAACTGGGTGAATCGACTCGGCAGTTTCATCGAATAGTCGTCCCCGACCGCGGGTGGCAGAGGGGAGTAGCGTTCGCCCGTAGGTCTTGGAACCTGAACCCTCCTCGTTCGGGGAGGGCTGCTTCGATCTGCGCCGCTGAGAATGGCAGGCGTGGGCGGAGCGATTCGGGGAGGTCGTCGGTTGGCGGTGCAGGTTCAGAGACCCCCTCGGCCAACATCCGCGCTTGGGCTTTTGCGATCAGCGGAACCTTCATCGTCCATTCTGTGAACTGCGCGAGGATGCGGATCGCCCAGACCGGCGCGGGTATGACGAGGACGCGCCGGTCGACGATGCCCGCGATTCGGTGAACGACCTGACTCAGCATGAGCTCTTCGCCGCCGACGACTGAGACCGTGGAATGAGGGAGTCGGCCATCCGCGGCCGCGACCAGGACGTCGACCATTTCAGCGACGGGAATGGGGCGGATGGACTTCTCATGCAGCCCGACGGTCGCGAACAGGGGCACCGTCTGAACTGAGCGACTGACGTGATCGACGAGGTGGTCGCCGTGGCCATAGATCATGCCCGCCTTGAGGACGGTGTAGTCGAGGCCTGATTGGCGGATGAGCTCTTCCGCCGCCCACTTCGACTCGTGGTACGGAGATCCGCAATCCGGACGTGCCCGTAAGAAGCTCAGCATGAGGATGCGTTTCACGCCGGCTCGTCGAGCGGCTTCGACGACGGCCCGCGTGCCGTCGATGTGAACCTTCTGATAGGTCTGCGCGCCGATCTGGCGGTTGATGCCGGCGCAATGAGCGACGACATCGCAACCGGCAAAGGCTGTGGTGAGGGAATCGACATTGTCGATCGCGATGCCCGTTCGTCGGGATATCAGGACGACGTCCTTCGGGTCGTAGCGCTCGGCCAGGTGTCGTCCGACGAAGCCGGTGCCACCGGTTATGGCGATTTTCATGCTTGATGTCTCCTCACGAAACAACTCTCCGAGTCAAACTATGGGCTTTGTAGCTATTTAGCAATGGTGCTAGATTGCGTTCCATGCAAGACAGCGTCAGCGACATCTTCGAGGCACTCGCGCACCCCACTCGCCGGCAGATCCTCCAGGACCTGAAGGCAGGTGAGCTCGCTGCCGGCGAGATCGCCGCGAAGTTCAGCGCCTCCGGACCCACCATTTCTCGCCACCTCGGGGTGCTTCGGAATGCCGGCCTCGTTACCGAACGTCGTGATGGGAATCGGATCCTGTACTCCCTGGTCGGCGACCGGCTGGCGCTGTCGGTCGGAGATTTTCTTTCAACGGTGTGCCCCGAGCAGATCGTGATGCGCGAGGTGCGAAAGAGAACGAGCCCTTCGGCACGCAACACAAATGGCGCGACCGCATGAGCGGCTTCAGGACGCTTCGAGCGCAGGTACGCCGGCGTCTTCTCATCAGCTACCGGGTGACCCCGGCTGTGGCTCAGACTCTGATCCCCGAGCCGTTCCGTCCGCAGATCGTGGACGGCAGTGCTGTCGCGGGCGTGTGCATGATCGGGCTCCAGTCCGTTCGACCCGGTTGGCTTCGCCCTCGACTGGGGTTCCGAACCGAGAACGTAGCCCATCGGATCGCCGTCGAATGGGACGAAGCCGGCGTCACGCAGAGCGGCGTGTACATCGCAGAACGTCACAGCTCATCGCTGCTGCCCGTCCTGGCCGGTGGCCGACTGTTCCCCGGAGTCCAGAAATGCGCGCATTTCAAGCTCGACGAAACGGCGTCACGGTTCCGGGTGGCGATGTCGGCCCCGGGGACTCGAGTCGCGGTCGACGTGGAACTGGGTGGTCCTTGGACCAGCTCACTGTTTCCGACCGTCGAGGCTGCATCCGCCTTCCACGAACACGGCGCGGTGGGGTGGTCGCCCCGCCGCGACGGCACAGGTGTGGAGGCGCTCGAGTTGACATCGAGCGACTGGATGGTGGAACCAGGACGGTTAGTCAGCGTTCAATCGTCGTTCTTTGACGGTCTCCCTGAAGGGGCAGCCGTTCTAGACAGCGTGGTCGTGATGCGGGATCTTCCGTTCTTCTGGGATACGCCATCGAGGGTCCCGGAGCGAGTCGCGAGCCATTCCGAGACGGTTCGATTGACCGAAGGATCGCGCTCTGGCTAGCGAGCTTGCGGTCACTCACCGGTCAGGTCGTGCTCGGTGATGTCGTCCGAGTGGACGCTCTCGATGGCGTCGATGAGGCGGCGCGCGTTCTTGGGGGAGCGCAGGAGGTGGTCGGTCTCGAGCAGCGAGTCGTACTCGTTCTTCGATATCAGAACGGCCGAAGCGCGCTTGGACGTTATCTCGACCTCGGTCTGGTCGAGGTTGACGCGTTGACAAGTCCGAACAGCTCCTTGCGCGCCTCGCCTGCGGTGATGGCCATAAATCCCTCCAAGCGGTGCACGATACCGTACCGGCAGCCGCCTTATTGTTAGCGAGTGCTCTGGGAGTCCGGATGGACGCATGCAAGAGCCGGGGGAGTTGGATATGGTTCGGCGTGCTTTCGTCGCGGTCGTTGCTCTTGCTACGGCTTTCAATCTGAGCGGCTGCAGCGACGGAGGCATCGCTCTGCCCAAAGGTACGCTGCCGCCGTGTGCGTCAAGTCCAGATCCGGCCGTCCATGTGGAGGATTTGAGCCACCAGACGTGTGACCTTACGGGGTACAAACTGATCTTTCCCGACGGGTACACGCTGAAAGCCCCACCCCTGGGGGGCTTGACCTCGAGCGAGGTCTGCCATGCCGAACACACTCCCAATCCGAGCGGTCGGACAGTTTGCTCTGGGGAGTACTACGCCAGCAACCTCGGAGTGTGGGGTGTGGACGCATGGTACGTGAGCAACGACCAGAAACACACGACTTACTGGGGTACGCCGACAGCAGTCAAGACCGAAAAGGCTCACCACGCGCCGTAGCGCCGGTCCAGGCGCCGGGCCGCCCCCGTCGCCCTCTAAGACTCGGGCGTGGCGCACACAGTGCTTGGCGCCAGTGCGGTGGTTGGTCGACCGCGGGCTTGGATCCCTTTGATTCACTGGGTGGGCCCCGTGGGGCTCGAACCCACGACCCGCGGATTAAGAGTCCGCTCGGGACTCGTGCCGGGGGACAATTGGTCCTGACAATCCGCGGAATTACGCGCTTTTGGAGCGCATTGATATGACTACGACCTCATGTGATCTCATATGGGTGTGGGCAAAATGCGGGCACGCGGCCCTTAGCGCGGGGTCGGCTCCGCTGTGCAACTGACGGAGGCCTATGACAGCGGGTCTTGTGTTTTCTGCTTGAGTCGCTCGTAGGGTGTTTGGCCTGCGAGGGCTCCGTGTGGTCGATCGTAGTTGTAGTAGTCCTCCCATTGTTGGAGGCGGTCGTTGAAGAGGTTGACGTCGTCGATGACCTGTCCTTCGAGCAGCCGATAGAACTCCTCCGCATCGATCCGGTGCGAGCGCTCCACCTTCCCATTCAAGCGGGGCGTGGCCGGTCTGATGCGGATGTGGTCGATGCCTTTGTCCAGCAGGTGCCAGTGGAAGGACTGGCCGAACTCGCTGCCGTTGTCGGTTTGGACCTTCTCGACCTGGAACGGCAGCTTGGCGAGGACGTGGTCGATGAAGCGGATCGCGGTCTTCTGATCATGGGCCGGGTAGGCCTTCAGCACGCGCAGGCGGGTGCAGTCATCGATGGCGGTGTATTGGTAGTAGCGCTTCTTCTTGCCGGTCTGGCCCAGCGGTTCGATGAACTTCACATCCACCTGCAGGGCGTGGCCGAGGCGTTGCTTCTCGTAGCGTTTCCACCGGATCTCGCGTCGCTTGTAACGCTGCGAGGCGGGGAGGCGGTTCAGGCCGACCTTCTTCAGGATCCGCCAGACCCCGGAGGCGCTGATCGTGATGTCGTGATAGCGCTTCAGGTACATGGTGATCTTCTCCGGCCCGAAGTGATACTGCTGACGTAGCCAGAGGATCTTCTCAATCACCTCCGCATCCGTCGCGGTCGGCGAGTGGTGCGGGGCGCTGGAGCGGTCCTTGAGCCCCTCGAACCCTTCCGCCTCACAGCGCTTCAACCACGCGTAATACGCTTGCCGGCTCACCCCGTAGTAGCGGCAGCTCGCGGCGATGTTGCCGCTGACTTCCTCGACATGCCGCAGCACCGCGAGCTTGTGATTCGCCCGCCGTTCAATGGCCCGCTGGGCTGAGGCGGAGAGTGATCTGGTCATGCAGTCTTCCTCCCAAGTGGAAGACCCGACTGTCAACAACCTCCGTCAGTTTTATACGGGGTCGGCTCCGCCTCGATCAGGTACCCATGCGAATCCTGCGACAGGAGCGCGGTAACCCGCCACGGCTGCCGAATGTCCGGAAGATCGAAGGCTTCGAACTCGTATGAACGCACACAGGACAAGCTTCCGCGCAGGGTCATCCGGTCGCCTACTTCAGGAAGACGACCCTCTGCATCCTCCTGAGTCAGAGCCTTGAACGTCGAGGTTGCGAATACAGTCTCGAACAGCTGATTGAGCTCGTCGGCTCTGGACCACTCGACAACCCCATCGAACGACTGGTCGCGCCCATCGGCTGTCCACATCCAGCCCAGCCGAACCCCCATCGGGATATTGACACCTGGCAGCGGTTCCGGAATCTCGTGGTCAGCGACAACGTCGTCCGGGATATAGATCCTCACGCTCACAGGCTCAACTATGTCGGATCAGTAGTGGTAGCGCGCCCGCAGGATGACGTAGTCATCGGCGGTCATGCATACTGTTCGACATGTCGTGGGTGAGTGCGGCCCAGGCCCTGGAGCGCCGCAGAAAGCGCTTGGAGGCGCGTCACGAAGCCGCAGCCTCGGCGGCCTCCCCGCCGGCCGAACACCCGGTTCTCGGGGTCGGTGGCCGTTCTCTCGAGTTGTCGCTGGGGCTAGGCGTCCCGATCGATCCAAACGCGTTCGAGCTCGCGGTCCAACAGCTACACGACCGGGTTATTCGCGGGGACGAGGCGCTGACGATGTTGCGGGAGGCGGCAGCCTGGCTCTCTTCCCTGTCCGACATCGATCGCATGCCTCCGGAAGCCACGAGGATGCTGCGCGAGGATCTTGAACTCTTGCAGCACGATTTGCACTGAGGGACCCAAGCTCGGTCGGTCGCCTCCTCAGCAGGTGGGACCAACGGCCTTCTACGTCGGGAGCGCGATGGCAACTACCTCGCGAGATTGACGCGGAGAGCGCGGGCCATCACTACGCTTTCGCTCAACTAGCGATGCGGAGCCCTGTTGACCATCACAAGCAATCAAACGGAATCGGCGAAGTCAACATTGCCCACGAAGTGGTCGGCGATCGTCTTGGGCGTATGGGTGGCAGGCGTCTTCGTCTGGGCCGTCGCGACGATGGTCTCGTTGGCTGCGAATCCGGTCAGGGCCGGCGCAGGAATCGAGCCCTTCCTGCTTCCCCTTGGCGTATTTATCGGGGGCACACTGGTCTGCGGGAGCGCAATCGGTTGGATGCCGGAGTCGTCGATCGCACGGCTCTTGTGCTGGTTGTTCGGATCTTTTGGGGCGAGCGTTGCGGTCCTCGCGGTGTACGCGGGCGTCATGATCTTCGCGCCATCCGGACCGGCTGACGATGGAGACATCGCAGCGGCGAGCGGCGTGGTGATCCTCGCGATTCCGATCGGCGTCGCCTTGGCGAGCTCGCTCGGAGTCGCAATTGGAATTGGGGTCGCTTCTCGAGGCATCTGGCGGCTCGCTCGCGATCGCAGGCGAGCGCTAGCTCAGTAGTGATAGCGAGCCTGCAGGATGATCACGTAGGAATCGTCCACCAAGTACACAAGACGATTCGCTTCGTCGATGCGTCGTGACCACGCACCGGCCAGCGCGTGCTTCAGCGGTTCCGGTTTCCCGATGCCCTCGAACGGGTCGTCCCGCAGGATGTCTTCGATAAGCAGGTTGATCCGCTTGAGCGTTCGCCGGTCCTGGCCCTGCCAGTAGAGGTAGTCCTCCCACCCGCCGGCGGTCCAGGCGAGCTTGCGCTCACTCACCGGACAGGTCGTGCTCGGTGACGTCTCCTGAACGTGCGCTCTCGATGGCGTCGATGAGGCGGCGCGCGTTCTTGGGGGAGCGCAGGAGGTAGGTTGTCTCGAGCAGTGAGTCGTACTCGTCCTTCGACATCAGCACGGCCGAGCCACGCTTCGACGTGATCTCGACTTCGGTCTGGTCGAGGTTGACGCGTTCGATGAGGCCGAACAGGTCGCTGCGAGCCTCGCTTGCTGTGATGGCCATGTTTTCCTCCAAGTGGTACAAGATATCGTACCATTGGCGCTCGGGTTTGATGACCGATCCTGTGACGTGCGAGGGGGTTTCTCCTCACCAATGCGTGGCGAGAGCCCCCAATATCCAAAAGTCCCCGAACGCCACCCCGGCGAGTCCCGTCGCCTGAATGACGATCGAAACGACCATAGGCGCGGCCCCGTGGCCTCCTCGCCGACGGACGACGACAGTCCGGCCGATCGTATAGACCAACGAGCAGGCGTACGAAAATATCCCGAGGATTGCCCACGCCTAGTGGAACGGCCGAACATAACCGCGATGCTGGAGCGCTTTGCGGTCCAGGTACGCGAACCATACCGCTGACCCGCATGCCACGAACGGGAAGATGATGTTGCCGACGTACCACGGGTTGCCGAACAGTGCCGACTCGCGTTGGAGCACGACCGACGTGCTGCCATTAGATGCGGATTTGAACGCGGAGAGGAAGGCCTGCATCTGCGGCTGAACCTCGATCATGGCGACGGCCGCGAATGCGAAAATCGCTGCCTGCGAAACCACTACGAGCCAGATCCACACCGTGTTTGTCGGAGTACCGCTCGCCACGCGGGGGGCCGGTGCCGGAACTGGTGGCGTCGACACGGCATCGGTCCAGCGGTACCCGTCCCACCAACGGAGCACACCATGCGCGTCCGGATACCAGCCAGCGGAGGCGGTCACTCGCGGACCCCGTGCGATCGACGGAACACCATTCCAGACCTTGCCCCTTCGCTCGTCAGTGCATACGGATCATATGCGCGCAATGCTGCCTGAGTACGACGTCGGACAGGCGCAGTGAAGTGTGTCGAAGGTCGTACTTCGCCCGACGGCTAGTTGGCCACTTACAGTCTCCGGTACGTCAGGGCGAGCGTTTGCTAAGGGCTTGGCGGGTGAGCCCAGTGCGGGACGCGAGCGAGTTCCAGCTTTCACCGGCCCTCCGCAGTTGCGCGATCAAAGTGTCGCGCTCGATCAATGCCGCATCCTGTTCGCTGCGGAGTCGTTCGATGGTTAGTGACACGTCCCGAAGCCGTTTGAGGGCGTCGACGCGCGTGGCCCCACTTAGCTTCCACCTCCAACATCGCATCGGCGGCGTGCCGCTGCGCGGCCTCCTGCTCGCGCTCTTGAGCATGTCGTGCAGCGGCGGCGTCGTGTGCTTGGCGCTGTCGTGCGTAGGACGCTTCGCGCCGGCTGGTCTTGCTCGGATTGCCCCGATTTGCCATGGAACCTGGTTTACACGCGACTCCTGTCATTGACTGGGCGGCCGAATGGCTCCACTTAAAGTGCCTGCGTGCATTGCCCTCTGTCACTTTCGTCTTGCCTTGAGCATTCATCTCATCGTCTTGACTCGTATGGTCTTTCCCCTTGGGTTAGTCGTCTGCTCTATCTCCTTGATCGTTGGTTCATTCGTTCTGTCTCGGATCGTGTTCTCCGAAAGGACGCCTTGTGAGTGCGCTAGGTTCGCGACGTGAACGCTTTTGCGCCGGGGAGCTTGCCCGTATGGCGATCGTGAGCGGAGGGATCTTCTCTGAGCATGGGGCCGCTCTCGAAGCGCACAAGATTGTTTCGCGGGAGATCTCGCGATTCGCGCCTCCCGAAGGCGATTACGACTACGTCGTCGACATCGCGTTCATAACCGGGCGGAACTATGGCCCCGACGAATTCCCGTTGGGAGCTTCGGCGGGACCGGTAGGTCGGACGCAGCGGCGTTTCATCGTGTGGCATCGCCTTCCGGAGGGCCTCGAAGATCCCAGCGAGGTCCGAGCCTGGTTCGCAACCGAGCTCGTCGCGACGGAGTCACTCGTGCGCGATTACCTTCCGCGGAAGTCGAAGGCTTATCCCGCCGCAGCGCTTGCGGACGAGGTTCGTGCACTGCGAGAGATGCTTGGTTCTGGGAGCGCAGCGAGAGGTCGTCACGGCGCCAGCAATGACTCGAACTAGACAGAGGTGGTCATGCACTCACTGGATCCCGGAACCATCATCCCCAATCTGATCGTGGGTCCGATCGTGGCGATCGGCGGCGTCTTCATTGTTGTGTTCCGTCGCCAATTGCGGGACTGGGTGGTCTCATCCGAGAAGGTGCGGTTCGGGGAACGGCGGGGAAACGCGCTCGGCGTCCTGCAAACAACGTTTTGGATGGGCGCGACAGGTGTGGCCATCGTTCTTCTCGGCTTCACAACGATTACCTACGGCGTCGTCGCGCTGTTGCAGCACACGAGCGGTGCATAGTGTTCGGGGTGCTGGCAATTGCTTCCGGCATTCTGTTTGTCGCGATCGGAATCGCAACGGTGCTTTTCAGTGCTCGCCTTTCCGCGTATTACTTGCGGCGACCCGGGGCGGAGGGTGCTCGATGGATGTTCTCGAGAACCTACCTGGCAGGTGTGGGTTTCTGCGCGATCGCCCTCGGCTTCGGAGCAATCCTGGTGGGCATTACGCGCTAACGGAGACTCGTCCGCCCCGCCCAAGGCATCCTCGCGCGCTGAGCGACCGAGTCAAGGGTGCAGCTCCGCTGCATCGCGGAGCGACGCGCAGCGCCCTTGACACGGTCTCTCAACGCGCCAGCATCGGGCGTCGGGGCGGACCAATAGGATTCGGGATTCCGCTTGGGATGGAGTGATCGGTCAGTATTCGGCTGCCATGCGCTGCATGTTTGAGTCGGACAAGACGCTGCGCCGGCGTGGCTCCGCAGGCCGAAGCCAGCGTGAGATGGCAACTCAGCGAGCCGCCCGAATGGCCTGGATCGACTCGAGTGCGCGCTCGGTCTCATCGAGGCTGGCCGCGAGGAAACGCAAGCCGTTCTCGCGCATAAGCACGACGGGGATAGTCAGCGTCTGCTCTTCGTCGGTTCCCAGAGAGACCTCGAGGAACAGGGTCGGCCAGCTGGCGCCCTGAGAGTTCGGAGCCATACGGCAAGTGGCTTGGATGATGGATGCGGCCGGAATTCGAACTAATGCCGTCGTGTCCTTGGCCGTCCAGAACTCTAGACCCTCGGAGTGGATGACGAGGACGAGGAACGCAAAGAGCTTCGGCCGCCACGGTCGGCTGGCGAGGCGCGAAATCGCAACGGTGAAAGCGCGCTCGCCGTATACCCGTCTTACCGTGGCGGTGGGGAATCGGCCCATGAGCGCATGCATCGCCGCAGGGACGCCACGCTGCTTCATTGAGACGAACCAGAAGGCCAAGGCAACGGCGGCGACGCAGCCGGCGATAGTGAGCACGACCGCGTCCAACCCGCCGAGCTGGGCGGCATTCCATAGTGATCGACCCAGTACCCAGGCCATGAGGAGGACGGACGCTGAGATCACGACGGGTGGCCAATACTTGCGCAATCTGGTTTCCTCCCGGTTGCAGCGCTGCTGCACCATTTGGACCAAAGCTAGCGGCCGAATCGCGCGAGTCGCGGTCGTACTGCCAGCTAGGTCCATCGTGTCGACCGTGTGAACCTGTGCGGTTTCTCCCAAAGGTCACGGTTGCGCGCCCATCCCAACGCGAAAGCACAACGTGTATGTGAGGGGCGCGTTTGCAGAGCGGCTCCTTCCACGAACCGCGCATTGTCGGTGCATGGTTGGAGACTCGAGTCTGGGGTGAGGCCGATGGGGAGCATCAGCGCATACGAGACCGTCGCTGGACGCCGCTACCGAGTCCGCTACCGAACGCCGGGGCACCAGCAGACCGACAAGCGCGGCTTCCGCACCAAACGCGACGCTGAGCTGTACCTCGCATCGCTGGAGCTCGCGAAGGCCCGCGGCGACTATGTGCCGGCTGCTCGCGCCGGTGTGAACTTCGAGGCGTGGAGCGAGAAGTGGATCGACTCGCTGGTGCAGGTAAAGCCGAGCACACTGCAGGGCTACATCTCGATCACTCGCGGCCGTCTTCAACCGCGGTGGGGCTCGACTCCGCTCAACGCGATCACACACTCAGACATCCAGTCGTGGATCTCGGACGAGAACAGCCGTGTCGGCGCGCGGACGGTCCGCTCGTACCATCGCGTCTTCTCGATGATCCTGAAGTACGCCGTTCGGGACGGACGCCTCGGCCGCAATCCTGCTGACGGCATCAGGCTGCCCCGGATTCGGCCTAAGAAGCATCCGTACCTCACCCATGCCCAATTGCACGAACTTGCCGCTCTGTGCGGCTCAGAGGGCCTTGTGGTGCTGTTCCTGGGTTACACCGGCCTGCGCTGGGGCGAGCTCGCGGCATTGGAATGTCGGAACATCGACTTCGACCGCCGACGCGTTCAGGTCGACCGAGCCGTGCTCGAGCTCACCGACGGGCGGTTGGTCTACGGCTTGCCGAAGAACCATCAGCAGCGGAGCGTGCCGTTCCCGTCCTTCCTGACCGACCAACTCCAAGCGCTCGTCGCGTCGAAGAAGTCACGCGACTTGCTCTTCACGTCGCCCTACGGTCGCCCGCTCCGCGTGAACAACTGGAAGCGCAAAGCCTTCGACAAGGCCGCCGACACTCTGGCTGACAACCATCCCGACCTGCTCCGTCCGACGGTCCACGACCTCCGCCACACCGCCGCCAGCCTCGCCATCTCGGCCGGCGCCAACGTCAAGGCCGTGCAACGCATGCTTGGCCACGCCTCAGCAGCGATGACCCTCGACGTCTACGCCGACCTCTTCGACGATGACCTGGATGCCGTTGGAGACGCATTGAGCCGTCTTGGTGCTCCGGAAGTGGTGGGCAAAGTGTGGGCAAATCCCGAAATCGCGGCTTCCGAATCTGCTGCCGATGGGCTTGGATCCCTTTGATTTACTGGGTGGGCCCCGTGGGGCTCGAACCCACGACCCGCGGATTAAAAGTCCGATGCTCTACCGACTGAGCTAGAGGCCCTCGCGGACTAATCTACCGTGCCGTCAACCCCTGTCCGCCCATCGGCTGTGTCTGCGGCCTGTAGGTACGTTTGCGCCTGCGCGAGCGGCCGCAGTCGTCCCGGGCGGGCGCACAAACCGGCCGAGGCCGCGCGAAGGCCAGCACCACAGCACCGGAGGAGCACAATGGAGTGATGTCCGACCGACCGCACCACAAGCCGGCCTTCTTCCCCGGCGGCATGTTCGAGGCCTTCATGGGAGGCGAGGACCCCGCGCAGATCAACCGCGTGGCTCACGAGACCGCACGGGCGCTCCTGGCGCGGGTCCGGGCGAACCCGGAGCCCGAGGTGATCGAGCGGCTGGTGGCCTTCACGGATGAGCACGGCATCGATGCGATCGCCGAGCTGTGGGCGCGATCGAACCCCAAGACGCTTCCAGGCGCGCTGTGGCGCATCTACCTGCTGCGCCTCCTCATCCGACAGGACGCGGAGGGGACCGCCTACCTGTACCAGCGCGGGACCGAGGTTCTCGCCTCCATCGATGCCGTCGTCGCGGGGGCGCCGACGCCGGCCGGGCCGGCCGAGATCACCGACCTCGCCGATCGCATCCTGCGCGGCCTGTTCGAGGGCGACTTCGCGGTCGCGCTGGACCGCGCCGCCGCGTTCTGCCGGGTCGCCGCAGCGGGAGCCGCCTCCGTCGCCGACGACCGGGACGCCGTGGATCCGGACCGGGCGAGCGAACTCACCACCCGGGCCCTCCGGTTCACGCGCACGGCGGAGGAGCTGACCAGCTGCGCCCGCCTGTGGCGTTCGGACTCTCTCGACTGACTCAGCGAGCATCGCTGCATCCGGGTGGGCCCTCCGCGTTTCTCCCGTCGCGAACGCCACGCCGGGAGGCGCCCCGGAGCCTCCTGTAGACTTGTTGTCGCCGGGCCGCAGTAACCCCGGGCTCCAAAACTAGCCGCTTCGAGCGGCCTCGCGCCGAGAGGCGTTCTGCGGCCCGGCACTTGCACACCTGGCCGTCGGCCGGTGGCCCGCCCACGGGGCCACGGGGGGCGGTGACCGGACGGGCACAGAGTGGAGACGACGTGGACGACGCCCCTGCGCCTGAGTTCGACGTCCTCCTTCAGCGCGTCGCCCAGGGAGACCAGCGCGCGTTCTCCGAACTCTACGACCACACCGCAGCGCGCGTGCTCGGCCTGATCCGCCGCCTCCTCATCGACGCGGCACAGGCGGAAGAAGTGGCGCAGGAGGTTTTCCTCGAAGTCTGGCAATCCGCGACGCGGTTCGATCCGAATAGAGGTCGTGCGCTGACGTGGATCATGACGATGGCCCACCGGCGGGCCATCGACCGGATCCGGGCGTCGCAGGCGGCGCACGACCGGGACACCGCCATCGGCATCCGCGACCTGCCGACGGCGTACGACCAGGTGTCCGAAACCGTGGAGGTCCGGGTCGAGCACGAGAGGGTGGAGGCGGCGATGGCCAGACTCAGCGGCCCGCAGAGGCAGGCTCTCACGCTCGCCTACTACGGCGGCCTCAGTCAATCCGAGGTCGCCACCGAGCTCGGCATCCCCCTCGGCACAGCGAAGACACGGTTGCGGGATGCGATGATACGGCTGCGAGAAGAACTGGGGGTGACCCGATGAGCGAGCAAGAGCGCAGAAACCCCGCCGGAACCGACGGGCGTCACCCGGACGGGCTCGGCTTCGAGCTGGGTGCCGCCGACGAGCAGGAGGCGCGCGAGTTCGAAGAC
Source organism: Leifsonia sp. AG29 (assembly GCF_009765225.1). Lineage (NCBI taxonomy): Bacteria > Bacillati > Actinomycetota > Actinomycetes > Micrococcales > Microbacteriaceae > Leifsonia > Leifsonia sp. AG29. The sequence continues at coordinate 2,397,719 of NZ_VMSF01000001.1, read as the reverse complement.
CTCGCCGCGCAGCTGGGACTGGCGGCGGAACCGGTGGAGCCGCGCCCCGAGCTGAAGGCGGCCATCATGGCGAAGATCGCCGCGACGCCGCAGCTCCCAGCCGAGCAGGCCGCTCCCCCCGTTGCGCGCCCGGCCGCCGCCGCAGACGATGCGGTCGGCCTTGTCACGCCGCTCTCGCCGAGCACGTCTGCCGAAGAGCGTGCTCGCCGTCGCTGGTTCCAGCGCCCCGGCCTGATCCTGGCGTCGGCCGCGGCCGCGATCCTCCTCTTCATCGGCGGAGCCTTCCTCGGAAGCTCTCTGGCCGGAACCGACTCGTATCAGCGACAGCAGGCGACTGCTCTGGCGCAGATCAACGCCGCGCCGGACGTGCAGCGGGCGACCGCTCCGGTGTCCGGTGGAGGCACGGCCACCCTCGTCTGGTCGGGCAAGCTGGGCACGTCTGCGCTGATCGCCGACGATCTCCCGCCGCTGCCCCAGGGCAAGACCTACGAGCTCTGGTACATCCGGGACGGCGCAGCCACACCGGCAGGAACGATGCAGCCGGCCGGCACCGGATCCACGTGGCGGGTGCTGACGGGCCGGATGGCCGCCGGAGATACGGTCGGCGTGACTGTCGAGCCGCGGGGAGGCTCGGACAAGCCGACCACGAAGCCGATCGTGGCCATCGCCTCCTGACCGCGCCCACAATCGAGTCCCCCAAGAGTCCCGGCCCGCTTGGCGTGTCGGAGAACTCTCGGGGGACTCGTTGCTGGGCAGACCACCCCGAACGCTCGAGTCCCCCAAGAGTTCGGCGACGCCAGGCGTGTCGAGGGATTCTTGGGGGACTCGATGGTGGGGCGGAAGCGAGGAGCGGCGGCGCCGGGCGCGGCTCAGCCGAAGCGGCCGGAGACGTAGTCCTCGGTTGCCTGCACGCTCGGGTTCGAGAAGATCATGTTCGTGTCGTTGTACTCGATGAGCTTGCCCGGCTTGCCGGTGCCCGCGATGTTGAAGAACGCGGTGCGGTCGGAGACGCGCGACGCCTGCTGCATGTTGTGGGTCACGATCACGATCGTGTAGTCGTTCTTGAGCTCCTCGATGAGGTCCTCGATCGCGAGCGTCGAGATCGGGTCGAGCGCCGAGCACGGCTCGTCCATGAGGAGGACGTCGGGCGACACGGCGATCGCCCGAGCGATGCAGAGACGCTGCTGCTGGCCGCCGGAGAGGCCCGAGCCGGGGAGGTTCAGGCGGTCCTTCACCTCGTTCCAGAGGTTGGCGCCCTGGAGGGACTTCTCGACCAGGTCGTCGGCGTCGCTCTTCGACATGCGCCGGTTGTTCAGCTTCACGCCCGCGAGCACGTTGTCGCGGATGCTCATCGTCGGGAACGGGTTCGGGCGCTGGAAGACCATGCCCACCTGGCGCCGCACGAGAACGGGGTCGACGCCCGCGCCGTAGAGGTTGTTGCCGTCGATGAGCACCTCGCCGTCGACGTACGCACCGGGGATGACCTCGTGCATGCGGTTGAGCGTGCGCAGGAAGGTCGACTTGCCGCAGCCGGACGGTCCGATGAACGCGGTGACCGTCCGGGGCTCGATGGTGAGCGACACGCCCTCGACGGCGAGGAACTTGCCGTAGTACACGTTGAGGTCGTTGACTTCGATTCGCTTGGACACGTTTTTCCTTGTCTGCGTTCGGGGGAGAAGCTGTCGGGGCCGGGGGTCAGCGGCCGTACTTGGGGGCGAAGGCGCGGGCCACGATGCGGCCGATGAGGTTGAGGAGCATCACGATGATGATCAGCGCGAGAGCGCCGGTCCAAGCCCGGTCGATCGAGTCCTGGGCGTGGAGGCCCGCGGCCTGCGTGTACTGCGTGTAGACGAACACCGGGAGGGTCATCATCCGGTCGTTGAACAGGTCGTAGTTCATGCTCGTCGTGAAGCCGGCGACGATCAGCAGCGGGGCGGTCTCGCCGATGACGCGCGCGATGGCGAGCATGACGCCGGTGACGAGGCCGGCGAGCGAGGTCGGAAGCACGACCTTCAGCACCGTCAGCCACTTGGGAACGCCCAGCGCGAGCGACGCCTCCCGCAGCTCGTTCGGGACGATCCGCAGGATCTCCTCGCTGGAGCGCACGACGACCGGGATCATCAGCACCGAGAGCGCCACAGCGCCCATGAACCCGTTGCGGATCGCCGGACCGAAGAACAGCGCGAACAGCGCGTAGGCGAAGAGGCCCGCGACGATCGACGGGATGCCCGTCATGACGTCGACGAAGAAGGTGATGCCGCGCGCGAGCATGCCGCGCCCGTACTCGACCAGGTAGATCGAGGTGAGGAGGCCGATCGGCACGGAGATGATCGAGGCCATCAGGGTGATCAGCAGTGTGCCGACGATCGCGTGCAGCGCGCCGCCGCCGGCGCCGATGACGTTGCGCATCGACTCGCTGAAGAACGGCACGTCGAAGCGGGCGAGCCCCTGCGCGATCACCGTCCAGCCGAGCGAGATGAGGGGGAGGAGCGCCACGACGAACGCTGTGCCGACCAGCGAGGTGACCAGGCGGTCCTTCGCCTTCCGCGCTCCTTCGATGAGGAGGGAGGTGGTGTAGATCGCGACGTCGAAGAGCACGGTCCCGAAGAAGATCGCGCCGACGACGTTGAAGCCCTTGGTGGCGCCGCTCGCGGCGAGGATGGCGAAGACGGCGACGAGCACGGCCCACGAGGCGACGAGCATCGTCCAGGGCGCCCACCCGGGCAGCTTGCCCGCGGTGTACGTGTTGGCGATCGGCCGGGGTGCGGCGGCGGCGGTGGTGGCCATCAGTTCGCTCCAGAGAAGGCCTTGCGGCGGCTGACGATGTAGCGGGCGAGCACGTTGATGAGCAGCGTCACCACGAAGAGGACCAGGCCGGACGCGACGAGCGCGTTCACGCCGAGCCCGGTGGCCTCGGGGAACTGCAGCGCGATGTTCGCCGCGATCGTGTTGGGGCTTTGCGCCTGGAGGACGGCGACCTTGACGATCAGCGCCGGCGACAGCACCATCGCGATCGCGAGCGTCTCGCCGAGGGCGCGGCCGAGGCCCAGCATGATCGCCGAGACGATGCCGCTGCGGGCGAAGGGGAGGACGGCCATGCTGACCATCTCCCAGCGGGTCGCGCCGAGCGCGAGCGCCGCCTCCTCGTGGAGGCGCGGGGTCTGGAGGAAGATCTCGCGGCAGATCGCGGTCATGATCGGGATCACCATCACGGCGAGCACGAGGGACGCGGTCAGGACGGTGCGGCCGGTTCCGGAGACGGGAGGCGCGAAGAGCGGGAACCAGCCGAGGTACTGGCCGAGCCAGGCGTAGAACGGCTGGACGAACGGCGCGAGGGTCGCGATGCCCCAGAGGCCGAACACGACCGAGGGAACGGCCGCGAGCAGATCGATGATGTACCCGAGCGTCTGGGCGACCCGGCGCGGTGCGTAGTGCGAGATGAACAGCGCGATGCCGATCGAGAGCGGGGTCGCGATGAGGAGGGCGAGGAGCGCTGCCCAGATGGTGCCGAAGACGAGCGGCCAGACCCACGACCAGAAGTCGGTCGCGTTGTTGGGCAGCTCGCCCTTGCCGGCGAAGAGGGCCGGGATGCTCTGCAGGATCAGGAAGAGCGCCACGGCCGCGAGAGTGGCCAGGATGAGCGACCCGGCGACGATGGTGGTGCTCGAGAAGACGCGGTCGCCGAGGCGGATCTTCGCCTTCGGCCTGATCGCTTCGACGGTTCCGGCAGTCATTCCTTGCTTTCTCTCATCGGGTCGGCCCGGAGGCCTCTGAGAACGGGGGCGCCGTCCGGCCCGGACCGCTGAGCGGACCGGACCGGACGGCCGGGGTGTTACTTGATGCTGGCGACGGCCTTGCTGATCTTGTCGGTCAGCTCGCTCGAGAGCGGAGCCGAACCGGCCTGCTCCGAGGCGGCCTTCTGAGCGTCGCTGGAGATGATGTGGTCGACGTAACCCTTCACGAGGTCCGCCTTGGCGGCGTCCTTGTACTGCTGGCACGCGATGACGTACGAGACGAGGACCAGCGGCCAGGCACCCTTGGAGGTGTCCTTGCGGTTGATCTGGATCGCCAGGTCGTTGGCCTCGCGGCCCGAGGCGATCGGGGAGGCGGCGACCACCTTGGCGGCGCCGTCGGCGCTGATCTTCTCGTAGTCGCTGCCGACCTTCAGCTGGGCGATGCTGAGGCCCGCTGAGCCGGACTCGTCGATGTAGGTGATCGAGTTCTTCGCGTTCTTGGTGGCGTCGCCGACGCCCGAGGTGCCCTTGGCGGCGTCACCGACCTGGAACGGGAAGGTCTGCGAGGCAGGAGCGGTCCACACGTCGGGCGCATTCGCGGCGAGGTACTCGGTGAAGTTCTGCGTGGTGCCCGAGTCGTCGGAGCGGTGCACGACGGTGATCGGCGCCGACGGGAGCGAGGCGCCCGAGTTCTGGCTCTTGATCTTGGGGTCGTCCCACGTGGTGATCTTGCCCGAGAAGATGCCGGCGATGGTCTCGGCGTCGAGCTTGAGGTCCTTCACGCCGTCGACGTTGTACGCGATGGCGATCGGGGAGATGTAGACGGGGAGGTCGATGCCCTTGCTGCCCGCAGCACAGCCGGCGAACGTCGAGGCGAGCTCCTCGGGCTTCATGTAGGCGTCCGAGCCGGCGAAGTCGGCGGCGCCCGAGATGAAGCTCTTGCGGCCCGCGCCCGAGCCCTGCGGGTCGTAGTTGACGGTGGTCTTCGGGTTGGCCTGCTGGAAGCCGGCGGCCCACACGGTCTGGGCGGCGGCCTGGGCGGACGAGCCGATGCCGTTCAGCGTGCCGGACAGGTTCGACGCCTTCGCGGTCGTGGTCGAGGGGGTGCTGCCCTCGTTCGACGCGCAGGCGGTGAGAGCGATGGCCGCGGCCGCGAGGATCGCGACAGGAGCGCCAAGACGCTTGAGATTCACAGTTGTCCCTTCGGGGATCAGTAACAACAGGACGGGGTCGGTGCGACCCGCGTAGGACGCTATGCCTGGTGTCTGTCCAGAGTCCCCCGCAGCGGTAAACGGAAGGTTAACGACGGGTGTTGTCTTCGCTTCCCAGCCCTGTGAATCCGCGGTCAGCCGGCGACGGGGGCGTACGTCTCGATCGAGACGATGCCGGAGGCCGGGTTCGTCGCCGAGAGGTGCACGACCGAGAAGCCGCCCGTCTCGAGCCCCGCTGCATCGTTGAGGTAGCCGCCCGGCATCGTCCCTGTCGCGAGCGCGATCTCGCGGAGGATCTCCGGGAGGACCGGGCCGTGACTGCACAGCACGGCGGTCTTGCGCGACCGGATGCGCTTGCCGACGATGGCGCGGACCTCGCCGCGGCCCTCCTCGTAGGCGTCCTGGCTGATGCCCGCCTCGCGCCGCGGCTTGATGCCGGTCGCGGCGGCGAGCGGGGCGACCGTGGTGACGCAGCGGACCGCGTCGCTCGTCAGGATCCGCTTCGGATTCCAGGCGCGGATGGTGCCGACGTCGCTCGCCGCCTGCTTGACGCCGCGCTCGGTGAGGGGCCGGGAGGCGTCGCTCCCCTCCCACAGGTCGCGCGGCACCGCCTTGCCGTGCCGCAGGGCGATCAGCGCGAACGTCGACGTGATCCCCTGGCGTACGAGGGCCTCGAACCCATCGAGAATCTCGACGTCGCGCTCGTAGGTGAGGTAGCCGCGGGCCTTCTTGAGGGTCACCCACTCGATCGCGGCGATCTCGGCGTTGGGGACGAACGTCGATCGCTCGATCGCCTTGTCGCTGACCTCCGCCGCCCAGTAGTGGACGATCTTGTCGCGGCCGCTGCTCAGGGGGTATGTGGAGATTCCGAGCGGTACGCCGAGCGCGATGCGAAGTCCGGTCTCCTCCGCGATCTCGCGGACCGCGGTCTCCGGCAGCGTCTCGCCGGGGTCGACCTTGCCCTTGGGGATCGTGACGTCACCGTACTTGGTGCGATGCACCACCAGCACGACGATCCTGTCGTCCACGACGCGCCAGCACAGGGCGCCCGCGGCGTAGATGGCCGGGCTCACCGCCTCGTACCGGTGCGGGTGCTGCGGGGCCGGTGGCTGTACTGCTGCATGAGCTTATTCTGCAGGTCGGCGAGCGGCTTGCCGTTCTCGTCGAGGTGGTGCCGGGTCCAGACGCCCTCCTCGTCGAGCGCCCAGGCCGCCGTCCGGGCGTCGAACGCGAGGTCCAACAGGGCGCCCAGCTCGGCGATGTGCTCGGGCTCGGTGAGCCGGACCAGCGCCTCCACCCGGCGGTCGAGGTTGCGGTGCATCATGTCGGCGCTGCCGATGTAGACCTGCGGGTCGCCGTCGTTGACGAAGGAGAACACGCGCGAGTGCTCGAGGTAGCGCCCGAGGACGGAGCGCACGCGGATGTTCTCCGACAGCCCCTCCCGGCCGGGGACCACGCCGCAGATGCCGCGCACCCAGAGGTCGACGGGCACCCCGGCCTGGCTCGCCCGGTAGAGCGCATCGATGATCGCCTCGTCGACGATGGAGTTGAGCTTGATCCGGATGCCCGAGGGCCGGCCGGCGGCCGCGTTGGCGCGCTCCGTGTCGATCCGCTTGAGGAGGCCCTTGCGCAGGTGCAGCGGCGCGACGAGGAGGCGCTTGAACTTCTTCTCGATGGCGTAGCCGGAGAGCTCGTTGAACAGGCGCGTCAGGTCTTTGCCGACCTGGTCGTCGGCGGTCAGCAGCCCGAGGTCTTCGTAGATGCGCGAGGTCTTCGGGTTGTAGTTGCCGGTGCCGATGTGGCTGTAGTGGCGGAGGACGCCCTTCTCCTCGCGGATGACGAGCGCCAGCTTGCAGTGGGTCTTGAGCCCGACGAGCCCGTAGACGACGTGCACGCCCGCCTTCTCGAGCTTGCGCGCCCACGAGATGTTGTTCTGCTCGTCGAAGCGCGCCTTGATCTCGACGAGCGCGAGCACCTGCTTGCCCGCCTCGGCCGCGTCGATCAGCGCCTCGACGATCGGACTGTCGCCGGAGGTGCGGTACAGCGTCTGCTTGATGGCGAGGACATGCGGGTCGGCGGCCGCCTGCTCGAGGAAGGCCTGAACGCTCGTCGCGAACGACTCGTACGGGTGGTGCACGAGGACGTCCTGCCGGGCGATCGCCGCGAACAGGTCGGGCTTGGCGTTCGGCTCGCTCGGCATGAGCTGGACCGGCGTGGTGGGCACGTGGTTGGGGTAGTGGAGCTCGGGCCGGTCGATCCTCGCCAGATCGAACAGGCCGCCCAGGTCGAGCGGCCCGGGGAGGCGGTAGACCTCCTGCTCGGTGACGTCGAGCTCGCGCACGAGGAGCCCGAGCGTCACGTCGTCCATGTCCTCGGTGACCTCGAGCCGGATGGGCGGCCCGAACCGCCGGCGCAGCAGCTCGCGCTCGAGCGCCTGGATGAGGTTCTCGGTCTCGTCCTCGTCGATCTCGACGTCTTCGTTGCGTGTCACCCGGAAGACGTGATGGTCGAGGATCTCCATGCCGGGGAAGAGGTCGCCCAGATGGTTGGCGATGAGCTCCTCCAGGGGCAGGAAGCGCACCTGACCGAGTCCCTCCCGCTGGTCGATGCGGACGAACCGCGGGAGCATCTGCGGCACCTTGAGGCGGGCGAACTGCTCCTTGCCGGTCCGGGAGTTGCGCACGCGCACCGAGAGGTTGAGCGAGAGTCCCGAGATGTAGGGGAACGGGTGGGCGGGGTCGACGGCCAGCGGCATCAGGACCGGGAAGATCTGCTGCGAGAACACCTCGCGCATCTGGGCGCGGTCGGCCTCGTCGAGCTGGTCCCACGCGGCGACGGAGATCCCGACCTCCTCGAGGGCCGGGAGGACGAGCCGGCGGTACGCGTTCGCGTGCCTCAGCTGCAGCTCGTGCGCCTTGGCCGAGATGTCCGCGAGGACCTCCTGCGGAGCGCGCCCGACGTTGGTCGGGACCGCGAGCCCGGTCGCGATGCGGCGCTTGAGGCCGGCCACGCGCACCATGAAGAACTCGTCGAGGTTGCTGGCGAAGATGGCGAGGAAGTTCGCCCGCTCGAGCACGGGCACCAGCGGGTCCTCGGCGAGTTCGAGCACGCGCTGGTTGAACGCGAGCCAGCTCAGCTCGCGGTCGAGGTAGCGGTCCTCCGGCAGCGTGGGGTCGGGCTCGTAGATGAAGGGAGCGAAGTCGTCGTCGAAGTCACTGCCGAGGCTTCCGCCCAGGCCGTTGTCAAGCAGACTGCTCTCGAGGGTGCGCTCGCCGTCCATCCCCCCATCATCGCACCGCTCGCGGGCGACCGTCACGAGGAGCAACGCTCTGTGGAGACAGGGTCAGGGGCGGACCGATGTGGGCAACCGGTCGTTGTCGTCCTCGTAGACGTTGAACCGGTACCCGACGTTGCGCACCGTCCCGATCAGCGACTCGAGGTCGCCGAGCTTCGCCCGCAGGCGCCGCACGTGCACATCGACGGTGCGCGTGCCTCCGAAGTAGTCGTAGCCCCACACCTCGCTGAGGAGCTGCTCGCGCGTGAACACCCGGGAAGGGTGGGTGGCGAAGAAGCGCAGGAGCTCGAACTCCTTGAAGGTGAGGTCGAGCTGCCGCCCGTGGGCTTTCGCCGAGTAGCTGGCCTCGTCGATCGTGATCCCGGAGGCCTGGATCTTGGTCTGCGAGTGCTCCTGCGTCTGACGGCCGATCGCCAGGCGGATGCGGGCATCGACCTCGGCCGGTCCCGCGGACTCGAGCACGACGTCGTTCACTCCCCAGTCGGCGCTGACCGCGGTGAGGCCGCCCTCCGTGAGCACGAGGAGGAGCGGGACCGTGATCCCGGTCGTCGTCAGGATCTTGCAGAGCGACTTCGCGCTGGCGAGGTCGCGGCGCGCGTCGACGAAGATGAGGTCGCAGCTCGGTGCGTTCACGAGCGAGGCGGGCTCGGCGGGGATCTGCCGCGTGCGATGGCTGAGGAGGGCGAGCGCCGGGAGCACCTCGGCGTCGGGGGCAGAGGTGAGGATCAGCAGCTGCGCCACTCGGTTCCTCCTCACCCGCACCGTCAGGGAAATGCTACCGGAAACGCGGAGAGCCCCCGCCGGGGCCCGGAGACGGGCACAATAAGAGGCATGACGGACAACCTGCAGCCACCGCCGTCGGAGGGGCCGCACCCGCTCGGGCCGGCGGCCGCGGCCGGGCCGTACGTGCCTCCGGTCAGCAGGCCGGTGCTCGTGGCGAGCATCGGCTCGGTGTGGCTCATCGCGCTGGTCCTCGGAGCGCTGATCGCCGGCCTGTCGCATCCGGCCGGGTACGCCTCCTGGCTGTCGCTCGCGCTGGGCGTGTGCGTGCTCGCCTCGTTCGTCGCGCAGCTGGCGACCCAGCAGAAGGACGGCTTCGTCAACCGGCTCGCAGCGAGCCTTACCGGCTCGTTCGTCATCCTCGGCGTCTTCGGAGCCGTGCTCGCCCTGATCGCCGCGTCCGCCTGAGTAGACTGGCAGCATGCTCGTCGCTCTCGAACTCTTCTTCGTCGGCCTGCTCGGCCTGGCGACCCTCGCCATCCTCGGTGTCTCCGGACTGGTCGTCTACAACCTCTTCCGCGGCCAGCGCTGACGCGCGTCGCCGACAAGGCTGAGCCGGTCCCATGATCGAGATCCCGACCGACCTCCCCGCGGAGCTCGTCCCGCTGTCCTGGCTGCTCGGCGTCTGGGAGGGCACCGGCGTCCTCGACTACGCCGTCGACGACGACCACACGCAGCTCGAGTTCGGGCAGCGGATCAGCTTCAGCCACGACGGTCAGTCGTATCTCAACTACAACGCCACCTCCTGGGTCCTCGACGAGCAGAGCACGCCGCTCGCCGCCGAGACCGGGTACTGGAGGCTCAGCCGCAAGCTCATCGAGGGCGACGCCGGCCCCGCGATGCTCCCCGGCGTCGGGCCGCGGCCGTTCACGACCGCCCAGTCGGTGGAGGCGCTCCGCGCTTCCAACGGCGCCTTCGACATCGACGTCGCGATCATCCACCCCGACGGCGTGACCGAGATCTACGTCGGCCAGGTCGCGGGCCCCCGCATCGACCTCGCCACCGACGCCGTGCTGCGCACCGCCGGCGCGAAGGAGTACACCGCTGCCACCCGGCTCTACGGCCTGGTCGAGAACCACCTGCTCTGGGCCTGGGACATCGCCGCGCTCGGGCACGAGTTGCGCACCCACGCGTCGGCGCGGCTTGCCAAGGTCGACTGACCCGGTGACCGCCATGCCCTCGCCCTTCCTGTCCCTCCCCGGCGCCGTCGACACCGACGGCTCGGGTGTCCCGGCGCACTACGGCAACCCGCTCGGCGAGCAGCGCGCGCTCGCCGAGGGCCGGGCCATCGTCGACCTCTCGGACCGCGCCGTTCTCTCGGTCACGGGCCCCGACCGGCTGAGCTGGCTCAATTCGCTCACCAGCCAGGCGCTGACCGGCCTCCAGCCCGGGGAGTCCTCCGAGACCCTCCTGCTCGATGTCACCGGGCGCGTCGAGCACGCCGCCCGGCTCGTAGACGACGGCGAGACGACCTGGCTGCTCGTCGACCATCCGGAGGCCGAGGGCCTCCGGACGTGGCTCGACTCGATGCGGTTCATGCTGCGTGTCGAGGTCGCCGACCGCACCGCCGAGTTCGCGACGATCGGCACGCTCGGCGACCCGCCCCTCCCGATCGCGGCGCCCGCCGGCGTGCCGTTGATCTGGCACGACCCGTGGCACGCGGTGACCCCCGGCGGGCACCAGTACGCCCGGGGCGAGCACCCGGGCGCGGGGTGGAGCTGGAGCGAGCGACTCGTGCCGCGCGACGCGCTCGCGTCGATCGTCACCCGCGTGCGGTCGGGCGAGTTCGCCGCCGCCGGCACGCTGGCCGCCGACGCGCTCCGCATCGCCGCATGGCGTCCCCGTTTCTCGACCGAGGTCGACGAGCGCACCATCCCGCACGAGCTCGATTGGCTCCGCACCGCCGTGCACCTCAGCAAGGGCTGCTACCGCGGGCAGGAGACGGTCGCGAAGGTGCACAACCTGGGCCACCCGCCGCGCCGGCTGGTCATGCTGCACCTCGACGGATCGGAGGGCGTGCATCCCGGCCGCGGCGCGCTGGTCTCGCTCGACGGCAAGGAGGTCGGCACCGTGACGTCGTCCGCGCTCCACTACGAGCTCGGGCCGATCGCACTCGCGATCGTCAAGCGCAGCGCGGACGCCTCAGCGACCCTCACGGTCGATGCCGATGGCGTTTCCGTTGCGGCGGCTCAGGAGGTGGTCGTGCCTCCCGAGGCGGGCGGGGAGGCCCACGTGCCGCACCTCCCGCGCCTGGGCGCGGTCACGCGCAGACCTCGCGCCTGACGGGTACGTGTCCCCGCGCGTGTCAGGAGGCGGGGGCGACCGCCTCCCAGGCGACGGACAGCTCACCGAGCCGCCAGCGCGCTCGGCCGCCGATGACGGGCCAGCCCGCCGCGCGCAGACTCTCGGCCACAGCGATCCACCGCTGCGTCGGACCGTAGGCGCCGAGCGGGGAGTGCACCCGCCAGAGCCGATCCAGCTCGGTGAGGAAGGCGTGGACGCGCTCGCCGGGCACGTTCCGGTGGATCAGCGCCTTGGGGAGGCGCTCCGCCACGACCGACGGCGCCTCGAGATCGTGGAGGCGCAGCGAGACCGTGAGCGTCCGCGGCCCCTGCGGATCGAGGGCGACCCAGCTCGAGATGCGGCCGAGCTCGTCGCACGTGCCCTCGACCAGCACGCCGCCGGGCTGCAACCGGGCCCGCATGCGCTGCCAGGCGGTCGCCACGTCGGACTCGTCGTACTGGCGCAGCACGTTGAAGGCGCGGATCACCGTGGCGAGACGCCCGGCCGGAAGCGGCACCTCGAAACCCCCGAGCCCGAACGAGATGCGCGCATCGGCGGCGAACGGGGTCGCCCCCGCACGCACCTCCGCCAGCTGCTCCTCGGCCCGGCGCACGCGCGCCGGCTCGATCTCGAGTCCGAGCACCTCGACGTCGGGCCGCACCCGCGCCAACCGGTGATGCAGCTCGAAGGCCGTCACCCCGCTGGCGCCGTAGCCGAGGTCGACGACGAGCGGGTCGGAGGCGCGGCGCAGCTCCGGAAGCGCCGCGATCCACCGGTCGACACGGCGCAGCCGGTTGGTGTTCGTCGTGCCACGGGTGACCGTGCCGACCGCGCCTGAAGCCATGTCCCCAGTCTGCCAGCCGCCGGTCGGCAGGGGCCGGAGACGATAGATTAGGGGGTATGGCCGCTCCCTACACCCTGATCCTCCTGCGCCACGGCAGCAGCGAGTGGAACGAGAAGAACCTGTTCACCGGCTGGGTGGACGTGCGTCTCAGCGAGACCGGCGTCGCCGAGGCGAAGCGGGCGGGTGAGCTGCTCCGCGACTCCGGCCTCACGCCGGACGTGCTCCACACCTCCGTCCTCACTCGCGCCATCCAGACGGCGAACTACGCGCTCGACGTCGCCGACCGTCTCTGGATCCCGGTGCAGCGCTCGTGGAGGCTCAACGAGCGCCACTACGGAGCGCTTCAGGGACTCGACAAGGCCGACACCCTCGAGAAGTACGGTCCCGAGCAGTTCCAGCTGTGGCGCCGCTCGTTCGACGTCCCTCCGCCGCCGCTGCCCGACGACAGCCCGTTCTCGCAGGTCTCCGACCCGCGCTACGCCGGCCTCGGCGCCGACCTCCCGCGCACCGAATGCCTGAAGGACGTCATCGCGCGCATGCTGCCGTACTGGGAGTCGGACATCACGCCCGACCTCGCGGCGGGCAAGACCGTGCTCGTCACGGCGCACGGCAACTCGCTGCGCGCGCTCGTGAAGCACCTCGACGGCATCTCGGACGACGAGATCGCGGGTCTCAACATCCCGACCGGCATCCCGCTCGTCTACAAGCTCGGGGAGGACTTCGCGCCCCTCGAGCCGTCGTACTACCTCGACCCGGAGGCCGCCGCCGCCGGCGCCGCCGCGGTCGCCGCGCAGGGCAAGAAGTAACCACGCCGAGCACGTTCGTCATCGTCGCATTCCTCGGGCGCGAGGCGCCCGAGGAATTCGACGCTGCTGACTGGCCGCTCCACGTCACCGTGGTGCCGCCGTTCGAGATCGAGCTCGATGCCTCGGCCGTCGCGGCGCTGATCCCGGCGGCCGCGCGCATCCCGGTCGTGGGGGCCGGGCGCGAGAGGTTCGGATCACGCCGGACCGTCCCGGTGACCGTGCTCCGCCCCTCGCCCGCGCTCACCGGACTCCACACCGCGATCGTGCAGGCCCTGGAGGGGGCGGGGGCGGTCATGAAGGACCAGCGCCACATCCTCGGCGCGTTCCGCGCGCACGCGACGGATCAGCACGGCGGACGCCTCCACCCGGGAGAGCGCGCCGTGCTCACGGAGCTCAGCGTCGTCGCCCGCGCGCCGCACTCGCGTCGCCGTGTGGCGGCACGAGTGACGCTGGCGCCCTAGCAAGGCCTCAGGAGCTGGCGAGCTCCGGAGCCCAGTCGCCGGTGGCGAGGTACTGGACCTTCTTCGCGATCGAGACGGCGTGGTCCGCGAAGCGCTCGTGGTAGCGGGAGGCGAGCGTCGCGTCGACCGTGTCGACCGCCTGGCCCTTCCACGTCTCGCCGAGCACCTTGTCGAAGACGCTGGCGTGCAGCTCGTCGACGTCGTCGTCGTCGTTGCGGATCTCGTCGGCGAGACGCACATCCTGCGTGCGCAGCAGCTCGGTGAGCTTCGTGGCGATCTGCACGTCGAGGCGGCCCATCTCGGCGAAGGTGCCGCGGAGGCTCTTCGGGACGACCTTGTCGGGGAAGCGGTAGCGCGCGAGCTGCGCGATGTGCTCGGCCATGTCGCCCATGCGCTCGAGGGAGGCGCTCACCCGGAGCGCGGTGACCACGATCCGGAGGTCGCGGGCGACCGGCTGCTGACGCGCGAGGATCTGGATCGACAGCTCGTCGAGCAGGACGGTCAGCTCGTCGATCTTGTGGTCGTCGGCGATGACCTCCTCGGCGAGGGTCACGTCGGACTCGTTGAACGCCTGCGTGGCCTTCTGGATCGAGCCGACGACGAGCTCGGAGATCTCGACGAGCCGCTCTTGGACTTCGGCGAGCTCCTGCTGAAAGACTGCGCGCATGAGGGGTTCGGTCCTTCCTGGGCGTGCGGCGGGCACGCGGGATGCGGGGGTCTTGTGACCCCGACCAGCATGTTTCCTGCGGCAGGTTAACGGTCGGTGCCGTCAGCCTGAACAATGTCTAACGTACCCGCGAAAACACGCGGGCTGTACGCCCATCCGGCGAGGACCGCCGTCGCGGATCACCTACGCTTAGCCCCATGGACTCCACCTGGTTGGTGCTGCTCTCGCTGGGCCTGGGGCTCGTCGTCGGCGCCGGATTCGTGTGGATGCTCCATCTCGCCGAGCGCCGGGGCAACCACGCCGCCCAGGTGGTGAGCCCGACGGTCCCGGACGGGGTCGACCAGGTGCTCGACGCCCTGGAGTCCGCCGGGGTGGTGCTCGACCCCTCCAACAACGTCATCAAGGCCTCGCCGGGCGCGCACGCCATCGGTCTCGTGTGGAACGGCGCCCTCGTGCATCCGCACCTCGTCGAGCTGGTGAACCGCGTGCGCCGCACCGGGGAGCCGGTCACCGAGGAGTGCGAGATCGCGCGGGGGCCCTTCGGCGACGCGAACATCCACCTCAGCGTGCGGGTCGCCCGCCTCGGATCGCGGTACATCCTGCTGCTCGCCGAGGACCGCACGGAGTCGTTCCGCCTCGACGCGGTGCGCCGTGACTTCGTCGCGAACATCAGCCACGAGCTGAAGACGCCGATCGGAGCGGTAGGCCTCCTCGCGGAGGCGCTCGACGACGCCTCGGACGATCCCGACCAGGTCCGGCGGTTCGCCCTCCGGCTCAGCGAGGAGGCGTCGCGCCTGGCCCGCATCACGCAGGACATCATCGAGCTGAGCCGGCTGCAGGCCGCCGACGTCCTCCAGGACTCCGAGGAGCTCTCGGCCAAGAAGGTCGTGCGGGCCGCCGTCGATCAGAACCGGGTGGTCGCGGAGGCGCGCGGCATCGAGATCGCCCTGCGCGGCGAGAAGGACGCGACCGTCGTCGGCAACGAGCCGCTCCTCGTCACCGCGGTGCACAACCTCATCTCGAATGCCATCCAGTACTCGCCGGACGGCTCCCGCATCGGGATCGGCGTGCGCGCGGTCGACGGGGTCGTCGAGATCGCGGTCACCGATCAGGGGGAGGGGATCCCCGAGGAGGACCTGGACCGCGTCTTCGAGCGCTTCTTCCGCGTCGACCAGGCCCGCTCCCGCAACACGGGAGGGACGGGGCTCGGCCTGTCGATCGTCAAGCACGCCGTGCAGAACCACGGCGGCGAGGTCCGCGTCTGGTCGCAGCCGGGCCGCGGCTCCACTTTCACCATCCGGCTGCCCGAGGCATCCACCGTCCGCCCCCCGATAGGAGAGAACCTGTGACATCCATCCTGCTCGTCGAGGATGAGGCCGCGCTCAGCGAGCCGCTCGCGTACCTGCTCAAGCGCGAAGGATACGAGGTGACGGTGGCCGAGGACGGGCCGAGCGCGCTCGCCGACTTCGACCGGGACGGGGCCGACCTCGTGCTCCTCGACCTCATGCTGCCGGGCATCCCGGGCACCGAGGTCTGCCGCGAGATCCGCACCCGGTCGAACGTGCCCATCATCATGCTGACCGCGAAGGACTCCGAGGTCGACATCGTGGTCGGGCTGGAGCTCGGCGCCGACGACTACGTCACCAAGCCGTACTCCTCGCGCGAACTGCTCGCCCGCATCCGCGCGGTGCTCCGACGCCGGGTGGAGGCGGAGGAGGACCTCGACGACGGTGTTCTGGAGGCGGGGACCGTCCGCATGGACGTCGACCGGCACACGGTCTCGGTCAACGGGGCCGAGATCTCCATGCCGCTGAAGGAATTCGAGCTGCTCGAGCTGCTCCTCCGCAACGCCGGCCGGGTGCTCACCCGGGGTCAGCTGATCGACCGGGTCTGGGGGAGCGACTACTTCGGCGACACCAAGACGCTCGACGTGCACATCAAGCGGATCCGGTCGCGGATCGAGGAGAGCCCGTCCGAGCCGCGCATGCTCGTGACCGTGCGCGGGTTGGGGTACCGCTTCAACGCCTGAGTCGCTGGCCTCCGCGCCTCCCGCCTCCGCGCGTGCCGCCTCCGCGCGTGCCGCGCCGGCCGCCCCTCCCTCGATGGTCCCGAAGACATTCGTGACGAATCCCTCCTTCGCCCCTCTCGACCCCCGCATTCGGCACGAACCTCGGCGCATGCCGCTGAGTACATTCGGGCCGAATGTTGCGTTCGCCGCGCCCGAATGGCGCGTTCGGCACGAATAAGGGGAGGTGTGGCAGCGGTGTCGACACCGCGCAGGCGAACGAAAGAAGCCGCCCCTCCGGTCGGAAGGGCGGCTTCGAACTCCGAGACCGGAGAACCTACTGCTGGGCCGGGGCGCTGGTGGGAGGAACGAGGCTGCTGTACTCGGGGAGGCCGCCGTCGAGGACCGGGACGGTGAGGTCGAGACCCGTGGCGTCGCCGTACTGGAAGTAGACGGGGAAGAGTGCACCCGGCTTCGCGTCGAATCCCGGGATCAGCACGGTGCTGCCGTTCGCCGACTGCGGGTTGCGGCCCAGCTGCTTGACCTGCCCGGGCTCGACCGTGACGTACGCGGGGGTGGACCCCTGCTGCCCGGCGGTGATGCGCACGCGGTGGCTCTTCGAGTCGGTGTTGACCAGGGTCACCACGAGGTTGCCGACGGTGCCGCCCTTGGCGTCGGCGATGATCATGGCGTTCCGCACATCGACCTGGCCGACGCTGCCGCTGATGCCGTCGCTGGCGTCGTAGTGCTTGGTGGTGGCCTGCGGTGCGACGAGCGTGCAGGCGCTTGCACCCAGCGCGACCGCCAGGGCGAGGACGACCGACGCCGCGACTCGAGCTTTCACTGATGTCCCTCCAGATCGTTCCGCTCGATGGCGCGTGCGGCCGTGTGCGAGGCGGATTTTTCCCCTCCACTCTAACGTATGGGGACGGCGCGATCCCGGGGTCCGGTGGGCGTGAGGGCGAACCTTAGCATGTGCCTCGTGTGGTATCCTATTCTTTGCTGAAGGGACAACATATCTATGCTTTTCGAGGTTGGCGAGACCGTCGTCTATCCGCACCACGGTGCCGCAACGATCACCGAAGTCAAGAAGAGAATCATCAAGGGTGAAGAGAAGCTGTACCTCAAGCTCAACGTGACGCAGGGCGACCTGACCATCGAGGTCCCCGCCGAGAACGTCGACCTGGTGGGTGTGCGCGACGTGATCGGCAAGGAGGGCCTCGACCGCGTCTTCGAGGTGCTGCGCGCTCCGTTCACCGAGGAGCCCACCAACTGGTCCCGTCGCTACAAGGCCAACCTCGAGAAGCTGGCCTCGGGCGACGTCATCAAGGTGTCGGAGGTCGTCCGCGACCTGTGGCGCCGCGACCAGGACCGCGGGCTCTCCGCCGGCGAGAAGCGCATGCTCGCGAAGGCTCGTCAGATCCTGATCTCCGAGCTCGCCCTGGCCGAGAAGACCGACGACGAGCAGGCTTCGAGCCTCCTCGACGAGGTGCTCGCCTCCTAGGGCTTCACCCGCTCGACTCACGGCCCCGCTGCTCCGGCAGCGGGGCCGTCGTCGTCGGGCGCCGCCCCGGCGGTAGTCTCGTGTCGTGGACATCAACGGTGAGCCGCGCGTCGCGGTCGTGATCGTGGCGGCGGGCTCGGGCACACGGCTCGGGGCGGACCTCCCCAAGGCGTTCGTGCAACTGGCCGGCCAGACCCTGCTGGAGCGCTCCCTCCATTCCGTTCGCGGCATGCGGCATCGCGGGCAGACCGTGATCGTGGCGCCGGAGACGCGTCTGGATGAGGCGCGCGGCCTCGCCGCCGCTGTTCTCAGCGGTTCGGTGCAGGTGGTGGCCGGCGGCGAGACCCGGCAGCAGTCGGTCGCCGCAGGGCTCGCCGCAGTCGAGAGCGCCGACGTCATCCTCGTGCACGACGCGGCTCGCGCGCTCACTCCCTCCACGCTGTTCGACGCCGTCGTGGACGAGGTCGTGGCAACCGGCGACGGAGTGGTGCCCGGCCTCCCCGTGAGCGACACCATCAAACGCATCGACGAGGACAGCACGGTGCGCGAGACGGTGGACCGCTCCCAACTCGCCGCGGTTCAGACGCCGCAGGGATTCCCGGCGGAGGTACTGCTCGCCGCCTACCGCGCGGCCTCGACCGACGAGACGGATGACGCAGCACTCGTCGCCGCGATCGGGCACCGCGTGACGGTCGTCCCCGGGGACGCGCACGCCTTCAAGATCACCACCCCGTGGGACCTGCGCCGGGCCGAGGAGTTGCTCTCCGCCTCCCTGATGCCGCGCGTCGGGTTCGGGACGGACACGCACTCCTTCGACCCCTCCGCCGAGCTCTGGCTCGCGGGACTGCACTGGCCCGGGGAGACCGGGCTGGCGGGTCACAGCGACGGCGACACCGTGGCCCACGCCATCGTGGACGCCCTGCTGTCAGCCGCGGGGCTCGGCGACATCGGCGAGGTCTTCGGAACGGGCGACCCCCGCTTCTCGGGCGCCCACGGGGAGGTGTTCCTCACCGAGACCCGGCGGCTCGTGGAGGCGGAGGGGTACCGCATCGGGAACGTCTCGGTCCAACTGGTCGGGAACCGCCCGAAGTTCGCACCGCGACGGTCCGAGGCGGAGGCGCTCCTCGGCGGGATCCTCGGCGCGCCCGTGTCGGTGAGCGCGACGACGGCCGACGGCCTGGGCTTCACCGGACGGGGCGAGGGCATCTCGGCCTACGCGACGGCGCTCCTCCTCCGCTGACGCGCACGCCGCTTCCGGGGGCCGGGCCCTCTAGGCTTGTGGCGTGACTGTGCGACTGTTCGATACGAAGGCCGGCGCCCTCCGCGACTTCATCCCGCTGCGCCCGGGCGCGGTCGGCATGTACGTCTGCGGGCCGACCGTGCAGTCGTCGCCGCACATCGGGCACCTCCGTTCGGCGCTCGTCTACGACCAACTGCGCCGCTGGCTCTCGTACCGCGGGTTCGACGTCACGCTGGTGCGCAACGTCACCGACATCGACGACAAGATCCTCGTGAACGCGGCGGCCCAGCAGGCCGAGGGCAGCTCCGAGGAGTGGTGGGGGCTCGCCTACCGGTTCGAGCTCGAGTTCTCGGACAGCTACCGCGCTCTCGGCATCCAGCCTCCGACCTACGAACCGCGCGCCACGGCGAGCATCCCCCAGATGCAGGCGATCATCCAGCGGCTCATCGATCGCGGCCACGCCTACGCGGCGGCCGACGGCTCCGGCGACGTCTACTTCGAGGTGCGCAGCTGGCCCTCCTACGGCGAGCTCACCCGTCAGAGCATCGACAACATGGAGGCGGCCGCCGACGCCGACCCTCGCGACAAGCGCGACCCGCGCGACTTCGCGCTCTGGAAGGGTCGCAAGCCCGAGGAGCCGGAGTCGGCCTCCTTCCCGTCGCCGTGGGGGGAGGGGCGACCCGGCTGGCACATCGAGTGCTCCGCCATGTCGCGCCGCTACCTCGGCCCGCAGTTCGACATCCACGGCGGCGGCCTCGACCTGCGCTTCCCGCACCACGAGAACGAGCTGGCGCAGTCCACCGCCGCGGGCGACGCGTTCGCCAACTACTGGGTCCACAACGGGCTCGTGCACGTCAACGGCCAGAAGATGAGCAAGTCGCTCGGCAACTCGGTCTACGCCTCCGATCTGCTCGGCGCCGCCCGGCCGCTCGTTGTCCGCTACTACCTGGGGTCGGCGCACTACCGGTCGACGATCGACTTCCACGACGGGTCGCTGAGCGAGGCGGAGGCGGCGCTCGACCGCATCGCCGGGTTCTTCGACCGGGTCGACCGCCGGCTCGACGGCACCCGGTTCGCCGGCTCGGGCGTCGAGATCGTACCCGACGCCTTCGCCGAAGCGATGGACGACGATCTCGGCGTGCCGCAGGCGCTCGCCGTGCTGCACGACACGGTGCGTTCAGGAAACGCGGCGCTCGATGCGGAAGACTTGGAGGCCGCCGCGGCCGCACGCGGTCACGTCCTCGCCATGACGGAGGTGCTGGGCATCAACCCGCTCTCGCCGCAGTGGCGCTCGGGCGGGTCGTCCGCCGCTGAGGCCGCTCTCGGCGAACTCGTCGGGCGGCTGCTCGGCGACCGCCAGGCGGCGCGCCAGGCGAAAGACTTCGCGGCCGCAGACCGCATCCGCGACGAGCTCACCGCCGCGGGCATCACCATCGAAGACACCCCGACGGGGTCGCATTGGAGCATCGACGAATGAAGAACTCGGGTGGAAAGCCCCGCGCGGGAGCCGTGAGGAAGTCCGGCAAGGGCCCGCAGGTCGGTACCGGCGGACACGGCCGCAAGGCGCTCGAGGGCAAGGGCCCCACGCCGAAGGCCGAGGACCGCGAGTATCACCCCGCGTACAAGGCCAAGCAGCTGCGCGAGCGCGCCGCGGCGAAGGCCGCCCAGCGGGGCGGACGCGACGGGGCCCCGCGCGGCGCATCGGGCGCCTCCCGCCGGGCCAAGACCGGGGACGAGAGCGAGATCGTCACCGGCCGCAACTCGGTCCTGGAGGCGCTGCGGGCCGGGATCCCCGCCTCCACGCTGTACATCGCGTCGCGGATCGAGATGGACGACCGGACTAAGGAGATCCTCACGATCGCGACGGGCCGGTCCCTCCCGGTGCTCGAGATCATGCGGCCGGAGCTCGACCGCCTTGCGGGCCGCGACGCCGTGCACCAGGGCGTCGCGCTGAAGGTGCCGCCATACGAGTACGCGCACCCGGGCGAACTGCTCGACCTCACCCTCCGCAAGGGCGAGACCCCGCTGTTCGTCGCGCTCGACGGCATCACCGACCCGCGCAACCTCGGCGCGATCATTCGGTCGACGGCTGCGTTCGGCGGTCAGGGCGTCATCGTCCCGCAGCGGCGCTCCGTCGGCATGACGGCATCCGCCTGGAAGACCTCGGCCGGCGCCGCGGCCCGGACGCCGATCGCCATGGCCGCGAACCTCACGCAGACGCTCAAGGACTTCAAGAAGGCCGGCGTCTTCGTGCTCGGGCTCGACGGCGGGGGAGACGTGTCGCTTCCGGGCCTGTCGTTCGCCGACCGCCCGGTCGTCATCGTCGTGGGCAGCGAGGGCAAGGGGCTCTCGCGCCTCGTCACCGAGACGTGCGACGCCGTGGTGTCCATCCCGATCTCGGCGTCGACGGAGTCGCTCAACGCCGGCATCGCAGCCAGCGTCACGCTCTACGAGATCGCGAAGCTGCGCGCGCAGGCGCGTCAGTAGCGTACTTTCCCGCCCGCCCAGGGGTATTGTCGCGCCTCACACTCACATGACAAATATCACATGTGAGTGCTAGGCTTCACGTATCTCTCGTGGGGCGAGTGGGTGGACACCGATCTCGGAGCCCAGCGAGAGCCTACATGTCGGCCTTGCGGGGGAGATCGGATGAGGTGCCGAGGACAGCGGATGCCGCTTGCCGCGCGTGTTCCGCGAGCCCCTGATGTGGGGCTCCTATCCGCTGCAAACGCCCGATTTTCGCGGGCCGCAGCACGGTCATCCCGGGTCCCGGGTCCCGGGTCCCGGTCCGAGGCTCCGGGATAGCCAGTGGGTGCGAGTTTGACGCTGTGTGCTGCGGGCCGGAAGCGCATGCGTAAGCGGGTCGTGATTGTCATCGGAATCGTCGTCGCCCTGGCCGTGGGGTTGAGCGCATGCGCGCTAGGAGGGGATGCAGTGAGTAGGCAGCAAGAGAATCTCGCGAATCAGCGGGCGGTGGCTGAGCGCTTCGCGCAGAAACGAGCGGGCGTAGAGGAAATCCGCTTCACGGAAGAAGGAAGCAAGCCGGGCTTAGGAGCGTCCTGGTCGGCAAGGGCTGTCGTCACCATTCAAGGCAGGGAGTATCGAATGCTACTCGGCACGCATTTCACGGCAGGGGAACCTCTCCCCACCCTGCCTCCACAGTCACCCCGGCCCGCAGTGAGCGTGATCTTCAGTGACGGTTCGTCCGAGGTGATTGAGTGATTGCCCCTGAGGACTACAAGCTCATCGCAGACATGTCTTACACTGTCGACCCACTCGAACCGCGAGAGCAGTTGCGTGCTGGGGAAGTCTTCTCAAGGGACGATGGTGCTTCTGAGCAAGAGTTCTTCGTCTACGACACGGCGACCGATCCGGTGTCCGGTTTTCAGGGGATGGCGGCGGTGCCGATCGTGGACGGCGAGCCCGATTTCTCGCACGTCTATGTGGCGTTCGCGGGGACGAACCCCGCTGACCGTGCCGACCTCGTGGCCGATTTAGTTACGGCAACCAGCAAGCGGACCGGGCCGGGCACCCAGACCCACGTGGCCGACAAGTTCATGGATCACCTTGAGACGCGGCTGAAGCAGGACGGGCACGCCGGAGCCCGGATGGAGACGGTCGGGCATTCCTTGGGCGGGTTCCTGGCGATGTGGGTTGCGGGGGAGAGACACTTACCGTCGACGACCTTCAACGGTCCGGATCCGTGGGAGGCGCTCTCCCCACAGGCGAAGGACTGGATCCGCGAGCAGCGCGAGCTGGGCAATCGTCCCATGACCAACTGGGTGAACCAATTCGACCTGATCGGGAACTCTTTCGGACACAAGACGGGCGCCGGCGTTCTCGTCAAGGACGCGCCCGGGAAGGGGCTGCTCGACTACCACAACCTGGCCACGGGATTCGTCTTCGACGGCGGAGTCCTGCGCAATTCGGGCGGGAGACTGCCCACGGTGGAAGAGATCGCGGCCGCGTTGGACGTCGTGGACCCGGGCCACGCGCAGGCCCTGCGGATCGTCGACGGACTGACGTCGACGGTCAAGAGCATGAAAGCCTCCACTCTGGGCACCGTGCTGTCGGGGCTGATCGTCACGGTCGACACCGTGGGCGCCGGCGCGCTCGCGGCATCGATCGGCGGCTTGACGACGCACCTCCACACGATCAAAGAGGTCAACGGCAACCTGATTCCGTCGATGACCGCAGCTCTCGCCAACGCGAAGAGGGCGGCGGCCCAGCTCTACCCGTGGATAACGGAATCGGACATCGAAGACTGCATATGGAAGCACGACCTTCACGTCGAGCTCCGCATCGACGAAGGCGCGGTTGCGGCCGTGGACCGTCTCGTCGACGATCACGTCGCCACGGTCGTGAAGATCTCAGACAGAGTGAACAACGTCGTCAGAAACGCCGTCGAGCAAGACAAGCAATGGGCTCGCGCATACGAACTCGGCCCGATAGGAGAGAGATAGTGTCATTCTGGTTGCCGCAGCTGATCGACAGCGCCGCGAGAGCGGCCTCCGACAGCGTCGACGAGACGATCGCGGCGATCGACGAAGCCGTCCGTGGTGCCGCAAGAAGGATGCTCGACGCTCTCCTCCCTCCGATCGTCGAAAGCCAATACCTGGCCATCAAGAGCGCGAGCTGGCTGGCCATGGAGGGAGCGACCGTCGCTGTGACCACGACGGTCGCAGCAGCGAACGTCGGCATGGCGCTCTCAGGTGCGGTCGAAAAGAAAGTGACGGAAGGCCTTGAGCGGATCGCCTCCGACAACGAGTACGGTCGCGGCGTGAAGAGCATCAGACCATGACTCCGAACGACTATCGCTCGCTGAGCGAACGAGAAGAGGCGCACCGCGAAGAGAACGAGAACGCGAGACGCCGCATCGAGCAGGCAGAAGAGTTCATCGACTACTACCGCGCGCGGATGACATCGATGCGTGAAGACTTCTACGGGCTCGCCACCAGGGAAGGAGTAGCCGACGATCCCAAATTCCGGTGGGTGCTCGAGAAGATCTCAGATGAGGTCGACGAGAACGTCCACGCAGCGGTGGCCGCGGTCGCCGACCTCGAAGAGGAAGCTCACGAAGCGCGACGGCGTCAAGCCATCGAGCTCGAGACCATCGAAGACGAGCTCAGAAGGAACATGTCGCGGGACTAGTGCTCCTTCGAACACGGCCGTCGGTCAGACCTTCGAGCGCCAGTCGTCCTCGTCGTCGGCGGCAGCGCCTCCGACGACGGGGATGCTGATCGTCTCGGTCGGCGGGGCGATCACGGTCGCCTCGTCGCGCCGGTGCCGCAGGATGTCGTTGATGTAGGAGGTCAGCGCCTCCGCAAGCGGGACATCGCGCCCCTCCTTCTGCGACATGAACCAGCGGTGCTCGAGCAGCTGGTGGAACACTTCGGCCGGTTCCAGCTTGCCCTTGAGGTCGGATGGGATCGACCGGATGACCGGCTCGAAGACGCGCAGCAGCCACTCGTGGGCCATCGCCTCCTCGTCGAGACCCTGCTTGCCGAGTGTGGCCGAGTACGAGTCCAGGTCGTTGAGGAGGCGGCGGGCCTGGTTCTCGCCCGTGTCGAGCCCGGTGAGCCGGAGGAGCCGCCGCTGGTGGTGGCCCGCATCGACGACCTTCGGCTGGATGCGCACCTTGGTGCCCTCGTCCGACGTCTTGATCGCGAGCTCCTCGATGTCGAAGCCGAGCTCGTTCAGCCGCTCGACGCGGTCGTTGATGCGCCAGCGCTCCGATGACGAGAATGATTCGCTGCCGGTCAGCTCCTTCCAGAGCGAGCGGTACGCCTGCACGATGCCGTTGGAGAGGCTGATCGGGTCGAGCTCTTCGTCGACCCGGCCGCCGGCTTCCAGATCCATGAGCTCGCCGGCGATGTTGACGCGTGCGATCTCGAGATCGTTCTCCCGCTGGCCGTTCGACAGGCCGCCCTCGTACAGCTGGCCCGTCTCGGCGTCGACGAGGTAGGCGGCGAAGGCGCCGGCGTCGCGGCGGAAGAGGGTGTTGGAGAGGGAGACGTCGCCCCAGAAGAAGCCCACGATGTGGAGGCGCACGAGCAGCACGGCGAGCGCGTCGACGAGCCGCGTGGCGGTGTCGGGGCGGAGCGTCTGCGAGAAGAGCGCGCGGTACGGCAGCGAGAACTTGAGGTGCCGGGTGACCAGCGCGGCGTTCAGCGGCGTGCCGTCGTCATCCGACCGGTTCTTGATGACGGCCACCGGGTCGACGCACGGCACGTCGAGACGTTGCAGGGTCCGGAGCATGTCGTACTCGCGCTGAGCCATCTCGGCCGTCGTCTCCTTGATGGCGATGACGTAGCCCGAGAGGTTGGCGAACCGGACGAGGTGCCGGCTGATGCCCTTCGGCAGCAGCGCGATGTGCTCGTTCGACCAGTCCTCGAGGGGGATGTTCCACGGGAGGTCGAGCAGCGCGGGGTCGACGGTCGCTGCGGTGATGTTGACGGATCCGGCCACGGGTTCCTCCGGTCGGTGAACGGGCGGGAGCGGACCCGCCCCGAAAAGGCACTCTGCCGCAGCCCGGATCCGGACTGCGGCAGAGTGGGGATTCGCTCCTGAGACTTTAGCCGACGGCTCAGTCGACGACGGCACCGCCCAGGCGCTCGCCCGTCTCGGAGTTGAAGACGTGCACGTGGCCCGGCTTCGGGGTGATGTACACGGTGTCGCCCGCGTTCGGGTGCAGGCGGCCGTCGACGCGGCCGACGATGTCGGTGCGCTTGCCCTCGACCTCCGAGTGGCCGTAGAGGTAGCCGTCGGCGCCGAGCTCCTCGACGAGGTCGACGACGACCTTGAGGCCGGTGCCCTCGGCGGTGGAGACCACCACGTCCTCCGGGCGCACGCCGATCGTGACCGACTTGCCGGCCGGGGCCAGCGTGTCGCGGTCGACCGGGACCACGGCGGAGCCGAACTTGACGCCGCCGTCGGTGACGTCGGCCTGGAACAGGTTCATGGCCGGGCTGCCGATGAAGCCGGCGACGAACACGTTGTTCGGCTGGGCGTACAGGTCGCGCGGGGTGCCGACCTGCTGGAGGACGCCGTCCTTCAGGACCGCGATGCGGTCGCCCATGGTCAGCGCCTCGGTCTGGTCGTGCGTGACGTAGACGGTGGTGACGCCGAGGCGGCGGGTCAGCGACGCGATCTGGGTGCGGGTCTGGACGCGGAGCTTGGCGTCGAGGTTCGACAGCGGCTCGTCCATGAGGAACACCTGGGGGGAGCGGACGATCGCGCGGCCCATGGCGACGCGCTGACGCTGACCGCCGGAGAGGGCCTTCGGCTTGCGGCCGAGGTACGGCTCGAGGTCGAGCAGCTTCGCCGCCTCGAGGACGCGCTGTGCGCGCTCCTCCTTGCCGACACCGGCGATCTTCAGGGCGAAGCCCATGTTCTCGGCGACGGTCATGTGCGGGTACAGCGCGTAGTTCTGGAACACCATCGCGATGTCGCGGTCCTTCGGCGGCACGTCGGTGACGTTGCGCTCACCGATGAAGATGTTGCCGTCGTTGACCTCTTCGAGACCCGCGAGCATGCGGAGGGACGTGGACTTGCCGCAACCCGAGGGGCCGACGAGGACGAGGAACTCGCCGTCGGCGATATCGAGGTCGAGGGCGTCCACGGCGGGGCGGTTGGAGCCCGGGTAGAGCCGGGTCGCCTTATCGTAGGTGACAGTCGCCATTGTCTTACTTCTCCTTCACCGGCAGGTACGTGCCGGACGATCCGTTGTGAATGGAATGAACGTGGCGTCGACGTCCATGGGCTTCGATGCCACGAACACATAGTATGGCATCCGCGAGGTCGCCGACGACCGCCCCGGTTCGGCCCGGCCCCTCGTGTGCTCCGCGCGTCCAGCGACCGTCTGGTTCATTCCCAGACTCGCGTCCTACGCTCGAACGGTTGCGTGCGCTGCGGTGCACGCGTCACGCTGCGTCGCCCCGCGCAGCGCCGAACGACCCCGAGAGCCGATTACCCCACATGAGCCCCACCTCCGACCCCGACGTCAGCCGGAGCGATGTCCGCGCCGCGGCCCGGGAGAAGGCCCGTCAGCTCCGAACGACCCAGCAGCGCCGCGACCGCCGGAACCGCGCCCTCCTCGGCGGCGGGATCGTGCTCGGCATCATCGCGATCGCCGCCATCGTCGCCGTGGTCATCGTCGGTGCCATCCGCCCGACGGTGCCCGGCCCGAAGAACATGGCGAGCGACGGCGTGATGATCGGCTCCGGTCTCAAGGTCAAGGAGACCGCCGCCCTGCCCGCCGACGCGCAGCCCGTCGCGACGAAGCCCGACCCGAAGGGCAGCACCGTCCACATCCGGATCTACGCCGATTACCTGTGCAAGCTGTGCGGCGACTTCCAGCGCACCAACCTCAAGCCGCTCGAGCCGCTCGTGAAGAACGGCGCGGTGACGGTGGAGGTGCACCCGGTCGCCATCTACACGGGCCACTCGGCCGGCACGAAGTACTCCCTCCGTGCGGCGAACGCGGCCGCCTGCGTCGCCAACTACTCGCCCAGCGCGTTCTGGAGCTTCAACGCGGCGCTGTTCGAGAACCAGCCCAAGGAGGGCGGCCCCGGTCTGACCGACGAGCAGCTGAAGCAGCGCGCGGCGGCCTCGGGCGTCTCCCGCATCACCGACATCGACTCGTGCGTCGACGACGGCCGCTTCGTCAGCTGGATCGGCTCCGCCAGCGACCGGGCCCTGAGCGGCCCGATCCCCGACTCCGACGTCAAGAAGATGACGACCGCCCTGCTCGTTCTGGTCAACGGCAAGCCCTACACGGGCTCGCTCACCGACGCGGACGCCTTCAAAGCGTTCGTGCTCCAGGCCCAGGGCGACCAGTACTCCTCCACCGCCACCCCGACACCGGCGCCGTCCGCGACCCCCTGATCCGGCGCGGAGGCCGTCGCCGCGACAGCCGCGCGCGGTCCCCTAGGATGGTGGGCGACGGGCGACCGTCAGGCCGGCTTAGCTCAGTTGGTAGAGCACTCGCCTTGTAAGCGAGCGGTCGCGGGTTCGAGTCCCGCAGCCGGCTCCGTCGGAGCAGTCGTTCCTCGCGTGATGTAATGCGAAGCGATGCCCGCCCTGATCGCCGCCCTCCTCCTCGCGCTCGCCGCCGGGATCCTGTGGCGACGGGACCGCCGGCGTCTGAGCGTCGGGGTCCTCGGATTCCTGGGCGTCTGGTGCGCTCTCGTCGGGATCGCCGCCCTGCCGGTCGCCGCATCTCCGGTGCTCGCGTTCGGTCTGGCTGTGGTCGTCGGCGCCCTGCCGCTGCTGGTCCTCGTGCTCGCCGGATTTCTCATCGCGAACGGCGTCGTCGTCCTGCGGCGCGAGAGAGCCGGCCTGTCGCACGGGCTGTCATTGATCGCCGGGGTGATCCTGCTGGTGGTGCCCCCGCTGGTCGGATGGTTCCTGCGGGTCGCCACGCAGCCGGAGACCCCGCCGATGATCCGCGGGCTCCTGGTGGGGTTCTCGGCGCTCGCCGCCTCCCTCTCGGCTTACGCCGGCGTCTTCTTCGTGGTCGTGCTGCTCTACGGCTGGGTCTACCGGCGCTCGACGCGCGGCGCGACCGCCACGGCGATCATCGTGCTGGGCTCCGGGCTCTTCGGAGCACGGGTGCCCCCTCTGCTCGCCGCCCGGCTCGATCGCGGCGCCGAGGTCTTCCGGCGGAGCGAGGAGGCGGGTCTCGCGCCGGTCATCGTGCCTTCGGGGGGCAAGGGCGCTGACGAGCTCGTCGCCGAGGGCGCTGCGATGCGGGACTTCCTGCTGCTCGAGTCGGGAATCCCTCCCGCTCGCGTCCTCCCCGAGACGCGGTCGACGAACACCGAGGAGAACCTGCGCTTCTCGCAGGAGATCATCGCCGACGGCACGCGGGCCGGTGCGGTGCGCCCGGGGCCTGTCGTCATCGCGACGAGCGGCTACCACGTGCTGCGGGCCGCGATGCTGGCGCGGAGGCTGGGGATCGACGCCGAGGCGACGGGCGCCCGCGTGGCCGCTTATTTCGTCCCCTCGGCGACGCTCCGGGAGTTCGTCGCGATCGCGCTCCTCCACCCCCGGGTCCAGCTGGCCGCCATCGCGGTCTGCGGGCTGGAGGCGGTGGCTGTCGGCTGGGCGACCGCGCGCTGAGGCGATCGGGCTCGGCTGACGGGGCTCAGCGGAACGACAGGACGACGTCGCCCCAGCCGGCGCGGAGGGGGCCGTCCAGGTCGTCGACGAGCCGGTCCTCCCGGTCGATGACGAGCGTCGCGCGGTCTGTCGCGGTGTACGGACGCCAGTCGTCGCCCGGGTTCCCGGTGCGCGCGAACCCCGTCCAGCGGGTGCGCATCCGCTGCGACAGCACCTCGCCGGCGCGCCGGCCGCCGAGGCGGTAGGTGGGGTCACGCGGCAACGTGCCGAGGTTGCCCCAGACGTAGGGGAGCTCGGTGGCGTGGGAGGCGCCCACCCCGGTGAGGCGGAGAAGCGGCGTCGCGAAGTCGAAGCGGTACAGATGGGTGGAGGCGACGCTCGCGTGCCCGGACGCCACCCAGACCGTCGGCATCCGGAAGGCGATGTCGGTGGCGATGCCGACACCGAGGGCGCGCCTCCGGACCGACTCGTAGGCGGCCAGCACCTGATCCCGCTCGGGCACGGGGGCATCGGGACGCTCCTGCCGCATCGCCTCGAACATCCGCTCGAGCGCCGGGGTCGAGATCGGGAGGAGCGGCGACCGCATCAGGCGGAACAGCGTCGCCTCGTCCCGGTTACTGCCGATGATCAGCGGGACGGGGAGGC
Organism: Leifsonia sp. AG29; assembly: GCF_009765225.1. NCBI lineage: Bacteria > Bacillati > Actinomycetota > Actinomycetes > Micrococcales > Microbacteriaceae > Leifsonia > Leifsonia sp. AG29. Next base: position 2,368,122 of record NZ_VMSF01000001.1, on the reverse strand, counting down.
CCCGGCCCTCGCTCAGCACGGTGATCGGATGCTCCGGAAGGATGTCGTCGCCCACCACCGGCGCGAAGGCGAGGGTGCCGGGAGACGCGACCGGCACCTCCCGATAGACCGTCGCGGCGGCCTCGACGATCTTCTCGACGGGGAGGCGCCGGAGCGTGACCGAGTCGTCGGCGCGGACGCCGGCGGCCGCGAGGAAGCGTGCGGCGACAGCAGCCGACCGCTCCGCTCCGTACATCGAACCCGCCGGGGAGCTCTCTGAGATGGCGCGATGGAAGAGACCCGCTGCAGCGGGGCTGGCGAGCAGGGCCGTGACGAGACCGGCTCCGGCGGACTGACCGAACACTGTGACGGTGCCCGGGTCGCCCCCGAACGCCGCGATCTCGTCCCGCACCCAGGCGAGCGCCAGCAGCACATCACGGAGCGCCAGGTTGGTGTCGAAGTCCTCGCCGGCGGACGCGACCGAGCGCAGATCGAGGAAGCCGAGCGCGCCCAGGCGGTAGGCGACGGTTACGACGATCACGTCCCCCGTCGTGACCAACGCGGACGCGTCGTAGATGGGCTGGGCCGTGGAGCCGAAGGCGTACGCGCCGCCGTGCAGCCAGACCATCACGGGCTTGCGGTCCGCGCCTCCCGACGGTCGCCAGACGTTCAGGAACAGGCAGTCCTCGTCGAACACCGTGTCCGGGCTGAGCGGGACGCCGGGTGTGCGGCTCTGCGGCGACGCGGGGCCGAACCGGGAGGCGTCCGCGACCCCCTCCCACGGTTCCGGCGGCTCGGGCGCGCGCCAGCGGCCCGCGCCGATCGGAGGCCGGCCGTAGCGGATGCCCCGCCAGACCGCGACGCGTCCGTCATCCACGCCGCGGACCCGCCCGGCGTGCGTTTCTACGACGGGCCGACCGTTGCCACGATCCGCGTCCACGAGCCCAGGCTAGTTCTGGTCTTCGCGCTCCACCCCGCGGAACACGTCGGGGTAGTCGTCGAGCCAGGTCCAGTGGCTGGCCGGCCAGCTGATGACGAAGGCTTTGCCCACGACGTCGCTCAGCGGCACGAAACCCTTGCCCGGGTCGTCCATGTGATACCGCGAGTCGGCGGAGTTGTAGCGGTTGTCGCCCATCACCCAGACGCTGCCCTTCGGCACGGTGACGTCGAACTGCTTGCCGGACACGGCCTGCACGCCGGCGGGGAGGAGCACGTAGGGCTCCTTCAGCGGCACGCCGTTCACGCTCATCTGCCCGAGGGCGTTGCAGCACGTGATGTGGTCGCCCGGCAGGCCGATGAGGCGCTTCACGAGGTGCTGGTCGGAGTCGGAGGCGCCGAGGCCGACGAAGTCGAGGACGCCGCCGACCGTCTGCTGGAGGGCGTTGCCCGTCTGGGGCGCGGCGGGAGGCAGCCAGCCGCCCGGATCCTTGAACACGATCACGTCGCCGCGCTGGAGGCCGAACACCTTCGGCTGAAGCTCGTTGACGATGATGCGGTCGTTGATCTGGAGGGTGTTCTCCATCGACCCGGACGGGATGTAGAACGACCGCGCGACGAACGTCTTGATGAGGAAGGACACCAGCACCGCGACGACGAAGATGATCACGACGTCGCGGAGGAGGGTCTTCCACCCCGATCTCCGGCGGGAGGAGCGCGGGCGCGTAGGGGCAGAGGTGTCCGTCACAATCCTTCACCGTAACGTGCCGAGGCTGGGAACAGCATCCGACCCCTTTCGGGGTCCTTGTCGCGCCTCCGCGCCCGGTGAGAGTATCTCACTACGGCCTGGCGGCGTTCGCCCGTGGGCCGCGCAACCATGGGACGGTCGTCGACGGGGCAGGGCAGGCGACGACGCGGGGGACCGCGCCGCTGGGCTCCCGCCTGGCTGGCGGTGGCGCTGGCCGCGGGTGTCGTGCTCGCGCCGCAGGCAGCGGCGGCGGAGGGGTGCGCCGCGACATCGTGCGTGACACCGACGCCGGGGAGCGATGCCATCCGGACGACACCGGTTCCGACGGTCACGCCGTCGCCGTCGCCGTCGACGGTGACGCCGACGCCGAAGCCGACGCCCACCCCGACGCCGACGCCGACGCCCACCCCGACGCCGACGCCGACGCCCACCCCGACGCCTACTCCGACGCGCACGCCCGCCCCGACGCCCACTCCGACGCGCACGCCCGCCCCGACGCCGACCCCCACTCCGACGCCGACCCCCAGCACGCCCGGTTCGCCCGGCGCGACGCCGTCCCCGACGCCTGAGGGGCCCCCGCCGACCGACAACGTGCCGCTGGACCTCCCGCAGATCGATCCCGGGGTGACCGCGAACCCCGTCGACGTGCAGCAGGCCGCGCAGCTCGCCACCGACCTCGCCTCGGCGCAGCAGGAGCTCGCGGACGCCTCCGACGCCGCCCGCGCCGCCGAGCACGCGCGGGCCCAGGCCCAGGCCGCTGCGGAGGCGCTCACCACGCAGGCGGACGCCGCCCGCAAGAAGGCGCTCGCCTCCGCCGCCTACGCCACCGCTCTCCTCCGGACGACCGGGGCGGCGGGCCTCCACCCCGACCCGCTCTCGGCGGCGCTGACCACACCGGGCGACCTGCTGACCAAGCTCGGCGCGGTGAACCGGCTGAATGCCCTCGCGGCCGACCGCAACGCGGCGATCGCGGCGGCGGTGAGCGATCGGAAGGCGGCGGACCGGCTCGACACGACAGCGCGACAGGCCGACGCCGCGGTCGGATCGGTCGACACGACCACGCCCGCGGAACAGGTCGCCGCAGCGCAGGGTCGCGTGGACTCGGCGGCGGCGGCCCTCGCCTCCCTGCCGACGGTGATCACGGCGGGGCAGGGCTGGTCCTCCCTCACGGTCGACCCGTCGCTCATCCCGGACGGCTGGGCGCTCCCCGTCCACGGCTCGCTGACCGACGGGTTCGGGCCGCGTCCCTCCCGGCCGGCGGGAACCGCGCCGTTCCATCCGGGTGATGACATCGGCGCGGCCTGCGGGACCACCATCTTCGCCGCGGCGGCCGGCACCGTCGTCGCGGCCGGGCCGAACGGGTCGTACGGCAACTTCATCCTGATCGACCACGGCGGTGCTGTCCGGACCGCATACGGGCACATCCGCGACGGGGGGATCGGCGTGACCGTCGGCGAGCAGATCGCCGCGGGGCAGGCGATCGCACAGGTCGGGACGACCGGCGCCTCCACCGGGTGCCACCTCCACTTCGAAGTGCGCGTGAACGGCGTCCAGATCGACCCGCTGCCGTTCATGGCCGCGCGCGGCATCGCGCTCGGGACCCGGTAGTCGCGCTCCGTCGCGCGAATCCGACCGCGGGCCATGCACGTTCGCCCGCCTTCCCTGCATGTTCGCCTGCCGTTATCGCCCAACCCGCATCCCGGGCGTACGGTTCAGGCATGACCGAACTCACGGAGCTCGTGGGGTCGTGGATGCGGCGCCAGCGCTGGTATTCGACCAAGAGCGTGGAACCGCGGTTGCGGCTGCTCGGGTCGTTCGACATCGAGCCGGCCGACCCCGACGCACGGATCGTCACGTACTTCTTCTGCGATGACGCACCCCGGACCCCGCGCGTGTACCAGGTGCCCGTCGTCGCGCGATCCAGCGGCGAGGGCGACCCGTCGGCCTTCATCGGGGAGGCGGGCGGCCGCCTCCTCTACGACGGGCCCGCCGAGGAGGTGTACGTCTCCGCACTGGTCGACCTGATGACCGGCGGCGGGCGGACCGAAGGGCGGGAGGCGTCCGCCGCGGGGCACGCGCTGGCCCCGCGCATCGCGGTCCGCTCCTCCCGTCGGCTCACCGGCGAGCAGTCGAACACGTCGATCGTGGCCGAGCTCGACGACGGCCGGCTGGCGCTCGTGAAGGTGTTCCGCGTGGTGCAGGACGGCGAGAACCCCGACGTCTCCACGCTCGCGGCGCTGACCGAGGGAGGCTCGCGCCGCACCCCCGCGCTCCTCGGCTGGGTGACGGGCGACTGGCCCCTCCCGGACGGCCGCGCCGCCCACGGCGAGCTGGGGCTCATCCAGGACTTCGTGCCCGGAGCGGAGGACGGCTGGGAACTCGCAGTCACCGCCGCCGAAGCGGGGGAGGACTTCGCCGATCGTGCGTTCGCCCTCGGCTCCGGCACCGCAGAGCTGCACAAGCTGATGGCGCGGGTGCTGCCGACGCGCGAAGCCACGCGTGAGGACATCGGTCGAGCGCTGGACGCCATGTTCCGACGCCTCACGATCACGACGACCGAGGTGCCGGAGGTGTCCGAGCTGCGGGAGGGGATCGCCGCGGTGTACGAGGCGGCCGCCGCGTCCCCGGTGCCGATCCTCCAGCGGATCCACGGCGATCTGCACCTCGGGCAGGTGCTGTTCTCGCCGGATCGCGGCTGGCAGTTCATCGACTTCGAGGGGGAGCCGCTGCGCCCGCTGTCGGAGCGGTCCGAGCCGGACGCGACCATGCGCGACGTCGCCGGGATGCTGCGCTCGTTCGACTACGTGGCGGGCTCGCTGGCCCAGCGCGAGCCTCCCATCGACGCCTCGGCGTGGGCCGCGCGCGCCCGGGAGGCATACCTCGAGGGGTACGCGTCGATCGCCGGCAGCGAGTTGCAGGACCACCAGAGCCTCGTCGACGCGTTCGAGCTCGACAAGGCGGTGTACGAGGTCACGTACGAGGCCCGGCACCGGCCCAGCTGGGTGCCGATCCCGCTCGGAGCCGTGCGCCGCCTCCTCGCCGCCCGCGTCTGACGCGCGCCCCGCGCTCCGCGCGCCTCCGTGCCTGGCGCTCGCCGCGCCCGCTATCGAGTCTCCCCAGAGTTCGCGATTTCGGGGCTGGACGCCGCATTCTTGGGGGACTCGCGGGTGGGTGGGGGCGGGGGAGGCGGTCAGCGGCCGCGGAAGTGCGGGGGGCGCTTCTCCTGGAAGGCGCGGAAGCCCTCGCGGTAGTCGGCCGTGTCGCGGAGGGCGGCCTGGGCCGCGTTCTCGGCGGCCACCGACCCCCACAGGTCGAGCGAGCCGTCGCGCAGGCCGGCCACGATGCGCTTGCTCGCCAGAAGCGCCTGGGTCGCACCGCTCGCTGCCGCGCTCGCCGCCGCCTCCACCTGTTCGTCCAGCTGGGAGGCGGGGAGAGCTCGCGAGAACAGGCCGCCGGCCACCGCCTCCTCACCCGAGATGAGCCTCCCCGAGTAGATGAGGTCGAGCGCGCGGTGCGGCCCCAGGCGCGAGACGAGCAGCCAGTGGCCGCCGGAGTCGAGCGCGGCGCCGAGCGCGGCGAACGGTGAGCCGACCTTGGCGTCCTCGGCCACGAACACGACATCGGTGGCGAGCAGGAGGCCGAGCCCGACACCCAGGGCGGCTCCCTGAGCGGCCGCGAAGGTCGGGGCGGGGAAGGCCGCCATCCGGCGCATGAGCGGCGCGACCAGCCGGTCGAGATACCCCGAGACGTCGTCGGTTGCCGGGTCGACCCCGGCGATGTCGCGTCCGGCGCAGAACGACCTCCCCGCGCCGCGCAGCACCAGGGCACGGACGCGCGCCTCCTCGGCGGATGCGTACGCGGCGTCGAGCTCCCTGAGGCCCTCAGGTCCGAGGGCGTTGAGTCGCTGCGGCGCGTTCAGCGTGATCCGGGCGATGCCGTCGGCGATGGCGAGATCGATCACTGTTCCTCCAGGAGGCTCACACGTCGTAGTCGACCACGACGCGGTCGGTCAGCGGGTGCGACTGGCAGGTGAGCACGTAGCCCGCCTCCAGCTCCTCCGGCTCGAGCGCGTAGTTCTCCGTCATCCGGACGTCGCCCGAGAGGAGGCGCGCCCGGCACGTCCCGCACACCCCGCCCGTGCACGCGAACGGTACGTCGGCGCGCACCCTGAGCGCGGCGTTGAGCACCGACTCGTTCGCGTCGACCGGCGTGGTCACTGTCGACGTCGTCCCGTCGAGCGTGAACTCGACCGTCGCCGTCTTCTCGCCCTCGTGGACGACGACCGGGTGGCCGACATCGCCGCGCGGCTCGCCCGGCTCCCCGGTCGTGAACAGCTCGAAGTGCACGCGGTCGCGCGGCACGTCGTACGTCTCGAGCACGTCGCGGCACAGCTGCACGAGCTCGAACGGCCCGCAGAGGAACCACTCGTCGACGGTCTCCGGCGGCAGCAGCGCGTCGAGCATCCGGCGGAGGCGATCCTCGTCGATGCGCCCAGACAGCAGCGGGGCGGAGCGCTGTTCGCGCGAGAGAACGTGGTGCAGCGCCAGGCGCGAGGGGTAGCGGTCCTTGAGGTCGGCCAGCTCCTCCAGGAACATCACGTCGATCGCTGTGCGGTTGGTGTATACGAGCGTGAAGCGCGAGGTGGGGGAGGCGGTCAGCACGCTGGATGCGAGCGCCATCAGCGGCGTGATGCCTGACCCCGCCGCGATGCCCGCCACGTGCGTGCCGTCGAGCGCCTCCAGGTCGACCGTGAACGTGCCCTGGGGGCTCATGACATCGATCCGGTCGCCGGGCTTCAGCTGGGTCGTCGCCCAGGTCGAGAAGGCGCCGCCCAGGTCGCGCTTGATCGCCACCGAGATGCGGCCGGGGCGTCCCTCCCGGGCCGGCTGCGGCGGTCTGCAGATCGAATAGCTGCGTCGCAGCTCGCGCCCCTCGACCGTCGCGCGCAGGGCAACGTGCTGTCCCGGAAGATAGTCGTACTCGCCCGCCAGCTCGTCGGGGACCGCGAACGTCACCTCCACGCTGGCCGCCGTCAGCGGACGCACATCGGCCACGGCGAGCGTGTGGAATCGCGCCCGGGCCATCGACCGCGCCCTCACAGCGCCTTGAAGTGGTCGAAGGGCTCCGAGCACTCCTCGCACACGAACAGCGCCTTGCAGGAGGTCGACCCGAACCGTGAGAGCTGCCGGGTCTTCAGCGACCCGCAGTGCGGGCACTTCACGGCGAGAGTCAGCCGGACCGGTCCACCGGCCGCGGCGACGCCGGTGGGAGGCGCGATCCCGAACTCCTCGAGGGCGCGCTTGCCGTCTGTGCTGATCCAGTCGGTCGTCCACGCGGGCGAGAGGGCGAGCCGCACGCTCACCCGCTCGAAGCCCTCCGCGGCCAGAGCGCGGACGACGTCTTCGCGGATCGTGTCCATCGCGGGGCAGCCCGAGTACGTCGGGGTCATGACGACCTCGACCCCGTCATCGGTCACGGTCACCTCGCGCAGGATGCCGAGGTCGTCGATCGTCAGCACCGGGACCTCCGGGTCGATGACCGCGGCCGCCGCCTCCCAGGCCCGTTCCGCCTCCGCGAAGTGGTTCACCATGTCGCTCCCGGGTGCTGTCGCGCGAGCACCTGGAGCTCCGCGAGGAGCGGCCCCAGGTACTCGGAGTGGCGCCCGCGGCGGCCCCCGCCCGAGGAGGCGAACGTCGTGGGCGGCTCGATCCCGGTCTCCTCGAGCACCGGGCGGAGGGAGGCGTCGAACGGCTCCAACAGCGTGGAGGGACGGACCGCGATGCCCTCGAGCCGGTCGATCAGCGGCTCGTCCCGGAATAGCTCCGCCACGCTCGGCCACACATCCGCGAGGGCGGTGAGCGTCCGGCGGCGCGACTCGTCGGTGCCGAGAGCGAGGCGCAGCATCCACTGGTCGGCGTGGTCGCGGTGGTAGTCGACCTCCTTCACGGCCTTCGCGGCGACTCCGGCGAGCACCGGATCGGTCGAGAGGCGGAGGCGGTCGTACAGCTCGAAGAAGTAGTGGGCCGCTGCGAACTGGCGAACGATGGTGTGCGCGAAGTCGCCGTTGGGCTGCTCGAACAGGTGGGCGGACCGGAACGCGGTCTCGTCCCTCCAGTACGCCAGGTCGTCCTCGGTGCGCCCGGTCGCCGTGCCGGCGTAGCGGAGGAGGGAGCGCGCGTGCCCGATGAGGTCGAGCGCGATGTTGGCGAGCGCGACGTCCTCCTCGAGCTCCGGAGCCCGGGAGATCCAGGCGCCGAGCCGCTGCGACAGGATGAGCGCGTCGTCGCCGAGCCACAGGGCGTACTCGGCGACATCGGGGGTCGCGGGCGCGTCGGTCGAGACGAACTCGGCCGAGAGGGTGACGGCGCTGAGCTCGACGTGGCCGTGGTCGGGGGCGCCGCGCTCGTGGGTGCCGGGCTCGTGGGTGCCGGGCTCGTCGCTCACAGGTGCTTCACCCCTTCGCTCTCCGTGTAATACGTGGCGTGGCGGTAGTTCTTGCCCGACGGCGACTCGAAGAACGCGTCCTTGGCGTCCGGGTCGCTCGTCGTGATCGCGTCCGACCGGACGACCCAGATGGAGACGCCCTCGTTCCTCCGCGTGTACAGGTCTCGCGCATTCCGCACCGCGAGCTGCTCGTCGGGCGCGTGCAGGGAGCCGACGTGCACATGGCTGAGGCCCCGGGAGGCGCGGACGAACACCTCCCACAGCGGCCAGCCGGCGGCGTTCCTGGTCTCCGAACGCGCGGTCGACGGTTTCGTGCCTCCCTCTTCAGTGCCGGTCACGCGACGGCCTCCTCGTGGGGAGTGCGCTCAGCCTGCTTGCGGGCGTACTCGGCCGCCGCCTCGCGGACCCAGGCGCCGTCCTCGTGAGCCTCGCGCCGCCGCTGCATGCGTTGGGCGTTGCACGGGCCGCGGCCCGCGATCACCTCCTGCAGCTCCGACCAGTCGATCGGGCCCATGTCGTAGGCCTGGCGCTCTTCGTTCCAACGCAGCTCGGGGTCGGGGAGGGTCACGCCGAGCGCCTCCGCCTGCGGCACGAGCATGCCGACGAAGCGCTGCCGCAGCTCGTCGTTCGAGAACCGCTTGATCTTCCAGGCCATCGACCGGGCCGAATTCGGCGAGTCGCCGTCGGGCGGCCCGAACATCATCAGCGACGGCCAGTACCAGCGGTCGACCGCCTCCTGAGCCATGCGCCGCTGCGCCTCCGTGCCGCGCATCAGGGTGAGGAGGATCTCGAAACCTTGGCGCTGGTGGAACGACTCCTCCTTGCAGATGCGGACCATCGCGCGGCCATACGGCGCGTACGAGCAGCGGCAGAGCGGCACCTGGTTGCAGATGGCGGCGCCGTCGACGAGCCAGCCGATCGCGCCGATGTCCGCCCAGCTCAGGGTCGGGTAGTTGAAGATCGACGAGTATTTCGCCTTGCCGGAGATGAGCTGTTCGGTGAGCTCGTCGCGGGTCACGCCGAGCGTCTCGGTCGCGGAGTAGAGGTAGAGGCCGTGGCCCGCCTCGTCCTGGACCTTCGCCATGAGGATGGCCTTGCGCTTGAGGCTCGGCGCCCGGGTGATCCAGTTCGCCTCGGGCTGCATGCCGATGATCTCGGAGTGCGCGTGCTGGGACATCTGGCGGATGAGCGTCCGGCGGTAGTCGTCGGGCATCCAGTCGGTCGGCTCGACGCGGGAGTCGGCCGCGATCAGCGCGTCGAACGCGGCGCGCCCCGCCTCGTCGTCGGCCGGGTCGTGGCTACGGGCCGTGGGGGCGCCGTGGCTGGTGGCCTGCCTGTGGCCGGCGGACCCGGCGTGGCCGGCGCTCTCGCCGGTGCTCTGCTCGCCCTGGTGGCGGCTCGTGAGGGTCTTCATCGACGCTCCCCGAATTCCTGAATGATCGTTCGGTAAGTATATCCTCGGCTCGGGGATCGTGCCACACTGGGCGCGTGACCGACACGCTGCGCCGAGGCCGCCCCGGGTACGACCAGCGCGGCATCCTCGCCGTCGCGGTGGCCGCCTTCAACGAGCACGGCTATGACGCGACCTCCATCGGCATGCTCGCCGGGCGGCTGGGACTGTCGAAATCGGCGATCTACCATCACGTCGCCTCCAAGGAGGAACTGCTCCGGCTGGCCCTCGACGAGGCGCTCGACGGGCTGGAGGGAGTGCTCCGCTCGGCCGCCGCCGTCACCGGGAGCGCGACCGATCGGCTGGCGTTCGCGCTCCGCGGCGCGGTGCTGGTCCTCGCCGACAAGCTGCCGTACGTCACGCTGCTGCTGCGCGTCCGCGGCAACACGGAGGTGGAGCGGGCCGCTCTCGCTCGCCGGCGCGCCTTCGACCACGCTGTCGCCGAGCTCGTCGACGCCGCCCGGTCGGAGGGGTCGCTCCGGGTGGAGGGAGAACCCGCGGTGGTCGCGCGCCTCCTCTTCGGCATGATCAACTCGCTCACGGAGTGGTACCACCCCGACGGCCCGGTCACCCCCGACGAGCTCGCCGACACCGTGATCGCGCTGGCGCTGCGCTGAGCGGGCGCGGCGCCCCCCCCGAGATCGAGTCCCCTAAGACTGCGCGTCGGGCCGGCGTGTCGCGCGCACTCTTGGGGGACTCGGCGGAGGGCAGCCGCTACTTCGCCACCAGCGTCAGCACGTCGTACGTCGCGACCACCTCGTCGCGCTGGTTCAGGATGCGGGCGTCCCAGCGCACCTCCCCGTACTCGTCGGTCTCGCGGGGCGTGATCTGCTTCGCGGTCAGCGCGACGCGGATGCTGTCGCCCGGCACGACGGGCGTCAGGAACCGCAGGTCCTCGAGCCCGTAGTTCGCGAGCACGGGACCCGGAGCCGGGTCGACGAACAGCCCCGCCGCCCACGAAACGAGCAGGTACCCGTGCGCCACCCGGCCGGGGAAGAACGGGTTGGCCGCCGCCGCCTCCTCGTCCATGTGCGCATAGAAGGTGTCGCCGGTGAACGCTGCGAACGTCTCGATGTCGTCGAGGGTGATCTCCCGCTCGCCCGACTGCACCTGGTCGCCGATCCGCAGCGTCGACAGCGACTTGCGGAACGGGTGCGGACCGGAGCTGTCGGCGGAGGCGCCCGCGTGCCAGACGCCGGTCAGCGCGGTCAGCATGTCGGGGGAGCCCTGCAGGGCGGTCCGCTGCATGTGGTGCAGCACCGCGCGGATGCCGCCCAGCTCCTCCCCGCCGCCGGCGCGTCCGGGACCGCCGTGCACGAGGTGCGGCATCGGGGACCCGTGCCCGGTGGAGGTGCGCGCATCGTCCCGATCGAGCACCAGCACGCGCCCGTTGTAGGCGGCCGAGCCGAGCACCAGCTCGCGGGCCACATCGGGGTCGTGGGTCGCGACGCTGGTGACGAGAGATCCGCCACCGCGGGCCACGAGGGCGACGGCCTCGGCGGTGGTGTCGTAGGGGAGGAGGCTTGCAACGGGCCCGAACGCCTCCACCGTGTGCGCCGCGGGCGTCCACGCGTCGGCGAAGCGCAGCAGGATCGGGGCCACGAAGGCGCCCTCGACGGCGGCGCCGACGGTCCCGTCCGCCCGGGTCACGCTCGGCTGGTCGAGGCCGCCGATGACGAGCTCGCCGCCCGCCGCCACCAGTGCTCCCACCTGGCGCAGCACCTCCTGGCGCTGCTCCTGCGACGCGAGCGGTCCCATGGTGACGCCCTCGGCGCGAGGGTCGCCGACGACGACCCGCTCCGCGATCCGGGTGCGGACCGCCGCGGCGACATCATCGACGAGCGGCGCCGGCACGATCGCACGACGGATCGCGGTGCACTTCTGCCCCGACTTGGCGGTCAGCTCGACGACGAGCTGCTTGACGTACGCGTCGAACTCGGGCGTGCCCGGCACCGCGTCCGGCCCGAGCACGGAGGCGTTGATCGAGTCGGTCTCGCTCGTGAAGCGGACGCCTCCCGTCTGGACGGAGTCGTGCGAGCGGAGGCGCTCGGCCGTCGACGCCGAGCCGGTGAACGCGACGAGGTCGCCGAGCCGGAGGTGGTCGAACAGCCCCGGCACCGACCCGCACACGAGCTGCAGCGTCCCCGCCGGCAGGAGGCCCGACTCGACCATGATCCGGACGGCGTGCTCGGCGATGTAGGCGGTCGGCGTCGCCGGCTTCACGAGCGTCGGCATGCCGGCGAGGAAGGACGGCCCGAGCTTCTCGAGCATGCCCCACACGGGGAAGTTGAAGGCGTTGATCTGCACGGCGACACCGGGGAGGCGCGTGAACACGTGCCTCCCGAGGAAGCTGCCGTCCTTCGAGAGCTGCTCGGCCGGCCCGTCGACGACGACGCGCGCGTTCGGCAGCTCGCGCCTCCCCTTCGACCCGTACGTGAAGAGCGCACCGATGCCGCCGTCGACGTCGATCCAGGCATCGGCGCGGGTGGCGCCCGCCCGCAGGGACAGGCCGTACAGCTCCTGCTTGCGTTCGGTCAGCGCCTGCGCGAGCTGCTTCAGGAGGAGCGCCCGCTGGTGGAAGGTCAGCTCGCCGAGCGACGCCTGCCCGGTCTCGCGGGCGTACTCGAGGGCACCGCCCAGGTCGAGCCCGTCGGCTCCGATCAGCGCGATGACCTCGCCGGTGGAGGCGTCGCGCACCTCCGCGCCGTTCACCGATTCGTCGGGCGACCACCATTCGTCGCGGATGTAGCTGGGCAGGGTCATCGGTGACCTCCTCGGTAGGCTGGCCGAATGGCCGGCGACGACGTGACGGGTGACGGGTGGACGATCGAGCTCGGCGAGCTCGACGAGAAGATGGGCGTGCGCATCCTGGAGCAGTCGGCCGAGCGCGTCGTTGCGACCATGCCGGTCGAGGGCAACCGCCAGTCGTTCGGTCTGCTCCATGGAGGCGCGTCGGTGGCGTTCGCGGAAGCGCTCGGCTCGTGGGCGGCGGTCATCCACGCGGGCCCCGGGCGGAGCGCGGTGGGCGTCGACATCAACGCGACGCACCACCGGTCGGCGCGTTCCGGCCTCATCACCGGGGTGGCGACGGCTATCCGGCTCGGCCGCACGATCACGTCGCACGAGGTCGTCGTGAGCGACGAGGACGGCAACCGCCTCTGCACGGCGCGCATCACTAACCTGATCATCGACGCTCCGGGTCGCTAGGAGGCTCGGAGTCGCCGGACGGCGCAGCGCCCGGCCACTCGTAGAACCCGCGGCCGCTCTTCCGGCCGAGCATCCCCTCCGCGACCATCGTGCGGAGGAGCTCCGGAGGCTCGTACCGCGGCCCGAGCTCGCGCGCCAGGTATTCGGCGATGTCGAGCCTCACGTCCAGCCCGACGATGTCGGTGAGTCGGAGCGGCCCGACCGGGTGCTTGTACCCGAGGGTCATCGCCAGGTCGATGTCGTCGGGCGTGGCGACACCCTCCTCGACCATGCGGATCGCCTCCAGGCCGAGCAGCACGCCGAGCCGCGAGGAGGCGAACCCGGGCGAGTCGCGGACGACGACGGCGGTCTTGCCGAGGCGCTGCACCCACTCGGTCGCCTGTTCGGCGGCGGTCGGCGCGGTACGGGAGCCGGTCACGACCTCCACGAGCGCCGACGCGGGCACCGGGTTGAAGAAGTGCATGCCGAGGAAGGCCCCGGGGCGCTCCAGCCCCTCCGCCAGCACGTCGATCGACAGCGAGGAGGTGTTGGTCGCGAGCACGGCGTCGGGTCCGATGAGGTCCTCGGCGCGGCGGAGCGCCTCCCGCTTGAGCAGGACCACCTCGGGCACCGCCTCGACCACGAGCTCCCCGCCGGCTAGCGCCTCCCAGGTGACGGTGACCACCAGGCGGTCGGGGTCGGGGGCGGCCGCGCCGCGTTCGACGCTCGCCGCGACGGCGTCGAGGATGCGGTCGCGGGCGGCCTGCGCGGCCGTCGCGTCCCGCTCGACGACAGCGACGTCCGCCCCGGCCATGAGGAAGGCGTGGGCGATGCCGGAGCCCATCCGTCCGCCGCCGATCACTCCGATGCGCGCGGGCCGGCCCTTCTCGGGTGCGCCGGCTCTCACCGACTCGCTCATCGCCGCCTCCTCTCGAGGAACTCCGTCATCCGCCGCCGCTTCTCGGGCGACTCGAACAGCACGGCCTGCGCCTCCCGTTCGACCCGCGGGTGGTCCGCGCGGGGTGCACGCAGCACCTCCTTGGTCATGCGGGTGGCGAGCGGGTCGTTCGCGGCGATGCGATCGGCGAGCGCGTGCGCGCCGGCGAGCAGGTCGTCCGGTTCGAACAGCTGCGACAGGAGGCGAACAGCCAGCGCCTCCTCGCCGGTGAGCACGCGCCCCGTCAGGGCGAGCTCCATCGCGAGCGGCTCGCCGACGAGCTCGGGCAGCCGCCACAGGGCACCCGCCGCGGCGATGATCCCGAGGCCCGTCTCGGGATTGCCGATGCGGACCCGCGGCGTGCCGACGCGCAGGTCGGCCGCGTACGCCAGCTCGGCGCCTCCACCGAGGGCCCAGCCGTCGACCGCCGCGATCACGGGCATCGGGAGGCTGTTGATGCGCGAGAAGACCGTCGCGTTGATGCCCCGGCGGGCGTCGGCGGCGGTGCGCTCGAGCAGTTCGGCGATGTCGGCGCCGGACGCGAAGACACCATCGGCTCCGGTGATGATCAGGATCCGCGGCTCGGCCTCGAGGGTCTCGCAGACGGCGTGCAGCTCCTCCACCATGCGGGCGTCGATCGCGTTGCGCTTCTCGGGCCGGTTGAGGGTGACGACGACGCGGTCGGCGGATTCGTCGATGAGGAGGGTGGCGTGCGCGGTCATCGGACCCCCTCCACGATGAGCGCCGCGCCCTGGCCGACGCCGACGCACATGGTCGCGAGGCCGTACCGGCTGTTCTCGCGCTCCATCCGCCCCAGGAGCGTGACGAGGATCCGCGCGCCGCTGGACCCGAGGGCGTGGCCGAGCGCGATCGCGCCGCCGTCGGCGTTGACTCGCGCGGGGTCGAGTCCGAGGCGCCGGATGCACGCGAGCGCCTGGCTGGCGAAGGCCTCGTTGAGCTCGATCGACCCCAGGTCGTCGACGCTGAGGCCGGAACGCTCGAGAACCTTGTTCGTCGCCGGGACTGGTCCCAGTCCCATGATCTCCGGCGCGACGCCCGCGCTCGCGCCGGCGACGACTCGCGCTCGCGGCGTCAGTCCCAGCCGGTCGATGGCGGCCTCGCTGGCAACGACGATCGCGGAAGCGCCGTCGTTGAGCGGGGAGGCGTTGCCTGCGGTGACCACCTCGCCTCCCGCGACCACGGGGCGAAGGGCGGCGAGCGCCTCCATGCTGCTGTCTCGGCGGATGCCCTCGTCGGAGGTCACGGCGCCCTTCGGCGTGGCGACGGGCAGGAGCTCATCCGCGAATCGGCCGGCGTCCGCCGCGGCGGCGGCCCGGCGATGGCTGTCGAGGGCGAAGGCGTCGGCCTCCTCGCGGGTGATTCCGTCGAGCCGCGCGACCTCCTCCGCGGTCTCGGGCATCGAGAAGGTCGCCTTGTCGCGCGCGAGCAGCCTCGGGTTGGTGAAGCGCCAGCCGATGGAGGTGTCGAACTGCGGGCCCGGCTTCGCCCACGGTCGCTCAGGCTTCGCCTGCACCCACGGAGCGCGCGTCATCGACTCGACACCGCCCGCGACGATGATGTCCGCATCGCCCGCGCGGATCGCCTGCGCCGCCATCGTCACGGCGCTGAGCCCGGAGGCGCACAGCCGGTTCACCGTGATCGCGGGCACCTCGTCGGGGAGGCCGGACAGTAGCACCGCCATGCGCGCCACGTTGCGGTTGTCCTCGCCCGCCTGGTTCGCCGCGCCGAGGATGACCTCGTCGATCTCGTGACCGTGCCCCTCCAGACCGGCGCGGCGAACGGCCTCGCCCACGACGAGCGCGGCCAGGTCGTCGGGGCGCACGCCCGCGAGCGCGCCGCCGTAGCGGCCGGTGGGCGTGCGAGCGCCTCCGACGAGGAAAGCCTCCGGCATCGCAGTTCTCCCTCGAATCGCGCCGAATTACCGAACGAACGGTCAGGAAACCATCGTCGCAGACCCGCCCGCCCGGGGCAAGCCGGGGCGGCCGGCCCCTCCCTCCCTCCCATCGAGGTGCTCGCACATGTCGCCGACACGCCGGGCCGCGGCGCATCTACGAGCACCTCGGCGCGGGCATGCGGCGGCAGCGCCCGCAGGCCGCCTCACCGCTGGTCGTGGTCCTCGAACACGAGCGACGTCTTCGTGTCGCGCACGGACGGGATGCTCGTCAGCTCTTCGAGCACGACCCGCCGCAGGTCCTCGTTGTCGCGGGCCCGCACGAGGAGGATCACGTCGAAGTCGCCTCCGACGAGAGCGAAGTGCTCGACCTCCGGGATCTCGCGCAGCCGGTCCCGCAGCTCGTGCCAGGCCGCCTGCTCGACGCGCATCGTGACATACGCCGACGATCCGCGCCCGGACAGCCGCGGGTCGACCTTGGCCGTGAACCCCGTGATGACGCCGTCGTCGACGAGCCGGGCGACCCGTGCGTAGGCGTTCGCGCGCGACACGTGCGCCGCCTCCGCGACGGCCGTGATGGAGGCGCGCCCATCGGCGCGCAGAGCGTCCAGAATGCGGGCATCGATCTCGTCCATGGTGCTAGACAGTCTGACACCCAATTGGGCATGGAAGATGCATTCCGTCTCAAAAACCACGGACCCATAGCGCCGGAGGTCCACCGAAGTCATCCTGGGAGGCAGCGACGTCTTTCAAAGGAGAAGAGATGAACGCCGACGACCTGCTGCCGGGCGACACCCCGCTGCGGCTCATCGACGAGACGGGCGCGCCCGACCCCGGCGCGGCCGCCGTCTTCCCGTCCGACCGGTTCCCGTCCGCGGGGATGCTGCGCGAGGGCTACCGCCTCCTCGTGCTCGGCCGGCGACTCAACGACCAGGCCGATGCGCTGGTACGCCAGGGGCGGCTCGCCGTCTACCCGTCGTCGCACGGGCAGGAGGCGTGCGAGGTCGCCGCGGCCATGGTGCTCGGCGACGACGACTGGCTCTTCCCGACCTACCGCGACACGGTGTCCGTCATCGCACGTGGCGTCGACCCCTACGAGGCGTTCGTGCTCTTGCGCGGCGACTGGCACTCCGGGTACGACCCGCGCGAGCACAACGTCGCGCCCCAAGCCACCCCGCTCGCCACGCAGCTGCTGCACGCCGTCGGCTTCGCTCACGCAGCGCGTCTCCGCGGCGAGGAGACCGTCGTGCTCGCGATGTGCGGCGACGGCGCCACTAGCGAGGGCGATTTCCACGAGGCCCTCAACTTCGCCGCCGTGTTCCACCTGCCGGTGGTCTTCCTCGTCCAGAACAACGGCTATGCCATCTCCGTGCCGCTCAGCCGCCAGACCGCAGCACCCAGCCTCGCGCACAAGGGCGTCGGCTACGGCATGCGCGGGCGGCTCGTCGACGGCAACGACCTGGCGGCTCTGCTCGCGGTCCTCGGCGAGGCCGTCAAGGAGGCGCGCGAGGGCGGCGGCCCCACGCTCGTCGAGGCCCGCACCTACCGCATGAAGTCGCACACGAACGCGGACGACGCCTCCCGCTATCGGAAGCAGGAGGAGGTGGAGGCGTGGGTCCCGCGCGACCCGCTGGTGCGCCTCCGCGCGTGGCTCACCGCCGAGGGGGCGCTGTCGGACGGCGATGACGTCGAATTCCACGCCCAGGCCGAGCGCGTCGCCTCCGGCCTGCGCGAGGCGATCAGCGCCGAGACGGACGCGGACCCGGCGCAGCTGTTCGAGTACGTGTACGCGACGCCCACGCCGCAGTTGCGCGAGCAGGCGCAGCAGCTCGCCGCCGAGGAGGCCGCACGATGACGCTCACCCACGACGCGCCCGCCGACCGCGCGGCGGACGCCCCCGTTACCATGACGATGGCCCAGGCCCTCAACCGGGCTCTCGCCGACTCGCTCGCCGCCGATCCGTCGGTCCTCATCTTCGGGGAGGACGTCGGAACCCTCGGCGGCGTGTTCCGCATCACCGACAAGCTGGCCGAGCGCTTCGGCGAGAGCCGCTGCTTCGACACCCCGCTCGCGGAGGCCGGCATCGTCGGCACCGCCGTCGGCATGGCCATGAACGGGATGCGCCCCGTCGTTGAGATGCAGTTCGACGCCTTCGCGTACCCGGCGTTCGAGCAGATCGTCGACCACGTGGCCAAGATGGGCAACCGCACTCGCGGGGCCGTGCGCCTCCCCCTGGTGATCCGCATCCCGTACGCGGGCGGCATCGGAGGGGTCGAGCACCACTCCGACTCGTCCGAGGCGTACTACGTGCACACGCCGGGGCTCACCGTCGTGTCGCCCGCGACCCCGCAGGATGCCTACGGCCTCCTCCATGCCGCCATCGCCCACCCCGACCCGGTCGTCTTCCTCGAGCCGAAGAAGCTGTACTGGTCCACCGGCGAGGTCGACCTCCGCGCACCGCTGCCCGAGATCGGCAAGGCGCGCATCGCCCGCGAGGGCACCGACGCGACGCTCATCGCGTACGGCCCGTCGGTCCCGGTGGCGCTCGCCGCGGCCGAGGCGGCCGAACAGGAGGGACGGAGCCTGGGCGTCATCGACCTCCGCAGCCTCGTCCCCTTCGACGACGAGACCGTGTGCGCGGTCGTCCGTTCCACGGGCCGCGCCGTGGTCGTCGCCGAGGCGCCCGGGTTCGCGAGCATGGCCTCCGAGATCGTGGCGCGCGTGTCGGAGCGCTGCTTCCATTACCTGGAGGCGCCGGTCCGCCGCGTGACCGGGTTCGACACCCCCTTCGCCCCGCCGAAGCTCGAGAAGTACTACCTTCCGGACGTCGACCGCGTGCTCGACGCCGTCGACTCCCTCCAGTGGGAGGACGCATGAGCCCGCGCGTGTTCGCCCTGCCCGACCTGGGGGAGGGGCTGACCGACGCCGAGCTGGTCCGCTGGCTCGTCGCGGTCGGCGACGAGGTGCGGATCGACCAGCCCGTCGCCGAGGTCGAGACCGCAAAATCGATCGTGGAGGTGCCGTCGCCGTTCGCCGGGACGGTCGCCGCGCTGCACGGTGCCGAGGGCGAGACGATCATGGTGGGTGCGCCGCTCATCGAGGTCATGGAGGAGGCGCGCGAGAGCGTGCCCGCGGAATCCGCCTCGGAGAAGTCCGCCTCGGGACAGGTGCTCGTCGGTTACGGGACGACCGAGCTGGCCGGACGCCGGCGCGCTCGCGGGGCCGCCGTGGCCGCCGCCGGGCCGCGGGCGACCGTGCCGCAGTCGGCGCCTCAGGCCAGCGGGCAAGCGCCGGCCGCGCCGAACACCGCCCGCGTCCTCCCCGTCATATCCCCGGTCGTACGTTCGCTGGCAAGGTCGCACGGAGTGGACCTCGCGTCCGTCCGCCCCACCGGTCCCGGGGGCGTGATCACCCGGCGCGACGTGGAGGCCGTCTTCGCCTCCACCTCCACTGCCCTCACTCGCGAGCCCGCTCGCGCCGTCACCTCGACTCCGGAGCCTGCGCCCGCCAGCGCCTCCACCACCGACTCCCGCACCGGCCTGCGGATTGCCGCGACGACGCCGTTCAACCGGCTCCGGCGGACGGTGGCCGAGACGATGACGCGCAGCCGGTCGGAGATCCCCGAGGCGACGGTCTGGGTCGACGTCGACGCGACCGAGCTGTGGGAGTCGCGCCGCCGCCTCGCGTCAGGTGCCGGGCGCGCCCCCTCCCTGCTGGCGTTCATCGGGAGGTTCGCCCTCGCCGCGCTCGCCCGCCACCCGGAACTCGCCGGCCGCGTCACCCCGGACGGACTCGGCCTCGAGACGTTCGAGGGCGTCAACCTGGGCTTCGCCGCCGACACCGAGCGCGGGCTGATGGTCCCGGTGGTCCGCCGGGCCGACCGCCTCTCGATCCGCGAGCTCGACGCCGAGCTGTCGCGCCTCACGGAGGCGGTCCGCTCCGGTTCCCTGCCTCCCTCCGACCTCACCGGCTCGACGTTCACGATCAACAACTACGGCAGCCTCGGGGTCGACGGCAGCGCCGCGATCATCAACCATCCGGAGGTCGCGATCCTCGGCATCGGGCGCATGATCGAACGGCCGTGGGTCGTCGACGGGGGCATCGTTCCGCGCCGCATCGCGCAGCTCTCGCTCGTGTTCGATCACCGGGTGACCGACGGGGGCGTCGCGGCCGGGTTCCTCCGGGAGGTGGCCGACGCCGTGGAGTCCCCGCTGGCGGTCCTCGCCGACGCGAAGCCGGC
Source organism: Leifsonia sp. AG29 (assembly GCF_009765225.1). Taxonomy (NCBI): domain Bacteria; kingdom Bacillati; phylum Actinomycetota; class Actinomycetes; order Micrococcales; family Microbacteriaceae; genus Leifsonia; species Leifsonia sp. AG29. The sequence goes on along the minus strand of NZ_VMSF01000001.1, from coordinate 2,348,290 downwards.
CTGAGCCGCACTCACTGGCGGTGTCCGGGGCCGTGAGTAGGGTGTCTGGCATGAGCGACAAGAAGAACGACGACGACCACGACCTCACCGTGGAAAAAGAGGTCGCGCCCGAGGAGAACATCGACTGGCTGCCCCAGCCCGAGCCGACCGACGGGGAGGCGCCGGCCCCCTGAACCGGACCGGCATGCGCCCTCGCCTAGGCTTGAACGAGTGAGCGCTCGTCCCTTCCCCGTCTGGCTGGCCCTCATCGTCGCCGTCTTCTGCGGGGCCGGGATCGCCCTGCAGTCACGGATCAACGGCGAGCTCGGCCGGAGGCTCGGCGACGGCTTCACCGCGGCAGCGATCTCGTTCGGGTCCGGGCTCGTGATCCTCACCGTCGCCCTGGCGGTCTCACCCGCCGGGAGGCGCGGGCTGTCCCGCGTGCGCATGGCGCTCGTCACGCGCGACCTGCGCTGGTGGTACGTCTGCGGCGGAGCAGCGGGCGCGTTCCTCGTGCTGTCGCAGGGCCTCGTCGCCGCGGCGCTCGGCGTCGCGCTCTTCACCGTCTCGGTCGTCGCCGGCCAGACGGTGAGCGGCCTGGTGCTCGACCGCATCGGCATCGGCCCGGGCGGCCGGCGGCCGCTCACACCGGCCCGGGTGATCGGTGCGATCATCGCGCTGGCCGCCGTCGTCTGGGCGGTCTCCGCGCAGTTCGGGGGCAGCGTCCCGGTGTGGATGATGATCCTCCCGCTCCTCGCCGGTCTCGGCCTCGGCTGGCAGCAGGCCGTCAACGGGCAGGTGCGGGCGCGCGCCGAGAGCGCTCTGACCGCGACGGTCATCAACTTCGCCGTCGGGACCGTCGTGCTCGTCGTGCTGATGCTCGTGCACTGGGCGTTCGCCGGCCTCCCGAAGCCGCTGCCCACCGAGCTCTACCTGTATCTCGGCGGGGCGATCGGTTGCGTGTTCATCGCGGCGGCCGCCGTCCTCGTCCGGGTCACCGGCGTCCTGCTGCTCGGCCTGGCTACCGTCGCCGGGCAGCTCGTCGCCGCGCTCCTCCTCGATCTGCTCCTCCCGACCTCCGGAAGCGAGGTGGCCTTCTCGACCGTCGGGGGAACGGCTCTCGCGCTCGTCGCCGTCGCAACGGCGAGCATGCGGTGGGGCGGGCGGAGCGTCAGTCGAGCACGCTGAGGAACCGCGCAGCGTCCACCGTCTTGCGGTGGCCCTCCCGGCTGTCCTCGGGCACACCGCCGACGTAGAGCCAGCCGAGCAGCCGCTCGTTGTCGGCCAGCCCGTGCATCCGATGCACCGCCTTCGACCGGGTCTGGTGCCCGCTCCGCCACATCACGCCCCAGCCTGCGTCATGGAGGAGCAGGCTCAGTACGTGGGCGACCCCGGAGGCGACCGCGTCCTGCTCCCATCCGGGAACCTTGTCGGACTTCGTCCGCACCGACACGATCGCGATCAGCAGGGACGAACGGAGAGGCTTCGCCGCCAGCTTGTCGGCCTCCTCCCCGGAGACGCCGGCGGCCTTGACGAACGCCGCACCTAGCCGCATTCGCGCTTCGCCGCGCAACTCGATGAGCCTCCACGGGTGCAGCGCGCTGTGGTCGGCCACGCGCCCGGCCGCGGCGACGAGGGGCAGAAGCTCCTCGTGGCTCGGGGCGTCCGCGGTGACGCGCGAGTACGAGCGCCTCGCGGCCACGCGGTCGGCGAGATCGCTCACGACTCGGGTGTGAAGTCGAGCGCGATCGAGTTCATGCAGTAGCGGTCGCCCGTCGGCGTCCCGAATCCGTCGGGGAAGACGTGCCCCAGGTGCGAACCGCAGTTCGCGCAGCGGACCTCGGTCCGGACCATGCCGAGGCTGGTGTCCTCGATGAGCTCGACCGCCTCCGGCCGCACCGACTCGTAGAAGCTCGGCCAACCGCAGCCGCTGTCGAATTTCGTGCCCGACTTGAACAGTTCCGCACCGCACGCGGCGCACGTGTACAGGCCGGCACGGCTCTCGTCGAGCAGTTCACCGGTCCACGGGCGCTCGGTCGCGGCCTCGCGGAGCACCGCGTAGCGCTCCGGGCTGAGCTCCGTGCGCCACTCCTCGTCGGTCTTCGAGACCTTGTAGTCCATGCGATTCCTCTCGTCCATCGTCAACCCTAAACGGCCCTCCTGGGCGGACTGTTCCCACCGCCGTCCGGCGACGTGCCGCCGCCAAGCGGCGAACATCCAGCAGGCGCATCCTAGGATGAGGCGCGAGCGCGGGAGCGGCTGCCCAGCAGCGACCGGGCCGACGGAGACGGCGACGGAAGGCGGTGCTCGTGGCTCAAGCAGCACACGATCGCGGAGCCTCCGCCGGAGACGACGGCCTGAGCGAACGGGACGCCGCCATCCTCGCGTTCGAACGCCAGTGGTGGCGTCACGCCGGGGCGAAGGAGCAGGCCATCCGCGAGGAGTTCGGCCTGTCGGCAGCGCGGTACTATCAGCTCCTCGGAGCCCTGATCGACCGTCCCGCCGCGCTACGGCACGACCCCATGCTCGTGAAGCGGCTGCTCCGCCTCCGAGACACCCGACTGGCCGCACGCCGCTCGCGGACGCTCCCGTCCGGCGACTGACACCCACAAGGACCACCCCCACGATGGCAGAGAAGTTCCCCCGCGACCGGTTCGACGACATCCCCGGCGACCTGCAGCGCGTCGGAGCCCACCGGGCTCCGCGCCCCCGGGGCCGGGGCTGGATCGTCGTCGGCTGGGCGGCCCTCGCCGCAGCGGTGCTCATCGCCGCCGGCATCTTCGGCCTCTCGCTCGTGAACGGCAGCGTGAACTTCCACGGGGCGGCGGGCCCGTCGGCACCCGGCTCCACGGCCATCGGGCCGACTCCGACGCCGACCCCGACGATCGTGCCGACCGTCGACCCGAGCCTCACCGTCAACGTCCTCAACGGCACGACCACCGAGGGGCTCGCGGCGTCCGCCTCCGCGAAGCTGAAGGCGGCCGGCTGGAAGGTCGGGGCGCTCGCGAACGCCGATCAGACCAACATCGCGAAGACGACCGTGTACTACTCGGATCCCGCCAAGCAGGCCGCGGCGCTCGGGGCCGCTCAGAGCTTCCCGGGCGCGACCGTGGAGGAGAGCCAGGCCTTCGCGAACACCGGAGCCGATCTGACCGTCGTGGTCGGGAGCGACTTCAGCGGCTGACCCCGTTCCTCTTGTTTTGTTACGCGCGTGTTTAAGTTCCGCCGGAATTGGCGACGCATTGGGAAAAACACTGGCGTAACCACGTATTGCAAGCATTAGTATCGGGAGTCAACGCGCGGCGCTGGACCGTGCGAGCGACACAGCAATAGGAGTAATGCATGGCGAACGGAACCGTGAAGTGGTTCAACGCTGAGAAGGGCTACGGCTTCATCACCGTCGAAGGTGGGGGACAGGACGTTTTCGTTCATTACTCCGCGATTGACATGGCAGGTTACAAGGTTCTCGAAGAGGGCCAGCAGGTCGTATTCGAGGTCGGCACCGGGCAGAAGGGCCCGCAGGCCGAGTCGGTTCGGCTGGCCTAGCTTCAGCACGACACGCGAGAAGAGCGTCGCCCCACCAGGGGGCGGCGCTCTTCTCCGTTCGGTCCCGCCTCCCCTCGTCTTGCACTCTCCGGCCACGAGTGCCAGAATCGCTTTAGCACTCCATCTGATCGAGTGCTAATCATCGGAATCTTTCGCAGACGTCCGGGAGGGACGAGAAACACATGGCAAAGATCATCGCTTTCAACGAGGACGCCCGCCGCGGCCTCGAGCGCGGCCTCAACACCCTGGCCGACACGGTCAAGGTCACCCTGGGCCCGCGCGGTCGCAACGTCGTCCTCGAGAAGAAGTGGGGCGCCCCGACCATCACCAACGACGGCGTCTCCATCGCGAAGGAGATCGAGCTCGACGACCCGTACGAGAAGATCGGCGCGGAGCTCGTCAAGGAGGTCGCCAAGAAGACCGACGACGTCGCGGGCGACGGCACCACCACCGCGACCGTCCTCGCTCAGGCGCTCGTCAAGGAGGGCCTGCGCAACGTGGCTGCCGGGGCCGACCCGATCACCCTGAAGCGCGGCATCGAGAAGGCCGTCCAGGCCGTCACCGAGGAGCTCATCGCGAGCGCCAAGGAGGTCGAGACCAAGGAGGAGATCGCGGCCACCGCCTCCATCTCCGCCGGCGACACCACCATCGGCGAGATCATCGCCGAGGCGATCGACAAGGTCGGCAAGGAGGGCGTCGTCACCGTCGAGGAGTCGAACACCTTCGGCACCGAGCTCGAGCTGACCGAGGGCATGCGCTTCGACAAGGGCTTCCTGTCGCAGTACTTCGTCACCGACCAGGACCGCCAGGAGGCGGTGTTCGAGGACCCGTACATCCTCATCGCCAACCAGAAGATCTCCTCGATCAAGGACCTCCTCCCGATCGTCGACAAGGTGATCCAGGCGAACAAGCAGCTGCTGATCATCGCCGAGGACGTCGACGGCGAGGCCCTGGCCACGCTGATCGTCAACAAGATCCGCGGCATCTTCAAGTCCGTCGCCGTCAAGGCTCCGGGCTTCGGCGACCGCCGCAAGGCCATGCTGCAGGACATCGCCATCCTCACCGGTGGCCAGGTCATCTCCGAGGAGGTCGGCCTCAAGCTCGAGAACGTCACTCTCGACCTGCTCGGCCAGGCCCGCAAGGTCGTCATCACCAAGGACGAGACCACGATCGTCGAGGGCGCGGGCGACCCCGAGCAGATCGCCGGCCGCGTGCAGCAGATCCGCAACGAGATCGAGGCGACCGACAGCGACTACGACCGTGAGAAGCTCCAGGAGCGTCTCGCGAAGCTCGCCGGCGGCGTGGCCGTCATCAAGGCGGGCGCGGCCACCGAGGTCGAGCTCAAGGAGCGCAAGCACCGCATCGAGGACGCCGTCCGCAACGCGAAGGCCGCCGTCGAGGAGGGCATCGTCGCCGGTGGTGGCGTGGCCCTCATCCAGGCCGGCAAGACGGCGTTCGAGAAGCTGTCGCTCACGGGCGACGAGGCCACCGGCGCCAACATCGTCAAGGTCGCCATCGAGGCGCCGCTGAAGCAGATCGCGATCAACGCCGGTCTCGAGGCGGGCGTCGTGGTCGCGAAGGTCCGCGAGCTCCCCGTGGGTCATGGCCTCAACGCCGCGACCGGCGAGTACGTCGACATGCTGGCCTCCGGCATCAACGACCCGGTGAAGGTGACCCGTTCGGCGCTGCAGAACGCCGCGTCGATCGCCGGCCTCTTCCTCACCACCGAGGCCGTCGTCGCCGACAAGCCGGAGAAGAACGCTCCGGCCCCGGCCGACCCCACCGGCGGCATGGACTTCTGAGTCCCGCTCCGTAGCACTGCAGAGGGCGCCTCCCGTTCGGGAGGCGCCCTCTCGGCGTTCGCCCTCGCGCGTGCTCCTTGCGTCGAGGTGCTCGCAGGTGCGGTCCGCCCCGGCGTGTCGGCGACATGTACGAGCACCTCGACGGGAGGGAGGGCCCGATGTCGTAGTCTCGGTCCCAAGCTGGGAGGGACGCATGACACGCAAGCCGGTGGCCGCCGCATTCGGAGCCGCCCTCGCGCTCCTGCTGTCGGGCTGCGCGGCTCTCGGCTTCGGCGCCCCCAGCTCGTCGCCCTTGCCCACGAGCTCGGTCCCTCCCGCCAAACCCGCGATCGACTGCGCCTCGCTCACCACCGAGCAGGCCGTGACCACGCTCCTCGGCGGCCCCGCCGACCCCGAAGCGCAGCCCTGGTCCGCCCTCAGCGCGGCCGCGGCGCGCGGGCCCTTCGCCGTGATCGCGTCCGGGGGCGGTTGGTGCGGCTGGGGCCCCGACCCGGCGAGCCCCTCCGCCTCCGCGAGCAGCGCCTCACCAACGGCCGGAGCACCCGCGGCACCCCCCACGGCCACGCCTGGGGCCACCGCCTCCTCCAAAGCCGCCCTGGCCCCTCGTGGTGTCGCCGTCGCCGTGATCCCCGGGGCCGCCGACGCCTGGAAGCGCCTCGCCGCCGCTCACCCCGACGCGGCGACCGCCGGCGCCGACTACGACGGCGGGGTCTCCCTCGGAGGCGACTGCAGCGGCCCGAGCACCGCGGCCGCCGGCAACGAGTGCCACACCAACGTTCTCGTCGGAGGGTCCTGGGTCGCCGTCACTGCCTACGCGAGCGACCGGCTCGTCGTCGAGAAGAGCTTCCACGAGTTCGTCCAGTCCCTGATCCCGCAGATCACGCAGTTCGACAAGACGGCGAAAGTCGCGGCCACGGCCCCAACGCTGCCCTGCGCCGATCAGCCCTGGCTCGACAGCGTGCGGGACGCGCTCGGGCTCGACGCCGTCTCGAGCGAGGGCGCCGAGGAGTCCTTTCGCCAGACGGATGCCCTACTCACCGCCCGCGGCATGACGCTCTGCAACTACAGAGCCGGGACCGATGGTTCCGGGCGGCATGTGGGCACCCTCTCGGTGATCGCCGACGGCGCCCAGGCCTACGAGCAGTACCGCGCCGAGGTCGTGTCGCTGGACACGGAGGCGCATGCCGGCTCGATCACGGTCGGCGGGCAGCAGATCCCCACGCTGGCGCGGACCATCACCGCTCCCGGGATTCCGGACGCGACCGCCGTCGACGCCGTTGTCCACGGGGCGTGGATCGAGTTCACCGCGCCGGCCGCCGACGACGATTCCGTCGCCTCCTACGTCCAGTGGGTCGCCGGACGGCTCTGACCGGCCGCACCGACGGCTCGGACCGACCCGCTTACTGCCCCATGGGCTTCGGCGCCGCCGGCGACTCCGCCAGCGGGAGGGACACGCGGAACGTGGCGCCGCCTCCCGCCGTCTCGACCACGTCGACGGTGCCGTTGTGGGCCGCGACGATGGAGGAGACGATCGCCAGTCCGAGGCCGCTGCCGCCCGTCTCGCGAGCGCGGGAGGTGTCGGCCCGCCAGAAGCGCTGGAAGATCTTCTCGCGGATCTGCGGCGGGATGCCCTCGCCGTGGTCGCGCACTTCGATGATCGCGCGCTGCGCGCGGTGGTCGACCTGGACGGCGATCTCGATCGGGCTCCCGTCCGGCGTGTAGCGGAGGGCGTTGCCCATGAGGTTGGTGACGACCTGGCGGAGCTTGTTCTCCTCGGCGAGCACGATCGCGGGCTCGGCGGGCACGACCTGCGTGGCGAGCTGCACCTTCTCCTGCGTCGTGATCGCCAGGGTGTCGGTGGGCGTGCGCCGCGAGCGTCCTCGACGGAGGCGCGCCAGCGCCGATCCCGCGAACGCGATCGGGCCGGTCACGTTGCTCGCGCGTGCCCCAGCAACGTCCGGGACGGACATCGGCACGGTGTCGACGCCGAACTCGTCCGTCTCCGGCTCGGCCTCGGACGCGCCGGCCGTGGACGGCGTGGGCGGGATGACGGTCACCGTCCGGTTGGGGGCACCCGCCATGGCGTCCATCGCCGCGTCCTGCGCGATGCGCACGAGGTCGACCCGGTGCAGGTCGAGGGGCTTCGTCTCGTCGAGGCGGGCGAGCTCGAGGAGGTCCTCCACGAGGATGCCCATGCGGATCGCCTCCTTCTCGATGCGGTCCATCGCCTGGGCGACGTCTTCGGGCGTCTGCAGCGCGCCCATGCGGTACAGCTCGGCGTACCCGCGCAGCGAGACGAGCGGGGTCCGCAGCTCGTGGGAGGCGTCGCCCACGAACCGGCGCATCTGATCGATGGTCCGGGCGCGGTCGTTGAAGGCGCGATCGATCCGGTTGAGCATCGTGTTGAGCGAGCGGTTGAGGCGGCCGACCTCGGTGTTCGGGGTCGCGCCTCCGAGTCGCTGGCTGAAGTCGCCGTCCGCGATCGCGGCGGCCGTCGCCTCCACTTCGCGCAGCGGTGCGAACGTCGTGGTGACGAGCATCCGTGTCAGGCCCGCGCCGACGATGATGACGATCACGCCGAAGCCGAGGAAGATCGCGAGGAAGCTCGCCAGGATCGTGTCGATCTGCGATGTGGTCGTCGCGACGATCGCGGTGGCGAGCTCGCCCGTGCCCTCGAAGGTCTGTGTCGTCTGGAGGGCGCGGTACGTGGTCCGGCCGTCGTTGCTCGGGAGGGAGAACCCGCCGAGCGGCATCGCCTTCGCCTCCGCGAGCGACAGATGGGTGGGGATTGCCGGCCGGTGCGACTTCGGGATGTTGGTCCAGTTCGTCTTCACCAGGTTGCCGCTCGAGTCGTAGAGCGCGGCGAAGTAGTCCGAGGGGCTCGAGTCGGCGGCGATGTGCTCCTTGTCGATGCTCGTCCCGAACAGGTAGGTGTTCAGATAGGAGGCGCTCGACGCCGCCGACAGCTGCGCGTCCAGCTGGTCGATCAGCACCGGCTTAAGCATCGACATCGTGCCGATGCCCGTCACGAGCAGCCCGAGCGTCAGCATGAGAACGGTGACCCCGGTGATCTTGGTGCGCAGGGAGATCGCGTTCCAGCGGTCGAGCAGTCGTGAGTGCATCAGGCCGTCAGTCTAAGCAGGGGAGGCTGTGGCGGGCATGTGCGCCCGCTCTCAGACCTTGGCTGCTTTGAGCATGTAGCCGAATCCGCGCTTCGTCTGGATGAGCGGCTCGCTCGAGTGCGCGTCGACCTTGCGGCGCAGGTAGGAGATGTAGGACTCGACGATGCCCGCGTCGCCGTTGAAGTCGTACTCCCACACGTGGTCGAGGATCTGGGCCTTAGACAGCACGCGGTTGGGGTTGAGCATGAGGTAGCGCAGCAGCTTGAACTCGGTCGGGCTTAGCTCGATGGGCGTCTCGCCGACGAACACCTCGTGGGTGTCCTGGTCCATCGTGAGCTCGCCGGCGCGGATGACGGCGTCCTCGTCGGCCTGCATGGTTCGGCGCAGGATCGCCTTGATGCGGGCGACGATCTCGTCGAGGCTGAACGGCTTGGTCACGTAGTCGTCGCCGCCGACGGTGAGGCCGGTGATCTTGTCCTCCGTGTCGTCCTTAGCCGTGAGGAACAGGATGGGAGCGGTGTAGCCCGCCCCGCGAAGCCGCTTGGTGACGCCGAAGCCGTTCATGTCCGGCAGCATGACGTCGAGGATGATGAGGTCGGGCTCCTCTTCGAGGACCGCGGAGATGGCCTGGGCGCCGTTGCCCACCGCGCGCACGGCGAAGCCGGCGAAACGGAGGCTGGTGGTGAGCAGATCGCGGATGTTCGGCTCGTCGTCGACGATGAGAATGCGGGGTCCTGCGTTCATGCGAAATATTATCTGCGCGTCTGCTGGGTTCTACCTGTGAGCCCTCGGTGCGCGGCGGGTGTGCGGGTCTGGCGCAGACAGTGTGAACAGTGGATGCTGAAAGCATGAGCAACCCGACTGTGGTGATCGCCGGTGCCGGCCTGGCCGGAGCGACGACGGCGATCGAGCTGCGGGAGCGCGGTTACGAGGGCCGCATCCTCCTGCTCGGAGCCGAAGAGCACCACCCGTACATCCGACCGCCGCTCTCGAAGGAGTACCTCACCGGCAAGGCCGAGTTCGAGGATGCCTACGTCAAGCCCGCCGACTGGTACACCGAGAACTCGGTCGAGTTCCTCCCGGGGGAAGAGGCCGGCTCCTTCGACCCCGGGGCGCACGAGTTGTTCCTCCACAGCGGCGCGCGCATCACGTACGACAGCCTCGTGCTCGCCACGGGTGCCAGCGCGCGCCCGCTGGGTGTCCCGGGCAGCGGGCACGGCGCCGTCTTCGCACTCCGGACCGTCGAGGACAGTCGCTGGCTGCGCACGGCGCTCGAAGTCGGCGGGAGGCGCGTGGTCGTCGTCGGCAGCGGCTGGATCGGCATGGAGACGGCTGCGGCCGCCCGCGGGTACGGCAACGACGTCACGGTCGTCGGGCGCTCGTCGATTCCGCTCGGGAACGTGCTCGGCCGCGAGCTGGGCGACGTGTTCGAGAAGCTGCACCGCGACAACGGCGTGGCGTTCCACAACGGCACGCACGCGGTAGCCGTCGACGGCGGCGAGGAGCAGGCGGTCGTCCTCGCGTCGGGGGAACGCCTCCCGGCGGACGTGGTCGTCGCGGGCGTCGGTGCCGCGCCGAACACCCAGGTGGCCGAGCGGTCGGGTGCCCGCATCTCCAACGGCGTGCTGACGGACAAGAGCATGCGGACGAGCATCGAGGATGTCTACGCCGTCGGCGATGTCGCCAACCCGTTCCTCCCCGCCATCGGGAGGCACCTGCGCAACGAGCACTGGGCCAACGCCATCGCGGGCGGGACGGTCGCCGCGCGGGCGATCCTCCGCGAGCGGGCGAGCTACGACGACATCCCGTACTTCTACTCCGACCAATACGATCTCGGCATGGAGTATTCGGGCTACGCGCCGCTGGCGGCAGGGGCTGAGGTCGTGTTCCGCGGCGACGTCGAGAAGCGGGAGTTCATCGCCTTCTGGACACGCGGCGGCCGCGTCGTCGCGGGCATGAACGTCAACGTTTGGGACCTGCAGGACGACATCCAGCGCCTGATCCGCTCCGGCGAGCGGATCGACGCCGACCGCCTCCGAGACGAGAGCGTCGACCTTGCCGCGCTTTGAGCCGTACCTGCCGCCGCTGCGCGTGCCGGTGCGACGCATCGGCGCGCGAACCTTCGACTTCTCGCGGCGCGTCGCGGTGATGGCCGTCGTCAACCGGACGCCCGACTCCTTCTTCGATCAGGGACGCACCTATGCGTTCGACAAGGCCGTCGATGCGTGCTTCGAGGCCGTCTCGCTGGGCGCGGACTGGGTCGACATCGGAGGCGCGCCCTTCGCGCCCGGGGACCCCATCCCGGTCGAGGAGGAGCTCGAGCGCGTGGTCCCCGTGGTGCGAGCGCTGCGGGAGGGGTCCGACGTCGTCATCTCCGTCGACACCTTCCAGTCGGAGGTGGCGCGCCGCGCGATCGAGGCCGGAGCGACCGTCATCAATGACACGACGGGCCTCAGCGACCCGCTGCTCGCCCCGGTCGTCGCCGACAGCGAGGCGACGCTCGTGATCACGCACAGCCTCGCCGCGCCCCGCACCGTCTTCCCGAGGCCGCAGTACGACGACGTGGTGAAGGACGTCGCCCGGTTCCTCGTCGAGCGCGTCGACCGCGCCCTCGCGGCGGGCATCCCGGAGGAGCGGATCATCATCGACCCGGGCCACGACCTGAACAAGAATACGCTCCACTCGCTCGAGCTCACGCGGAGGCTCCCCGAACTGGCCGCCCTCGGCTTCCCGGTGCTCGCCGCCGTCTCGAACAAGGACTTCATCGGCGAGACCCTCGATGCCCCGCGATCCGAGCGCCTGGAGGGGTCGATCGCCGCCGCGGTGGTGAGCATCGTCAACGGGGCGCGCATCATCCGCATGCACGACGTGCGCGCGTCGGTCGCGGCGACGCGGATGACGGAGGCGATCCTCGGGCTGCGCGAGCCGGCATATCTGAAGCACAACATGGGGGACGTGAATGAGTGAGGCCGGCGGCCCGGCGATCCACCGGCTGGCGCCGATCCCGTCGCAGGAGGGGCTGAGCGACGACGAGATCGTCGCCCTGTACTCCGAGGGCGTGGGCGACCAGTGGCTTCGCGTCAACTTCATCAGCAGCCTGGACGGCGCCGCCACGCACAACGGCCTCTCCGGCGGCCTGGCGGACCCGGCCGACCACCGCGTCTTCGACCTGCTCCGCAGGCTCTGCGACGTGGTGCTCGTCGGCGCCGGCACGGTCCGCGCCGAGGGCTACGGCCCGATGCGGGTCGACCGCCGCTCGCAGGAGGCGCGCAGCGACGACGGCATGACCGCGCACCCTGTCTTCGCGATCGTGTCCGCGAGCCTCGACCTCGACCCGCGCGGCCCGATCTTCGCAGAAGCCCCCGAGCGGCCGGTCGTCCTGACGACGGAGCTGGCGCGCGCCGAGTCGCGCGAGGCGCTGTCGGAGGTGGCCGACGTCGTCGTCTGCGGCCGCGAACGGGTCCAGGCGGAAGCCGGCCTCGCCGCGCTCCGCGAACGCGGCCTCAACCGCATCCACTGCGAAGGCGGACCCCACCTGTTCGCCGACCTCATCGCCGCCCGGGCCGTCGACGAGCTGTGCCTGACGATCAACCCGCGGCTCGAAGCGGGAAGCGCCTCCCGCATCGCCACCGGCGCCGCCCCGATCGTGCCTCCCCGGATGCGGCTCGGGCACGTGCTCGCCGGGGGCGACACGCTGCTGCTGCGGTACGTGCGGGGGTAGAGGCGCGCTGTGCGCCTCCGCTTCGCGTTGGTGCCTTCATTCGTGCCGAATGTGCCTCTGAGGGCCTCGCTAGCCCATATTCGGCACGAATCTCGCAAGCGCGCCGCCCGACATTCGGCACGAATGAGGGTGGGAGGCGGTGATTACGCGACATTCGGCACGAGTGCTGCCGAGGCGGCGCAGCGGAGCAGCGGAGCAGCGGAGCAGCGGCGCAGCGCAGCGAGGTGCGGATCCCCGAGGTACCGACACCTCGCGGCAGTAGAGCCGCGTCCCTTACGCCGCCAGCGCGTGCGCGTCGAGGATCGTGTACGAGTACCCCTGCTCCGCGAGGAATCGCTGCCGGTTCTGCGCGAAGTCCTGGTCGACCGTGTCGCGCGCCACGAGGGTGTAGAAGTTCGCGGAGAGGCCGGACTCCTTGGGACGCAGGAGGCGACCCAGACGCTGGGCCTCCTCCTGGCGCGACCCGTACGAGCCGGAGACCTGGATGGCGACTGTCGCCTCCGGGAGGTCCACCGAGAAGTTGGCGACCTTGCTCACGACGAGCACGGGCGTGGTGCCATCGCGGAACTCCTGGTACAGCCGCTCGCGCTCGTCCACAGGCGTGGCTCCGGTCAGCTGCGGCGCGCCCAGCGCCTCCGAGAGCTCGTCGATCTGGTCGAGGTACTGACCGATCACGAGGATGCGCTCGCCCTGATGCCGCTCCACGAGCTGGCGGACGATGTCGAGCTTCGCCGGCGCTGTCGCCGCGAGGCGGTACCGCTCGTCGTCGGGCGCGGCGGCGTAGCTGAGACGGTCGGACGCGGGCAGGTCGATGCGCACCTCGTAGCAGGACGCGGGCGAGATGAATCCCTGCGCCTCGATCGCCTTCCACGGCGCGTCGAAGCGCTTGGGCCCGATGAGGCTGAAGACGTCGCCCTCGCGGCCGTCCTCGCGGACGAGCGTCGCGGTCAGTCCGAGCCTGCGTCGCGCCTGCAGCTCGGCGGTCAGCTTGAAGACGGGGGCCGGCAGGAGGTGCACCTCGTCGTAGACCACGAGCCCCCAGTCCATGGCGTCGAGGAGGGCCAGGTGCGCGTATTCGCCCTTCCGCTTCGCGGTGAGGATCTGGTAGGTCGCGATCGTGACCGGCTTGACCTCCTTCATTTGGCCCGAGTACTCGCCGATCTCCTCGGCGGTGAGTGTCGTGCGCTTGAGGAGTTCGTCCCTCCACTGCCGGGCCGACACCGTGTTCGTGACCAGGATGAGCGTCGTGGTCTTGGCCGTCGCCATCGCGCCGGCCCCGACGAGCGTCTTGCCCGCGCCGCACGGCAGGACGACCACGCCCGAGCCTCCCTCGAAGAAGTTGCTGACCGCCTTGCGCTGGTAATCGCGCAGTGACCAGCCGTTCTCCTCCAGACCGATCTCGTGCGGGGTGCCGGGGGTGTAACCGGCTAGGTCCTCCGCGGGCCAGCCGAGCTTGACGAGCTCCTGCTTCAGTTGCCCGCGTGCCCACGCCTCCACGACGAAGGTCGCGTCGTCGCGGCGCTCGAGCAGGAGGGGCGCGATGCGTTTCGCGTTCGCGACCTCGGTCAGGACCGGCAGGTCGCTGGAGCGCAGGAGGAGCGTGCCCTCATCGTCGCGTTCGATCAGGAGGCGCCCATACCGGGCGACGGTCTCGGTCATGTCCACAGACACCGTCTGCGGGATCGGGAACTTGGAGTAGCGCTCGAGCGTTCCGAGCATGTCCTCCGCAGTGTGTCCGGCGGCACGAGCGTTCCACAGGCCGAGCCGCGTGATGCGGTACGTGTGGATGTGCTCAGGAGCGCGCTCGAGCTCGGCGAAGATCGCGAGGTCGTGGCGTGCGTCCTCCGCGTCCGGGTGGGCGACTTCGAGCAGGACGGTGCGGTCGCTCTGGACGATCAGGGGGCCATCGGACATAACCGGTCAGTCTACGCGGGCGGCCTGAGCGGTCGGTCCGTCGCGTTCTCGTCGAGGTGCTCGTAGGTGCGGGGCGTGACGGCGTGTCGGGCGCATCTGCGAGCACCTCGAGGGAGGAGGCGGAAGCATGGCGGCACGGAGGCGCCCGCAGCGCACCTCTCACTCCGGCGCGCGCACCCCGCGCACGCTCGACAGCGGCAGCGTCCGCTCGATGTCGGCCGCCCGGTCCCTCCCGCGGAACCGCCCCCCGCCGAGGCCGGTCGGCTCGAGCAGGTAGTCGACGACGGTCCCGTCGGGCATGGCGACCTCGACGATGACGGGCTGCCGCGACCGCACCGCGAGGTCGAGCTGGCGCGCGAGCCACTGATCTGCGGGGTCGTCCGCGGCAGTGCTCTCCGTCTCGCGCAGTCGGGCGACGAGCTCGGCGTCGGCGTCGGCCTGCCGGTCCGTCCGCGGGCGGGCGACCCGGTCGCGCCGCAGCGTGATCGGCACTCCGTTCTCGTCCTCGGCGAGCACCGGGTACCGCGCGTCCGACAGCGCCCAGAAGACGACATCGCGCGGGAACCGGCTCAGCAGCACCTCCGCCCCCGCCCGGGCGAGGCGCAGCGATGCGAGGGCCTGGTCGACCTCGATCGTCCGGAGCAGCGTCGCATCGGACGAGTGCACCTCCGACCGGGCGCCGGGACGAAGCTGGTAGTCGACGCCTCGGGAGGCGGTGACCCCCGCCTCCCGGACGCGCACGCGCCCGTGGCGCTCGGCGGCATCGCCCACGAGGTAGTCGATCGGCTGGGGCACCCCGGTCAGCGAGATCTCGGTGAGGAAGGCGCGGATGGTGTCCTCCGTCTCGCCCGCGGTGATCGCGCGGTCGAGCGACGCCGACGACAGCCGGAAGGTGGAGGCGAGAGCCCGGCTCTCGAGGTCGGCCATGCCGCGCAACCGCGACTCGACGGCGGGGGCGAGCGGCCCCGGCGACACGATGGTGAGGTCGTTCTGCAGGTAGACGCGGTCGACCTCGGCCGGGAACAGACCGGCCAGCGCCTCGGCGGCGGCCGGAGCCCCGTCCTCGACGAGGGCCGCCCCGGCGCTGCTCGGCGCCTGCCCGGCCGCGCCCTGCGACACGGTGATGCCCAGCCACTCGGCGAGCCGGGTGTGGTCGGCGAACCGGCGCTGCGCCTCCTCGACGGCGCCCGGGTAGAGCCAGGCGAGGTGCTCCTGCAGGCTCGACCCCCAGAGCGCGCGGCTGCGGGAGGCGAGCAGCTCGCGCACGTCGTCGGGGAGCGCCTCCAGCCAGGCGGCCGCCAGCTCGCGCCAGCGGTCGGACGTGGGGGAGCCCTGCCAGGAGGTGGCGCGCTCGCCCGGCAGCCATACGCCGTCGTCCAGGCCGGCGAGCCCGGCGCGCTCGGCGGCCGACAGCGCGAGCGGAACGAGTTCGGGCTCGACCGAGAGGGCCTCGGCGAGGCGGCGGGAGGCGGGAAGCGCGAGTCCTCCCTTCTGCAGCTCGCGCGCACCCTCGCGGGTGAGCTCGGCGATCAGCTCGGACACGGACGAGACGGCGTCGAACGCCCGCTCGGCCGAGAGCCGGTCGGAGGCGGTGCGCTCGGCGTCCGGGACGGGCACCAGCAGCGCCGGGGGCGCCTCCGCGAGGAGCTCGTCGGGCGAGGGGAGGCTCAGCTCGGGCCAGCGCTGGAGCTCGGCGGCGACACCGTCATAAACGGTGAAGCCTCCCGCGCCCTCGGGGTGGGCCAGCAGCAGATGCGAGACGTTGTCGAGCGCGCGACCCACCGCCTCCTCTGTCACAGCCGTCGTCGCGGGCTGCTCAGCCAGTTGCGTCGCGACCTCGGCAGCGGTGAGCGGCCTCGACGCTCGTGAGAGGACGACGAGCACGGCGAGCCGCGGCCGGTCGAGGGCGACCAGCGCTCGCTGCACCGAATCGGTGTCGAGGAGGGCGTCGGCGAGGTCGAAGAGGTCGGCGATGCCCGCGCGCCGGTAGGTGCGGTCGTGGAGGGACGCGACGAGTTCTGCGTCGGGGAGTGCTCGCAGTCTGGTCGCCAGGGCGAGCGTGGTCGTCATCGAGCCGGGTCCCGTGGCCTCAGCGCCGCGGCTTGCCGCCGGCCGGGCCGGATGCCCTGCCGGTCGGACCGTTCGAGGGCTTGCCGGCCGCGGCCTCCTTGGCGGCGCGGCTGCGCTGACGGCCCGTCACGATGAGCAGCACGATGATCAGGATGAACGCAACCGGGAGGGCGATCAGCGGGAACAGGAACACCGACGGCCAGATGCCCTGGCCGGAGCCCTGCGCCGCGAAACCTCCCGCCGCGGTGCCGATGAGGATGGCGGCGATGCAGATCAGCGACACGATCACGAGCGCGGCGACGATGTACGACAGGATGCGCTGGGGACGAGTCGCCTGCGGCGGGGTCTGCTGGGTCACGAAATCAAGGATAATTGAGGTTGGTCATTCGATCCCCATGAGAGGTGAGGTTCCCATGCCAACCGGCAAGGTCAAGTTCTACGACGAGGAGAAGGGCTTCGGCTTCATCAGCGCCGACGACGGTCAGGAGGTCTTCCTGCACGCCTCGGCGCTTCCGGCCGGTGCCGTCGTCAAGTCGGGGACCCGCCTGGAGTTCGGCATCGCCGACGGCAAGCGCGGGGCCCAGGCCCTTTCGGTGCGCGTCCTCGAGGCTCCGCCGAGCCTCGTCAAGCTGAAGCGCAAACCCGCCGACGACATGGCGATCATCGTGGAGGACCTCGTCAAGCTGCTCGACGGCATCGGCGCCAACCTGCGCCGCGGCAAGTACCCCGACAAGGCCCACGGAGCGAAGATCGCGGCCGTGCTGCGCCGCGTTGCGGACGACCTGGATGCCTGACGCCGGCCTGGAGGAGCTGATCGCCTCGGTCGCGCTCGCGCGCGAGGCCCTCGCCGAGATCACCCCGGAGGCGACGATCGGCGAGCCCGCCGGCCACGTCGTCGAGGCCGACGGCGTCGTCTCGCTGCTGTTCGAGAGCCGACTCCCCGGCTACCCGGGCTGGCGCTGGACGGTGACCATCGGCCGCGCCGACGACGACGCCGAGCCGACCGTGCTCGAGGCCGAGCTGATGCCCGGCGACACCGCCCTGCTCGCGCCCGACTGGGTGCCGTGGTCGGAGCGGCTCGCCGAGTACCAGGCCGCGCAGGAGGCGCTCGCCGCGGAGGCGGCCGCCTCCGGTGAGGGCGAGGCGGCCGAGGAGGATGCCGAATCCGAGGAGGACGTCGAGGACGACGACGACTCCGACGAGGAGGGCGTCGACGAGCTCGACGAGGACGAGGACGAGGACGAGCTCGACGAGGACGACCTCGACGAGGACGACGACCTCGACGACGACGACGAAGACGACGACGACGACATCCACGACCTCCACGGCGACGACGACCTCGACGGGGTCGACATCGACAGCGTGGACCTCGAGGGCGTCGACGCCGCCTACGACGAGGAGACCGACGTCGACCCGGAGCTCGACCTCGCCTCGGAGGAGGCGGCCGCCCTCGACCCGTCAGCCGCGGAGACGCTTGATGGCGAGGTAGGCGAGTCCGAGGAGGCCGAGGACGATGCCGACGAGGAGAGTCCGGAGCCAGGTGCCGCCTCCCGCGTGGAGGAGGGGCGCGCCGACGACGAGCGTGACGACGAGGGCGACCGCCCAGAGCAGTAACCCGACGAGCACGGCCTTCCGGTCGTCGGTCTTCACCGGCACCGGGTCGGGCCGGCGCTCGCCGTCACGCAGCCACAGGCGCATGCCGCCTCCTGTCCGTCCGTCGCTTCCTGCCGGTCGCCGGTCGCTGCTCGCCCGGCGTCAGCCCAGCCGCTCGACGACATACTCGATGCAGTCGATGAGTGCGCGGACGTCGTCCGGCTCGATCGCGGTGAAAGTCGCGACGCGGAGCTGGTTGCGGCCGAGCTTGCGGTACGGCTCGGTGTCGACGACGCCGTTGGCCCGGAGCGTCTTCGCGATCGCGGAGGCGTCGATGCCGTCGGCGAAGTCGATCGTGACGACGACCTGCGAGCGGTGCGCCGGGTCGGCGACGAACGGGGTCGCGTAGTCGACGCCCTCGGCCCAGGTGTACAGCGCGTCGGACGACTCCTTGGTGCGGTCGCTCGCCCACGACAGGCCGCCGTTGCCGTTGATCCACTGCACCTGGTTCTCGAGGAGGAGCAGGGTCGCGATCGCGGGCGTGTTCAGCGTCTGGTCGAGGCGCGAGTTGTCGATCGCGTTCTTCAGGCTGAGGAACTCGGGGATGTACCGGTCGCTTGCGGCGATGCGCTCGACGCGCTCGATCGCCGCGGGGGAGAACAGCGCGAGCCACAGGCCGCCGTCGGAGGCGAAGTTCTTCTGGGGTGCGAAGTAGTAGACGTCGGCCTCGGAGGCGTCGAAGTCCGCGCCTCCCGCCGCGCTCGTCGCGTCGATGACGGTCAGCGCGCCGTCGTCGCCCGTGACCCGGCGCACCGGCGCCATGACGCCCGTCGAGGTCTCGTTGTGCGGCCACGCGTACACGTCGACTCCGGCGACGGCCTCGGCCTCACTGCGCGAGCCGGCCTGCGCCTCCCGGACATCGGGCGCCTGCAACCAGGGCGTCTTGGCTGCCTTGGCGAACTTGCCGCCGAACTCGCCGAAGACGAGGTTCTGGCTGCGGTTCTCGATGAGGCCGAACGCGGCGGCGTCCCAGAAGGCGGTCGAGCCTCCGTTGCCGAGCACCACCTCGTAGCCGTCGGGGATCCGGAACAGCTCGCCGACCCCCTCCCGGACCCGGCGCACGAGGCTCTTCACCGGCGCCTGGCGGTGGGACGTGCCGAGCAGCGCCGCGCCGGCGCCGGCCAGGTACTCGACCTGCTCCGGCCGCACCTTGGAGGGGCCGCAGCCGAAGCGTCCGTCGGCGGGCAGCAGGTCAGAGGGAATCGCGACATCCGGCATAAGGGAAGTGTATTGGCTGTTGCATCCGTGTGACGGCTGCCGGAGCGCCGTCGCCCCGAGCGCTGCGCACGCCCGTCAGCCGCAGCAAGTAGGCTCTAATCCGGAAATTCGCGCGCGTCTGTGGAGGGGCTCATGACCGATCTCATCGATACGACGGAGATGTACCTTCGCACCATCCTCGAGCTGGAGGAGGACAACGTCGTCCCGCTGCGCGCACGCATCTCGGAGCGCCTCGGGCACTCCGGTCCCACCGTCTCCCAGACCGTCGGCCGCATGGAGCGCGACGGCCTCGTCGTCGTCACGGGGGACCGCCACCTCGAGCTCACGGAGGACGGCCGCCGCAAGGCCGTCCACGTCATGCGCAAGCACCGCCTGGCCGAGCGCCTCCTGAGCGACGTCATCGAGCTCGAATGGGAGTTCATCCACGAGGAGGCGTGCCGCTGGGAGCACGTCATGAGCGAGCAGGTGGAGCGGAAGATCATCGCGATGCTCGGCCACCCGACGGAATCGCCGTACGGGAACCCCATCCCCGGCCTCGGCGAGCTCGACGCGCAGTCGCTGGCCGCGGCTACCGAGAACCTCCGCAGCCTGGTGGAGGCGGTGCGCGGTTCCGATTCGGAGGTGACTGCCAGGATCCGCCGCCTGGGGGAGCCCGCCCAGGTCGATCCCGAGCTCCTGCTGCAGCTCAAGCAGGCGGGTGTGATTCCCGGTTCCACCGGGACTTTCACTGCCGAGGGGTCGTACGTGGCCGTGCAGATCGACGGGTACGAGAACGGGCTCGAACTGCCCAACGAGCTGGCCGCGCACATCTTCGTCGACGCGTGATTCCCGTTACCAATTCGTTAAAAAGTCTCGAATAACGTGTGACAAATGGCATTGGTTCCCGTAATCTCTTACGAGTCCGAACGGGCCAGAAGCCGGCCCGACAGGACCTGAACCGGGACGCTCCACACCCCCCGCTTGAATCCCGTCTCCCGGTTCGAGACACCGAAGCCGAACGCATCGGGACGGGGGCAGTTCCCTAGGCTGCCGGAGCGTTGGAGGTTGCAGTTGGCACACTCGAGCCTGCCCGATCCTGCCCGGGATCGCACCGACCCGACGAAGACCCGCATCACCACGCGCGCGCAGGCGCAGGCCGTCGCGACGGGCTCGACCTCGGCGCAGAAGCCGAAGCCCAAACGCAAGGGCGGTTGGATCCTCAACGCGGGCGTCATCACGATCGCCACCGGGATCATCGCGACGATGTCCCTCCCGGCCTTCGCCTTCAACCCGAACGGCGCCGACTCGGCCGCCTTCGGCCCCAGCGCCGCAGACAGCATGAAGAAGGCGCAGTCTCAGACCGTCGAGGTGGGCGGTGTCGCCTCCGCGACCGTCAGCCGTGACGCGGCTTCGGCCACCACCGAGGAGCAGCTCGCTTCGCAGAAGGCGGCGGCCGCCGCTGCTGCCGCCGCGGAGCTCGCCCGCCAGCAGGCCGCGGTCCAGCTCGCGAACTACGCGAAGAGCTACACCGGCCCGACGAGCCAGCAGTTCGTCTCGAACCCCGTCTACACGAGCTACAGCCTCGCGTCGGTCTTCTCGGTCGCCAAGCAGTACATCGGCACGCCGTATGTGTACGGAGGCTCGACTCCCGCCGGCTTCGACTGCTCGGGCTACGTCATGTACGTGTTCGCCCAGTTCGGCATCTCGCTCCCGCACTCGGTGTCGGGTGAGGCCGCCGCCGGCACCCGGATCTCGATCGACCAGGCGCAGCCGGGCGACCTCATCGTCATGCCGGGCCACATCGGCTTCTATGCCGGCAACAACAACATCATGGATGCGCCCGACTCGGGTCGCACGATCTCGATCCGTCCGATCTGGACCAGCGACTACTACGTCGTCCGCATCAACGGCTGAACCCGAACAGCGGGTTAACACTTCGCATCACCACGCAGGAGCGGCGTGCCACGAATAGGTGGCGCGCCGTTTCTGGGTTACGCTGATGCCCTGACACTGTGGTAACGCAGTCCTCCGCAGTGCACGCGTGATGATCAGGTTCTGATCGGAGGGTTCCGATGGCCGGTACGCCGCCAGCCGCCGGGTCGCTCAAGGCGACCGGGTGGGCCGAGTGCGGCCTCCCGAGCCCGATCACTCCGCCCGGCATCGCGCTGGCCCTGCCGATGGCCCGGCACCACGACTTCCTCGCCTGCCGCCATCACGTCGAGGCCTGCCACCGCCACCATGTGGTGTGCCGCCACCATGCCGCCTCCCTCCTGGGCGCTGTCCGCACGGACAGTGCCCTTTTTGTTTGCCCGGGCGGTATGGAGTCCGTCTTCTCTGCCTGCCGGCCGCCTTCGACTCGGGCGGTCCCTCCACGTCGGCTCAGTGTTCGCCCGCCAAGCGTCCGCTCGCGCCGCGCCTCCATCACACCAACCCCTCCGACATCGCGTCGCCTCACCAGCCTGGAAGGTCGCAGATGAAGACACTGGTCCTCAACGCCGGTTACGAACCGCTCGCGGTCGTCTCGTTCAAACGAGCCCTGGTGCTCGTCATGAATCAGAAGGCGACCGTGCTCGCGAGCGATCGAGATCACCCCGTCTGGAGCATCTCGAGCAGCTACGAACGACCGAGTGTCATCCTGTTGACGCGCTATGTGCGCCTCCCGCGGGGTCGGTCCGTCCCGGTGAGCCGGCGCGGGGTGCTTCGCCGCGATGCGCACCGCTGCGCCTACTGCGGCAAATCGGCGACGACCATCGACCACGTGCTGCCGCGGTCGCGCGGCGGGAGGGACAGCTGGGAGAACCTCGTCGCCTGCTGCCTGCGCTGCAACAACATCAAGGGTGACAAGACGCCGGCGGAGATGGGCTGGACGCTCGCCTTCTCGCCGCGGCCGCCGCACGACAACTCGTGGATCGTGCGCGGCGCGGAGGGGGAGCACACGGAGTGGGAGGACTTCCTGGCGCCGGCGGCGTAGGGCTGCGGCGGTTTGCTTGATGAGGAGTTGTGGTCATGCGAGTTGCTGTCTTCGGGTACGGCAAGGTCGGCAAGGCTCTGGTGCGTTCGTTCGCGGGAGCGGGCGAGGAGGTGGTGGTCGTCGACAGCGACCATCATCCGGGCGCGGCTCGCGAAGCGCTTGACGCCGAGGCTGAGACAGCGCCCGAGCTCGCGGCGATCCGGGTCGCGCCTGCTGAGGATGCCCTCGCGGACGCTGATGTCGTCGTGATCGCTGTCCCGTTCGGGGCGATTCCCGCAGTCGCGCGGGCGCTGGTGGCGGCGCACTTCAGCGGTGCGGTGATCGACGCGACCAACCCGGTCGGGCCGGGGCTGACTCACGGTCTGGGGATGAACGAGTCGGCCTCGACGGTGCTTGCGGCTGCTGCGCCGGAGGTCCGGGTGGTGAAGTCGCTGAACATTTATGGGTGGGAGAACCTGGCGCCGGGGGTTGCTGCGGGGGCGGCGCCGTCTGCTGCGACCGCGGGAGCGTCTGCCCCAGCGGCGCATGTGGCTGAAGGGGAGGAGCGGCAGCGGCCATTGATGCCGTATGCGGGCGATGACGTCGCCGCGAAAGAGACGGTGCGGGAGCTCCTGGACCGTGCTGGGTGGGAGCCGCTGGATGTCGGGCCGCTCGCGGCGGCGGTCGACCTCGAGCACCTCGCGCTCCTATGGGTGCGCATGGTCCGGGCAGGAGGGGCGGACCCGCACTTGAGGTGGGCTCTGTTCCAGGGGTGAGTTGTCGCGCGGCGTAGTTGCATGCGGCGTCGTTGCACGCGGAGGCCAAGGTACCTCCACTGCCCTAGCGCGCGCACGCCTCGTGTGATGTAGTCATCACATGCGGACTTCGAAATTCAGGGCGCGCGTCGTCCTGTGGTGGGGGATCGGGTTGCTGCTGGTGGGAGTGCTGGTCGAGCTGTTCTTGCCGCCGCTCAGCTTCGGAATCATGGCCGTGGGTTCCACGGGCACCCAGGTCGATCAGGGGCTCCTGGCGCTGCTGGACTCCGCGCTACGTGTGGCGGCGTCCCTCCTCACGCCCGTGGGCACGGCGCTTCTGGGCGCAGGCGTCGTGATGGCGTACCTCGAGCGACGTGACACGGTCGTCCCCGAGCCGACCGAGGCGAGCCTCCCGGAGTAGACGGAGGGGCGCAGTCTTGGGGGACTCGCTGGTGGGGATGCGGGTGCGAGGGCGGAGGCGCGAGGGCGGAGGCGCGGAGCGTGGAGGCGCGGAGGCGCGAAGCGCGCCCCGACGCGCGGCGACGACCGCCGGGCCGGTCGGCCGGGCGGTCGTCGTCGCGTTTCGGGGGAGCGGGCGGCACGGGGAGGGTCAGCCCGCCGTGATCTTGCGGCGATACGTGGCCATCGCGATCGCGTACGCGACCACGAGGATCCCCACGCACCAGGCGAGAGCGATCCAGATGTCGCCGCTGACCGGCTGCTGCTCGAACAGGGCGCGGATCGTGTCGACGATCGGAGTGACGGGCTGGTGCTCCGCGAACCACTGAACGGCGCCCGGCATCGTGTCGGTCGGCACGAACGCCGAGCTGACGAACGGCAGGAAGATGAGCGGGTAGGCGAAGGCGCCTGCGCCGTCCACCGTCTTCGCCGAGAGGCCGGCGATCACCGCGAGCCACGTCAGCGCCAGAGTGAACAGGATGAGGATCCCGGTCACTCCGAGCCACGCCAGCACGCTCGCGCCGGTGCGGAACCCGATGAGCAGCGCGACCAGCACGACCAGCACCACCGAGACCAGGTTCGAGAGGAGGCTCGTGAGCACGTGGGCCCACAGCGCGCTCGACCGGGCGATCGGCATCGACTGGAAGCGTTCGAAAATGCCCCCCTGGAGGTCCATGAACAGCCGGTATCCCGTGTACGAGATGCCGGAGGCGATGGTGATGAGGAGGATGCCCGGCAGCAGGTAGTTCACGTACGGGCCGGTGTGGGCGCCGGTGTTGATGGCGCCTCCGAAGACGAACACGAACAGCAGCATGAGGGCGATCGGGGTGAGCGACACGGTGATGATCGTGTCGAGACTCCGCGTGATGTGGCGCATGGACCGCCCGGTGAGGACGGCGGTGTCGGCGACGAAGTTCGCGGTGCTCATCGTCGTGCCTCCTTGTTCTTTCCGCGCTTGCGCGCCTTCTCGTCGGTGGGGGTGGGGGAGGCGTCGCTCGCGTCGTCGGGGGTGGGTTCGCCGACGATGGCGAGGAAGACGTCCTCGAGGGTGGGCTGCTTCTCGACGTATTCGACCTCGGTCGGCGGGAGGAGCGCCTTCAGCTCGGCGAGCGTTCCGTTGGCGATGATGCGTCCGCCGTGGAGGATCGCGATCCGGTCGGCGAGCTGCTCCGCCTCGTCGAGGTACTGCGTGGTGAGCAGCACCGTGGTCCCGCGGCCGGCGAGCTCGCGCACCGCGGCCCACACCTCCAATCGGGCCTGCGGGTCGAGGCCGGTGGTCGGCTCGTCGAGGAAGATGACGGGAGGCTCGCCGATGAGGCTCATGGCGATGTCGAGCCTCCGCCGCATGCCGCCCGAGTAGGTCGCCACCTTGCGGCCACCCGCCTCTGTGAGGGCGAAACGCGCCAGGAGGCGGTCGGCGATCTCGCCGGGGTGCTTCAGGTGGCGGAGGCGCGCGACGAGCGTGAGGTTCTCCCTCCCGGTCAGCACTTCGTCGACCGCGGCGAACTGGCCGGTGAGGCTGATGGAGTCGCGGACGTCGGCCGCCTCACGGGAGACGTCGTGCCCGTTGACGCTCGCCTCGCCCGAGTCGGCGCCGAGGAGGGTCGAGAGGATCTTGACCGCGGTCGTCTTGCCGGCGCCGTTTGATCCGAGCAGGGCGAAGATGCTGCCCCGCGCGACGTCGAAGTCGACCCCGCGCAGGACGCTCACCTTCTTGTACGACTTGTAGAGGTCGCGGACCCGGATGGCCGGGGCCGGGAGGGTCGCGGTGCTCATGAGTCCGCCTCCTGTTCTTTCTGCGCCTTCTCGGCGGCGTCGACGGCCTCGGTGAGGCGCGCGCGCTCCTTGTCGATCCACCGCTTGCCCGTGTAGGCCTCGGCGAACGTGTCGGCGAAGTCGACCGGGTCGGCGCCGACGATCTCGCGCACCGGGGTGCCGTCGGCAGCGGCGCGCTCCCAGAGCTCGACGAAGTCGCCCATCATGGTGACGATCGTGTCGCCGTCGACGAGTCCGCCGTTGTACATGAAGTAGCGGTAGATCGCTTTGGCGACGTCCGCGTAGGGGGCGGGGAGCGCCTCCATGCGTGCCCTGTATTGCCGGTACTGCTTCTTCTGCTCGAGCGATCCGGTGACCAGCTCGATCCACTTGGATGCCATTGTTGTCAGATCCCTTCGTTGCGGAGCTGGTTCAGCCGTTCGGAGAGGAAGCCCCAGGTCTCCCAGAACTCGTCGAGGTAGGTGCGACCCGCCGCGTTGAGCGAGTACACCTTGCGCGGCGGCCCCTTCTCGGAGGGGACCTTCTCGACATCGACGTACCCGCGCTGCTCGATGCGCACGAGGAGCGCGTAGACGGTGCCCTCGGCGATGTCGCTGAAGCCGCGGTCGCGCAGCCACGCGGTGATCTCGTACCCGTAGGCCGGGCGGACGGACAGGATGGCGAGGACGATGCCCTCGAGAGTTCCCTTGAGCATCTCGGTGGTCAGCTTGCCCATCGGAACCTCCCTTGGCTACTCAGTGTTGCTGATTACCGGTACATAGTAAGCATGAGTACCGGTACTTGGCAATAGTGAGTACCGAGATTCTTTGTCGGGTTGCCGATGGGAGGTTCGGTAGACTCGGGAGGCCAGCCTCTGTAGCTCAATGGAAGAGCAGTTCCGTCCTAAGGAAACGGTTGGGGGTTCGAGTCCCTCCAGGGGCACCTTTTGAATGCAGCAAAAGTCCCGGTCAGAGGACGAATTTTGGTCGCTGAATAACGCTCGCTATTTTATGACTTGCCCCGGAATTGCCGACGCCGGCGCTTTGTAGTGCCAACTGCCATCGCAGGCCGGTGTGGTCAGCGTCGAAGCGCTTCTGGCCATTAGCCAGGACGATCTCTGGTGAAGTTGGCGCACTCGGGCTCGGACGTACGTTCCAATATCCAGTCGCCTGGTAAGCCCAAACGCGCACTCGGGCGGTGTATCGGTCTAACGCAGCAAGGGCTCTCCATAGATTGCTGTGACCGCAGCCTGCCTCTCAATGGGGGTCCCTGTTTCCGCGTGACTTCTTTCGCGACGCGGACGCGTGCGCCATGATCATTAGCGATGGATTACAACCTTGATTCACTTGGACCGCGCAACTTCGAGAACCTCACTCAGGCCCTGGTTGCGAAAATCATTGGGCCAAGAGTCACGGTCTTCGGAGATGGTCCAGACGGGGGACGAGAAGCGACGTGGCGGGGAGACTCGGTCACGTTCGGTCGTCTGCCGAGCTGGAACGGATATGGAGTACTGCAGGCCAAGTTCAGAGAACGTAGCTCCGCGCCCGCAGAGAACCTCGCGTGGCTAAAGGCGACTGTTCAGTCAGAGCTCAAAGAGTGGGCCCGTGCCGAGTCGAAGCGCGCCGAACTGCCGGATTTCCTCTTGTTTATGACGAACGTACGGCTTTCGTCAGTTCCGGGGAGTGGGAAAGACGAGGCGGTTCGGGCGCTGGAAGAAATCGCGTCAGACCTGAAGCTTCAGTTTCGCGAGATAGGTCTCGCGGACTACTACGACATCCGCGCCATGCTTGACGGCGCCGCTGATATCCGAAAGAGGTACGCGGCGTTCATAACCAGCGGAGACGTCATAGCAACACTGCTGGACCAGCTGGAGCAATCGGATAAGACTCTGGGCGAGGCTCTAACGGCGTATACGGCACGTTCTCTCCTCGACGACGGCATCCTAAATCTCACCCAATCTGGCACTGCCGGCGATGCTCGCGTCACCATCGGCGATGTATTCGTCGATCTACCCGCAAATCTGCCTCGGGGTCGAAGGTTCTTCGAGGAACAAGCTGCGCGCGAAGAGCATCAACGTCCCGGGCTCGAAGACGCCGATGAAGGGGAGGCGGAGGAGACCAATTCGTTGCTCGACAACTTCGAATCGAATGATGCCTCGGCTTCCTCTAAGTCGAGTGGCATAGCGGCACATCTAATCAGCTCTTTTAATCGGCTTGCAGACGCGAATCCCGAGTCCGGGCACCGAAAGAACGGTTTCGTCCTGATCGGCGGGCCGGGCCAGGGCAAGAGTACGGTCACTCAGTGGCTTGCAGAGATTTACCGCGCGGAGTTTCTTGACGGATCTCCCGTCGCCGAAACTCCCGACGTCAAAGAGGCCTCTCGGAAACTCCGGGACCGTCAAGAGAAGCTTTCGCTGCCTGTCATTGGCGCCCGTCGTTGGCCATTTCGAATAGTTCTTACGGAACTCGCTGATTACCTTGCCAAGAACCCCTCGCATTCGCTTTTGCACTATATCGCGCAAAATGTGGCCGAACGTTCGTCGGCACCTGTAGACGCGAGCGGCATGCGCCGCTGGCTGGCAAGTTACCCCTGGCTCCTCCTCATTGACGGACTCGACGAAGTACCGGTCTCGAGCAACCGCGACCAGGTCATGATCGCGATCGGCGACTTCTTCATAGACGTAGCAGCGATCGGTGCCGACGTTGAAGCGGTGGCCACTACGCGACCGCAAGGGTACAGCCAGGAGTTCTCCCCGAACCAGTACGAGCACATCGATTTAGCCTCGCTCAACGTGCGTCAAGCGCTCAAGTACGCGGAAGGTCTAGTGCGCATCCGCCAAGGGGACGGTACGCCCTCTGCCAAGAAGGTCATGGATCGCCTCCGACGGGCCAGTATTGAGGAGCACACGTCGAAGCTGTTCGAATCCCCGCTCCAGGTCACCATCCTTGAGGTGCTCTTGGAAAAACTGGGCAAAGCGCCGAGCGATCGCAGCCGCTTGTACTCGGCGTATTATTCCGTCATTTCAGCGCGCGAACAGGAGAAGAGTGGCAAGCTCAGCGACCTATTACAGCGTTACGAAAGTGACGTGGACTGGCTGCATCGCAGGGTCGGAATCGAGCTCCAGTCGCGCGGTGCGGAGATTGGTGAAACGACCTCGTCGTTATCCATCGACGAATTTCATGAACTGATTCGAAGGCGTTTCAAAAACCAAGGCCATTCGAAGTCTGAAGTGGCGACCCTAGTTAGGGACTTCTCTGCTCTCGTCACTGACCGCTTGGTATTCCTTGCTCGCTTGCAGGTCGATCGAATCGGTTTTGAGCTTCGCAGCTTGCAGGAATTCATGGCTTCCGAGTACATCATTAGCTTGAAGGAATCCAAGATCATCCGAGCGATTGAGGAACGCGCCGTTACGCCGTACTGGCGGAACGTCGTGCTATTTGCGATAGGCAGCATCTTCGCCCACCGCGAACCTCTGCGGGCAGAAGCCGTGCTGCTTTGCGAACGTCTGAATGATGCATCCAAGACATCAGCAGTATTGAGACCTGGCTCCGACCTTGCTATCGACGTACTGCGCGATGGAAGTTGCCTTTCTATGCCCAGGTATGCCCGGAGTTTGGCCAAGAACGCGATCGGCTTGTTGAGGGTTCCGTCGGGGAGCCACTTCCGTCGCCTGCGGTTCCTGTTGTCGACCGACTTAGCAGAGCTCCTCTGGGAGCACCTCGAGTCCACGCAAGAGGTGTCCCATGCTCATACGATCAACAAGGCCGGCCTCTTGTCCCTTATTCGGACGAGCGACGGCGATCGTGCAGATGTTGCGCTGCACAAGTTGTGGAAGCTCGCCAACGATGAGCTCAAACGGCAGCTAGTCGAATGGGCGTGGGACACGTTCGACATCGACCTCGCTCACGTGATCGGCTCGGATTTCATGGTCGCATCCCCGGAGACTTTCGGGAAGGCCGGTCGATACGACTTGCGCGACGTAATCCACGACGGTGGTGAAGCGGTCCCGGACTGGATCAGACATTTGGGGTCTCTCGCCAGTCCAAATGATGGGGACCAAACGGGCTTTGACCTGCTTAACACGGGGGACACGGTGATGGTGGCGTTTGCGCGCCAGCTAGGAGCCAGAGTCGACGCCTGGCATTGGATTGCTGGATTGAGTCCCGAGGACGTTGCCTGGCAATCGGTCGTCGGTGTTGCCCAATTCGCGAGCGCGCCCTCACCGGAGACGCTTGCCCGCGCGCTTGATCTGTGTAGCAGAACCGCATCGGATCCTCAGCTGCCGGGGATCCCTTGGCCGCTTGAAGTCTGTCTTCGTCACGCAGAGTCGAAAGCGGGCGCGAACACGACCAACAGGGAGCGCATCCTTAGCGAGCTAGCGAAGGCAGCAGAGCGCGGTGATCTTGGCGACCTGGATTCGTGGAAGGCGGCTGAGGAGCGCTGGGGACCCTCGCTGCCCGTGACTCCGGCTCTAATGTGTGAACCAGTAGAGGTGGGGGGTCTGCCCCTGTGGCCAGGGTTGACAAGCGTCGGCTTCCTTGCCACCGCGTTTGTCTATGGAGCAAAGACTCTGGACGGAGATGCGGCTGCCAAGAACGCCCTTTCCCTTCTTCGTACACTCTCGTCACGAGCGAAAGACCACTTCGTCTATTCCGACTTGGCGGTCTTTCTAGGGAGCATGTTTGCTCCCGAGCGGGCGCCGTCTCTTGAATTCGTTTCGGACGGAGTGCGTGAAGAGGTTTACGGACTAGTACGAAGCGCGCTGGAGCCTGCGGGACGACGTTCACGCTGGATTGCTTGGCTGAATCTCGTAAAGCCAGCCGAGAACCGTCCGGACAGCGACCTGCTTCGAATGCTTGACGCACCCGACGCCGCGCTGGGGCGTTTGGACGAACCTCATGTGAGCAACCTCTTCGCACGGTCAGACGATCCAGACGTTGGACCTGAGGCGCTCAGACTGGCGCTTCACGCGAAACCGTCGCTGCTAGCAGAGCCAGCGCAGCGACTTGCAGAAGACTACGCGGACAGCCGTCCCGACCTGGGCTTCGACGTGGTCCTAGCCGCTTGGAACGTGACGAAAGGTTCCTCCGAGTCGTTGTGGTCTGGGGCGCTCGACGAGAGTTTTCTTGCGATAGCGACGGCACCGAGTGACGGTTTTAGTCTTCAGTGGTTCCTTGAGTTCTTGAGCGCCTATCCCTCGAATAACACGCCTGAGGTGGCCGCCAGGGGCGCCATCGTGGCTGCTCAGCTCGCGCCCTCGGCCGCTGAGCGGCTTTGGGAGTGGGCATCGAGGGCGGGTTGAGGTGGAGACAAACGCCCCGTGAGTAGGTGCGCCTGAGCGACCGGGCAGTTGCCTCCCGCGAACTCAGAGGATCGAGCGCTTGAAGCGCAGGAACGCGCACAACAGTCGATAGGGGCTCGAGTTCGAGCGCAAAGATCTGCGGGGAGCCGGGTTTGACGAGGACATCGTCAAGCAGATCAACGCCACGGCTAACCGGCGGGTCGGGACAGTGCTTGCTGAGTGGACTCTTTACCAAAGAGCTGAACGGAACAACATCAGGTCAGCCTCATCGACGCATGTTTGAGTTCCGGCTCGCGCAGACAGATCGCCGCAGGCCTGGTTTACCAGCGAAACACCGGGACGACTACCACGGCCAGACTATGCGCCTCGGCGGAGGACGAGAGATTGGACGTAACGCTCGCGCGCCGCGATATTGCGGCGAGCCACAGGAGAAGTGGAGGAATACCTGCGAGTCAGGCGCTCAGCGTTTCGCTGGACTTGAGCCTCTACACGAGCCTGTGTTGCCTCTTCGCTGAATCTGTTCTTCATTATGACCTCCTTCGCTCCGGTAATCACAACGTAACTCTAACCAGCGACATTTTCGTGATGCGCCTCCTGTCTTTTCATAGCAGTGGGCCCTTTAAGCATCGCGATTACCAACGCCATAGTTCTCGCCATAGCGAGCACTGCAGCCCGCTGAGGACCACCGATCGCGCCGACGCTCTTGTTGTTCACACTCAGCAGTCCTAACTGGACTGACTTCGCCTTAACCGGAACGGTGTAGAAGGTCTTGTATTTCTTTCTGCTCCAGTCCACCCCATAAACCTCGTCGGGGGCGTTTGAAATCTCTGGTTCTTCATCCGCACGATCCATCAGATTCCAGATCGTGTGCTCGGGATCCTCTCGTTCAACGAAGGGGCGGTCCGGTTTGTCATAGCGACCGTGCTCAGTGCCGTGGACGGCGCTGCCCAATATCCTTTTGCCGGCCGTCTCTCGCCGCATCGTGTAGTAAGTCGCACGGCTTCCGTCGCCGACAGCGCTCGCTGCTTGGCGGGCGACAGTGCGCCGCAGCGCGAGTGCCGCCTGCTTGCGTGCGTCTCCGGAAAGGAAAGCCAGCTCGATAGCTTCACTTAGGACCACATTCAGATCGTCGATTGCCTTCTCGGCAGATTTCTCACTCAGGCGAAACTTAAGACTCGCAATCAACTGGTCGTACTTATCTGCAAGCTTGTCCGCGACAATTGCGGCAGCGGCAGCGACGCCGGCCGTTATGCGGATCCATGACCATCCGGGGTTCGCCCAAATGAGCGGGCCGAGCACTGCGACCACTGCTCCCACAAAGGTAACCGTTAGGAGAATATTCAGACGTTTCAGACGGGACAACAATGGGCCCGCTGAACGCCAAAACGCACCAAGCTCACTCTCGTCTGTAGGCTCTGTGGGCGGCACAGTCAGAATGTTGCCAGACAATGAGCGATTAGTAGTCGAGGCTGCCCGTACAGTGGACGGTGCTAGCCACCGTCTCATGGCGAGGATTGACTGCTCACCTCTCGACACACGTGCCAGCGCGCTCGCATTTCGCCGGAACTCGTTTGTTGCCTGGGCTATACGTGTGCGCAGACGTTCCATCAGCTCAGGCGGCGCAGCCGCGACCGGCTGAACCCTTGTTTTTGGTTATGACGTCTTACTGGCCTGCGCGGTCATGGGCAGCGCTAGTTCGGTTTTCGAGAGCAATAGCCACCGCCTCAAATTCCGCCACGGCTGCCGTCAGGTCTTCCACGATCTCGCGAGCGATGATGTTGGGCGCGGGCAAGCTATCGATGCTTTCGAGTGATTCATCCCGCAGCCAGGTGACATCGAGGTTCACCTTTTCTCGAGCAACCAACTCGTCGAAGGTGTACGACTTCCATCTCTCAGACTCCACCCGCTCCTCGCGAGGTGTACCCGGCTGGTACGCCTCAACGAAGTCGTCCAGGTCGGTCCGGCGCAGCGGGCGCTTCTTTAGTGTGAAGTGCTAATTGGTGCGCAGGTCGTAGACCCAGAGTCGCCGTGTCCAAGGTGTTTCGGACGCGGGCTTCTTGTCGAAGAACAGAACGTGGAGCCTGACCCGGTTTCCCGGACACCTGATCTGGGGCGATGATCGTCCCGGGAAGGAGTCTGCTGATGCCTGCTGCGAAGTCGCCGGAGTTTCGGCGTAGGGCGTTGGATTTGGTCGCGCAGGGTGAGCCGGTGGCGCGGGTTGCCCGCAGTCTCGGGATCAGCGAGTCCGGGTTGCGCGGGTGGATGGCGCAGGACGACATCGACGCCGGCCGGGCGGAAGGGCTGACCAGTGCGGAGAAGCGCGAGCTGGTGGAGTTGCGGCGCCGGAACCGGGTGTTGGAGATGGAGAACGAGATCCTGAAGCGGGCGAGCGCGTATTTCGCCCGGGAGAACGAGCTCCCAAAATAGGGTTCCGGCTGGCCCAGGAGCTCGCCGCGGACGGTGTTCCCGTCGCGGTGGCCTGCCGGAAGCTGTTGGTGTCCCGGTCCGGTTATTACGAGTGGGCGCGGCGTGCTCCTTCCGCTCGGCAGGTCGCCGATCAGGCGTTGTCCGGGATGATCACCCGGATCCATTACGAGTCCCGGGGAACCTATGGGGCGCCGCGGGTGCATGCCGAGCTGCGGCTGGGTTTCGGGGTGAGGGTCGGCCGCTAACGGGTCGCCCGGCTGATGCGGGCCGCAGGCATGACCGGCGTGTTCCATCACCGCAAACGCGGCCGTGTCCGCCCGTTGCCTGCCCCGCACGACGATCTCGTCCGGCACCGGTTCACGGCGGACGGGCCGGACCGGCTCTGGTTCACCGACATCACCGAGCACCCCACGCGGGCCGGGAAGGTCTACTGCGCGGCCGTGATCGACTGCTTCAGCCGTCGCGTGGTCGGCTGGTCGATCGCCGACCACATCCGCACCGAACTGGTCGTCGATGCGTTGCGGATGGCGACCTGGCAGCGCCGCCCGAAACCGGGAACGATCCTGCATTCGGACCGCGGCAGTCAATACACCTCCTGGGCGTTCGGGCATCGGCTGCGCCAGGCCGGGCTGCTCGGCTCGATGGGGCGGGTCGCTTCGAGCGTCGATAACGGGCTGATGGAATCGTTCTGGTCGACCATGCAACGCGAGCTCCTGGACCGCCGCACCTGGGACAGCCCGGCCGAGCTCGGCTCCGCGATCTTCGAATGGATCGAGGGGTTCTACAACCCCCGCCGCCGGCACACCGCCCTCGGCTATCTCAGCCCGGCCGAGTTCGAAGCCCTTCACACCGCCGCGCACATCGCGGCATGATCAACACAACAACCGTGTCCGGGCAACCGGGTCAGGCTCCACTTGACAAACATAGAAGCGTCGAAAGCCCGGCACGGAGCACCGGGAGGGAGCTACGATCGGGCGGCGGAAAGGCCCTCAAACCACACAAGAGCAGCGCCGCGTGCGGCGTCTTCGACCAGAGGCCTGAGTCGAAACGGATGCGGCCGCTGGGTTGCGCAGTGGAGCCGATGACGGCCATGTGGCGTGAGTCTGCAGCCCGCAGCAGCAGACGCTTCCGACCTCGTGCAGGTGGCCCTGCCCGCGCGACATTTGAACTCGGAGCAGTGCGCAGTCCACTGAGAGGTTTACATGGAACCCCTGCTGAACCGGGACGGTGCAGGCCGTTCCACTTAAGTGCCTACGTGCATTCGCTCTTTCGATTCCTTGTTTGCCGGTCTCCATGGTGTTCCCCCGGTTCTTCGGTCACTTAGCATCGGCCTTATTGGTCCGGGAGGGTGGTCTTTATGGCTCGACGGTTTCCTCGGGAGTTCCGGGTTCGTGCGATTGAGTTAGTTCGGATCAGCGACCGACCGTTGTCGCAGGTCGCCCGTGAGCTCGGCGTCTCGAACAGTGCGCTCTCGAGATGGGTGGCCGAGGATGACTTCGCTAAAGCGCAGGCGGAGAAAGCTGCCGGAGTGGTTCCGGTCCTCGATGCGGATGAGCAGGCGGAGCTGGTCCGGTTGCGTCGTGAGGTGCGCCGGTTGGAGACGGAGAACGAGATCCTGAAGCGCGCGGCGGCGTATTTCGCGAAGGAGAACGTGCTCCCAAAACATCTTTCCGACTGATCGAGCAGCTGACGACCGAGGACCCGCACCGGTTCAAAGTCGCGACGGTCAGCCGGTTATTGGGGGTCTCCCGCTCCGGCTACTACACCTGGGCCCAGCACCGCATCTCGGCCCGGAAGGCGCGGGATGAGGAGATCGCCGCGGTGATCGCCCGGCTCCGATCCGAGAAAGGGGCGTTCTTCCACACCTACGGGTCGCCGCGGATGCACGCCGAGCTGCGGATGGGGCACGGGTTTCGGATTGGGCGGAAACGGGTGGAGCGGATCATGCGGGAGCGCGGCTGGGCCGGCGCCGTCAAACGCAAGTTCCGGTTCCGCGCCAACCCGGCCACCAGTGAAGACCGGGTGAACCGGAACTTCCATGTCCCCGGCCCGAACCGGCTCTGGCTGGGCGATATCACCGAGCACCACACCGCCGAGGGGAAGGTCTACTGCGCCGTCGTCCTCGACGCTTACAGCCGACTCGCGATCGGGTGGTCGATCGGATCCCGGATGACCGCGGACCTGGTGGTGGATGCACTGCAGATGGCCCGCTGGCGGCGGTTCGGGGTTCGCGGGGCGATCATGCACTCCGACCACGGTTCCCAATACACCTCCTGGGCCTTCACCTCCCGCGTCCACGAAGCCGGCCTGGTCGCCTCCATGGGATCGGTCGGCGACTGCTACGACAACGCGATGATGGAATCCTTCTGGTCCGGCATGCAGATCGAACTGCTCGACACCCAGCCCTGGCAGTCCAGGCGACAACTGGGGACGGCGATGTTCTCCTGGATCGAAGCCTGGTACAACCCCCGCCGCCGGCACTCCTCGCTGGGCTACCACTCCCCGGCCGACTACGAGAAAATCATCCCGACGACAGTCACCCTGGCTGCCTGAAACGACACATCAAACTGTCCGAAGAACCGGGGGAAGATCATCTGCGCTAGCACTCTCCATTACGCAAGCAGTCCTTCTGCCCGGGGGAGGACTCGTGCGAATTGAAGGACACTTTTCTGCTGTCAACGTTACGCTCGGGCCCGATTGGCGCACATCGACATCACAGCCCATCGCATTTGAGCCGCTGACCGCAGTGTCGCGGTGTCTCTCCATGACTCGGGACCTTCTATACTGCGACAAGAATGTCTACCCACAGCCTCGTGTTTGCGCCGACACCCTTTGCGCAAGCGGCCCTCGTCGCTCACGTCGCACCCCGGCGGCTGGTGGTATTCGTGCACGGATTCGGCGGTGATGCGCTCAAGACGTGGAAGGGATTCACCGAGCTCGAAGCGTCGGACGACTTCTGGAGTTGTGCCGATCTGATCTTTTTTGGCTACAAGTCGTTCCGGGAAAGCGCGAAAGCTGTCGCTGACAGATTCCGACGGCTCCTTCCGGAGCACTTTCCGATTCCACACTTGAGCCTGGCGCACAGCGGTGGTGGTGACCTTCGGGACGATGGTAACGCCCAGTACGAGGAGCTCTTCATCGTTGCTCATTCCCTCGGGGGTCTAGTGGTCCGTCGCGCGCTACTCGACGACTTCACGGAATGGAAGGCCCTCCTGGGACTGATCCCGCCACGTCCACCAACCCTTGAGGCCAACGTGCGCTTGTTCAGCCCTGCAACCGCCGGCTTTCGCCCAGTACATTTGCTCGGCGCGCTCTTCGAATCAAGTGCTACGGCAGCCTTGCGTACGGTCCTCGGCTACACCGCAAACTTCGCCGACATGCAGCCCGGATCAGAGCTTCTTACCTCTACCCGCCGACGAACCGAAGCGATAGCCATGACATACCCAGAGGCGGAAGCCGTGCGCGCCAGAATCCTTTGGGCGAATCCAGAAGACGTCGTGATCAACGAGTCATACGACACGGATCTCTATAGCCAGTCGGTCGACGGGCGATCGCACACCAACGTATGTAGACCGAAAGCGGACTACGACGTGCCCTGGCGATTCGTCGCGACGGGAGTGCTGTGATGCCAGCTCCGTCAGCGTTTCGTCTCGCCAACTTCCGGGCCGCTGTCATCGAAACCCTGGAATCGATGCAGCTTGAGTCAGGACCCGAGAGGAACGCGCGAGACACGTTGCTGGCCGAAGCTAACGATTGGATCGAGCTCGGTCGGGGCCTCGGTTACTTCGGCGAGGCTTCTCAGGAAGGGCCTCCTGCACTTGAGAACTACGCAGCGTTCGAGTCGGCAATTGCAGAGGCGTGGATAGACGTATCCGCCGACTTAGTTACCGCGCTAGCAAATGTCCATTTTGCGCCCGAGCCCGACTGGAAAGCCGCCCTAGAGTCCGGTCGAACGGCCTTGATCACCGTCGGACCGAAGGACGTGAATGAACCAGGCGCAGGCGACTGGTTGTTGACAGAAATTGGTGCTATCGAAGGCATGCCGAGCGCGTGGCGGATGGGCACGTCCGATACCTCGATGAAGCGTTGGAAGGAGGCTGGTTCCGCCCGGGATGAAGTTCTTCAGGAGCTAAGAGAGACGCTCACCTTGAATGAACTCGACAGTCAGTTCGAAGGCACTTCGCGCCCAAGTCGGCCCATCTCCTCGGTCGCAACGGTCCTTGATCAGTACCGTCGGACCGCGCTGGACGAGTTTGAGAAGGGTGCGCATTTCGAACGGCTAATGCAGGCGTTTCTGCGCACCGAGCCACAGTACGCGGAGCTGTATGACCGTGTATGGCTCTGGTCGGAGTACCCCGGTCGCGGCAAACGTCCAGATACTGGGATCGA
This sequence comes from Leifsonia sp. AG29, assembly GCF_009765225.1. Classification (NCBI taxonomy): domain Bacteria; kingdom Bacillati; phylum Actinomycetota; class Actinomycetes; order Micrococcales; family Microbacteriaceae; genus Leifsonia; species Leifsonia sp. AG29. The sequence continues at coordinate 2,311,249 of NZ_VMSF01000001.1, read as the reverse complement.
TTTGGTCGCGCGCAATCGTGACACGGGCGAACTCACGGCCATTCAGTGCAAGTTCTTTGCGCCGACTACAACGGTAACGAAGGGGATGCTCGACTCCTTCTTGTCGGCTTCCGGCAAGCTGCGGCCGGATCACACTCCGGAGTTCGGGGCGAGGCTGATCATCTCGACGTCGGACAAATGGGGCAAGAATGCCGAGGACGCGATCGTCGACCAAACGATTCCGGTAGAGCGGCTGCGCGTACAAGATCTCGATGAATCCGCCATCGACTGGTCCCGGTTCGTCTGGGATGAGCCGGCGAACTTGGTCAAGAAGCAGCACAAGACGCCGTTCGACTACCAAATCGAAGCTATCGATGACGTCGTGACGGGGTTCGCTTACCATGATCGCGGGAAGCTGATCATGGCGTGTGGCACTGGGAAGACCTTCACTTCGTTGCGCCTTGCCGAGAAGCTGGTTCCAGCTGGTGGGACAGTGCTCTTTCTCGTGCCCTCAATCGCATTGCTGTCCCAAACGCTTAAGGAGTGGACCGTCCAAGCGGAAGGCCCGCTTCGCGCATTCGCAGTCTGCTCCGACGTTTCCGTCGGGAAGCGGCGAACGGAAGAAGACATACCTGTTCGAGACCTTGCGTTCCCCGCGACTACAAACGCTAACGCCCTCGTGAGGCAGTTCAGTCTCGGAGACGCCGCAGGAAAGCTGACGGTCGTCTTTTCGACCTACCAGTCTCTACCGGTCATCTCAAAGGCGCAGGGTCTTGGCTTGCCGGAGTTTGATCTGATCGTTTGCGACGAGGCTCACCGTACGACTGGCGCCGCGATGACCGTCGATGACGAGTCTGCCTTCATGAAAGTTCATGACCAGGGCTTCTTGCAGGGCAAGAAGCGGTTGTACATGACTGCTACGCCGCGCATCTTCTCCGACGGGACTCGTAAGAAGGCTGGCGAACTCGGCGCGAAACTTGCCGACATGGATGACCTAGACACTTTCGGTCCCGAGTTTCATAGGCTCGGCTTTGGGCAGGCGGTCAGTATGGGACGCCTCACCGATTACAAAGTGTTGGTACTGGCGGTTGATGAGGGCTTTGTCGCGAGCGAATTTCAATCACTGATGTCCCGCGACGGCTACGAGCTCGACATGGAAGACACCGCGAAGATTGTGGGCACCTGGAACGGCCTGTCTAAGCGATCCGTGATTCCGGGTGAGTATGCGGAAGATCCTTCTCCCATGCAACGAGCGGTCATGTTTGCGAAAGATATCGCGACTTCCAAGAAGCTGGCCGACGCGTTTCAGCAGGTCGTCGAAGGGGAAGCGGGGCGCCTCGAGGCATCCGGCGAGGACCCGTCCAGGCTTCTGCGAGCGCAAGCGCGGCATGTGGACGGTACCCAGTCGATGCTCGTCCGGAACGAGAAGCTCGACTGGCTCAAGGAGCCTTCCCCGGACAACACGGTTCGAATTCTTTCGAACGCGAAGTGCCTTTCCGAAGGGGTGGATGTGCCGGCGCTGGACGCCGTCATGTTCATGAATCCGCGCAAGTCCGTCGTGGACGTCGTTCAGTCCGTCGGCCGGGTCATGCGGAAAATGGTGGGCAAGAAATTCGGCTACGTCATCCTGCCTATCGCTGTTCCCGGTGACGTTGAGCCCGACCAGGCGCTCAACAATAACGACAAGTACCGGGTAGTTTGGCAGGTACTCCAAGCTCTACGGGCGCACGACGAACGCTTCGATGCTGAGGTTAACAAGATCGACCTCACCAGGAAGACGGAGAGGCTCGTTGTCGATGTCATTGGTTCCGATCCTCGGAGAAGCAGCAATGACGAAGACGCCGCGATAGAAGGCGCCGAGAAGGTGCAAGGAGCGCTGCAGCTTGACTTCTCTAAAATCGAGGCATGGCGCGATGCGATCCTTTCGAAGATCGTTCAAAAGGTTGGGGAGCGGCGCTATTGGGAGAACTGGGCAAAAGACGTAGCTGACATTGCGAAGACTCACGCGACTCGCATCAACGCGCTAGTAAATGGCGAAAACAAGCGCATCCGCGAGGAGTTCGAGGCATTCACAGAGGGCCTACGGCTGAATCTAAATCCCGATATTGCCTACGAGGATGCGGTGCAAATGCTTTCACAGCATCTAATCACCCAGCCCGTATTCGACGCACTTTTTGAAGGCTACGCGTTCAGCGAAGGCAATCCAGTCTCCCAAGTGATGAATCGAATGGTCGAAGTCCTTGATGGTGAAAACCTGGAGAACGAAACCGCAAAGCTAGAGAAGTTCTATGACAGTGTGCGCACCCGCGCGGCGGGTATCGATGACGCCGGCGCGAAGCAGACTATCGTCAAAGAACTCTACGAAAAGTTCTTCTCGACGGCCTTCTCTAAGACCAGCGAACGCCTGGGCATCGTATACACACCGAACGAAATCGTGGACTTCATAGTCCACAGCGTGAATGACATCCTCGAGGACGAATTCAGCACATCTCTCTCCGATAAAGACGTGCACATCCTGGATCCCTTTACCGGTACGGGCACGTTCATAGTTCGCCTGCTCCAATCGGGTCTCATCAGGCAGCACGACCTCGCTCGAAAGTATCGCTACGAGCTTCACGCGAATGAAATTGTCCTTCTCGCGTACTACGTTGCGGCGATCAATATCGAGGAGACCTATCATGCGGCTCAGGGGGGCAACTATGTCCCGTTCGACGGCATCGTCCTCACCGACACATTCCAGATGTTCGAGGACGACGACAAGATGGACGACCTCGGCGTATTTCAGGCAAATAATGACCGAGTCGCCGCGCAAAAAAGCCTGGACATACGAGTCATCATCGGCAATCCGCCTTGGTCGGTCGGGCAGTCATCGGCGAACGACAACAATCAGAACATCAAGTACGAAACGCTCGATGAGGCGATTCGCAACACTTACGCTAAGCGCGCCAAGAACGTCAACAAGGTGTCCCTCTACGACTCCTACATCCGAGCGATCCGCTGGGCATCCGACCGGATCGGCGACCGTGGCATTGTCGGATTCGTCTCGAACGGGGGGTTCATCGACTCGAACTCGGCGGATGGCATTAGAAAGAGCCTTATCGCCGAGTACAGCAGTCTCTACGTGTTCAACCTGCGTGGCAACCAACGAACTGCCGGCGAGCAGTCTCGCCGTGAAGGTGGCAAGGTTTTCGGCGCAGGAAGCCGGGCAACTGTAGCCATCTACTTGCTTGTGAAGAACCCAGATGCTTCCGAAAACGGGCGGCTGTTCTACAACGACATCGGTGACTACCGCTCCCGAGAGGACAAGCTCGACATAGTTCGCAGAGCTAAATCGATCCGAGGGATCGCCTGGGAGCGAATCGTGCCGAACGACGAAGGAGACTGGATCAACCAGCGCCGTTCGGACTTTCAGGAGTATCAGCCGATCTCTGGCAAGGGCGGGATCTTCGCGTTGGACACTCATGGGGTTTCAACAAACCGAGATGCGTGGACAGTGAACTTCTCCCGTGCAGTGCTTTCGAAAAACATCTCGTCGATGTTTGCTTTCCACGACTCCGAGCGCTCAGCCATCCAGGAGAAGAAGCAGCGGGGTCTCTCAGTTACCAAGAATGATCTGACTCGCGACGCCCAGCAAATCGCCTGGGGCACGGTCATGGAACAAGATGCTCTCAAAAACAAGCCGTTGCGATTCCACGAGGCAAGCGTCCGACGCTCCATTTACCGTCCGTTCACCACGGAGTGGCTCTATTTCGATCGCGATGCCAATCACTCTGGTTATCGGGTGGGACGAAGCTGGCCATCCGAAGAGGCGCGCAGTAGGGCACTCATAATCACCGCGGCCGGGTCGCACGACCCGTTTTCACTTTTTGTGTCGGACTTGGTTCCCAACTACCACTCGCTCGACACTTGCATGGTGTTCCCGGAGTGGACGTACGAGCCCGTGGATACGCTGGCGCTCGAGGAGGACTCTGAGATCGTCGACGGCTATCGTCGGGCCAGCAACATTACCAACGAGACGCTTGATTCATACAGACGGATCTACGGTTCGACCGTGTTGAAGGAAGATATCTTCCATTACGTCTATGCCATGTTGCACAGCCCAGATTATCGCGCGCGATATTCGGCCGATCTCCAAAAGATGCTGCCACGGATCCCTAAGGTAGACGCGTTCAGGGAGTTTGTGACGGCCGGTCGACGGCTCTCGGAGCTGCACCTTGGGTATGAGAACGCCGAGAGGTTCCCCTTGATTGAGACCTCCAAGCCTGAAGCATCGCTGCGCGTGACGAAAATGCGCTACGCCAAGAATGGAAAGCAGGTAGATAGGACGGCGATCGTCTATAACGACGACATCGTGCTGTCTGGTATCCCCGAGGAAGCGCACGAGTACCTATTGGGACCTCGCTCAGCCTTGGATTGGATCATCGAGCGCTATCAGGTGAAGACCGACAAGGCTTCCGGTATCGTCAACGACCCGAATGAGTGGGGGGACGAGCACGGCAATCCGCGATACATCCTGGACCTCATTATGCGAGTGACGACCGTCAGCGTGGCGACCGTGAAAATCGTCCGCGGGCTGCCGCTGTTGGACGTCATCGACGAATAGAAGATCGATCTTTCCGGTGGAAACATCTCCGAAGATCACTCTTGATATTCACCGAAGCAGCCATTTGATTTGCGGTGACGGTAGGGCCCGCTCGATGAACGCGAACACCGGCCCGACCCAGAAGGACAAGCAGGCCGCTACGCACACGGCTCGCGAGGACATCGTCCGCAAGAACCTCAAGGCGCCGAGCACCGCGAATTTCTCGAACGAGACCACCCACGGCAACGACGGGAGGTGCACGATTGAGGGCGACGTCGACGCGCAGAACAGCTGCGGGGCGACGCTCCGCAATCACTTCGTCCGCGACGCTGACGGGTCGACCGCAAATCTCCGATCACTAGGGTGACCTGGCCCGATCCGCAGTGGCGGATCTCGTGGCAGGAGGTTGGCCCCAATATACGGGTCCACTCAGGGTCGGCAGGTTAGATTTCAGATTTGATAAGCGGCCAAATTTGCCCAGAATTTGCCCACAATCGGGTGAGTTCCTATGTGATCGCAGGCATCTCAGTAAGGTCAAAAAGCGCGGAATTCCGGGGATTTTGAACCCGCGCTAGTGATGGTTAAGGGGTGGTCGCAGTTTTCGAGTCCCTCCAGGGGCACGTTCGGGCTGCTCAACGCACCCAGGTAGGTGCGACCAACTAAGCCACCCAACGGCGAACGCCCCATCCTCTGCGTCATTCGCAACCGAATGATCCCCGGCCGCCCCCGACCTCCTCTGACTCAGATGACCCCTACCCGAGCGCCCGTTGCCCCTGCTTTACTACCCGCGTCATCCATGTCCGGAGGAGCCAAGCATGACCGATTCAGCGCGCCCCGTTCTCTTCATCCATGGTCTGTGGCTGCATGCCACCAGCTGGGATCCGTGGATCGAGCGCTTCCGTGCTGCGGGATACGCGCCGGTCGCACCGGGCTGGCCGAACGAGCCACCGAGGGTGGCAGAGGCGCGCGCGAACCCCGAAGCGGTCGCGGATATCGGCATCGACGAGGCCGCCGCTCACTACGAGGAGATCGCGAACTCCCTGGGCGACGAGACAATCCTGATCGGCCATTCGTTCGGCGGTCTCCTCGCCGAGAAGCTCTTGGGTGAAGGCGTCGGGGCGGGAGCGGTCGCGATCGACCCGGCCCAGATCAAGGGCGTCCTTCCGCTGCCGCTGGCCCAGCTGCGTTCGGGGTTCCCAGCCCTTGGCAATCCGGCGAACCTCCACCGTGCGGTTTCGTTGACCGAGGCGCAGTTCCGGTACGGCTTCGGCAATGCGGTCAGCGAGGAGGAATCGAACGAGCTCTACGAGCGGTGGACGATCCCGTCCCCGGCGCGTCCGCTCTTCCAGGCGGCTGCCGCGAACTTCGTCATGCACTCCCCGGCCGCGGTCGACACCAAGCGGTCACCCCGCGGGCCGCTCCTGCTCATCTCGGGGACGGCGGACCACACGGTTCCGGATGTGGTGACCCGCTCGACTCTCAAGCAGTACCGGGACTCCATGGCGGTCACCGAGCTGAAGCAGTTCGAGGGACGCGGCCATTCGCTCACCATCGACAAGGGCTGGAGCGAACTGGCGGAAGCCGTCCTTGAGTGGCTCAAGAGCCAGGGTCTTTGAGGTGGATCTCGGACTTCAGGGCGCCGTTGCCGTCGTAACGGGCGCCGGCCGCGGGATCGGCCTGTCAGTCACCCGAACCTTGGTCGAGGAGGGTGCGTTCGTTGTCGCTGCCTCCCGTTCGGTGACCGACCCTCTGGCAGAACTCGCGGGCGGTGGCCAGGTGGAGGCGGTCGCCGCGGACCTCACCGATCCGCCCGTTGCCGACGAGCTCGTAGCCAAGGCGCTGGCGCATGGCGATTTCCGCATTCTGGTCAACAACGTCGGCGGGGTTCGGCCGCGAACGGGAGGGTTCGCCTCCGTCACCGACGAGGAGTGGATCGACACGTTCCGACTCGACACGCTGACCGCCATTCGGATGACGCGGGCGGCCCTCCCGTCGATGCGGGAGGCGCGGCGCGGATCGGTCGTGACGGTAGCCTCCGTGAACGCCAAGTTGCCCGACCCGACCGTCATCGATTACAGCGCAGCGAAGGCCGCTCTGGTCAACTTCTCGAAGTCGCTCTCCAAGGAGGTCGGAGGCGACGGCGTGCGTGTGAACACTGTGAGCCCGGGCCCGGTGGCGACCGACCTCTGGCTGGGGGAGGACGGCGTTGCGGCGACCCTGTCCTCAGCGTCGAGCACCGATCGTGCCCAGGTCGTTGCTGGTGCCGAAGCCTCGATGCTCACTGGTCGCTTCACGAAGCCCGACGAAGTCGCCGCTCTCGTCGCGTTCCTCGCGAGTGACCGGGTCGCGGGGAACATCACCGGCGCTGACTACGTCATCGACGGCGGCCTGACGGCCGAGTTGTGAAACCGGGACGCGCACAGGACCCCGAGGCCTCGGGATTCCAGGACCCGGATCCCCGGCCGGCGCCCCCGCCACCTGGTCGATCTAGCTATGGCAGCGGCCCAGCGGCACGCCGCTGCCGGTCAGTGGGGCGACACGCCGCGTCACGAAAGACGCACAGCGCGCTTTCATGCGATTGACTGTGCGCGCTCCAGCTCACTCAAACACGTGTCTTGGAAAGGACTCCTCGTGACGTCTCCTCAGTACCCGACCGCCCCGCCCGCCGCTCCCGCCGGCGAGGCCCCGCTCTGGGCGCCCCTCTATGGCGCCACCCTTCCCCAGGCCGTCCGGCGCTTCTTCAAGAAGTACGCGGACTTCACGGGTCGTGCCAGCCGTAGCGAGTACTGGTGGTGGTACCTGGTCACCATCGTCGTGGTCGTCGTGCTCGAGGTCCTCTCCGTTACCCTCGGCAGCGCGGGCGGGACGGTGAACGCCGACGGCACCTCGACCCCCGGTCCGCTGTTCTGGCTTCCGGCGCTGCTCATCGTCGTATGGGGGCTCGGCACGATCGTCCCGCACCTGGCACTCACCTGGCGCCGTCTGCACGACGCTAACCTGGCTGGCCCGTTCTTCTTCCTCGGCCTGATCCCGTTCGTCGGCGGCATCATCGTGCTCGTGCTCGTGCTCCTGCCGTCCAAGCCTGAGGGCGCGCGATTCGACCGTCCGCGCGCTTAGCGCAGTCCGTCCGCACAGATCTGGGCCAATCCGGTCGGTTCCTCCTCCAGAATTAGCCACCGATCAGAGTCGCATCAGAGCCCGGGTGTCGGACGCGAGCCGCGTCCGACGGCGGGGGACCTTCGGCCCGGGACATCTGACGTCCCGGGCCGTAGCGTTTCCCGCGTCAGCTTTGCGGGAGGAAGAACCCATGTCAACGAATTCGACGACGGTCGCCGTCGCCACCTACAGCTCGCGGGAAGATGCGGTGGAGGACTACGAGGTCATCCGAGGCGCCAAGCATCAGGGCGAGCTCGGTCATCTCGCGATCGCCGTGATCGCGAAGGACGCGGACGGCAAACTCTCCGTGGATCGTCACGACTCGACTGCCAAGCATCTCGCCTGGGGAGGCGCGATCGTGGGTGCTTCCTTGGTCGTCCTGGTACCGCCGCTCGGGATCACCACCCTGGCCGCGACCGCCGCCGGAGCGGGCGCAGTCGCCAGTGCCGGTGCGCTCGCGGGTGCTGGGGGGATCATCGGGCACTTCTACCGCAACGTGCCGAAGGGCACCATCGAGGAGATGGGAGCGACGCTTTCGTCAGGCGAGGCCGGCCTTCTGATCATCGCCGTGGATCCGAAGGGGCTGGACATTGGCGCGCTTCTCACGAATGCCCAGAAGAAGGTCGTCACGCCGGGCGTCACGGACGAGAAGGACGCCGAGGACGACGCGCTCGAGGTTGCCTTCGAGCAGCTGAGCGACAAAGGCGAGGCCGTCCCCGCCTGAGCTCTAACCATCAGAGGCTCGCCGGCCGGCTCGAGAACGCCGGTAACCCTCCTCGGTCCGACGCAGGTTGCCCTGTACGCGCGTCCAGGTGCGCGGTACCCTCCTCGCGACGCAACTAGGCGACGCTGGTCAATCGCTTCGAACTCCAAGCAGTGAGGTGGGGCGATGGAACTCGGCAAACTGTCCAAGCTGAACTTGTCCGGCACGACGACGTTGCGGCGGGCCGGGCTACGTGGCGTGGCCTACCGCGGATGCCGCATCACATTCAGGGGCGAGACGGCTGGCGACGGCTGGCTCGGGGCCGGAGCGCAATGGCCCGGGTCGAACCTCTACCTGCCGGGCCAGGTCAGTGTCGCTTCCGGTGGGAAGCTCGTAGTCGACGGCGGCATGACGCTCTACACCGGCTGCCGCGTGGTCGTTGACCCTGGTGCCCAGTTGACGCTCGGCAGCGGGTACGCGAATACCTGCTTGCGAATCTCCTGCTTCGTCGAGGTGACGATCGGTCACGAAGTCGCCATCGCGGAGGATGTGCTGATCCGCGACAGCGACAACCACCACGTGGGAGGCAGTTCCCGGCTGTCCTCAGCGCCGGTGCGCATCGGCGACCATGTCTGGGTGGGCTCGCGGGTAACGATCCTCAAGGGTGTGACCGTCGGCGATGGAGCGATCATCGGGGCTGGTGCCGTCGTGACTCGAGACGTCCCCGCGCACAGCTTGGTCGCCGGCGTGCCGGCGAGCGTAAAGCGCGTCGACGTCGAATGGACTTAGATCACCGCTGGCTCGTGGAGGCCGGAAGCTGCGACTACCGAGTCGGATCGGTCTGCCAGTGCTCGCGCAGCAGCGCGGCGACCCGGTCTGGCTCGACCCGGTGGGGTGGGTCGAAGTGGTGGCGATCTTCGAACACCACCAATCGGAAGTGGGGGAAGACGCGGGAGAGCCGCTCGGCGTTGTCGCCGTAGTCATCGGGGTTGCTCCTGCCGCCGAGAAGGAAGAGCACTGGCCGATCGAATGCCGCCAACGCGGCCCGGTCCAGGTCGTACCGCGCGAACTCGTGCAGGAACGCGGTGATGCCGGCCGGACGCTTCGCCATCCAGGGCGGCGGTTCACCGGGCGGGGGAGGCGGCAGCTCGACGCCGGGCCGGACTCCCAGCCTCATGAACGCCGCCATGAATTGATCCGGAGGCAGCGACTCCAGGGCCTCGTACTGCCTCCATAACCGGGCGTGCGCTTCACTCCAGCCCCAGTTCCCCGCCCAGGCGGCCTCGAGGAGGGTGAGGGTCACGAGTCGCTCGGGGTGCTTGGCGGAGAAGGCGAGGGCAGCCGCCCCGCCGCCCGAGTAGCCGACCAGATGGAACGTCTGCCAGCCGCGTGCATCGGCCTCCCGGAGGACGCCGTCGACCTCGGTGTCGAGCCCCCAACCCGGAGGCGGTGAATCGTCCCGGTAGAGTTCGAGCTCCTTCGCGACGGCGTCGACCTCCGGGCCCAGTGAGCCGATCAGCGCGCTATAGGCGAGGGAGGCGGGCAGGACGCTGCCCGGCAGCATGATGACCCGTACGGGCTCCATGGGCAAACTGTACGCCGCTCAGCCCAGGACGAAGATGCTGTGCCTCGGACGGGGGGCTTGCTAAGTCGCGCTCCCGACCAGGATTCTGATTTCCGACCGCGACTCCCGATGACGGTTGCACTCGCTCGCATCAGGCACCCACGCAGACCAGGAGAAATCAGGCGATGTCGTTCATCACCGCGGTCGTCGGCAGCAAGCTGGCCGTCGCCCTTATCGCGCTCGGAACAATCACGGTCGGAGGCACCGCCGCCGCCGCGTATACCGGGTCGCTCCCCGCAGGTCTGCAGAACGATGCGCATTCGCTCATCGGGGCTCCTACGGCCACGCCGACCCCCGAGGCCACGGAAACGCCGACGCCGGAGCCGACCGACGACGCCACCGAGACGGCGACGCCGGAGCCGACCGAGACTCCTACTGCCACAGACACGCCCAACCCCAGCGCAACGGACCCGACGGGGCCCGACGCGACGGGGCCGGCGGCCCATGGCTTGTGCACCGCGTTCGAGCACGGCGGCCTTGACCGCGACTCGGTCGCCTACGCATCGCTGGCGAAGGCAGCGGGAGGCGCGGATGGAGTCGCCACCTACTGCGCTGGGGTTGTCGCGCCCGGACATTCCGCCGAACACGACGCGGAAGATTCTGCGGCGCCGACGTCAGAACCGACGTCCGATGCTCCGGAGGCGCCGGCCGAGCCGAAGGGTTCGGAAGACCACGCCGATCACGGAGCCCCGGCGACATCCCCGGGCAAATCTCACTCGGGCGATGACCACGGCGACCACTAGCCCGACGTGTAGACGGATTCGGTTCAGCAGTCGCAGGTGATGGCATCCACTGGCGCGGTCAGCGGGTCCTTGGCGCGGACGACGGGACCGTGGTCGTTCTCGACGGGGTAGCCTTCGCGCGCCCAGTACTCGAACCCTCCGATCATCTCCTTGACCTGATAGCCGAGCTTGGCGAACTCCAGAGCGGCGCGAGTCGAACCGTTGCACCCAGGCCCCCAGCAGTACGTCACGACGGGCACCTCGTGCCGGATCTCCTCGGCCGCACGGGCAGCGATCTGGGCGGTCGGCATGTGAACCGCCCCCACGACCCGGCCCTGGGCCCACGCGCTCGCGCCGCGGGAATCGACCAGCACGAAACGGACACCCTCCTCCTGGTCGGCATGCACGTCGGAAGCATCGGTCTCGAACGCGAGCTTGCCGGCGAAATGGGCAACAAGGAGGTCCGACCGGACCGTGGCGATTGTCATGACCGAAACGATATTCAGGGCGGGAGGCGATCTGAAGGGTGGTCCTGCGGCGTCTGAGGCAGATCGACCGCAATTTCGTGGCACCATGACCGCATGGCCGCGAATCTTCCTTTTGAACCCGACAAGGTCGATACGGCCATCCTGAAATTGCTGCAGTCCAACGGGCGACAGTCCATCGCGGAGTTGGCTCGCCAGATCAACATGAGCCACAGCGCCGCCGCCGAGCGCGTGCGCCGACTCGAAGAGTCCGGCGTCATCAGCGGCTACGGTGCACACGTCGATCCCGAACGACTCGGATTCACGATCCTGGCGTACCTCCGGCTGCGCTACCCCAGCAGCGTCTACGAACCGCTGCACCGGCTCCTCGCCGACATCCCCGAGGTCATCGAAGCCCACCACGTCACCGGAGACGACTGCTTCATCATGAAAGTCGTCGCCACGAGCATGATGCACCTGGAACAGGTCAGCGGCAGGATCGGCACACTCGGCAGTGTCACCACGAGCGTCGTCTACTCCTCCCCGCTCCCGCCCCGACCATTGCTGCCGCCCAACTGACCGCAGGCGGCCGTCGACAACTTCACGGCCGAAACACCTGGGCATGCTCGCTGCTTCGCTGTGGTGGGGCGCGCCTCAGTCCTGAGGAGGACGGCGCAGTCGCTTGACGTCGGTGCGCCGCTTCTTCGCCTCCAATCGTCGTTGCTTCGCTCCGCGACTGGGCCTCGTCGGCCTTCGCGTCGGTCCCGGCGGCCGCAGGGCATCGGCCACGATCTCGGCCAGCCGAGCTCGTGCGGCCTCCCTGTTGCGCAGTTGCGCGCGGTGTTCTGACGCCGCGATCGTCAACGTTCCGTCGACGAGTCGATTGCCCAGCCGATCGAGGAGGCGTTCCCGCTGGGCCGACGTTAGAACGGCGGAGCCTGCCACGTCCCACACCAGCTCCACTCGGGAGTCTGCGGTGTTCACGCCCTGGCCGCCGGGGCCGGAAGACCGGGAAAACCGCCAGGACAGCTCGGACTCCGGAATGGTGAGCCCGGAGTCGACCCGCAGTCCGGGACGGTGAGCGGCGGGCATGCGTCCATCATCCTCCTGTGCTCGAGCGGCGCCCGCTTTACCGAGCCTCCCGTTCTGTGACTCCGCATGAGTAGAGTTCGACGCGTGGACGACGATGCCGGTGATTGGTTCCTCAGCCGTTCGGAGCGGGGCAACCCAGCGTCGGATCTTCAGACGGGGGAGGACGGCTCGTCGTCGTGGTCGGAGGGCAACCATGTGCGCCCGCTGGTGCACGGTGCCGTGTACTTCGCCCGTCTGCATCACGAGCTGACCGCGCTGAAGCCCGGCGACCGCGTCTTCTTCACCGACTGGCGGGGCGATGTCCACGAGCAGCTCCTCCCCGACGGGCCGTCGATCGGCGAGGTTCTCTCCGACCTTGCTCGTTCCGGGGTGGAGGTGCGCGGGCTGGTCTGGCGGTCGCACGGTGAGCGCGTGAAGGCGCCGATCAGCAGCGCCTCCAATGAGATGCTCGGCCGGGAGATCAACGAGGCGGGCGGGGAGGTACTGCTCGATCAGCGGGTGCGCGCGTTCGGGTCGCACCATCAGAAGTTCTTCGTGATCCGGCATCGCGATGACCCGTCGCGTGATGTGGCGTTCGTCGGAGGGATCGACCTCTCGTACAGCCGCCGCGACGACGTCGCTCACGCGGGAGACCCGCAAGCAGTCGACATGGATCCGCGTTACGGGAAACGGCCGCCGTGGCACGATGCCGCCCTGGAGTTGCGCGGCCCGGTGGTCGCGGACGTGCTGACCGTGTTCGCCGAACGCTGGAACGACCCGCACCCGCTGGATCACCGCAACCCGTACCGGATGATGCTGCAGCGGTGGGCCGACATGCCCCGGCATCCGAAACCGCTCCCGGAGGCCGCAGCGCCACCGCCGCCCGCTGGTCCGCATGCTGTGCAGCTCTTGCGAACCTACGGTCGGAAGCGGCCTCCGTTTCCTTTCGCGCCGAAGGGGGAGCGAACCATCGCGCGCGCTTACACGAAGGCGTTCGCCCGAGCTCGCTCGTTCATCTACATCGAGGACCAGTACCTGTGGTCGAGGGAGGTTGCTGCCAGCATCGCGAAGGCGCTCGCCCGCAACCCCCGGCTCCAGGTGATCGTGGTCCTCCCTCGGTTTCCGGACCAGGACGGTGCTCTCACCGGGCCGCCCAGCCGTCTGGGTCAACTGCGGGCGATCTCGATGCTGCGGCGCGTGGCACCGGATCGGGTCGGGGTGTTCGACCTGGAGAACGCCGCGGGGACTCCCATCTACGTCCACGCCAAGGTCTGCATCGTCGACGACACGTGGGTCACGTGCGGGTCGGACAATTTCAACCGACGCTCCTGGACTACGGACAGCGAGCTGACGTGCGCGGTGTTCGACACCACGCCAGATTCACGGGAGGGGAGCGCAGGTAACCCGGCGCGCCGGTTCGCGCGCGACCTGCGCCTCCAACTCTGGGCCGAGCATCTCGGTGTCGAGCCGGACGATCCACGCCTGCTCGACACCGACGGCGCCCTCTCGCTTTGGAAATCCTTCGCGGACGCTCTCGATCACTGGCACGCCGACGCGCGCCGATCGCCGCGCCCTCCCGGGCAGGTCCGGCGCCACCGCACTGAACCGGTCTCGCGACGCCAGCGGGTCTGGGCGGATCTGCTCTACCGTCTCATCCTCGACCCGGATTCCCGGCCTCGCCGCCTGCACGGCACCTCGAGGTTCTGAAGCTCGGGGAGGCTCGTCGCCCGCACCTGGTCGGCTAGCATTTCGGAATGACCAAGCAGCCTCCGATCGAAGACATCTCCATCGGCGGTGACGGCATCCGCCTCGGGCAGTTCCTGAAGTTCGCGGGACTCCTCGACTCCGGGGGAATCGTGAAAGAGGCCATCGCCGACGGGTACGTGACGGTGAACGGCGAGGTCGATCGCCGCCGCGGTCGGCAGCTGCAGCTGGGCGACATCGTCACGTTCGAGGGGCGCAGCGTCCGAGTCTGCGAGTAAGAGCCGGCTCAGCGACCCGAGATTCTTCTAGACATTTGGCCCGCTACGTCGCTAAGCTCGCAAAGCTGTGCCACCGGGCCAGCACCACGCCCCTACTGAACTGGAGAGGACCGAGCCGTGAGCTATCAGCCCCGACGCCGTCCCCAGCTCTCGTCGAACCATTTCGGCAAGCAGCTCAATCTCCAGCACCTCGTGTAGGCGCAGACCGTCCTTTTCGACGCTCCGTGCCCGCGAGGGCCCGGGGCGTTCGGCGTCTTTCCACCTCTTTCGGGGTGGGGACATGTCGGATTTCTCGGGCGCCATCCCTCCATGAGAAATCCACACAGACAAGAAAGACGATGAAACAGATAGACAAACGGTTGCTCAGCTGGGCGAGCATCCTCGACGCGAAAGCGGAGGAACAGGCGCGGGTCACGTCGACCATGCCTTTCGTGTTCCCGCACGTCGCGTTGATGCCGGATGCCCACCTCGGGCTCGGTGCGACCGTCGGGTCCGTGATCCCGACCCTCCGGGCGGTCATGCCGGCCGCAGTTGGCGTCGACATCGGTTGCGGCATGATCGCGGTTCGGACGCAGTTCCAGCTGAGCGAGCTGCCGGAAGACCTGCGGGCACTCCGGCAGCAGATCGAGCGGGCGATTCCGGTGTCGGCGGGCGCGCACAACTCCAAGATCGTGGCGACGGCGCAGCCGCGAGTGGCCGAGCTCGAGCAGCTTGCCGCTGACGCTGGGTTCGACCCCGCGCAGGCGCTCGGCACCTGGCGCGAACAGCTCGGAACCCTCGGCAGCGGCAACCACTTCATCGAGGTGAGCGTCGACGAAACGGACGGTGTCTGGCTGTTCCTCCACTCGGGGAGCAGAGGCGTCGGCAACAAGATCGCGCAGCGTCACATCAAGGTCGCACAGAACCTGATGGAGAAGTGGTGGATCACGTTGCCCGATCCCGACCTCGCCTACCTCCTCGAGGGCACACCCGAGTTCGATCGGTACATCGCCGAACTGCGGTGGGCGCAGCACTACGCCCTGCTCAACCGTGAGGAGATGATGGACCGGGTCGTGCGGGAGGTGAGCGAGTGGACCGGCATTCAGGTCGCCGAGCTGGAGCGGATCAACTGCCACCACAACTTCACCCAGAAGGAGACCCACTGGGGTAAGAGCGTCTGGCTGTCCCGCAAGGGCGCGATCTCGGCGCAGGCGGGCGAGCTCGGGCTGATCCCCGGATCCATGGGGACCGCATCGTACGTGGTGGAGGGCCTCGGCAACGCGTCCGCACTCCAGTCGAGCCCGCACGGCGCCGGGAGGAACTTCTCGCGCAGTGCCGCTCGGCGCACGTTCACGCACGATCAGCTGAGGGAGGCGATGAAAGGGATCGAGTACCGGGACACTGATGCGTTCCTCGATGAGATCCCGGCCGCCTACAAGCCGATCGACCAGATCATGGTCGACGCCGCTGAGCTTGTGAAGGTGCGGCACAAGCTCAGGCAGATCGTGAACGTAAAGGGCGACTGAACGGATGGGGTGTCAGACTCTGGCACCCCATCCCTCCTCTTTATGGCGGCCGCGGTGCCCCCAGCCGACCGGATCAGCGCAGGTGGCGGCCGTCGAAGCGGCCCGCGGCGCGAAGCGCTGCCGAAGCCTCGCCGAGTTCGGCCCATGATCCCTTCACGTGGAACTCCGCGATACCGGAGGTGCGCATCGTCACGTTCTCACCGGCGAGCATGGATGCGAGCTGCTCCATGCCGGGATTGTGACCCACCACGAGCACGGTTCGAGCGTCATCCGGCACCTCATGCAAGACATCGAGGAGGTGCTCGGCGGACGCGGCATATACGCGGTCGTCGAATCGCGTTGGAGGCGCTGGCGAGAGTCGAGCGGATACGAGTTCCCAAGTCTCGCGGGCGCGCTGGGCGGGGGAGATGACGGCGAGATCGATCGGGCCCGCGTGTCTCCCGAGCCACCTTCCCGCAAGCGGCGCTTGAGTCCGCCCTCGGTCGGCCAGCGGTCGCTCGATGTCCCGGACGGAACTCGACCAGTCGGACTTGGCGTGACGCAGCAGGATGAGAGTGCGGCTGATCTCGGTCATGGTGCCAGTGTCCCGCACCGAAGCGTTCAAGTCCGGCTCAGCTTGTCACGGGCCGCGTCGCCCGGATCCGTTCGACCGCGCCCGACCGGAGTCGTTCCTCCTCGACGATCACCAGGCCGGCCGCCTCCACCTCGTCCCGGTGTCGACGCGTGAGGTGCTCGCCTTCCAGAGGGATGGTGAAGCGCTCGGCCAGCCATTGGCCGGCGAAGATCAGTGGGGAACTGCTGCGGACGTGGTCGACGATTACCACGGATCCGCCCGGTACGACGACTCGCGCCATCTCGGTCAGTGCAACGTCGGGCCGGGGGATGGAGCACAGCGCGAGCGCGCAAACAACGGTGTCGAACGAGGCGTCCGGGAACGGCAGTGCCTCCGCGTTGCCCTCGCGCAGGTCCACGTCCATGCCCAGCTCGGATGCCCTACGCCTCGCGAGGGCGAGCATCGCGGGGCTGAGGTCCACTCCGATGAGTGACACGCCTTTCCGGTAGTAGGGGAGGCTCCTGCCCCCGCCGACCGCGACCTCCAGCACCCGGCCCGTCGCGCGCTCACCGATCCACTCGCGTGTTCCGACGAGCATCGACCGTTCGAGTTTCGCGATCTGGGTGTCGTAGCTTTCGGCGTGCTTGCCCCAGTGGCGCAGCTGACGCCGGGTCTCGCGCGACACGTCAGAACCGGTCATGCGGCCATTGTGTTCGAGCGACGGCTCGCGGCACCAGGGGTCATTGGAGGCGCTACTCCTGGAACACCTCCAGCATCCGAGCCTTGTTGTCGCCCAGAGCCTTCTCGCAGCCGGAGGGACAGTGGACGTCCTGCGGCGCCGTCCGGAACCCCGGCTGGCCCGGATTGCCGAGCGTCTTCACCGTCCCGCTCATACGTTTGCCGCAGATCGGGCACTCCGCCGAACGCAGTTCGATCTTGATCGCCATGTGGTCACGGTATGCCCCCTGTTCGTGGGGTGGGGAGGGGCGCGCGGGGGATTGCTCGTACCACGTGCGGATTCGGATCATGGCCCCACTTATCCCCTCCACTGGGGCGAGCGACCAGCCGCCGCAAAGAGATAACGTCGCCGATCATGGGGGACGAACTGAGGGGTGCACCGCAGCCGTCGACACGCGTCGACTTTGCCGCGATCAACGCGCTCTCGTCCCGCCCGGCAGGCTACGCCGTCGCGCAGAAATGCCTGGAGGTTCAAGCCCGAGCAGAACTCGCCGAGCCGTCCCTCCGGACAGAGAAGCGCGTGTTTCTGCACGGCGACGCCTGGCCCTGGTACCAGGGCGCGCTCGGCGAGATAGCTGTCGGCGACAAACTCAAGCATCTTGGGCCCGAGTGGTTCGTTCGCCATTCGGTGCCGATTGGCGCTGGAACCAAAGACGTCGATCACCTCGTCATCGGGCCCGGCGGAGTCTTCGCGATCAATACAAAGCATCACGCGGACGCCAAGGTCTGGGTCGGGGACCGGGTGCTGCAGGTGAACGGGGGTAACACCTCCCACATCGCCGCAGCGGTTCACGACGGCGCGGACGTTGCGAAGCGACTGGCGGCCAAGGTCGGGTTTCCGGTGCCTGTCCACTCCGTCGTTGCCGTGCTTAATGCGCGATCGATTGTGGACAAGCGGGCGCACCATGACCGGAAGGTTGCGGTCATAGACGCCGAGCATCTTGTCTCGTGGCTGAACGCTCAGCCGATGCAGCTCAGCACAACGAAGATCGATCTGATCAAGCTGGCTGCCGAAGAGCCGGAAACGTGGCACGTCGATCCTCATGCTGCCGAGACGCTGCGCGTGATGCAGCGGTTCGAGCGTCTCGTCGCAAGGGTCGGAAGCCCGTCGGCGGCCGCTCAGAGGCCGACGACTGGGGCAGCGCCTTCAAGGAAGCCACCACGGGCGGCAGCAACCCGCAGTGCGAAGCGGAAGAAGGCTGTGGGTCCCGACCTGGTCAGGCTGTGGGCCGCAACCGTCGTGACCGTCGTCGCCGTCCTCGTGTTCCGATCGATGGCAAACCAGCCCTGTCCCACAACGACTGTCTGCCTGCTTCCACCCCTGTATCTCACGCTCAAGCCACTGCTGATGGTTGCCGGGATGGGGATGATCGGGCTGGCCGTTGCAGGCTCCCTGCTGGCGCTCGTGCGTCGGCTCTTCGCGCACCGATAAGCCGCTGAGTCGCGCAGCCTGAGCGCACCTCCCCACCTCCCTCCCCGACGACTATCGTCAGCGCCACCAGAAGGGAGACCACCATGGACGACCTACGCGGAACACCGCAGGAGCGCCTCGCGCAGCTCGACCGAGCCACCGCAGACGGGAGCGCGTCGACGGAGTGGCTCGTCAAGCAGCTCCGGACAGCGTTGGAAGAGCTGGTTCAAGTCGAGCGGATCGCCGATGAGGAGGCTGAGCGGCGCGAGGACTTCTGACGCGGGGATCTTCGCGTCGGACCGGAGATGGCCCGTATCACCCTCCCCAACCGACGGGTGATACGGGCCTGTCAGTGGTTCGCAAATGGTCGGCTCGCTTCAGATGCGGGTACGACTTGCCTTCCGCTGACATCTAGTGCGGTCGTCGTCCGGGTCTACCTCGGGGTGACCTCGAGTTCCTGTCGTGGGTGTTGCTCCAGCCTCACCTGTGCGCGCGAGGGGGCACAGAGGCTTTGGTCACTCCGCGCCAATCGCGCCGCTGCCTCCGCCGCGCGCGCAACGACATCCGCCGGTGGTTGAGGGCGAACGTGTTGACCGACCACGAGATGTGCCGGCGGAACGACGACCAGGAGGCGAGCTGGCGGCCGGAGACGCTCATGCGGAGGCTCGGATCGTAGAGCACGGTCATGTCCGGTTCGAGCTGGATGCTGAGGTCGAGGTCGTCGTGGATGCGCCTCCGGTCGCGGTGGACGAGCGGGCTCATGCGCGACCACGTCTCGCGGCGGATCGCGAAGTTCGAGCCGAACAGCGGCGGGTGACCGAGCATCGGACCGACGGCGTGAAAGTAACCGCCGAGGTACAGGGCGCGCCCGGCCCAGGCGAGCAGCGGGTTGGTCCCGTAGAAGGTGCCGGTGCCGGTGACCGCGCTCCAGGTGCCCGGCCGGTCGAAGTCGTCGCGGATGCGCTGCAGCCAGTCGGGGGAGGGGCGCGAGTCGGCGTCGATGCGGGCGAGGATGTCGCCGCGGGCGGCATCCAGCCCGGCTGCGGTCGCGTCCGGGATCCCGCCGGTCGCCGTGATCACCCGCGCGCCGGCCTCGGTGGCGACACGGTGGCTGTCGTCCGAGCTGTCGCCGTCGACCACGATCACCTCGAACGGCTGAACCGTCTGGGCGGCCAGCGCCTCCAGGCACTGCCCGAGCATGGCTCCGTCGTTCCAGCACGGGATCACGACCGAGACGGTGGGCGTGGAGCCGGGTCGGGGGTTCGTCATGGTGACGCACCTCCGCGTCGCTCAGCGGGTACAACCCGATGGGGCGACACTACGAGCGGCGCGACCAACTGCTACAGGGCCGAACGTCCCTCTTCATGACGGCGACTCGGAGTTCGGCAAGTCAGAACTCGACCCGAATGAGCTGACCCAGCGGGATCATCTGCACAGCGACACGACCTTGTCGATGCCCTGCGTCGCGGTGCTGAACGCCGCGTCGACCGTTCCGAGGCTCTTCTGGCCGTCGGGCAGTGCCTGGTAGTCGACCAGCGCGGTTGCGATGTGGTCGAGGTCGTTGTCGAGGTCGAAGACATCCCAGTACAGGTCGCCGGTGAGGTCGACGTTCGCGGTGTCCCCCTGGAACTGCTCGATCGCAGAATTGACTGCGACCTTCGCCCCTGCAGGGTCATCGGCGATCCGGGAGGATTCGATCGCCGAGAGTGCGCTCGACAGCTTGGTCGTCGCCGTCGTGATCGTCGCGCAGTCCGCCGCCGACGGCCCCGCGACGGCGCTGCTGGTCGGCGTGTCCGTCGGGGCGTCCGCCGCCCGCCACGCCGATATGCCCCCGACCGCGAAGAGCACCGCGATGAAGGCGAAGTACAGCACCCAGAAGGCGGCGCCCACGTAGCCGATGATGGTTCCCGCCAGCGCGAGGCCGCGCCCCTTCTCGCCCGTCCGCTCGATCTGGGCCAGGGCGATGTGGCCGCCGATGATCCCGAGCAGCGCAACGACGAATGAGCCGGCGAAGGCGATGACAGCCATCACGTTCGTCCGCGGCTCCGAAGCAGGCGGCTGGTATCTCGCCCACGGCGCCGGGGGAGGGGCGGCATCGAGCACTGCGGCGCCGGGTGCGGGTGCGGGTGCTGGTGCGGGTGCTGGGGCCGGAGGCGGTGGTGGAGGCGTCACGATGGGCGGCACTGGTGCATCGGCGGGAGGGGCGGCGTCAGTGTCCATAGGCCTCTCATTGTGATGGTTTGACGCGACGCCGCCGGGGAAGCGCGCTCGTGTCGCGTCGCTGCCCCTCTCTGCCGCCCTACCGCGGAGGTGCGCCGTTAACGGGTCGAGGCGATGTTCCTGCCGGAACATCGCCTCTGTCGCAGCAACCTTGACCGTGATCCATGCGACTTGTCAATCGCGATCCCCACGAGAAGGAGTTGAGTCCGAACCTCGCTTCGGTTGCCCGGGTGCTACCCGTTGAAGCAAGACTAAGAGCGGGAGGCACGGGGCGTAGGGGCTAAAGTCCCTCGGCCATCGCCCCGTCAGCGGCAGACCGCGTCGACCCGATCGATCTCGTTCCCTGCCGCGGCGAAGGCGGATTCCACCGGCCCGAGGTCCTGGTGCCCGGCTTCCTCCACCTGCAGGTCGACGAGCGTGACGCCGAGGTTGGTGCAGGGGCAGATGCTCGGCTTCGACGGGGTGGCTGAGGCGCTCCCTCCGGGTGTGCCGTATGCGAACGCGGCGACGGTGCACGAGTCGTCGACGGCGGAACTCGCGATCGGGCTGATCATCGCCTCGCAGCGGGGACTCGACGACTTCGTCCGGCAAGCGGAGAGGGGGCAGCCGATCGCGCGGAGGTATCCGAGCCTCGCCGACCGGCGCGTCCTCCTGCTCGGCACCGGGGGAGTCGGCCGCGCGATCGCTGAGCGTCTCGCTCCCTTCGAGGTCGAGCTCACGCGCGTCGGTCGGACGGCGAGGCACGATGGCCTCGGTGAGGTTCGTGCCATCGCGGACCTGCCGAGGCTCCTGCCGGACGCGGAGATCGTCATTCTCGCGCTGCCGCTCACCCCTGAGACGACGGGATTGGTCGACGATTCGTTCCTCGCGGCGCTGCCAGACGACGCTCTTCTCGTCAATGTCGCGCGCGGTGCCGTCGTCGACACGGAGGCACTGGTGCGCGCGGCTTCCGGTGGCCGGCTGCGGGCCGCACTGGACGTAACCGAGCCCGAGCCGTTGCCCGCCGGGCATCCGCTGCTGACGCTTCCCACCGTGATCGTAGCGCCGCATGTCGGGGGCAACTCCACCGCCATGACGCCGAGGATGGCGCGGCTCGTGCGCACGCAGGCGGAGCGGCTGCAGGCCGGTCTGGCGCCGCTCCATATCGTTTCCGGCGCTCTCGCCTGAATGCTGATTCCGCACCGAAATTCCCGAATGCACTACGTAAAGCTCCGTCATAATCCGATTCGACCGTCGATATCGACACTCGCCGATTCGGATTTCGCACCTCTTCGTGTTTAGGATGTCTGGTCCGCCCGACCCTGAGCGAAGGAGCTCGCGTGTCAGCAAACCCGGCCCCCACCTCCCTTCGGCGTTCCCTCGGCCTGTGGGCGATCGTCGGTCTCGGCCTCGGCTACATGACCCCGATGACCGTCTTCGACACGTTCGGCATCGTCACCGGCGAGACGAACGGGGTCGTCCCGTCCGCCTACCTCTTCGCGCTCGTCGCCATGATCTTCACGGCGATCAGCTACGGGAGGATGACCCGCGTGTTCCCGTCGGCCGGGTCGGCGTACACGTACGCCTCGGAGACCATCCACCCCAACGTCGGGTTCCTCGTCGGGTGGTCGTCCCTCCTCGACTACCTGTTGCTGCCGCTCGTCAACGCGCTCATCGTCCGGCTCTACCTCGAGTCGTTCTTCCCGCAGGTGCCCGGCTGGATCTGGGTCGTCGGGTATGTCGCCCTCATCACGGCGATGAACCTCTTCAGCATGTCGTCCACCTCCCGGGTCAACGGCATCCTCGTGGTGTTCCAGGTCGTGCTCATCGCGGTGTTCATCGCGCTGACCTGGGGTGCGCTGAACTCGGGCTCCGGCAACGGGACGGCGTTCAGCCTGGCCCCGCTCTTCCACGAGGGGGTGCACCTCGGGGCCGTGATCGGAGGCGCGACCGTCGTCTGCTTCTCGTTCATCGGCTTCGACGCGATCACCATGTACACCGAGGAGGCGAAGGACACCAAGACGGTTCCTCGTGCGATCGTGCTCGCCCTGATGATCGGCGGCGCGATCTTCTTCGTCGCCGCGTGGTTCGCCCAGTCGCGGTTCCCGACCCTCGCCGGCTTCCACTTCACCGACGACACGCTCCCCGAGATCGCGCTCAAGACCGGCGGCCTGCTGTTCCAGATCCTGTTCATCTCGGCCGCCGTGGCGGCGGCGGTCGCCTCGAGCCTCGCCTCGCACGCGAGCGTGTCGCGCATGATCTACGTCATGGCGCGAAACGGCGGCGGCCGAATCTCGCGGTTCCTCTCATATGTGCACCCGCGGTTCCGCACCCCCGCGACGGCTGTGCTGCTCGTCGGCGCGGTGTCCCTCTTGGCCGCGGCGTTCACGCTCGAATTCGTCTCGTCGATGATCAATTTCGGTGCGCTCATCGCGTTCACCGTCGTCAACGCGACCGTGATCATCCACTTCGCGCTGCGCCGCAAGGAGGTGCGCGGCGCGCGCCAGATCATGCGGAACATCGTGCTGCCCGCGATCGGCATGGTGCTGACCGGGGTGCTGTGGGCGAACCTCCACCTGGATGCGCTGACCTACGGGCTCGTCTGGCTGACCATCGGCATCATCACGGTGCTGGTGCTCACGCGGGCGTTCCGCAAGCCGTTGCGGGTGCAGCTCGACGACGACGGTCAGGGCGATCCGGCGATCATCACCCGGCAGGGGGAACCGACTCAGGCGCGCTAGCGGGCTCGTCGCGGTTTGGCGCTCGCCGCAGTAGGGCGCTCGCCGCAGTTGGGCGCGGCGGGTCAGCGCACCCAGTGAGCCGTCACGGCCTGCACGTGGGCGCCGTTGAGGTCCGACAGCTTGATGCCGACGAACTTCTCGGCGGCCTCCGAGGTCTGGACACGCGCGGGCGGGTTCTCGGCGGTGAGCGCCTCCACGATCGCGTCGGCGACGCCCTCGGGGGTCTGCGCGTTCGCGGGGTCGAAAGCGCTCGCGGTGCGGTCGAGGTAGGCGCGGAAGGCGCCCTCGTACGGCGTGCCGAGCGCGGCGGGCCGGTCGCCGAGGCCGACGTTCGCGACGAACTCCGTCGACACGGCTCCCGGCTCGACGACCGTGACGCGGACGCCGACCGTGGAGGCGACCGGTGTGAGCGACTCCATGAACCCCTCCACGGCGAACTTCGCGGCGCAGTACGCCTCGTTGAAGGGCTGACCGACCACGCCTCCGACGCTCGTCACCGTGACGACCCGGCCGCCGCTCTCGCGGAGCAGCGGCATCGCGGCCTTCGTGACCGCGACGACTCCGAAGAAGTTCACCTCCATCACCGCGCGCACCGCGGCGACCGACTCGACCTCGATCGTTCCGACATGGCCGGCACCCGCGTTGTTGAGGAGGGCGTCGAGCCGGCCGTAGGTCGAGCGGATGTGCTCGAAGCAGGCGTCGACGGAGGCCGTGTCGGTCACGTCGAGCTGCTGGAGGTCGAGCGTGACGCCCGCCTGCTCGGCCGCGGTGCGGAGCGCCGACGACTTGGCGAGGTCGCGCATGGTGGCGACGACCGTGAATCCGCTGCGCGCGGCGGCGACGGCGGAGGAGAGACCGATGCCGGACGACGTGCCGGTGACGAGGAGGACGGGGTTGCTCATGGGCGTCAGTCTGCCACCCCCGTGTCCCGCTTCGACAGGTGTGCCTGCCGCTGACCCGGCCGCGTCCCTCCGTCGAGTCCCCGCGGACGGGTGGGTCCCGAAGAGCTTCGGTGGTGACCGGCTCACCCGAAATGCCGGCCACCACCTACCGGGAATGCAGTACTGCCGTCCGCCCCCTGCGGTCCGGCCTGCCATCCGGTTGCTTAGTGCACACATTAACCGGCGTGCACGAGAAGTCAACCCGTGCGATCACACGCAGTTTCGAATCCGGCGCTCAGACGACAGAGGCCAGCTCGTCGAGCGCGCTGTCGCTCACCGCGATGCGTGCCCCGGGCGGCCGACGGGACCTCCCCGGCGCCGGCGTACGCTGGAGGCATGGCCGCACAGCACGACGCGGACGACCGAGCAGGGCGCATGTCGGAGACACGCCCAGGGGGGTCCCGGCACCGAAGCGACAGCGGGCGCGCGCCCCAGATCGACCCGATCGTCGCCGCCGCGCGCTACCGGGTCCGCCGCGACGCGGAGGCCCGCGGCGAGGAGATCGAGGAGAACACCGCCGGCCAGCCCACGATGGAGCAGCGGGCGATGATCATCGAGAACTCGATCCAGCAGGCGATCCGCCGGGGCGACTTCGACAACCTCCCGGGCGCGGGCAAGCCGCTGCCGGGCCTCGGCGGCACGCACGACCCGGACTGGTGGATCCGCCGCAAGATCGAGCGCGAGCAGCTGACCGGCCTCGGCCCTCCCGCGCTCATGCTCCGCACCGAGGACCAGGAGCTGGAGGCGCGCCTCGACCGCCTCGGCAGCGAGCGCGCCGTCCGCGAGCACCTCGACGACTTCAACCGCCGCATCGTGGAGGCGCGGCGCCAGCTGCAGGGCGGCCCTCCCGTGATCACGCCCACGCGAGACGTCGACGACGAGGTCGAGCGGTGGCGTCGCCGCCGGGAGGAGCGCCTCCGCCAGGCGGAGGAGCGGAGGAAGGCCGAGGCCGAGGCCTACGCGGCCATGTCCTGGCGGGAGCGCCGCCGCTGGCGCCGCTCCTCCCGGGGCTGAATGCGACGAATCAAGGCCTCAGAGCTTGCCGTTGTACACGTCCAGCCCGAAGCGGTTGAGGCCCGTCTGCCCTGCGTACCCGAGGTACGGCAGCGAGAACGTGTCCTCGATGCTCGCCAGCAGGCTGTAGTGGTTGTACGGAGTCGTCGACCACGTCCCTCCCTTCACGAACGGCGAGAGCACGAGGGCGCCGACGAGTCCGCCTCCCGAACCGGTGATGCCCGGCTGCGGGCTGTTCGGGCCGGGGCCCTCGCCGCAGCAGCTGGAGGCGTCCGACTGCGGGCCCTCCGACTCGTCGAACGTGATCACGAGCACGCCGTCCTGCTTGAACGCGGGGGAGGAGGTGATCACAGGCACCCACTGCTTCAGCCACGCGTCCGCGCTCGCCAGGCCTCCTGGCCGGCCGTCGACGCACGGCGAGTCGTGGCCGTCGTCGCAGAGGTTCGGCGTGATGAGCGACAGGTTCGGCGTCGTGCCGACCGAGGCGAGGTCGGTCTTCAGCTGCGAGAGATCGACGTCGTTCTTGGCGCAGTCGGCCGACCCGGTGATGCTCTGGAAGTACACGAAGGGGTTGTGCCGCGCGGCGTACTCGTCGCCGACCTTCGCCTTCTGCGTGTCGTCGATTGCGCCGAGGGCCGGGTGGCGGCAGGGGGTGCCCATGTCCTCCATGTAGCCCTTCCAGGTGCGGCCGGCGGCCGTGAGCTGGTCGGCGACCGTCTTGACGGTCGACGGGAACACGCAGCCGTCGCCGACCGCCTGGCCCGGCGCGATCGTCCCGGCGCCGACGAACGGCGAGTACGTCTGGCAATCGGCCTGCATCTGCGGGTTCGGACCCTGCCCTGAGATCTCGGCGACGTAGTTGGGCTGCGAGTTGTGCGCCGTCCCGTAGTAGGAGTTGAGCAGCACGCCCTGACTCCGCAGCGTCTGCGAGAGGTAGGGCGCGGCCGAGTTCGGGCCCCAGGTTTCGGAGTAGCCCTTGTTCTCGAGGTTGATCACGAAGAAGTGCTTCGCACCGGGGAGGTACGAGCTCGTCGTCGAGGCGTGCACCGCCGTCAGCCCGCCGGGGACGGCAACGGCCGCGACACCGAGGACGGCGGCGGCCAGGGCCGCCAGCGCGCCGGTGACGCGGGTACGGGTACGGTTGCGGGGTCTGCGGCCGGTCACGAGAGACTCCATCCTTCGGCGATCGCTTTCTGCTTGAGGGGCGCCCACTCTTCCGCGGGAGGCGGACCCACCGGGCTGCACGCGGGTCCCGCCACGTAGGGAGGCACCGTGTACACGGGCGCGTTCAGGTTCGGGGTCGAGGTGAAGTCGAGCACCTCCGCGATGTTTCGGGCTGCGGCGTCGCGAGGGGTGAGGGCGGGGAGGCCGAACCTCCACTCGATCGCCTTCAGCACGGAGGTGTGGTCGTAGACGCCGTGCGCGACGTAGCCGCGACGAGCCCGCGGCGACACCACCATCGCGGGCACGCGGAACCCGCGCTGCCCGGTCGCGGGGTTCGCGTCCGGCGCGACCGCGGGAGGCACGTGGTCGAAGAACCCGCCCCACTCGTCGTAGTTGATGACGAGCATGGTGCGGCTCCACGCGGGTGAGGTGGTGACCGCGCGGTAGATCTCGTCGAGGAACAGCTCGCCGCTCCGGATGTCGGCGCGCGGGTGGTCGTCGCCGGACGTGCCCGACGACTCGTCCTCGAACCGCGGGTCGATGAACGAGACGGCCGGGAGCGAGCCGCTCGCGCAATCGGCGAGGAACTCGGCGTACGGGTGCGAGATCCCGAGGTACTTGGTCCCCCACAGGGCGACGAAGGGCACATCGTTGAAGTAGTACTTGCCGCTGACGCCAGCGGCGGCGAGGTTGTCCCAGATGGTGGGCATCGTTGCCGTCGCCGTCGAATTGTGGAGGCGGTCGGTCTGCGCCGAGTGCTGGTAGAACCGGTTCGGGTATGTCTCGGCGAGGGTGGCCGCGAAGTACTGGTCGCAGACCGTCCACTGCGGCGCCGCCTGGCCCCAGAACCCGAGATCCGCCTGGTCGTAGAAGCCGATCGAGAAGTCGTCGTTCTCGCCCGCTCGCAGCCACCCGTCGCACTTGCCGCTGTTCAGCTCGATGCGGCCTCCCTCGTACGAGTGGTCGGGATCGGGGTGCCCGCATCCCTGGAAGTCGCCGAGGTGATGGGGTGCGTGCGGGAACCCGTAGCGGTCGATGTAGCGGAGCCCGGCGGGCAGCCCGGACGCGCCGGGCAACCAGCCGACGAGGTGGTCGAAGGAGCGGTTCTCCATCATCACGACGATGATGTGATCGATACCGGAGGCGGAGGGCGACGGAAGGGTCGAGGTGGCCCCAGCGCTCGGCGTCGCCCCCTGGGCCGCTACCGCGGCGCCCGCCGCGAGCGCCCCGGCAGCCGTGCCGCCGGCCACGGTCAGGAATTGTCTGCGGTTGACGTTCACGGTCCACCACACAACCACGAGGGCAACGGCCTGTGTCCCCCGAAAAGGGGACCTTGAGCGCTTTCGCAGCGGTTGTTAACCAGGCGTTCGCCCGGCCGACGATGCAGGTTCATGGACTGCCGTCGTGAGGCTACTCGCTCAGGTGCTGCTTGGTGTTCGTATAGGAGATGTCGTCCGCGGTGGCACCCACCAGGCCCAGCGTGGCCCGGAGGAGGTGTACCGGGACGCCGTCCTGCGGGGGTGGGGTCGCAGCGCCGAGCGTGATCGACTTGCCGTCCTCGCCGGTCGCCGTGACCGAGTCGAGGTACACGTTCACATCGCCCGTCAGGGTCATCTTGTCCGCCGTCGTCGACAGGGAGGGGCCGCTCGCCTTCCGGACGGTCAGGCTGAAGCCGTCGATCGTGATGCTGTCGGCGGAGATCTTCAGCACGGGCACGCGGCTCCCGTCGGCCAGCGGGACCGTCACGACGCTGATGCCCTTGAGGCCCGAGAAGGAGAGCGACTGGCTGCCGAGCTGTGCCGGAGGCTCCGTGAACACCGTCGCGTTGTCGGGGCCGCCGGGCAGGGGCGCCGGCGCGGCCGGGGTCGGCGTCGGGAGCGGGGCTCCTGGCGCTCCCGGGGCCGCCGGCGCCGGGAGGGTCGGAAGGCCGGGGACCCCCGACGAGGGCTTGGGGGCCGACGTCGGGCTCGGGCTGGGACTCGGCGACCCGCAAGCGCTGAACAGTGGGATGCAGAGATCTGACGGCGCCACCGTCGAGATCGGAGCCGCTCCGATGCCTGAGACACCCGCCGTGAGGCACGCGACGAGGGCGCCGGCAGCGACGCCGTTACGCGGCCGGCTCACGCCTCCTCGCTCCCGTCGCTCGGGCGCTCCGGCGTGGGCCCGGCGCCCTTCGGCATCCACGCCACCGTGAGGATGCCCCCGATGGTGCTCAGCAGCATCCCGATGAAGAAGCCGCCGAGGTTGACGCCGACCAGGGAGTAGACGGCGACGGCGAGCGCGATCACCCCGTAGAAGATGCGGTGCGCGGGCATGGCGATCGCCAGCACGCCGAGCAGCACGAGCAGGATCGGGATGACCGTCGCCTGGAGCCCCTCGATGCCGAGCTGGACGTGGATCTTGCCCACATCCAGCTGGCCCGAGAAGAACAGCTCGATCCCGCCGAGCGCGGTCAGCGCGCCTCCGACGAACGGGCGTTCCCGCCTCCAGGCGCGGAACCGCTCCCGGGCCGCGCGCCCGGTGCGGACGTCGGCCGTGCCTCCCGCTGTCGTCTCCGCGTGGGCGGCCACGATCAGAAGCACCCCTTCGATCCGTCGGTGAGCTGGACGTGCATGCCGCTGAGCGTGAAGACCGACGCCTGCGTGCTCCAGGCCGTCTGCTCGAGGTGCGAGATGGTGACGGTGTCGGCGTCCTGCGCGAAGTCGCCCGCGGAGCCCTTGGCGGCCGTGTTGACGGTGGAGGCGTCGACGCCGATCCGGATGTTGTGGAACTGCGAGTCGCCCTTGAGGTCGGTCATGCCGATCTGCAGGTCCGAGGCGGAGGCCGGGTTGCCGCCGCCGCCCGCGGTGATGAGCATGCCGACCTTGCCGAGCGGGGTGTCGGTGACGACGGACTGGCAGAGATCGGAGAGCGTCGCCGACTTGATGTTCGCGATCGCGACCTGGTGCTGCTTGCCGGCGGTGTCCGGGGCGACGCCGGCGTACTGCGAGAACCCGGTTCCCTCGAGCTTCGACGCGCTGATCTGGAACTGGCTGCCGGAGACCGAGAACGAGACCGGGACGGCGCCCTGAGCGACCCCGGTCATGAGCAGCGTCGAGACGACGGCGACGGGCACGGCGGCCAGGACGATGCGGCCTGCGTGCGACCCGGCGAGCTTTCGGAACTTCATCGATCCTCCTGTTCGGGGGACTTGACAGCGGCGGTGCTGTCGGTCCTTGTGTGAGCATAGACGTTATTGACCGCCTGTCAATAGTCGTGCCGAAAGCGAGGGAGGCTCACCAGCGGGGGAGCCCGCCGGTAGGCTCGGCGGCATGGAGCACGACCGTCGCACGCGCCTGACCCCGGACGAGCGCCGGGCTCAGCTCGTCGCGCTGGGCGTCGCGTTCCTCGCGGACAATCCGCTGGACGAGCTCACGATCGAAGGGCTCTCAGCGCAGGCGGGTGTCTCCCGCGGGCTGCTCTTCCACTACTTCGGCACCAAGCAGGGCCTGCACCGGGAGGTCGTGCGCACCGCCCGCGACAGCATGCTGCGGGCGACCGAGCCGGTCGCGGATCTGCCTCCGCTGGACCGCCTCCATGACACGCTCACGCGCATCGTGCAGTTCGTCCGCGAGCACAGCGGCACGTTCTTCTCGCTCGTGCGCGGCGTCGCGAGCGGCGACAGCGAGGTGCGTGCGGTCGTCGAGGAGGCGCGCCGGATCCAGGCGGAGCGGGTGACCGCGGTCTTCCTCGAGCTCGGTGAGCCGGACGGCCCGATGCTCCGGATCGCGCTCCGCTCCTGGATCGCCTTTGCCGAGGAGGCTCTGGTCGAGAGCGCGATCGGGACGGAGCTGCCCTCGCCGGAGATCGTCGGTTTTCTCGAGCGGAGCGCCGGCGGGGTCGTCGAGGCGGTGGCTTCGCGCCCCTGACGCGGATTCAGATGCCCTCTTCCTCGACGTCCTCCTCGGTCAGCACGCTTTCTTCGTCCTCCTGGACGCGGCTGTGCTCGTCGTACTCGGGCTCCGCCTCCCGTTGCTGGCCACCGGTCGGGCCGTCGTTGCCGTCGCCGGGGCCGGGCCAGATGGTCTCGCCGGCGACGGCGTCGTTGGTGACGAGCTCGTCCTCGAAGTCGGCCTCCGCGATGGGGTCGTCGAGGCTGTAGTCGACGTCGTCGTCGGCCGGGTCTGCCCAGCCGGGCGTCTCGCCCGCGTCTGCTTCGCCGACCTCCGGCTGCCCGACGCCGTCTTCGGGAATGCGCTCCATCGTGGTGGTCTCCTTCGCTCGCTGGTCGCTGATTCGAGCGATCGCCTGCCCGAATGCGGCGAACATACACCCGCACGTTCTCACTGGAGAACCAATCGGGGAAGCCCCCCGACATCCGACGAGGTGCTCGTACCTGCGCTCGACACGCCGCGACCGACAGCAACTACGAGCACCTCGAACGGGCCCAACTCAGCAACTCGGCAACAACGTCCGCGCACGACAGAGGGGCGGCCGCCCTGATCGGCGACCGCCCCTCGACTCAGCGCGGCCCTCGGCCGCCCGCGTCACTTCGACGTCGGGAACGTGATCGTCTTGCCGCTGCCGGCGTCCTTCACGGCTGCGTCCTTGAAGGCGGCGAACTGGGCCGCGTCGGTGAAGCCGCCCTGGTAGCGCTCGCCGTTGACGAAGACGGTCGGGGTGCCGAAGCCGCCGGTCGTCGGGTTGGCCAGCTGCTTGTTCGTCGTCGCGTCCTGCGTGCGGTTGCCGACGAAGCTGGCGAACGTCTGCTGGTTGACGCAGTCGGTGACCTCCTTCGAGTCGACGCCGGCGCCCTTGAACAAGCTCAGGATCTTCGAGTTGTCGAGGCCGCCTCCCGTCTGTTCGTCCGGCTGGTTCGCGAACAGCGCGGCGTTGACCGCGAAATACTTGTCGGGGTCGTAGTTCGCCACACAGCTCGCGGCCGCGGCAGACCTCGTCGAGTACTGCTTGTTCGCCGAACTGTCGAGGATGGCGACCGGGTGGATCTCGAGCGTCGCCGACCCTTCGTCGAGCCACTGCTTGATCTGGCTGTTGTTGGTCGTCTCGAACTGGTCGCAGTACGGGCACTGGTAGTCGAGCCAGATCTGGATGTGCGCCGTCTTGCCGTCGAGCTGCATCTTCGTCGGCGTGGGCTGCGCGCCCGACGCGATGGCCGGGGTGGTGACCGCCTGGTCGGACTTCGACAGGAGGATGCCGCCGCTCTGCATGTTCTTCGGGTTCGCGACGTTGCTGTTCGCGCTCGTCGTGGTGAAGATGATCACCGCGATCACGGCGACCACGGCGAGCACGCCGACGACGATGGAGCTCTGAAGGACGATCCGGCGGCGCCGTGCCTTCTTCGCCGCCTCCTCGCGCATCCTCCTGGCGGTCTCGCGCGCCTCTTCCCGGCGATCGCGTTTCGTCGGGCCCGCAGCGCCCCTGCCAGTTGCCATTCAGCTCATCCCATCGATGGTCGGACAGTGTCCGTACGATCGTAGGAGGTAATCCTTATGAGAACGCTGTGGCGCTCCTGACCGTCGCGAACCGCGGCGGGAGACCGTCACTCCTCGACCGGCTCGTAGGCGCGCTCGGAACGCTCGGCGGGCTCGCGGACGAGCGGCGCCAGTCGCGTCAGCTGCGTCACGTGCTTCGGCGTCAGCTCCTCCAATGAGGCGACTTCGAGCAGCTTCATCGTCCGCACTACCTGGCCGGAGAGGATCTGGATGGTCCGGTCGACGCCGGCCCGGCCTCCCGCCATCAGTCCGTAGAGGTAGGCGCGGCCGATGAGCGTGAACTTCGCTCCGAGGGCGTAGGCGGCGACGATGTCGGCCCCGTTCATGATGCCGGTGTCGATCGCGACCTCGGTGTGCGCCCCGACCTCCCGGACGACCGAGGGAAGGAGGTGGAACGGGATCGGTGCGCGGTCGAGCTGACGGCCGCCGTGGTTGGACAGCACGATGCCGTCGACGCCGAGGTCGACCAGCTTGCGCGCGTCGTCGACGTTCTGCACGCCCTTCACCACGATCTTGCCCGGCCACATCCCGCGGATGATGTCGAGGTCCTCGAAGCTGATCGACGGGTCCATCGCGGAATCGAGCAGTTCGCCGACCGTCCCTCCCGTCGACGACAGGGAGGCGAACTCGAGCTTGGGCGTCGTGAGGAAGTCGTACCACCACCACGGCCGCGGAATCGCGTTGACGATGGTTCCGATCGTCAGCTGCGGCGGGATGGAGAAGCCGTTCCGCTTGTCACGCAACCGGGCCCCGGCGACCGGGGTGTCGACCGTGAAGAACAGGGTGTCGAAGCCGTTGGCCGCCGCGCGCTTGACGAGCTCGTACGAGATCTCGCGCTGCCGCATCACATACAGCTGGAACCAGTTGCGGCCGGTCGGGTTCGCCTCCTTGACACCCTCGATGGAGGTGGTGCCCAGCGTCGAGAGGGTGAAGGGGATGCCGGCGGCGCCGGCCGCACCGGCGCCCGCGACCTCGCCCTCGGTCTGCATGAGGCGCGTGAAGCCGGTCGGAGCGATGCCGAACGGCATCGCCGAGGGGCCGCCCCAGATGGTGCAGGAGGTGTCGACGGTCGACACGTCGCGGAGGATCGACGGGTGGAACTCGACGTCCTGGAAGGCTTGCCGCGCCCGGGCCAGCGAGATCTCGCCCTCGGCGGCCCCCTCCGTGTAATCGAACGCGGCCTTCGGCGTCCGGCGCTTGGCGATGGCGCGGAGGTCCTCGATGGTGAGGGCGGACTCCAGGCGGCGCTTCTTGAGGTCGAGCTCCGGCTTCTTGAACTTCATGAGCTCGAGCAGCTCGGCGGGCTTCGGGAGTTGGCGAGTGACCATGTCGGAACCTAACGGGTCTGAGGGGCGGACGGGACGGGGGAAGGGGCGGGTTCGGTGCGCGCGGCCGACTGCTCGGGCGCGGCGTCGCGGTAGTAGCCGCTGATGTGGTCGTGGATGAGCGCGTGCGCGCTCGCTGCGTCACCCGCGGAGATCGCGGCGACGATGCCTCGGTGCTCCGAGCGGAGCCTGCGCGCCATGGCCGCCCAATCGGGGAGCCGAGCAGCGCCAGCGAGGACGTAGCCCTCGATGGAGGTGCGGAGCCCGGCCATGGTCGCCGCCACCACCGCGTTGCCGGCGGCCTCGGCGAGCGCGAGGTGGAACTGGGCGTCGAGGGCGAGGAACTCCTCGGGCGTCAGAGCGGTGTCGTCCATCGCATCGAGGAGCTCGAGCGCTTCGCCGAGGGCGGCATCCGTGCCGGTCGCGGCCAGATCAGCGGCGACGGAGGTCTCGAGGAGGAGTCGCGTGCGGACCACATCGGCGACCGGAAACCCGGACGCAGCGACCTGGAGGCGCATCAGGGCCTGCATCCCTCCGACCGGCCGAGCCACGATGATCGCGCCTGAGCTCGGCCCCGAACCGGTCTGCGTTCGGACGAGACCCATCGCCTCCAGCACCCGGATCGCCTCCCGCACGCTGGAGCGGGCGACGCCGAGCTCGGCCGACAGCGCTCGCTCGGCGGGAAGGTGATCGCCGGGGTGCAGTCGGCCGTCGACGAGCTGCGCCTCGATGTGCGCGAGCACGCCCTCCCAGGCGCGGGGCTCGGCGGTCATGCGGCCTCCTGTGGTCGGACCATGTGGTCGGACCACAGTAGCATGCGGCCGGGGTGGTCCGTGCGCGGTGGTGGAGGAGGGAGGAGAAACGGCGCGACACGCGGGTGCGTGTCGGGTTACGGAGGAGGATCCGCGTGCGCCGGCCGCAGGCGGCCTCCCTGCGCAGCGGAGGTGCCGACTCGCCGAGAGCGGGACGGGGTGCGACGGCGCGCAGAGCCGACGTTCAGCACGAATGTGGGCGGGAGGCGCCTCCCCACCTACATTCGGCACGAATCCGCTGAGAGCGGGACGGGGCGCGACGGCGCGCAAAGCCGACGTTCAGCACGAATGTGGGCGGGAGGCGCCTCCCCACCCACATTCGGCACGAATCCGCCGAGAGCGGGACGGCGCGCGACGGCGCGCAGAGCCCACGTTCAGCACGAATGTGGGCGGGAGGCGCCTCCCCACCTACATTCGGCACGAATCCGCCGAGAGCGGGACGGGGTGCGACGGCGCGCAGAGCCCACGTTCAGCAC
Source organism: Leifsonia sp. AG29 (assembly GCF_009765225.1). Taxonomy (NCBI): domain Bacteria; kingdom Bacillati; phylum Actinomycetota; class Actinomycetes; order Micrococcales; family Microbacteriaceae; genus Leifsonia; species Leifsonia sp. AG29. The sequence goes on along the minus strand of NZ_VMSF01000001.1, from coordinate 2,276,595 downwards.
GAATGTGGGCGGGAGGCGCCGGCCGGAGCCGTCAGCCCCCACCCCCGGGCTCAGTCCGCCGCGGCCGGCGCCCGGTGGATCTGCATGTCCTCGACGCGGGTCGACGGCATCGCGATGCCGGCCACGATGGTCAGCACCGCGGCGACGGCGACGGCGACGAAGACCGAGGTCGACGCGGCCTGGACCGCCGCCGGGTCGTGGGGTCCGCCTCCCGTCGCGCCGATAACCGCGTTGGCGATCGCTCCGAAGACGGCGACGCCGACGGCGCTGCCGATCGAGCGCGCGAACATGTTGCTGCCGGTGACGACCCCGCGCTCGTTCCACGCGACGCTCGACTGGGCGGCGATGAGGGTCGGCGTGGCGATCAGGCCCATGCCGAGCCCGACGATGAAGCAGCTGACCGCCACGAACAGCACCGACGGGTGGAGGGAGGTGGCCGCGAGCGTGATGGAGCCCACGATCGCGATCCCGGTTCCGAGCAGCGCGGTGTTCCGGAAGCCGATGCGCAGGTAGAAGCGCCCGGACACGCTGGCGGCGATCGGCCACCCGAGGGTGAGCGCCGCCACGGCCAGACCGGCGACCAGGGGCGCGGCGCCGGTCGTCGCCTCCAGGTAGGTCGGCACGTACGAGGTGAGGCCGATGAGGATGGCCCCGACGCCGAGCGAGATGAGCGTCGTCGTGACGAGGAGGCGCCGCGAGAACACCCAGAGCGGCAGCACCGGCTCTTCGGCGCGCCGCTCGACGAGAACGAACGCGACGAGCAGCAGGCCGCCGAGCGCGAACGAGCCGATGCTCCAGATCGAGTTCCACGCCCACGCCTGGCCGCCCTCGAGAACAGCGAGGATCAGGAGGGTCATGCCCGCGGTCAGAAGGATCGAGCCCGCATAGTCGATGCGGTGACGCTTCCGCTCGATGCTCTCGTGGAAGCTGCGGATCAGCATCCAGGCGGCCAGGATGCAGAGAGGCACGTTGACGAAGAAGATCCAGCGCCAGGACAGGAACTGGGCGAACACCCCGCCCAGGGTCGGCCCGACGACGGAGGAGATCGCCCAGACGCTGGCGAGGTAACCCTGCGTCTTGGCGCGCTCGGCCAGGGTGTAGATGTCTCCGGCGATGGTCATCGACATCGGCTGGATCGCGCCGGCCCCGAGGCCCTGCACGGCGCGGAACGCGATGAGCGCGGGCATGCTCCAGGCGAATCCGCAGAGCACCGACCCGAGGAAGAACAGCCCGATGCCGACGAGGACGATCGGCTTCCGCCCCACGGTGTCGGAGAGCTTCGCGTAGACCGGCACGGACACGGCCTGCGCGAGGAGGTAGACGGAGAACAGCCACGGGAACGAAGCGAATCCGCCGAGGTCCTTGACGATCGACGGGACGGCCGTGGCGAGGATCGTCGAGTCGATCGCGACCAGTCCGGTCGTCAGCATCAGCGCGATCAGGATGGGGCCGCGCTCCGACCGGAAGCCGACGCTCGCTCGGGTGGGTTCGTTCATATCGGTCAACAACGTAGCCCCGGCGCCTGCATTCCCGCTTGACGTGAAAGAAACCGCTCCGGACAATGTGAAACATGTCTTTCACATCGGCTCGCCCCGAGCACCGCACGACGGTCACCGACCCGCGCGCGCTGCGTGCGCTGGCGCATCCTCTCCGGCTCGCGCTCCTCGACCACCTCATGACCTTCGGCCCGCGGACGGCCAGTCAATGCGCCGAGGTGGTCGGGTCGACCGGCTCCAACTGCAGCTACCACCTGCGCACCCTGGCCCGCTTCGGTCTCGTCGAGTCGGTGGAGGCGACGGACGGCCGCGAGCGACCCTGGCGGTCCACGGCCACCGGGCTGGAGTTCGGCCGCAGCGGCGATCCCGCGTTCCGGCTGGGAACCGACACCGTCGAGCGCTTCCTCGCCGACCGGCAGGTCGATGAGGAGGCCGACCTCGTGCACCGCTCGATCGCCCAACGCGACGATCAGCCCGAGGAGTGGCGCGAGGCATCGATCCTGTCGGGCTACGCCCTTCGCATCTCGCCGGACGAACTCCGCGGACTCGGCGAGCGGCTCGACGCCCTGATCCGGCCGTTCATCGCCCTGACCCGGACGGATGCTCCCGACGAAAGCGACATCGTCGCGCTGCACCTGAACGCGTTCCGCCACCCTGACGCCGAGAAGGCCGCACGAGCCGCCTCCCGGGTCGACGAACCGGAGGAGCACCCGTGACCTCGCTCGTCGCGCCTCGCTCCCGCTCCCCGCTCCTCCGGCGCGACTTCGCCCTCATCTGGACGGCCGGGCTCGTCTCCGACGCCGGCGACTGGCTGCTCATGATCGCGCTGCCGCTGTTCGCCCTCGCGGCCACGGGGTCGCCGCTCGGCGCCTCCACCGTGTTCCTCGTCGAGCTCGTGCCGATGCTGCTCACCGGGAGCTTCCTCGGCGTTCTCGTCGACCGTTGGGACCATCGCCGCACGATGATCGCGGTGGCGTGCCTCCAGGGCGTTCTGCTCCTCCCGTTGCTGGCCGCGAGCGCCGACCGGATGTGGATCGTCTACGGCGTGGCGGCGGTCGAGTCCCTCCTCGGCGCGGTGATGAACCCCGCACGCAGGGCTCTCGTGCCGAGGCTCGTCGAGGCGCCGGAGCTCGGCCGCGCCAACGGGCTCATCGCGGTGAGCGACAACCTGGCCCGGCTCATCGGGTCGCCGCTGGGCGGTCTGGCGTTCGCGGTGTGGGGGCTTCCGGGCGTCGTCCTCGTCGACGCGGCGAGCTTCGTCGTCACCGCGGGGCTCGTCGCGCTGAGTCGCGCTCGGGTCTCTGCCCCGGCGAGCGCGGCCGATCGCGCGACCGATGCCGAGCGAAGGCTGCTGCGCGAGTGGAGGGAGGGGCTCGCCTTGCTGTGGCGGAACGGCACCCTGCGAACCCTCTCGGTCATCGCGGCGCTCGGCAGCGTGGCGCAGGGCCTCTTCGTCGTCCTCGTCCTCGTCTACGTGACCCACGATCTCGGTGCGGGCGGCACGGGCGTCGGGGTGCTGCGCGGTGTCCAGGCGATCGGGGGAGTGCTCGGCGGCCTCACCGCCGGAGTGCTGATCCGCCGGCTCAGCCCGCGCCTCCTCATCGGTGTCGGGTACCTCGTCTTCGGCGCGCTGTCCCTCCTGACCTGGAACCTCGCACCCGTTACCACCGCGCTGGCCGTCTACGCCGGGTTGTTCATCGCCATGGGCATCCCCGCGGTCGCCACGGAGGCGGGGGAGATCACGCTCGTTCAGACGGTGACGCCCGCGCCAGCACTCGGCCGCGTGATCGCCGCGGTCACGACGCTCTCCACCGGAGCGCAGGGGATCAGCCTCCTGCTGGGCGGCGTGCTGGCCGGCCTCGTCCCGGTCGTGCCCGTGCTCGATGCGCAGGCCTCCCTCTATCTCGTGTGCGGCGCGAGCGCCCTGGTCTTCCTCCGCGGGCCGCGGACGTGATATTGGCGCGAAACCCGCGCGATTTCCCGGGAGTGCGGGACATCTGCACGTAGGGTGTCCGTGTGTGGCGACTGGACAGGAAGAACGAGGATGACGACGTGACGTCGGGCATCCCGGAAGAGGACGCCCTCCATCCACGTTCCACCACTGCTCCGCACAAGCTGAGCCTCGGCGATCCCGCCCTGGTCGCCGGCAACATCGCCGAGCCCGTCTGGCAGCGCTGGCGGGACGAGATCGCCGCCATCGGAGGCGACTCCCCGCTCCTGCACTTCGAGGACAGCCCGCGGACGCGCATCGAGCTGAGCACGACCCACCCGGGTGGTCTCCCGCAGTTCATCACCGGGCAGAGCACCCTCCTGTCGAGCCTCATCCGCGACGAGCTCGCCCTCCGGACCGCGCGCGCGGCGGCGAGCGCGATCACCGCCAAGGGCATCGAGCTGCGGGAGGTGCGCGGCATCGAGGCCATCCACCTCGCGATCGGGCTCGCCCAGTGGCGGCACGGCGGCGACGAGTTCACCGCGCCGATCCTCCTGCGTCCGCTCGCGATCCGCCGCTACGGCCGCGACTTCGAGCTGAAGCTCAAGGGCCGGACCTTCCTGAACCCCGAGCTCGCCCGGGCCCTGTCCGAGCAGTTCCAGATCACGCTCGACGCCGACGCGTTCGTCGCGCTCGCCGTGAGCAACGGCGTGTTCAAGCCGCAGCCCGTCATCGACCGGCTCCGCGGTCTCACCTCGCACCTCCCGTGGTTCAACGTGCAGCCCCGGCTCGTCGCCTCCTCGTTCGTCGACGTCGCCCCCGCTCTGCGTGCCGAGGCGGAGGACCTCGACGCCCCGATCCTCGACGCGCTGGCCGGCAACCCGACCGCGCGCACCGGCATCGAGAGCGCCTTCAACCCGGTCGAGCCCGTCCGTCAGGACGAGCGGCCGCCGGCGACCGACACGCTCCTCCTCGACGCAGATGAGGCCCAGGAGGCGGTGATCGCCCAGATCGCGACCGGCAACTCCGTCGTGGTGAAGACCCTCCCGGGCACCGGTGGGACGCAGACCATCGTCAACGCGGTCGGCACTCTCGTGGCTCAGCACAAGCGCGTGCTGGTCGTCAGCCCGCGACGCTCGAGCCTCGACGACATCGCCCAGCGCTTCACCCGCGCGGGCCTCCCCGGCCTCGCTGTGACGCCGCGCACCCTGCGCCGCGATCTCATCCAGTCGATCAGCCGCAACGAGAAGGCCACGCAGCCGCGCGTCACCGACGTCGACGAGGCGCTCGTGCGTCTCCGCAAGGTGCTCGTCGACTACCGGTCGGCCCTGACGCGCCGCGATCCCGTCCTCAAGGTCTCCGTGCTCGACGCGCTCCGCGAGCTGTCGCGCCTGTCTGCTCTGGCCTCGCCGCCCGCGACGACGGCCCGTCTCGGACGCCGCTCGATCGAGGCTCTCGCCAGCGACCGGGCCGAGGCGGCGGACGCCCTCATCCGCGCAGCGCGCCTCGGCGAGTTCCGCTACGGGCCGAACGACTCGCCCTGGTACGGCGCCTCCTTCGGCACGACGGAGGAGGGCCGTTCCGCTCACGACCTCGCCAAGAAGCTCAACCGGGCCGAACTGCCCCGCCTGATCGACCGCGCCAACGCGCTCATCGGACAGACGCGCATGCGCCCGTTCGAGACGATCGCCGAGCTCGGGGTCTACCTGCGGCTGCTCGCCGACATCCGCGAGACGCTCGACAAGTTCATGCCCTCGGTGTTCGACCGGTCGCTGACCGAGCTGATCTCGGCGACGGCGTCCCGCCGCGAGTCGGCCAGCATGTCCGGCGCCAACCGTCGTCGCCTCCGCAAGCTCGCGCTCGAGTGCGTCCGCCCGGGCGTGCACGTCACCGATCTGAACGAAGCGCTCCGGCGGATCCAGCAGCAGCGGATCCTCTGGAACCGGTTCGCGGTCGCCGGCGTCGTGCCCGAGGTGCCCGTCGGGATCGCCGACGTCCAGGTCGCTTACCAGCGCGTCGCCGAGGACCTCGCCCGGCTCGACATCCCGCTCCGCCGCACCGGCACGCCGCACTCGCTCGCTGCGCTGCCCGTCGCCGAGCTCACGCGCCAGGTCGCCGGGCTCGCCGCCGAATCGGAGGTGCTGGCGAACCTCCAGGAGCGCACCGCCCTGCTCGGCCGGCTCCGCGAACTCGACCTCGACCCGCTCCTGTCGGACCTCTCGATCCGTCACGTGCCCGAGGAACAGGTCAGCGCCGAGCTCGAGCTCGCCTGGTGGCAGTCCGTGCTGGAGACGCTGCTCGCCTCCGACCGGGCCCTGCTCAACGGCAACACCGGTGTGCTCGACCGGCTCGAGGCCGATTTCCGGCTGGTCGACGAGGCTCACGCCTCCGCCACCGGCAAGCAGCTCGCGTGGATGCTCGCCGAGACCTGGAAGATCGGCATCGTCGACTGGCCCGACGAGGCCGCCGCGCTGAAGCGCCTCCTCAAGACCGAGAACCCGACCGCCACGACGCTCAACGAGGCCGCGCCGCACCTCGCCCGCCCGCTCGCCCCGGTCTGGCTCATCTCGCCGTACGAGGTCCCCTCGATCGGCCGCGACGTCGCGTTTGACGCCGTCGTCCTGGTCGACGCCGGCGCCTCCAGCCTCGCCGAGAACGTGCCGGTGCTCCGACGTGCCCGCCAGGTCGTCGCGTTCGGCGACCCGGTCACGCAGACGCCGTCGCGCTTCGACATCGGCGTGCACGAGTACGGCACCACCGTCGAGGGCGTCGACGACGTGGAGGCGCTCCACGCGGAGTCCGCGCTCGCCCGCCTCTCCGAGCTCCTCCCGGTGTACACGCTCAGCCGCAGCTACCGCGCCGGCGGCGAGGACCTCGCCGACCTCGTCAACCGCCGCTTCTACGGCGGCATGATCGACTCCCTCCCGTGGGCCGGCACCTACCTCGGTCACGGCAGCCTCGCCCTGCACTACGTCAGCGGCGGCCAGGGCATGCCGGACAGCGAGTCGGGCGCGGTCGAGTCCACGGACGCTGAGGTCGCCAAGGTCGTCGAGCTCGTCCTGAAGCACGCGGTCGAGCGTCCCCGCGAGTCGCTCATGGTGATCACCGCCAGTGCCCGGCACGCCGTGCGGGTCAACCAGGCGGTGCTGACCGCGTTCACGAAGCGGACCGAACTCAGCGAGTTCATCCTGGGCGACCGGCCCGAGCCGTTCACGGTCGTCACCCTCGACCAGTCCGTCGGGCTGAGCCGCGACCGGGTCGTGTTCTCGATCGGGTACGGGCGCACCCCGCACGGACGGCTGCTGTCGAACTTCGGGGCGCTCGCCGAGCCGGGTGGCGACCGCCTCCTCGCGGTCGGGATGACCCGGGCGCGCCGCGGGATGGACATCGTCTCGTGCTTCCACCCGGACGACATCGACGACACCCGGATGCGCCACGGGATCGCCGCGCTCGCCCAGGTGCTCAGCGAGGCCGACACCCTCCAGGCGCCGGTTGCCGAATACCTCAGCCCCGACGCCGACCCCATGGTCGCCGACCTGGCCCGGAGGCTCGCCCGTCGGGGACTGGACGTCCAGCTCGGCTACCGCGGCAAGCTGACCCTCGTCGCATCGCACGAGGGCCGCGCCGTGGTCATCGAGACCGACGACGACGTCGCCAAGGGGAGCCTCCGCGAGTCGCTGCGCCTGCGCCCCGACGTCCTCCGCCGCCTCGGATGGCACTACCTGCGCGTCCACGGCTTCGAGCTGTTCGCCGACCCGGAGGCAGTCGCCGGCCGGGTCGCACGTCTCATCGGCGCGGGCGAGCCGGACGCGGTGACGGCGCCGATCTCGCTGCCGGTCTGAGCGGGTCGGCGGGCGGCCGCGTATCCGTCCCTCGCCGTAGAGTGGAGGGATGAGCGAGGAGCCGCGTCCCCGAAGGCACAGGCGCGTCCAGCGTGCCGGTGCGCCGGGCTCCGACCCGGCGCCCAAGGTCGAGCCGCGGGATGACGGGCCGTCCGCTCCGCGCGACAGCGACCACAGTCCCTCGTGGGGATCGAACGACGAGCGCCTCCGCCGGGACGTCCCTCCCCACTGGTAGCGGTGCGGGCTCGCGGGGCTCGCCCTGTGGCCCCCGCCCCGCCGGTCTCCTCTCGAGGCGAGTGCGGCGTCGTGGAGGCATGCGCCTGCGCGCGCAAGCGCAGTGGTCTCGGGAGGCCGCAGTCGCGCCGCGAGCGCGCGCAGCGCGGTGCAGCGCCCGCGTCAGCGCTTCGGCGCTCGGTGCGCCGGCGAGTGCGGCGTCGTGGGACGCATGCGCTTGCGCGCGCGAGCGCAGCTGTCCCGGGAGGGCGCAACCCCGCCGCGAGCGCGCAGCGCGGCGCCCGCGTCAGCGCCTCGGCGCTCGGCGCCCGGCGCTCGGCGCTCGGCGCTCGGCGCTCGGTGCGTCGGCGGCTGCGGTGTCGTGGGACGTATGCGCGTGCGCGCGCGAGCGCAGCTGTCTCGGGAGGCCGCAGTCGCGCCGCGAGCGCGCGCAGCGCGGCGCCGGCGTTGGCGCTTCGGCGCTCGGTGAGTCGGCGGCTGCGGTGTCGTGGGACGCATGCGCCTGCGCGCGCGAGCGCAGTTGTCTCGGGAGGCCGCAGTCGCGCGGCGAGCGCGCAGCGCGCAGCGCGGCCGCGTCAGCGCCTCTGCGCTCGGCGCTCGGTGCGGCGGCGGCTGCGGCGTCGTGGGACGTAGGCGCGTGCGCGCGCGAGCGCAGTTGTCCCGGGAGGGCGCAGTCGCGCCGCGAAGGGGCGGCGCGCGCCTCAGACGGTGGGGTCGGCGTGCCGGCCCGAGGCGGCCGGGGGCGCCTGCTGCGCCGACAGGAGGTCGCGGATCTCGGTGAGGAGGTCCAGCTCGGTCACGGGAGCGCCGGGCTCGACGACGCCCTTCTTGCGGAGGCGCTCGGCCCGCGACTTGATCGTGTTGATCGGGAGGACGAACGCGAAGTACACCACGACGGCGACGATCAGGAAGTTGATGATCGCGCCGAGCACCGCGCCGAACTTGATCTCGGAACCGTTGAGCGTCACCACCATTGCGTGGTCGAGCGAGCTCGCCTTGAAGAAGGCGCCGATCAGGGGGTTGATCAGGTTGGTAACGATGGAGGTGACGATGGCGGTGAACGCGGCGCCGATGACGACCGCGACCGCCAGGTCGATCACATTCCCGCGGAGGATGAACTCCCTGAACCCTTTGAGCATGACCGATCCCTTTCGAGGCAGGAGGGGTGGTGCCGGACGCTTAGGCCGCCGACCCGGATGAGGCCGACGACGAACTAGAGGAGCCGGAGCCGGACGAACCCGAGCCGGACGACGAGCCCGAGCCCGAGCCCGAACCCGACGAGCCCGATCCGGAGCCGGACGCACCGCCTCCCGACGGGGCCGCGGCGGAACCCGAGCCGCTCCCTCCCGCCTTCGTACCCCCGCGCGAGTCGGTGCGGTAGAAGCCGGAGCCGTTGAAGGTCACCCCGACGGTCCCGAACACCTTGCGGAGCGACCCGCCGCAGTTCGGGCAGACGGTGAGCGCATCATCGGTGAAGGCCTGCTGGATGTCGAAGGCGTGGCCGCAGTCGCGGCACGCGTAGGAGTAGGTGGGCATCGTCTTCCGCTCGTCTCGGGTCTTGGCGCCGCGCAGTCAGGAGAACTGGACGATCCGCGTCGGCGTGACCGCGCCGTCGACCGGCTGGTCGTGCCGCTCGCGCGGGACCTCGTCCACGAGCTCGCCGTCGAAGAGCACGGCGTACACCGGAGGACATTTTTCCATGCTGCCGAGCGTCTTGTCGAAATAGCCGCGGCCCCAGCCCATGCGGAGCCCGTCCGCTCCGACCGCAGCCGCCGGGATGATGATGAGGTCGACGTCGTTGATGGCGATCGGGCCGAGGAGATCTCCGACCGCCTCCGGGAGCCCGAAGAGGCCCTCGGTCTCGGTCTCCCCGTCGCCGGTGGTCCAGTCGAGGAGGCCGTCCTCGCGGGAGATCGGGAGGAGCACCCGGATCCCCTGGGCGCGGGCCCAGTTCACAAACGGCCGGGTGTCCGGCTCGATGGAGGTGGAGAGGTAGCAGGCGACGGAGCGCGCGGAGAGGTCGGTGGTGAGGTCGACGAGATTGCGGGTGATGCCCGCGCTCGCAGCCGCACGCTCTGTGCTGGTGAGGTTCTGCCGTCGCTCCCGGAGCTCGGCGCGCAGTGCGCGCTTGCGATGGGCGGCGGTATCCGAATCCATGGGGCAATCCTAGAAGATGGGGCCGTGACGGGACCGCAATGCGGATACTGTAGGCGGCATGGTGAACCACGACAGAGTGACGAAAGCAGTGATCCCCGCCGCCGGGCTCGGAACACGGTTCCTCCCGGCGACGAAGGCGATGCCGAAGGAGATGCTCCCCGTCGTGGACAAGCCCGCCATCCAGTACGTGGTGGAGGAGGCGGTCGACGCCGGCCTGCACGACGTCCTGATGGTCACCGGCCGCAACAAGAACGCGCTCGAGAACCACTTCGACCGCAATGCGGAGCTCGAGGACGCCCTGACCAAGAAGGGCGACACCGCGCGCCTCCAGAAGGTGAACTACTCGAGCGTGCTGGCCGACATGCACTACGTGCGGCAGGGCGACCCGATGGGCCTCGGTCACGCCGTGCTGCGCGCCCAGATGCACGTCGGGCGCGAGCCGTTCGCCGTGCTCCTCGGTGACGACATCATCGATGCGAGGGACGATCTGCTCAAGCGGATGCTCACCGTCCAGGCCCAGCGGCACACGAGCGTCGTCGCTCTGCTCGAGGTCCCGCCCGAGTCCATCCACCTCTACGGCGCCGCCGCGGTCGAGCCCACCGACGAGGACGACGTCGTGCGCATCACGGGGCTCGTCGAGAAGCCGGACGCCGAGCACGCGCCGTCGAACTACGCGGTCATCGGCCGCTACATCCTGCGTCCGGAGGTGTTCGATGTCCTCGAGCGCACCAAGCCGGGCCGCGGGGGAGAGATCCAGCTGACCGACGCGCTCCAGTCGATGGCCGAGGCGCCGGACTGGACCGGCGGCGTGTACGGTGTGGTGTTCCGCGGCCGCCGTTACGACACGGGCGACCGACTCGACTACATCAAGGCCATCGTGCAGCTCGCGGTCGACCGGGAGGACCTCGGGCCCGAGCTCCGCCCGTGGCTCCGCGAGTTCGCCGCAGAGCTCGACGACAAGCCCGGCGAGATCGTCGAGGAGATGCCGGCCGACCCGACCGGCCCCATCTCGACGATCCGCGTCGAGGACCACTAGGCCCCGTCAGGAGGAGTCCGTGGCCATCGTGATCCCGACCCTGTCGGAGGGCCGTGTGGGGTTGCGGCCGATCCGCCTGCGCGACGCGCGGGCCCTGGAGCGGTCGCTCCTCGACAACCGCTCCTGGCTGCGCCAGTGGGAGGCGACCAGCCCGTACGCCCCGGGCTCGTTCGACACCCGCGCCAGCATCCGGTCGCTGCTCGCCAACGCCCGCGCCGGCCACGGCCTCCCGTTCATCGTGGAGTACGACGGGAGGCTCGCCGGCCAGCTGAACGTGTCGTCGATCAGCTACGGCTCGCTCTCGAGCGCGACCATCGGGTACTGGATCGCGGAGGAGTTCGCGGGCAAGAACATCACGCCGACGGCGGTCGCCCTCGCGACGGACTACTGCTTCTACCAGTTGGGTCTGCATCGCATGGAGATCTGCATCCGGCCCGAGAACGCGCCCAGCCTGCGCGTCGTCGAGAAGCTCGGCTTCCGGTACGAGGGGCTGAGGAGGCGGTACATCCACATCAACGGCGACTGGCGCGACCACTTCTGCTTCGGGCTCGTCTCGGAGGAGCTCCCGCAGGGCGTGCTCCGCCGCTGGCTCGACGGCGAGGCCCCGTCCGACGCGGCCGTGGTCTCCCCGGACGACCGGGCGGCCGCCTCCATCCCGCTTCCCGTCGCCCGGCACCGCTGACGCGGCTCCGCCTCGCGCCGGCCGAGCGCACGGTCCGAGCCTCCTGAGAGAATTCTGGATCGCGAAACACACCCCCGGCTTGCCGGTGGCCCGGCGCTCCCGCCCCTACCGTGGAGGCATGAACGGGGATGTGATGGGCGGCGGAGTGATCGTGGCCATCGCGGCTGCACTCTGGCTGGCCTATCTGGTCCCCGTCTGGCTGAGACGGCGTGAGTTCGTGACGACCGAACGGAACGCCGTCCGGCTGCAGCAGACCCTGCGCATCCTCGCCGAGACGAGCGAGCTGCCCGAGGCCGTGCGCGTGGAGGCGACCGCCCGCACAGTCGCCGAGCAGCAGCGCATCCTCCGCCGCTCGGAGGAGAAGCGGCTCGCGGAGGCGCGGGCCGAGGCGGCAGCGCACGCTCGCCGCGAACAGGCCCTGGCGGAGGAGCGCAGGCTCGCCGCCGAAGAGGCGGAGCGTGCAGCCGCGCACGCCATCGCCCTCGAGCGCGCCGCACGCGCGGCCGCGGCCCAGCGTGCGCGCGTGATCGCGGCGTCCGCTGCCCGTCCCGTGCTCTCGCCTCAGCGTCGCCGCCGACTCCGGCGGGCGCGGGCCCTCTCCACCTTCGTGCTCCTGGCGGGCGCGACCGGGCTCGTGGCCGGCATCGCACTGCGAGCGTCGGGCGCTTGGCCGATCCTCGTGGTTTCCGCCGCTGCCGTCGTCGGCTCCACGGCGATGCTCGTGCGGCTGGCGCGGGCGCGGGGCACCGTGCCGGCGGCGACCCCCTTCGTTCCGGCGGCCCCCGCCTCCCCGGATCTCTACGACCACGCGCAGCACGAGCTTCCCGTCCAGGAGCGCCTGCGTCAGAGCTGGACGCCGCAGCCGCTGCCGAAGCCCCTCCACCTCTCGCCCGGCACCGTCGCCGCCGCGGCGATGGCGTCGGTCGACGCCGCCGCGGAACTCCGCCGAGCGGCCGCGCGCAGCGAGTTCGAGCGCCGTGCGGCCCAGGCGGCCCCGGCCCCGGCCGTGCCGCTCCGGCCCGTGGCCGCGGTGCCTTCGGGGGCGGAGCAGCGGCACGATGAGGAGGGAGCGGTGGCCGAACGCGACACAGCGCCGGGCCGTCCCGCTCCGATCGCAGCGCCGGCCCCGGCACCGAGCCGCTTCGCCAGCATGGGCATCCTCGACGAGCTCGAGACCGGCCCCATGGACCTTGACGCCGTCCTCCGCCGCCGCCGCGCCGCGAGCTGACGCTCCGCTCCGCGCCGCTCCGCCGCGCCCTCGCGGGCAACGGAGGAAGAAGTCCCAGCCAGTCGACCGTTCGCCCTCCCTCATCCGCTCCACCCCGGCGTGTCACCCTGGGTTCCCCCCTTCGTGACACCCACGCCCCGGACGACGCACCCCCGTCTGGATCCCCAGCCCCCGCCCGCCGCGGCCCGGCTCGGCCCGCCGCGCCTCGTCGCCAACGGAGGACACCAGCGACCCAAAACCCCAGAATGTCCTCCGTTAACCCCGCCGCCGCGGCGTGTCGATTGCGGCCCCCTCCCGAAGCGACCCGTCCCCACGGCACCCCCTCCCTGAGCCGCCCTCGATTTCGAATCGGCGGGAGCGGGGTGCTATTGTTTCTAAGCAGTTCCTCGGGGCTATGGCGCAGTTGGTAGCGCGCTTCGTTCGCATCGAAGAGGTCAGGAGTTCGAATCTCCTTAGCTCCACCGAGTCACATCGTGACCCGAACTCGCACAGAAGGGCCGCCCGATCGGGCGGCCCTTCTGCTTTCCCTGTCTCGGCCCGGTCCGCGCAGGCTCACACGACCAGCAGCACCGCCAGCACCACCATCAGCACCGCGATCCCCGCATCGAGCACCCGCCACGCCACCGGTTTCGCGAAAACCGGCGCAGCTAGCCGCGCGCCGAACCCGAGGAGGCTGAACCACAGGAGGCTCGCGGTCGCCGCCCCGAGCCCGAACACCCACCTCCCCGGGTCGCCGTGCGAGGCCGACAGCGAGCCCAGCAGCAGCACCGTGTCGAGGTACACGTGCGGGTTGAGCCAGGTGATGGCCAGGCAGGTCGCGATGGCGGCGGCCAGCGAACCGGCGACGGCTCCGGCCGTCTGCAGCGATTCGGGACGGAGCGCCCGGCGCGCGGCGAAGACGGCGTACCCGAGGAGGAACGCGAACCCGGCCCAGCGCACGATCTCGAGCGCGAGCGGCGCCTGTTTGACGAGCACTCCGATGCCGGCGACACCCGCTGCGATGAGCACGGCGTCGCTGAGGACGCAGATGACGACGATGGGGAGGACGTGGCTGCGACGGAGTCCCTGCCGGAGGACGAAGGCGTTCTGCGCCCCGATGGCGACGATGAGGGAGGCGCCGGAGCCGAGGCCGGTCAGGAAGGTTGCGAGCACGGGACGACGATACGGGACACCGCCCGAGGCCGTAGCCGGTGCAGCGTTCGAGCCGCCTACAGCGTCGCGAGAACCAAGTCGAGCGCGTCGGCGAAGCGGTCGGCGCTCTCCCGCGTGATGCAGAGCGGCGGCTTGATCTTGAGCACGTTCTTGAAGTCGCCGGTCGGCTGCACGATGACTCCCTCGGCGAGCATCCGGTCGCACACGAGTGCGGCCTCCGCGGTCGCGGGCGCGAGGGTCTCGCGGTCGAGAACGAGCTCCATGCCGAGGTAGAGGCCCATCCCGTGGACAGCCCCGACGAGCGGGTGGCGCTCACCCAGCTCCCGGAGGCGCGCCGCCAGGTGGTCTCCGACGACCGCGGCGTTCCGCTGCAGCTGCTCGTCGCGCATCACGTCGAGCACGGTCAGCCCGACGACGGAGCTGACGGGGCTTCCTCCGGCCGAGGAGAAGAAGCTTCCCTCGGCGGCGAAGGACTCGGCGATCTCGCGCCGCGTGATGACGGCCCCGAGCGGCTGACCGTTGCCCATCGCTTTCGCGATGGTGATGACGTCGGGGATGACGCCCTGCTGCTCGGAACCCCAGAAGTAGTGGCCCAGCCTCCCGTAGCCGACCTGCACCTCGTCGGCGATGCACACGCCGCCGCGCGCCCGGATGCGCTCGTAGACGCCAGCGAGATAGCCGTCGGGCAGCATGAGGCCGCCCGCATTGCCGAACACGGGCTCGGCGATGTAGCCGGCCACCTCGGTGCCGGCCGCGTCGAGCGCGGCCAGGTCGGCGTCGAGATCGGCCAGGTAGGCGGGACCCGCGTCGGGTCCGGTGTGCCTGCCGCGCAGCGAGTTGGGTGCGGCGACGAGCTTCACCCAGTCGGGCCGCGTTTCGAGCGCCCGCGGGTTGTCGCCGAGCGAAGAGGAGACCGCGTCGGAGCCGACCGTCCAGCCGTGGTAGGCCTCCGTCACGGCGAGGATGGTCTTCCGTCGGGTGTGCGTCTGCGCGAGCCGCAGGGCGAGGTCGACGGCCTCGCTACCGCTGTTCACCAGGAACACGGTGTCGAGCCCGTCCGGGGCCAGCTCGACGAGCCGCTCCGTGAACCGCGACAGCTCCTCGTAGTGGAAGCGCGAGTTGGTGTTGAGACGCGCCCACTGGTCGCGGACCGCCTCCACCAGCCGCGGATGCCCGTGGCCGATCTGCGTCACGTTGTTGACCATGTCGATGTAGGTCTGCGACCGGGTATCGACGAGGTGGTGCCGCCAGCCTCGTTCGATGAGCGGCGGGTGTGCGAAGTAGTGCTCCTGCACGCGCGCGAAAGACGCGTCGCGGCGGCCGAGGACCTCTTCCGGGTCGGACGCGCTCACGGCCAGGTCGACGCCGAAGAGGGCGGACGGGTCGGGCGAGAGCTCCCTCCACTCGCTCCAGGGGAGGGACGGCGTGACGAACGCGGGCGGCCGGTGCCCGCGCAGGCGGCTGAGCTGCACGGTCAGCCGCACCGCTGAGCCGAGGGGCTCGCCGGCTCGGACGGACGCGGTCGTGAGCGGCCGGGCGAGTCCGTCGAGCCAGAGGTCGACGTCGTCGCCGCTGAGCAGCCACGAGCCCCCGACGAGGGTCAGCTCGCCGGCGAACGGGGCGACCACCTCGACGCCTGTGGGTGCCTCGAGCGTGACCCCGAGCGCGATGATCGGTGTGGGGGAGGAGCGGTCGACCGTGGCGCGCGTGAGGCGTGCCTCCCCGTAGCGCGTCAGAGCGTGCCCGTGCTCGTGCGCGACACGTCGGAGGACCTCCTCCTCGACGTCACGGTCCAGCCACGCTCCCGCATCGAGGTCGCGCGCGGTGACGGATAGATCCGACACGTGGGAGGCGGTGCTCTCCAGCGCGACGACGCGTCCGATTCCGCGCCCGGCGTCCGCACCTGCACGCCCGATGCCGGCCAGTCTCATCCGGATCAGTGCCGCGACCTCGTCGACGTCGAGGCGGCGGGCGACGTCGAAGGCGACCCACTCGTGGGCGCGGTTCTCGTCGGCGTAGACGTTGTCGGCCTCGAGGGCGACCTGCTGCTCGCCGCTCACGACCAGGACGGCTCCGCGCAGCACGACCAGGGGCCAGAGCGCCTCGATGTCGGCGTCGTCGAGCGGCGCCTCCGCGTGGAACGCCTCGATGACGTCGAGGACGGCGAGCGGCTCGTCGGGGACGTGGTGGAGTGCGCTCGTCACCGTCGCGGCCAGCTCGGCGGCCAGCCAGCCGGCGGAGACGTCGCCGAAGTCGATGACGCCCGGGCCGTCGTCGCCGAGGACGATGTTGTCGTCAGTGACGTCGCCGTGCACCGCCTGCACCCGGAGCCGCGAGCGGAGCGGTTCGAGCCGGGCGAGCGCCTCGTCGGACGCGGCGCGCACGACGCTCTTCTTCGCGGGCTGGTCGACGAAGTCGAGGAGCAGATCGACGACCTGGCCGCCGATCCGCGCGTCCCACTGGGTGCTGCGCTCGAGCCCCGGGTGGTCGAGGCGCGCGAGGCCCGCGGCGACCCGGCCGGCGAGCGCGCCGAGGGTGCGGAGCTGCTCCCGCGTGGGGCGCTCGACGCCGGTCAGCGGGTCGCCGTCGAGATAGCGGAGCACGCGCGCGAGGAGCACGCGGCCGCGGACGTCGACGGGCACGAGCTCGTCTCCTTCGAGCGAGCGGATGACCTCGGGGATGCGGATGCCCGACCCGGCCAGCGCCTCCAGGGCGGCGTTCTGCGCGAGCAGTTCCTCCTCGGAGAACACCGGGTTGGCGAGCTTCAGAACGAAGCGTCCCTCGCCCGTGTCGATGAGGAAGTTGCGGTCCTGATTGCTCCCGAGCTCGGTGATGCGCCCGTCGAGGCCGAAGCGGGAGGCGGCGATCGCGACCGCGTCGTCCGGCGTGACGTCCGGGCGCGGGAGGGCAGGCTGGGCGAGGAAGTCGAAGTTCGGCAACGAGGGCTCCAGGGTCGGGCGCGGGGCGCCCGCGGCCGGGGCGCGGCGACGGGCTCGAGGTCAGTCTAATGAGGGAGGCACGGCCGCCCGAGAACGCATCGCGCTTGGTATCTCTTGTGCTGCCGCCCAGCCAACGCACGGGAGCGTGCGATTAGCCTGGACCCCGTGAAACCCTGGAGGACCGCGCTCATCGCTTTCGTGATCGATGCGGCCCTCGTCACCGTCTTCGTCCTCGTCGGGCGCCGCAGCCACGGCGAATCGGCGAGCGCCTCCGGCGTGCTGACCACCCTGTGGCCCTTCCTCGTCGGCCTCATCGCCGGGTGGGCGGTCACCTGGGCGTGGAAGCGGCCGCTCGCGATCGTCTGGCCGGGCATCCCGATCTGGCTGATGACCGTCGCGCTGGGCATGCTCATCCGCACCTCCGCCGGCCAGGGCGTCGAGCCCTCGTTCATCCTGGTCGCCGCCATCGTCCTCGGGGTGTTCCTCGTCGGATGGCGGCTGCTCGCGCTGCCCTTCGCACGCCGCCGCGCACTCCGCCGAGCCTGACCCCCTCCGCTCAGAGCAGCGCTGCCGCGGCCGTCGCGACCGCGTAGATCGCGAGCCCGGCGAGTGCGCCGACGACCGTGCCGTTGATCCGGATGAACTGCAGGTCCCGGCCGACCTGGGTCTCGATCTTCTCCGTCGTCTCCGCCGGGTCCCAGCCGCGCACCGTCTCGGAGATGACTCCCGCGATGTCGTGACGGTAGGTCGTCACGAGGTGCACCGCGGCGTCGGTGAGCCGGGCGTTCAGCGACGCCCGGAGCTCCGGGTCCGCGGCGACGCGGGCGGCGGCGTCGGCGAGTCCCGCCTCCAGACCCGAGCGCAGGCCGCTTCCGGGATCGCCGAGAGCCTGGAGAGCGGCAGCGCGGGCTGCCGACCAGGCCGACGAGGCGAGCTCGCGGATCCGGGGGTCGTCGAAGGCGTGGCGTTTCGCCGACTCCACGCGATCGATGGTGGCGGGGTCGTGCTGGAGGCGCTCCATCAGCTCGTGCAGGTACGAGTCGAGGGCTGCGCGAGCCCTGTGGTCCGGGTCGGCCCGCACGTCGCGGAGGAACCGGCGCAGCTGGGCCCGCACCGAATCGTCGACGAGACGCTCGACGAAAGCGGGCACCCACGACGGGAGGCGCCCCGCGACCAGGTGGGTGAGCGCCTCCGGGTTCGCCTCCAGCCAGTCGTCGAGCCGTTCGACGAGGAGGTCGACCGCCTCCCGCTGGGCGCCCGAGTCGAGCGCCCGCGCGCCGGCCCGGCCGAGCTGCGGCGCCCACTCGGGCTCGATGACGTGGGTGCGCACCACCGACTCGACCGCGTCGCGCATGCGCTCGTCGTCGAGGAGGTCGACCAGGCCGACGAGGGCCGTCGACCCTTCCGCGATCACGCGCCTCGCATTCTCCGGTTCGGCGAGCCAGCCGGCGACCGCGCCCGACAGGTCGAGTGCGGCGAGACGGGAGGCGACCACCTGATCGGACAGGAAGTTCGTCTCCACGAACTCACCCAGGCTCTCGCCGATCTCGTCCTTGCGGTTGGGGATGATCGCGGTGTGCGGGATGGGGAGGCCGAGCGGCCGACGGAACAGTGCGGTCACGGCGAACCAGTCGGCGAGCGCGCCGACCATGGCCCCCTCTGCGGCGGCTCGCACGTACCCGAGCCACGGCACGGCGCCCTCGAGGGCGAACGCGATCGCGAAGATCACGGCAGCGACCACGAGCAGGCCGGCGGCCAGCACCTTCATGCGTCGGAGCGCCTGCCGGCGCTCCGCGTCACGGACGGACGGTGCGGCCGTCACTGCACCAGGTGCAGTTCGCGACTGGAGTTGTTGAGCCGATGGGCGCCGTCCTCGGCGGCGACGACGATGTCCTCGATCCGGACGCCGAAACGGCCCGGCAGATAGATGCCCGGCTCGATGGAGAAGCACATCCCCGCCTCGATCGCGCGCTCCTCGCCGGCGACCAGGTAGGGCGGCTCGTGCGTCGTCATGCCGATGCCGTGCCCGACCCGGTGGATGAAGAACTCGCCGTAGCCGGCCTCGGCGATGACATTCCGTGCCACGCGGTCGATCTCCTGGCAGGGCACGCCGACGGCGACCGCCTCGAAAGCCGCCTGCTGAGCGTGCTGGACGACATCGAAGACCTCGCGCTCCGCGTCCGACGGCTCTCCGACGTGCACGGTGCGGGTTGTGTCCGAGCCGTAGCCGTCCATGATGCCGCCGAAGTCGAGGACGACGGTGTCCCCCTCCTCGATCAGCCGGGAGCCGGCGTCGTGGTGGGGGTTCGCTCCGTTCGGGCCGGAGGCCACGATGGTGAAGTCGACCTGGCTGTGGCCGTGCTCGCGCAGCAGCCGGTCGAGCTCGGCCGCGATGGCGGCCTCCGTGCGCCCGGCGAACGGGAGGCGGAGCACGTCCTCGAACGCGGCGTCGGCCGCTGCGCCGGCGGCGGCCAGCCGGTCGATCTCGTCGGGCGTCTTGACGGCGCGTAGCATCGGCAGCACGCGGGTGACGGGCTCGAACCGCGTTCCCGGGAGCCGCTCTTGCAGTGCCAGAAGGTGCAGCGCCCAGGTGTTGTCCGAGACGGCGTACCTCCCGTCGGGCTTCACGAGCGCCGCCGCCGGCTCGTACTCGTCCTGCCCGTCGGACCAGTCCAGCAGTTGGATGGACCCCGCCGCCCGAGTCGCCGCCGCGCTGTCGTGCTCGAGCACCGGGACGAGCATCGCCGGCTCGCCGCGCGCCGGCACGACGAGCAGCGTGATCCGCTCGGTCGAGGGAGGGAGGTAGTCCGCGAAGTAGGCGAGGTCGGGTCCGGGAGAGATCAGCAGGCCGTCCAGTCCGGCCTCACGGGCCTGCTCGGCGCCGCGGGCCAGCCGTTCCTCGAAATGACGAGCTCCGATCTCCTTCATCGCCGCGGCTCCTCGCTCTCGTCCTCCACCGGACCGAGCCACGCGTTGGCCACCGTGTTGTGCGCGGACTCGGCGTCGGAGGGGTGGAAGATGCCCGCGAGAACGTCGCGGTACAGCCTCCCGAGCTCGCTCGATGAGAACAAGGTCGACCCTCCCGATACCCGGATCGCCTGGTCGACGACGCGCCGGGCGGTCTCGGTGGCCCGGATCTTCAGCCCGACCAGCTTCGGGAACCACAGAGCGCCGTGGTCGGCCAGCGAGTCGACGTCGCGGGCGAGGGCGTCGAGCTGGGGGAGGAGCGCGTCCTGATCGATCGCGGCCTCCGCCACGCGCCACCGGATGTCCGGGTCGGAGGCGTAGGAACGGCCGTCGTTCTTGAGGCTGGTCCGCCGGTGCGCGGCCTCGACGGCGAGGTCCAGGGCTCGCGCACCGATCCCGGTGTACACGGAGGCCAGGAGGATCTCGAAGTTCGCGAAGATCGCGAACACCAGCGGATCGGGGTTGGGGCCGGGCGGCAAGCGCCGGACGATGCGGTCGGCTGCGGCGCGCGCCCCGTCGAGGATCGTGGTGTTGCTCTGCGTGGCGCGCATGCCCAGCGTGTCCCAGTCCTCGCGGATCTCGAAGCCGCCTCCCGAGCGCTCGACGAACCCGTAGACGATCTTCGGGGCGTCCTCGCTCTCGCTGTCGAGACCCATCGTGCCGAGCTTCGTCCACGCGGGCGACAGGGACGTGAAGATCTTGCGCCCGTGGAAGGTGTACGAGCCGTCGGGCTGCGGCCGCGCCTCCGTGGTCGAGCCGAACAGCACGAGGTCGTTGCCGGCCTCGCTCAGCCCGAAGGCGAACACGTCGCCCTCGCCCGCCTCCCGCAGGACGAACTCGAGCGAGTCGTCGCCGCGGTCGAGGAGGGTCTTGGCGACGCCGGTCCAGACGAGGTGCATGTTGACCGCGAGCGCGGTGGCGGGCGCGGCGCCCGCGAGGCGGACCTGGAGCCGGGCGGTCTGTTCGAGACCGAGCCCCAGACCGCCCAGCCTCTTCGGGACGAGGGCCTTCAGATAGCCCGAGTCGACGAGCTCGGCGAAGTCGTCGCTGAAGAAGGCGTTGTCCCGGTCGTACCCCGCCGCGCGAGCGCGGATCCGCTGGAGCAGGTCTTCCGGCAGCGGGTCGGTCGAGGCGGGAGCGGGGGCGGTGTCGTGCTCGGTCACCCTCCTCAGCGTACGGGAGCGCGACCGGGCACGGCAGGGCGGATTCGCGCCGGGCCCGCGGCCTCTATTGCGCGGTGTAGCCGCCGTCGACGAGGTGGTAGCTGCCCGTGATGAAGCTGGCGGCATCGGAGGCGAGGAAGGCGACCAGGGAGGCGACCTCCTCCGGCTCGCCGAGGCGCCCGAGCGCGTGCTTGCCCTCGAGGAAGGCGAGCGTGTCGGCGTCCAGGTTGGCGGCGACCAGCGGTGTGCGGATGAAGCCGGGGCCGACGGCCACGACGCGCACGCCCTTGGCGGCGTACTCGAGGGCCGCGGGGGCCCGCCAGCCTGCATCGCATGCTCAGCGAGCACTTCCAGGGCTCGATCGACCTGTTGCTCGACCAGCACAGCCTCGTCGTGCCCGCGCGCGATGAGAAGGAGCGCGAGGCGATCGCGCGGTACCTCGCCGACGGCATCATCGGGGCCATCGACGTCTGGCTGAGCCGTCCGCGGCCGCGCGACGTGGAGGCGCTGCTCGACCTGATCGGCCGGCTCACTCCGCCGTGGTGGCCGGGAGGCTCACGAAGCGCTCCACCGCCTCCAGATAGCCCTCGCGGTCGAACTCCCGGAACAGGACCGACTGCGTGACGAACCCCTGGACGATGCCGACGAAGAGCGGGGCGTCCGCCCGCGCGCGCGCCTGCGCTTCGACCGGCGGCATAAGGAGGCGCTTCTCGTACCACTCGGACAGGTACCCGGTCAGCATGTCCAGCACGCGGTTGCCGATCCGTGAGGCCATCTCGCCGAGCCGCGGGTTGATGGGTACCTGACCCCAGACCTGGATGAGCAGCTGGAGTTCGCCGAGCTGCTCGGTGAGGCCGTCGAGGATCCGCCGGACGACCGCGGCGGGGGAGAGGACGGGTTCCGAGATCCGCGCCTCGGCCACATCGAGGAACCGGGCGTCCAGCACCTCCGACACGGCGAGCTCGACGAGCTCCTCCTTGTTCTTGTAGTGCCCGTAGATCGCTCCGGCCGACAGGCCCGACTCGGCGATGATGTCGGCCATCGACGTCTGCTGGAAGCCGGCGCGGGCGAAGCAGCGCAGGGCGGCGCTCGCGATCTCGTGCCGCCGTGCGGCGCGGTGCTCCTCGGTGACCTTCGGCATGCCGGCTCCTCTCGTGCGTCCCGCGCGAAAAAGAATGTTCGTTCTTGACAGTAGCCGAAGGCGAGGGAGAAGATAAAGAACGAGTATTCGTTTTTATTGGAGGCGCGCCATGACCACAACGTCAGCACCTGTAGAACCGTCCCGCACCGGCGTCGCCCCGGCGTCGGGAGCACCGACGCCCCACACCCCGTGGAGCCGCACCGTCCTGCTGGCGCTGGGGGCCGCAGCGGCGGTGCTCGTCATCCTCATCGCCTTCCTGTGGCCCACCATCACGTCGTCGGTCAAGGACCTCCCGGTGGCGATCGCGGGGGATTCCGCTTCCGTCTCGGCTGTGCGCACTCAGCTCGACAAAGCGGCTCCCGGAGCCTTCGACATCACGACGGTGGCGTCCAAGGCCGACGCCGAGCACCTCATCCGCACCCGGGACGTCTACGGCGCGATCGTCGTCGGCCAGAAGCCGGAAGTGCTCACGGCCTCGGCGAACGGTGCCGCGGTCAGTCAGCTGTTCACGCAGCTCGCGGGCCGGATCCAGGCGCAGGCCCAGCAGCAGGCCGACGCCGCTGTGCAGCAGGCGGTCGCGGCGGGGCACGCTCCCGCCGGAGCCCGCGCACCGACCATCACGGTCCCCGTGACCGACGTCGTCCCGCTCGCCTCCAGCGATCCTCGAGGTCTCGGTCTCGCCGCCGCGTCGTTCCCCCTCGTGCTCGGCGGCATGCTGGGCGGCATCCTCATCTCCATCCTGGTCGCGGGCAGCTGGCGGAGGCTCGCGGCCGTCCTCGTCTACGCCGTGGTCGGCGGCCTCGCGGTGACCGGGGTGCTGCAGGGCTGGTTCGGCATCCTCCAGGGCGACTATTGGCTCAACTCGGTCGCCGTCGGACTGTCGATGCTCGCCACGGCCGCCTTCATCGTCGGGATGAACGCGCTCATCGGCCGGGTCGGCATCGCGGTCGGGGCCGTGCTGACCGTGCTCGTCGGCAACCCGCTCTCGGCGGCCGCTCAGCCCCTCCAGTTCATCGTCGGGCCGTGGGGTGCGGTGGGGCAGTGGTTCGTCCCCGGCGCGTCCGTCACGCTGCTGCGCGACCTGTCGTACTTCCCCGACGCCGACAGTGCGTTCGCGTGGCTGGTGCTGCTCGGTTGGGCGGTCGTCGGGATCGTCGCGATGATCGCGGGGCACTACCGGAACCAGGAGGTCAGCGAAGCCGCGGTGTGAGGTGCCGCATCGGCTCGGGTGCGGCGCGGGCGCGGGGCGGTGGGGGCGTGCTGGTTTGCGCCTCCCCGTGTCGCGCCGGCGAGCCTAGGGTGGAGGCATGGAACAGCGCATCCTCGGAGGGACCGGCCGCGATGTGTCGGTCGTCGGACTCGGCACCTGGCAGCTCGGAGCCGACTGGGGCGACGTCACGGAGGACTCCGCGCTCGCCGTCCTGGAAGCGGCCGTCGAGTCCGGGGTGACCTTCTTCGACACGGCCGACGTGTACGGCGACGGCCGGAGCGAGCAGCTCATCGGGCGGTTCCTGACGGAGCATCCGGAGGTCCCGCTCACCGTCGCCACGAAGATGGGCCGCCGTGAGGCGCAGGACCCCGCGAACTTCACCCTCCCCAAGTTCCGCGAATGGACGGACCGCTCGCGCCGCAACCTCGGCGTCGAGCGGCTCGACCTCGTCCAGCTGCACTGCCCTCCCACTCCCGTCTTCAGCACCGACGCCGTCTACGACGCGCTCGACACGCTGGTCGCGGACGGGGCGATCGCCGCCTACGGGGTCAGCGTCGAGACCTGCGCGGAGGCGCTCGCCGCGATCGCGCGCCCGGGCACCGCGACCGTTCAGATCATCTTCAACGCTTTCCGGCTGAAGCCGCTCGACGAGGTCCTGCCCGCCGCGCGCGAGGCCGGTGTCGGCATCATCGCCCGCGTGCCGCTCGCGTCCGGCCTCCTCAGCGGCCGCTACACCGAGCAGACGACGTTCGGGGCCGACGACCACCGCAGCTACAACCGCCACGGCGAGGCCTTCGACGTCGGCGAGACCTTCTCGGGCGTCGACTACGAGCAGGGGGTTCGCGCGGCGCGAGAGTTCGCCGCCCTCGTCCCCGACGGTGTGACCCCCGCGCAGGCCGCCCTCGCCTGGATCATCGGCCAGCAGGGGGTGACCACGGTCATTCCCGGAGCGCGCTCGCCCGAGCAGGCCCGCGCCAATGCCGGGGCGGCCGAGGTGCGCCTCCCCGAGGGCTTCGACGCCGCGGTGCACGAGCTGTACGACCGGTACTTCCGGGCCACGGTGCACCCGCGCTGGTAGAGGGCTGCGGCTCGCTCCTTTCGCTCCGCGAGATGCGCCCCTCGTTCCTCCCTCGAGGTGCTCGTAGATGCGCTCCTCCGCGGCGTGTCGGCAGCACTTACGAGCACCTCGTCGGTCCGGTCGGGCGGGCCTTACGAGTGTCGTCGAGCGCAATCGCGCGACCGATATCCCTGCTTGCCGGGCCCTTGCCACGGTGAACGGCGACATCGCGCCATCGATCAGGTGGAGGTGGTGCTGCTGTGCCATCCGCACACCCTGGCAGCTTTCCGGGGCGGCTCCTGAAAACTATCCACAGGCGACCCACGAGGTGCTCGCAGTTGCTGCCGGTCACGGCGTGTCGACAGCATCAACGAGCACCTCGATGGGGCGTCGTGCGCTGAGGGTGCCCTGAGCACCGCGCGGCTCGCGGGCCCTCCGCGCTCAGGACGGCTGCACCGGCACCGGCTCGGTGTCGGGGATGGGGGAGGCGTCCCGCCCGCGGAGGTCGGGGTGCACGCCGTGGGCGAGGGCCGCCACGACGAAACCGACGAGAGCGAACGCCCCGGCGGCGTAGAAGGCCCCCACGGCGCCGAAGCCGTCGATGAGGAAACCCGCGAGGGCGGAGCCGAGCGCAGCCCCGATCAGCTGTCCGGTGCCCACCCAGCCGTACGCCTCCGCGGTGTCGGAGAACTTGACGCTCGCCGACACGATGGCGAAGAGGACAGCCAGCGCGGGAGCGATTCCGAATCCCGAGATCAGCAGGGTGAGCGACAGCCCCCACCACGACCACAGAGTGAAGACGGACAGTGCGATGCCGGCGAAGACGATCAGCATCCGGCGCGCGGTCGCCCAGGGCCCGATCGGGATGTGGCCGAACAGCAGGCCGCCGACGAGCGACCCCATCGACCAGATGGCGAGCACGACGCCGCCGAGCGGGGAGCCCTGGCCGAAGTTCGCGACGACCCCCGCCTCCACGGCGGCGCACGCGCCGATGAGGAGGAAGCCGACCACGGTGGCCAGCAGCACGGGCGGCCGGGTCAGCACGACCCCGAAGCGCCGCTTGCTGCGCGGGATGCGCACCCGGCCGACCTCGGGCGAGGCGATGAACCACGCCCCGCCGAGCAGCATGATCGCGACCGCCATCAGGATGCCCTCGACCGTCCCGATCTGGGTGGAGACGAAGGTGATGACCACCGGGCCCGCGATCCAGATGATCTCCTGGGCGGACGCGTCGAGCGAGAACAGCGGCGTCAGCTGCCGGGAGTTGACCATCTTGGGGTAGATCGTCCGCACGGCCGGCTGGATCGGAGGCGTGCACACGCCCGCGACGAACGCGATCGCCATGGTGAGCTCGACGGGCATGACGAACAGCCCGATCGCGGCCACGCCGGTCGCGCAGAGCACGAGGCTGACCCAGAGGACGAGGCGCATCCCGAGCACGCCCATGAGGCGGCTCGTCATCGGGCCCGCGATCGCCTGCCCGATCGACATCGCCCCGAGCACGAGACCGGCGGCCGTGTAGCTGTGGTGGACGCGCTCGATGTGGAGGAGGAACGCGAGCGAGAGCATGCCGAACGGGAAGCGCGCGGTGAGCTGCGCGGCGATGATGCGCGCGACGCCGGGCGTCTTCAGCAGGCTCGAGTACGTGCTCACGATCTTCAACACTAGCGGTCGGGAGGCGCGATTCCCGAGGGGTGAGGGGAGGCGTGTACCCCGAGTGCGGGGTGTGGAAATTGTGCAGAACTTGTCCACAGCTGTGGACGACACGCCCACTAGATGTGGGGGCATGAGATTGTCGGTGGCCCGCTATATAGTGGTCGAACACGGAAGGCCGGTCGGCTGTCAGAGGGCGCCGACAGACTGGATTCCGCGGGGTTTTCCGCCGTCGAAGCACGGCGCGGCCGCCGTCCGGAACGGCACAGCGAAGAGGGAGAGACAGTGGGAATCACAGTCGTCAAGCGCAACGGCGAGCGCGAGCCGTACGACGCCAACAAGATCAACCTGGCCATCGAGCACGCCGCTCAGGGTCTGGATGAGAACATCACGTGGGTGACGCAGATCGCGAGCGAGCTCGAGCTCACCCTGTTCGACGGCATCACGACGCAGCAGCTCGACGAGGCGGTCATCCAGGTCGCCCTCCAGAACGTCAAGGACGACCCCGCGTTCGACACCGTCGCCGCGCGCCTCCTGCTCAAGACGATCTACAAGCGCGTCCTCGGCGACTATGAGACCCACGAGGAGCTCGTCGAGCTCCACACCAGCCACTTCCGCGGCTACATCGAGCGCGGCGTCTCCGAGACCCTTCTCGACGGCCGCTTCACCACCGCCTTCGACCTCGACCGCCTGGCCGCCCACCTCGACCCGTCGCGCGACGAGCTGCTGAAGTACATCGGCGTCGTCACCCTCAACAACCGGTACGGCATCAAGGCCCGCAACGGCGACTCGCTCGAGGTGCCGCAGTACTTCTGGATGCGCATCGCGATGGGCCTGTCCCTCAACGAGGCCGACCCCACGAGCCACGCTCTCGCCTTCTACGAGAAGATGTCGAAGCTCGAGTACCTCGCCGCCGGCTCCACGCTGGTCAACGCGGGCACCGCCTACCCGCAGCTCTCCAACTGCTTCGTCATGGAGATGCAGGACGACATCGAGCACATCGCCAAGTCCGTCCGCGACGTCATGTGGCTGACGAAGGGCACCGGAGGCATCGGCCTGTCGGTCACGAAGCTCCGTGCCCAGGGCTCGCCGATCCGCTCGAACAACACCACCTCCACCGGCCCGATCCCGTTCATGCACACGATCGACTCGGTGCTCCGCGCGGTCAGCCGCGGCGGCAAGAAGTTCGGCGCTCTCTGCTTCTACATGGAGAACTGGCACCTCGACTTCCCCGAGTTCCTCGACCTCCGCCAGAACTCGGGCGACCCGTACCGCCGCACCCGCACCGCCAACACCGCCGTCTGGATCAGCGACGAGTTCATGAAGCGCGTCCAGAACGACGAGGACTGGTACCTCTTCGACCCGCTGGAGGTCGCCGACCTCAACGAGCTGTACGGCAAGGCGTTCTCGGAGCGGTACGCGCACTACGTCGCCGAGGCCGAGGCCGGCCGCCTGCGCATGTTCAAGAAGATCAGCGCCCGCGCGCAGTTCAAGGACATCCTGATGAGCCTCCAGACCACCAGCCACCCGTGGCTGACGTGGAAGGACACCATCAACAACCGCGCCCTCAACAACAACACGGGCACGATCCACCTCTCCAACCTGTGCACCGAGATCACGCTGCCGCAGGACCGCGACAACGTCTCGGTGTGCAACCTCGCGTCGATCAACCTGTCGCGCCACCTCATCGACGGGAAGATGGACTGGGAGCGGATCGAGGCGAGCGCCCGCCAGGCCGTCCGCCAGCTCGACAACCTCATCGACATCACGGTGTCGAGCGTTCCCGAGGCCGACTTCTCCAACCAGCAGAACCGCGCGATCGGGCTCGGCGTCATGGGCTTCACCGACATCGTCGAGCGCCTCGGCTTCAGCTACGAGAGCGAGGAGGCGTACGCCCTGATCGACGAGATCATGGAGCACGTCTCGTACGCGGCCATCGACGAGAGCGCCGACCTGGCGCGCGAGCGCGGCGCCTACCCGAACTTCGAGGGCTCGCGCTGGTCGAAGGGCCTCGTGCCCTACGACTCGATCGCGCTCACCGAGGCCGACCGCGGAACGCCGATCACGGTCGACCGCACCATCCGACTCGACTGGGACCGCCTGCGCGAGAAGGTCAAGGGCGGCATGCGCAACGCGACCCTCATGGCGATCGCCCCCACCGCGTCCATCGGCCTCGTCGCCGGCACGACGCCCGGCTTCGACCCGCAGTTCTCGCAGATCTTCAGCCGGTCGACCTCGTCGGGCAAGTTCCTCGAGGTCAACCGCAACCTGGTGGCGACGCTGCAGGAGCGCGGCCTCTGGCAGGACGTCCGCGAGGCGATCCTGCGCTCGCAGGGCGACATCCAGAACATCGCCGAGATCCCGGACGACGTGAAGGCCGCGTTCAAGACGAGCTTCCAGCTCTCGCCGTACGCCTTCATCGAGGTCGCGGCCCGCGCCCAGAAGTGGATCGACCAGGCGATCAGCCGCAACATGTACCTCGAGACGCGCGACCTCGGCGACATGATGGACATCTACTACGCCGCCTGGGAGAAGGGCGTCAAGACGACGTACTACCTCCACATGAAGCCGCGTCACCAGGCCGAGCAGTCGACGGTCAAGGTCAACAAGGCCGAGGAGATCTCGGGCGGCCGCAAGGGCTTCGCGTCGGTCGGCGCCGGGGCGCCTGCTGCGCCCGCAGCGGCCGCCGCTCCCGCGGTGACCGAGACCGCTCCGGCCGCCGCCCCCGCTCGTCGCGGCTTCGGCTTCGGCGGCCTGACCTCCGGAAGCACCTCGGGTGGTGAGAACAAGTGAACAGCACCAAGATCGAGGACTACTACGTGCCGGTCGACCCGATGGACGACCTCCAGTGCGAGTCCTGCCAGTAACCCGAGCCGACTGAGTCAGTAGAAGGAGAAGAGAGACATGGGGATCCTGGGAACGGGGATCGAAGAGGGCCTGCTGCTCAAGCCCGTGAAGTACCAGTGGGCGATGGACCTGTACGACCAGGCGGTCGCGAACACGTGGTTCCCGAACGAGATCCAGCTCGGGGAGGACATCGCCGACTTCAAGCGGATGACCGACGAGGAGCGTCACGCGGTCACCTTCCTGATGAGCTACTTCAACCCGAACGAGCTGCTGGTCAACAAGGCTCTGGCGTTCGGCGTCTACCCCTACATCAACGCGGCCGAGGCGCACCTCTACCTCGCGAAGCAGATGTGGGAGGAGGCCAACCACTGCATGTCGTTCGAGTACGTCCTCGAGACGTTCCCGATCGACCGCGAGCAGGCCTACAACTCCCACGTCGACATCCCGTCGATGGCCCGCAAGGAGGAGTTCGAGGTCCGCTTCATCAAGCGGATGACCGAGCAGGCGCTCGACATCACCACGACCGAGGGCAAGCAGGACTTCATCCGCAACCTCGTGGCGTACAACGTCATCCTCGAGGGGATCTGGTTCTACTCGGGCTTCATGGTGGCGCTGTCGTTCCGCCAACGGAACCTGCTGCGCAACTTCGGATCGCTGATCGACTGGGTGGTGCGCGACGAGTCGCTGCACCTCAAGTTCGGTATCAACCTGATCCTGACGGTGCTCGAGGAGAACCCCGACCTCCAGACGCCCGAGTTCGCTAACGAGATCCGCCAGATGATCCTCGACGCGGTCGAGATGGAGGAGCAGTACAACCGCGACCTCCTCCCGGGCGGCATCCTCGGCCTCAACGCCAACTACATCAACCAGTACGTGAAGTACCTGGCCGACCGGCGCCTCGAGGAGCTCGGCTTCGAGGCCGAGTACAAGGTGTCGAACCCCGCCAAGTGGATGGCCACCGCCAACGACACGCTCGAGCTGGTGAACTTCTTCGAGTCCACCAACACCTCGTACGAGTCGAACGCCAAGGCGTCCACCGGCCGGTGACCTCGCCGCTCATCTCGGCCGCCGAGCTCGCCACCGCAGTCCGGTCCGCGCGACCCCCGCGCGTGCTGGACGTGCGGTGGAAGCTCGGCGGCCCTCCCGGTCCCGACGAGTTCGCGCGCGGCCACATCCCGGGCGCCGTCTACGTCGACCTCGACACGGAACTCGCGGGGCACGGAGCGCCGACCGACGGCCGTCACCCGCTTCCCCCGCTCCCCGTGTTCCAGGCCGCTGCACGCCGCTGGGGACTGAACGCGGGCGACGACGTCGTCGCGTACGACGACGTCTCCGGTACCTCCGCGGCCCGGCTGTGGTGGCTGCTGCGCTACGCCGGCTTCACCGGCACCGTGCGCGTGCTCGACGGCGGACTCTCCGCGTGGGTCGCGGCCGGCGGTGCCCTCGAACGCGAGACCGTGCCCCCGCGGCCGGGACGGGTCGAGCTCGCGTACGGGTCGCTCCCGACCCTCGACGCCGACGGGGCCGCCTCGCTCGCGACCGACGGGATCCTCCTCGACGCCCGCGCCGGCGAGCGCTTCCGCGGCGAGGTGGAGCCCATCGACCCGCGCGCCGGCCACATCCCCGGAGCCGTGAGCGCGCCCACGACGGCCAACCTGGCGCCCGACGGCAGGCACCTCTCCGCGGAGGCGCTCGCAACGCGCTTCGCCGACCTCGGCGTCACCCCCGAGGCCCGCATCGGGGTGTACTGCGGCTCCGGCGTCACCGCCGCGCACGAGGTCCTCGCGCTCGTGGCGGCCGGCTTCCCGGAACCCGCGCTCTACCCCGGATCCTTCTCCGCCTGGTCGAACGACCCGGCCCGGCCGGTGGAGACAGGCGGGTAACGCCTCCCGCCCCCGAAGCGCCTAGGCTCGCCTGTAATACACCGCAACGCACTAGGGGCCGCGCCCCGGTGCGCCTATCGTCTCTGCATGACCATGATCGACGTCCCACCTCCACCGACCCCCGGCACCGCGCCGGCGGCCGGCGTGTGCGACTCGGTCGCCGAGCTCATCGGCAACACCCCGCTCGTCCAGCTCCGGTCTCTGAGCGACGGCCTGCCCTCCCGGGTGCTCGTGAAGCTCGAGAACCGGAACCCGGGCGGCTCCTCCAAGGACAGGATCGCGCTCAACATGATCCGCTCCGCCGAGGCCGCCGGCGACCTGGCGCCCGGGGCGACGATCGTGGAGGCGACGAGCGGCAACACCGGCATCGGTCTCGCCCTCATCGGACGGCTCACCGGCCACCCCGTCGTCATCGTCCACGCCGCCGACATCTCTGACGAGAAGCGGAAGGTCCTCCTCGCGTACGGCGCCCGCCTGGTCGAGGCCGACTGGGACGCCGGCCCCGACGATGCCGCGAACCCGCGTGCCCTGGCCGACGCGATCGCCGCCGATATCCCGGGTTCGTGGCGCCCCACGCAGTTCGCCAACCGTGCGAACCCGGAGGCGCACTACCGCGGGACCGGCCCGGAGATCTGGCGCCAGACCGGCGGTGCGGTCACCCACTTCGTCGCCTCCATCGGCACGGGAGGGACGGTCAGCGGAACCGGCCGCTACCTGCGCGAGGCCTCGGCCGGGGCCGTCCGGGTCATCGGCGCGAACCCGCAGGGATCGACCTACGGCGGCGACCTGCCGGGCCGCATCCTGGTCGACGGCGTCGGCACGGCGTGGCCGCGCGACTTCTGGCCCCAGACGTTCGACCCGGCGGCGGTCGACGAGATCCGCACCATCGACGACCGCGAGGTCTACCGGACGGTGCGGCGGCTCGCGGCGGAGGAGGCGCTCCTCCTCGGGCCGTCCTCCGGGCTCGCCGTCGCGACGGCGTTGCGGGTAGCGTCGGAGGCGCCTGCCGGCTCGACCGTCGTGGCGATCGCCCCCGACGGCGGCATCAACTATCTCACCAAGGCCTTCGACCCGGTCTGGCTCGACGCCGCCGGGCTCGGGGACTGACAACGGAAGGCGACATGGCACTCCTCCACTTCGGCTGGTTCCTCGGCGCAGGCTTCGGCGTGCAGGGCTGGGGAGACCCGACCTACGGCATCGGCTACGACTGGAAGCAGCCGCAGGTCTACCAGGATGCGGCCCGCGTCTTCGAGGGCGCCGGGCTCGACCTGTTCATCATCGAGGACGGCGTCGCCGTGCCCGACACGTACGGCGGCACCGCCGAGGTGAACCTCGCGGCGGCGCGGTTCGTGCCGAAGCACGATCCCCTCCCGCTCGTGCCGTACCTTCTCGGCGCCACGAGCCGGATCGGCATCGTTCCGACGCTCAGCGCCAGCTTCTACGAGCCGTTCACCGCGGCGCGCCTCCTCAGCACGCTGCAGCACTTCGCGCACGGCCGGCTCGGCTTCAACGTGGTGACGAGCGGCTCCGACCTCGCTGCGCAGAACTACGGCCTCGACAAGCAGGTCGAGCACGACCTGCGCTACGACCGCGCCGACGAGTGGGTCGACGTCGTCCGGGCACTCTGGCGCAGTTGGGAGCCCGACGCGATCGTCGAGGACGCCGCGAACGGCGTCTTCGCGGACTTCCGCAAAGTGCACACCATCGACCACGACGGACGCTTCTTCAAGGTGCGCGGGCCTCTCAACACGGCTCCGGCGCCTGAGGAGCCGGTGATGGTGCAGGCCGGTGCGTCCGGCCGCGGCCGGGATTTCGCTGGCAAGAACTCCGACGTCGTGCTCGCGCTCGCCTCCACGCCGGAGCGGATGAAGGAGTACCGCGACAGCATCCGCGACGTGGCCGCGGAGAACGGCCGGCGCCCCGACGACATCAAGGTCCTCTTCGTCGTGCAGCCGATCGTCACCGCCAACCGCGCCGAGACCGAGAGCGTCCGGGAGGCGCGCGCGACCCTCACACAGGCGGCCATCGACGAGCAGCTGCAGTCGATCTCGTACCTGACCGGCGTCGACTTCAAGGCCTTCGACCTGGAGGCGCCCCTCCCCGAGATCACCACCAACAGCAACCGCGGCACGCTCGACAACTTCGTGCGCTCCGCACCGGAGGGCTCGACCCTGCGAGAGATCCTGCAGGCCCGCGCCAAGAAGGACCTCGCCATCATCGGAACAGCCGACGAGATCGCCGACCACCTCGGCGAGCTGGGGGAGGCGGTGGGAGGCGACGGGTTCCTCTTCACCGGGCAGGTGCACCCCGCGAACGTGCACCGGACGCTCGACCCGCTCGTCCCCGCGCTGCGCCGGCGCGGACTGATCCGCGAGGAACTGGGCGACGGGGGCCTCCGCCGCAACCTCGCGGACTTCTGATGACCGTCCGGCTCGGGACGCAGCCGCTGACGGCCGCCGACATCGCCGCGGTCGCGGACGGCGCCGCCGTTGAACTCGGCGACGGCGCGCGAGCCGTGATCGACGCCTCCCGAGCCGTGGTCGAGCGGGCCATCGCCACCGGCGAGCCGGTCTACGGGCTCAACCGGAGGCTCGGAGCGGGACGGGACGACGCCGTCGACCCGGAGGAGTTCCACGCCTTCCAGACCCGCACGATCGCCAACCATCGGGGCGGCATCGGAGAGGTGCTGTCCCGGCGGGAGGCGCGGGCCGTGATCGCTGCACGGCTCGCGGGATTCGCCCGCGGCGGCGCTGGAGTGCGCGTCGAGCTGGCGGACGCTTATGCCGCCCTCCTGAATGCCGACGTCGTCCCGGTGATCCGCTCGCGCGGTTCGGTCGGAGCGGCCGACCTCACGGCGCTGGCAGAGGTGGCGGCGCTCGTCACCGGGACCGGAGTGGCGCTGGCCCGGCACGGTTCGCGTGACGAGGATGCCAGCGTGCCCGCGCTCGCTGCGCTTCAGGAAGCCGGCTTGGCACCCGTCGTGCTGGCCCCGCACGAGGCGCTCGCCGCGCTCAGCTCCAACGCGTACAGCCTCGGCGTCGGCAGCCTCGCCCTGCGCGAAGCCGAGCTGCTGACCGACGCCGCGGACCGTGCCGTGGCTCTGTCGCTGGAGGCGCTCGGCGCGACCGGTTCCTCCGGAAACCCGGGCCCGTACGGCGGAACGGTGCTGGACGCGGGGGCCGGGTCCGGAGCCCGCGACTCGGCTGCGGCCATCCGCGCGGCGCTCGAGCAGAGCGCGCTTCTCGAGCCGGGCCGGGTGTTCTCGGTGCAGGACCCGCTCAGCTTCCGGACAGCCCCGCAACTGCATGGCGCCCTGCGCGAGTCGGTCGCCCGGTTGCGTTTCGAGCTCGATCGCGAGCTCGCTGCTCGCAGTGAGAACCCACTCGTCGACGTCGAGTCCGGCCGGATGATCTCGGGCGGCAATTTCCAGGCGCTGCCGCTCGCGCTAGCCATAGAGAACCTCCGGCTTGCGATCGCTCATGTCGTGGCCGCCTCCGAGCGCCGGTCGGCCGCTCTGTCTCTCCTGCTCGCGCCGGCCCGGAGGGAGGGACGCACACGCGTCCCGGGCCTCCTGCTCTATGCGGCGGCGGACTCGGCGGCGGAGGTGCGTCAGCTCGCGGCGCCTGCGACGCTCGCCTCCACGACGCTGTCCGGCGTGGAGGACCACTCGTCGTTCGCGCCGCTCGCGCTGCGCCTCCTGGCCCGTTCGCTCAGCCTGGCGGGCGACGTGCTCGCCATCGAGGCGCTGCACGCCGCGGACCTGCTCGGAGTCGTCGGTGTAGCGCCGACCGGGGCCGGAACAGCCTCCGTGTATTCGGCGCTGGCCGCGGAGATCGGCAACGGGGCCGATGCTGACGCGCTCGTCCGCTCGTCGGTGCGGCTGCTGGGCGCCTGACGGGTCGCGCGGCGTCGGACAGCCGCCGGCGACGCCTCAGTCAGCGAGCTGCTTGCGGAAGCTGAGGTACGACACCGCCTCCCAGTCGCCGTCGAGGTCGAACTGGGGTTCGTAACCGAGCGAGAGGTAGAGCGCGACCGCCTCCGGCTGGCGCGCCCCCGTCGTCAGCACGACGGTGCGCACACCGCGGCGCGCGGCCTCGGCCTCGAGCTCGCTCATGACGCGGCGCGCCAGGCCGAGACGGCGGTAGGAGGAGTGCGTCCAGACGCGCTTCACCTCGACCGTCTCGTCGTCCTCGCGCATGAACGCCCCTCCCGCCACCGGTGCCCCGGAATCGTCGACGAGAAGGAGGAACGTCCCTCCGCGCTCGGCCGTGAACACCTCGGCGGGGTAGCGCGAGAGCTCGGCCGAGGAGGGGATGCCGTCGTTGAGTCCGTAGCGCTCGTCGTACTCGCGCGACAGCTCCTCCACGAGGGGAGCGGCGAGGGGGTCGTCGGGCCGGGTGACGACGACACGCGCAGTCGACGCGATCCCGGGTCTCGTTTCTGTCACGGCCTCGACCCTAACGCGAGCGGCACCGGGCGCGCATCCGGTGCCCGAACGGGGCGTTCACAACGGATTCCGCGCAAAGAACCGCGAAATGTCCCCGAAACGTGCAGGAAAAGAGGCGTAGCACGCGCAAATTAGTGTTGAGGACGTCAGCATCCGCTGAGGTATCCTCCCCTTACCCCTGCATAACCTGCACACCTTGCACCTTGGAAGAAGGACAACGACCTATGCGCACCCGAATCGTGGCCCCCGTGGCCGCCTTCGCCGCCGTGGCAGCGCTCGCGCTCACCGGTTGCGTCGACAACTCCACGCCCTCCGGCAGCTCGACGTCGAGCGCGGCCGCCAGTGTGAAGAAGGACGACAGCCTCGCCGCACAGCTGCCCGAGAACATCAAGTC
Source organism: Leifsonia sp. AG29 (assembly GCF_009765225.1). Lineage (NCBI taxonomy): Bacteria > Bacillati > Actinomycetota > Actinomycetes > Micrococcales > Microbacteriaceae > Leifsonia > Leifsonia sp. AG29. The sequence goes on along the minus strand of NZ_VMSF01000001.1, from coordinate 2,241,137 downwards.
GTCCGGGACGATCACCGTCGGCATGGACGACACGTACCCGCCGAACGAGTACAAGGACGACAACGGCAACCCGGTCGGCTGGGAGGTCGACCTGGCGAACGCCATCGGCGCGAAGCTCGGGGTGAAGACGAAGTTCGCGATCGCCAAGTTCGACAACATCATCCCGAGCATCAGCGGCGGCAAGGACGACTACGGCATGTCGTCGTTCACCGACACCACCGACCGCGAGAAGCAGGTCGACTTCGTCAACTACTACTCGGCCGGAATCCTCTGGGCGTCCGCCAAGGGCAAGACCGTCGACCCCGACAACGCCTGCGGTCTGAAGGTCGCCGTCCAGTCGACCACCTACGAGGACACCGACGAGGTGCCCGCCAAGTCCAAGAAGTGCACCGACGCCGGCAAGCCCGCCATCCAGGCGCTCCGCTACGACAACCAGGATGACGCGACCAACGCGGTCATCCTCGGCAAGGCCGACGCGCTCAGCGCCGACTCGCCCGTCACCCTGTACGCGATCTCGAAGTCGAGCGGCAAGATCCAGGCCGCCGGAAAGACCTTCGACCAGGCGCCCTACGGCCTCCCGGTCGCGAAGGGGTCGAAGCTGACGCCGGTCCTCCAGAAGGCCGTGCAGGCCCTCATCGACGACGGCACGTACAAGAAGATCCTCGACAAGTGGGGCGTCGCCGACGGCGCCGCCACGACCGCCGAGGTCAACGCCGCCTCGAAGGGCTGACACGCATGACCCAGGGCAATCCGGCCCAGCCGGCGACGGGATCCGTCCCGTCGCCGGCGGGCGCCCGCACCACCTCCGAACCGATCAAGGCCGTCAAGCTCCGGCACCCGTGGCGGATCGTCTTCGCCGCCGTGCTGATCCTGCTGCTCATCTGGTTCGTGATCGACGCCTCCCAGCGCAGCGCCTATGGCTGGCAGTACGTCGGCAAGTACGTCTTCGACAAGCGCATCAGTGCCGCTGCACTCGTCACCCTCCAGCTGACCGTCTACTCGATGGTCATCGGCATCGTCCTCGGGCTGGTCCTGGCCGTCATGCGCCTGTCGCCGAACCCGGTCGTCAAATCGGTCGCGTGGCTGTACCTGTGGATCTTCCGCGGCACCCCGGTCTACGTCCAGCTCGTGTTCTGGGGCCTGTTCTCGCTGATCTACCCCAGCCTGTTCCTCGGCGTCCCGTTCACGCAGATCGGCACCCACTTCGACCTGGCGTTCATGCAGAACGCCTTCATCATCGCGATCGTCGGACTGGCGCTCAACGAGGCCGCGTACATGGCCGAGATCGTGCGAGCCGGCCTGCTCTCGGTCGACGAGGGCCAGGAGGAGGCTGCGACCGCGCTCGGCATGTCCTGGTGGCAGACCATGACGCGGATCGTCATCCCGCAGGCCATGCGCGTGATCATCCCGCCGACCGGCAACGAGGTGATCTCGATGCTGAAGACGACCTCGCTCGTCGCAGCCATCCCGCTCACCACCGACCTCTACGGCGTCGCGCGCGACATCTCCGCGGTCACCTACACGCCCATCCCGCTGCTCATCGTCGCGTCCCTCTGGTACCTGCTGTTCACGTCCCTCCTGATGATCGGCCAGTACTACCTCGAGAAGCGGTTCTCGCGCGGTGTCAACGCACGCCGCCCGGACCGCAACGAACCCGCGCTGGCGACCGGGGCCCTCCCGGCGGCGGGCGCACCCGACGGCAACGACCTGGGAGGCAAGGGATGACCGACACGACCGTGACCCCGATGGTGAAGGCCGAGGGCGTCTCCAAGAGCTTCGGCTCCAACCAGGTGCTCCGCAGCATCGACCTCAAGGTGAACCCGGGCGAGGTGCTGTGCATCATCGGCCCGAGCGGATCGGGCAAGTCGACGTTCCTCCGGTGCATCAACCACCTGGAGCGGGTCGACGCCGGGCGGCTGTCCGTCGACGGTCAGGTCGTCGGGTACCGCCAGCACGGCGACAAGCTGTACGAGCTGAAGCCGAAGGAGGCGGCGCGGCAGCGGCAGGAGATCGGCATGGTCTTCCAGCGCTTCAACCTGTTCCCGCACATGACCGCGCTCGAGAACATCATCGAGGCGCCCATCCGGGTGAAGGGCCTGCCGAAGGCGCGGGCCGTCGAGCGGGCGAAGGAGCTTCTCGCGCGGGTCGGGCTGGCGGAGAAGGCCGACCACTACCCGTCGCAGCTCTCCGGCGGTCAGCAGCAGCGCGTGGCGATCGCCCGCGCGCTCGCGATGGACCCGAAGCTGATGCTGTTCGACGAGCCGACCTCCGCGCTCGACCCCGAACTCGTCGGCGAGGTGCTCGACGTCATGAAGGGGCTCGCCGCGAGCGGCATGACGATGATCGTCGTGACGCACGAGATGGGCTTCGCGCGCGAGGTCGCCGACGAGCTGGTCTTCATGGACGGCGGCGTCGTGGTGGAGGCCGGCGATCCCCGCGAGGTGCTGGCGAACCCCCAGCACCGGCGGACGCAGGCGTTCCTGTCGAAGGTGCTCTGAGCGGATTTCTGCGGGCGGCGTCGCCCGGCCCGGTCTGAGCGGCCGGGGCGGGCGGCGCCGCGTCGCGTCGGGAGCGCCTCTGGCAGAATCGTCGGATGGACACCGGCGCCCGCTCCTCCCGACCCGTCGTCTTCGTCACGGGAGCGAGCCGGCCGAACTCGATCGGCGCCGCGATCGTACGGAACCAGGCGTCGCTCGGATGGGACGTCGCGTTCGGGTACTGGGACGGCTACGACGCCGAGATGCCCTGGGGAGCCGACCGCGCCTCCCACGATCGACTGACGGACGAGGTGCGCGGCTTCGGTTCGCGAGCGCTGCCGGTCTCGCTCGACTTGGCCGACCCTTCGTCCCCCGAGGAGGCGTTCGCACGGGTCAACGCCGAACTGGGCCCCGTGAGAGCCGTCGTCGCGAGTCACGCGCACTCGGTAGACAGCGGGCTGCTCGACACGTCGGTTGAGGCGTTCGACCGGCACTTCGCGGTCAACACTCGCGGCACGTGGCTGCTGGTGAAGGCGTTCGCCGAGCAGTACGCGGACGGCTTCGGCTGCGGGCGCATCGTGGCGCTGACGAGCGATCACACGGCTCACAACCTCCCTTACGGCGCCAGCAAGGGAGCGCTCGACCGGATCGTGACGGCGGCCGCGGTGGAGCTCGGCCACCTCGGGATCACGGCGAACCTCGTCAACCCGGGGCCGATCGACGCGGGCTGGATGACGCCGGACCTCGCCGAGGCGCTCGCCGCGGAGACCGCGCTCGGGCGCCTCGGCCGGCCGCAGGACACGGCGGACCTGGTCGCGTTCCTCCTGTCGCCGAGCGGCGGCTGGGTGAACGGGCAGCTCCTCCACTCGAACGGCGGCTTCCACCTCGGCGTCTGAGCCGCGGCGCCGAGCGGAGCGAGGCCGTCAGCCGCCGAGCGGAGCGAGGCCGTCAGCCGCCGAGCACCTTGCGGATGCGCTGCAGCGAGACCGTCTCGGCGGTTCCGAGCGACTGGGCGAACAGCGAGACGCGGAACTCCTCCAGCATCCACCGCGCGTGCACGAGCGCGGGCGAAGCGTCGCGGGCAAGGGGGATGCGGCCTCCCGCGTCGGTGTAGAGCGCCGTCGCCGTCTCGACCTGCGTCTGCCAGGCCCGGTCCCTCCCGGGGTTCGTCGGGAGGGCCTGCATGCGCTGCGTGATCCCGCTCAGGTACCGGGGGAGGTGCCGGAGCTGTTCGAGCCCGGTCGCCGACACGAACCCCGGGTACACGAGCCCCGCGATCTGGCCTTTCGCGTCGTTCAGCGCCGGGAGGTACGTGAGCGCGGTCACGCCGGAGATCGCCTTCTCGGCCGCCCGGGCCGCCGTCAGCGTCCGTGTGACGAGGGCTACCGTGTCGAAAAGCGAGTCCATCACGATGCCGGACACCCGGTCGCGCACCGCCTCGAACTCGGCGCGCGTGAAGAGCACACCGTCGGGCTTCATCCGGTAGAGCACCGAGTCGACGACGGCGAGCAGGCAGTCGTCGAAGAGCGCTTTCGTGTTGGGGTAGGGGCTCGCCGCGAGCGTCAGCTTCTCGTTCGCCGTCAGGTGCTGCTGCACGTACGCCACGGGGGAGGGGACGCTCAGCAGGAGGAGGCGGCGCACGCCTCCCGGGATGGCCCGCGCCTGCTCCTCGGGCGTTCCGAGCAGCCTGATGCTGACGCTCGTGCCGTCGTCGACGAGCGCCGGGTAGGCCCGGATCGTGTTGGTCGTGCCTCCCGGACCGGTGTGCGTCGAGTCGACGAAGCGCGGGAGCTCGTCGAGATCCCACGTGGTCAGCCCCGAGCGCTCGATCGCGTTCGGGGTGCGCGACTCAGCCACGCGCGCCACGGAGTCGCGCGCCCGGGAGCGCAACCTGTCCTGCAGGGCGCGCAGCTCCTTGCCGCTCGCCATCGGCCGCCCCCGCTCGCCGACGACCTGGAAGGTCGGGCGGAGGTGCGCCGGCAGGCGGTCGAGATCGAAGTCGGAGCCGCTGACGCGCGAACCCGTGAGCCGCGAGATCGTCGCCGCGAGCGTATCGGCGAGCGACGCGGCGGGACGGCCGCCGGCGTGGGCCCGCATCCCTTCTGCGCCCGAGAGCTCGGTCAGGAGGCGCTGCGCCCAGTCGGCCGCCGGCACCACCTGCCGTCGGATCGCCTTGGGCAGCGACTTGATCATCGCGGTGACGAGCTCGTGCCGGAGGCCGGGGACCTGCCAGTCGAAGCCGTCCGGGACCAGCCCGGCGAGCAGCGGCAGGGGCACCTGGACCGTCACGCCGTCGTCCTCGGCTCCCGGCTCGAACCGGTAGCGGAGGGTCAGCCGCTGGTCGCCCTGGCGCCAGACGGGAGGGAACGCCTCCTCGTCGATCTCGGCGGCGTCGTCATCGAGCAGCGCCTCGGCCGTCATCGTCAGGAGGTCGGGGGTCTCGGCGCGCGCCTTGCGCCACCAACCCTCGAAGGAGCGCGTCGAGACGACGTCGGCGGGGATGCGGCGGTCGTAGAACTCGAAGACGGCCTCGTCGTCGCTGAGGATGTCGCGCCTCCGGGTGCGCTCCTCCAGTTCGCGGAGCTCGTCGCGGAGCTTCCGGTTGGCCCGGTCGAAGGCCTGGTGGGAGTCCCACTCGCCGTCGACGAGCGCGTGCCGGATGAAGAGTTCGCGCGACAGCTCGGCGTCGATCCGGGCGTACTGGACCCGGCGCCGCGGGATGATCGGCACACCGAACAGCGTGACGCGCTCGTACGCGACGACGGCGCCCTGGCTCTTCTCCCAGTGGGGCTCGCTGTACTGCCGTTTGCACAGATCGCCGGCGATCTGCTCGGCCCAGGCGGGATCGATCGCCGCGTTCATGCGCGCGAACAGGCGCGAGGTCTCGACGAGCTCGGCGCTCATCAGGGCGTTCGGCTGCTTCTTGGCGAGCGCCGAGCCTGGGAAGATCACGAAACGCGTCTGGCGAGCGCCGAGGTACTCGGCCTGGCGCGGGCCGCGGACGCCTCCCCGGCCGGCGCCGCGAGAGCCCGAGCCCGTCTCGCGGACGTCTTTGAGACCGATGTGCGACAGGAGGCCCGCGAGGAGCGAGCGATGGATCCCGTCCGGATTCACGCGGGGATCGCCCATCGTGAGGCCCAGCGGCTTCGCGAGCTGACGCAGCTGGCGGTAGACGTCCTGCCACTCGCGGACCCGCAGGAAGTTCAGGTACTCCGCCTTGCACAGCCGGCGGAAGGCGCTGGAGGAGAGCTCCTTCTGCTTCTCCTCCAGATAGTTCCAGAGGTTGAGGAGGGTCAGGAAGTCGCTGGTCGGGTCGACGAACCGGGCGTGCTGCTCGTCCGCGCTCCCGCGCCGCTCGACGGGGCGCTCGCGCGGGTCCTGGATGGTCAGCCCGGCGACGATCGCCATGACCTCGCGCGAAACGTCGTGCCGCTTCGACTCGACGACCATCCGGGCGAACCGCGGGTCGATGGGCAGCTGCGCGAGCGCCTTGCCGACCTTGGTGAGCTCGTTCGCGCCGTCGTCGCCGCGGCGGATCGCGCCGAGTTCCGCCAGCAGGTCGAGGCCGTCCTTGATGCCGCGCGAGTCGGGCGGGGTGAGGAACGGGAACGCCGCGATGTCGCCGAGCCCGAGCGAGATCATCTGCAGGATGACGGCCGCCAGGTTGGTCCGCAGGATCTCCGGCTCGGTGAACTCCGGACGCTTCTCGAAGTCCTCCTCCGAGTACAGCCGGATGGCGATGCCGTCGCTGGTCCGGCCCGACCGGCCCGAGCGCTGGTTCGCGCTCGCCTGCGAGATCGCCTCGATCGGGAGGCGCTGCACCTTGGCGCGCGTGCTGTAGCGGCTGATCCGCGCCGTCCCGGCGTCGATGACGTACTTGATGCCGGGCACGGTGAGGCTCGTCTCGGCGACGTTCGTCGCCAGGACGACCCGCCGCCGCACACCGGGCATCGCGGAGGGCTGGAACACGCGGTGCTGCTCGGCCGAGGACAGCCTCCCGTACAGCGGAAGGACCTCTGTGCCGGGCAGATTCCGCCCTCGGATCGCGTCGGCCGCGTCGCGGATCTCGTTCTCGCCGGAGAGGAAGACGAGGACGTCGCCCGGCGCCTCCCGGGCCAGCTCGTCGAGGGCGTCGTTGATGCCCTGGAGGTAGTCGCGGTCGACCGCGGGCAACGGGTCCGGGTCGTCGTCCTCGTCGTCGAGCTGTTCTGCGACGAGCGGCCGGTAGCGGAGCTCGACCGGGTAGGTGCGTCCGGACACCTCCACGATCGGGGCCGGCTTGCCGTCGGCATCGGCGAAGTGCGCGGCGAAGCTCTCCGGGTCGATGGTCGCCGAGGTGATGATGAGCTTCAGGTCGGGCCGCTTGGGGAGGAGCTGCCTCAGGTAGCCGAGGAGGAAGTCGATGTTGAGGCTGCGCTCGTGCGCCTCGTCGATGATGATCGTGTCGTAGCGCCGCAGCATCCGGTCGCGTCGCAGTTCGTTGAGCAGGATGCCGTCGGTCATGAGCTTGATCCGGGTGGAGGCGGACACCCGGTCGGTGAAGCGCACCTGGTACCCGACGAGCTCGCCGACCTCCTGCCCGAGCTCCTCCGCGATCCGCTCGGCGATGGTCCGCGCGGCGAGACGCCTCGGCTGGGTGTGACCGATGTTCTCGCGCCCGAGCTCGAGGGCGATCTTCGGCAGCTGGGTCGTCTTGCCCGACCCGGTCGCGCCCGCGACGATGACGACCTGGTTGTCGCGGATCGCGGCGGCGATCTCGTCCCGTTTGCGGCTGACGGGCAGCTCCGGCGGGAACGAGATGCGGGGGAGGGTCGTGGGCGTCGACATGAGCCCTCCAGTCTACCGGTCCTCCGCCCGCCGTGCCCGGGTTTGGGGGACTGGCGGTCCGGCCCGCGGTGACGTACCTTTCCCTCAACCCGATCGGGTCCAGTCGACGATGACGAAGGAGCCCCTATGAACGCCGGTGACCACCACGGCTTCGCCACCATGTCGGTCGCGAGCATCCTCGCGGAGACCGCCCACCGCATGCCGGACAATGTCGCACTGATCTTCGGCGGCGCCGAGATCCGCTACGGCACCCTCTGGGAGGAGACCCGGCGCTACGCGGGAGCCCTCCGCGATCTCGGCGTCGGCGAGGGAGACCGCGTCGCCCTGCTCATCCCCAACGTGCCCGATTTCCCGCGCACGTACTACGCCACGCTCGCGCTCGGCGCCGTCGTCGTTCCGATCCACGCCCTGCTCAAGGCGGAGGAGATCGAGTACGTGCTCCGCGACTCCGGGGCGAAGGTTCTGATCTGCGCGGCCCCGCTGCTCGGCGAGGGCGCCAAGGGAGCGGCGCTCGCCGGGGTCGAGACCCTCTCGGTGCTCGTGCCCGATGAGGCGCTCGGCCAGCTGCCGTTCCGGCGGCTCGAGGATCTCGCCCGGGAGGCGGAGCCCGTCGCCACCTACGTGCCGCGCGACCCGATCGACACCGCCACGATCCTGTACACCAGCGGCACGACGGGCAAGCCGAAGGGCGCCGAGGGCTGTCACTTCTCGCTCATCGAGCAGGTCAACGTGCTCCTCGCCGGGACGCTCGACATCGGCCCCGAGGACCGCATCCTGGGGTGCCTGCCCCTGTTCCACACCTTCGGCCAGACCTGCGTCATGAACATGGGCTTCCGGGCGGGCGCCGCGGTCGTCCTCGTCCCCAAGTTCGACGGCGCGACGGCTCTCCAGCTCCTCAACGCGCACGGCTGCACGATCATGACCGGCGTGCCGACCATGTACATCGCGCTCCTCGAGGCGGCCAAGTCGAACCCGGAGCGCCCGCCCCTCCGCTACGGCATGAGCGGCGGCGCCGCCATCCCGGTCGCGGTGATCGAGCGGATGAAGGAGGTGTACGGCATCGACGTCCACGAGGGGTACGGCCTCACGGAGACCTCGCCCGTCGCCACCTTCAACCACCGAGGCATGCCGACCCGGGTCGGGACGGTGGGGACGCCGATCTGGGGCGTGGACGTCGAGATCGCCGATGCGGAGATCGACGACCGGATCGAGCTCCTTCCGCGCGGAGAGCTGGGCGAGATCGTCGTGCGCGGTCACAACCTCATGAAGGGATACCTGAACCTCCCGGAGGCGAACGCCGAGGCGGTCGTCGACGGCTGGTTCCGCACCGGCGACCTCGGCACGAAGAGCGAGGACGACTACATCACGATCGTCGATCGCAAGAAGGACATGATCCTCCGCAACGGCTACAACGTGTACCCGCGCGAGGTGGAGGAGGTGCTCTCCGCCCACCCGGCCGTCGCGCTCGTCGCGGTGTTCGGCGTCGCGCACGAGGTGCACGGCCAGGAGGTGATGGCGGCGGTCACGCTGATGCCCGGATTCGACGCCAGCGGGGAGGAGCTGATCGCCTTCGCCCAGGAGCACGTCGCGGCGTACAAGTTCCCGCGTCGCGTCGAGATCCTGGAGGTGCTGCCGCTCGGCCCCAGCGGCAAGGTGCTCAAGCGCGAGCTGGTGGCCCGGTTCGAGCGGGAGGCGACGGTCCGCTAGGGAGCCGTGTCCATCGTCTGGAGGCGCACCGACGAGTGCAGGTAGAACGCCGCCAGGGCCGCGTAGCCGATGAAGGCGACCGCGGGGATGAAGGCGTTCTCGGGCTTGCTGGCGAACGCGCCGACCGCCGACACGAAGGCCGCGGCCGCCAGGCCGCCGCCGATCCAGAAACCGGCGGCGGGCTTGGCGGTGGCGCGCCACCAGGCGCGAGGGTCGTCGCGGTTCTCCTCGGCACCACGGAAGGTCCGGACGCCGAGGGCCACGTAGGCGACGTTGAGCAGGAAGACGATGAGCACGTCGATCGTCGGGTTGACGAGCTGCTGGAACACGAAGAGATTCAGCACCAGGATCAGTGCTTCGCCGCCCAGGATGTAGATGATCTTCCCGGTGATCGTCGTGATTCTCACATCGCGAGCCTAACGCGGGGCGCGGGAGAGCGCCCCCGCGCTCAGTTGACCTCGTCCGGGTGCGCCGAGACGCGGCCCTCGCGCTCCATGGCCGTGATGGCGGCCACCTCGTCCGCGGTGAGCTCGAAGTCGAAGACGTCGAAGTTCTCCGCCATCCGCTCGCGACGGTTGGACTTGGGGAACACGATGTTGCCGGTCTGCAGGTGCCAGCGGATCACGACCTGCGCCGGGGTCTTGCCGTGCGCCTCCGCCGGGCCGGCGACCTCGGGTGCCTCGAAGAGCGGGTACTTGCCCTGGCCGAGCGGCCCCCAGGCCTCGATTTCGATGCCGTGCTCCCGCGAGAACGCCGTCACCTCGGGCTGCTGGTGCGCCGGATGGAGCTCGATCTGGTTGACGGCGGGCACCACGTCGGTGTTCGCGAGCAGCTTCTCGAGGTGCGGGACGAGGAAGTTGGAGACGCCGATCGCCTTGGCGCGGCCGGAGGCGTAGATCTTCTCCAGCGACTGCCACGCCTGCACGAAGGTGTCCTTCTGCGGGGTCGGCCAGTGGATGAGGTACAGGTCGACGTAGTCGAGCCCGAGCTTGCCGAGCGACTCGTCGAACGCCGCCTCCGCGTCGGTCTGGCGGTCGTTCCAGAGCTTCGTCGTGACGAACAGCTCGTCGCGGGCGATGCCGGACTCCGCGAGGGCCCGGCCGACCCCCTCCTCGTTGCCGTAGATCGCCGCGGTGTCGATGTGGCGGTACCCGACCTCGAGCGCGTCCGTCACGATCCGGGTCGTCTCGGCGGGGTCTACACGGAAGACTCCGAAGCCGAGCTGGGGGATGGTCGTGCCGTTGTTCAGGGTCAGGAGCGGGGTGTGTGCGTGAGAAACCATAGGTCGTCACGTTACCAGCGGCCTCCGACGGCCCCGGCTCGGAGACCCGGCCGGTGCCGGAGCGACCGCGCCGGTCGTAGGGTGTGCGCATGCCGAACCGCCTGGCCGACGCGATCAGCCCGTACCTCCGCGCGCACGCGGACAACCCCGTCGACTGGTTCCCGTGGGGAGCCGAGGCCTTCGCCGAGGCGCGCCGGCGCGACGTGCCGATCGTCGTGTCGATCGGGTACGCCACCTGCCACTGGTGCCACGTCATGGCCCGCGAGAGCTTCAGCGACCCGCAACTCGCCGCGGAGCTGAACTCGCGCTTCGTCGCGATCAAGGTCGACCGGGAGGAGCACCCGGAGGTCGACGCGGCCTACCTGAGCGCCGCGAGCGCCTTCACCGGGAACCTCGGCTGGCCGCTCACCGTGTTCGCGACGCCGAGCGGGCGCGCCTTCTTCGCCGGGACCTACTTCCCTCCTGTGCCGACGGGCGGCCGGGCGTCGTTCCGGCAGGTGCTCGACGCCGTCTGGGACGCCTGGACGGAGCGCCGCACCGACGTCGACCGCGACGCCGGGACCGTCGCCGAGGCGATGGCGGCGGCTTCCCGGGCGGCCCAGGAGCAGTCCGATCTGCCGACGATGCACGACCTCGATGCCGCCGTCGGCCTCCTGGAGCGGGCGGAGGACCCGGAGTTCGGCGGGTTCGGCACCGCGCCGAAGTTCCCCGTCGCTCCCGTGCTCGGCTTCCTTCTGACGCGCCCGAGCGGGCGGTCGCTCGGGTTACGGACGCTCCAGTGCATGGCCGCATCGCCCCTCCGTGACCCCGTCGACGGCGGCTTCTTCCGCTACGCCACGCGGCGCGACTGGAGCGAGCCGCACTACGAGCGGATGCTGTACGACAACGCGCTGCTGCTCGACGCTTACTCGACCGCGTGGCAGCAGACCGGCGCCGACTGGGCCGAAGAGGCCGCCGACGGGATCGTGCGGTTCCTCCTCGGGGTGCTCCGGCGACGCGGCGGCGGCTTCGGCTCGGCCCAGGACTCGGAGAGCACCATCGACGGCGCACGGGTCGAGGGCGCCTACTACACGAGCGGTGTCGCGGAGCGAGCGCGACTGGAGGCGCCTCCCGTCGACGGCAAGGTGCTGACGGGGTGGAACGGCTTCGCGATCGCGGCCCTCGCGCGGGCGGCGCGGATCCTCGCCCGCCCCGCCTGGCTGGCGGCCGCGCGGGAGGCGGCGCTCTTCCTCCTCGACCACCACCGCCGTGAGGACGGAACGCTCCTTCGCGTGTCGCTCGACGGCCGGGCGTCGGAGGCGGGCGCCACGCTCGAGGACTACGGGGGCCTGGCCTGGGGCCTCCTCGAGCTCGCCGCGGCCGACGGAGACCCCGCTGCGGCGTCGGCGGCCCGCGACCTCGTCGACCTCTGCCTCGACGCGGCCCGCACGGCGGAGGCGTGCCCGTTCGAGACGCCCGGAGGAACGGACCCCGTGCTCACCGCGACGGGGCTCGCGGTGCGGGTGGATCCGTCGGAGGGCGCCTACCCGTCCGGGCTGTCGTCCATGGCGACCGCGTCGCACCTCCTGTACCTGATGACGGGGGAGCGGCGCTACGAGCGGGCGGCCCGGGAGGCGATGCGGCTCGTCGCCGCTCCGGCCCTCGACTCGCCGAGTGCTTTCGGGGCATCGCTGACGCTCATGTCGCGGCTGGCAGGGGAGGTCGTGCAGCTGGTGGTCGTCGTGCCGAGGGGCGGCGGTGGGGTGGAGGCGGATGTGCCGGACCCGCAGGGGCTGCTCGCCGCTGCGCGGCGCGAGGAGGCTCCGTTGGTGGCGGTCGTCGACGATGCCGCGGCCGCGGCCTTCGCGGCGGACGGGTTCGAGCTGTTCGAGGGGCGCGCGTCGCGGGACGGCCTCCCGACGGGCTACCTCTGCCGCGACTTCGTGTGCCGGCTGCCGGTCACGGACCCGGCCGCGATGGCCTGAGCGGCGTGGGGGATTCAGCGGCGCTCGACGCGGTCGAGCATCCCCCAGACGGCTTCGCTCAGTTCGGGGTGCTCCAGGGCGATCCGCCGGAGGACACCGTACTCGAACCGGGCGAACGTCTCGCGCCCGGCAGACGGGTGGTGCGCGCGCGACTGCTCCTCGGCGAGGTCGAATTGCTCGATGGCACCGGACCGCAGCGAGATGACGACCTGCTCGTCGACGCTCGGGAGGTCCGGGATGAACTGCCACGGATCCTCGCCCGCGCGGCAGCGGTGCTCGATGATGGCGGCCAGCTCGTCGCGCGCCTGCTGGCGCATCACCTCGATGCTCCGTGGCACGTGCTCCGTCATCGCCCCTCCCTCCGCGGCACTCCGCCCGGCGGCCCTGCCGAAGCGGTTCGTACAGCCTAAGCGGTGGGTCCGACCTCCGCGAATCCCGGCGCCCTCGGCGGCGCCCTCGGGGCGCCCACGGGGCGCGGGATTCGTGCCGAATGTAGGCGACGCGCGCCCCGTAACGCACATTCGGCACGAATCTCGAGCCCGGGGACGACGGGGTGGCCCCGCATTCGTGCCGAATGTGGGGGACGCGCGCCCCGTGAGGCACATTCGGCACGAATGTGGGCGCCGGGGACGCGGGAGGGGAAGTACGCGGGGCGCCTCGGGGGCGCGGGATTCGTGCCGAATGTGGGGGACGCGCCCGGCGTGAGGCACATTCGGCACGAATGTGGGCGCCGGGGACGAGGGGAGGGAGGAAGGCGGGAGGGAGGGAGGGAAGGACGGGGACGCGACGCGACGGACCCGCCGGGCTCAGTCGGTCCGCGCCAGCAGGTAGGCGTTCAGCTCGTCGGTGAGCGCGTGGTCCACGGGGTAGTCGCGCCCGTCGAGCCACGTCACCGGGCCGGCGAGGCGGACGCTCGATACCAGCCAGATCGCGTCGGCGGCCGCCACCTCCTCGAGGGTGATGCGGCCGTACTCGGTGGTCAGTCCGCGCGCCTCGAAGAAGGCAAAGACGTCGGCCTGGGTCGTTCCGGCGAGGATGCCCTGGTCGGTCTGAGGGGTCCGGACCACGTCACCGGTCCGGATTACGACGTTCGAGGTGGGGCCCTCGAGCGCGAAGCCGTCCGAGCTGACGAACAGGACGTCGTCCGCTCCGCGGCGCACCGCCTCCCGCTGGGCCGCCCGGTTGACGGCATAGGAGAGGGTCTTGGCGCCCGCGAGCAGCCACGGGGAGGTCTCGGCCACGTCGTGCCGGTAGCCCCGGTCGAGCGACACCACGCGGATGCCCTGCCGGTCGGCGGTGAAGTCCTCGCCCTTGTCGACGAAGATCCAGCCGCTCGGGCGCCCGGTGCCCTCCACGCCCCGCGAGTAGATCAGCTTCGCGAACAGCTCGGCCCCCTCCCCGTCGAGCGTCACGCCGTTGCGGCTCAGGTAGTCGGCGACCCCCTCGTGCACGGCGAGCCGCCACACGTCGAGCGCGGGCTCGGGCAGGTCGAGGAGGGCCGCGGAGTGCGCGAGCCGCGCGAGGTGCGGCTCGAGCGCCTGCGGGTGGCCCTTGATCACCGCGATCGTCTCGAAGACGCCGTCGCCGCGCGTTACGGCGAGGTCGGTGATGCGCACCTGCGGCGCACCGAAGTCTGAGACGGTGAAGCCGGTGTCTCCGGGCTCGGTGGTCCCGGTGGGCGTGGTCACGGTGAGCAGCGTTGCGCGGGTCATGCGTCCATTGTGCCCGCGCCGGCCCGATTCCGGGTCAGACGGTCTGACGGATGCGGAACCGGTCGTCCCCGTCCGGTTTCGCATCCGTCACGTCGACCATCTCCACCGACGCACCGGGAGGCCCGGAGCGCAGCCAGCCGAGCATGCGGTCCACGCTCTCCGGTTCGCCCTCGACCTCCACCTCGACCGTCCCGTCCAGGCGGTTGCGCGCCCAGCCGGCGACGCCGAACCGCTCCGCGGCCTCGCGGGCGCCCCACCGGAACCCGACCCCCTGCACGCGGCCCGTCACGATGACTCTCTTGCGGATCACACGGCCCATTGTGCTCCTGCTTGAATGGAGCGGTGAGCTCACCCGCCGACCGGCCCGACCTGATCGCCGCCCTCCGCTCCGACCTCGAAGCCGCCGGATTCGGCGTCGCCGGGGTCACCGCCCTGTGGGGCGAGGAGGCGGCGGAGGCGCTCCACCGGGGCCAGCGCCTCCCGGCTGAGCGCGCCCTCGCCAGGCGCGAGGCCGGCCCGCTCGGCACCCTCGCCGCGCTGTTCGTGCTCGGCAGGCCGGTCGGATGGAGGGAGGCGGCGCGGGCCTTCCCCTCGCTCGGCGTCGCCGGAGCGGTCGAACTCCGGCTCGTCGAGACCGCGGCCGCGTCCGGCATCGAAACCCCCGCCGAGCCCGGCACCGAAACCCGGGCCGAGCCCTCGACGGAACCCGGCACCACCGACCTCACGGTCGCCCCCCTCGTCGACCTCCGCCCCTACGCCTTCGCCGACGCGCTCGGCGACGACGAGTGGTGGATCGCCTCCGATCTCGGCGAGGTGGCGCTCGGCCACGCCCTCCCGGAGGACCACATGCTCGGGGTGGGAGGCGCCTCCCTCACCCTGAGCGGGATCATGCTGCAGCGCCCCGTCGCCTCGGCGCTCGACCTGGGCACGGGGTGCGGCATCCAGGCCCTGCACGCCGCCCGGCACGCCGAGCGGGTCGTCGCGACCGACATCTCGGAGCGAGCACTGGCGTTCGCGGCGTTCAATGCGCGGCTGAACGCCGTGGAGGGGATCGAGTTCCGTCTCGGCAGCCTCTTCGAGCCGGTCGCGGGCGAGCGCTTCGACCACATCGTCTCGAACCCGCCCTTCGTGATCACGCCGCGCACGGAGGGGGTCCCCGCGTACGAGTACCGCGACGGCGGCATGGTCGGCGACGGACTGGTCGAGCGCTTCGTCACCGCCTGCGGAGAGCACCTGACGCCGGGAGGCATCGCCCAGTTGCTGGGCAACTGGGAGTCCAGGAAGTCCCGGGAGGCCCCCGGCCGGACGGTCAGCGGGCTCGACCGCGTTCGCGGCTGGGTCGAGGCGGCGCCGGTCCCGCTCGACGCCTGGGTCGTCGAGCGCGACGTCGAGGACGCCGTCCGCTACGCCGAGACGTGGATCCGCGACGGCGGGACGCGCGCCGGCACGCCCGAGTTCGACTCGCTCCTCGGCGCCTGGCTCGACGACTTCGAGGATCGCGGCGTGGTCTCGGTCGGGTTCGGATACGTACTGTTGCGCCGCAGCCCCCGAGCCGAGCCGACGCTGGCACGGTACGAGCGCCTCCATGGCTCCCTCGGCGCGAACGAAGCGGGACTCGGGGTGCACCTCTCGGAGGCGCTGGCCGCGCACGACCTGCAGTCGCGGCTCGACGACGACGGTCTCGGGAGGCTGCGGCCGACCGTTGCGCCCGACGTCACGGAGGAGCGCCACCTCTGGCCCGGCGCGGACGCGCCGACGGCGATCCTGCTGCGTCAGGGCGGAGGCTTCGGCAGGGTCGTCGACGCCGGCACGGCGCTCGCGGCCCTGGTCGGCGCTTGCGACGGGGAGCTCTCGGTGGCGGCGATCGCTGCGGCTCTCGCCGACCTGCTCGACGTCGACGAGGAGGCGCTCTCCCGCGAACTCCTGTCGGGCGTCCGGGGGCTGCTCGTCGACGGATTCCTCACGGCCGCGCCGGCCGCGTCGGCGGGGTCAGCTGGACCAGTGTGACGTCGGCGAGCCGTCCCTCCTCGACGACCGCGGTCAGGTAGGTCCCGGCCGGCTGCCGCCTCCGGTCTGTGGGCGAGCCCGGGTTCAGGAGGCGCATCCCTCCCGGCGTCACGGTGTCCCACGGGATGTGCGAGTGCCCGAACACGAGCACGTCGACCCCGGGGAAGGCCGTCTCGCAGCGCTGCTCGCGCCCCGAGGCCGGGCCCGTCTCGTGCACGACGGCGAACCGCACGCCCTCCAGCTCGACCCGTGCGACCTCGGGCAGCCGGCCGCGGAGGTCCGGGCCGTCGTTGTTGCCCCACACCCCGATCACGCGCCGCGCCCGCGCCTCCAGGAGGTCGAGCGTGGCCGTGTCGACCCAGTCCCCGGCGTGGATGACGACGTCGCCCTCGTCGATCGCGGCGAGCAGCGGCGCGGGGATGGCGCGGGCCCGCTTGGGGATGTGCGTGTCCGAGATCATGACGAGCTTCACCGCACCGACGGTAGGCGATCCGCCGTCGCAGGGCTACCTTCGCCGGTATGGACCTACGGAACCTCGGAAACAGCGGCACGATCGTGTCGGAATTCGCGCTCGGCACGATGACCTTCGGCGCGGAGGCCGACGAGCGGACCTCGCATCGCATCCTGGAGCGCTACCTCGATGCGGGCGGCAACCTGGTCGACACGGCCGACGTCTACTCGTCCGGAGCCTCGGAGTCGATCATCGGGCGCTGGCTGGCGCGCAACCCCGGCGCCCGCGAGTCGGTCGTGATCGCGACGAAGGGGCGCTTCCCGATGGGAGGCTCACCCAACCAGCTGGGCCTGTCGCGCACGCATCTCCGCGCGGCGCTCGATCACTCGCTCCGGCGTCTCGGGGTCGACCACATCGACCTGTACCAGATGCACGCCTGGGACGCCCTCACCCCGATCGAGGAGACGCTGCGCTTCCTCGACGACGCCGTCACGGCCGGGAAGATCTCGTACTACGGCTTCTCGAACTACCTCGGCTGGCAGCTGACCAAGGCCGTGGAGGTGGCGAAGGCGCGCGGCTGGGCGCCCCCGGTCACGCTCCAGCCGCAGTACAGCCTCATCGTGCGCGGCATCGAGCACGAGATCGTCCCCGCCGCACTCGACGGCGGAGTGGGGCTGCTTCCCTGGTCGCCGCTCGGCGGTGGCTGGCTCAGCGGCAAGTACCGCCGCGACGAGGCGCCGACGGGCGCCACGCGCCTCGGTGAGAACCCGAAGCGCGGCATGGAGGCGTGGGAGGAGCGCAACGCCGACCCGCAGACGTGGCGGATCATCGACGCGGTGCAGACCGTGTCGGAGCAGACAGGTGCCAGCATGTCTCAGGTCGCACTCCGCTGGCTCTCGGATCGGCCGGCGGTGACCTCGGTGATCCTCGGCGCGCGGACGGTCGAGCAGCTCGAGGACAACCTCGGCGCGGCCGACGTCCGGTTGAGCGACGAGCAGCGGACCCTGCTCGACGAGGCGAGCGCCCGCCACGCCGAGGCCTATCCGTACGGCGAGCAGGCGATCGCGCAGCGGCACCGCAAGCGCGAGGGAGGGCGCTGAGCGCGGCGCCATCCGCCGTCACGCCTCCAGCGAGGAGAGCTCCCCGGCCAGGTCGCGGGCGGCCTCGAGCACCCGCTGCGAGGTCGTCCGCAGGCCGATGACGACGTCGCTCACGGCGTCGCTGTCGGTGCGCATCCGGAGGACCGCGACCCGCAGCTCGACGGTCCCTCCCGGGATGCGCCTCCCGCTCGCGGACAGCGCCGGGTCGGTAAACGTGACGGACGACCAGTCGTCCGGCGCGCCAGTGGTGTCCTCGGCGATGCCGGCGAGCCAGGCAGCGAGATCCGCCGTCTCGCCCGAGGTGAGGAGGGGACCGTCGAGGCGCCAGTGCCGGGGGCCGTCCGTCACCTCGACCGCGAGGTCGACGAGACCGTCCTCGCCCGCCGCGCGAGCGAGCGTGCGCAGCTCGATGCTGCGCGGTTCGACCTCGTCGGCGAGTCTCATGCCGGGCTCACTGAGCGGCGGGCACGACGGTCAGCACGCGCTCGATGTACTCGAAGAAGGCGTTCATGTAGCCGCGCAGGAAGGCCTCCGTGCCCGCGTCCGTGACGGTCCCGTCCGGCTCGATGAGGCCCGGGCGCATCCAGATGTAGGCCTCGGGCGCATTCATCTGCGGGGCCTGGAGGAAGCTGAGGATGCTGCGCAGGTGCTGCTGCCCGACGGCCGTCCCGATCTGCCCCGGCGAGGCGCCGATCACCGCCGTCGCCTTGCGGGCGATCACGTTCTCGCCGTAGGGGCGGCTCGCCCAGTCGATGGCGTTCTTGAGCGCGCCCGGGATGGACCGGTTGTACTCCGGCGTGATGAACAGGAGCGCCTGCTGCTCGGCGATGAGCGCTTTGAACTCGCGCGCCTCCTCCGGGAAGTCGCCGTCGAGGTCGCGGTTGTACAGGGGGAGGCGGCCGATCGGGATCTCGGTGAAGGACAGCTCGGACGGAGCCAGGCGGAGGAGCGCGCGCGAGAGCGTGCGGTTCACCGAGTGCTCCGAGAGACTGCCGACGAAATAGCCGACCCGGTACGGCGGCTGCGGTTCGTTGATGGTTGCCATGCTGCCAGGATGCTCCGGGCCGCAGGCCGGCGAAAGCCCCCGTCGATCCTCTCAGCATCCCTCCGTCTCCCTAAGGCTCCCGGTCGTGCGGAATAGGGCATTCGTCCGATGCGGCGGGGGCGCCTTAGAGACGAGTCTGAGGTCATCGGATAAGGCAGACGAGGGGATGGAACGATGCTGTCAGATGAGTTCATGACGAACCGGATCAACGCGAGGGCGTTCGCCGAGATCGAGCGGGAGGCGGAGCTGCGGCGCCGCGCTGCGGAGCGTCGGGAGGCGCTGCGGAGCGCAGAGGGCTCGGGTCGCCGGGCCCCGGTCGGCCCGGGTATCGCGGACGCTCCCTCCGCCGTGCTGGTCGCGCTCGAGCCGGCGCGCGAGGTCGCGCCCGAGCCGGCGCGCGAGCTCGCGCACGCGGGCTGCTGAGCGAGGGTTCCGCCCTGGGCGAAGCGATCCTTCGGGGCGTCCCGGATGTCGGTGGCCGGTGGCACGATGAGGCTATGCGAGCACCGGCGACGAGCCCCGTGATGATCGGCCGCGAGGCCGATCTGGAGGCCTTGCGCGACGAGTTCGCGCTCGCCGCGGCGGGTGGACCGCGTGCCGTTGTGATCGGTGGCGAGGCCGGGATCGGCAAGTCGCGGCTCCTCTCCGAGTTCCTCACCGGTTTGGAGGGGGTGGCGACCGTGCTGCTCGGCCGCTGCGTCGACCTCGGCAGCGACGGCGCCCCGTACGCGCCCTTCGCGACCGCGCTGCGCCGGCTCATCGACGAGCGGGGCCTTCCGGCCGTCCTCGAGGCCGCCGGGCCGTCGGCCGGCGTGCTCTCGGCCCTTCTTCCCGAGCTCGCCGACGAGCAGGCCGTGCCGCAGCGGACGGGCCGGGAGCGGCTCTACGAGCTGGTGACGCGCCTGTTCGAGAACATCTCCGATGACGCGCCGCTCGTCCTCGCCATCGAGGACGTGCACTGGGCCGACAGCTCGACGCTCGAACTGCTGCGCTTCGTGCTCCGCATGGTGGAGCGCGGCCGGATCCTCGTCGTGCTGACGTACCGGAGCGACGAGGTGGTCCGCGGGCACCCGCTGCGGTCGTTCCTCCCCGAGCTCGATCGCACCCGGCGGGTGACGCGGTGGGAGCTGTCGCGCCTCGGCCGGGAGCAGGTCGTCGCGCTCGTGGAGCAGCTGATCGGCGGCGGGGGGCCCGATGGCCCCGATCCCGAGTCGATCCAGCGGGTCAACGACCTCAGCGAGGGCGTTCCGTTCTTCGTGGAGGAGCTCGTCGGCATCGACGGCCTCCGCACCGGCGACGATCTGCCGGAGACGTTCCGCGAGCTGCTGCTCGCGCGGTACGAGCGACTCAGCGATCCGGCACAGCGCCTGCTCCGCCTCATCGCGGCCGGAGGCTCCTGCGTCCGCCACGAGCTGCTCGAGGCCGTCTACGACGGACCTGCCGACGAGCTCGACGCGGCCGCCCGCGAAGCGATCGCGGCCAACCTCCTCGCCGCGGACTCGGTCGAGTACTCCTTCCGGCACGCCCTGGTGCGCGAGGCGATCCACGCCGACCTGCTGCCGGGGGAGCGCAGCCGGTTCCACGCCCGGTTCGCGGAGGCGCTCGAGGCCGAACCGCATCGTTCCGCGGTCCAGCTCTCGTCGCACTGGCTCGCCGCCCACGACCTGCCCCGCGCCTTCGCCGCCTCGGTCGAGGCGATGGACGAGGCCAAGTCCGCCTACGCTTACGCGACCGCGGCCGCCATGGGCGACCGGATGCTCGAGCTCTGGGACAGCGTCCCCGCCCCGGAAGAGCTCAGCGGGCGCGACCGGGTCGCGGTCATGGCGCTGACCGCCTCCGCCCTGCGCAACGCGGGCGACAACGACCGGGCGCTCGCGCTCGTCGACGAGGCCCTGCGGCACGGCGCCGACCTCCCGCCCTCCCGGCGTGCCCGACTCCTGCGCGACAAGGCGCAGTACCTGGCGAACCTGAACCGGCCGGGCAGCGACGGACTCCTCCGTGACGCGCTCGCGCTCGTGCCAGCGGGATCGCTCCCGGTCGGCGATGCCCTCCGGACCCACCTCCTCACCGAACTCGCCGCTCGCCAGATGATCGCGGGCGAGTTCGAGCCCGCCATCGAGACCGCCTCCCGGGCGGTCGCCGAGGCCGACGGGGCCCCGGCCGCCATGCGGTCGGTCGCGCACAACATCCTGGGCAGCTCGCTGATCGAGTGCGGGTGCATCGCCGAGGCACTAGCCGAACTCGACACGGCCGCCCGGCTCGCGGGCGACGAGGTGGCGCCGCTCCTGCGCTACGCGGTCAACGCGTCGGACGCGCTCAGCGCGCTCGGGCGGTACGACGAGGCGGTCCGCGTCGCCGCGACGGGTCTCGAGCGGGCCCGTGAGCGTGGGGTCGAGCGCACGGCGGGGGCCTGGCTGGCAGCGAACCAGGCCGAGGCGATGGCCGCGCTCGGCCGATACGACCGCGCTGCCGAGCTGCTCGGCTCCGTCACGTGCCTCGACCCCCGGGCGGAGCTCTGCGTCCGGCTGCAGCAGGTCCGTGTCCTGCTCTGGTCGGGCGACGCCCCCGGTGCGGACGACCTGATCCGGCGCAACCGGGCCGCGTTCCGGACGCTGGCGCCCATCGAACTGCAGTCCCGGCTCGGCGTCGCCCGGGCCGTCGGCGAGGTCGCGATCGGCGTGGGTGACCACCGGCGCGCGTGGGAGGAGACCTCCGGTGTCGGCTCGCCGCCGTTCCTGACCATGCCGGGCTACGACCTCCCCGTCATCGCGATCGCCGCTCGCGCGCTCGCTGAGCTCGCCTCCGAGGGCGACGCCGCATCATCCGGCATCGACGTCGCCGCCGAGGCCGGCCGCCTCGACGGTCTCCTCGCGACCCGGGAGGAGTGGCCGACGGCCCGCGTGTGGGCACCGCTGGCGCGCGCCGAGCTCGCCACCGCGCGCCTGGCGGTCGAACCGCGCGACTCCGTGCCGGCCTCGGACCTCGCCGACGAGGCCGCTGTCGCTTGGGCGCACGCGATCGCGGCCGCGAACGAGCCCATCGCACCGGTCCACCTGCGCCCGTATGCGCTCCTGCGTGCCGCCCGGGTGGCCTTCGCGACCGGGCGGCGCGGAGAGGCCGAGCAGTTCGTCCTCGACGCGCGCGACAGCGCCGAGGCTCACGGCATCGGACTGCTGACCGCCGCCGCAGACGCGCTGATCCGCAAACGTGGCTCCCGCGCACCGGTGCCGGCCGGCGGGGGCGTGGCGCTCACCGAGCGAGAGGAGGAGGTCCTCGCGCTCATCGAGCAGGGCCTCAGCAACAAGCAGATCGGCGAGCGGCTCTTCATCAGCGCCAAGACCGCGAGCGTGCACGTGTCCAGCATCCTGCGCAAGGTCGGGGCGTCCAGCCGCACCGAGGCCGTCTACCGTGCGGGGCGCGTGCTGTGACCGACGGGGCGCGGTGCGCCCGGGGGGCAGCACTCCCCGAGCGGCGCCTCCCGGCGAGCGTCAGCTCTCCGCGAGCGTCGCGCAGGTGATGCAGAGCCGCGCGGTCGGTCGCGCTCGGAGCCGGTCCACCCCGATCGGCCGGTAGCACCGTGCGCACACGCCGTACGTCCCGAGGTCGATGCGCTCCAGGGCCTCGCGGACGGCGATCATGTCCTGCGAGGCGTCCGCGCGCAGAGCCTCCAACCGGCTCCACTCCGACGACAGCGTCGGGCCCTCCGGATCGTGCTCGTCGTCCGCGGTCGACTCCGACCGCGACGCCAGCAGGCTCCCCAGAGACTCGGCCAGGCGTTGCGCCTCGGCCACATCGCCGCGCCGCCGCTGCTCGAGCAGCTCCGCCAGTTCCGCCAGCTCGACCTCGCTCAGGCCGCTGCCGTTCCCGATGTCCGTCAGGTCCAGCTCATCGGTGGTTCCTTCTTCGTACACGGGTCCTCCCCTCGATCCCCGATCCGTGACAGGGTACGCGCCGAGAGCGGATCATGCCGCACCCACACGCGTAGGCTCAGGTTGTGCCCAGCTTCCGCGTGATCGTCGCCGTCGGCATGCTCGGGCCCGGTGTCGCGCCGGAGCGCGTCGAGCCGGAGGCCGTCGCAGCGGGGCGCGAGCTCGCGGTGGTCGAAGCCTCCAACGTCGACGTGGTCGCGGGCGAGGCGCGCCTCACCGTCCGGTTCACCGCCGACCACCCGAGGGAGGCGCTCCGTGTCGCCGAGCACGTGGTGCAACGGATCGGGACGCTCGCGTCCATCGGTCCCTGGCGTCTGACCGAGCGGGTCGGTGGCCGCTGGTACCGCCGGGCCTGACGGCTCCGGACCCGGGTCTCAGGCGGCCGCCTCCACCGAGTCCTCGATGAGCGCCACGATCGCCGGGTCGTCCGGCTCGACCTTGCTGCGGAAGCGCCGTACCGACCCGTCGGGCAGGATCAGGAACTTCTCGAAGTTCCAGCGGACCTTTCCCGCCTTGCCCTCGGCGTCCTCCGCCTTCTTCAGCTCGACGAAGAGGGGATGGGCGGAGCGGCCGTTGAGCCGCATCTTCTCGGTCATCGGGAAGGTCACGCCCCAAGTCGTCGAGCAGTACTCCTTGATCGCCTCGGTCGTGCCGAGCTCCTGCAGGAACTGGTTGCTGGGCACACCGACGACGGTGAAGCCGCGGCCGCCGTACGTCTCCTGTAGCTCCTCCAGCGTCTCGTACTGCGGCGAGTAGCCGCACCGTGAGGCCACGTTGACGAGGAGGATCACCTTGCCGCGGTGCTCGGCGAGCGAGGTCTCCGCGCCGTCGATGGTGCGGAAGGGGATGTCCAGAAGGCTCATGGTGTCAGCGTACGATCGCACGCCGGACTGGATACAGATCTGTATCCGGCTCGCAGTCAACACTCAGCGAGCACTCACCGGGCCGATCAGCACTCGATGACGTTGACCGCGAGGCCGCCCTCGCTCGTCTCCTTGTACTTGGTCGACATGTCGAGCCCGGTCTGCCGCATCGTCTCGATGACGGTGTCGAGCGACACGAGGTGAGAGCCGTCACCGTGGAGGGCGAGCCGCGCGGCCGAGACGGCGGTCGAGGAGGCGATCGCGTTGCGTTCGATGCACGGGATCTGCACCAGGCCGCCGACCGGGTCGCAGGTCAGCCCGAGGTGGTGCTCCATGGCGATCTCGGCCGCGTTCTCGACCTGGCGGGGGCTCCCGCCGAGCACGGCGCAGAGCGCCCCGGCCGCCATCGCGCACGCCGAACCGACCTCGGCCTGGCACCCGCCTTCCGCTCCGGAGATCGACGCGTTCGCCTTGAAGAGGGAACCGATCGCCGTGGCCGTCAGGAGGTACTGGCGGATCCCCTCGGCCGACGCCCCCGGGACGAAGCGGAGGTAGTAGTGGGCAACGGCGGGGACGATCCCGGCCGCGCCGTTGGTCGGTGCGGTGACGACCCTCCCGCCCGAGGCGTTCTCCTCGTTGACGGCCAGGGCGAAGGCGTGCAGCCATTCGAGGGAGGTGGCGCGACCCGGCTCGTCCTGCACGCGCTCCAGGTGCTCGCGCATGGCCGCCGCCCGGCGCTTCACGCCGAGGCCGCCCGGGAGCACGCCGCCCCCGTCGAGACCGCGGGCGACGCACTCGGCCATGGCCTCCCAGATGAGGTCGAGGCGCTCGCGCACCGCCTCCTCGCCGTGCAGGGCGACCTCGTTCCGCCGGGCGACCTCGCAGATCGGCACGCCGTCGCGCTCGCACAGGGCGATCAGCTCCTGCGCGCTCGAGTACGGGTACGGGTGGGAGGCGCGAGCCGACAGGTCGGCCTCCTCGCCGTCGCGGCGGATGAAGCCTCCCCCGATCGAATAGTACGTCTGCTCGAGCAGGGGGAGCGGCTGGCGGCGGCCGTCGCGGTCGCGGCCCCAGGCGCGAAGCGTCAACGCGTTGGGGTGGCCGGGGAGGCGGGTGCGCGGCTCGAACGCGATGTCGTCCTTGCTCAGCGGGATCCGGTGCCGTCCGGCCAGCATCAGAGTGTCTCCGGCCCGCAACTCGGACCACGCTCCGCGGACATCCTCGGGACGGCACGTCTCGGGGGCCAGTCCGCGCAGTCCGGCGACCACGGCGTCGGGCGTTCCGTGCCCGATCCCGGTCGAGCCGAGCGATCCGTAGAGCGTGCAGGTGACCTGGTCGACACGGTCGAGCGCGCCGGTCTCGTCGAGCTCGGCCGCGAAGGCCCGCGCCGCCCGGAGCGGGCCGACGGTGTGCGAGCTCGACGGTCCGATGCCGATCGAGAACAGATCGAAGGCCGAGACGTACGCTGTCACTTCACCAGTGTACGTCGCCCGTTCCGCCGGAAAACCGCGCTGAACCGCTCATCTGCGCAACATGATTGCGTAGGCGGTCAGCGCCGTGGCGTGACCCGTCTGTCGGACGGGAGGAACCAGGCGCGGTCGAGGTCGTCGCCCGCGACGAACTCGATCTCGAATTGGCCGTCCTCGTCCGGACCCTCGATGACGACTCCCGGCCTGCCCTCGAACCACACGCTCGCGCCGATGCCCAGCTCCATGGCAGCCAGGGTAGACCGCCTCCCCGCCGCCCGGGAGCACCGGACGGGGTCACCCGACGGACGCGCGAGCCTCCGCCCCATCCCGAGGTGGCGGCGCGTAGGCTCGGCGCCATGGTCTTCGACTGGTCGCGGTTCTACGAGGAACAGGGCGGGCGGACGGTGCGTCCCACCTTCGACCGGGCGTTGGAGGCGCTCGGCGACCGGCCCGCACGGGCGATCGACCTCGGCTGCGGGGACGGCGTCGAGACCCGGCAGCTGGCGAAGCACGGGTGGGAGGTGCTCGCGGTCGACGCCGACCCGGGCGTGGAGCAACGGGTCGTTGCGGGACTCGCCGACGAGGAGGCCGCCCGCGTCACCGTGCGACGCTCGACGTTCGAGGCGCTGAGACAGCTCCCGCCGGCCGAGCTGGTCTACGCCGGCTTCGCGCTGCCGTTCTGCGATCCGGAGCATTTCCCCTACCTGTGGGCCGACATCCGCGACGCACTGGTGCCCGGCGGCGTCTTCGCCGGTGAGCTGTTCGGGCCCCACGACGAGTGGTTCGGTCGCCCGCACATGAACTTCCACGACCGGGCCGGCGTGGAGTCGATGCTGGCCGGCATGGAGGTGCTCGAGCTGGTGGAGGACGACCGGCGCGGGATGTCGTTCGAGGGTCCCAAGCACTGGCACGTCTTCCATATCGTCGCGCGCGCCTGAGCGACGGGTAGGCGCAGGCCGGACGTGCCCGTCAGCCGGCGGCCGCGGTCAGCCAGACCGCCGCGAGTGCGAGCGCCGCGATGAGCACCCACGATGCCAGTCCGGTGACGAGCGCGCGCCAGCCCTTGCTCAGGAGCGTTCGCAGCCGCACCGCCGTCCCGAGCCCGAAGAGGGCCATGGCCAGCAGGACCGTCTGGAGGGAGTCGGCCGCACCGGTCACGGCGGGAGGGAGCGGGACGAAGGTTCGCAGCAGCACCGCTGCCACGAATCCGGCGACGAAGAGCGGGACGATCGGAGGCCGCTTCACCGTCGGGTCGCCCGCGACGTGGCGCCGGCGCTCGACCACGGAAGCGATCGCGACCATCGGCGCCAGCGTGAGCACACGGGTCAGCTTGACGACGATCGCGACCGCCAGCGCTGCCGGCCCGGCGATCTGCGCGGTGGCGACGACCTGGCCGACGTCGTGGACGCCCGCGCCGACCCAGTGCCCGAACTGCACGGCGTCCAGCCCGAGGGGGCGCCACAGAAGAGGGAGCACGAAGATCGCGAGCGTTCCGCACAGGGTCACGAGGGCCACCGGCGTGGCCTGCTCCTCGTCCTTCGGCCTGACCACCCCGCTCATGGCGCCGATCGCCGAGGCGCCGCAGATGGAGAACCCGGTCGCGAGGAGGAGCGGCTCGTGCCCGGGGAGGCGCATCAGCCGTCCGATCCAGAAGGTCCCGGCGAACGCGATCACCACGACGAGCACCGTGCTGAGGATGGTCACCCAGCCGAGGCGCGCGATGTCGCCGAGGCTCAGCTTGAGGCCGAGGAGGACGACGCCGATCCGCATCAGGCGCTTGGAGCTGACCGACAGGCCGGCCGCGAGTGGACCGACGAGGGCGGGACGGGCGGCGGGGAGCTGACCGACGACGATCCCCAGCACGACCGCGGCGGTCAGCAGCGGGATGGCGGGCAGCAGCCAGTGGACCGTCCAGGCGAGCGCGGTCGCGAGTCCCGCGACCGCGACCCCGGGGAGCCAGCCCAGCGGCGGACGGGGCTGCGCGGGGCTGGGGGTCACCCTCCTATTCTGGCCGC
The DNA here is from genome assembly GCF_009765225.1 of Leifsonia sp. AG29. Classification (NCBI taxonomy): domain Bacteria; kingdom Bacillati; phylum Actinomycetota; class Actinomycetes; order Micrococcales; family Microbacteriaceae; genus Leifsonia; species Leifsonia sp. AG29. The sequence goes on along the minus strand of NZ_VMSF01000001.1, from coordinate 2,214,289 downwards.
TCCCGGAGGGGGCTCCCGTCAGACCGTGCTCACCAGCGCGGTTCCCTCGGGGACGCCGAGCCCGGTGCACGCGTCCCATCCGGCGCCTGCCGCGTACGCGCCGTTGTCGCCGCTCGTGATGTCGCGGAACCCCGCGGCGACCTGGCCGGCGCGGATCGAGTCGTAGAGCTTCGGCTGGACGAGCCCGAGCGGGCGGCCGGTCGATTGCGCCAGCCGCGCGACGAGCGCGGCCCAGAGGGGCGCGACGGCGCTCGTCCCTCCGATGACCGTGTCACGCCCGTCCACGCGGACCTTGTAGCCGGTCTGCGGATCGGCGACGGCGGACACGTCAGGGACGCCGCGACCGCCGGGTCCGTTGGCGTTTCCCCCCGCGTCCGTCCCTCCCGGACCCGGGGGGACGCCGACACCGGTCTGCCAGGCCGGGAGAGGGAACACGGCGCTCACCCCGCCTCCGGTAGCGCCGTTGCCCGCTCCGTTGTTCCACACGACCTCGCTCTGCACCGCACCCGTCGACGGGTCGGCTTCGAGCCGGGTGCCGCCGCAGGCCAGCGCGTGCGGCGACGACGCCGGGAAGTCGACGTGCTGCTTGCCGTCGGTGACGCGGTCCGTGCTGCCGTCGTCGCCCGCCGCGACCGTCGTTGTGACACCGAGGGCGGCCGCATCCTGGAGGGCCTGGTCGAAGGCCATCCGCGCCTGGGCGGTCCACTGGTCCTCCGCCTGGCCCCAGCTGATGCTGATCGCGGCGGGGGTGGGCTTCGCATGCGCCGCGGTGCTCACCGCGTCGAGGAATCCGGCGTCGGTGTTGGGTGCGAAGTAGACGACGATCTGGGCCCGCGGCGCGAGCGCCCCCGCCACCTCGATGTCGAGCATGACCTCCCCGTCCGCTCCGTTCGGGTCGCTGCCGGGCTGGTTCGCGGCGCCGTCGACCCCGACCGCCCGCACCGCCGGCGTCGGGATGCCGAGGCCCGCGAAGTACGTGTCGAGGTCGGACTGCTCGTAGCCGCCGCCGAGCTCGATGATGGCGATCGTCTGACCGCTCCCGTCCGTTCCCGCGGGGAAGGAGTACACCTCGCCGAGCTGCGGGGGAGTGTAGCTCGTCGTGACCGCGGAGGGCCTCGCGAGGCGGAACTGGGCTCGGGCCTGAGGGCGGTTGTCGAGTCCGAGGACGGCCGTCACCACGCCGTCGAGGGCGGCGGGGATGCTCAGGCCGCCGGAGCGCTGCCGGTAGGTCGGGGCGCCCTCCTCCGCATCCTCGCGGGTGGAGACCGCCAGGTCGGTGCCGAAGACCCGGGCCATGAGCCCGACCGGACCGCTGATCCGGACGCGCCGGGAGGCGCTGTCGACCTCGTCGATCGTGACGCCGAGGCCCGAGAGCGTGCTCTGGACCAGGTCGACGTCGCCGGGGGAGGCGCCGTAGCGTTCGGCGAGCTCGTCGGGCGTCAGCGGGTTCTCGAGCGCTTCGGCCGGGAGGTCGGCCCGGCGGCGCAGGACGAGGGTGGCGTCGACCGTGGCCTCGACGGGGAGCCCGCCGTGCGCGCGGAAGCCGGTGCGCTCGGGGCGCTCGCTGCCGGGGAGGGGGACAAGGTGGAGGGGCTCTTCCGCATCGGTCATACCCCTCGGTCTACCACCGGGGACCGACACGGCACAGTGCCCTCACCCGCGGTCGCGGCGCGGCGTCACACCCAGCTGGAGAGCCACATGTGGATCTGCCAGAACCAGAACGGGACCGTCTGGCCGATCCAGATCGGCCAGAAGAAGGCCGAGACGAGCGTCGCGGCGCCGAGGAAGACGGCCACCCAGACGATTCCGCGGGTGCGCCGCGGTCTCGGGTCGGTGCGCCTCCCGAGCACGAGCGCGATGACCGCCGTGAGCGCGAGGATCAGGTAGGGCTCGAAGGCGATCGCGTAGAAGGTGAAGATGGTGCGGGCCATGTACAGCCACCACGGGAGCCATCCCGCCGCGATCCCGGTGAGGATGAGCCCGATGCGCCAATCGCGGTAGCGGATGAGCCAATACACCAGGAACAGCATGGCCGCCGTCGCCGCCCACCAGATGAGCGGGTTCCCGAGGGAGGTGATCGCCGACGAGCACGACGTCGTCGGGCACCCGAGCTGCCCCTGGATCGTGCCGACGTAGTACATGCTCGTCGGCCGCAGCATGAGCGTCCACGTGAGCGGGTTCGACTGGTAGGGATGCGGCGTGTGGAGGTTGATGCTGTAGCCGTACATCTCCGTCTGGTAGTGCCACAGGTTCTGGAACCACAGCGGCACCCAGGCGAGCGCGCCTCCCCACTGCATGTGCACCGACTGCGCCCAGTGCCGGTAGTAGCCACCGGAGGTGACGAGCCATCCGGTCCACGTCGCCACGTAGGCGACGAAGGCGATCGGGACCATGAGGACGAAGGTGACCGGGGCCTGCTTGAGGAGGCCGCCCGTGATGTAGAACGGCAGCTTCTCGCGGCGGCGCGCGACGATGTCGACGACGACCACGTACACGGCGAAGAACGCGAGGAAGTAGAAGCCGGTCCATTTCACGCCGGCGCACAGCCCGCAGAGGAGGCCCGCGGCGATCAGCCACGGCCGCCACCAGAGGGCCGGGCCCCAGGACGGGTCCCTGCCCGCCGCGCGCTGCCCGGCGACGCGCTGCGCGAGCCTCGTCGCCGACCACTCGCGGTCGAGGAGGACGCACCCGAACGCCAGCAGGGCGAAGAGCATCACGAAGTTGTCGAGCAGGGCGACCCGGCTCATCACGATGGCGTGACCGTCGATGGCGAGGAGGAACCCGGCGATCGTCGCGATGAGCGTCGACCGGAACAGCCTGCGGGCGATCAGGAATACGAGCAGCACAGCGATGATGCCGGCGATCGCCGTGGACACGCGCCACCCGAACGAGTTCTGGGCGCCGGTGGCCGCCATCCCGAGCGCGATCAGCCACTTGCCGAGCGGCGGGTGCGCGACGAACGACGGATCCGAGCTGAAGATGTCCGTCTGGCCCGCTGCGAACTTCGGGTCGGCCTTGTCCGGCCAGCTCCCCTCGTAACCCAGGTGGAGGAGCGACCACGAGTCCTTCACGTAGAACGTCTCGTCGAAGACGAGCTGGTGCGGCGCGCCGAGGTTCCACAGCCGCAGCACCGCGGCGAGGAGGGTCACGGCGACGGGCGCGCCCCAGTACCAGAGCCGCAGCCGGCTCGGAGTGCCGAGCACGCGCGCCCACCACTCGTCCAGCCGGCTCCCGAGCGGCGGCGGCGCGGCGTGCGCGGCGGGCGGCGCCTGGTCGACGGGGGTCGGGAAGGTCACCAGGACATCCTGACAGACTGAACCCATGATCATCCTCGCGGCGACGCCCATCGGAAACCTCGGCGACGCCTCCCGGCGGCTCGTCGAGGTGCTCGGCGACGCCTCCGTCGTCGCCGCGGAGGACACCCGGGTCGCCCAGCGCCTCTTGGCCGGGCTCGGAGTCGCGAACCGCCCGCGGCTGATCCCGCTCCACGACCACAACGAGCGCGACCGCGCCGCGGAGCTGGTCGAGCTCGCGCGCGACGGCGATGTCGTGGTGCTGTCGGACGCCGGCATGCCCACCGTGTCCGACCCGGGCTTCCACCTGGTGGAGGCCGCGGCGGCCGCTGGGGTCGGCGTCACGGCCCTTCCCGGGCCGTCGGCCGTGCTGACGGCGCTCGCCGTGTCGGGACTGCCGACCGACCGGTTCACGTTCGAGGGGTTCCTCCCGAGGAAGCCGGGGGAGCGCGCGTCGGCTCTGAGCGCTCTCGCCGGCGAACGGCGCACCATGGTGTTCTTCGAGTCGCCCAACCGGCTGGCGGCGTCCCTCCACGCCATGGCCGACGCCTTCGGTGGCGACCGCCGGGCGGTCGTGTGCCGCGAACTGACGAAGCTCTTCGAGGAGGTGCGGCGCGGCCCGCTCGACGAACTCGCCGGGTGGGCCGACCAGGGCGTGCGCGGCGAGATCGCTGTCGTCGTCGCCGGCGCCCCGGTGCGCGCCGCCGACCCCGCAGCCGCCCTCGACCAGGTGCTCGCCCTCGTCGCCTCCGGAACGCGCCTCAAGGACGCCGCCGCCGAGGTGGCCGAGGCGACGGGCCTCGGGCGTCGCGACCTCTACCAGGCCGCGCTCGACAGCCGCCGCTGACCGCGCGGCGGGGCTGCGCCTCCGTCGCTCGCTGCGCGCCTCCATTCGTGCCGAATCTGGGCGCGGGCACCCCCGGGAGCAACATCCAGCACGAATGTGGCCGGGAGGGTTCGAAGCGCGGGACGACATTCGTGCCGAATGTGGGCGCGGGCACCCCCGGAAGCAACATTCAGCACGAATGTGGCCGGGAGGGGTCCAAGCGCGGGACGACATTCGTGCCGAATGTGGGCGCGGGCACCCCCGGAAGCAACATTCAGCACGAATGTGGCCGGGAGGGGTCGAAGCGCGGGACGACATTCGTCACGAATGTGGGCGCGGGCGGCCCTGGAAGCAACATTCAGCACGAATGTAGAAACCGACACGAGACGACGCGAGACGTCGCGAGACCATACGAGGCGACGAAAGACACCAACGCAAGACACCAACGCAAGACACCGGGGAGGCGCACCCCGGCCGCCCCGGTAACACGGCCGGGCGTGCCGGTGCTCGCCCGTAGGATAGGGACCATGTCCGACGGCTCCTCGTTCTACATCACCACGCCGATCTTCTACGTGAACGACGTCCCCCACATCGGGCATGCCTACACGGAGGTCGCGGCCGATGTCCTCGCGCGCTGGCACCGCCAGGCGGGCGACGACACGTGGCTGCTGACCGGCACCGACGAGCACGGCCAGAAGATCCTGCGCACCGCCACGGCGAACGGCACGACCCCGAAGGAGTGGGCCGACAAGCTCGTCACCGAGGAGTGGCTGCCGCTGCTCGAGACGATCGACATCGCGAACGACGACTTCATCCGGACGACGGACGAGCGGCACGAGGTCAACGTCCAGAAGTTCCTCCAGAAGCTCTACGACGACGGCTTCGTCTACGCGGGCGAGTACGAGGCGCTGTACTGCGTCGGCTGCGAGGAGTTCAAGCCGCAGAGCGAGATCGTCGACGGCACCGGCGAGTACGAGGGCCAGAAGGTGTGCGCCATCCACTCGAAGCCGCTCGAGCTGCTGCAGGAGAAGAACTACTTCTTCCGCATGAGCCAGTTCGCCGACCGCCTCCTCGCGCTCTACGAGGAGCGCCCCGAGTTCGTGCAGCCGGAGTCGGCGCGCAACGAGGTCGTGAGCTTCGTGCGGCAGGGCCTCAGCGACCTCTCGATCTCGCGCTCGAGCTTCGACTGGGGCATCAAGGTCCCGTGGGACGAGTCGCACGTCGTCTACGTGTGGTTCGACGCGCTGCTCAACTACGTCACCGCCGTCGGCTACGGGCAGGACGACGCCGCGTTCGGGCGCCGCTGGCCGGCCACGCATCTCGTCGGGAAGGACATCCTCCGCTTCCATGCGGTGATCTGGCCCGCCATGCTGATGGCCGCCGGGCTCGAGGTGCCGCACCGCGTCTTCGGCCACGGCTGGCTCCTCGTCGGCGGCGAGAAGATGTCGAAGTCGAAGCTGACCGGCATCGCCCCGACGCAGATCACCGACACGTTCGGCTCCGACGCCTTCCGGTACTACTTCATGCGCGCCATCGCCTTCGGGCAGGACGGCTCGTTCAGCTGGGAGGATCTCGCCGCGCGCTACCAGGCCGAGCTCGCGAACGGTTTCGGCAACCTGGCCTCGCGGGTGATCGCGATGGTGACCCGGTACTTCGAGGGCATCGTGCCTCCCGCCGCCGACTACGAGGAGGCGGATCTCGCCGTGCAGCGCGTCGTCGCGCAGGCCGCGGCCGACGCGGACGCCGCCATCGGCCGCCTCGCGATCCACGACGCGCTCAGCGCGGTGTGGACGATCGTCGACGAGCTCAACGGCTACATCACCGCGCAGGAGCCGTGGACGCTCGCGAAGGACGACGCCCTCCGCGGCCGTCTCGGCACGGTGCTGTACACGGCCGCCGAGGGGCTTCGCGCGCTCGCCGTCCTGCTCTCACCGGTGGTCCCGCGCGCCACGCACAAGCTCTGGGAGGCGCTGGGCGCGTCCGGCGAGCTGGGCGCCCTGACGGATCAGCCGCTGCGCACCGCCGGGCAGTGGGGCCGCCTCCCCGCCGGCACCGAGGTGAACGGCCTGGAGGCGCTGTTCCCGCGGATCGACGCCGAAGCGATCGCGAACGCATGACCGACCCGGCCTTCATCCGGCAGCGCCACGTGACGGACGAGCGCGATCTCGCCTACCCGCCCCTGCCGGAGGCCCTCGTCGTGCCCGTGTACGACAACCACACGCACCTCGAGATGGCGGACGGCGTCGAGCCGCTCGACTACCGGGAGCAGCTGGACCGCGCCTCCAGCGTCGGCGTGCGCGGCGTCGTGCAGGTCGGCAACGACGTCGAGACGTCGCGCTGGTCGGCCGAGATGGCCGCGGTCGAGCCGCGGATGCTCGCCGCCGTGGCGCTCCACCCGAACGACGCCCCCGATTACGACGAGCGCGGCGAGCTCGACGACGCCCTCGCCGTGATCGACGAGCTCGCCGGCCGCCCCCGGGTCCGCGCCGTCGGCGAGACCGGGCTCGACTTCTTCCGCACCGAGGAGGGGCCGCGGCGCGACGCGCAGTTCCGATCCTTCGAGGCGCACATCGAGATCGCGAAGCGCCACGGCATCGCGCTGCAGATCCACGACCGCGACGCCCACGCCGCCGTGGTGGCGACGCTGAAGCGCGTCGGTGCCCCCGAGCGGACGGTGTTCCACTGCTTCTCGGGCGATGTCGAGCTGGCGCGCATCTGCGCCGAGAACGGCTGGTACATGTCCTTCGCGGGGAACGTCACGTTCAAGAACGCCCCCAACCTGCGCTCCGCCCTGGAGGCCGCCCCGCGCGACCTCGTCCTGATCGAGACGGACGCGCCCTTCCTCACCCCGACGCCGTTCCGCGGCCGCCCGAACGCCCCGTACCTCATCCCGCACACGCTGCGGGCCATGGCAGAGGTCATGGGCACCGACCCCGCGACGCTCGCCGCGCAGATCACTTCGAACACCGAGCTCGTGTACGGCCGGTGGGACAGCGAGCCGGTCGGGCCGCCGCCCACGCGCCCGATCGGGATCATCGCGTGAGCGAGCTGCGCCTCCTCGGTCCGGCCGAGATCCGCGACCTGGCCGAGCTGACGGGTGTGACCCCCACCAAGAAGCTCGGCCAGAACTTCGTCATCGACGCCAACACGGTGCGCCGCATCGTCCGGGTCGCCGAGGTGGAGGCGGGCGACACGGTCGTCGAGATCGGTCCCGGTCTCGGCTCTCTCACGCTCGGTCTGCTGGAGGCCGGAGCCGCGGTGATCGCCGTGGAGATCGACGGCCGTCTGGCCGAGCAACTGCCGGTGACGGTCGCCCAGCTCGCGGCCGACGCGACCCGGCGCCTGACGGTGATCCATCAGGACGCCCTCACCGTGACCTCGCTCCCGGCCGACCCGGCGCGGCTCGTGGCGAACCTACCGTACAACGTCTCGGTGCCGGTGCTCCTGCACTTCCTCGAGCACTTCCCGTCGTTGCGCTCCGGCGTCGTCATGGTGCAGGCCGAGGTCGGCCACCGCATCGCGGCCGGGCCCGGATCGAAGGTCTACGGGGCGCCGAGCGTCAAGGCCGCCTGGTACGGCACCTGGCGCGTCGCCGGAACGGTCAGCAGGCAGATCTTCTGGCCGGTGCCCAACGTCGACTCGGTGCTCGTGGGCTTCGAGCGGCACGAGCGCGCCGGAGACGAGAGCCTCAGGAAGCGCACCTTCGCGCTCGTCGACGCGGCCTTCCAGCAGCGTCGCAAGACGCTGCGGCAGTCGCTGTCCTCGGTGTTCGGCGACCCGGCTTCCGCTGAGGCCGCGCTCGAGGCGGCCGGTATCGCCTCCAGCCTTCGCGGCGAGCAGCTCCGTCTCGACGACTTCGTGAGGCTCGCCTCCGGCTCGTGACCGCCCGCCCCCGGCGAACGGGCGGTCCGAGCCCCGCGGGATGTGTAGGTTGGAGACATGGTGGACGCCGGATGGGACGCGGACGGCGTGCACGTGCGCGCACCGGGCAAGATCAACGTCTTCATGCGGGTCGGCGCGGTGATGGAGGACGGCTACCACGACGTCGCGACCGCCTACCAGGCCGTGTCGCTCTACGAAGACGTGCGGGCGTACCCGGCCGATGACTTCTCGGTGAGCTTCAGCGGTCCGATCGACACCTCCTCGCTCCCGACCGACGACTCCAACCTGGCGGTGAAGGCCGCGAAGCTCCTCGCCCGGAAGACGGGCCATCGCGGCGGTGTGCGCCTCGAGATCGAGAAGCACGTGCCGATCGCCGGCGGGATGGGCGGTGGCTCGGCGGACGCCGCCGCCACCCTCGTCGCGTGCGACGCCCTGTGGGGCACCGACGTCGGCCGGGAGGAGCTGCTCAGCGCCGCCGCACGGCTCGGCGCCGACGTCCCGTTCGCGCTCGTCGGGGGCACGGCCATCGGCACGGGCCGCGGCGACCGGCTGAGCCCGGCCCTCGCCACCGGCCAGTTCCAGTGGGTCCTCGCGCTTCCCGAGACCGAGCTCAGCACCCCCGACGTCTACCGCGAGCTCGACCGCCACCGCGAGCGGCACGCGCGCGACATCGCTCCGGCACAGCTCACCCCGACCGTCGACTCGGCCGTGCTCCAGGCGCTGCGCGCGGGCGATCCCTCCATGCTCGCGGAGGCGCTGACGAACGACCTGCAGGCGCCCGCCATCCATCTCGCGCCGCAGATCGCCGACGTGCTCGAGCTCGGCGAGCTGAACGGCGCCCTGGCCGGGATGGTCTCCGGCTCGGGACCGACCGTCGCGTTCCTGGCCGCCGACCTCGACTCGGCGCTCGACCTCCAGATCGCCCTGAGCGCCTCCCGGATCAAGGCCGTGCGGGCCATCGGGCCGGTCCACGGCGCGAGGATCCTGGGCGACTGACCGGCGAGTCCTCGTTCAGCTCCGGACCGGCCGGCGTCCCGGGAGCCCCAGCTTCCGCAGGTCGCGCCGCGACCGCAGTCCGAGCTTCGCGAGGATGTTCCGGACGTGGAAGTTGACGGTGGTGACCGAGACGTAGAGCCGCTCGGCGATCTCCTTGTTCGTCATCCCGGCGGCCAGCGCATGGGCGACCTGACGCTCCCGCGTGGTCAGCACGGCGAGCGGGTCGCGCGTCTGCTCGGCCGCTGAGGGAGCGGCCGTGAGCTGCTCGAGGAGAAGGGTCGCTCTCGCGAGGTATCCCGCGGCACCGAGGCCGCGGAAGATCGTGGCGGCCTGCTGGAGGTGCTCGGCGGCGCGCTCCGCAGCACCGGCGGCGCTCGACGCGGCGAGCACCCGCCCGGCGTCGAGGGCGGACACCGCGTGCGGAAAGGGGAACCGGTGCGAACCGGGGTCGGCGACGTCCTCCATGTAGGCGGCGATCGCCTCCTCGGTCCGGCCCTCCGCCTCCAGCACCCGGCCCTCGAGCCAGCGGAGCGAGCCGTAGTACGGCAGCCACGGCCCGGGCGCGGCGCACCGCTCGTAGGCGGCCCGGGCCTCTGCAGGCCTCCCGAGCGCGGCCAGGGCGTCCAGGCGGTAGGTGAGCCAGCCCAGCGTCGAGCCCCGGTTCCGCGCGGACTCGGCGGCGTCGGTCGCAGCCAGCTGTTCCTCCGGCCGGCCCAGAGCGCGGGCGAGTTCGGCGCGGGCGATGAACGGGAGGTCTCCGTCGTACGAGCCGGCGATGCGCGGGTCGGCGCGCTCGGCGGCGCGGAGGCGCTCCTCCACGGCGTCGGCCCGGCCGCGGCCCGCGCGCACGAGGGTCGAGGTCCAGAGGGCGATCGGCCAGCAGGAGAGATCGGTCTCGTCGAGCGCCAGTGCGACGGCGGTGTCGGCGAGCGTGACCGACTCCTCCCACTCGCCGAACAGGAACAGGATGTGCGCGTAGATGGTCCGCGCGAAGCCTGCGGTCCAGCTCGACGGGAAGCGCCGGGCCAGCGCCTCCGCGCGGGCGAGGTCGGCGCGCGCCCGCTCGAGGTCGCCGCCCATGATGAACACGCGCGACCGTGTCACCAGGGCGTCGACCGCGGCGGGGGAATCGTGTCCGGCGAGGAGGTCGTCGAGCTCGCGCGTCAGCGGTGCGAAGAGGTCCGGCCGGCGGCTGTGCGCGGCCGAGTTCACCGCCCAGCCGAGCAGGCGCAGCAGGTCGTCATGCGGCTGGGCGAGCCACCGGAGCGCGGGGTCCGCCACCTCCTCCGGGCGCGGGCTGTCGGCGATCGCCGCCCGGGAGGCCTCCAGGTGATCGATGACCCCGCCGAAGTCGCCGGTCGCCATGAGCACCTTGGGCAGCGCCTCCGCGGCGTGCGCCTTGATCGCCCGCTCGTCCGGGGTCGTCGCCGGTTTCGCCTCGAACGCGAGCGCGAGGCTCAGCGCGCCGGGGAGGTCGCGCGACAGGGTCCGGAGCTCGAGCAGGACGAGGTCGCGAGCGGGGGAGGGGCTCATCGCCTCGATCGCGGGCCGGACATCGAGGATCCGCTCGTGCAGCCGGAAGCGCAGAGCGAGGAGGCCGAGCTCGATGAGCGCGCGGTCGAGCTCGGACCCGGAGGCGAGGTCGACCGCGTTGCGCGCATAGCTGAGCGCCTGCTCGCCCTGCCCGAGGTCGGCGCTCGCGAGCGCGGCCGTCAGCAGCTCGTCGATGAGCGTCGGGTCGGCGTGGTCCGCCGCCTCCACCCGGTGCCGCAGCGCTCGATGGCCGCTCAGCACCTCCGCCGCCACCCGGTGCACGGCGACCCGGCGGTCGAGCGGTACGCCGGCCGCGAGCGCGTCGGCGAGGATGGCGTGCGCCGGCTCGACCCACACCACTCCTTCGCGCTGCTCGGCGAGCACCAGGCCGCGCGAAACCGCACCGGGGATGTCGACGGTCCAGCCGAGCCGGGAGGCGATCGTCCCCGCGAGCGGCAGCGGCAGCGCGTCGCAGAGCACGGCCACCATCTCGGCCGCCTGGCGGACGGGAGGGGCGGCGCCCTCGAGCGAGGCGGCCACCGCCGTGCTCAGCGGGGTGATCGCGGTGGTCGGGAGGTCCCACCCGGCCGGATGCAGCGCCTGAGCGAAGGTGTCGCGCAGCTGTCCCAGCAGCACGCTGAGCAGGAGGGGCGAGCCTTGCGTCGCCTGTGTCAGACGCGATGCCGTCCGGCGTGACACGGCGTGGCCGAGCAGCTGCTGCGCGAGCTCCTGCGTGTCCGCGACCGTGAGCGGCGTCAGCTCGACCCGCGCGTGGTTCACCGTGGTGGAGGCGAGGTCGTCGACGAGCGAGATCACGGAGTTCGCCTGCGGGCGGGAGGCCGCGACGAAGAGGAAGCGCCGGTCGGACAGCCGCCGCACGAGGAAGCGGAGCGCCCGGGCCGACGGTTCGTCGACCCACTGGGCGTCGTCGAGCAGGAGGCACACGGGCCCCGGCACGGCGTCGACCGCATCGAGCAGGATCCGCCCCGCGGTCAGCGGGTCGTCCCCCGGGGAGGGCGGCCGGACAGCCTGCCGTCCCGGCTCCGCACCGATCGCGTTGTTGAGGGCTCGCACCAGCGTGTCCACGGTCGCGTAGGCCAGGTCGGATTCGAACGAGTCGGCGTGGACCCGCAGCACCGTCCAGTCTCCGAGCCGCTCGGCCGCATCCGCGAGCAGCGAGGTCTTGCCCATTCCCGGCTCGCCGGTGACGAGTACCGCGCCGCTGCCCTCCTGGGCCCGGTGGGCCACCAGGAGCACCGTCTCCCGGGCGCGATCGCGCCCGACGAGCGGCGGACCCGCCGCTCCCGGCATCGCTTCTGCCGGCGCCCTCTCTGCCACGCGCGCCCCCGTATCCGGCCGGACCGCGCGGCTGGTCGGGTGCTCGCGCGCCGATCCGGGTCCATCCTCGCACGCGGCATCCCGCTCCCTCCTTCCCCCGTAAAGGGGGCGAGCGCCGCGGCGATAGGCTGGGGAGCCTCATGGCTCATCTCCTCGGCGCGGAATCCCTGCACCTCGAATACCCCACGCGCACCGTGTTCGAGTCGCTGACCGTCGGCATCGCCGAGGGCGACCGCATCGGGATCGTGGGCCGCAACGGCGACGGCAAGTCGACCCTCCTGGCGCTGCTCTCGGGGCGCCTCGAGCCGGACTCCGGCCGCGTCACCCGCCGCCGGGGCGTGACGGTCGGGATGCTCGACCAGCGGGACGAGCTCCCTCCGCAGCTCACCGTGGGTCGCGCCATCGTCGGCGACCGGGAGGAGCACCTCTGGGCGGGCGATCCCCGCGTGCGGGACGTCCTCGCCGGGCTCGTCTCCGACATCCGGTGGGAGGCGACGATCGGGGAGCTCTCGGGCGGCCAGAGGCGCCGCGTGGCCCTAGCGGCGCTCCTCGTGCACGACCACGACATCCTGTTCCTCGACGAGCCGACCAACCACCTCGATCTGGAGGGCGTCTCCTGGCTGGCGCGGCACCTCCGCTCCCGCTGGCCCAGCGGAGCGGGCGCCCTCGTCGTCGTGACGCACGACCGCTGGTTCCTCGACGAGGTGTCGACCGCGACCTGGGAGGTGCACGACGGGATCGTCGAGCCCTTCGAGGGCGGGTACGCGGCGTACGTCCTGCAGCGCGTCGAGCGCGACCGGATGGCGGCCGTCGCCGAGACGAAGCGCCAGAACCTGATGCGCAAGGAGCTCGCCTGGCTCCGCCGGGGCGCGCCCGCCCGCACGTCCAAGCCGAAGTTCCGGATGGACGCGGCCGCCGTGCTCATCGCCGACGAGCCGCCGCCGCGCGACGCCGTCGAGCTGACCAAGCTCGCGACGGCGCGGCTCGGCAAGGATGTCGTCGACCTCATCGACGTGTCGGTGTCGTACCCGCCGAAGACCGTTCTGAACCGGGTCGAGTGGCGCATCGCGCCCGGAGAGCGCACGGGGATCCTCGGTGTGAACGGCGCCGGCAAGTCGACGCTCCTCGGACTCGTCGCCGGGACGGTGAAGCCCGACTCGGGGACGGTCAAGCGCGGCAAGACCGTCAAGATCGCGACGCTGACGCAGCAGCTGGCGGAGCTCGACGACATCCGCGACCAGCGGGTCAGCGCGGTCGTCGCCGACAAGCGCACCACGTACCTGGCGGGCGGCAAGGAGGTGTCGCCCGGGCAGATGCTCGAACGGCTCGGCTTCACGAACGCCCAGCTCTCCACCCCGGTGAAAGACCTGTCGGGGGGCCAGCGGCGGCGCCTCCAGCTGCTGCTCATCCTGCTGGACGAGCCGAACGTGCTGATCCTCGACGAACCGACGAACGACCTCGACACCGACATGCTCGCGGCGATGGAGGACCTCCTCGACTCGTGGCCGGGCACGCTCCTCGTCGTCTCCCACGACCGCTATCTGATCGAGCGGGTCACGGACCAGCAGTACGCGGTCATGGACGGCGCGCTGCGGCACCTCCCGGGCGGGATCGACGAGTACCTGCGGCTGCGGGCCGCTCAGAGCGCTGCCGGGACGGCACCGGCGAGCGCGAGCGCCGCCTCCCCGTCGAGCACGCCCGCTGCGGCGTCCCCGGCGCTCAGCGGGGCCGCGTTGCGGACCGCCGAGAAGGAGCTGGCCGCCCTCGACCGGAGGCTCGCGAAACTGGGCGACCAGGTCGCCGTGAAGCACGAGGAGCTCGCGCGGCACGACCAGAGCGACTACGTCGGGCTCGCCGCCCTGACCGAGCAGCTGCGGGCGCTGGAGGCTGAGATCGCCGACGCCGAGACGCGCTGGCTCGAGCTCTCGGAGCGGCTCGAGGGCTGAGCGCCGCGGACACTAGACTGACGGGCCATGGCCACCCACGTCGTCGTGAACCAGCCGCCGCCGCGTGTCGACGTGGACGAGTTCGCCGCCCATGCGCCGCTGCGGGAGGGCGTCGAGCGGTTCGGGGCGGAGTGGGCGGTTCCGGCGCTGGGCGAGGTCGGCCGCTTGGTGGGCACGGCCGCGTTCCAGGAGGACGCCGAGCGGGCGAACGTCGCGGAGCCGCAGCTGCGCGCCTTCGACCGCTGGGGCAACCGCATCGACGAGGTCGAGTACGACGAGAGCTACCACCGGGTCATCGCGGCCGCCGTCGGCGCCGGAGCCCACACCTCCGCGTGGGCGGACCCGCGACCGGGGGCGAACGTCGCCCGGGCCGCCGCCTTCATGCTCTTCGCGCAGGTCGAGCCGGGGCACGCCTGCCCGGTGTCGATGACGCACGCCGCGGTGCCGGCGCTCGCCGCGAGCCCGGACCTCACGGCCGAGTGGCTGCCGCGCCTCCTGAGCCGCGACTACGACGGGCGCCTGCGCCCCGGGAAGTCCTCGGCGCTCGTCGGCATGGCGATGACCGAGAAACAGGGAGGATCGGACGTGCGTGCCGGAACCACCCGGGCCCTCGCGGACGGGGACGGGCGGTGGCTGATCACCGGTCACAAATGGTTCTGCTCGGCGCCGATGTCCGACGCCTTCCTCGTGCTGGCTCAGACCGCGCGGGGGCTCAGCTGCTTCCTGGTGCCGCGCGTCCTCGATGACGGAACCCGCAACGTCTTTCTGCTGCAGCGGCTGAAGGACAAGCTCGGGAACCGGTCGAACGCCTCCGCCGAGGTGGAGTTCGCGGACACGGTCGGGTACCTCGTCGGCGAGGAGGGACGCGGCGTCCGGACGATCCTCGAGATGGTGAACCGCACACGGCTCGACTGCGTCCTCGGGTCGGCCGCGGGGATGCGTCAGGCCGTGGCCGAGGCCGCCTGGCACGTGCGGCATCGCTCGGCCTTCGGGGCACGGCTCGTCGACCTGCCCGCGATGACGGCCGTGCTCGCCGACCTGGCGCTCGAGTCGGAGGCGGCCACGACGCTCGCTCTCCGCCTCGCGCGGGCGCACGACGCCGACGCGTCCGAGTCGGAGGTCGCCTTCCGGCGGCTGGCGACGGCGGCTGCCAAGTACTGGGTCTGCAAGCGCGGCCCCGGGCACGCCGCCGAGGCGCTCGAGTGCCTCGGCGGGAACGGGTACACCGAGGCCTTCCCCCTCGCGCGCCGCTACCGCGAGCAGCCGGTCATGGCGGTCTGGGAGGGATCGGGCAACGTGATCGCCCTCGACGTGCTCCGCGCCCTGCGCCGGGAGCCGGAGGCGTGGGAGGCGTTCGACGCCGAGCTCGCGGCCGCCCGCGGCGAGCACCGCGTGTTCGACGAGCATCACGACGGACTGCGTGCGGGGGTCCGTGCTGCGGACGAGGCCTCCGCCCGGGGGCTCGTCGCCGCGCTCGCGCAGTCGTTGCAGGCCGCGCTGCTGATCCGCCACGCGCCCGCGCCGGTGGCCGACGCTTTCGTCGCCTCCCGCCTCGGACCGGAGCGGGGCGCGCTGTACGGAGAGCTGCCGCCTCGTGTCGACGTGGGCGCGCTGGTCGCCCGGGCGTGATGCGGCGCTGAGGCCCGGAAGCCACATTCGTCACGAATGCGGCCCAGCGGGGCCCCGGGGGCCGCATTCGGCACGAATGTGCCCCGGAACCAGGGAGGGGGAGGGCGCGCGGACGAACCGCGCGGCCCCTCAGCGCTCGACCGGCGCAGCCTCCGGCACGGCGCCGATGGCGCGGTAGAACTCGCCGACCGCCTTGCGGTTGTACGCCTCGTGGTCGAAGTGGTTCGCCGGGACCTCGCCCGCGAGGAAGGCGCGGAGCCCGGTGGCGACGCCCTCGTCGGTCTGCGGCACGACGAGGCCGCTGCCCGCGGGAAGCGCGTTCTTGGCGGAGGCGAACTCGACCGTGACGATCGGCAGGTCGAGGACCAGCGCCTCCAGGATCACCATCGGCTGGCCCTCGTAGTCGCTCGAGAGCACGAAGCAGTCGGCGTGCGCCATGATCGCGTGCGGGTTCGGCTGCATGCCCGTGAGGAAGACCGCGTGCTCCAGCCCCAGAGAGGAGATCAGGGTGCGCAGCTCGTCCTCGAGCGGCCCGCTGCCGACGACGACGAGCCGCGTGTTCGGGTTGTCGGCGTGCACCGGGGCGAACGCCCGGATGAGCCGCGCCTGGTTCTTCTCCGGGGAGAGCCTCCCGACCGTGACGAACGTGGTCACGTCGTCGTCGCCGAGCAGCTGCTCAGCCCACTCGGGGAGGGTGCCGGTCTCCTCGTCGAAGGCGAGCTCGTGGAGGTCCGCCCGCGCGTTCTCGAGGATGTGCTCGGCGTCGACCGTGTTGAGCGCCGAGACGAACTTCGCCGGGGCGGCGTACTCCGAGAGCGACTCGCGGTTGATCGCGGAGAGGGTCGGCGACACGGACACGAGGTGGTCGTACTGCCCGTAGAGGGTGAAGATCTGCGTGAGGCTGTGGAGCATCCGCTTCTGGCCGTTCACCTCGCGGTGGGCGTCCGAGGCGAGGTCGTTGTGCAGCCAGATCGCCCGCTGCGCCGCGGGGGAGTGCAGCAGGAGGGTCGCCCAGAACGGCCCGTACCCCGAGAAGTCGACCACGTAGTCGAACCGGCTGTCGCCGAAGCAGCGGTACCACTCGTCGTCCCACAGGGCGTTCTGCGCCGGGGTCTCCGAGTGCTGCGCGATCCGCCCCCGCCGGAACTCGACGTGGCGGGCGAGGTGGAGGAGCTTCGCCCCGTTCATGCCGCCCACCCGCGGGAACTGGCGCACGGCCGGGTTGATCTGCGACTGCTTGGCGATGACGACCCGCGACCCGCTCTGGGCGAAGAACGCGGAGACGTCGTAGCGCTCGTGGTCGATGTTGTTCAGAAGGTTGAGCGCGGAGGTGGTGATCCCGTTCGGCCGCATCCCGCCCAGGTACAGGAGGATCTTCTCGCGGCCGTCGTCGTCGAGCCCGGTGCGGAGGCGGCGACCGTCGCGCTCGCCGCGGAAGACGATGTCGATGACGCGCTTCGACGCCTCGCCGTCCTCGTACGGGGTGAAGCGCTCCTGCATCGACCGGTAGCGCTCCCGGTGCGCCTCCGGGACGGCGTCGCCGCTCTCGGCGATGCCGTGGAGCGCGTCGCCCACCTCGCCGGCCGACATGAGCACCGGGCCGGGCCACTCCTCGGGTTCGAAGTAGAGCCCGCGGGTGCCCGCGTAGTCGGCGAGGTCCGGGGTGAAGAAGACGATCGGGCGCCCGGTCTGCAGGAAGTCGAAGAAGATGCTCGAGTAGTCCGAGATGAGGATGTCGGACGCGCCGAGCACGAGGTTCGTCGGGAGCTCGTTCGGCACGAGCATCCGCTTCAGCTCTGGGCGCTCGGCCGCCAGCTTGTGCACGGTCTGATGCGTCTTGAGAAGCACCGTGTACCGGCTCGTGTCGATGCGCTCCTCGATCCGGGCGACGTGCGCCATGAGCTCGTCGAGGTCGTCGGTGGGGCGGCCGAACGTGGCGCCCTTCCAGGTCGGCGCGTACAGCACGATCTTGCGGTCGCCGATCGGGAGGCCGGCGTCCACGAGCCGGCGACGCACGTCGGCGCGGCCGGCGTCGTCGAGGAGCTGGCGGTCGATGCGCGGGTAGCCCTCCTCGATGATGGTCCCGCGGTAGATGCCGGTGAGCTTGTACCCGCGCTCGTACATCTGGTCGGCCATGAACGGGTTGGCCGCCAGCAGGTAGTCGGCCTGCACGAAGTTCCGGATGATGTTCGCCGTGGCGAGGGCACCGTCGGCGATGTCGTAGCCCATGCGCTTGAGGGGGGTGCCGTGCCACGTGTTGAGGTAGATCTGCCCCGGACGCTTGGCGAAATCGATCGGGAACGTCGCATTGTTGACGAGGTACTGGCTGGTCGCGAGCGCGCGGAAGTAGGCGGGGGAGCCGTACTTGACGAAGTGCACCCGCGGGTCGCCGGCGAACTCCTCCACGGCGGCGCGGTACTGCCCGAAGTCGGAGAGCGCCCAGATGTGCGTCAAGTGCTTGAGGTCGGGCGCCGCGAGCAGTTCGCGGAACAGCGCCTCCGGGTTGTCGAGCATCCCGTTGCCCGAGAACGACTCGTAGAAGACCGACCCGAGGACGATGGGGCGCCGCCTCCAGTGGGCGTGGATCTCGTAGCGGGCGGCGCGCTTCACGCGCGACGGCAGCCGCGTCAGTCGGGAGAGTCTCATCGCCACGATTTTATGAACGCGGGATAACGGTCTGCTGGGAGCCGCCCGTGACGGCGCCCGGGGACCGCCACGGCGGCCGGGTCAGGCCGTCGCGTCGAAGCCCAGGCTCAGCTTGCGGAGGAGGGCCGACAGCCGGTCCGCGTCGGCGGCCGACAGCCCCTCGAGCAGCTCCGCTTCGGCATCCACCAGGCGGGTGATCGCGGCGTCCACCCGGGTCAGGCCCTGAGCCGTCATCTGGACGAGGATGCCCCGGCCGTCGTTGGGGTCGGTCCGCCGCTCGACGAGTCCGCGAGCCACCAGCCGGTCGATCCGGTTCGTCATGGTGCCGGATGACACGAGCGTCTGCTGCAGCAGCGCCTTCGGGCTCAGCTGGTACGGGCTGCCCGCACGACGCAGCGCGGCGAGCACGTCGAACTCCCACGAATCGAGGTCGGAGCGCTCGAAGGCGGCCCGCCGGGCCCGGTCGAGGTGGCGCGACAGGCGGTCCACCCGCGAGAGCACCTGGAGGGGCGAGAAGTCGAGATCGGGACGCTCGCGCAGCCACGCGTCGACGATGCGGTCCACCTCGTCGCGAGCCTCTGCCATTCCTCCATGTTATTGACCCGCGCGACACGGCGGGCACCGCGGTGCGTCCGGCGGAGGCGGGGCGGTCGCCCGGCGGCCGTCTGGCAGACTGTCATCTGCGCGCGAGCGTGTTCCGCCTTGGTGTAATGGCAGCACGACAGCCTTTGGAGCTGTTAGGTCCAGGTTCGAGTCCTGGAGGCGGAGCGAACACACGAACCCGGGAGGGACATGACCGACCAGAATCTCGCCATCGTCGTGCTCGCGGCGGGTCAGGGCACCCGGATGAAGTCCGCGACGCCGAAGCTCCTCCACGAGCTCGGCGGCATCCCGATCGTCGCGCACGTCCTCGCCACCGCCAAGGAGCTGGACGCGGCCCACGTCGTGGCCGTCGTGCGCCACGAGCGCGACCGGCTCGCCGCGGTGATCGCGCAGGAGCTGCCCGAGGCCGTCATCGTCGACCAGGACGAGGTCCCGGGCACCGGCCGCGCGGTCGAGCAGGCGGTGGAGGCGCTGCCGGCCGACTTCGCCGGCGACGTCCTCGTGGTCAACGGCGATGTGCCCCTCCTCGACGCCGCGACCCTTCGCGAGCTCATCGCCGCGCACCGCTCCGGCGAGGCCGCGGCGACGATCCTGTCGTCCTTCCCGGCCGATGCGACGGGCTACGGCCGGATCGTCCGCACCCCGGAGGGGCACCTCGACCGCATCGTGGAGCACAAGGACGCCACCGAGGACGAGCGGCGGATCGGCGAGATCAACGCCGGCATCTACCTGTTCGGGCTGGCCGCCCTCCGCGACCGGCTGGCGCTCGTCTCGACCGACAACGCGCAGGGCGAGAAGTACCTGACCGACGTCATCGCCCTCCTCCGCGAGGCCGGGTTCGACGTCGACGCGCTCCCCGTCCCGGAGTCGTGGCTCGTCGAGGGCATCAACGACCGCGCCCAGCTCAGCGACGCCGCCGCGAAGCTCAACGCCCTCCTCGTGCGGACCTGGCAGCTCGCCGGCGTCACCGTCCAGGACCCGGCCACCACCTGGATCGATGTGAAGGCGAAGCTCGCGCCCGATGTGACGCTCCTCCCCGGCACCCAGATCCGCGGGGCGACGGTGGTGAAGACCGGCGCGACCATCGGGCCCGACACCACGCTGCTCGACTGCGAGGTCGGCGAGGGCGCGACGGTCAAGCGCGCCGACGCGACGCTGTCGGTCATCGGCGCGGGCGCGACCGTCGGGCCGTTCTCGTACCTCCGCCCGGGCACGGTGCTCGGAGCCGGCGGCAAGATCGGCACCTTCAGCGAGACGAAGAACGCAGTGATCGGCGAGGGGACGAAGCTCGCGCACTTCAACTACGTCGGCGACGCCGAGGTGGGCGCGCGCGGGAATCTCGGGGCCGGGGTCATCACCGCGAACTACGACGGCGTGAACAAGCACCGCACCGAGATCGGCTCCGATGTGCGGATCAGCACGAACACCGTGCTCGTCGCGCCGGTTAGGATGGGTGACGGAGCGTACACGGGGGCAGGAACGGTCGTCCGCAAGGACGTGCCGGCGGGAGCCCTCGCCATCACGGTCGCGCCGCAACGCAACATCGAAGGCTGGGTCGCCGAGAAGCGTCCGGGCACCGACGCCGACAGGGCCGCGAAGGCGGCCGACGCGGCAGAGAGCGGAGAATAAGTGTCAGGGATCACCGCGACCGGTCAGAAGCGACTCGTCCTCATCTCCGGTCGGGCACATCCCCAACTGGCGCACGAGATCGCCGAGTGCCTCGGCAGCGAGCTGGTCCCCACCGACGCCCGCACCTTCGCCAACGGCGAGATCTACGCCCGGTTCGACGAGAGCGTGCGCGGCTCGGACGCCTTCGTGATCCAGTCGCACACCTCCCCGATCAACGAGTGGCTCATGGAGCAGCTGATCATGGTGGACGCGCTCAAGCGTGCCTCCGCGAAGCGCATCACCGTCGTCGCCCCGTTCTACCCGTACGCCCGTCAGGACAAGAAGGGCCGCGGCCGCGAACCGATCTCGGCGCGCCTCGTCGCCGACCTGTTCAAGGCCGCCGGCGCCGACCGCATCATGTCGGTCGATCTGCACGCCGCGCAGATCCAGGGCTTCTTCGACGGTCCCGTCGATCACCTCTTCGCGATGCCGGTGCTGCTCGAGCACATGCGCCGCGAGCTCGACCCGGAGACGCTCACCGTCGTGTCGCCCGACATGGGGCGCGTGCGCGTGGCCGACATCTGGAGCGACAAGCTCGGCGCGCCGCTCGCCATCATCCACAAGCGCCGCGACCCGCTCGTGCCGAACCAGGTCTCCGTCCACGAGATCGTCGGCGACGTCCGCGGGAGGGTCTGCCTCCTCGTCGACGACCTCATCGACACCGGTCGCACGATCGTGAAGGCGGCCGAGGCGCTCAAGGCCAACGGAGCGATCGGCGTGGTCGTGGCCGCGACGCACGCCGTGTTCAGCGACCCGGCGGTCGAGCTGCTGCAGAGCGACTCGATCGACCAGGTCGTCGTGACCGACACCCTCCCGCTGCCGGAGCACAAGCGGTGGGAGAACCTCACGGTGCTCTCGATCGCGCCGCTCCTCGCGAGCGCCATCCGCGAGGTGTTCACCGACGGCTCGGTGACCTCGATGTTCGACGGCGCCGCTTAGCCCGGCGCGGGCCCTGCGGTGCCGGTGGGCGGAGACCCCCGGCGCCGGCAACGGAGGATGATTCTGCCGCTCGGGGCCGACCGCCCTCCGTTCGCCGCGCCCGAGGCCTCGGGAGTCGATTCATCCTCCCTCAGCGCTCGCCTTGGCGTGGCTGCCGGGCTCCCGCCTGGCGCCAGCGCGTCGAGTAGGGAGGGTTAGGCGGCACGCTGCCGCTGCGAGCCCCTCCGTTCGCCGCATCTGACGCGTCGGGAGCGGATTCATCCTCCCTCAGCACTCGCCGTTGCGTGACCTCGGGCAGCCGCCCAGCCGCGCTGTGTCGGGTAGGGAGGATGATCGGGCGCGTTTGCCCCGCGTACGCGGGGAACGGAGGATGCCCGGGGCCGTTCCGGGGCCGTTTTCCTCCGTTAGCGACCGATGCGGGAGCCGCGGATGCGGGAGCCGCGGATGCGGGAGCGACGGATACGGTAGCCGCGGATGCGGGAGAGGCGGATGTGGGAGCGACGGATACGGTAGCCGCGGATGCGGGAGCGGCGGATGCGGGAGCGGCGGATGTGGGAGCGGCGGATGTGGGAGCGACCGATGCGGCAGCGGCGGATGCGGAAGCGGCGGATACGGGAGCGGCGGATACGCGAGCGGCGGATGCGGAAGCGGCGGATACGGGAGCCGCGGATGCGGGAGCGACCGATGTGCGAGCGACCGGTGCGGGCGCGCGGCTACGGGAGTTCGTGCGGCGCCGAGGGGATGAGCCCGAGCGGCGCCACCCACGTCGAGTCGCCCTCGGTGTTGAGCGCGTAGCACTGCCAGCCCGGCCCCGCCGGTCCGGTCAGCTCGAACCGCGCCGCGGATCCCTGAGCGTCGCGCACGTAATGCCTGGCGTAGACCTCGCAGGTGTACGCGGCGGTCGCGCTCTGGATGTTCACGGTGAGCAGGACGCCGGGCAGGACCAGCGCCGCGAGCGCCACCACGACGAAGACCCGGGTCGCCACCGTCATGGTCCGGCCGCGCAGCGGTCGCTCGCCGAGCGGTTCGTACTCCGCGAGCTCGGGATGGTCCTCGAACGTCACCCCTTGAGTCTGAGCGCCCGCGTCGCGCTGCGCAAGCGCGACGCGGGCGCCGACCGGGGCTCCGTCAGTGCGAGGAGCCCTCGGACTCGGTCTCGGTGCGGTCGCCGGACCAGAGGGTGTGGAAGGTGCCGTCCTTGTCGACGCGCTTGTAGGTGTGCGCGCCGAAGAAGTCGCGCTGACCCTGCACGAGGGCGGCGGGGAGGCGGGTGGAGGCGAGCGAGTCGTAGTACGACAGGGCGGCGCCGAAGCCGGGCACGGGCACTCCGGAGAGGGCGGCGGTGGCGACGATGCGGCGCCAGGCGGCCTCGCCCTCGCGGACGGCGTCGGCGAAGTACGGCGCCTCGAGCAGGGTGGCGATGTCGGGGTTCTCGTCGTAGGCGTCGGCGATGCGGTTCAGGAACTGGGCGCGGATGATGCAGCCGCCGCGCCAGATCTTCGCGATCTTGTCCTTGTGGATGTCCCACCCGTACTTCTCGGCGCCGGCGATGATCGCGTCGAAGCCCTGCGCGTAGGCGACGACCTTGGAGGCGTACAGCGCCTTGGACACGTCGTCGGCGAATGCGGCGACGTCTTCGGCCTTCTGCACCTCGGGCCGCGATGTCAGGGTCGCCTGCACGGCGGCGCGCTGCGCCGGCTTGGAGGAGACGGCGCGGGCGAACACGGCTTCGGCAATGCCGCCGACGGGGACGCCGAGGTCGAGGGCGTTCTGCACGGTCCACACGCCGGTGCCCTTGGACCCGGCCTGGTCGAGCACGATGTCGATGAAGGGCTTGCCGGTCTCGGCGTCGACCTGGCGGAGCACCTCCGCGGTGATCTCGATCAGGTACGACTCGAGATAGCCGTTGTTCCACTCGGCGAACACGTCCGCGATCTCGGCCGGCGACAGTCCGCCGACCGTGCGCAGCAGGTCGTACGCCTCGGCGATCAGCTGCATGTCGGCGTACTCGATGCCGTTGTGGATCATCTTCACGAAGTGACCGGCGCCGTCGGTGCCCACGTGGGTCACGCACGGCTCGCCCTCGGCGACCGCGGCGATCGACTCCAGGATCGGGCCGAGCGTCTCGTACGACTCGGCCGAGCCTCCCGGCATGATCGACGGGCCGTTCAGGGCGCCCTCCTCGCCGCCGGAGATCCCGGCGCCGACGAAGTGGATGCCCGTGGGGGCGATGCGCTTCTCGCGCTCGATCGTGTCGTGGAAGTTCGCGTTGCCGCCGTCGACGATGATGTCGCCCGGCTCGAACCGCTCCACCAGCTGGTCGATCACCGCGTCGGTGCCCTTCCCGGCCTGCACCATGATGATCGCGGTGCGCGGCTTCGAGAGGGAGGCGACGAAATCGTCCATCTGCTCGGCCGAGACGAACCCGGCCTCCGGGTGCGCCTTCACCAGCTCCTCGGTCCGGGCGTACGTGCGGTTGAACACCGCCACCGTGTTGCCCTCGCGGGAGGCGAGGTTGCGGGCCAGGTTCGAGCCCATCACCGCCAGACCGACGACTCCGATATTGGCGGTTGCTTCCTGTGACAACGTGATGCTCCTTCGTGTAGCCGCGACGGACGGGGGCCGTCCGCCACGACGGGGATGTAGTCGGGGGGTCAGCTCTCCCGCGGGTGGCAAGAATCGAGCAGTCCCTCCAGCGTACCGTGATGCCCCGACGGCCCGTTCCGTCAGCCGAGCCGGAACGTCGCCCGCGGGATGTCGTCGACCAGCCGCCGCGCGACCGCGAAGGCGTCCTCCTCGTCGAGCCGGTGCTCGGCGACGAGCCCCGCGAGATAGGAGGCGTCGACGCGCCGCGACATGTCGTGGCGTGCCGGGATGCTGCAGAAGGCGCGCGTGCCGTCGATGAACCCGCTCGTCTTGGCGAACCCGGCGCTGTCGGTCACGGCCCGGCGGTACCGCAGGATGGCATCGGGCGTGTCGAGGAACCACCAGGGGGCGCCGGCGTACACCGAGGGGTAGAAGCCGGCCAGTGGTCCGATCTCGCGGGAGAACGCGGTCTCGTCGACGGTGAACAGCACGATCCGGAACACGGGGTCGGTGCCGAAGCCGCGCAGGATCGGCGTCAGCGGCTCGGTGAAGGCGCCGACCGCGGGCAGGTCGTGGCCGGTGTCCGGTCCGTACGCGTCGAAGGTCGGCCGGTGGTGGTTGCGCAGCACGCCGGGGTGGAGCTGCATGACGAGGCCGTCCTCCGCCGACAACTCGGCGAGCCGGTAGAGCAGGTTGCGGCGGTAGGCGACGGCCTCGGCGGCCGTCATGGTCCCGTCCAGGGCGGCGCGGTGGATGCGCGAGGCCTCGGCTTCGTCGAGCGGCTCGCACCCCGCGTCGCGCACACCGGTGTCGGTCGCCGTGCCTCCCGCCTCCTTGAACACCCGGCGACGTGCCCGGAGCGCCTCCAGAAGCCCGGCGTAGGTCGCCGTGTCGGTGTCCGCCGCGGCGCCCAGGCGTTCCAGCCGGGCGGCCCAGCCGGCCTCGTCGGGGTGCATGTACCGGTCGGCGCGGAACATCCTGGGCGTCGCCATCCCGAACTTCGGGATCCAGGAGTACATGAAGCACAGCCCGGAGACCGACGAGCTGTTCCGGCCGACCTACTCGTTCGCCGACGGGATGCTGAGCCCGGGTGACGAGCCGGGCCTGGGCGTCGACTACGACGAGGTGCTCGCCGAGTCCTTCCCGTACCAGGCGGCATACTTGCCGGTGAACCGTCTGCTCGACGGCTCGATGCACGATTGGTGAGCGGCGACAGCGCGGGAGGGTCACGGGTGGAGCGGGTCCAGGTGGTGGTGATGGGCGTGTCCGGCTCGGGCAAGACCACGGTCGGCGAGCTGCTCGCGCGGGAGCTCGGAGTGCCCTTCGTCGACGGGGACGCCCTGCACCCGCCGGCGAACGTCGCCAAGATGGCCTCAGGGGTCCCGCTCACCGACGAGGACCGCATCCCTTGGCTCCGCGAGGTGGGCCGCACGCTGGCGTCGGCGGCGCCGAAGGGCGTGGTGGTCGCGTGCTCGGCGCTCAAGCGCACTTACCGCGACCTCATCCGGGCGGAGGCGCCCGGAGCGGCCTTCGCGGAGCTGGACGGCACCCGCGAGCTGCTCGCCGCGCGGATGTCCGAGCGGCCCGGGCACTTCATGCCGGTGTCGCTCCTCGACTCGCAGCTGGCGACCCTCCAGCCGCTGCAGCCCGACGAGACCGGTCTGCGCCTGGACGTCGGCCGGCCGCCCCAGGAGCTGGCGGAGCAGATCGCCGGCGCGCTCGGCCTCTCGCGATCGGGTAGACTCGACACCTGAACTTCGGCGAGGGATGCCCCGCGGCATCCGTTATCGACGCGGTGGAGCAGGCTACGCAGTCTTTCCTCGCGCACTTCGATGCGTTCGAGTCGAACACACCCCATACTGCGAGGCGCCGCTCACGAGCGACTCGCCCGATCCGCCGGCCCCGGCCGGCAAGGAGAACATCATGGCTGACGAGTCCAACAAGGTCGTCGCGGAGACGCGCGACAGCTTCGGCAAGGGCGCGGCGCGCAAGATCCGCGCCGCCGGCAAGATCCCCGCGGTGATCTACGGCCACGGCACCGACCCGGTCCACGTGACCGTGCCGGCGCACCAGGTCTCGCTGCTCCTCCGCAAGGCGAACGCGGTCCTCGACCTCGACATCGCCGGCAAGAGCCAGCTCACCCTCGTGAAGGACGTCCAGAAGGACCCGGTGTCGCAGGTCGTCGAGCACCTCGACCTCATCGTGGTCCGCCGCGGCGAGAAGGTCGTCGTCGAGGTGCCGGTCCACGTCGAGGGCGAGCCGTTCTCCGGCACGATCGCCATGCTCGAGGTGCCGACCATCCGTCTCGAGACGGAGGCGACCCACATCCCCGAGCGCATCGTGCTCGACGTCACCGACGCCCCCGAGGGCACCCAGTACCTCGCCAAGGACTTCGCGCTCCCGCAGGGCTCGACCCTCGCCGAGGACGAGGAGCTGCTCATCGTCAACATCGCGGTGCCGGCGTCCGCCCGCGCCGAGGACGAGGAGACCGCTGCCGCCGAGGCCGCCGCGGAGGCCGAGGCCGAGGCCGGCGAGAGCGCCGAGTAACCTCCTCCGATGCCCCGTCCTCTCGACACGGAGGGCCCCTGGCTCGTGGTCGGGCTCGGCAATCCCGGGCCCGGCTACGCGGCCACGCGTCACAACGTGGGTCAGATGGTGCTCGACGAGCTCGCCGAGCGCGGTCGGCTGACCTTCAAGACGCACAAGACGAACGCGACGGTCGCCGAGGGCCGGCTGAGCCCCGGCGGCCCTCGCTTCGTCCTGGCGAAGCCGAACACGTTCATGAACGTGTCCGGCGGCCCGGTGTCGCAGCTGCTCCGGTTCTACTCGCTCGACGCCTCCCGGCTCATCGTCGTCCACGACGAGCTCGACATCCCGTTCGACACGGTCCGGCTGAAGTACGGCGGGGGCCACGGCGGCCACAACGGCGTCCGCGACATCATCAAGGCGATCGGCACCGGTGACTTCACCCGGGTGCGGGTCGGCGTCGGGCGTCCTCCCGGTTCCCAGGCCGCGGCCGACCACGTCCTCAAGGCGTTCGGCTCGGAGGAGCGCAAGAACCTCCCGGTCCTCCTCGCCGATGCGGCAGATGCGGTCGAGCAGATCGCGGCCGAGGGACTCACGGCCGCCCAGAACAGGTTCCACGCCGCCCGGTGAGCGGGTGCGGCCGCCCGGAGCGGCCGACCGGTCAGGCCGTGCCGCGCGTCGCCGCGGCGAGGGCCGCGTAGACCACGAACGACACGATGGGTGCCGCCCCCGCCACGACGACACCCACCACGCCGTAGGGCCGCCCGCGCCGCGTCGACACGGCGACGATCCCGAGGACGAGCGCCAGGATGCCGATCGCCGTGCCGAGCAGGAGCTGCGCCCCCATCAGCAGTCCGATGGGCGCGAACGCGGACGCCTGCTCGGGAGTGAGCGACGACGAGCTGAACTGGAAGCCGGATGCGCTGTGCGTCGCGAGCCTCCCGATGTTCATGCCCACCACGACGGATGCGGTGATCGAGAGCACGAAGAGCGGCAGCGAGAGGTACATGGAGGCGAGTCCCAGGCCACTGGAGCGGCGCTCGAGCGCCGGCGTCGGAGCCCACCCCGGTCCGGGGTACGGCGGCAGGAACGGCTGCGGTGCGGGCGCTGCGCTCGGCGGTTGATCGGTCATCGTTCGCCCTCCACGCGAGGCCCCGACGGAACCGCTCACGCCGGACTCACGCCTCGCTCTCAGGCCGAGCGTAGCCGACGCACGGTTCCGTACCAGCCGCGACGCGTACCGTCTCGGGCATGCAGTTGTTCACCCGCGAGTGGGGCGAAGGCGACCGCCACGCGGTCCTCGTCCACGGCGTCATGTCGGACTCGCGCACGTGGCGGCGCGTCGCCCCGGCGCTCGCCGATCGCGGCTATCACGTGGTCGCCGTCGACCTCCGGGGTCACGGCCACAGCCCCCGGGCGTCGGAGTACACCGCGGAGCTCATGGCGCAGGACATCGTCGAGAGCGTCCCCGCCCGGCCCGAGCTCGTCATCGGCCACTCCCTGGGCGGACTGACCGCGAGCCTCGCCGTGGAGCACCTCCAGCCGAAGCGCGCGGTCTACATCGATCCCGCCTTCTCGTGCCCCGCGGCGGGCTGGTTCCAGCGGCTTCTCGCCCCGGCGTTCCTGCGCACCCTGGCGCGTCAGTCGGCGGCGGCGATCGCCCGGCGCAACCCGCGCTGGCACCCCGCCGACGTCGCGATCGAGGTCGAGTCGTTCCGCGCGTTCGACCCCGCGGCGATCCCCGTCGTGCTGAGCCCCAGCACGATGCGCGCCCCCGTGACGATGGCCGTGCCGTCGCTCGTGATGCTGGCCGACAACTCGTTCCTCGTGAAGCCGGAGCTCGCCGAGCGCCTCAAGGAGGACGGCTACGACGTCCGCGTGGTCGCCGGCTCCGGCCACGTGATCAACCGCGACGACCACGACGGCTTCATGAAGGCGCTCGAGGGCTGGATCTGACGCAGCCCGGACGGCCGCCCGGTCGACCTGTCGGACGTGCGACGTAGACTTGGCGGAGTGATACTCCAGGGGCTGATCGCCGCGCTCTCGCGCGCCTCCACGTTCGCCGACGCGCTCGCGTACGCGACCCGCGACGCCGACTTCTCCCTCGTCGACGGCATGAGCGCGCCGCTGCTGGCGGGTCTGCTGGGCCGCCGCGCCGAGCAGGGGCGCGCGCAGGCGCTGCTGCTCATCACGGCGACCGGGCGCGAGTCCGAGTCGATCCGCGGCGCGCTGCCGTGCGTGCTCCCCGATGCCGAGATCGTCGAGTTCCCCGCGTGGGAGACGCTGCCGCATGAGCGGCTCAGCCCGAGCGCCGAGATCGTCGGCAAGCGGCTCACCGCGCTCCGGCGGCTCGCCGAGTGGGCCGGAGGCGACCGGTCGCGGCCGTTCGTGCTCGTCGCGTCGGTGCGCGCGGCGCTCCAGCCGCTGGCCGACAACCTCACCGACTACGCGGCGGCCGAGCTCACCGCCGGCGCTCGCGGGTTCGACCTCGGCGGGCTGGCATCGCAGCTCGTCGACCTCGCCTACGCGCGCGTCGACATGGTGACGCGGCGCGGCGAGTTCGCCGTGCGCGGCGGCATCCTCGACGTCTTCCCGCCGACCGCCGACCACCCCTACCGGGTCGACTTCTTCGGCGACGAGGTCGAGCAGATCCGCGCCTTCTCGGTGGCCGACCAGCGCTCGCTCCCGGAGCCGATCGCCGCGGTGAGCCTCCCGCCGAGCCGCGAGCTGCTGCTCAGCGAGTCGGTGCGCCAGCGGGCGCGCGAGATGGAGCACGAGTTCCCGAGCCTGTCCTCGATGCTCGCCAAGATCGCCGAGGGCATCCCGGTCGAGGGCATGGAGTCGCTGGCCCCGGCGCTCGTCGACCGGCTCGTGCCGCTCACGCACTACCTGCCCGACGGCGCGGCGGTGGCCGTCCTCTCGCCGGAGCGCGTCGCCTCCCGGGCGGTCAGCCTCGCCGAGACCAACCGCGAGTTCCTCTCGGCGGCGTGGAGCGCGGCGACGGTCGGCGCAGCCGCGCCGATCGATCTCGCCGCGGGCGACTTCCTCACGCTGCAGCAGCTGCGCGACTCGGTGACGTTCAGCCGGCCCGGTGAGCCCGCCCCGGACCACCCGTGGTGGACGCTCAGCGCTTTTCAGGCCGACGACGTGCTGCCGGAGCATCGCGAGATCGAGGAGCACCTCCAGATCCGCATCGACGCCGAGACGGTCCCGAGCTTCCAGGGCAACGTGTCGGGCGCCGTCGAGCACGTGCGCGGCCGCCTGCGCGAGGGCTGGTCGGTCGCTGTCGTGGCGGAGGGCGCCGGGCTCGTCGAACGCGCAGCCGATGTGCTGGCGGAGGCGGAACTTCCGGCCCGGTCGGTCGACTCGTTCCCCGTCGAGGCCGAACCGGGCATCGCCTACCTGCTGAGGGCCACGGCCGAGCACGGCTTCGAGGTGCCCGAGCTGAAGCTCGCGCTCATCAGTGAGGCCGAGTTCTACGGGCGCACCGTGGGGTACGACTCGCGGCAGGTCAAGAAGCTCGCCACCCGCCGCAAGAACGTGGTCGACCCGCTGCAGCTCAAGCCGGGCGACTACGTCGTGCACGAGACCCACGGCATCGGGAAGTTCGTCGAGCTCACCCAGCGGGAGGTGTCGAGCGGCGGCCGCAACGCCGTCAAGTCGAAGCGCGAGTACCTGGTCCTCGAGTACGCGCCGTCGAAGCGCGGCTACCCCGGCGACAAGCTCTACGTGCCCACCGACCAGCTCGACCTCCTCACCCGCTACGTCGGCGGGGAGGCGCCGCAGCTGTCGAAGATGGGCGGCAGCGACTGGGCGGCCGCCAAGGGCCGTGCCCGCCGGGCCGTGCGCGACATCGCCGTCGAGCTCGTCAAGCTCTACTCCGCGCGCATGGCGAGCAAGGGCCACGCGTTCGGGCCCGACACCCCGTGGCAGCGCGAGCTGGAGGAGGCCTTCCCCTTCGCCGAGACGCCCGATCAGCTGCAGACGATCGACGAGGTCAAGGCCGACATGGAGCGCCCGATCCCGATGGATCGCCTCATCTCGGGCGATGTCGGATTCGGCAAGACGGAGATCGCCGTGCGGGCCGCCTTCAAGGCCGTGCAGGACGGCAAGCAGGTCGCCGTGCTCGTGCCGACGACCCTCCTCGTCAAGCAGCACGCCGAGACCTTCCAGGAGCGGTTCGCCGGGTTCCCGGTGCACCTGCGTCAGCTCAGCCGCTTCCAGACCGACAAGGAGGCGCGCGAGACGCTCGCCGGCATGGCCGACGGCACCGTCGACATCGTGATCGGCACCCACCGCATCCTCGCCGACGGGGTGTCGTTCAAAGACCTCGGCCTCGTCATCATCGACGAGGAGCAGCGGTTCGGCGTGGAGCACAAGGACGCGCTGAAGAAGCTCAAGACCAACGTCGACATCCTCGCGATGAGCGCGACGCCGATCCCGCGGACGCTCGAGATGGCCGTCACGGGCATCCGCGAGATGTCGACCCTGGCGACCCCGCCCGAGGACCGGCACCCGATCCTCACCTTCGTCGGTCCGTACTCCGACAAGCAGGTCGCTGCGGCGATCCGCCGCGAGCTGCTGCGCGAGGGCCAGGTGTTCTTCGTGCACAACCGCGTCGGCTCGATCTCGAGCATGGCCGCGAAGCTGGCCGAGCTGGTCCCGGAGGCGCGGATCGGCGTCGCGCACGGCAAGATGAACGAGCACGCGCTGGAGCAGGTCGTCGTCGACTTCTGGGAGCGCCGCTTCGACGTGCTCGTCTCGACCACCATCATCGAGACCGGGCTCGACATCGCCAACGCGAACACGATCATCATCGACCGCGCCGACAAGTACGGCCTGAGCCAGCTGCACCAGCTGCGCGGACGCGTCGGGCGCGGCCGCGAGCGCGCGTACGCCTACTTCCTCTGGGACGAGAACAAGCCCCTGAGCGAGACGGCCCACGACCGTCTCTCGACGATCGCCGCCAACAACGACCTGGGATCGGGCATGCAGGTCGCCCTCAAGGACCTCGAGATCCGCGGTGCCGGCAACCTGCTCGGAGGCGAGCAGTCCGGGCACATCGCGGGCGTCGGCTTCGATCTCTACCTGCGCATGATCGGCGAGGCCGTGTTGACGTTCCGCGGCGAGGTCGCCGAGGGTCAGACCGAGCTGCGCCTGGAGCTCCCCGTCGACGCGCACATCCCCGAGGACTACGTCGACAGCGAGCGGCTCCGGCTGGAGGCGTACCAGAAGCTCTCGACGGCGAGCTCGCCGACCTCGAAGGACGAGCAGATCGACCTCGTGCTCGAGGAGCTCACCGATCGCTACGGGCAGCCGCCCGAGCCCGTGACGAACCTGATCGCGGTGTCACGGCTGCGGCGCGCGGCGCAGAAGGCCGGGCTCGGCGAGGTCGTGGCGATGGGGTCGAACCTGCGGCTCGCCCCGGCGCAGCTGCCGGACTCGCTGCAGGTGCGCCTCCAGCGGATGTACCCCGGTTCGAAGTATCACGCGGCGCCGAAGGTCGTCACCGTCCCGATGCCGCGTGTGAACGGAGAACCGCTGCCCGACTCGGAACTCATCGGCTGGGTCGCCTCGCTTCTGGGGGCGCTCTTCCCGGTCGCGGAACCGGCCACCGAGGCGGCCAGCTGACGCGACGCTACCGGAGCAGCGCAGGCATCGCGGCGGCCGCTCCGTCGTTCGGTCCGAGCGGCGGCAGACCCCACTGGTCCTCGATCGTCCGCAGCAACGAATAGTGACTGAACGGCTGGGACGAGCTCGCATGCGGGCGTGCTGCCGGGCCGGCGAAGATCAGCGGGACGACGTTGTCCGACGAGTCGCCCTCGTCGAAGGTGACGACGAGCAGCGACCGCTCCCGGGTGAAGGCCGGCGACGCGAGAATCCGCGGGACGTTCGCGGCGAGCCACGAGTCACCGGTCGCCACGGAGCAGTCGTGCATGTCGTGGCACAGATCCGGGCTGATGAAGGAGAAGTCGGGCAGCGTCGAGGGCGACGCCAGATCGGCGGCGAACCGCGAGTACGGCACGTCATGGGAGGCGCAGTACGCCGAGTCCGACGTCACGCTCGGGAAGTACAGGAAGGGATTGTGCTTGACCGCGTACACGTCGGTGTTCGCGGGCGAGCACGGTGACGGCATGCTCTCCGCGTACATCCTCCAGCTGCGGCCGGCTCGGTCGAGTGCCTGAGCGAGGTTCGGCGCCGTGTCGAGGCACGACCCTCCGGGCGGGTTGCAGTCCGAGGTGATGCCCGCTGTGGTGCCGCTGGTCAGCGCGAGGTAGTTCGGGAGGCTCGGGTGCGTGATCGCCGAGTAGTGCGTCGCGACGGCACCCTGCGACGCCAGCGAGGCGAGGTACGGCGCTTGCGGGTTCCCGATGATCGACGAGGCCGGCTTGTTCTCGTCGACGATGACGACGACGTGCGCGAGGGCGCCGGCGGAGGAGGTCGCGCCTCCCGTCGCTGCCGGTGAGGGGTGGGCGCTCCCGACGGTCGGTACCTGAGGCGTGGGCGTCTCGGGGACCTGCGCGGTTCCCGTGCACGCGGTCAGCGCGAGCGCGAGCGCGAGGAGTCCGCCCGCGACGGAAGCGGTGATCGCGCGTCTGGCCATGGAGGGACTGTACGCCCCGTCTGCGCCCGCGAGAGCGACCCTCAGGCCCGCGGGTGGAGCCGGCGGTTCCTCCGGGCCAGCACGCTGACGAGCACGCCCGAGGCGACGATGGCGACGGAGGAGCCGAGCAGCACGGCGAGCGTCCCCTCGGCGCGCACGTCGTCGCTCCCGGCGAAGGCGAGCTCGTTCATGAGCAGGGACACGGTGAAGCCGATGCCGCCGAGGGCGCCGATCGTCACGAGGGCGAGGACGGAGATCCGTCCGCGCTCCTCCCGGGGCCGCGTCAGGGAGCCGAGCCAGCCGCCGATGGTGATCCCGACGATCTTGCCGACCGGGAGCGCGACGAGGATCGCCCAGAACGCGGGGGAGAGCTGCGAGGGGGCCACGTCGGGGATGACGACGAGCGCGGCCGAGAAGGCGAACAGCGGGAGGATGAACCCGTTCGACCAGGGCTCGAGGGCGTGCGTCACCCGGCCGGCCGGACCGCGCGCCATGGCGAGGCCGAGCGCGACGCCCGCGATGGTCGCGTGCACCCCCGAGTCGTAGACGAGCCACCAGGTGAGCGCGGCGATCAGCACCATGAGCGTTCCGATCGGCCAGCGCATCCGCCCCCGCAGCAACCGGCTCAGGAAGCCGAACACGGCGACCGCGACCGCGGCCAGGAGAAGCTCGACGAGGTTCGGGTCGGTGGTGAAGAACACCGCGATGATGAGGATGGCGATGAGGTCGTCGAGCACCGCGAGCGCCAGCAGGAAGACGCGCAGCCGGTTGGGCAGGCCCCTCCCGAACACGGCGAGCACGCCGAGGGCGAACGCGATGTCGGTGGCGGTGGGGATCGGCCAGCCGGACCCGAGTCCGGTGCCGGCGGTGATCCCCAGGTACACGAGTGCCGGGACGATGACGCCGGCGACGGCGGCGATCGCGGGGTGCACGGCCTTCTGGACCGAGTTGAGCTCGCCCGCCACGAGCTCGTGCTTGAGCTCCACCGCGACGATGAAGAAGAAGATCGCGAGGAGGCCGTCGCTGATGGAATGACCGACGCTGAGGTGGAACGCCCCGATGTGCAGCTCGGCATGCTGGACGGCCAGCAGGGCGGGACCGGCCGCGGTGTTGGCGAGGAGGAGGCCGAGGGCCGCGGCCCCGAGCAGGAGCCCCGCCGCGGTGCGCTCGGATCGGATGATGCTCATGGGCGGCTGCCAATCTCGCGCTCGCGCGCGCACGGGGTCGTCATCGCCGACCAGACTTCCCGGCACACCAGCTGCCAGTGTACCGACACGCCGCGGTGAGAGGATGGTCGCATCCGAACGCGAGGAGGTCCCGATGTCCGACGCGAGCGCACCCGTCGTGGTCCCGGAGGCGGCGACGAGGCTGGACGAGCTGGTCGCCGTGATGGCGCGGCTCCGGGCGCCGGGAGGCTGCCCGTGGGACGCCGATCAGACGCACGAGTCGCTCGTGCAGTACCTCGTCGAGGAGACCTACGAGCTGATCGAGGCGATCGAGGCGGGGGATCGCGACGAGATGCTCGAAGAGCTCGGCGACGTGCTGTACCAGGTGCTCTTCCACGCCGACATCGCGGCGCACACGCCGGGTGAGGACTTCGACATCCAGGACGTCGCCGCGCACATGACGGCGAAGATGGTCGGCCGCCACCCGCACGTGTTCGGCGACCGCGCGGCTGAGACGGCCGACGACGTCGTCGGCTTCTGGGACGAGCTCAAGAAGCAGGAGAAGCCCGCGCGCACCAGCGTGCTCGACGGGATCCCGCAGGGCATGCCGTCGCTCGCCCTGGCCGACAAGCTCCTCGGCCGCGCCGAGAAGGTCGGCCTGCTCGATCTCTCGCAGTCGGGAGGCGTCCAGGTGACCGGAGAGGACGAGCTCGGTCCGCTCCTCCTTGCGATCGTTGCCTCGGCGAAGGCGCAGGGTCTCGACGCCGAGCGCGCCCTGCGATCGACCCTCCGCGAGCTGCAGGGCGAGATCCGGGAGCAGGAGGCGCGAAGCGCCTGAGGGCCCTCCGCGCCGCAGCGCGGGCCGGCGGGAGGGGCCGACAGCGCGTGCGCCGGGCTGTCCGGGTTCGCCGTTCGGGTGAGACGGGCGCCTCTCGGCGGCGTGCTCCCGGTCCGGGCGGACGCGTTGTCGGCCGTGTGTCTGACAGCGAGCAAACGCCGTGGTCGGACGGATGCGACTCATGCCAGGTCCTTGCGGGACACCACCGAGCCGGGCCCGAGGGCGGGGCATAAGGGTGGCAACGCCGGTATGTTAAGGCGCCGCGGACCGTCGTGGCGATGCCCCCGGGCGGTGTCCGGCACCTCCGCTGTGCGCTGAGAGAACACCGGGCTCATGGGACAATCGGGGTCATGGCTTCGACGATCACCCCGCCCCGCGGCATGCGCGATTTCCTCCCCGCCGACAAGGCCCGCCGGGAGCACGCGCTCGGGGTGATCCGGAGGAGCTTCGCCGCGCACGGGTTCGACGAGATCGAGACGCCCGTCGTCGAGGACGTCGAGCGCCTCCACTCCGGCCTCGGCGGCGACAACGAGAAGCTGTCGTTCAGCATCCTTAAGCGCGGGCTCGACGGCGACGACCTCGCCGCCGCCCGCGAGTCGGGCGACCTGCTGGCCCTCGCCGACCTCGGCCTCCGCTTCGACCTGACCGTGCCGCTCGCCCGCTTCTACGCCAGCCACCGAGCGGAGCTGCCGCCCGTGTTCCGGAGCATCCAGATCGCCCCGGTCTGGCGGGCCGAGCGCCCGCAGAAGGGGCGCTACCGCCAGTTCGTGCAGTGCGACATCGACATCATCGGCGAGGGCTCGCAGCTGGCCGAGGTCGAACTGATCACGGCGACGGCGGCCGCCCTCGAGGCGCTCGGCCTCACCGACTGCACCATCCGCATCAACGACCGCCGCATCCTGAACGGGCTGCTCGAGTACTGCGGCTTCGCGGAGGCGCGCTGGCCGCAGGTGCTCATCTCGATCGACAAGCTCGACAAGATCGGCGCGGACGGCGTCGTCGCCGAGCTCGAGGAGGCCGGCGCCGATGCCGCCGCGGTGCTCGGCGGGATCCTCGCCGACCTCGAGCCGCACCTGGCCGACGGCGGCGTCGAGCTCACCGTTGCGGCGATCACGGGCATCCTCCCCGAGGGCATGGACACCGACGCCGTCGCCGATCTGGAGGCGCTCGCCCACGCGCTCGACACCCTCCCGCCCGGGGTGCGCCTCCGCTTCGATCCGACGCTCGTCCGCGGCATGGGGTACTACACGGGCACCATCTTCGAGATCTCGCACCCCGGCTCCGGCAGCTCGGTCGGCGGCGGCGGCCGGTACGACGGCATGATCGGCCGATTCCTCGGCACCGACGTCCCGGCCGCCGGGTTCTCCATCGGCTTCGAGCGCGTGGTCGACCTCATCGAGCTCCCCGACGACGCGACCGCCGACTCCGTCGTCCTCGTGTTCGACCCGCTCGTGCCGCTCGATCGGCTCGCGGCGATCAAGAGCGAGCTCATCGCCTCCGGCAAGCGCGTGCGCCTCGACCGGCGCGCCAAGAACCTGAAGGCGGTGCTCGACCGGGCGGCCGCCTCCGGCTACCGGTCATTCGCGTTCGTGAACGCCGACACCGCGGACGCGGCCGCGCTCGAGGTCAAGCCGCTCGGCTGACCGGGGAGGCGCTCCTGACGTCGATCCCGCCACCTCCCGAAAGGATCCGGCCACGGGAGACGCCGTTCCCCCGACCTCACTAGACTGACCACGAAACCCCACGGAAGACCACTGAGGAGACACTTGTGGCTGCAATCGAAGCTGTAGGCGCTCGCGAGATCCTGGACTCGCGCGGCAACCCGACCGTCGAGGTCGAGGTCCTGCTGGAGGACGGCACCGTCAGCCGCGCCGCCGTCCCGTCCGGAGCCTCCACCGGCGCGTTCGAGGCCTACGAGCTCCGCGACGGCGACAAGGGCCGGTACCTCGGCAAGGGCGTCGAGAAGGCGGTCGACGCCGTCCTCGACGAGCTGGGCCCGGCGATCGAGGGCTTCGAGGCCTCCGACCAGCGCCTCGTCGACGAGGCCCTCATCGAGCTCGACGGCACCGATAACAAGAAGCGCCTCGGCGCGAACGCGATCCTCGGCGTCAGCCTCGCCGTCGCGCGCGCGGCGGCCGACTCGGCCGACCTGCCGCTGTTCCGCTACGTCGGCGGCCCGAACGCCCACATCCTCCCCGTCCCGATGATGAACATCATCAACGGCGGCGCCCACGCCGACACCGGCGTCGACATCCAGGAGTTCATGGTGCTGCCGATCGGCGCCGAGACGTTCTCCGAGGGCCTCCGCTGGGGCGTCGAGACCTACCACTCGCTCAAGTCGCTCCTGAAGAGCAAGGGCCTCAACACCGGCCTCGGCGACGAGGGCGGCTTCGCCCCCGAGCTCGAGCACAACCGCGCGGCCCTCGACCTCATCTCGGAGGCGATCGAGAAGGCCGGCTTCACCGTCGGCCGCGACATCGCCCTCGGGCTCGACGTCGCCTCCACCGAGTTCTTCGAGAACGGCGTCTACCGCTTCGAGGGCCAGGAGCGCTCGGCAGCCGAGATGAGCGCCTACTACACGGAGCTCGCGAACAGCTACCCGCTCGTGTCGATCGAGGACCCGCTGGCGGAGGACGACTGGGAGGGCTGGGCGCACCTCACCGCCGAGCTCGCCGGCAAGCTGCAGCTCGTCGGCGACGACCTCTTCGTCACGAACCCCAAGCGTCTCGCCCAGGGCATCGCGCAGAAGGCGGCGAACAGCATCCTCGTGAAGGTCAACCAGATCGGCACCCTCACCGAGACGCTCGACGCCGTGTCGCTCGCGCAGCGAAGCGGCATGACGGCCGTGCTGTCGCACCGCTCGGGCGAGACCGAGGACACCACCATCGCCGACCTCGCGGTCGCCGTCAACGCCGGGCAGATCAAGACCGGTGCCCCGGCGCGCTCCGAGCGCGTGGCGAAGTACAACCAGCTCCTCCGCATCGAGGAGGAACTGGGCGACGCCGCCGTGTACGCCGGCCGCAGCGCGTTCCCGCGTTTCCAGGGCTGAGCCGCACAGCATCCTGACACCCGGAGGGCCCCGGCGATCGCCGGGGCCCTCCCGCGTCTCGCGTGCCGAGACGGCCGGCGGTGCGGCAGGATGAACGCATGAAGAGCGGGGGCGCAGGCGACGAACTGCTCCCGCTCGTGCTCTTCCTGCTGCTCGCCGTCCTGTTCGCGGGACTGGGCGTCTACTCCCTGGTGAGGCCGGAGGCGGCTGCCCGCTTCTTCGCCGACTCCGATTCGGGCCGGACCTTCCGGCCGCGCGACGCACGCGCCGTCGGCGCCGCCTTCGCTCTCGGCGGGGGAGTGCTGGCGGTCCTCGGCGCCGTCCGCCTGGTCGTCCTCCTCACCGCCGCTTGAGCCGCGTGCGTCGCCGTCGCACGCGCTTTCGCCAGGCGCTTTCGGGGCGCGCCCGCTCCGCCTGCCGATCGTCGGGAGCGCGCTGCCTACGATGGAGGAGGGACCGGCCGGTCCCGACAGGAGCCACCCGGGAGGGACATGCCCAAGGAGAGGACGCGCCGCGCGCCGGCCGGCGTCCCCGCGCCCAGTGGAGCCGGACGCTGGCTCCAGGGCGTCCACTTCTCGGCGTTCTCGCTCGTCATGATGGGCGTCCTCCTGATCGCCGTGGTCGTGCTCGCGCCGACGGTGCAGGCCTTCTTCGCCCAGCGCCAGCAGATCGCCGACCAGCAGCGCGCCGTGCGGGAGCTCTCGGCCCAGGTGGATTCGCTGAAGGACCAGCGCGCCCGCTGGAACGACCCCAGCTATCTCCGGGCGCAGGCGCGCGACCGGCTCTACTACGTCATGCCGGGCGAGGTGAGCTACCTCGTGATCGACGACCGGCCACCGGCCGCCTCCCGCGACAAGACGCCCGTCAGCTCCAAGCTCCAGAAGACGAGGACCGACTGGGTGAGCACGCTGTTCGGCTCGGTCATGGGCGCGGGCCTGACGCAGGCGACGCCCCAGCAGCTCGATGGAACCGGCGGCGCGCCCGCTCAGCCGGGCGGCGCCTCCACCCCCGCTCCCGGCAAGTAGTCGGCGGCATCGGGCAGAATGGGGCGACACCCCTCCCGACCACCCCGGACAGAATCACGCACATGACCAGACCGCCGTT
This sequence comes from Leifsonia sp. AG29, assembly GCF_009765225.1. NCBI lineage: Bacteria > Bacillati > Actinomycetota > Actinomycetes > Micrococcales > Microbacteriaceae > Leifsonia > Leifsonia sp. AG29. Next base: position 2,175,117 of record NZ_VMSF01000001.1, on the reverse strand, counting down.
CGACCCCGTGACCGACGACGACATCGCCGTCGTCTCCGAGCAGCTGGGCCGCCCTGCGAGGAACGTCGTCGGCATCGCCGCGCGCTGCGTGTGCGGGCGGCCGACGGTGGTCTCCACGGCTCCGCGTCTCGACGACGGGACGCCGTTCCCGACCTTCTACTACCTGACGCATCCGGCGGCGACCGCCGCGATGTCCGCCCTCGAGGCGACGCAGGTGATGGCGGAGTTCAGCGAGCTGCTCGCCGCCGACGCGGGGGTGCGCGGGCAGTACGAGGCCGCGCACAGGCAGTACCTCGCCGACCGGGAGTCGATAGCGCACGTCGACGAGATCGACGGCATCTCGGCGGGCGGCATGCCCGTGCGGGTGAAGTGCCTCCACGCTCTCGCCGCGCACGCGCTCGCTGCCGGTCCCGGGGTCAACCCGATCGGCGACCTCGCGCTCGAGCGGGGCACCTGGTCGCCCGCTGTCTGCGAGTGCCGCATCGGGGCGGGGGAGTAGCGACCGTGCGGCGCACCGCCGCCCGTCGGACAGCGATGGCGACCGCGCTGGGCACGACCCTCGCGCTCGCTCTCGGTGCGCTGTTCACGGCGGCGCCGGCCCGGGCCGACCAGGTCAGAGACCTCGAGTACTGGCTGAACGATTACGGCTTCACGCAGGCCTGGCAGACGACGCGGGGCGCGGGGGTCAAGGTGGCGGTGATCGACACCGGCGTGGACGGCAGCGTGCCGGACCTCGCGGGAGCGGTCGTCGGCGGTACCGACGTCTCGAGCGTCGGCTCGCCGAACGGGCAGAAGCCGCTCGGCGACGGCGAGGACGCCGACCACGGCACCTGGGTGGCGTCGCTGCTCGCGGGCCGGGGCACGAGCGCGGGCAACGGGGTGCTCGGGGCCGCGCCGGAGGCCTCCGTCCTCACGGCGTCCATCGCCCTCGGCCATGCGGCGGGCGCCGTCCCGAGCGACGACCAGATCGCCCAGGCCGTGCGCTGGGCGGTCGACAACGGCGCCTCCGTGATCAACATGTCGCTCACGCGCAACACGCTCGACTGGCCGACCAGCTGGGACGACGCCTTCCAGTACGCGTTCGCCCACGACGTGGTGGTGGTCGCGGCCGCGGGCAACCGGGGGAGCGGGACGAGCGAGGTCGGCGCGCCCGCGACCATCCCGGGGGTGCTCACGGTCGCCGGCGTCGACCGGCAGGGCAAGGCCAGCTTCGACGCGTCCGCGCAGGGCATCACGATCGGGGTGTCGGCGCCGAGTGAGCAGCTGGTCGGCGCCAGCCCCGGCGGCGGCTACGTCCAGTGGGCCGGCACCAGCGGCGCGGCGCCGCTCGTCGCCGGAGCCGTGGCGCTCGTGCGCGCCGCCCACCCCGAGCTGAAGGCGCCCGACGTGATCGAGCGGATCATCAAGACGGCGAGACCTGCCCCGGGCGCTGTGCCGAGCCCCGTCTACGGGTACGGGCTGCTCGACGCGAAGGCCGCGGTCACCGCCGGCGTCCCGCACGTGACGGCCAACCCGATGGGCGACCTCGCCGAGTGGATCCGCGTGCATCGCCGGGCCGACGCGACCGCGACGCCCCTCCCGGCGCCCACCGCGGAGGCGGGACCCGCCCCGAAGAAGCTCGCTCCCGAACGCGCGGTACCATGGAATCTGTTCCTCTGGCCGCAATGGGGCGTCCTGACCGTGTTCTGGCTCCCGTTCAGTCTGATCGCCGGCTTCCTCGCCCTCGCCGCCCTCGGCGGCGTCGGCGCGTGGCTGCATTTCAGGCGAATGGGCAGCAGGGAGTAAGTTAGACCCAAACTTTTCGTGTTGAGGAGACCCACCACTGTGCCCAAAATCCTGATCGTCGGCGGCGGATACGCCGGCTTCTACACCGCGTGGAAGCTCGAGAAGCAGCTCCGCAAGGGCGAGGCCGAGGTCACCATGGTCGACCCGCTGCCCTACATGACGTACCAGCCGTTCCTCCCGGAGGTCGCAGCCGGGTCCATCGACCCGCGTCACGCGATCGTGCCGCACCGTCGTCACCTCAAGACGACCGAGATCATCAACGCCGAGGTCAGCTACATCGACCACGCGCGCAAGGTGGCGACGATCAAGCCGGCGATCGGCGAGGAGTACGAGTTCCCGTACGACATCGTCGTGGTCACCGCCGGTGCTGTCTCGCGCACGTTCCCCATCCCGGGCGTCGCCGACCAGGCCATCGGGCTCAAGGGCATCGAGGAGGCGGTGTACATCCGCGACAAGATGCTCACCAACTTCGACAAGGCGGCCGGGCTGCCGGCCGGCCCGGAGCGTGAGCGCCTCCTCACGACGGTGGTCGTGGGCGGCGGCTTCGCGGGCATCGAGATCTTCGCCGAGCTCCGTTCGTTCGCGAGCGCCCTCCTCAAGTACTACCCCGAGATCTCCTTCGACGAGACGCGCTTCCACCTCATCGAGGCCATGGGCCGGATCATGCCCGAGGTCTCGCTCAAGACGAGCCACTGGGTGATCAAGAACCTCGCCGAGCGCGGGGCCGAGATCCACCTCGAGACCCAGCTGACGAGCGCGGTCGACGGCAAGATCGAGCTGTCCACCGGTGAGAGCTTCGAGAGCGACCTCATCGTCTGGACCGCGGGTGTCATGGCCAACCCGACGGTCGTCCGTCACACCGACCTCCCGATCGAGGAGCGCGGCCGCCTCCGGGTCCGCGCCGACCTGCGCGTGGGCACCGAGGAGGAGATCGTCGCCGACGCCTGGGGCGCGGGCGACGTCTCGGCCGTCCCGGACCTCACCGGAGCCGGTGTCGGCGGCTACTGCGTGCCGAACGCGCAGCACGCCGTCCGCCAGGGCAAGCTCATGGCGAAGAACATCATCGCCACGCTCCGCGGCGAGCTGCCGCGCCAGTACTACCACAAGAGCCTCGGTGCGGTCGCCGGTCTCGGCCTCGGCATCGGCGTGCTGCAGTCCGGCAAGATCGCGATCAAGGGCGTGCTCGGCTGGTTCGCCCACCGCGGGTACCACGGTCTGGCCATGCCGACCTGGGAGCGCAAGTGGCGCGTGCTGTGGGGCTGGTGGAACAACTTCTGGCTCGGGCGCGACATCGCGTCGCTGACCGCGGTGCAGCACCCGCGCGCGTACTTCGAAGAGTTCGCCGCCCGGCCGAAGCCGCCGGCGGTCGAAGAGACCCCGAAGCCGGTCGAGAAGCCGGCGAAGGCGTCGACGCGCAAGCAGCCCGCCGAGGTCGCCGCGAAGTAAGGCGCTCGAGCGCGAAGGCCCGGTCCCGGTCAGGGGCCGGGCCTTCGGCCGTCCCGGGCCGCCGCGGCGCCGGGCTTTCGCTCATCCGAGCGCGGCCAGCCGGCAGCTCCGCGCGCCTGACACCGGCAAGCGCGCGCTCCTGCGGTTGCTGGGGACGTGTGCGACTGCGCGCGCGGCCGCATGCGTCCCGCAGGGCCGCAAACGCGTCGCGTCGCGCGTCGATCGTCAGCGGGTAGGCAGTACCCCCAGTGGGACTCGAACCCACACTCGGGCGATTTTAAGTCGCCTGCCTCTGCCAATTGGGCTATGGGGGCCACTCCGACCGGGAGGCGGCCCGACGGGCCCGCGGGTCAGCGGTCGCGGTAGGGCGACTTGATCATCTGCACGGCGGCCGCCGTGGCGAGGCTCCCGCCGACGATCACGACGAGCCAGATGAATCCGATGAGCACACCTTCCATAGGGACAACGCTACACTGCCGCCCCCGCTTCGGCGTTCCCGCGACCGCCTCCCGCGTTGTGAGAGCTCATTCAGTCACTCCGAAGCCCGCATGCATCCAGGCGGTCCACTATGGCTGCCGACACCCTTTCTGGTGAGGTGTCCTCCGGCCCGGCCGGTGCCCGAGATCCCCCGACGCGGGCACCGGCCGGGTCTCTTCTCGCCCGGGCTACGCTCGGAGGGTGACCTCCCGGTGCCCGTGCCTGAGCGGCGAGACCTATGACCTCTGCTGCGGTCCGCTCCACAGCGGCGAGCCCGCGCCGACGGCTGAGCGGTTGATGCGGTCGCGCTTCAGCGCCTTCGCCCTCGGCGACGCGGGGTACCTGCTCCGCAGCTGGCATCCCTCCGCTCGCCCGGCCGCTCTCGAACTCGACGGCGGGCTCGTGTGGTACCGCCTCGACATCGTGCGAACGGAGGCGGGCGGCCCCTTCGACACGGAGGGAGTGGTCGAGTTCCGGGCTTACTTCAAGGGCGCCGAGCGCGGGCAGCTCCACGAGGTGTCGCGCTTCCTCAGGGAAGGCCGCGACTGGTTCTACGTCGAGGCCGTCTGAGCGGCGTCAGCGCGCCGGTTCGACGTAGCGCTCCCACAGCCACGTGGAGACGCTGAGCGCGGCGAACACGACCGCGGCGACGACGACGATGATGAGCCCGGCGCCGGCCTGCACCAGGGAGGCGACGGGCAGCAGCAGCGCGAACAGCAGGGTGTAGACGACGAGGGTCAGGGCGAGCCAGAACCACCGGGACCACCTCGCGATGGCCTTCCCCGAGAACGACCCGAACGGCAGGAGGACGACCGCCGCGGACCCGAGCCCGAGGAGTGCGAGCGAGTTCGCCAGCTCGACGAGGAACGCCGAGACCACGCCCGCCGGGGCGGGGAGCAGGCCGACCGTCAGCCAGGCGATCACCCCGAGAGCGGCCACCGAACAGGCCTGGACCGCGGCGACGTGCCCGCGACGCGCGCGCCCGACGTGCGGCTCGAACACCACCCCGAGCACCAGGCCGAAGAGCAGTGCGGGCTCGAGTCCGACGAGACGCGAACCGAGCGCGGTGACCGCGACGATCGCGAGCGCCACCGGTCGCACGCGGACGTGGGGCGCTTCCAAGCCGACTCGCGGTGCGATCACACGGGCCGACAGCACCCACACGGCGTTCACAGCGGCGACCGCCACGAGGACGGCGAGCAGGAGACGGAGGTAGGCGCCCGTGTCCGGCACCGACGTCGAGAGCGTCACGAGCGTCGCGGCCAGCACACCGACCACGGGGAGCAGCCAGCGCTGCGACGGGTCCGCCGCGGCCGGTCCGTTCGGGTCCGGGGGAGGCGCGGACGCGTCGACCGTCGGCTGCGATCGCGCGAACAGCGAGGGCGCGGCATCGCGGGGACGGTTGCGTCCGAAGAACGTCGGCGTTCCGCGGGACCGGGTCCGTCGCGGCTCGCGATTCCGCGCCAGCGCCGCGGACAGCAGCCGTGCCGGGAGGATCAGGAGGAGGAGCGCCGCCAGAGCGAGGGCGACGGAGCGCACCCAGCCGGGGATCGCCTCCGCGCTCACCACGGGAGCCGAGGCGACGGTGAACGGGGTGCCGATCCAGCTCTTGGTCCCGGGGTGCGGCGCCGAAGCCGCCGGCGGGTCGGCGGGAGCCGGTGCGGGCGCCGGCGCCGCGCTCGACGGTGCGGACGACGGCGTCGGAGCGGGTGCGGCGGTCGACGGGGAGGCCGGAGTGCTCCGCGCGGGGGCGGCGGCGGTCAGCGAGACGCCGTTGCTTCCCGGACTGACGTTGCCCGCGGCATCCCGCTGGAGCGCGGAGAGCAGGTACTTGCCGGCCGGCAGGTTCGCCGAGCACGACCACGCGCCTCCGGCGACCGTGGCCGTGCAAGCCACGACGGTCCCGGCCTGCGTGCTCGCGTAGACGGTGATGCGGTCTCCCTCCTCGCCCGTCCCGCGAACTATGAACGCGGAACCGGGCGCGACGGCCGAGCCGCTGCTCGGCGCGCCGATCGCGGGCGCAGGCGGGGCGGTCGCGTCGACGAGGACGGGCACGGCCGCGGTGGGGGCGGAGCTCTGCGAGGAGAAGGGCGCGACCTGGCGCGCGGTGACGGAGTGGCGCCCATCCGCCAGGCCGCTCAGGACACAGCCCCAGGAACCGGTCGAGTCGGCGGGGAAGCTGCAGCTCGCCCCCGTCTCCGCCGTCACGGTGACCGTCGCCCCCGGGTAGGCCGTGCCGCGGATGCCGCCTGAGGTCGCCAGGCCGCCCGGGGGCACGGCGATGCTCGGCGGCCGCAGCACCTGCACCTTGCCGGAGTCCGCCTCCCCGCTCCCGCGCGAGACCGCTCGGACCGGGACGGACGGGCCGTCGGGCAGGGCGCCGAGCGAGCAGGTCCAGCTGCCGTCGGCGGCGACGACGGCCTGGCACTGCTCGGTCGGGCCCGGCGACGACCCGCCGGACACGTCGATGGTGTCGCCGGTCACGCCGGAGCCGCTGATCGCGAGAGGGAAGCGTGTGACGAGCCCGGTGGGGAGCGGGCCCAGAGTGGTCGGTGCGGCGGTGGGCGGCGGCGACGCCGGTGTCGGCGGGTCGGTGGCCGCGAGATCGGCGGCGGGGGGCGACGGCGTGGTCTCGGCCGAGGCGGGCGGACCGGCGGGTCCGACGGCGCCGAGGAGGAGCAGGAGACCGGCCGCCGCGATCGCCAGAGCCACCAGCCCGAGCGATCCCCGTCGCTGGTCTGGCGGTGAGCTGTCCGTGCTGAATCCCCGCATTCACCCCCATTCCAGGGGGTGCCGAGGGTCCCTGTCAAACGTGTGACGGGGATTTACGGCATACTGACAACTGGGTCACTTGTCCCACTTCCGCGCGAGGACGCGCGGTGACAGCGAGGAGTCCGGATGACGCGCATCTCGGCAGCGGAACGACGCACGGCGCTCGTGCAGGCCGCCCTCCGTGTCGTCGCGAAGGACGGGGTGTCCGCAGCGACGACCCGCCGGATCGTGGCCGAGGCGGGCATGTCCCTCGCGAGCTTCCACTACGTGTTCGACTCGCGGGACGAGCTCATGGCCGAGCTGATCGAGGCCGCGCTCGCCTCCGAGCAGGCCGACCTGGCGCCCGTGCTGCTGCCCCGCCCGGGGGAGCGCCCGACCGGGCTGCGGGAGGTGCTGCGCCTCGGCCTGCAGCACTACTTCGACGGCGTCCGGGCTGCGCCCGAGCGCGAGACGGCGCTGCTCGAGCTCACCCAGTGGGCGCTCCGGGAGCCCGGGTTCGCCCCGCTCGCGAAGCGCCAGTACGACCGCTACTTCGAGCTGGCCGCGCAAGCCGTCGAGACGGCCGCGCGGCTGAGCGGCAGCGAATGGAGGCGCCCGGTCGCCGACATCGCGCGCCTCCTCGTCACCCTGACCGACGGGCTGACGGTGGCGTGGCTCGTCACCCGCGACGACGACGCGGCCGAGGCGGCGCTGGACTTCGCGGCCGACGCCCTCGCCGCGCTCGCCGCGCCCGCCTCCGCGCTAGCCGCCGCCGCGGCTCCCTCGACGGAAGCCGGCTCCCGATGACCGACACCTCGACCCCGGCCGTCTTCGCCGAACCGACCCGCAGGGTGCCGGGCCGCTGGATCGCCTTCTTCGCGATCGCCTGGCTCGGCGTGTGGATGGCGCAGCTGGCCCCGATCCAGAAGCTCCTCCCGGACCAGGTGCAGCGGCAGCTCGGCTCCTCCTCGTGGGTCGACAGCGTGGTGGCGTTCGGCATCATCTCGGGCCTCTCCGGCGTCTGCGCGATCGTCGCCTACCCGCTCACCGGTGCGCTCTCCGACCGGACGACGAGCCGGTTCGGGCGCCGACGGCCGTGGATCGCCGCGGGCGCTCTCGTGTTCGCGCTCTCGTTGATGCTCCTGGGCCTCCAGACGACGATCGTCGGGATCGGCGCGTTCTGGTGCCTGGCGCTGACCGGGTTCTGCATCCTCACCGCGGCCCTGACCGCGACGATCAGCGACCAGGTTCCCGTGGGGCAGCGCGGTTTCGTCTCGGGGTGGATCAGCGCTCCTCAGGCGATCGGGATCATCCTGGGCGTGGCTCTCGTGACCTATGTCTTCGTCGGCGCTCTGGTCGGCTACGCGGCGATGGCGGTCCTCCTCGTGCTGCTCGTGCTCCCGTTCCTCGCCCTGCCGGACGCGGTCCTCCCCGCCGAGCTGCGCGAGGCGATGACCGTGCGCGGCGTGGTGCAGGGTCTGTGGATCAGCCCGCGCGAGCACCCGGACTTCGGCTGGACGCTGCTCAGCCGCGTGCTCGTGAACCTCGGGAACGCGTTCGGCACGTCGCTCCTCCTGTACTTCCTCGAGTTCGGCCTGCGCGACGCGCACGCCGACGACGACCTCCTCATCCTGATCCTCATCTACATGGTCTTCGTCATCGTGGCGTCGCTCGTGCTCGGCCGGCTCTCCGACCGGCTCGGGAGGCGCAAGGCCTTCGTCTTCCTCTCCTCGGCGGTGCAGGGCGTGGCCGCCCTCCTGCTCGCGTTCGTCCCCGCTCTCCCGGTCGCGATGGTCGCCGCCGGACTGCTCGGCCTCGGCTACGGGTGCTTCCTGTCGGTCGACCAGGCGCTCGCCACGCAGGTGCTCCCCGATCCGGAGAACCGCGGGAAGGATCTCGGCATCATGAACATCGCACTCGCGGTCCCGCAGGCCGTGGCGCCGCTGTTCGGCGCGATGATCGTCGCGGCGCTGGGCGGTTTCGCGGGCCTGTTCGTGCTGTCTGCCCTGTTCGCGTTCGCGGGCGCGCTCGCGGTCGCCCGAGTGAAGACGGTGCGCTGATGACCGCTCTCGACCTGTCGACCCCGCCCGCACCGCGGGACCGGACCTGGACCGCGCCGGACGCCCACTGGCCCGCCTTGTCCGCCGCCACGGCGCGGCTCGATCCGCCGCTCGCGGTCCTCCACCTGCCGGCGCTCCGGCACAACGCGCACGACATGCTCCGCCGGGTGGCGGCCGGCGCTGCAGCGTCCGGGTCCGCGCCGGCCAAGCCCATCCGCGTCGCCTCCAAGTCGGTCCGCGTGCGCTCGGTGCTCGACGCCGTGCTCGCGCTCCCGGGCTATCGCGGGGTCCTCGCCTACACGCTGCCTGAGGCGCTGTGGCTCGCCGAGGGGGACGACGGGCACGAGCCCATCACCGATGTGGTCGTGGGCTATCCCACCGCCGACCGCTCGGCGATCGCCCGGCTCGCCGCCTCCCCGGAGCTCGCCTCGCGGGTGACGCTCATGGTCGACTCCGTGGCCCACCTCGACCTGGTCGACGCCGTGACCCGGCCCGGCGCGCGTGAGACCATCCGCGTCTGCCTGGAGCTCGACTCGTCCTGGGACGCCCCGGTCCTCGGCCATGTCGGCGTCTACCGCTCGCCGCTCCACGCGCCCGCCGAGCTCCGGGCGCTCGCCGAGGAGGTCGTCCGCCGGCCCGGGTTCTCGCTCGTCGGCATCATGGGCTACGAGGCCCAGATCGCCGGCCAGGGAGACCGTCCGCCCGGGCGGCCCGCCTGGGGCGCGACCCTCCGCCGGGTGCAGCGGAGCTCCCGGGAGGAGCTGCTCGGGCGCCGGGGGGAGGCGGTGGCCGCGGTCCGCGCGATCGCCGAGCTCGCTTTCGTCAACGGGGGAGGGACGGGATCCCTCGAGTTCACCGCATCCGACCCGTCGGTCACCGAGCTGGCGGCCGGGAGCGGTCTGTTCGGCGGTCACCTCTTCGACACGTACCGGGGGTTCCGGCCGGCACCCGCCGCCGCGTTCGCCCTGCCCGTGGTCCGGCGCCCCGACGAGCGGACGGCCACGCTCCTCGGCGGGGGGTGGGTCGCGTCCGGGCCGCCCGGGCCGGATCGCCTGCCCAAGCCGGTGTGGCCGGCCGGACTCACGATGGTCGCGCGCGAGATGGCGGGCGAGGTGCAGACGCCGGTGCGAGGCGCGGCGGCCTCGGTTCTCCGGGTCGGTGACCGCGTGTGGTTCCGGCACACCAAGTCGGGCGAGCTCAGCGAGCACGTCAACGCGTTCCAGCTGGTCGACTCCGTCGACGGCCGCGTGGCGGTGATCGGCGAGGTGCCGACGTACCGCGGCGAGGGGAGGGACTTCCTGTGACGGCGGACGGCGGCGTCTGGCGCAACTGGAGCCGCAGCGAAGCGATCCGACCCCAGCGCGTCGAGCGCCCCGCGACGGCCGAGGCCGTCCAGCGGTCCGTCGCCGCCGCGGCGGCCAGACACCTGCGCGTGAAAGCGGTCGGAGCGGGCCACAGCTTCACGGGCATCGCCGCCGCGCCCGGGGTCCTGCTCGAGCTGGACGCGCTCACGGGCATCGTCGACCTCGACCTCGACCGGTCGCGCGTGACGCTGGCGGCCGGGACGCGCCTCCATCAGCTGCCCCGGCTGCTCGGCCAGCACGGGCTCGCGCTCCAGAACATGGGCGACATCGACCGGCAGAGCCTCGCCGGAGCGACCTCCACGGGGACGCACGGCACCGGCGGGGCCTTCGGCGGCCTCGCCACGCAGATCGTCGGCATGACGCTCGTGACGGGCGACGGCAGCCTCCTGCGCATCGGCGAGGAGGAGAACGCCGACCTCCTGCCCGCCGCCCGGGTGGGGCTCGGCGCGCTGGGCATCATCGTCGACCTCACGATCCAGTGCGTCCCCGCGTTCCTCTTGCACGCCGTCGAGCGCCCCGAGCCGCTGGAGGCGGTGCTCGAGTCGTACACGGAGCGCTCCGCCCGGGAGGATCATTTCGAGTTCTACTGGTTCCCGCACACCGGGACGGCGCTCACCAAGACGAACACGCGCCTGCCGCTCACCGACCCGCGCAAGCCCCTCCCGCCGTTCGGTCGGTGGGTCGACGACGAGCTTCTCGCGAACGGCGTCTATCGCGGCGTCTGCGCTCTCGGGACGGTCGCGCCCGCCGTCATCCCGCCGTTCAACCGCCTGGCTCAGCGGCTCACCGGCAACCGCGACTTCACCGACCGCTCACCGCGCGTCTTCGTGACGAACCGCACCGTCCGGTTCCGCGAGATGGAGTACGCCGTCCCGCGCGACGCCGTCCCCGACGCGGTGCGCGCCGTCAAGGCGCTCATCGAGCGGCGCGGCTGGCGCATCTCGTTCCCGATGGAGGTGCGCAGCGCCGCCGCCGACGAGAACTGGCTTTCCACGGCGTACGCCCGCGAGAGCGGCTACATCGCCGTGCACCGCTATTACCGGGAAAACCCCGAGGAGTACTTCCGGGCGGTCGAGGACATCATGGTGGCGTTCGAGGGGCGTCCGCACTGGGGCAAGCTGCACCACCGCGACGCCGAGTCGCTGCGCACCGTCTACCCGCGGTTCGACGACTTCCGGGCGGTCCGCGATCGCCTCGATCCCGAGCGGATCTTCGAGAACGCCTACCTCAAGCGCGTGCTCGGCGGGTGACGGAGCGCCGCCAGCTCACGCCGTCCGGCGCTGCAGGGTGAGCGCACCGAGTACGACGGCCGCCACGGCGAAGGCGCCGACGATGAGCAGCTGGCCGCCGACGTAGGCCGCGTCGTGCGAGTCCGTCGCGACGGCGTTGAGCGCGTCGATCGCGTGCGAGAGGGGTAGCCAGTCGCTGACCGTCTCCAGCCCCGCAGGCAGCTGGTCGCGCGGGATGAAGATGCCGCCGAGGAGGATCTGCGGGAAGATCAGCAACGGCATGAACTGCACCACCTGGAACTCGGTGCGCGCGAAGGCGCTCGCGAACAGGCCGAGAGTGCTGCCGAGGATCGCGTCGACGACGGCGACGGCGACGAGCAGCCAGGGGTCGCCCTTGACGTCGAGCCCGCACACCCAGATCGCGTACCCCGAGGCCACCAGGGCCTGGATCACGGCGAGCAGCCCGAAGGCCAGCGTGTACCCGATGATGAAGTCGCCCCGGCCGAGCGGCATCGACAGGAGGCGCTCGAGCGTGCCCGTCCGCCGCTCCCGCAGGGTGGTGATCGAGGTCACGAGGAACATGACGGTGAAGGGGAACAGGGCGAGGATCGCGGGGCCGATCGTCTGGAAGACGGGCGTGTCGGTGAAGATCCAGGCGACCAGCCCGATCAGGAGGCTCGGGACGACCACGAGGAGCACGATCGTCCGTGGGTCGTGCCGGATCTGAGTGAGGACCCGCCCGGTCGTGGCGAGCGTCCGCGTCGGGTTCATCGCGCGTCCTCTCCGGGCGTCGGCAACGCGTGCCTCGGGTGGTGGCGCCGGAGCAGGGCGATGAAGGCGCTCTCCGCGTCGGGGGCGCCTGTCTCGGCGAGCAGCCCTTCCGGCGTCTGGTCGGCGATCACGGCCCCCTCGCGCATCAGCAGCAGACGGTCGCAGCGGGTCGCCTCGTCCATGACGTGGCTCGAGACCAGGAGGCTCGTGCCCGCGTCCGCCAGCCGGTGGAACAGCGCCCAGAGCTCCACGCGGAGGAGCGGGTCGAGCCCGACGGTCGGCTCGTCGAGCACGAGGAGGTCCGGCGAGCCGAGGAGCGCGGCGGCGAGCGAGACCCGACTGCGCTGACCGCCCGACAGGGCGGACACGAGGCGGCCGGCCGTATCGCCGAGGTCGGTCGCCGCGATCGCGCGGTCGACATCCTCCTTCCCCGCACCGAGCACGTGCCGGAAGTAGTCGAGGTTCTGGCGCACCGTGAGGTCGTCGTAGACGCTCGCCGCCTGGGTCACGTACCCGACCCGGTGGCGCAGCGGAGTGCTGCCCGCGGGCTGGCCGAGCACCTCCACCCGGCCCGCCTTCACCTTCTGGACGCCGACGATGGCCCGCATGAGGGTCGTCTTGCCGCTCCCGCTCGGGCCGAGCAGGCCCACGACCTGCCCGCGGGGCACGCTCAGGTCGAGGCCGTCGATCACGGTCGCTCGGCCGCGCCGGACCACGAGGCCCTCGATCACGATCGCCGCGTCCGTGTCCGTCATGAGATGCATTATTCGCCCCGGGAGGCGAACCGGCACCAGGCGACTCGCGGGGCCGCGGAGCGTTCCTGTCCGCCCGCGCGGTGGTTGCTTCGAGAGTGGTGGGAAGGCGGTGGGGGTCCGCTCCGCCGCCGTTAGGATTGTCCAAGCGCAAGCCGTCCGCGCCCACACAAGGAGTTCCCGCCATGGAATGGCTCATCCCGGTCATCATCGTCGTCGTGCTCGTCGCGATCATCGGGATCTACCTCTGGGCGACCTACAACTCCCTGGTCACCCTCAAGGTCCGGGTCGACGAGGCGTGGAGCGACATCACGGTGCAGCTCAAGCGCCGCGCCGACCTCCTCCCGAACCTGATCGAGACGGTCAAGGGCTACGCCGCGCACGAGAAGGGCGTCTTCGAGTCGGTCACCCAGGCGCGCGCCGAGACGCTCTCCGCTCAGACCCCGGGCGAGGCCTCCGTCGCCGAGAACCACATGCAGACGGCGCTGAAGAGCATCTTCGCCGTCGCCGAGGCCTACCCGCAGCTGCAGGCCAGCCAGAACTTCCTCCGGCTGCAGGCCGACCTGGTCGACACCGAGGACAAGATCCAGGCCTCGCGCCGGTTCTACAACGGCGGCGTCCGCGAGTTCAACACCAAGATCGTCGTCTTCCCGAACAACCTGTTCGCGCGGCGCCTCGGCTTCAGCAAGGCCGAGTTCTTCGAGGTCGAGAACCTGGCCGCCATCGCCGAGCCGCCGCGGGTCCAGTTCTAGGGCATCGATGTACCGGGCCATAGCCAGGAACAAGCGCAACACCGTCTTCATCATCCTGCTGTTCCTGATCATCATCGGCGCGCTCGGATGGCTCGCCGCCTACCTGTACCAGAGCTGGACGATCTTCATCGTCGTGCTGGTCGGGGCGACCCTCTACGCCCTCTTCCAGTACTTCATGGCGAGCAGTCAGGCGCTCAGCATGTCGGGGGCCGTCCCGATCACGAAGCAGGACAACCCTCGGCTCTGGAACGTCGTCGAGAACCTCTCGATCGCGACGGGGACCCCGATGCCCGCGGTCTACATCGTCGACGATCCCGCGCCGAACGCGTTCGCCACCGGCCGCGACCCGCAGCACGCGTCGGTCGCCGCGACGACCGGCCTGCTCGCCATCATGGACGACGCCGAGCTCGAGGGCGTCATGGCGCACGAGCTCGGCCATGTGCGCAACTACGACATCCGCCTCGGCATGATCGTGTTCGGTCTCACGGTGGCCATCGGCCTGATCGCCGACATCTTCCTCCGCATGGCCTTCTTCGGCGGCAACCGCAACAACAACAACGGGGGCGGGAACCCCGTGGTGCTCGTGTTCGGGCTGATCGCCGCCGTGATCGCTCCGCTCGTCGCGACCCTCGTCCAGCTCGCCGTGTCCCGGCAGCGCGAGTACCTCGCCGACGCGACCGGAGCCATGACGACGCGGCAGCCCGACGCTCTCGCGAACGCGCTGCTGAAGCTCGAGGCCTACGGGCGGCCGATGCGCAGGCAGAACAGCTCGATGGCGCACCTGTGGATCGCGGATCCCCTGAAGCCCGGCCTGATGAGCCGGCTGTTCGCGACGCACCCGCCCATCCCGGACCGCGTCGAGCGGCTCGAGAAGATGGGCAGCACCTTCTAGGCGGTCTGCTCCTCGTCCTCGTCGTCGGGCTCCGCGAGCTCGGCCGTGCCGGTGTAGCGGTAACGGACCCGCGTGCCCGTCTGCGGCTCGTCGATCAGGCGCCACTCCGTGCCCACGTTGTCGCCGTCGCCGATGATCGACACGTCGCGGATGATCTCCTTCGGGGCCCCGTCGACGTACGACTGGATGACCTCGCTGTAGACCTCCGAGTCGGGATTCAGCAGCACGGCGACATAATGGCTGGAGGCGCGGACCTCGCGGGCGGGGACCCAGAGCCGGTCGTCGAACTGCACGAGCGTGCAGCCGTCGACCCCGCCGTGGGGTCTGACGCCCGTGACGACCCCGTCGAGCCAGGTGTCGCCGTCGCGGTACGCGTACAGCTCGCGCATCGGCGACTCGTAGTCGGCCTCGTCGGCCCCGGCCTCGTCCAAGTAGTCCAGCGGTGACGTCATGCCCCGCACCTTACCCCCGTGCGCAGCGCGTCCGCGACGGCGGGAGCGAGATCTCCTCGGGCGCCCGCGGCGACCTCGACCTCCGCCAGACCCTGCCAGGCCGCCGTCTCGGCGAGGAGCGGGAGGAGGCGCTCCACGACGGCGCCCGGTGCGCCGTGCTCCGTCCAGGCCGACTGCACGCGGAGCACGCCCGCCTGCCGGTCGCTCTTGAGGTCGATCCGGCCGACCAGCGCGTCGTCGATCAGGATCGGGAGGGAGTAGTAGCCGAAGACGCGCTGCGGCGCGGGCGTGTAGATCTCGATCCGGTAGTGGAACCCGAACATCCGGAGTGCCCGGTCGCGGAACCAGACGACCGGGTCGAACGGCGAGAGCAGAGCTGCGGCCTCCATGCGGCGCGGGAACCGGGCGTCGCGGTGCACCCACACCGGGGCCGGGCGTCCGCCGCTCTCCCAGCCCGGGACCCGCACCGGGACCAGCTCGCCGGCCTCCTCCAGCTCGCGGATCGCCGTGCCGACGGCGGGACCCTTCAGCCGGTAGTAGTCGGCGAGATCGCGGGCGGTCCCGATGCCGTGCGCCACGGCGGAGCGGCGCATGAGCTCGCGGATGGCATCGGCGTCGGCCACCGTGCGGTCGAGGACGGCGGCGGGCAGGACGTCCTCGACGAGGGCGTAGCGGCGCTGGAAGCGGCTCCGACCGGCGATGGCGACCTCGCCGAAGAGGAACATGCGCTCGAGGGCGCGCTTGACCTCCGACCAGCCCCACCACGGACCGGTCCGGCGGTTCGCGTCGTGCTCGATCTCGCTCGCAGCGAGCGGGCCGTTCGCCGCGAGCTCCGAGCGGAGCCACTCGACCGTGCTCTCGTTCGCGGCGAACCACGAGTCGCCGGATCCGTACTTCTCGCGGTAGGCGCGCATGCGCCAGCGGAAGAGCGGCCAGTCCTCCTTGCGGAGGAAGGCCGCCTCGTGCGCCCAGTACTCGGTGTGCGGGCCGCGCGGATCGACCGTCAGCCGGTCGAGCAGCGCCTTGTCGTACGCCCCGAGCCGGGCGAACGCCGGGAGGTAGTGGCTGCGCTCGAAGACGTTGACCGAGTCGATCTGCAGCAGTCTCAGCCGATCGACGAGGGCGTTGAGCTGGCGCGTGCCCACCTCGGCCGGGCGGGGCCGGCCGAAGCCCTGAGCGGCGAGAGCGATGCGCCGTGCGAGCGCGGGGGAGACCTGTTCGACCACGCTCCGACACTACCGGCGGCCTCGGACAGTGCCCGTCGCGGTACGACACGCGGCGTTCACCGCCGTGTCACCGGCGCGAGGCCTCCCGGTCGTCGGCGCTTCCTAGGGTGTCCTCGGTCCGGGCGCCCCGCCCGGACCACACCTTGCACTGGAGGAAACCCGTGATCAACAAGCGTGCACGCGCCGCCGGCCTCGCCGCCGCGGCGACCGTGGTCGCCCTCTCCCTCGCCGCCTGCTCCGGCGGCGCCGACGCCAGCTCCACTCCGGGCACCGCGAAGGTCGCCACGGCGACCGACGCCGCGTCCGCCGGCGGCATGGACGCGCTCGTCGCGGCCGCCAAGAAGGAGGGGTCGCTGAACATCATCGCGACGCCCGGCGACTGGGCCAACTACCAGGAGATCTTCGACGGCTTCACCAAGAAGTACGGGATCACCATCAACCCCAGCCAGGACAGCGCCTCCAGCCAGGAGGAGATCGACGCGGCCAAGAAGCTCAAGGGGCAGGACACCGCGCCGGACACGTTCGACATCGGATCGTCGGTCGCGCTCGCGAACACCCAGTACTTCGCGCCGTACAAGCCGGCCGGCTGGGACGACGTCCCCGCCTCCCAGAAGGAGAAGGACGGCCTCTGGAAGGTCGGCTACTACGGCGTGATGGCGGTCGGCTACGACGCGAACAAGATCAAGACGCCCCCGAAGAGCTTCTCCGACCTGCTGAAGCCGGAGTTCAAGGGTGCGGTTGCGCTCAACGGGAACCCGACCCAGGCGGCCGCAGCGGCCGGCGCGGTCGCGTACGCGGCCCTGCAGAACGGCGGCACGCTCGACGACCTCACCCCGGGCGTCCAGTGGTTCTCGAAGCTGAAGCAGGCGGGCAACTGGAACGCGGCGGACGGCAAGCCGAACACCATCGCGTCCGGCGAGACCCCCGTGCTCCTCGACTGGTCCTTCAACCAGAAGGGCTACGCGACCTCCGACACGATCAAGTCGGGCGGCGTGAACTGGAAGTACGTCGTCCTTCCGGGTACCGCCTACGTCGGCTACTACAACCAGGCCATCAACAAGGACGCGCCGCACCCGGCCGCCGCGCGCCTCTGGGAGGAGTACCTCTACAGCGACGCCGCCCAGAACGCGTGGCTGAAGGGCGGCGCCTACCCGGCGCGCGTCGACGCCATGGAGAAGGCGAAGACCCTCGACACGAAGGACTTCCCGGGCAAGCTCGACAAGATCGCCGTCATGACCGACGAGCAGGCCACCAAGGCCGGTCAGCTGCTCAACTCCACCTGGGCGAACGCGGTCGGCTGATGACCGAGACCATCGCGGGCGCCGCCGCGCCCGCGGTCGAGCGGCCCGCCGCCGGGGGATCCGACACGTCGGACCCCCGGCGGCGGCCGTCGTCCGGGAGGCGCACGCCGGCCCGGCGGCGCCGCGGGCGTCTGGCCGCAGCGCTCGGCCTCACGCCGTTCGCCCTCTACGTCATCGTGTTCCTCGCCATCCCCACGGCGGTGGCCGTCGGCAGCGGCTTCTTCGACGGCGACGGACGGTTCACCGTCGCCAACCTGACGGGACTCGCCGAGCCCGCCATCGCCGCGTCGTTCTTCGGCGCCTTCTGGCTCTCGGCGGTGACCGCCGTCGTCGGCGCGCTCGCCGGCGCGGCCGTGTGCTTCGCGCTGCTGAGCTCGCGGCCGGGAGGCGCGACCCGGTCGGTCGTCGACTCGGCGAGCAGCGTCCTTGCGCAGTTCGGCGGCGTCATGCTCGCCTTCGCGTTCATCGCGACGATCGGCGCCCAGGGCCTCGTGACGGTACTGCTGCGGAACGTGTTCCACATCGACCTGTACGCGAACGGCGTCTGGCTCTACACCGTCCCGGGGCTGATCCTCCCGTACCTGTACTTCCAGATCCCCCTCATGGTCATCACGTTCCTCCCGGCGCTCGAGGGGCTGAAGCCACAGTGGCTGGAGGCGACGGCGACGCTCGGCGGCAGCCGCTGGACGTACTGGAGGCGTGTCGGCGGCCCGATCCTCCTCCCGTCGTTCCTCGGCAGCCTGCTCCTCCTGTTCGCCAACGCCTTCTCGTCGTACGCGACCGCAGCGGCGCTGGTGGGGCAGGCCAACACCATCGTGTCGCTGCAGATCCGGCAGGCGCTCATCAGCGAGACGGTGCTCGGCCGCGCCAATCTGGCCGGGTCGATGGCCCTCGGGATGCTGCTCGTCATGGTCGTCGTCATGCTGGCCTACTCCGCGCTGGTGCGCCGGACGGCGAGGTGGCAGCGATGAGCGGCGCGCTCCAGCGGCGGCCCCGTCGCGGCCCGGGACTGCGCCTCGGACCAGGTCCGGTCGTCCGGACGGTCATCGGCGTGCTCGCTGCCGCGTTCTTCCTCATCCCGCTGGTCTCGATGCTCGAGTTCACGCTCCGCACCGCGAAGCCGGGTGTCTACGACGCGAGCCGCTGGATCGCGGTGTTCAGCGGCGAGACGACCCGCTACGACCGGATCTACCAGGGCCTCGGCAACTCCCTCGTGCTCGCCGCCGTGACGGTCGCCCTCGTGCTGGTCGTGCTCCTCCCGACCATCCTGCTCGTCGAGCTGCGGTTCCCCGCGCTCCGGCGCCTGCTGGAGGCGGTCTGCCTGCTCCCGATCATGATCCCCGCGATCGTCATGGTCGTGGGGCTCGCCCCGACCTACGCGGTCGTGACCGAGATCTTCGGATCGGGCGCGTGGACCCTGGCCTTCGCGTACGGCATCACGGTGCTCCCCTACGGCTACCGGGCCATCCAGAGCGCTGTCGCGGGCGTCGACCTCGTCACGCTCAGCGAAGCCGCTCGGTCACTCGGTGCGGGATGGTGGACCGTCTTCGGCCGGGTGCTCGTCCCCAACCTGCGTCGGGGGATCCTCGCGGCGTCGGCGCTCTCGGTTGCCGTGGTGCTGGGCGAGTTCACGATCGCCTCCCTCCTCTCCCGGGTCAATCTGCAGACCTCGCTCCTGCTGGTCTCGCAGTCCGACCCGTTCGTCGCGGTCATCTTCGCCCTCCTCGCGCTGGTGTTCGCGTTCCTCCTCCTCTTCGTCGTCGACCGGATCATGAGCGTCCGGCGGCGCCCCGCGAAAGGCTGACATGAGCGCCCTCGAGGCCCCTTCCCTCCACCCCTCCCGCACCGGCTCGACCGTCGAGCTCACCGACCTCATCCGCGACTTCGGCGGCGGCGCCGGGCTCGCCGGCTTCTCGCTCTCGGCGGCCCCGGGCGAGTTCATCGCCCTCCTCGGGCCGAGCGGCTGCGGCAAGACGACGGCCCTCCGCGCGCTCGCCGGTCTCGAGCGAGTCGACGCGGGCAGCATCGTCATCGACGGTCACGATGTCACCGACGAGCCCGCGAACCGGCGCGACCTCGGCATGGTGTTCCAGTCCTACTCGCTGTTCCCGCACCTCACAGCGGCGCAGAACGTCGAGTTCGGGCTGCGGATGCGCAAGGTCCCGTCCGCCGAGCGACGCCGGAGGGCCCGGGAGGCGCTCGAGCTCGTCGGTCTCGGCCGGCACGGCGACCGCTACGCCCACCAGCTCTCCGGGGGCCAGCAGCAGCGCGTGGCGCTGGCCCGCGCCCTCGTCACCGAGCCCCGGGTCCTCCTCCTCGACGAGCCGCTCTCCGCGCTCGACGCGAAGGTACGCGTCCAGCTCCGCGACGAGATCCGCCGCCTGCAGACGGAGCTCGGCATCACCACCTTCTTCGTGACGCACGACCAGGAGGAGGCGCTCGCCGTCGCCGACCGCGTCGCGGTCATGCGGGCGGGGGCGATCGAGCAGATCGGCACGCCGGAGGAGCTCTACCACCGGCCGGCGTCGACCTTCGTGGCCGAGTTCGTCGGGCTCACCAACCGCGTCCCGGGCACCGTCGTCGCAGGGTCGCTCCGCGCGCTGGGGACGACGGTGCCGCTCGCCTCTGCGGCACCGGAGGGTCCGGTCACCGCCTATCTGCGGCCGGAGGACGTCCTGATCGCCGCAGAGGGCGTCTCCGCTACGGTCGTCACCTCCAGCTTCCTCGGGGCGCACCGCAGCACCCGTGTGCGGCTCGACGACGGCACCGAGCTGTCGCTCCAGCACGGCGCGCGCGAACGGCCGCAGGCGGGGGAGAGGGTCCGGCTCGCCGTGGGCGGTGCGCCGGTGGCCGTGACTCCGGCGGTCGATCCGGCTCGAGACTGACCGCACCGGTCGCGGTGCGCCGGATCGAGCCTCCCCGCGGGCACCCCCGACGGCTAGAGTGCGCGCATGTCCACCGAGTTCTCGGGGGCGGACGCCGAGCACACCGACGTCATCGACCCCTCCACGTTCGACAAGACCCTCGCCCTCTCGGATGTCGCCACCCGCCTGACGGTGGACGACGTCATCACCTTCCCCTGGTTCCGGCCGATCGACACGATCAGCCCCGTCCACACGGTGGGGGAGGGACGCACCAACCTGACCCTCCTCGCGCCGGACATCCTCCAGACCGACACCACCGGCACCCCGTACGCCGGATTCAGCTATCGCGACACGCTCGCCGGAGGCCCCGGCGTCTCGGTGCACTTCACCCCGTCCGCCTACGGGATCACGGCCACCGGGACGTACATCGTCTCCTTCCACATCGCGACCTCCGGCGGTGTCGACCTGGCCGTCGCCGCCTACACGGGAGGACCGGGGACGAGCGCAGCGGGTACAGGCAACCGGACCGTGTCGGGCACCGTCTCGGTGGTCGTCGCCCTGCGCGGCGTCCCCGCCGGCCAGACCACCTGGGTCTCGGTCCAGCAGAAGGGAGGCGGTTCCTGGCAGTGGTTCAGCACCTCCATCGAGTACCCGCCGCTCGTGATCAAGCTCTGACCAGGAGGCGCACCGGCTGAGGGATCGCGGGAATCGTCCTCCGGTCCGACGACCCGCCGCGCGCCCGCCCCTACACTGTCGGCATGTCCGACTTCGAGCGCCCCGGCGCGCCGGCGCCCACCCCCTCTGCAGCCGAGACCACCCCCGGACGAGCCTCCGCCCGCGCGTGGTTCCCGCGCCGCCGCCGCGACCTCGGCGAGCCGGTCGAGCCGATCGATGCTTCCCTCCCGCGGGGCGTGCGGCTGGCGAGCGCGTGGTCCTGGCGGCTCCTCGTGATCGGCGCTGCGATCGCCGTCGTCGTGTTCCTCATCGTCCAGCTCCGGCTGATCGTCATCCCCGTGCTCGTCGCGGTGCTCCTCGCGGCGCTCCTCGTCCCGTTCAAGGACTTCCTCACCCGCCACCGCTGGCCGGCGTGGCTCGCCATCGTCACCGTGCTGGTCACGCTCCTCGTCATCGTCGGCGGCCTGTTCTACGTCGCGGTCTGGCAGGTGACCCGGCAGAGCGCCGAGCTGCAGCAGCAGTCCGTTGCGGCCTTCACCGGGTTCCGCGAGTGGCTGGTGACCGGGCCGATCGGCCTGACGCAGGAGCAACTCGACCAGGCGTTCGCCTCGCTCGGGCAGTCGATCCAGCAGGACAGCCAGGTGTTCATCTCGGGCGCCCTGTCGGTGGGGTCGACGGTCGGGCACGTGCTCACCGGGGCCCTGCTGACGCTGTTCAGCGTGCTGTTCATCCTCATCGACGGCAAGGGGATCTGGGCCTGGATCGTCCGGGTCTTCCCGCGCCGGGCGCGCGCCGCGGTCGACGGTGCCGGTCGCGCCGGCTGGGTGACCCTCCGGAACTTCGCCAAGGTGCAGGTGCTCGTCGCGTTCATCGACGCGGTCGGCATCGGCCTCGTCGCGTTCTTCCTGGGCCTCCCGCTCGTCGGGCCGATCGCGGTGCTCGTCTTCCTCGGCTCGTTCATCCCCGTCGTCGGCGCCGTCGTGACCGGCGCGCTCGCGGTGATCATCGCCCTCGTCTTCAAGGGCTGGGTGTTCGCGCTCATCATGCTCGCCGGCGTCCTGGCGGTGCAGCAGCTGGAGGGGCATGTCCTCCAGCCGCTCATCATGGGGACGGCGGTCAAGGTCCACCCGCTCGCGGTCGTGCTCTCGGTGGCCGCGGGCTCCCTTCTCGCGGGCATCCCGGGCGCGCTCTTCGCCGTGCCGTTCGTGGCCGTGCTCAACGTGATGGTGCACTACGTGTCCTCAGGGAAGTGGCGCACCGCGCCCGAGCAGCAGTGGGCACCACCGCCCGGGGCGATCTGGGAGACGGTCCCGCGCGGCGTCCGGCGGCACCCCGGCGACCAGCACCGCTGACGCCGGAGCGAGCGGAGCGCGGCGGCCGACGTCATACACGCCCCGGCATACGTCCGCGAGTAGGCTGAGCGGGTGGCTTCCGTGACCCCGCACACGCGCACCCCGTTCGCCGGGCCCAGCCTCGACGACTTCGAGGCCGCGCGCGGGATCGTGGCCCGGGTCGCTCAGCCGACGCCCATGGAGTCCTCAAGGTTCCTCGCCGACGTGCTCGGAGCGCCGGTGCTCTTGAAGTGCGAGAACCTCCAGCGGACCGGGTCGTACAAGATCCGCGGCGCCTACCACCGGATGTCGCGGCTGACCGCCGAGGAACGCGAGCGCGGGGTCGTCGCCGCGTCGGCGGGCAACCACGCCCAGGGGGTCGCCTTCGCGGCGCGCGAGCTCGGCATCCACGCCACCATCTTCATGCCGGTCGGTGTCGCGATCCCGAAGTTCCAGGCGACCCGGGCGTACGGGGCCGACGTGGTGCTGAGCGGCTCGATCGTCGACGAGACGCTCCGCGCGGCAGCCGACTTCGCCGCCGAGACCGGCGCCGTTCTCATCCCTCCCTTCGACCACCCCGATGTCATCGCCGGCCAGGGCACGCTGGGCCTCGAGATCCTCGACGAGGTCCCTGACGTGGCGACCGTCGTCGTGCCCATCGGAGGCGGTGGCCTCATCTCGGGCGTCTCCAGCGCGATCAAGCAGCGAGCGGCGCGCGAGGGCCGGTCCGTCCGGGTCATCGGCGTGCAGGCGGCGAACGCGGCCGCCTACCCTCCGTCGCTGGCGGCGGGAGCACCCACCGACATCGCGATCACGGGCACGATCGCCGACGGCATCGCGGTGAGCCGTCCGGGCGCGCTGAACTTCGAGATCATCCGCGACGCGGTCGACACGGTCGTCACCGTCAGCGAGGACGACATCGCCCGCGCCCTCCTGGTTCTCCTCGAGCGCGCGAAGCTCGTGGTCGAGCCCGCGGGCGCCGCCGGCGTGGCGGCAATCCTCGCGGGCCTCGTGCCGGCCGACGGCACCACCGTGGCCATCCTCTCCGGCGGCAACATCGACCCCCTCCTGATGCAGCGCATCATCGGCCAGGGCCTCGCCGCCTCCGACCGCTACCTCAAACTCACGATCATGCTGCCCGACCGGCCGGGGCAGCTCGCCCGGATCGCCGAGCTGCTCGCGGGCGTGAATGCGAACGTCGTGGAGGTGCTCCACACCCGCCACGGGCGCGGCATGCAGCTCAGCCAGGTCGAGCTCGACGTGAGCGTCGAGACCCGGGGCACGGAGCATCGTCAGCAGGTGATCAGTGCGCTGCGGGCGGCCGGGTACGACCCGGTCGTCGACGACGACTGAGCCGGACGACGAGACGGGCCGGCGCCGAAGCGCCGACCCGTCCGGTCGCGATGTCGGGGAGGCTCAGCCGACGAACGTGTCGACCTTGGAGATCTCCACAGCGATCTGACGACCGTTGGGCGCGGTGTACTCGGTCTTGTCGCCGACCTTGAGCCCGAGGATCGCGGCG
Organism: Leifsonia sp. AG29; assembly: GCF_009765225.1. Lineage (NCBI taxonomy): Bacteria > Bacillati > Actinomycetota > Actinomycetes > Micrococcales > Microbacteriaceae > Leifsonia > Leifsonia sp. AG29. Next base: position 2,151,467 of record NZ_VMSF01000001.1, on the reverse strand, counting down.
CCGAGCGGGCTGGCCTCGCTGTAGACGGGGAGGTCGGTGCCGGCCGCGATCTCGCGGCTGCCGATGAGGAAGACGCTCTCGTCGCCGGCGATCGTCGCCGTGATGACGGTGCCGGGCTCGACCACGCCGTGGCTCTCGGGAGCGGCGCCGACCTGGGCGTGGCGCAGCAGGGTGGTGAGCTGCACGATGCGCGCCTCGATCTTGCCCTGCTCCTCCTTGGCGGCGTGGTAGCCGCCGTTCTCCTTGAGGTCGCCCTCCTCGCGGGCCGCCTCGATGCGCTTCGCGATCTCGGTGCGGCCGTTGCCGCTGAGCTCCTCCAGTTCGGCGGACAGCCGGTCGTACGCGTCCTGGGTCAGAAACGTGACCTGCGACTCCTGGGACATGATGAACTCCTTTGCGCCTGCGGCGCGGTGCCGCCTCGGCGGATCGGCCGGTCCGGTCACCCGGGTGACGGGCCGGTGGTAAAGTCGACGCCCCGGCCTCAGGCCGGGGCGTATCCGCATAATGCTAGGTCAGCCAGCAGGTGTTAATCAAACCCGTGTTCGGCTGCGCGATCGTCCGGATCGTCTCGGTGTGCGTGGTGACCCGGCTGTCGGCGCCCGGGTACTCGACGATGCGCCAGCCCACGATCGCGAACGACTCGTTCAGCGCCTGCAGCGCGCAGGTGACGGGGGTTCCCGGAGGCGCGTTGATGGTGAAACTGATCTTCACGTGGTGCGCGTCGGGGATGACGTAGGCGGTGTCGGTCGTCTCGAGGTCGGCCTGGTTGTTGTCCCAGCCGGCCCAGAAAACCCAGGCGACGACGACGGCGAGCACCGCCACGGCGCCCCCGGCGAGCAGCCATCGGTCGCGCCGGCGCCTCGCGGGGGTGCGGCCGTAGCGGGAATCGAGGGATCGGGTCGCCGTCATTCGTGCACCGCCATGGCGTGCCGGTCCGCCTTCCGCCGGGAGTGGGTGGGTCGAGGGGCCCCGTCGGGAGCGACGGTAGGCTGGGATCCAGACTAAGAGAGAAAGCTGTGAATCCCGCCGCCGCGGGCCCGCAGCCCCGACGCGGAGGTGGACTCGCACCATGGCCCGGACCGAGCCGTTCGCCCGACGGGAGGCGCACCGATGATCGGTCACGCCCTCCTGGACCTCTCGGTGCGGCTTGCCGCCACCCCGGCGCCCACCCCGACCGGGGCGCCGAGCGACGACCAGGTGACGCCCGGCGTCGTGGGGTTCGTCATCACCTTCCTGCTGGCCGTCGTCGTCGTCCTGCTCGTGCTGGACATGGTGCGGCGGATCCGGCGCGTCCGCTACCGGGCCGAGGTGGCCGAGAAGCTCGACGCCGAACAGGCCGCGGCCGACGGCGACGCGGGCTCGCCGGGTGATCGCCCGAGCTCCTGACGCGCGGGGGCTCCTGACCGGCGCGGCTCCTAGCCCGCGTTGTAGGCGGGGTGCAGGGCGATCAGCAGGGTGGCCGTCCAGTGGCACAGGAACGCCAGCACGGTCAGCGTGTGGAAGATCTCGTGGAACCCGAACCGGCCGGGGAACGGATTCGGCCGCTTCATGCCGTAGATCACCGCGCCGATCGTGTAGAGCACGCCGCCCACGATCACGAGCACCATCATCGCGGCGTTGGCGTGCACGAGGTCGACGATGTCCATCATCGCCGCCCAGCCGAGGAGCACGTAGAGCGGGACGTACAGCCATCGCGGCGCGTGGATCCAGAAGACGCGGAACCCGATGCCGACGAGGGCGCCGGCCCAGACGAGCGACAGCAGCAGCACGCCCTTCTCCGGCGGCAGCGCGAGGACGGCGAGCGGGGTGTACGTCCCGGCGATGAGCAGGAAGATGTTCGCGTGGTCGATGCGCTTCAGGACGATCTTCGTGCGCGGTTTCCAGTTGAAGCGGTGGTACAGCGCCGAGTTTCCGAACAGCAGCATCGAGGTCAGCATGAAGACCGCCGACGCCCACTTGGCGGGGGCGCCGTGAGCCAGGCAGATGAGGACGATGCCCGCCACGATGGTGGCCGGGAAGGTGCCCGCGTGGATCCAGCCGCGCCAGGTCGGCTTGACGTCGGCGGGGTTCGCGAGGGAGGCGTCGAGCAGCGGGATGTTGGGGATCTCCGGACCGGTGGTGCGCGCCTCCCGCTCGTCGGCCTGCACGGCCCGATCCGCCCCGTCGAGCTCCGCGGCCGGCTCCTGGAGGAGCTCGCCGACGTCTTCGCCCTCGCGGAAACGGAGATCGCGGGGGTCGGGGGTGTCTCGCGGCGCCATGGACCAAGCGTAAGGGGAGACGGGTGTCCGGCGCCTGTGAGCCGCGTCCGGGAAGGCCGCGCTAACGTAGCAGCGTGAGCAGACGCGACGGATCCGGAGCAGGCGACGCCGGCACCTCGCAGAACAAGCGCGAGCCGGGTCGCGGGCTGCTGTACGGGCTCTACCAGAAGCGGCTGAAGCGCGATCTCAACCGCGACGCGCTCCCGCGTCATGTCGCCATGATCATCGACGGCAACCGCCGGTGGGCGCGGCAGGCCGGCCTCACCACGGTCGCCCACGGTCACCGCGCCGGTGCCGCGAAGATGCGCGAGTTCCTCGAGTGGTGCGACGAGCTGGGCATCGCGGTCGTGACCCTCTACCTGCTGTCGTCGGACAATCTCACCAACCGCGACAGCTCGGAGCTCGACGACCTCATCGAGATCATCGCGCAGCTCGCCGAGGACCTCTCGCACGCCGGCGACTGGAGGGTCAAGCACGTCGGCTCGACCGCCGGGCTCCCCGAGACGCTCGTCCGGGCGCTCGGCGAGGCGGAGGCGCGCACCGCCGGGCACACCGGGATGCACATCAACCTCGCCGTCGGGTACGGGGGCCGCAAGGAGATCACCGACGCGATGCGCAGCATCGTCGCCGCGCATCACGCCGAGGGCGGCAGCCTCGAGACGCTCGCCGACCTCCTCACCCCCGACCTCATCGGCGAGCACCTGTACACCGGCGGCCAGCCCGACCCCGACCTGGTGATCCGCACCTCCGGCGAGCAGCGCCTCAGCGACTTCATGCTGTGGCAGAGTGCGCACAGCGAGTTCTACTTCGTGGAGGCGCTCGGTCCCGACCTCCGCGAGGTCGACTTCCTGCGGGCGGTCCGCGACTACTCGCGGCGGCAGCGCCGGTACGGCGGCTGACGCACCCTGCGCCCCTGACAGAATGGTGCGGTGACGACGCTCGACCAGTACCTCAGCGGCTTCGGCGAGGAACCCGGCTACCTCGACTACGGCCGGGTGGGGCCGATCTCGGCGACCGTGCGCGCCGAGATCTCAGCGCAGTACGAGACGCTCGCTCGCGCCCGATTCGGCACCATCGAGCGCATGCGCTCCGAGGACGAGCGAGTGCGCGACGCCGTCGGCGCACTGACGGGGTTCGCCCCCGATCAGATCGTGTTCCAGCCGAACGCCTCCAGCGGACTCATGCACGCCGCATTCGGGCTGACGGGAGGGGAGGTGCTGCTCTCGCTCGCTGAGTTCCCCAGCGTCACCTACGCGGCCGAGCGCGCCTCCCATGCCCTTCGGGTGGTGACGCCGGTCTGGCTCGAGACCGACGACGGGAAGGTGACGCCGTCGCGCATCAGGGATCAGCTCACCTCGAGCACGGCCGCCGTGATGGTGAGCCTCGTCGACTCGCGGACCGGCTACCTCGCCGACATCGACGGCATCCGTCAGGTGATCGGCGACCGCCTTCTCATCGTCGACGCGATCCAGGGCTTCGGCGTCGTGGATGCGCCGTACGAGGTCGCCGACGTGGTCGTATCGGGCGGCCAGAAGTGGACCCGGGCGGGCTGGGGCACGGGCTTCCTCGCGCTGAGCGAGCGTGCCATCGACCACCTGACCCCGGTCTTCAGCGGGTGGACCGGGTCGGGCGCCGAGCAGCCGTGGGACGAGGTCCGGGATCCGGTCCGCGGCGCCGCGGCGTTCTCGATCTCCAATCCGGACCCGGTCGCGGAGGCGCGCTTCGCCGCGGCGCTCGAGGAGATCGTCGAGGTCGGCGTGGCAGCCATCGCCGATGCGGTCTCCGACAGCGTCGAGCGCGTGCTCGACCTGGCGGACGAGTTCGCCGTACCGGTCGCCTCCTCGCGGGATCAGGCGGAGCGCGCCGGGATCGTCGTCCTCGAGCCGCAGCCCGAGGAACTGACGGTGCTCGCCGCCTCCCTGTTCAACCACGGCGTGACCGCGTCGGTGAGATCCACGACTGTCCGGATCAGCGCCCACGCGGGGACGGGCGAGGAGACGTTCGACATGCTGCGCGCAGCCTTCACGTCCTTCGCATCGGCCACCTGAGCCCGCGGCGGGCGTCCGCAAGCTCCCACAACTGGGGGCGATTGTTCACCTCCCCGAAACACGACACGCGGCCACGGCGGTGCTGCGTGTCGGTGGCCGGGCGTAGCGTCGACTCATCGGGCACGGCGCCCGATCGAGACGGCCACATAAGTTCGTTTCGAGACCCAGCGGCCGGCTCGCCATTGTGATCCGCTCAGCTCCCGAGGGAGCGGCGGGGTGGGAGTGGTCGTGGCTGAATCAGCAACCCGACAGGACGCATCGGCACCCGGTACGACGGGGACGCTCGAGCGCACATACGTGCTCGACACGTCCGTCCTGCTGTCCGATCCGAAGGCGATCTTCCGGTTCGCCGAGCATGCTGTCGTGATCCCGGTCGTCGTGGTCAGCGAGCTCGAGGGCAAGCGGAACGACCCCGAGATCGGGTACTTCGCGCGGCAGGCGCTGCGCAACCTCGACGATCTCCGGGTGCAGCACGAGCGCCTCGACTTCCCGATCCCGGTCGGCGACGGCGGCTCCCTCCGGGTGGAGCTCAACCACTCGAACATGTCCGTCCTTCCGAGCGGCATGCAGCTCGGCGACAACGACTCCCGCATCCTCGCCGTCGCGCTCAACCTCGCCGCCGACGGACTCGACGTCACCGTCGTCTCCAAAGATCTCCCGATGCGCGTCAAGGCCGCGTCGATCGGTCTCGCCGCCGAGGAGTACCGCCACGAACAGGTGGTCGACTCCGGCTGGACCGGGCTCGCGGAGGTGACGCTCGGCAGCGACCAGATGGCCGGACTGTACGAGAGCGAGTGGATGCGCAGCGACCTGGTCGCGGGCATGCCGGTGAACACCGGGCTCATCATCCACTCCGACCGTGGCTCCGCCCTCGGGCGCGTCGTCGCCGACCGCGAGGTCAAGCTCGTGCGCGGCGACCGCGACGTCTTCGGCCTCCACGGCCGGTCGGCCGAGCAGCGGCTCGCCATCGACCTCCTGCTCGACCCGGAGATCGGCATCCTGTCGCTCGGCGGCCGCGCCGGGACGGGCAAATCGGCGCTCGCACTGTGCGCGGGCCTGGAGGCGGTGCTCGAGCGGCAGCAGCACAAGAAGATCATGGTCTTCCGCCCCCTCTACGCGGTCGGCGGCCAGGAGCTCGGCTACCTGCCCGGCGACCAGGGCGAGAAGATGAACCCGTGGGGCCAGGCCGTGTTCGACACGCTCGGCGCGCTCGTGTCGCAGAACGTCCTCGACGAGGTCGTCGAGCGGGGGATGCTCGAGGTGCTCCCGCTGACGCACATCCGCGGGCGGTCCCTCCACGACGCCTTCGTGATCGTCGACGAGGCGCAGTCGCTCGAACGGAACGTGCTGCTCACGGTGCTCAGCCGTATCGGCCAGAACTCGCGAGTGGTCCTCACGCACGACGTCGCACAGCGCGACAACCTCCGCGTCGGGCGGCACGACGGCGTCGCGAGCGTCATCGAGACGCTCAAGGGTCACCCGCTGTTCGCCCACATCACCCTGACGCGGTCGGAGCGCTCCGCCATCGCGGCCCTGGTCACCGAGATGCTGGAGGGCAACGAGCTGGCCTAGCGCCCTGCTCCGCTGCAGTGTCGGAAAGGGAGGAGTTCTCGAGTCCCCGTGCTCGAGAACTCCTCCCTTTCCCGACGACTCGCCGCTACGCGGCCTTGCACCCCTCCGATGCCGGCAGGCACACGAAGAAGCGCCCCGAATCGGAAGATCCGGGGCGCTCCTGGCAGGCGTTCGCGGGTGCCGGGTCAGCCCGGGTGCGTCATGGTGAGGACGTCGAGGGCCTTGTCCAGCTGCTCGAGCGTGACCTCTCCGCGCTCGACGAAGCCGAGGTCGATCACCGCCTCGCGTACCGTCATGCCGTTCGCCACGGAGTGCTTCGCGACCTTCGCCGCGGCCTCGTAGCCGATGACACGGTTGAGGGGCGTCACGATGGAGGGGCTCGACTCGGCGAGGGCGCGCGCCCGCTCGAGGTTCGCCTCCAGGCCCCTGACCGTCTTGTCGGCCAGCACGCGGCTCGCCTGGGTGAGCAGCCGGACCGACTCGAGCAGGGCGGTGCCCATGACCGGGATGGCCACGTTGAGCTCGAACAGGCCGGAGGCGCCGCTCCAGGCGATGGTCGCGTCGTTGCCGACGACCCGAGCGGCGACCATGAGGACGGCCTCCGGGATGACCGGGTTGACCTTGCCCGGCATGATGGAGGACCCCGGCTGCAGGTCGGGGATGTGGAGCTCGCCGAGGCCCGTGTTCGGTCCCGAGCCCATCCAGCGCAGGTCGTTGGAGATCTTCGTGAGCGACACGGCGATCGTCCGGAGCGCGCCCGAGGTCTCGACCAGGGCGTCGCGGTTGGCCTGCGCCTCGAAGTGGTTGCGGGCCTCGGTGATCGGCAGCTCGGTCTCGGCGCGGAGGAGCTCGATCACCAGCTGCGGGAAACCGAGCGGGGTGTTGATGCCGGTGCCGACGGCGGTTCCGCCGAGCGGGACCTCGGCCACGCGCGTGAGGGCCGCCTGCACGCGCTCGATGCCGTAGCGGATCTGGGCCGCGTAGCCGCCGAACTCCTGGCCGAGCGTGACCGGCGTGGCGTCCATCAGGTGGGTGCGACCGCTCTTGACCGCGGTCGCCCAGAGCTCCGCCTTCTCCTCGAGGGCCACGGCGAGGTGGTCGAGCGCGGGGATGAGGTCGTCGATGAGCGCACCGGTGACGGCGATGTGCACCGAGGTCGGGAACACGTCGTTCGACGACTGCGAGGCGTTGACCTGGTCGTTCGGGTGGACCGGCCGGCCCAGCCGCCGCGATGCCAGCGTCGCCAGGACCTCGTTCATGTTCATGTTCGAGGAGGTGCCGGACCCGGTCTGGTACACGTCGATCGGGAACTCGCCGTTGTAGCGACCGGTCACGACCTCGTCGGCCGCGGCGGCGATCGCCTCGGCGACGTCCTGGTCGAGCACGCCGAGGCGCGCGTTGGCGAGCGCCGCGGACTTCTTGATGCGCGCCAGCGCGGCGATCTGGGCCGGCTCGAGCACCGACCCCGAGATGGGGAAGTTCTCGACGGCGCGCTGCGTCTGCGCGCTGTAGAGCGCGTCCTTCGGGACGCGCACCTCGCCCATCGTGTCGTGCTCGATGCGGAACTCGGAGTCCGCCTGGGTGTCCACCACGGTGTGTTCTTCCTTTCTGATGCCCGCGCTCAGTGCGCGGGCTCTGGCTCGGCGGCCGGTTCGGCCAGGCCGAGGACGACGTCGGGGATGACCCGACCCTCCTGGAGGCGGTAGTTGGCGCCCACGATCGCCAGCACGTTGTCGGCGACCGCCGTGCTGATGATCTCCGACTTGGCGAGGAGGTCGGCGACGGTGTCGCGCAGGTGCTCGCGCCCGACCTCGGCGGCGTCGACGGTGCCGGGGGAGACGGGCTCGCCCGGTCCGGAGGCGGCGACCCGGTGGACGGCGGGGACGATCGGCGCGATCAGATCGGCGATGTGGGGAGGGAGCGGCGCGGCATCCGGAGCCTGGGAGGCGATCGCGGAGGCGACGGCGCCGCAGTTGTCGTGGCCGAGCACCAGGATGAGCGGGACGTGGAGCACGGCGACGGCGTACTCGAGCGAGCCGATCGCGGAGTCGGAGGCGACCTGACCCGCGTTGCGGATCACGAACGCGTCGCCGAGGCCCATGTCGAAGATGATCTCGGCTGCGAGGCGCGAGTCGGAGCAGCCGAAGATCGCCGCGACGGGATCCTGGCCGGCGGCGACGAACTCGCGCCGCTGCACGTCCTGGTGGGGGTGCGCGGGCGTTCCGGCGACGAAGCGCTCGTTGCCGGCGAGCATGGCGTTCCAGACTTTTCCGGGACGGGTGGTGGGCATCACTTACCTCCGAGGCTGGTGAGCTGGGCGGACAGGGACGAGGCGACGGTGCGGAACTCGGCGTCGTCAGCGGTGCCGAAGACGACGACGGTGCTGCGGCCGGCGGTGGTGACGAGGGCGTACTCGACGTTCCCGGCATCGGCGGACGACGAGCGGTTGTCGTAGACATCCCACGTGATGCCGTCGATCGTGCGGGTGCCTTTCGCCATCGAGCGGTTCACCTGGTTGGCGACCCAGCTGTCGTTGGCGCGGAAGCCCTGCGTGATGCCGATGAACTGGCCCTTCGGGGTGAGGAGGCCGACGTACCAGTTGTCGACGTTGTCGGGGGTCTTCGTGCGGAGCTCGGCGTTGTTCGACTTCCAGCCGGCCGGCAGCTTCGGGACGAGGAGGTGGTCCGGCTCGCTGCCCTGCGCCTGCTGCGCGACGGCGGCGTAGTCGACCGCGGGCGTCGTGCCCACGGGGTTGCCGCGCGGGACGATCAGCACGATGACGGCCACCAGGGCGAGCGTCGCCAGGAGCGACAGCACCAGGTTGTTGACGGTCTGGCGGTTGCGGTGATCGGCCGAGTTCTTCGCCTTGCGCGCAGCGGTCTCTTCCGGCGTCTCCGGCCGGCCGAGCTCGGCGACGATCGCCGGCGGTTTGTCGCGAGGACTCATTCGGCCCGCGGCTCCGGCGCACTCCCGGCCGCACCGGCGCGCGCGGCCTCGAGGCGCGCCTTCGCACCGATCAGCCACTCCTCGCAGTGCCGGGCGAGCGCCTCGCCCCGCTCCCAGAGCGCGATCGACTCCTCGAGCGTCGCGTTGCCCTGCTCGAGCTCGCCGACGACCCGCACGAGCTCGTCGCGCGCCTCCTCGTAGCTCAGGGCGCCGATGGCGCCGAGAGCGTCCGTGGCCGAAGTCGTCTCGGTGGGGGGCATGTCGACCATTCTATTTCCCCTCCGGGTGCGCGGGTGAGGTGACCGGGGCGCCGGCCACCGCGGCGAAGGCGCCGCCGGAGACGGTGACGCGCAGCTCCGAGCCCGCTGGTGCCTCCCCCGGCGCGGTCACCACGTGCCCGGCGGCCGTCTGGACGATGGCGTACCCGCGGTCGAGCGTGCCCTGCGGCGACAGGGCGCGCAGTTGACCGCGGAGCTCGGCGACCCGCGTCGTCTCGCGCTCGACGCAGCGACCGACGAGCTCCGTGCCGCGTGCGACGTAGCGGGTGAGCTCCTCGGCGCGGCGATCGACGATCCAGGCGGGGGAGGCGAGGGCCGGCCGGGTCCGGAGGTGCCCGATGCGGTCGATCTCGTGGGCGATCAGGTGGGTGAGGCGCGTGCCGATGCGCGCGCGGGCCTGCTGCACCCGGGCGAGCTCCTCGGCGACGTCGGGCACGACGCGCTTCGCCGCGTCGGTGGGCGTGGAGGCGCGCAGGTCGGCCACCTCGTCGAGCAGCGGCCGGTCGGCCTCGTGCCCGATCGCGCTGACGATCGGCGTGGTCGCGGCCGCTGCCGCACGGACCAGCCGCTCGTCGCTGAAGCCGAGCAGGTTCTGGAAGTCGCCGCCGCCCCGCGCGACGATGATCACCTCGACCTCCGGGTCGCCGTCGAGCGTCCGGATCGCCGAGATCACCTCCGTCACCGTCCGCTCGCCCTGCACGGCCGCGTGGACGACCCGGAACCGGACCTGGGGCCAGCGCAGCTGCGCGTTCCGGAGCACGTCCTTCTCGGCGTCGGAGTCCTTGCCGGTGACGAGACCGATGGTGTGCGGGAGGAACGGGAGGCGCTTCTTGCGCTCGGCCGCGAACAGCCCCTCCGCGGCGAGCTGCTGCCGCAACCGCTCCAGCCGCTCGAGCAGGTCGCCGAGGCCCACGTGCTTCATGTCGTAGACCTGCATGGTCAGGGTGCCGCCCTTGACCCAGAAGTTCGGCTTGATCGCCGCGACCACGCGGTCGCCCTGCTTGAGATCGGCCGGGATGCGCGCCTTGACCGACGACCAGATGGTGAAGCTGATCGTGGCGTCCTCGGTGAGGTCTTTGAGCTTGCCGTAGACGTTGCCGCCGGAGACGCCCCACTGGGTGATCTCGCCCTCGACCCAGGCGGTCCCGAGGCGGTCGATCCAGCCCTTGATCTTGCTGCTGAGCAGCGCGACGGGCCAGGGCGCGTCGGCGGTCGGCGGCCCAGCGCTCATCGTGACCGTGGCGGTCTCGCTCACCGGCACCTCCCATTCACCGTCCAGTGCGCTCACGTAGGATCGAAGGGTGAGCGACGCAACCATCAGCCTCCCGATGCCGCGGATTCCGGTGCGCCGTGAGCCGGGCTCGCGAGGTCGGCTTCAGGATAACCCGGTCGTCGGACACAAGCGGGTGCTGCTCGCCGCCCCGCGCGGTTACTGCGCCGGCGTGGACCGCGCGGTCGTCGCAGTCGAGAAGGCGCTCGACCTCTACGGCGCGCCCGTCTACGTGCGCAAGCAGATCGTCCACAACGTCCACGTCGTGTCGGAGCTCGAGCAGCAGGGCGCCATCTTCGTCGACGAGGTCGACGAGGTCCCGCCCGGCGCCCACGTCGTGTTCTCGGCGCACGGCGTCTCGCCGGCAGTCGTGAACTCCGCGGCGGAGCGGGGCCTCCAGGCGATCGACGCCACGTGCCCGCTCGTGACCAAGGTGCACCGCGAGGCCGTGCGCTTCGCCCGCGACGACTTCGAGATCCTCCTGATCGGTCACGCCGGCCACGAGGAGGTCGAGGGCACCGCCGGTGAGGCGCCCGACCACGTAACCCTCGTCAACGGCCCGGGCGACGTCGACAGCGTCGTGGTGCGCGACCCCGACAAGGTCGTCTGGCTGTCGCAGACCACGCTGTCCGTCGACGAGACGATGGAGACGGTGCGACGCCTGCGCGAGCGCTTCCCGAACCTCCAGGATCCGCCCAGCGACGACATCTGCTACGCCACGCAGAACCGCCAGGTCGCCATCAAGAAGGTCGCCGAGCAGGCCGACCTCGTGATCGTCGTCGGTTCCGCGAACTCCTCCAACTCGGTCCGCCTGGTGGAGGTGGCTCTCGAGTACCGAGCGAAGGCCGCGTACCGGGTCGACTACGCCAACGAGATCCGGCAGGAGTGGCTCGACGGCGTCGAGACGGTCGGTGTGACGAGCGGCGCCTCCGTGCCCGAGGTCCTCGTCCAGGAGGTGCTGTCCGACCTCGCCGACGCGGGCTACGCCGACGTCGCCGAGGTGAAGACGGCGGAGGAGGACCTCATGTTCTCCCTGCCGAAGGAGCTCCGCAAAGACGTCACCGGCAAGCAGGACGCCCGCGCCCTCGGCGGCCGCGGCCGCTGAGCCGGCGCCGCTGGGCCTAGAGCTCGCGCGACGATGCTGGGTCCGCAGCGGCGGAGCCTCCGAACGCCGGGGAGTATGCGGGAGCCTCCCTATGGGAGACAACATCGGCCACGACGACCGAGACGTTGTCGCGCGCGTCGTAACGGAGGGCTTCCGCGAGCAAGCGCTCGGCGGCTTCCTGTGCCGTCCCGCCGGTGAGCGCGTCTGCGATCACCGGTGGCGGCACGTAGTCGGTCAGCCCGTCGCTGGCGAGAAGCCAGCGGTCGCCCCTGCGGGCGGGAGCAGCGGTCAAGTGCACGGCGCGGGCATCGTCCGCCGCACCGCCGAGGACGTGCGTCACGACCGACCGGAGCGGGTGACGCCGCACGTCGGCCTCCTGGAGTGCGCCCGAGGAGACCAGCTCCTGCACGAGCGAGTCGTCGCGGGTGACGAGCTCAAGCTTCCCGGAGCGGAGGCGGTACGCCCGGGAATCGCCGGTGTGCGCCACGAAGGTCTGCTTACCGTCGGAGAAGAGACCGACCAGCGTCGTCGCCATGCCGTCGAGGGAGGGGTCGAATCGGGCCCGCAGAGCGAGATCGGCGTTGGCGACCGCGATGAGCTCGCGCAGCCGCTCCTCACCCGAGATCCGTCCCTCCGTCGCGTCGAGCATGGCGGCGAGCCGGATCGTCACCGTCGCCGAGGCGACCTCGCCGGCTGCGTGTCCGCCGACGCCGTCGGCGACGAACGCCGACCAGGGTGAGGTGTACACCGAGTCCTCGTTGCCCTCGCGGTGAACCCCCGTGGCGGAGGCGTGGCCGGTGACGAAGCCGAGCGGTGCCGGCGCGGCGTCGTTCGGGGCGAGGATGTCGTCGGCGTTCTCCGCGATCCACCGCATCAGGGGGAGGAGGTGCTCGGTGAGCTCTCGCCCCCGCTCGGTCAGGCTGTAGTCGACCCGGGGAGGGACGGTCGGCTGGGCGGTCCGCAGCACGAAGCCGTCCTTCTCGAGCGTCCGGAGCGTCTGAGCGAGCATCTTCTCGCTGATGCCCTGCACGGTGCGGCGCAGCTCGCCCCAGCGCAGCTCGCTCTGGGAGAGGGCGACGAGCACGAGCACACCCCAAGTGCTCGTGACGTGGTTCAGCACGATCCGACTCGGGCACGCGGACGGGAGCACGCCATCGGTGAAGCCGTAGCCGTTCAGGGAGCCGAAACCGTCTTGCATGTACGTAACTTACCGAAAAGTGGGTACCTCCCGCCGGGAAGGTTGTGGAGGCTCCCCGGGTTCGACCCGGTGACCGACCGAAAGGAACAACCATGACCATCGCCGTCACCGGGGCCACCGGCCAGCTCGGACGCCTCGTCGTCGACCACCTGCTCGAGCGGGGCGTTCCCGCCTCCCGGATCCGCGCCCTCGGCCGATCCGCGGACCGGCTCGCCTCTCTCGCCTCCCTCGGTGTGGAGACGGCCGTGATCGACTTCGAGCGGCCCGAGACGCTCCTCCGCGCGTTCGAAGGCGCCGACGAGCTGCTTCTCGTCTCCGGTTCGGAGGTCGGCAACCGCATCCCGCAGCATCGCAACGCCATCGAGGCGGCCGTGGCCGCCGGGGTGGGCAGGATCGTGTACACGAGCGCGCCGCACGCGACCGACACGGACCTCGTCCTCGCGCCGGAGCACGCCGAGACCGAGCGGCTGCTGGCTGCTTCGGGCCTCCCCGTGACCATCCTCCGGAACAACTGGTACACGGAGAACTACGTCGGGCAGCTCGATACCGCTGCCGCGACCGGTGAGGTCGTCTCGAGCACCGGCGACGGGCGGGTGGCCAGCGCCTCCCGCAAGGACTATGCGGAGGCCGCGGCCGTCGTGCTCACGACGCCCGGGCACGAGGGCGCGGTCTACGAGCTCGCGGGCGACGCGGCCTGGACGTTCGCCGACCTCGCCGACGCTCTCTCGGCGCTCGTCGGACGCCCGGTGGTCCATCGGTCGGTGACGCCGGAGGAGCACGCGGAGATCCTCCGGGGCGCCGGTCTCGACGAGGCAACGGTTGGCTTCGTCGTCGCCCTCGACGGCAACATCCGGGAGGGCGCGCTCGCCGACACGGACGGCACGCTCAGCCGCCTGCTCGGGCGGCCGACGACACCGCTCGCGGACGGCCTCGCCGAGGCGCGGGACCGAGCCGCGGCCTGAGCGACGGTCGAGGTCGCCGGCCGCTGCCGCCGGCCCGCTAGGGTGTGGTCGGCGGCACCGTCCCCTGCCGGTACAGCTCCATCAGGGTGGGGTCGGACGCCGCGACGAGACCGGTCAGCGCGATGACGAGCACGAAGGCGAGCACGCCGGCGATCAGGGGAACGTAGAACGCCAGCCGGCGTCGCGCGAGGAGCGTGACCGAGATCGCCGTCGAGACGATCCAGATGAGGGCCATCGCGATCGATCCGGCCGTCACGATGGCGCCGACGTATCCGGGCGGCGAGTAGCTTCCGAGGTGGTTCTGCGTGTACAGGAACTGGATGGAGGGAACCACGGCCTGGAAGAGGATCACCGAGTACGACATCCCGAAGAAGCCGAACACGATCAGCAGGATCGTGAGCGTGAGGTTCCAGTTACCCGTCGATCCGGTCACGGGCGGCCGGGCTCCCGTCGCACCCGGGTGCGCCGGCGGATAGTCCGGTCCGGCCGGCGCCGAGTCGGGCAGCGGCCGGTCGGTGTCGAGGCGGTGCTGATCCGCCGGGGGACGCCACACCCATCCCGGAGGCGCGAGCTCCCCGTACTGCGGCCGCGGCCGGTCGTTCGGCTGCGGTTGCTCGTCGGCCATCAGGCCGCCCCCTCTTCTGTCGCCCCTGGGCGGGTGGCGGCGGGGGTCCCCGCCGCCACCGTCGACTACTTGCCCGAGTGTCCGGCGGATCCCAGCTGCTGGGTCGCCTCGATGACGCGCTTCGCCATGGCGGACTCGGCCACCTTGCCCCACGCGCGCGGGTCGTAGAGCTTCTTGTTGCCGACCTCGCCGTCGACCTTGAGCACGCCGTCGTAGTTCTGGAACATGTAGCCCGCGATGGAGCGGGTGAACGCGTACTGGGTGTCCGTGTCGATGTTCATCTTCACGACACCGTTGCGGACGGCCTCGGCGATCTCCTCGTCGGTCGACCCGGACCCGCCGTGGAAGACCAGGTCGAGCGGCTTCGGACCCGTGCCGTACTTGGCCGCGAGGCCGTCCTGGATCTCCTTGAGGAGCTCCGGGCGCAGCTTCACGTTGCCCGGCTTGTAGACGCCGTGCACGTTGCCGAAGGTCAGGGCGGCCATGTAGCGGCCGTTCTCGCCCAGGCCGAGGGCCTCGACCGCCTGCTCGACATCGCCGAGGGTGGTGTAGAGCGCCTCGTTCGACCCTTCGTGGCGGACGCCGTCCTCCTCGCCGCCGACGACGCCGATCTCGACCTCGAGGATGGCGTTGATGGCCTTCGTCCGCTTGATCATGTCCTTCGCGATCTCGAGGTTCTCGGCGAGCGGAACCGCGGAGCCGTCCCACATGTGGGACTGGAAGATCGGGTTGCGCCCGGCCTTCACCTCCTCCTCGGAGGCGGCGATGAGCGGGAGCACGAAGTCCTCGAGCGCGTTCTTCGGGCAGTGGTCGGTGTGCAGGGCGACGGTGATGGGGTAGTTCTTCGCGACCTCCGTGGCGAATCGGGCGAACGCGAGCGCACCGGTCGCCCGGGCCTTGACGGACTGGCCGGCGAAGTAGTCGGCGCCCCCGGTCGTGACCTGGATGATGCCGTCGCTGCCGGCCTCGGTCAGACCCTGCAGGACGGCGTTGATCGTCTGCGACGACGAAACGTTGAACGCGGGGTAGGCGAAGCCGCCGGCCTTCGCTCTGTCGAGCATCTCTGCGTACTGGTCCGGCGTGGCGATGGGCATTGCAGCTCCTTGGGATCGGGGTGTCGAACGCGTTCATCATACCGACGCCGCCTCGGGCGGCCGGGGGCCGGTCCGGGCTGCTCCGACCGTCCGTGGCGCGGAATCCATGCGCCGATACACTGGCTGCGAAGCCGTCAGGCCGGCGGCGATGTCGAATTCCGTCCGGGAGGACCCACCATGACCAGCACCGACACCGCGACACTGTTCCTGCACCCGGACCGGAACCTGGCGATGGAGCTGGTGAGGGCGACGGAGGCGGCGGCGATCCGGGCGACGCCGTGGATCGGCCGCGGCGACAAGAACGCGGCCGACGGCGCGGCGGTCGATGCGATGCGCAAGTTCCTCGGGACGGTGAACTTCGACGGCCTCATCGTCATCGGCGAGGGCGAGAAGGACAACGCCCCGATGCTGTTCAACGGGGAGCACGTCGGCAATGGCCGCGGTCCGGCCTGCGACATCGCGGTGGACCCGATCGACGGCACCTCGCTCACGGCGGCCGGCCGCCAGAACGCGCTCTCGGTGATCGCGGTGTCCGATCGGGGGACGATGCTCGACGCATCCAGCGTCTTCTACATGTCGAAGATCGTGACCGGCCCCGAGGGTCGCGGCGTGGTCGACCTGTCTCAGCCGATCGGTGAGAACATCCGCGAGCTCGCGAAGGCGAAGGGCAAGCCGGTCGGGGAGATCCGCGTGGCCGTGCTGGACCGCCCGCGGCACGAGGGCCTGATCGAGGAGATCCGCGCGGCCGGGGCGGGCACGCGACTGCTGCTGGACGGGGATGTCGCGGGCGGCATCAACGCCGCCCGGTACGAGTCGCGCATCGACATGTGCGTGGGCATCGGGGGCAGCCCGGAGGGGATCACGACGGCGGCGGCGATCAAGGCGCTCGGCGGATTCATGCAGGGAAAGCTGGCGCCGAAGGACGACGCCGAGCGCGCTCAGGGCGAGGCGGCCGGGCTGGACATGGACCGCATCTATGACGCGGACGACCTGGTGAAGGGCGACAACACGTTCTTCGTCGCGACCGGTGTGACCGACGGCGGCTTGGTGGAGGGCGTGCGCCGGAAGGGTCCGATCATCCGCACCGAGTCGATCGTGCTCCGCTCGAAGTCGGGAACCATCCGTCGCGTGGTCGCCGACCACCTCGCCGAGAAGTGGCTGTCGCCCGACCAGCTCTGATCGGGCGACCGATCCGGCTCTGATCGAGTCAGGCGGACTCGCGCTCGTCCTCGCCGTCGGAGGCGGAGCCTTCACGGGACGCCTTGGCGCGGGCGACCTCGTCGAGGGCGAGCTTGTCGATGCCGTGCATGTCGCGCGGCTCGAGCTCGCTGACGAGCTCGTACGCGGTCAGCTCGCGGGGCGCCTCCTCGATGCCTTCGATCACGCCGATGACCTTGGACTCGTCGAGCGCGTTGAGCTTGCGCGCCGCCGGGAAGACCTGGCGCTCGAGCGAGCCGACGAAGCCGTTGTAGTCCTTGACGGTGCGCTCGAGCGACCGGCCGAGCTTCTCGATGTGGGAGGCGGTCGTCGAGAGACGCGTGTAGAGCGTGCGACTCAGGTCGAACAGCTGCTTGGCCTCCTGCGTGAGCACATCCTGCTGCCAGCTGAACGCGACCGTCTTGAGCACCGACCAGAGGGTGACCGGCGAGGCGAGGGCGACCCGCTTCCCGAAGGCGAACTCCATGATCGACGGGTCGGCCTCGAGCGCCGACGAGACCAGCGACTCGCTCGGGATGAAGGCGATGACGAGCTCGGGGGAGGAGTCGAGGCCGGTCCAGTAGGCCTTGCTGCCGAGCGTCGTGATGTGGTCGCGCACCGCCTTGACGTGCTGCTTGAGGAGCGCGGTGCGCTGCGCGGCTTCGGACCCCGTCGCGGTCGCCGGGATCTGGCTCGCCTCGAGGTAGGCGTTGAACGGCACCTTCGCGTCGAGCGCGATGCTCTTGCCGCCCGGGAGGTGCACGATCATGTCGGGACGGCCCGCGCCGGAGTCCGACGTGATGCTCGACTGGACGTCGAAGTCGACGCGCTCGATGAGGCCCGCCGCCTCGACGACGCTGCGGAGCTGGGCCTCGCCCCACACGCCGCGGGTGCTGTTCGAACGGAGCGCGGACGCCAGCGCCTCGGCCGTGCTGCGGAGCCTCTCCTCGGATTCGGCAGCCGTGCGGAGCTGCTGGGTCAGCTGACCGTGCTGCTGGTTCCGCTGCTGCTCGAGCTCGACCACCTTGCGCTGCATGTCGGTCAGGCTCTCGCGCACGGGGGCGAGGGCCTGCAGTACCTTGCTCTCGGCGCGTTCGCGCTGCTGCTGCGCCTCCAGCTCGGCCCGGTGGCGCTCGACGGTCTCTCGCTGCAGCTGCTGCGCATCACGGAGCTGGGCCTGAAGCGCATCGACGCGGGCGGACGCGGCGGCGAGGTCGGCGCGGATCTCGGCCTGCACAGCTGCCTCAGCAGCCCGCACCTCGGCGAGTTCGGCCGCGTGCCGGGCCGCGACGACCGCCGGGTCGATGGCCGGCTCGGCGGGCTCGGCCGCGGACCGGGAGCGCAGCAGCGCGACGACGGCGAGACCGGCGCCCGCGGCACCGACGACGAGGCCGATCAGGAGGCCGAGGAGCAGGGCGAGGATGTCCATGCGGTCAGTCTGTCAGGGGCCGCCGACACTGCCCGGACGCGCGCCGCGGGCCCTCCGAACGCGCGGGGTCGGACTGGCCGGAGAACTCGGGGGAGGAGTGGTCAGGCCGCGAACGCGGGCGCGCCGATGCGGCCGAGGCGTGCGCCCGTCAGCGCCGCGAGATCGGCGACCGTGGCGGCCTCGTGACGCTTCGCGGCGTGGATGACGATCGCGGCGCAGGCCTCCGCGTCGGCGAGCGCGTCGTGGTGGTGGAAGTCGTCGAAGCCGGCGGCCATCGCCGCGACCGGGAGCCGGTACGACTCCAGGTGGTAGGTGCGGCGCGCGACCTGGAGGCTGCACAGATACGCGTACTCCGGGCACGACACCATCGTCGCCGCGCACGCGGCGCGGATCACGCCCATGTCGAAGCCCGCGTTGTGCGCCACCAGGTGGTCGTCCTCGGCGAACTCGACCAGGTCGGCGAGCTGCTCGACCCACCCCATCGCCCCGACGACGTCCTGCGGCTGAATGCCGTGGATGCGGACATTCCATTCCTGGAACTGGTCGTGACCGGGCGGCGGCTGGATCAGCCAGCCCGCGCGGTCCACCACCTTGCCGTCCCTCACCTTGATCAACCCGACCGAGCACGCCGACGCGGCGGAGGAGTTCGCGGTCTCGAAGTCGATGGCGGTGAAATCCAGTGGCACGCCGTCATGCTGACACGCTCCACCGACGGTGCCCGCGAGGAGGGCCCGCGCGTCCCCGATCCGGCGCTCGCGGCTGCCGCGACCGCCTCCCTCCCGACCTACCCCCGGTCCCTGGCGCCCCGGTGCTCACCGGGCGCCCCCGTAGAATGGACGACCGTGGCTCTCACTATCGGTATCGTCGGCCTGCCCAACGTGGGCAAGTCCACCCTGTTCAACGCACTGACGAAGAACGACGCTCTGGCGGCGAACTACCCGTTCGCGACCATCGAGCCCAACGTCGGCGTGGTGAACCTGCCGGACCCGCGGCTCGACAAGCTGGCGGAGCTGTTCCACAGTGAGCGCGTCGTTCCGGCCCCCGTCTCCTTCGTCGACATCGCCGGCATCGTCAAGGGAGCGAGCGAGGGGGAGGGCCTCGGCAACAAGTTCCTCGCCAACATCCGCGAGGCCGACGCCATCGCCCAGGTCGTCCGGGGCTTCAGCGACAGCGATGTGGTGCACGTCGCGGGCAAGACCGACCCGGCAGGCGACATGGAGACGATCAACACCGAGCTGATCCTCGCCGACCTGCAGACCCTCGAGAAGGCCGAGCAGCGCTACGAGAAGGAGGTCAAGGGCCGCAAGCTCGAGCCGGTCGTCCTCGAGACCGCTCGCGCCGCGATCGAGTACCTCAACGCGGGGAAGCCGCTGTCCACCTCCAGCATCGACCTCGAGCCGGTGAAGGAGCTCGGCCTCCTGACCGCGAAGCCCTTCATCTACGTCTTCAACGTCGACGAGGAGGTGCTCACCGACGAGAGCCGCCGCGCCGAGCTCGCCGCGCTCGTGGCGCCCGCTCAGGCCGTCTTCCTCGACGCCAAGCTCGAGTCCGAGCTCATCGACCTCGACGCGGACGACGCGGCCGAGCTCCTCGCCTCCACCGGTCAGGAGGAGTCGGGCCTCGACCAGCTCGCGCGCATCGGCTTCGACACGCTCGGGCTCCAGACCTACCTGACCGCCGGCCCCAAGGAGTCGCGCGCCTGGACCATCCACAAGGGGTGGAAGGCCCCGCAGGCGGCCGGCGTGATCCACACCGACTTCGAAAAGGGCTTCATCAAGGCCGAGGTCATCTCATTCGACGACCTGATGGAGGCGGGCAGCGTCGCCGAGGCCCGCTCCCGCGGCAAGGCGCGCATGGAGGGCAAGGACTACGTCATGCAGGACGGGGACGTGGTGGAGTTCCGGTTCAACGTTTAGCTCGCACCACGCCGAGTCGCGTCTTTGAGAAGAGGCGGTTCGTCAGAGGGCCCGTGTCGGGGGTCGGGATGCGAGGAGTGCTCGACCACGTCCTGGGGTCCGGGCGCGTCGGTTACGGAGGAGAGTTCACTCTCGAAGCGCGCGCTTCGCCTCCCCTAACCGTCTCATTGCGGCGTGTTGGAGCGGAACTCCTCCCGAAGCCGCGCGCGACGAGGTCGAGCTCCTTCACCGTTACGCACCTTGCGCGACGTAGCGGAGTTCGGCTCCACCGTGTGGGTATCCCCGGCGCTCACCAGCCGTGTGACCCGGGCGACCCCTTGAAGGGCCCGACGACGGCGCTCGTGATCCAGCCGCCGTAGAAGCCTCCGGGCTGCGGCGTGACGACCTCGCCGTCGACCGTGCACTCGTCCATCTGCTGGGCGTAGACGGCGACGCGGTCTCGGAGAAGCTCGAACCCGGGCGACGGATGCGGGTAGTTCCACGCGGCACCGGACCGCACCTCGCCTCCCCCGCGAACGTCGAGATATCGTGCGGTGCCCTTGAACTCGCAGAACGACGAACCGTCGGCGTCGACCAGCGCGCCGGGCGCGAAGTCGGCTATCGGGAGGTAGTAGACCGGCGGATGGCTGGTCTCGAGCACCCGGACGACGTCCCGGGTGTCGATGATGAGCTGCCCGCCCAGACGGATCGTGACCGGCGCGGCGACGCGCTCGATGCGCGGCGGCCGCGGGTAGTCCCACACAGACTCCTGTCCGGGTCCTGGGGTCTCGGGGCGCGGTCGGGGCACCTGTTCACTCTATGCCCGCGGTGCTTGACTGGAGTATGGCCGCCTCACCGATGTTCCCGCTCGGATCAGTGCTGTTCCCCAGCGTGCTCATTCCGCTTCGGGTGTTCGAGCCCCGGTATCTCACGATGGTCGGCCGGTTGCTCGACGAGGTCGAACCGGGGTTCGAGTTCGGCGTCGTCCTCATCGAGCGGGGACCAGAAGCCGGGGGTGGCGACCAGCGCGCCTCGGTCGGGACGATGGCGCGCCTTGTGAGCGCCGCCGCGGGAGCCGACGATCTGCTCATCGTGGGCGCGGGGACCCGGCGGTTCACGGTCGAGCGCTGGCTTGACGACGACCCGTATCCCCGGGCCGAGCTCTCGATGCTGCCGGACCTGGAGTGGTCGGAGGCGCTCGCGCCCCTGCGGACCGAGGCCGAAGCGGTTGTCCGCCGCGTGATCGCCCGCGTCGCTGAGCCGCAGTCGGACGCCGGAATCGAGCTGTCGGACGATCCCGTCGCAGCCGTGTGGCAACTGGCGGCGATCGCCCCGCTGGGCGAGTACGACAGGTACACCCTGCTGAGGTCGACATCGATGGGAGGTCTCCTGCGTCAGATGATCGATCTGGTCCTCGAGGCCGAGGAGCTCTGGTCCGCCGAATGAGGCGTCGGACCACCGTCCACCACCGCTGGTCCGTTCGTCCGCGAGGAGCCCGCGTCGTCGCCGCGAGGCTCGGATGGCCCACGCGCGGCGTGGTATAGGGGCACGGTTCTACCCCTATAGGATGTCCCAGGCTGCTCACACGTTCCCGTTGTGTGCCCAATCCGGAGCAGCCAGTCCTGCTGGAGCTCTCGTCCTATGAATGATCACCCGTGGAACCGCCACGTCGGCCTCTCGATCGTCATCCCGCTGCACAACAGCTCGATGGTCCTCGCCCGCACCATCGAGCGCTGGCTCGCGTACCTCTCCCACGGCCGGACCGAGATCATCCTCGTCGAGAACGGCTCCACCGACCTCACCTGGCCGCTGGCGCAGGAGCTGGCCAAGGACACCCCTCACGTCCGGTTCCGCCTCGCTCAGTCGGAGAAGGGCATGGGCAACGCGCTGCGGGTCGGCATCGAGATGTCGACCGCGCCGCTCGTGCTCCTCACTGCTGACGACCTCCCCTTCGACTTCACCGATGTCGACGAAGCGAGGAAGCTCGACCCGCGGCCCCACATCATCATCGGATCGAAGGCGCACCCCGGCTCCCAGATCAACCGTCACGTCCACCGCCACCTGTACACCTACGGCTATCGCGTGTTCCGGCGCGCCCTCCTGGGCTCGGAGGTCGGCGACTCGCAGGGCACCATCATCGCCGACGGCGACTGGCTCCGTGAGAACGTGTCGCTCTTCACCGAGCCCGGCTTCCTGTTCACGACCCAGCTCATCTACGCCGCGGAACTCCAGGGGCTCTCGATCGCCGAGGTCCCGGTCGTGCTGTCGAAGGACCACGCACCGAAGCCGTCGACGGTCCGGATCTCGGACGCCTGGGACATGGGGGTCGGCCTGCTGCGCCTGCGCCGTGCCCGGCGCGCCCTGAGCGTCCAGCAGAGCCCCGAGGTGGTTGCGTGAAGGCCGCTCCGTGGATGACCACGACGGTCCGCTACATCCGTGGACCCCTGGGTCTCGCGATCAGCATGGCCGTCCTCCTCGGAACCCTCGAGGTGTGGGGCAACCAGGCGGCCGGGTACATCGCCGGGTGGGGCGACCACTTCGTGCTGTCCCCGGAGGGACTGAGCTGGGCGATCCCCGGCGCCTTCGCGAACGACTGGTTCATGGAGAGCTCGCCGCAGCCCCACTGGTTCTTCGACATCGTCACCTATCTGGGACAGCTGTCGGGTCATCTGTCCACGGCGTACGCCCTGTTCTGGGCGGTCGGACTGCTCGCTTTCGGCGGCGCCACCGCTCTCATGGCCATGCTGGTCGCACGCCGTGCCGCGTGGCCTGTGGCCATCGGCTTCACCTTCCTCATCTCGCAGACGCCGTGGGAGATCGGCGGCACCGGTTCGCTCGTCATCGCGCAGGCGCTGCCGGCCGTGACGAGCGCGAGCCTGGTCTACCTCGCCGTGGCGGCTCTGCTCACCGATCGTCGCTGGCTGGCCGGGGTGGTGTCCGTGCTCGTCGCCATCGTCCACGTTCAGGAAGGCGCCGTGATCGCGATCATCCTGGGCGCGTTCACCGTCCTCGACGTGGTCCGCACCCGGCGCATCGACTGGCGCCTCGTCGGGGCGATCGCGGTGACCACTGCTTTCGTCATCTTCGGTCTGCTGTTCCGGCCGGTGGCCTCCAACCTTCACGACTTCGTCGAGATCTGCGACACGGTCATCCCGTACCACTGCGCCGCGCATCTCTGGTCGGCCCCTGAACTGATGTCGACGGTCGGCCTCATCGTGCTCGCGGCGCTGTCCGTCTTCCTGCTGCCGCGACGTCTGCGGCTCGCCTGGCTGGTCACCGTCGGGCTCGCCATCGCGGGCTACGGGCTCGGTTTCGCCGCGGATGCGCTGAGCGTCCCCGTGCTCGGTCCGCTCGCGCAGGGCGTCAACGTGTACCGGCTCGGCGTTGTGCTGCTCCCGTTCGCGATCTGGGGGGCTCTGCTGCCCCTCCTGAAGCCCGAGCTCACGCGGTGGAGCATCGTCCGCCTCATCCTCTGGGCGCTGGCGCTCGCCGGATTCCTCACGAGCCCCTTCCGCTACGTCATGGGAGTCACGAGCCCGCTCTTCCTGGCTGTCATCGCGATCATCGCGGCGTCGGCGATCCTCGGTGTCCGCTACCGGCGACGCGTCAGCCGTCCCTTCATCATGGGTCTCTCGGCGTTCCTCCTCGGGCTGCTGTTCGTCTTCACGGCGGCGGGCAGCGGGGCGATCACGATCAAGCGGCCGGACTTCCGGTTCATCAGCAATCAGGCGCTCATCCAGTGGGGCGATCAGGTGCGGGCGGCCGTCCCGGCCGGCAAGGTGATCGTGTCGTCGCCCCGCAACGAGTGGACGAAACTCGTCACCCAGCGGGCCGTCGTCGTCGACTGCAAGGACGTCCCGTACGGCGGCAAGCCTTGGCGGGAGTGGAAGAAGCGCATCGGAGACCTCGGCGGCCTCAGTCAGTGCGTCGCCCCGGGGCCCCTCCTCTACAACACGCTGTCGGCCAGTCGTTTGATCAGCATCGCCGACGAGTACCACTCCGACTTCATCACGGTCGACCCCACCCTCACAGAGACGGCGGACGCGATGAAGGCGAAGGGCTGGCACCTCCTCGTGCAGCCGGTCGGGACCGCGGGCGTCTTCGTCTTCGGGCGATCCAGCTGAGGTCCGTTCGGGTCGGTTACGGCTCGTTCGTCAGCGGCGGGAATCCGATGTCGGTGCGCAGCCAGATCCAGCTGCCCTGTGCGCTGCTCCGGATGAGCTCGGCGGTGAGGGTCTCGCCCGGCGGGATCGGCGCGGAGCCGATGCGGACTCTCGTGACCGCCTGATCGTTCAACGTCACCGTCTGCGGTGCGCCCCCGACGGAGACCTGGGCAGTGAGTTCCGCACCCGGGTCGAGGAAGAACGGGAGCACGATCCACTCGATGAGGTAGGCGCTGGTCGCCTGAATGCCGAAGTCGGCGGGTGTGAACCGGACGGTGACGCGGAACCAGTCGGGCGGTTGCCCGGTGTGGACGTCCCAGGAGTAGAAGAACGCCGGGTTGAGGTTCGGCGCGAACAGGGTGTCGCCCGTCGCTGCACCCGACGGGAGCGTGAGGTCGGCTCCCGTGCCCAGGCTGTGGAACAGATGGCCGGCGTCGATCGAGACGATGGTGCGAGGGAACACCGGGGTCTGCGGGCCGAGCGCCTCGAGCCGCGCGGCGAAGTCGGCGAGTTCTGAACGGGAGGGACGGCCGCCGTCCGAAGGAGTGATGGGGTTCATGGCGCCGAACGATACGCCGGAGCGGGCTGTTTGGGGCCGGGGATCTCGGGGAGGGAGGAGGTGCGGGTCGACACGCCGGGGTGCGGCGGGGAAGGAGGGCGGTTCAGGCGGCGCGAGCGCGGATGCCCTCCGTTCGCGAAGCGGTGACGGGGGAGGAGGGCGCCGGAACGGTGTCGGAGGCGGCCATCTGGGTGGGCGGGTTCCACCGGGCTCACACCACCGCGGCGACGAAGTCGGCGACCGCTCGGGTGACGAGGTCGAGCGCCTCCTGCTGGGGCACGGCAGAGGAGGCGAGCACCTTCATCCCGTGGTCCGCCCCCGGGACGGGGACGACGCGGATCCCGGAGCGACCGGCCGCCTCCCTCGCCACGGTGTCTGCGCTGCCGAAAGTGTCCCGTTCTCCCTGGAGCACCAGCACCGGGACGGTGGGCGTGAGCAACTCCTCGAGACGCGACTTCTCCGGTCGGCCGGGCGGGTGCAGCGGGAAGGCGAGGCAGACGACCGCGGCGGCGTCCACCTGGGCCGCGGTGCGGCAGGCGACACGCGCCCCGGCGCTCCGGCCCCCGGCGACCAGCGGGGCGTCTCCGATCAGCTCGCGGACGCGGGGAGCCGTCTCGACCCAGGCCTCGTCGAGCGTCGCCGGACGAGCGGCGACACGGCGGCAGGCCACGCGCCAGGGCTGCTCGTAGCGCACCACGCTGATCCCGCGCGCCGGGAGCCCAGCGGCCAGCTCCGCCAGATCGCGTGCCTCGATGCCGCCGCCCGCGCCGTGCCCCAGCCACAGCCCGGCGATCGGCCGCGTCGCGGGGGAGACCACCAGACGGCCGTCACCGTGAGAGGTCGCCACCACCACCTGCATCCCCCGAATCTACCCGGCGCGGTGTGCTCCCCGGTGATGCGCCGATGCATCAGCGGGGAGCCGGGTCTCCGACCCGCACGGCCGTCACCCCGTCCAGCCCCGCCACCTCGGTCGCGAGCCGCTCCGTGTCCGTGCGCCGCCCGCGGATCCGCAGCGTCAGCTCGAGGTCCGCGCCGCCCGCCGCCCGCGCGACCTGGTCGATCCGCGTCCGGAGTCCCGATCCCGCGCAGTGCTCGAGCACGGCCTGAAGAGCGCCCGAGTCGCGGGCCGCTCGCACAGTGAGGGTCGCGCCCGCGGTGCGACGGAGCACGCGCTCCGCCATCGGCATGGTTCCCACTGCGATGAGTTGGAGGACGGTGCCCGCGACGGCCAGCAGCGGCAGACCCGCCCCGCACGCCATGCCGATGCCGGCCGCGACCCAGACCGACGCCGCGGTGGTCAGACCGACGACGTTGCCGCGGTTGACGAAGATGACGCCCGCGCCCAGGAAGCCGATGCCGGTCACCACCTGCGCGGCGATCCGGCCGGGATCGCTCGGCGCGAACCCGAGCGAGACGAATCCGTAGGCCGAGATGAGCGTGAACAGCGCCGAGCCGACGCCGACCAGGATGTGCGTCCGCAGGCCGGCGCTCTTCAGCCGGCTCTCGCGCTCGATGCCGATGATGCCGGTCAGCACGAACGCCAGGCCGAGCAGCAGCAGCTGCGTGCCGAGTGCGCCGCCTCCCAGCCAGAGCTCCATGCGCGGAGTCTACGAGCGCGCAGCCGCCGTGGCACCGGCCGTCCCGTCGCGGCCACCGGGGCGGACGAGGACGAGAAGGGCGAGATGGACGATGGCCAGGCCGGTGGCGACGACGACAGCGGTGGTCCACTGCGCGGGAGTCGTACCTCCCGTGAAGAGCAGTCCGAGAACAGTGGTCGCGACGATCGCGCCGACGTAGCGCGAGGTCTGGAAGATCCCGGCGGCGACGCCGCTCTCCTCCGGGCGGGCCGAGGCATAGAGCGCCTGGTTCATGGCGATGCTCACGACGCAGTACGGGATGCCGAGTGCCGCCGTGAGCAGCAGGATCACCCAGGCCGCCGTCGTCGCCGCGGCGAAGATGAGCAGTGCGGCCCCGATGACGAGAGCGACCGCGCCGGCGAGGAGCGTCGGACGCAGCCCGACGCCCTCGATTGAGCGCGCGGCGAGCGGGGTGACCACGATCGTCACCGCGGCGAGGGGGAACATCAGGAGCCCGGCGATCCCGGCCGGGTAGCCGCCGTGCTCCTGGAGGAACTGGGGGAGACCGAAGAACGCCGAGTAGTACACGACGTTGAACAGCGCGAACGACAGGTACACGAGCATCAGGCGCCGGTTGCGGGCGAGAAGCCGGAGATCGAGGAACGGCACCCGGGCGCGCAGCTCGCGCCAGACGAAGAGCGCGCCGCACAGCACCGCGACGGGGAGGAGCCCCCACAGCGGTTGCGGCTTCAGGTCGAGGAGGAAGACGAGCAGTGCCGTGAGCGTGCCGATGAACAGCACGATGCCGGGGATGTCGGACTCGGCCAGGGTACGGCTGAGCGGTGTGCGCTCCCGTTCGGGGTCGCGCGGAGCGGCGAGCCGCACGCCCACGAAGGCGAGCAGCGCTATCGGCACGTTGACCCAGAAGATCGCCTGCCAGCCGAGGAACGTGAGCAGCACGCCCCCGAGGACCGGCCCGATCGCGGCCCCCGACGTGTTCGCGATCTGGATCCGCCCGAGCAGGCGCGGACTGCCGACGCCGGAGGAGGCCGCGATCGGTCGCAGCATCGAGATGGCCGAGGGGAACGCCGTCGCCGTCCCGATGGCGAGCGCGACCCTCCCGGCGCAGACCCCGGCGAACGAGCCAGCGAAGGGCGTGGCGACGCACGCCGCCGCGACGACGAGCATGCCGAACAGGAAGA
The DNA here is from genome assembly GCF_009765225.1 of Leifsonia sp. AG29. Taxonomy (NCBI): domain Bacteria; kingdom Bacillati; phylum Actinomycetota; class Actinomycetes; order Micrococcales; family Microbacteriaceae; genus Leifsonia; species Leifsonia sp. AG29. The sequence goes on along the minus strand of NZ_VMSF01000001.1, from coordinate 2,124,089 downwards.
GACGGCGCGGGCCGAACCGGTCGCCGAGGCGGCCCATCAGCGGCTGACCCGCCGCCGACGCGAGGTAGAACGAGGTGACGACCCAGGTGACGGTCGCCACGTCGACCCGGAACGAGTGCTGGAGGGGCACGAGCGCCACGGCGATCATCGACGAGTTGAGCGGATTGAGGAGGGTCCCGACGCTGAGCGCGGCCACGGCGGCTCCCGCGCGCGCGCGGCGGAGGGACGGGAGGGGTCACCCCTCCACGCTACCCGGGCTCAGTCGTCGAGGTCCGCGGTCGTCAGGGGAATGGTGGAGCGGTACGGGTAGGCCGGCATCGACGAGTACTCCTCGTCGTCGGCCAGCTCGTACACGTCGTAGGCGAGGGCGCCGGCGAACGTGGTGGCGACGCGGATCTCGCCCGGAGGACACCCTCCGATGAGCGGCACGACCACGACGCTGTCGAGGGTCCGGCCGTCCTCGTAGAGGAGGGCCGCTTTGATGGTTCGCGTGAGAGCGTCCATGGCCGGACTTTACGGCTTGCGGGCCGCGCGACTTGACGACGCGCGGCGGCACCGCGAAAGTGAGTGCGGGAGGACGCATGGGAACCCTGATCTACGACGGTGCGGACGGCTTCACGTTCGACGACCGGGTGCTGGCCCACCTGCAGGCGGTCATCTCCACGAAGCTGCGGCGCCGGGAGGGGTTCCTCCTGATCTGGAACGACCGCACGACGGCGCCGGGCGGAACGCTCCGCTCGATCTGGCTCGACCCCTCCATCTCGGTTCAGTTCGTGTTCTCGGGCTCGGACCTCCCCGAGCTGAACCGCGACTGGCTGACCATCCTCACCGAGCGGGCGAACAGCAACGGCGGGCTCCTCCTCGAGGACGCCCTGCGTGCCGAGATCCGCCAGGAGGTCCCGGAGGGCAGCTATCGAGCCAGCAGGGCGAGGAAGAAGGAGGCCTGATGGGCCGTCTCGTCTACGGCTTCAGCGGCCAGGAGTACGAGTTCGACGACCGCACCCTGTCGCACGTGAAGATGGCGATCGTGACGAAGCTCCGCCGGCACGAGAGCTTCCTGCTGAACTGGCAGATCCCCGCAGAGAACGGCGGCGGCCGGATGAGCCTCTGGATCAGCCGCGAGATCCCGATGGCGTTCGTCTTCTCGGGCAGCCGTCCGCCCAAGCTGAACGAGCGGTGGATGGAGGCGCTCCTCCACACCAGTCAGCGCACCGGCGGCATGGTGGTCATGTCGGAGGCGGACGCGGAGCGCGGCGCGTTCGAGGAGCGCTAGGCGGTCGAGCAGAGCGGGCTCAGGGCAGCAGTGCGATCTTGCCGCCGGGGTGCCCTTCGGCGAGGAAGGCCAGCGCCTCGGGTGCCTGCGCCAGCGGATAGGTCCGCGCGATGGGCACCTGCAGCCGCCCCTCTCCGGCGAGCTGGAGGAGGCGGGCCCGCACCGAGTCGCGGTAGGCCTGGCTCCCCGGCTGAGCGCCGAAGACCGCGTGGAACCCCTCCTGTTCCGCGCGGTCCGCTGCGACGATGGTGACGATCCGCAGGCGGTCGGGCACGAGCTCCAGCGAGACATCGACGGCTTCCGCGGTTCCGACCGTGTCGAGGGCGGCCGCGATCGGGCCCTGCGCGGCCTCGCGGACGCGCTCGGCGAGCCCTGGATCGTAGGCCACGGGGAGGCCCCCGAACCGGCGGACCCGATCGAAGCTGCGCTCGCTCGCCGTGCCGATGACGCGGGCGCCGAGCTCGGCGGCCTGCTGCAGCACGCTCACGCCGACCGCACCGGACGCGCCGTGGACGAGGATCGTCTCGCCCGCACGCACGTCGGTGACGTGGAGCATCTGTGCCGCGGTCGTCCCGGCCAGGAGGAGGTTCGCCGCCTCCTCGTCGGCGAGCCGCGGCGGCTTGGCGAAGACATCTTTCGCGGGAACGGTCACCTCGGTCGCGTAGCCGCCCTGGATGCGGAAGGCGACGACCTCGTCGCCGGGAGCACCGCCTCCCGATGCGATCTCGGTGCCGGGTCCGAGGGCCGAGATCACCCCGGCGACCTCGTAGCCGATGGGCACCGGGAGGGTCACGCCGGGACGCGGTGCCCGGACGTGCTTCGCGTCGGCCGGGTTCACGCCCGCCGCGGTCACCCGGATCGTCACCTCACCGGCGCCGGGTGCGGGGGTCTTGACCTCCGCGAACTCCCAGTCCTCCGGTCCGCCCCAATTCGTCGCCATCCACTGTCGTGCCATGGCCTGCATGCAACCCGCCGAAGCTGTGTGCCCGCTTGGTGTCAGCAGGAACGAGGGTCAGGAGGAGCGCGAGCCAGGAGGGACGCGGGTCAGGAGTTCACCGGGTCGGTGGCCCGGCCGCTGTGGCGCGCCCGGCGCGGCCTGGTCGGCGCGAGGCGCACGAGCTGGGCCGTCGTGCTGTCGTCGAGCTCGACGAGGTCGGCGCGGGACTTCACGAAGTCGCTGAACGACCGGTACCCGAGCGCCTTCTCGCTGAACGACGGGTCCATCCGCTTCATCTGGCTCTTGACGGTCCCGCTGTTCAGCCAGTCGGAGTCGTCCTTCTCGTGCCCGAGCTGCATGGCGCGGGCGAGGAGGCGCGTGGCCGTCTGCTGGCGCTCGTCGAGGGTCTCGTCGGAGGCCTCGACGACAGCGGCGGGCTCGGCCGCCTCTTTCGGCTTCCGTGAGGAGCGCCTCCGGGCGGATGTCGCGGGCTTTTCGGCCGGCGCCGCACCGTCCTTCGCCGCGGGGACAGTCGGCGCGGCAGGCTCTGCGACCGCGGCGGCTGCGGTCTCGTCGGCCTCAGCGGCCTCAGCGGCCTCTTCGACCTCGACCTCGGGAGCGATCGCCGCGTCGGCGGCTTCGTCGCGGGCGACGCCCGGGAGATCGTCGTAGCTGACGAACTCGTCGCAGGCGGCCGCGAGCGATTTCGCCGTGGATCCGGCGACTCCGATGCCGACGACGTAGCGGCCGAGGCGGCGGATGCGCTGGGCCAGCGGGACGTAGTCGGAGTCGCCGGCCACGATCACGACGTGCGTGAGCTCCGGAAGGCGGAACAGGTCCTCGACGGCGTCGACCGCCAGACGGATGTCGGCGCCGTTCTTGGCGTAGGCGGCCGCGGGGAACAGCTGCACCAGGTCTACGGCGCGCCCGACGAGCTGGCCGCGGTACTCGGCGTTGACCGCCGAGGACCAGTCGGCGTAGGCCCGTGTCAGCACGAGCGTCCCGAAGGACGAGTCGAAGTCGAGGATCGCGCCGAGGTCGACGCGGGCCTCCTCCAGTTTGTCGGCGAAAGCGCCCTTCGGAGCGGCCGAGCTCGACTTCGGGCGGTCGCGCATGTACGACCCGCGTCCGTGGACCTGGTCGTACCGCGAGATCACGATGTTGTCGAAGTCGATGTAGACCGCGACGCGGCCGTCTCCGGGTTCACTCATCTGCTCACACTATCGGCCCGGGTCAGCGCGCGTAGCGGTCGGCGACCGCCAGAGCGGCGTCGATGGCCGCCAGGCCGCGGCGCAGCTCGTCCTCCTCGATGATCAGCGGCGGCGCGATGTGCACGCGGTTGAAGTGGGTGAACGGCCATACGCCGGCCTTCTTGCAGGCGGCGGCGACCTCGGCCATCGGGGCCGCGTCGGCACCCGTCGCGTTGAACGGGACGAGCGGCTCCCGCGTCTCGCGGTCGCGCACGAGTTCCAGCGCCCAGAACAGCCCGCGGCCGCGCACCTCCCCGAGCGACGGGTGGCGGTCGAGCCAGGAGGTGATCTCCGGCTCGACGACCCGGCTGCCGAGGTCGCGCACGCGCTCGAGGATGCCGTCGCGCTCGAAGACGTCGAAGGTCGCCACGCCGGCGGCGCACGCGAGCGGGTGACCGGAGTACGTCAGGCCGCCCTGGAACGACACGTCGTCGAAGAAGGAGGCGATCGCGTCCGAGATCACGACGCCGCCGAGCGGCACGTACCCGGAGTTGACGCCCTTCGCGAAGGTGATGAGGTCGGGGACGACATCGAAGGCGTCGACGGCGAACCACTCGCCGACGCGGCCGAAGCCGACCATCACCTCGTCGGCGATGTAGACGATGCCGTACCGGTCGCACAGCTCGCGCACACCGGCGAGGTAGCCCGGGGGAGGGACGAGCACGCCGTTCGTGCCGACGATCGTCTCGATGATGATCGCGGCGACGGTCGCGGCGCCCTCCAGCACGATGACGTTCTCGAGGTGCTCCAGGGCTCGGGCCGTCTCCTCCTCGGGGCTCGTCGAGTGGAACGCGGACCGGTACGGGTACGGGCCGAAGAAGTGCGCCACGGAGGGGTCGCTCGGCTCGTTCGCCCACCGGCGCGGGTCGCCGGTGAGCGCGATCGCCGTGGCCGTACCGCCGTGGTACGAGCGGTACATCGACAGCACCTTGCGGCGGCCGGTCACCCGCCGGGCGAGCCGGACCGCGTACTCGTTGGCGTCCGCGCCTCCATTGGTGAAGAACACCGAGTCGAGCGTGCCGGGCGCGACGCCCGCGATGCGGCGGGCGAGCTCGCCGCGCACGTCGTTCGCCATCGACGGCTGGATCGTCGCCAGCCGGCCGGCCTGCTGCTGGATAGCGGCGACGAGGTCGGGGTGCTGGTGCCCGAGGTTGAGGTTGACGAGCTGCGAGCTGAAGTCGAGGAAGGCGTTGCCCTGGTAGTCCCAGAACGTGGAGCCCTCACCGGCCGCGATCGGCAGCGGGTCGATCTGCGCCTGTGCGCTCCAGGAGTGGAACACGTGACTGCGGTCGTCGCTGCGCACCTGCGCCTCGGCCTCGGCGTCGCCGAAGGGGTGCTGGACGCCGTGCCGGTCGGCGAAGCCGGTGCGCTCGGCGGCGCCGGTCCGGGCCGCGGCGGGGAGGGTGTCGGTCATGATGGCTCCGATCAGGAGTTGCCGGGGAAGGAGAGGTTCACGCGGGACTGGACGGGGTCGGGCCAGCGCGTGGTCACGACCTTGCTCCGCGTGTAGAAGTGGAAGGACTCCGGTCCGTAGATGTGCGAGTCGCCGAACAGCGAGTTCTTCCAGCCGCCGAAAGAGTACGCCCCGACCGGCACCGGGATGGGCACGTTGATGCCGACCATCCCGACCTCGATCTCGAACTCGAACCGGCGGGCGGCGCCTCCGTCGCGGGTGAACAGGGCGACGCCGTTGCCGTACGGGTTGTCGTTCACGAGCTCGACGGCCTCCTCGAAGGTGTCGACGCGCACGACGGACAGCACGGGGCCGAAGATCTCGTCGTCGTAGGCCCTCATGCCGGGCTTCACGTGGTCGAGGAGGCTGACGCCGACGAAGAAGCCGTCTCCGTCGAACGAGCGCCGGGTGCCGTCCTCGACCACGGTCGCGCCCTCGGCGGCGGCGCCCGTCACGTACGAGGCGACCTTGTCGCGGTGCTCGCGGGTGATGAGCGGCCCCATCTCGCTGGCCGGGTCGGTCCCGCGCCCGATGCGGAGCGCACCGATGCGCCGCTGGATGGCGGGGACCAGCCGATCCCCGACCTCGCCGACGGCGACGACGACGCTGACCGCCATGCAGCGCTCGCCCGCGGAGCCGTACGCCGCGGAGACGGCGGCGTCCGCGGCGGCGTCGATGTCCGCGTCCTCCAGGACGACCATGTGGTTCTTCGCGCCGCCGAGTGCCTGCACGCGCTTCCCGTTCGCGCTCGCGCGCTGGTAGATCGAGCGGGCGATCGGGGTCGAGCCGACGAAGCTCACCGCGGCGACGTCGGGGGAGTCGAGGATCGTGTCGACCGCCTCCTTGTCCCCGTGGACCACGTTGAGGACGCCGTCCGGGAGACCCGCCTCACGGAACAGGCCGGCCAGGAACACCGAGGCGCTCGGGTCCTTCTCGCTCGGCTTCAGCACGACGGTGTTGCCGCACGCGATGGCGCTCGCCACCATCCAGAGCGGGACCATCACCGGGAAGTTGAACGGCGTGATGCAGCCGACGACGCCGACCGGCTGCTTGACGCTGTGCACGTCGACGCCGGTCGAGACCTGCTCGCTGTACTCGCCCTTGAGCTTGTCGATGAGGCCGGAGGCGAACTCGACGTTCTCGAGGCCGCGCCCGATCTCGCCGGCCGCGTCGGAGAGCACCTTGCCGTGCTCGGAGGTGACGATCGCGGCCAGCTCGTCGCGGCGCTCGGTGAGCAGATGGCGGAGTCGGAACAGCACGTCCGCACGCTTGGTGAGGCTGGTCGCCCGCCACGCCGGGAAGGCCGCGCGCGCGGCGGCGATCGCCTGCTCGGTCTCGGCCGCGCTCGCGAGCACGACCTCGTGCTGCTGCTCGCCGGTGGCCGGGTCGAACACCGGACCGGTGCGGACCGGATCCCCGGCGGCGACGCCCGCGATGACATGACGGATGAGGGCCACAGTTCCTCCTCGATGCTCGCCGGACGTTCTGCCCGGCGAGGACAGTAAGCTTTCCTCCCAATGATCACAGAGCGAAGGGGCACGCGGTGATGCCAGATCGTCGGGGCTTGGGCAGCGACCACACAGATCGTCCGATGGGGGGTCAGAAGACCGCCTCCGTGCTGCCGACCGTGCGAGAGGTCCTCCGCATGGAGGCGCTCGCCGAAGGCCTCCCCGAGGTCGTCGCCGGCCGGGAGGGACTGGGCGCGCCGGTGCGCTGGGTGCACGTCGCCGAGACGGTCGCGGCCGCCCGGCTGGTCTCCGGCGGAGAGCTCCTCCTCGCCACGGGCGTCGGCTGGCCGTCGGACGACGTCTCGCTCCGCAGGCTCGGCCGCCAGCTCGCCGACGACGGGGTGTCCGGGCTCGTGCTCGAGCTCGGCGATCCGATGCGGCAGGCGCCTCCCGCGCTCGTGGCAGAGCTCGAGGCCGCGGGCGTGCCGTTCGTCGTCCTCCATCGCGAGATCCGCTTCGTGGCGGTCACCGAGGCGGTGCACTCCCGCATCATCGCCGACCAGATGACCGCGCTGCGGGCCCGCGACGAGCTCCACGCGCTGTTCACCCAGCTCGCCCTGCGCGGGAGCCCGGCCGAGTTCATCGTCGAACAGGCCGCCCGCGTCCTCGGGGCGCCGGTGGTGCTCGAGGACACCGGTCACCGGGTGATCACCGCCGACGGACTGTCGGACGAGGAGGCCGAGCTCGGCGGGTGGGAGCAGCGCTCGCGAGCAGCGCATCGCGCCGAGCCGTCTCCCGCGCGATCGGCGCCGGGCGCCGCCGACGGCGACTGGACGATCGTGCCGGTCGAGGCCCGGGGCCGGCGCTGGGGCTACCTCGTCGCCCTGCCCGGCCGGCCGCATCCGGCGGGGAGGTCGACCGTGCTCGAGCAGGCCGCCGTCGCACTCGCCCTCGGCCGGCTTGCTGAGCCGGACGACGTCTGGGTGCGGAGCAGCCAGGAGGCCCTCCTCGCCGCCCTGCTCGGCCGGCGCTTCGCCAGCGAAGGGGGGCTCGCGGCCCGGTTCGAGGCCGCCGGATTCCCCGTGACCGGGCGAGCGGTCGTCGGCGTCGCCGTCCGCCTCCGGCCGGCGCTGCCCCCGGAACCGATCGGCGACGTCGCGCGGCGTCTGGCCGACGCGGCGCGGTCGTGGGGTGCCGACGCTCTCGCGGGGGTGCACCCGGCGCTCCCGTCGACCGTCGTCGTCGCGCTCGCGGCGCGACCCGGCCGTCCCTTCTCGGATGCGCTGTTCGGCGCTCTCGCCGCGGCGGCGGGGCCAGGGGTGCGGTCGTCGGGCGCCCGCGGGGAGGAGCGGCGCGACGCGCCTCCCGTCGTCTCCGCGGGCTCCGAGTCCCGCGGGATCCCGGGGCTGCTCGCGTCCCTCGAGGAGGCCGCGGAGCTCTCAGCGCTCGCGGACCCGAGGCGCGCGATGGGCGCCTCCCGGGTCGTGCAGCGCGTCGAGCACCGGCCCCTGCTGCGGCTGGTGACGGCGTTCGGCGGCGACCCCCGCATGCTCGAGCACACCGAGCAGCTGCTGGGCCCGCTGATCGAGTACGACCTGGCGACCGGCGGCGACCTCCTGGAAGTGCTTCGCGCCTACCTGACGCACCCGGGCAACCGCACGAGGGCGGCCGCGGCGAGCCACCTCTCGCGCTCCGTCTTCTACCAGCGGATCGCGCTCATCGAGGAGCTCCTCGGCATGGATCTCGACGACGGCGAGACGGTCGGCGCCCTGCACGCGGCGCTGCTCGCCCGCGGCGCTTCGGGCTGAGACCGACGGCGGCTACGAATCGAATCCCATGCCCGCCGCGTCGAGAGCGCGCAGGAAGAGGTTGCGCCGCCCCTCCCGATGATCGGCGCGGTCGAGCGACCAGCGCGTGAGCCCGATCCCGAGCGCGGCCGCGGGTTCGGGCGGGAACGGCACAGGGCGCGACCGCACCATCTCGAGGGCCGTTCGCTCGCTTTCGCGGCCGTCCAGCAGGTCGAGCATCACGCGGGCCCCGAAGTGCGTCGCCGCGACGCCGAGCCCGGTGTACCCGGTCGCGTATGCGACGCGGCCGCCGCGCGCCGTGCCGAAGAAGGCGCAGAACCGGCTGCAGGTGTCGATGGCCCCGGCCCAGCGGTGCGTGAAGCGGAGGCCCTCCAGCTGCGGGAAGGTCGTGAAGAAGTGCGAGGCCAGGCGGGTGAAGCTCGCCGGCCGCTCCTCGTAAGCGCTGCGCACCCGTCCGCCGTAGTGGTAGACGGCGTCGTAGCCGCCGAACAGGATGCGGTCGTCCTGCGTGAGCCGGTAGTAGTGGAACTGGTTCGCGGAGTCGCCGACGCCCTCGCGCCCCTCCCACCCGATGGAGGCGCGCTGCTCCGGCGTGAGCGGCTCGGTCATGAGCACGTAGTCGTAGACCGGGACGGTGGCCAGGCGGTTCCGCTTGAGGAGGCTGGGGAAGACGTTGGTCGCCAGGGCGGTCCGGCGCGCGCGGATCACAGCGTCCGGGGTCTCGAGCGTGGTCCCGTCGCCGATGGACTCGACCGGGCTGTGCTCGAACAGCTCGACGCCCGCGCTCTCGCAGGCGCGGGCGAGCGCGCGGGCCAGTCGCGCGGGGTGCACGAGCGCCGAGTCGCGCGGATGGAAGAGGCCGCCGAGGTAGGTGGGGGAGTCCACCCGGGCTCGCACCGCCTCCCGGTCGAGGAAGCGGGCGTCGTCGCCGTCGGCCTCCTCCCGCAGCCACTCGACCTGGTGCGGTTCGGTCGCTACGTCGATCGCGCCGTTGCGCTCGAAGCCCGCGTCGAGTCGCAGCTCGGCGACGGTGCGCTCGATCTCGTCGAGGTTCTCCCTCCCGAGTCGCCGGAGCTTCTCGAACTCGCCGGGCCAGCGGGTCCGGCCGTTCTCGTCGCCGTGCGTGAGGCTCGCCTCGCAGAAGCCGCCGTTGCGGCCCGACGCGGCCCATCCGATCCTGCGTCCCTCCAGGAGGACGACGCGCGCGGACGGATCCGCCCGCTTGGCCAGGAGGGCCGTCCACAGCCCGGTGTAGCCGCCGCCGACCACCGCGAGGTCGCACGAGATGTCGCCGGTGAGCCGGGGATAGTGGTCGCCGGGGGCGTCCTCGGTCCAGAAGACGGCGTTGCGCGACCCGCGCAGCGCGTGCGAGACGACGGCCGCCGCGGGCCGCTCGCGCTCGAATACCGTCGAACCCACCATCGACTCCCTCCGGCCCGGTGCCGCGCTGCCTGTCATTCTGCCGGGATGCGGCCGCCGCGACCGTCAGGAATCGCGTGGCCGGCCGGTCGGATCGTCCGGCGGCGGCGAACCCGGGCGGACTTCGGCGATTCGCGGGCTTCCACTGGTGCTGAACCGCTTCAGTGCCCGGTAACGTTGTGCCCGCAGCGACCCGATGCTGCGGCAGGCGCCCGCCCGAGGGCGCCGGGACGCGCCGTCCGGCGGCGCGTCCGGAAGGAGACGAGGATGTCCACGGAACGCGTGACGATCGGCGGCCTCGCCGAGCGGCTCGGCCTGTCGAAGGCGTCGGTCTCGTACGCCCTCAACGGCCAGGCCGGGGTGAGCGATCAGACCCGGCAGCGCGTCCTGGCTTTGGCGGAGGAGCTGGGCTGGCACCCGTCGTCCAGTGCGCGCGCTCTCTCGCTGGCCCGAGCCGACGCCATCGGGATCGTGCTCCGCCGCCATCCCGGGCTCCTCGGCACCGAGCCGTACTACATGAGCCTTCTCGCCGGCGTCGAGTCGGAGCTCGGCCAGACCGACCAGTCGCTCCTCCTCCGGATGGTGGGAGGCGCGGTCGGGCAGGACACCGCGGTCTACCGGCGCTGGAGCGCCGAACGCCGCGTGGACGGCGTGATGCTGTTCGACATCACGGACGGCGATCCGCGCCTCCCGCTGCTCGACGAGCTCGGGCTCGCCTTCGTGCTGCACGGCAACCGCGACTCGGTCGCTCCCGGCCGCGTGCTCCTGTACGACGCCGCCGGCGACGCACGGCTGCTCGTCGATCATCTCGCCTCCCTCGGCCACACGCGGGTGCTGCACATCCAGGGCCCCACCGAGTTCGAGCACGAGGTCGACCGGGCCACGGCGGTGTCCCGATGGTCGGAGGAGCACGGCATGCGCGTCTCGTTCGCCGCCTCCGACTACTCGATGGAGCAGGGCGAGCGGATCGCCGCGGAGCGTCTCGCGGCGGACCCCGGGATCACCGCCGTCCTCACCTCCAACGACCTCCTCGCGCTCGGCGTGCAGACGGCTCTCACCCGGGCGGCGCGTGACGATGTCGCGATCGTCTCCTGGGACGACTCGTTGCTGTGCCGCCTGGGCTCGCGGCCGATCACGGCCCTCGACCGGTTCCCGGAGGAGCAGGGGAGGCGCGCCACGCGCATGCTCCTCGACCAGCTCGCGGGCGTCGTGCCGGAGGTCTCGCACGCGCGGGCGTCCGAGCTCATCATGCGCGCGACGAGCGTCCCGGTCGGGCGACGCGGCGGCGCGGCGATCGCCGGCTGACGCGGCGGCGTACACCCGGGGAGGCGCCGATTTCAACGGTTGCGCTTACTGAACCGGTTAACTTATGCTCGCTGGAGCGCACCGTCGCGCATCAGGATCGACGGAGGCGCCCCTCCCATCAAGAGACGAAGGAGTCACAATGAGGAAACGCGCCATCGCCGCGGCCGCCATCGCCGCAGCGGTTTCGCTCGTGGTCGCGGGCTGCAGCAGCAGCTCGGGATCGGGGTCGTCGAGCGGGGGAACGCTCACGTACTGGGCCAGCAACCAGGGCACCAGCCTCGACAACGACAAGCAGGTCCTCACGCCGGTCCTCGACGAGTTCACGAAGGAGACCGGCACCAAGGTCAAGCTCGAGGTCATCGGCTGGAACGACCTCCAGACCCGCATCCAGACCGCGGTCACCTCGGGCCAGGGCCCGGACGTGCTGAACATCGGCAACACGTGGGCCTCCTCCCTCCAGGCGACCGGCGCCTTCCTGCCCTTCGACGACGCCAACATGAAGGCGATCGGCGGAAGCAGCAAGTTCGTCAAGACCGCGCTCGACACCGGCGGCGCCGCCGGCAAGCCCGTCACGAGCGTCCCGCTCTACGGACTGGCTTACGGCCTCTACTACAACAAGAAGATGTTCAGCGACGCGGGTGTGCAGCCTCCCACCACCTGGGAGGAGCTCGTCGCCGCGGCGAAGAAGCTCACCAACGGCACGCAGTACGGCTTCTCCCTCGCCGCGGGCAGCTACACCGAGAACGTGCACTTCGCCTTCATCAACGGCTCGCAGAACGGGGGCGAGTGGTTCGACAGCAAGGGGAACCCGACGTTCACCTCGCAGGCCAACGTCGACGGCATCAAGCGCTACCTCGACCTCATGCAGACCGACAAGGTCGTGAACCCGTCGAACGCGCAATACGACAACGGCGTGCAGGCTGTCAACGACTTCGCCACCGGCAAGGTCGCGATGATCCTCAGCCAGAACAACGCCGACTCCTCCATCGTCAAGAACGGCATGAAGAGCGACCAGTACGGGGTCGTCCCGTTCCCGGCGCCGGAGGGCGGCAAGAAGATCGCCTCGTTCCCGGCCGGCATCAACCTGTCGGTGTTCAAGAACACGAAGAACAAGGACGCGGCCCTCAAGTTCGTCAAGTACATGACGAGCTCCTCGGTGCAGTCGAGGCTCGCCAAGCCGTACGCCACGCTGCCGGTGCTCGCGGGCGCCAAGGCGGAGTTCACGGACAACGCCGACGAGGCGGCCACGTTCCAGAAGATCTACAACGAGATGGCGAAGCCGCTGCCGCTCGTCCCGGCGGAGGACCAGTTCGAGAACACCGTCGGGAAGGCGATGAACGACATGTTCGCCAAGATCGCCACCGGCGGCACGGTCTCCGACGCCGACATCAAGGCGGCGATGCAGACCGCGCAGGACCAGGTCAAGCAGTCGATGGGCGGCTGAGCCGGCCGCACGACCAGCACGGGGCGCGGCGCGGCACCGCGTCGCGCCCCGTGGCACCGACCAGCTGAAGGAGACCCATGTCGACGACGACAGACGTCCGCGGCCCGGCGAGCACCGCCCCGGCCGCCCCCGCCCCCGCCAAGCCGAAGCGGCGCCGCCCCAAGGGCTGGTGGCTGCCGCTCGTCCTGCTCGCGCCCGCCGTGGTGTTCGAGCTCCTCATCCACATCGTCCCGATGCTCACCGGCATCTGGATCAGCTTCCTGCAGCTGACGAAGTTCTTCATCGCGAACTGGGGCGAGGCCCCGTTCGTCGGACTGCACAACTACATGGTGGCGCTCGACTTCAACTCGTCGATCGGCGCGGGGCTCCTCCGCTCGTTCTTCGTCACGGTCGGGTTCACGATCCTCGTCGTCGGCCTCTCCTGGTTCTTCGGGATGGCCGCCGCCGTCGCCCTCCAGGGGAGGTTCCGCGGCCGCGCGATCTTCCGCACCCTGTTCCTCGTGCCGTACGCGCTGCCGCTCTACGCCGGCATCATCACCTGGAAGTTCATGTTCCAGAAGGACACCGGCGCGATCAACCACTTCCTCTTCGACAACCTCGGCCTGCCCGGGGACAAGCCGTTCTGGCTGATCGGGGGCAACGCCTTCTGGGCGATCGTCATCGTCGCCATCTGGAGGCTCTGGCCGTTCGCTTTCCTCATGCTGATGGCGGGCCTGCAGTCGATCCCGTCCGACGTCTACGAGGCCTCCGCGGTCGACGGTGCGAAGCCGTTCCGCCAGTGGCGCTCGATCACGCTCCCGATGCTGCGCCCGGTCAACGCGGTGCTGCTCCTCGTGATGTTCCTCTGGACCTTCAACGACTTCAACACGCCCTACGTGCTGTTCGGCGGCAACGCCCAGCCGGCCGCGGGCGACCTCATCTCGTTCCACATCTACAACGCGTCGTTCCTCACCTGGAACTTCGGCTCGGGGGCCGCCATGAGCGTGCTGCTGCTGCTGTTCCTGCTGGTCGTGACCGGCGCCTACCTGATCGTCGTCAACCGGAGGGACCGCCATGCGTGAGACCCGCTCCTCGCACATCTTCCGCTGGGTCGTGATCGTCTTCCTGACCCTCTTCACGGTCGTGCCGCTCTACGTGATGGTCACGTCGTCGATGAAGCCGCTGTCGGAGGTGCAGAGCGCCTTCACCTGGTGGCCCCAGACGATCACGTTCCAGCCATTCATCGACATGTGGACGACGGTCCCGCTCGCGTCGTACTTCGTCAACAGCCTCATCGTCTCGAGCGCGGCGACCCTCATCTCGCTCGTCATCGCGGTCTTCGCGGCCTACGCCGTGTCGCGCTACCGCTTCAAGGGGCGGAACGTGTTCACGACGACGGTGCTGTCGACCCAGATGTTCCCGGGCGTGCTGTTCCTCCTCCCGCTGTTCCTGATCTTCGTGAACATCAACCAGGCGGTCGGGATCCAGCTCGTCGGCACCCGGTGGGGCCTCATCATCACGTACTTCACGTTCGTGCTGCCCTTCTCGATCTGGATGCTCGCGGGCTACTTCGACGGCATCCCGCGCGATCTCGACGAGGCGGCGAAGGTCGACGGCTCCGGCCCCATGGGCGCGCTCTGGCACGTGGTGCTCCCGGCCGCCCGTCCCGGGCTCATCGCCGTCGCCATCTATTCGTTCATGACGAGCTGGGGCGAGGTGCTCTTCGCCTCCGTCATGACGACCGACGAGAACCGGACCCTGGCCGTGGGCCTGCAGCTGTACTCGACCCAGACGAACGTGTACTGGAACCAGATCATGGCCGCCTCGCTGGTGGTCTCGATCCCGATCGTCGTCGCCTTCCTCCTGCTGCAGCGCAACTTCGTCGCGGGCCTCACGGCCGGCGCCGTCAAGTAGCCCGCCGCGCCGCGCCGCGCGCCGCCCCACCGTCCCGAAAGGCATCATGGACCGTCCTTCCTCCGTGCTCTCCGTCGGAGACGCCCCGGTCGTCTGGCTGGGCGCCAACTTCTGGTCCCGGACCGGCGGCCCCCTCATGTGGACCCGGTACGACCCGGAGGTGGTCCGCCAGGAGCTGCAGGTGCTCGCCGAGCACGGCCTCACGATGACTCGCTCGTTCTTCTACTGGCCGGACTTCCACCCGACGCCCGACTCTCTCGACGAGCAGTGCGTGGCGAACTTCGCGGACTTCCTCGACGCCCACATCGAGGTCGGCATGACCACCGTGCCCACCTTCCTCGTCGGGCACATGTCGGGCGAGAACTGGGACCCCGCCTGGCGGGAAGGCCGGGACCTGTACAGCGACGTGTGGTTCGTGGGGCGGCAGGCCTGGTATGTGCGCGAGCTCACTGCGCGGTTCGCCGCGCACCCGGCCGTCGGCGGGTGGCTCCTCACCAACGAGGTGCCGATCTACGGCGGGGAGGCGCCCCGCCCGGTCGTCGACGCGTGGGCGTCCCTCCTCGTGAACGCGGTGCGCGCCGGGGGAGGGACGCAGCCGGTGGCCGTCGGCGACGGCGCCTGGGGGATCGAGACGACCGGTCACGACAACGGCTTCTCCGTCGGTGACCTGGCGCGGTACACCGACTTCATCGGTCCGCACGTCTACCGGATGGAGACCGACCAGGTGCGCCAGCACCTCAAGGCCGCGTACATCGCCGAGCTCGCCGCCGGCGATGGGCTCCCCGTGATCATGGAGGAGTTCGGGTTGTCGAGCGACTTCGTGTCGGACGCGGGCGCCGCCTCCTACTACCGGCAACTGCTCTACTCGACGCTGCTCGCGGGGGCGACCGGGTGGATCGCGTGGAACAACACGGACTACGACGACCTCGCCGGCCAGCGCCCGTACTCGCACCACCCCTTCGAGATGCATTTCGGGATCACCGATCGGCACGGGAACCCGAAGCCGCCCCTCCGGGAGCTCGCCCGGTTCGCGTCCGATCTGGCGGCGATCGACCTGGCCTCGGCCCGGCGCGCTCCGGTCGACGCGGCGCTGGTCGTCCCGTCGCACCTCGCTGCCGACTATCCCTTCACCCAGGAGGCGGAGCGGGCGCACATCGTCGCGACGGGCGAGCAGGCGTACGTCGCCGCTCATGAGGCGCACATCCCGGTGGCGGTCGTCCGCGAGAAGGAGGACGGCGGGCTTCCGGCGGGGTACGGGCTGTACCTGCTGCCGTCGGTGAAGCAGCTCTGCGCCTCCTCGTGGCAGCAGCTCATCGGGTTCGCCGAGCAGGGTGCGACGGTCTACGCCTCCTACTCGCACGGTGACAGCCCGGTCCAGCGGGGCCCGTGGTGGACGAGCAGCGAGGAGCTGTTCGGGGTGCGCCCGGACAGTGCGTACGGGCTCGCGGAGCCGGTGACCGACGAGCTCGTCGAACTGCGGTTCGTGGAGGCGTTCGGCAACCTGCCTGCGGGAGCCGCGCTGTCGTTCCGACCAGCCGGGGGAGAGAACGGGCGCACGCGCCTCCCGGTCACGGCGACCTCGGGAAGAGTCGTCGCCGTGGACGCGCTGGGGCGCCCCGCGATCGTGGTGAAGGAGCACGGTGCCGGACGGGCAGTGCTGTGCACCTACCCGCTCGAGTTCTTCGCCTCGGCGCAGGGGCGCGTCAACCCCGAAGAGACGTGGCGGGTGTACGACGCGCTCGCCGCGGCGGCCGATCTCGAACGCGACGTCCGGCTCGACGACCCGCTCGTGTTCGCGGACTCGCTGGTGCACGCCGACGGCCGCCGGTTCGTGGTGTTCCTCTCGGAGCACGAGGGGCCCGTCACCGTGACGCCCGAGGTCGCCGGCCGCCTGCGCACTCTCGGCGGGGAGGCGTCTCCGACGCTGACGCTCGAGCCGTACGGCGTGGCGGTCCGGGAGCTCCTCCTCGACTGACCCCGCCCCACCATCGAGTCCCCCCAGAGTGCTGGGTCGGGCGCCGAAAACGTGAAGTCTTGGGGGACTCGATGGTGGGGGGTGCGCCGAGAGGGGGCGGTCAGGCCGTGGGGGCGTGGCGCTCGAGGAAGTCGTAGACCTCGGTCGCGTCCACCCCGGGGAACGTCCCGGTCGGGAGGGCTGCGAGCAGCGACGTGGGCGTCCGCGCCGCGGGCCACGACATCCCCTCCCAGCGCTCGGCGAGGGCCGACGGCGCGCGGCGGCAGCACGACTCGTCCGGGCAGTGCGAGACGGCACGGTTCGCCGTCTCCCTCCCTCGGAACCACTTCACGTGCGCGAACGGGACCCCCACACTCACCGAGTAGTCGCCCTCCTTCGCCTTCTCGATCCGCGACGTGCACCAGAAGGTCCCGCTCGGCGTGTCCGTGTACTGGTAGTACGGGCTGAACCGGTCGGCGACGTCGAAGACCGTCCGCGCCGTCCAGCTGCGGCAGACCGGCGTGCCCTCGATCGCGCCGAGCGCGTCCGACGGGAAGGCGACCGAGTCGTTCTCGTACGCCTTGATGATGGTCCCCGACTCGTGCACCTTCATGAAATGCACCGGGATACCGAGCCGCGCCGTGGCGAGGTTGGTGAACCGGTGGCAGGCCGTCTCGTACGACACCGCGAACGCGTCGCGGAGGTCCTCCATCGAGATGCGCCGGAAGTTCTTGGCCTCGGTGAGGAAGGCGACCGCGTCCTTCTCCGGCAGGAGGAGCGCCGCGGTCAGATAGTTCGTCTCGACCCGCTGCCGCAGAAAGTCGGCGTAATTTCTGGGCTCGTCGTGACCGAGCAGATGCGACGCGAAAGCCTGGAGGATCGGCGAGCGCGAGTCCCGGGAGGCGCTGTGCTCGGTCGGCAGGTAGATGCGGCCGTTGCGCTTGTCGGTGACCGACCGGGTCGAGTGCGGCAGGTCGCCCACGTAGTGCAGCGAGTAGCCGAGGTGGTCGGCCATGTCGGTCACGGTCTGGTGCGAGACCGGACCGCCGGTGTGCCCGACGACCGCGAGCAGTCCGGCGGCGATCGACTCGAGCTCCGAGAAGTGGTTGTCCCGGGCGCGCATCGTCGCGCGCAGCTCGGCGTTCGCGCGCCGCGCCTCCTCAGGGGTCGCCGCGCGCTCCCGGTGGAGGCGCTCCACCTCCTGGTGCAGCGCCAGCACGGCCTGCAGCGCCGAGTCGGGGAGCGCTTTCGAGACCCGCATCGGGTCGATGCCGAGGGAGGCGAAGACCGGTCCCCGCTGAGCCCGCTCCACAGCGATCTCGAGTGCCGATCGCTCGTCCGGCGGTTCGGGTGCGAGGAGGTCGTCGACGGTCACGTCGAGTGCCGCCGCGATGGCTCGCAGCTGCGCCAGCCGCGGCTCGCGGTTGCCGTTCTCGATCGCGGAGAGCTGGGAGGGGGCCCGGTCGATCGCGGCGGCCAGCGCCTCCAGGGTCATACCGCGCCGCACCCGGAAGGCGCGCACGCGGCGGCCGAGCGTCAGGGCGTCGGCGCCGGTGTCCTCGTCGGCGAGTCCGGCAACGGTGTCGGTCATGCAGGCCATCGTGACACCCGGCCGAAGTTCTGGCAAACAGAAGAACCCGGGAATTTCTGTCGACGGATCCGCTCCGAGGCGGTTGCGGCCCGGGCACGATCGTCTCAACCGATCCGACCGATGGAGGTCCACCATGAACCGCTCCGACGCCGCAGCGCACCCCGGACGCCCCGGCGACACCGTCCAGACCGCCGCCGAGCTGGCCCTCGAGTGGGACGCCGATCCCCGCTGGTCCGGCGTCCGCCGCGACTACACCGCGGAGGACGTCGTCGCTCTCCGCGGGCCGGTCCGGGAGGAGCAGACGCTCGCCCGCCGCGGCGCCGAGAAGCTCTGGGAGCTCATCCAGCGCGAGGGCTCCGGTCCCGACGCGAAGTGGGTCGCGGCGCTCGGAGCGCTCACCGGCAACCAGGCCGTCCAGCAGGTCCGCGCGGGCCTCGAGGCGATCTACCTCTCCGGCTGGCAGGTCGCCGCAGACGCGAACCTCTCCGGCCAGACCTACCCCGACCAGAGCCTGTATCCGGCCAACTCCGTCCCGGCCGTAGTCCGCCGCATCAACAACGCGCTGCTGCGCGCCGGCCAGGTGGAGGGCACCGACGGCGCGATCTCGGACTGGATGGCGCCGATCGTCGCCGACGCCGAGGCGGGTTTCGGCGGTCCGCTGAACGCCTACGAGCTGATGCACGGGATGATCCAGGCCGGCGCCGCGGGCGTGCACTGGGAGGATCAGCTCGCCAGCGAGAAGAAGTGCGGTCACATGGGCGGCAAGGTGCTCATCCCGACCGGTCAGCACATCCGCACGCTCAACGCCGCCCGCCTGGCCGCCGACGTCGCCGACGTGCCGACCATCGTCATCGCCCGCACCGACGCGCTGGCCGCCACCCTGCTGACGAGCGACCATGACGAGCGCGACCGCCCCTTCCTCACCGGGGAGCGGACGGCCGAGGGCTTCTACGAGGTGCGGAACGGCATCGAGCCGGTCATCGCCCGCGGGCTCGCCTACGCGCCGTACGCCGACCTCCTCTGGGTCGAGTCGGCCGAGCCGGACCTGGAGCTCGCACGCCGCTTCGCCGAGGCCGTGCACGCCGAATTCCCCGGAAAGAAACTCGCCTACAACTGCTCGCCGTCGTTCAACTGGAAGAAGCATCTCGACGACGCCACCATCGCCCGGTTCCAGCGCGAGCTGGCGGCCATGGGATACGCCTTCCAGTTCATCACGCTGGCGGGCTTCCACGCCCTCAACTACTCCATGTTCACGCTCGCCCAGGACTACGCGCAGCGCCAGATGAGCGCCTACGTCGACCTGCAGGAGGCGGAATTCGCCTCGGAGAGCGCCGGCTACACCGCCACCCGCCACCAGCGGGAGGTCGGCACGGGCTATTTCGACCGCATCGCGACCGCGCTCAACCCCGACAGCGCCACGCTCGCCCTGGTCGGTTCCACCGAAGAGCACCAGTTCTGATCCGTCCGAAGGAGAGACGACCATGATCGAGATCACCGGTCCCCGCACGCCGGGCATCGACACCGTCCTGACGCCGGAGGCGATCGCCTTCGTCGACCACCTGCACCAGGCCTTCGCGGCCCGGCGCCAGGAGTTGCTGGCCGAGCGCCAGCGCCGCCGCACCGAGGCCGCCAACGGCCGCGACCCGCGCTTCCTCAGCGCGACGGCCGCGATCCGCGAGGACGACGACTGGCGCGTCGCCGGCGCCGGCCCCGGGCTCGAGGACCGCCGCGTGGAGATCACCGGCCCGACCGACCCCAAGATGGCGATCAACGCCCTCAACTCGGGCGCGCGGGTGTGGCTCGCCGACCTGGAGGACGCCACCAGCCCCACCTGGGAGAACATCGTCGGCGGCCAGAGCACCCTGTTCGACGCCGTCCGCGGTCGGCTCGGCTACACGAGCCCCGAGGGCAAGGAGTACCGGGTCACCACGCCGCAGGAGCACACCCCCACGATCGTCATGCGGCCCCGCGGGTGGCACCTCGTGGAGAAGCACCTCACCTTCACCGACCGGGCGGGGCGCACCTCCCCGGCCAGCGCCTCCCTCACCGACTTCGGGCTGTACTTCTGGCACAACGCCCAGGCGCTCGTCGACAGCGGCCGCGGCCCGTACTTCTACCTGCCGAAGCTCGAGTCGCACCGGGAGGCGCGGCTCTGGAACGACATCTTCGTCTTCGCGCAGCAGCGGATCGGGATGCCCGTGGGCACCGTCCGCGCGACCGTGCTGATCGAGACCATCCCGGCGGCGTTCGAGATGGACGAGATCCTCTACGAGCTGCGCGACCACTGCGCCGGCCTCAACGCGGGCCGCTGGGACTACATCTTCTCGATCATCAAGACGTTCCAGGGCCGCGGGCGGCGGTTCGCCTTCGGCGACCGGGACCGCATCACCATGACCGTCCCCTTCATGCGCGCCTACACGGAGCTGCTCGTCGCCACGTGCCATCGGCGCGGAGCACACGCGATCGGAGGGATGAGCGCCTTCATCCCGAACCGGCGCGACCCGGAGGCGACGGCACGGGCGCTCGCGAAGGTCGCCGAGGACAAGAGCCGGGAGGCGGGCGACGGCTTCGACGGCACCTGGGTCGCGCACCCCGACCTGATCCCCACCGCGCTCGCCGAGTTCGACGCCGTGCTCGGCGACCGGCCGAACCAGGTGGACCGTCAGCGCCCGGACGTGCGCGTCACCGCCGACGATCTGCTCCTCGTGACCGCCGAGGGCGGCACCGTGACGGATGCGGGTGTCCGCTCGACGGTGTCGGTCGCGCTGCGCTACATCGAGGCGTGGCTGCGGGGCACCGGAGCGGTCGCCATCGACGGGCTGATGGAGGACGCCGCGACCGCCGAGATCTCGCGGTCGCTCCTCCGCCAGTGGATCGACAACCGGGTCGTGACGGAGGAGGGCACGGCGGTCGACCGGCAGCTCGTCGCGCGGACCCTCGACGACGAGCTCGCCCGGCTGACGGCAGCGGGAGGCGACGACCACCGGTTCGCCGACGCGGCCGAGCTGCTGCGCGAGGTGTCGCTCGGCGACGAGTTCCCCACCTTCCTCACCGTGCCGGCGTACGCCCGCTTCCTGGTGGACCCGGCTCCGGCCCCGGCCGAGGAAGGCGCCCTGGCGCTGGCCGGCTGACGCGGGGCGTTCTCACGGAAGGTGCTCGAGGAAGTCCTCGAGCACCTTCCCGTGGTTGAGCTCGGGATCGCGCGCCCCAACGAGGAGCGTCACACGCTGGTGGTCGGCCGCGAGGGCCTGCAGCGTCGCGACCGCCGGGTTTCCGGCGAGTTCGGCCTCGTAGCGGCGCCGGAACTCGTCGAACGACTCGCCCTCCGTGCTGTGGTGGAACCATTGGCGCAGCTCGGTGGAGGGAGCCACCTCCTTCAGCCAGAGGTCGACGTGGGCTCGCTCCTTGGCCATCCCGCGTGGCCACAGCCGGTCGACGAGCACCCGGTAGCCGTCGTCGGGGGACGGATCGTCGTAGACGCGCTTCACCGCGAACACCGTCATCGCTCGTCCGCCCTCGTCATCGCCCGCCTCCGGGGACCGCTCCCTGTTCCAGAACCTCGTCCGTCTCGTGCGCCATCGGCGCTGTCGCGGGACCGCGCTTCAGCACCGAGAGCGCGGCGGCGGCATTGGCTCGCCGCGCCGCCTCCACCGGCTCGGTCCCGCGCGCGAGCGCCGAGGTGAGCACACCGCCGTGGGTGTCCCCGGCGCCGGTCGTGTCGACCGGGGTCGTACTGAACGCGGGCACGTGAACGGGCGCGGGCCCACCGGTGGCCACCCAGCAACCCGCGGCTCCGTCGCGCACGATCGCGACCCCTCCCTCGCGCAGCATCGAGCGCAGCGCGCCGGCGGTGGGTCCCGGGTGCGCGTGCTGCCGCAGGATGCGCGCCTCCCGCGCGTTCGCGCTCAGCACGTCCGTCCGGGCGAGCACCGCCTCGAGCAGCTCCTCGTCGAGCGAGCCGACCAGGGGCGACGGATCGAAGACGACCGTCGTCGAACCGGGCAGCCCCTCCACCCATCCGGCGACCGCCGGACCGGAGCCGGCGTGGGCGAGGCTGTAGCCGGAGACGTACACGATGTCCTCCGGCTGCACCTCGATGCCGGCGAGGTCCTCCGAGCTGAGCATGCCCTCCGCCCCCGGCACCGTCACGAACGTCCGCTCCGCGGCGGCATCGAGGAGGACGACGCAGTAGCCGTTGTCGACGCCCTCGAGGGGCGGGTGGGCGACCGTGATCCCTTCGTTCCACAGCGACTCGGCCACGACCTCGCCGAAGGGCCCCGTGCCGGAGCGGCCGGCGAACACGACCTCGAGCCCGTCGCGGGCGGCCGCGACCATCACATTGAACCCGCCTCCCGGACTGAGGCCTCCGGGCGTCGCCATGACGTCGCTGCCGGGCTCGGGCACCCGGTCGACCTGCAGCAGCAGGTCGACCACGACCGTGCCCGTGTAGATCATCCGCGGTTCAGCCATGCTTCCTCCTGAGTTCGAGCAGGGCGTCGGCGACGGGTTCGAGCCGCAGGTCGTTCACCCGGGACACCGTCGCCGTCGCATCCGCCGGCCAGTCCGCGCCGGTCGCTCCGAGCACGGCGCCGGCGATCGACGCCATCGTGTCGGTGTCGCCCCCGAGCGCGGCCGCGCGGCAGAGCGCCTCCCAGGGGTCGTCGCAGATCCCGGCGAGGGCGAGCGCCGCCACGACGGACTCCTGCGCGGCGACCGAGGTGCCGACGAGTCCCGCGAGTGCGTCGTCCTGCTGCGCAGGGTCGCGGCCGAGCAGATGGCGCACAGCCCACTCGAGCCGGTCTGCGATGTCGCCCCCGGCCACCCAGTGGCCGCGGGTCGCGCCCTCGCGCGCGGCGGCCGCGGCGACGTCGAGCGCTTCCAGCGTGGATGCTCCGTCGACGCCGGCGCTCACGGCAGCGCCCACGGCGGCCGCGGCAGCGATTCCCAGCCCGGTGTTGTGGGTGAGGGCGCTCGCCGAGACGACATCGTCGACGAAGAGGGTGAGCGGCGCGACCGGGGTGGCGATCCCGACCGGCGCGATCCGCATCGCGGCTCCGTTCGTCGCGCCGAACCGCCCGGCCTCCTCGGGTGGCTCATCCTCCTCCAGTCGCTGGAGCGCGGCCCGCGTGCTCGGGCCGAGGAGGTCGAGGGAGCCGCGCTCGATCATGCGCGCCTCCCAGTCGATCAGCGCCGCAGCGAACCCGTGCGGATCGAGGCGACCTCCCCCCTCGATGAGGAGGCGCGCGAGGAGCAGGGCCTGCTCGGTGTCGTCGGTGATCGCCCCCGCGGGCATCCCCGCGGCGATCCGCTGGTGCGGGCCGGGCGCCACGAAGCCCGTGATCGCGCCGTGATCCGCCTCGATGCGCTCGCGCGACAGCGACTGGGTCGGCATGCCGAGGGCGTCCCCGATCGCCAGGCCCTCGAGCGCGGCGACCGCTCGTCCGCGGGAGGTCACAGCGGCGCCAGGAGCGCTCCGCGGAGGTCGTCGCCGATCCCGGGAGGCACCTCCACGGCGACGCCGAGCGCCTGGATCGCCCGCGAGAAGTAGTTGCGCGCGGCCGCCGCGAGCGTGATGTCGACGATCTCGCGGTCGGTGAACCCGAGCTCGTGCAGCCGTGACGCGTCGTCCTCCGTCATGGAGGCGGAGTCCTCGCTGATCCGCTCGGCGTACTCCATCATCGCCACCTCGGCCTCGGTGAGGCCGGCGTCGTGGTAGTCCCGCGCGATCCGTTCGAGCTCGGGCTCGTCCATGAGCTTCAGGGTCTTGCGCCCGTGCGCCAGGCGGCAGTGCTGAGAGCGGGTCCCCTGCGCCGCCGCGAGCGTCACGAGCTCATAGCGGCGGAGACCGAGCTGGGCGACGATCGCCCGCACCAGCTGCTCCCAGGCGCGGTAGGCCTCGGGGTTCACGCTCATCACGCGCGTGTATTCGGCGACGTAGCCGAGGTCGCGCTCATCGGCGGCGTAGATCTCGGCGACGTCTCCGGTGACCTCGCCGGGCTCCGGGGTGTGGATGATGGACATGGCGGCCCTCCTCGCATCGTCGCGCTCCCATCGTCGCACCGCACCGGCCCGGTGACCACCGCATCCCGCGCCCATCGGCGCGTCTGCGCCGTTGTGGGACGTCTGCGCGTGCGCGCGCAACCGCAGACGTCCCGCGGGAGCGCAGTCACACTGTGGCCGCGGCGCAGCGGGAGGCGGGCTCAGTGCGCGAACGCGACCTCGCTGGGGGCGTCCTCGGGCTTGCGCATGAAGAACGACCCCGCGACGGCGAACAGCGAGATCACGGCCGCGGCGAACAACGCTGCGCGCACCCCGCCCGCCGTGGCCGCATCGAGGGAGGCGCCTCCCGCCGTCAGCGACGCGGTCTGCAGCGACAGGATGGCGACGAGCAGGGCCGTGCCGGCCGCGCCTCCCACCTGCTGGATCGTGCCGAGGATCGCGCTGCCGTGCGAATAGAGGTGGGGAGGCACGGCGCCGAGCCCCGCGGTGAACAGCGGCGTGAACATGAGGGCCAGACCGAGGCTCATCGTGACGTGGGCGATCAGCACGAGGAAGACCGGGGTCGTCTCGCTGACCATCGTGAGCGCCCACAGGACCAGGCTGACGAGGATCGACCCGGGCACGACGAGCGGGCGCGGCCCGAACCGGTCGTAGAGCCGGCCGACGAACGGCGCCACGAGTCCCATGAGCAGACCGCCCGGGAGGAGGAGCAGCCCGGTCGCGAGGACGTCGAGGTGGAGCACGTGCTGCAGGTAGAGCGGCAGCACGATGATCACTCCGAAGAGGGCCGCCGTACTGATGGCCATGAGAGCGATCGAGAGCGTGAAGATCGGGCTGCGGAACGTGCGCAGGTCGAGCAGCGCCCGGTCATGCCGCTGGAGCGCGAGCTGTCGGAGGATGAAGGCCGCCAGGGCGAGGACGCCGACCGCGAGCGATCCCCAGAGGAGGAGGGGCGACCCCCCGGCCCCTCCGGACGCGCCGCTGAGGCTGAGCCCGTAGACGAGCCCGCCGAATCCGAAGGCGGAGAGGATGACGGACAGCACGTCGATGCGGCTCTTGCGGGTCTCGGTGACGTTCTCGACGAACTTCACGCCGATGAGCAGCATGACGAGCGCGATGGGCAGCACGATGAGGAAGATCCACCGCCAGGGCAGCGAGTTGAGGATGATGCCCGAGATCGTCGGGCCCACGGCGGGGGCGACGGAGATGACGATCGACACGTTGCCCATGGTGCGGCCGCGGAGGGCCGGCGGGACGAGCGTCATCAGGGTGGTCATGAGGAGCGGCAGCATGATCGCCGTGCCCGAGGCCTGGATGACGCGGGCCACCACGAGCAGGCCGAAGCCCGGGGAGACGGCCGCGGTCAGCGTTCCGAGCGAGAACAGGGACATGGCGGCGATGAACACCTGGCGCGTGGTGTACCGCTGCAGCAGGAAGCCCGTGATCGGGATGACGACGGCCATCGTGAGCATGAAGGCGGTGGACAGCCACTGCGCGGCGAGGGCGTCGACGTGGAGGTCGTCCATCAGCTTCGGGATGGCGACCGACATGATCGTCTCGTTGAGGATGACGACGAACGTCGCCGCGAGGAGCAGCCAGATGACGCGCTGGTCGCGCGGGGCGATCCGCGGAGCGGCCGCCCGTTCCGCCGCAGCGGAGCCCCCTGCGGACGCGAGGGAGGGGGACTGGAGCGCAGATGAGGTGTTCTCAGTCACCGGACAACTCTATCGGCGACCGCCGACAGCGGAGGTGTCCCGCCGGTGAACGGACGAGCCGTTCACTGTCGGCGTAACGCCTCCGCTGCCGGATCGCCGGGCTGCGCGGGCTGCGCGGGCCGCGCGGGCCGCTAGCGGGCGAGCGGCTCGCGCCCGAGGCCGACGCGGTCGACCAGCCGGTGGTAGCGCATCCCCGCCAGGCCACCGAGGATAGCGCCGACCAGGCTGACGGCCGCGACGATCACCGCTGTGATGATGCCGGTGAGCGTCACGGACCCCTCGTTGAGCGGGATCCGCGGGAAGCTGTTGAGGTTCCCGAGGATGTTGAACTGGCTGCCGAAGATCAGCGTGAGGATGGCCACGATGACCGCGATGATGATGGCCCAGAGCCAGACCGCCACGCCCTGCCGGACGCCGCTGAACCGCGCCATGCGGCCCGCGACGTAGCCGCCGCAGAAGTACGAGACGAAGAGCACGACGATCAGGGCGATCGCCCCGACGATGCCGACCGTCGCGGCGTTGCTGCTGGCCTGGTTGACCGCCTTGTCGGTGTTGCCCCCCGCCGTCCCGAGGCCGACCGCCGCACCGAGGGCGGCGATCAGGGCGGTGAGGAGCACGGCCATGCCGGTGGCGGTGAGCCAGCCGAAGAAGGCGACCCCGAAGCGCATGCCGCCGAACTCGCTGCGCTCCCGCGCCACGACCTCGTCGGCGGCGACGACCCCGTCCGCAGCGACGACGCCCTCGCGGGTCACGCCGTCGCGCTCCACCACGCCGTCGCGGGCCACCACGCCCTCGCGGGCGACGGGCTCGGCGCGCGTCACCGGCTCGGCGCGCGTCACGGGCTCGGCGCGCGTCACGGGCTCGGCGCGCGTCACGGGCTCGGCGCGCGTCACGGGCTCGGCGCGCGTCACGGGCTCGGCCCGCGTCACGGGCTCCTCGCGCGTCACTGGCGCAGCCTCCACCGGCCGTCCGTCCGCTGTCGTGCCGTCGACGTGACGTCCGGTCGTCTCGTCGTAGCCGTTCGCGTCGACGACGCGCGGCTCGTTGTGGGGGGTTCGGTCGGTCATGGGATGCCTCTTCCCGGTTGGGCCCGTCGGCGACGGGCTCGATGTGCCCGGCACGGTAGGCCCTCGCCGACCCTCGGTCCAGAGGTTGATTCGACTCCTGACCGGGCGTATTGCGCTCTCGGAGACGCGCCGCGCCTACGCGCCGAGCGACGCGACCGCGCGCACCGCCTCGGCGACGAGCGGAGCGACGGCCAGGAGGCGCTCCTCCTCGACGTCCGCCCCCCACGAGAAGCGCACCGCCGTCCGGGCGACGTCCTCCTCGTATCCCGCCGCAAGGAGCACGTGGGAGGCGTCCTCGCTGCCGGCGGCGCACGCCGAGCCGCTGGAGGAGATGACGCCGCGTCGCTCCAGCTCGAGGAGGATCGCTTCCCCGTTGACCCCGGGGAAGACGAACGACGCCGTGCCCGGCAGTCGCGCAGCCGCGTGGCCGGTGAGCCGGGCCTCCGGCACGGATCCGAGCACCGCGGCGATGAAGGCGTCTCGCGCGTGCGCTGCCGAGCGGGCAGCCTCCTCCCGGCCGGCAGCGGCGAGTCGGACAGCGGTCGCGAGACCGACGGCTGCGGCGACGTTCTCGGTCCCCGAGCGTCGCCCGCGCTCCTGGCCGCCCCCGTGCAGCACGGGCTCGAGCGGGATGCGGCCGCGCACGTACAGGGCACCGACGCCCTTCGGCGCTCCGAGTTTGTGGCCGGCGATGCTCAGCGCGTCGACGCCCAGGTCCTTGACGTCGAGCGGCAGCCAGCCCGCCGCCTGCACCGCGTCCGTGAAGAGCGGCACTGAGTGCTCGTGGGCGAGCTCGGCGAGCTCGGCGACCGGTTCGATCGTCCCGATCTCATTGTTGGCGAGCATGACCGCGGCGAGGGTGGTGCCGGGCCGAAGCGCGGCGGCGAAATCGTCCGGCGCGACCAGGCCGTCCCTCCCGACGGGGACGAAGGTCGCCTCGAAGCCGTGCACGCGCACCAGGTAGTCCACCGAGGCGAGCACCGCCTCGTGCTCGATCGGCGTGGTGACGATATGCCGTCCGCGGGGCGTCGCGAGCGCGATGCCCTTGACGGCCAGATTGTCCGCCTCCGTCCCCCCGGAGGTGAAGGTGACCTCCGAGGCGCGGCACCCGAGGAAGCGGGCCACCTCGGCCCGCGCCGCCGACAGGGCCTTCGCCGCCGCCTCCCCGACGCCGTGATGACTGGAAGCGTTGCCGAACGTCCCGGTCAGGTACGGCCACATCGCCTCCAGGACCTCGCGGCGCACCGGTGAGGTCGCCGCGGCGTCCAGGTAGAGGAGGGGCGCGCCGCTCATCGGCCCGGCAGCACCACGTCGAGTCCGAGATCGAGCGAGCGCACGCTGTGGGTGAGCGCGCCGGCCGAGATCACGTCGACGCCGGTCTCGGCGATGGCGCGCACGGTGCCGAGGCTGACGTTGCCGCTCGCCTCGACGATCGCGCGCCCGGCGACGAGCCGCACCCCCTGGCGCAGGTCGTCGAGCCCGAAGTTGTCGAGCATGATCGTGTCGACCCCGGCAGCGAGGACGGGCTCGATCTGCTCGATGCGGTCGACCTCGACCTCGAGGTGCGTCGTGTGCGACAGCTGCCGGCGCACCTCCCGGAGCGCCTCGGTCACCGAGAGCCCGGAGCTCGCCGTGAGGACGGCGAGGTGGTTGTCCTTCGCCATGACCGCGTCCGACAGGGAGAAACGGTGGTTGTGGCCGCCGCCGCAGAGCACCGCGTGCCGCTCGAATGCGCGGAGGCCGGGCGTGGTCTTGCGGGTGTCGACGATCCGTGCCGACGTGTGGGCGATCTCGGCGACGAAGGCGGCGGTCAGCGTGGCGATGCCGCTCATCCGCTGGACGAAGTTGAGGGCGACCCGCTCGCCCTGCAGGACGGACCGGGCGCGCCCGGTCACGGTCGCAAGAGTCGCGCCGGCCTCGAACCGGTCGCCGTCGGCGACTTCCAGGGTCACCGCGATGTCCGGGTCGGTGAGCGTCATCGCGGCGGCGAACACCTCGCCGCCCGCGAACGTGCCGGGCTCCCGGGCGACGAGCGCGGCGGTCGCCGCGGCGTCGGCGGGGATCAGCAGCGAACTCGTGAGGTCGCCCCAGGGAGCGTCCTCGACGAGCGCGGCACGGACGGTGTCGTGGATGGTCTGGCGGGTCAGCACGGGAGGGTCACCTCGGTCGGTTCGCGGGAGGTCAGGGGAGCGGGCACGGTGGAGGCGCGCGTCGGCACCAGGACGGTGTGGACGGGGACCCCGTCGCCGGTCATCGGGGCGTCGGAGCGGAAGTGCGCGCCCCGCGACTCGTCGCGCGAGAGGGCGGCCGCGACCACGAGGCGCGCGGTGCTGAGCAGGTTGGCGTCCTCGGTGCCGCCCGCCGCCGAGAGTCCGGCCAGTTCCGCAGCGGCCTGCTGGAGCCCGTCGCGGTGCCGGTGGACGCCCGCAGCATCCCACATCAGTCGCTGGAGCGCCGCGCGGTCCACGGGCGTCGGCCGGGTGCCCGCGACCGCTGGCGCCCCGTCGAGCGGCACCCGCACCTGGCGTCCCTCCCGAACCCAGGCCGGAGGCTCGGGCCACCCGCCTCCGATCGCGTCGACGGCCCGCCGCGCGAAGACGAGACCCTCGAGCAGCGAGTTCGAGGCCAGGCGGTTCGCGCCGTGCGCGCCCGTGCACGCCGTCTCGCCGACGGCGAAGAGGCCCGGGAGGGTCGTGCGGCCGCTCGTGTCGGTGGCCACCCCTCCCATCGCGTAGTGCGCCGCCGGGGTCACCGGGATCGGCTGCCGCGACCAGTCGAAGCCGGCCGCGCGGGTCGCCGCGTCGATGGTGGGGAACCGGCGGGAGAGGAACTCCGCGCCGAGGGCCGTCGCGTCGAGCACGACCGGGCGGCCGCCCTGTGCCGCCATCTCGACGGCGATGCCGCGCGCGACCACGTCGCGCGGCGCGAGCTCGGCGTCGGGGTGGAGGTCGGTCATGAACCGGTGGCCGTCGGCGGCGCGGAGCACGGCGCCCTCGCCGCGGACCGCCTCCGAGATGAGGAAGGAGCCGGGCACGGCGAGCGCGGTCGGATGGAACTGCGTGAACTCGGCGTCCGCCACCACGGCGCCCGCGCGCCAAGCCGCAGCCACGCCGTCGGCGGTGGCCACGGCCGGGTTGGTCGTGTGCCGGTAGAGGCGCCCCCAGCCTCCCGTCGCGAGGATCACCGCGTCGGCGTCGAGCGTCACCGTGCCGCCGTCGGCGAACCGGAGGGAGACCCCGGCTGCCGCGCCGTCGCGCACGACGACATCGACCAGGAAGGCGTGGTCCAGCACGGTCACATCCGCGTCCCGGACGGCCGAGAGCAACGCGCGCTCGAGCTCGGCGCCGGTGGCGTCACCGCCCGCATGGAGGATGCGGGATGCCGAGTGGGCCGCCTCGAGCCCGCGCGCCAGGTGTCCGCCGTCGGTATCGAAGCGCGCGCCGAGCTCGATTAACTCGCGCACGGCGACCGGTCCGTCGGTGCACAGCACCCGGACGGCCTCGGCCACGTTCAGTCCGGCGCCCGCACGCAGGGTGTCCGCTATGTGGGCCTCGACGGAGTCGTCCTCGAAGACCGCAGCGGCGATCCCTCCCTGCGCATAGCGCGTGCTGCCCTCGGCCGGGTCGGTCTTGGTCACCAGGGTCACCTCGTGCCGGGCCGACGCACGCAGCGCGGCGGTCGTGCCGGCTACTCCACTGCCGACGACGACGACGCGGGCCATGTCAGGCCGCCATCGTCGTGTCCGGCCGGGCCGCGAGCATGCGCTCGAGCGCGATCCGGGCGGGGGCGGCGACCTCGTCGGCCACCGCGACCTGGTTGACGACCTCGCCGCGCACCAGCGACTCGAGCACCCACGCGAGGTAGCCCGGGTGGATCCGGTACATGGTCGAGCACGGGCACACGACCGAGTCGAGGCAGAAGATCGTGTGCTGCGGGAACTGCGCCGCGAGGCGCTGGACGAGGTTGATCTCGGTCCCGATCGCGAAGGTCGAGCCCGCGGGCGCCGCCTGGATGGCCTTGACGATGTAGTCGGTCGAGCCGTACTCGTCGGCCGCGTCCACGACCTCCATCGGGCACTCGGGGTGCACGATCACCCGCACCCCGGGGAACTCGGCCCGCGCGTGCTCGATCTGACCGACCGTGAAGCGCTTGTGCACCGAGCAGAAGCCGTGCCAGAGGATGACGCGGGCGTCCTGGAGGGTCGCCTCGTCGCTCCCGCCGAGCGGCTTGCGCGGGTTCCACAGCGGCATCCGCTCGAGCGGGACCCCCATCGCCTTCGCCGTGTTGCGGCCGAGGTGCTGGTCGGGGAAGAACAGCACCCGCTGCCCGCGCTCGAAGGCCCACTCGAGCACGGTGGCGGCATTGGAGGAGGTGCACACGATCCCGCCGTGCTCACCGCAGAAGGCCTTGAGCGCCGCCGACGAGTTCATGTAGGTGACCGGGATGACGGGCACCCGCCCGTCGGCGTCCGGCTCGGTGCCGTACAGCTCCTCGAGCTGCTCCCAGCACTCCTCGACCGAGTCGAGGTCGGCCATGTCGGCCATCGAGCAGCCGGCGGCGAGGTTCGGGAGGATCACGCGCTGCTCGGGACGCGAGACGATGTCGGCCGTCTCGGCCATGAAGTGGACGCCGCAGAACACGATGGTCTCCGCCTCGGGCCGGGCCTTCGCCGCGTTGGCGAGCTGGAACGAGTCGCCGACGAAGTCGGCGTACTGGACGACCTCGTCGCGCTGGTAGAAGTGGCCCATCACGGCGACCCGGTCGCCGAGGGCCGCCTTCGCGGCGCGGATGCGCTCGGCGAGCTCGTCGGCGCTCGCCGTGCGGTACTCGTCGGGCAGAGCCGGCTGGGTGGGCGCGTCCGCGGGGATCGGGTCGGCCATGGATGCGCCGGGTCCGTACGAGGGAGGCGCGGCGTCGAACCGCCAGGGCGCGTCGGCGAGCTCGGGCGTGCAGGTCTCGCCGTCGAGCGTTCCGGCCGCGATCAGCCGGATGGTGGTGTCGACCGAGGCGATGGTCATGATTCGCTTCTTCCTTCGAACGGGTGCTGCTGGCGGGGGAGCGGCCCCGCGTCTGCGAGGTCGATCGAGTCGTTGTAGCGGTACAGCCGCGGTGGTCGGTGCGGCGTGCCCGTGAGGTACTCGCCGGTGGCGACGACGGCCCCCGACGCCTCGATGGTCCGCCGGAAGTTGGCCGGGTCGAGCGCCCGGCCGAGGACGGCCTCGTGCACCTCGCGGAGCTGCGACAGGGTGAAGCGCTCGCCGAGGAAGGCGTGCGCGATGCGGGAGTACTCCATCTTCGTCCGCAGCCGCCAGAGCGCGTACTCGACGATGACGTTGTGGTCGAAGGCGAGCCGGGGGACGTCGTCGGCGGGGAACCAGCGGACGTTCTCGCCCACGCTCGCGCGCTCGGCCTCCTCGCTGCGGACGAGCGCCCAGTAGACGACGGACACCACGCGCTCGGCGCCCGGCGATCGGTCCGCGTCTCCGAAGGCGTAGAGCTGCTCGAGGTAGCTCGGGGCGAGGCCGGTGGTGTCGCCGAGCGTGCGTGCGGCGGCGAAGGCGAGGTCTTCGCCGACCCGCAGGGGACCCCCGGGGAGGGCCCAGCACCCCTCGAAGGGATCGCGGATCCGGCGGACGAGCGGCAGCCAGACCTGCGGCACACCCGAGGTCGTCTCGTCGTTGCGCAGCGAGAAGATGACGGTCGACACGGCGAGCATCGCGCTCTCACGCTCGTGCCGTGCCATCAGGGCGTCCTCCCGGTCCGGGGTAAGAGTCAGGATGACTCTAACCTGCGGCCATCTTAGTGTCAGGATGACCAGAACACCAAACGCACACCCGGAGACGGAACCCGATATGCTGAGCCCATCCAACTGAATACCGGGCCATCGAGGTCGATGCGGGAGAGTCGCGAGGCGTGAGCCGAGCGGCACCGAAGGAGCAATCCTCCCCGACAATCTCTCAGGTACGCGTACCGCATCGGACTGGCCACTCTGAAAAGCAGGACGGCAGCCGTCGTCCTCGCCCACGGTGAAAGCCGCGTCGCGCCGAGCGCCCGCGGTGAAACTCTCAGGCCGGATGACAGAGGGGGAGTTCCTCCCGGAGCGGGCGACCGCTCCGACAGCCCCCGGCCGACGGCCGGCGATCGGAGAACTCATGACCTCGCAGCAGAGCCAGCCCCCGCAGAGCCCGGCACCGGGCGGCGGCCGCACCTCGCCGCTGCACGACGCGCACACGGCCGCGGGCGCCTCCTTCACCGACTTCGCGGGCTGGCAGATGCCGGTGCGCTACTCGTCCGATCTCGCCGAGCACCACGCCGTCCGCACCGCGGTCGGGCTGTTCGACCTGTCGCACATGGCTGAGATCGTCGTGCTCGGGCCGGAGGCCGGTGCGGCTCTCGACTACGCGCTGGCCGGCAAACTGTCCGCCCTCGCGATCGACCAGGCGAAGTACAGCCTGCTCCTGTCCCGCTCGGGCGGCATCGTGGACGACCTCGTGGTGTACCGCACCGGCGACGACCGCTACATGATCGTGGCGAACGCCTCCAACCGCGACGTCGTGGCCGCAGAGCTGCGCGACCGCACCGCCCCGTTCGACGCCGAGGTCTACGACGAGTCCGACGACATCGCGCTCATCGCCGTCCAGGGGCCCGCGAGCCTGTCCGTGCTGCTCGCGACCGACGGGTTCGCCGCCGACGGCGGGGCGCTCGACGGCGAGGACTTCGGCGAGCGACTCTCGGCGCTCAAGTACTACTGGTCGCTCCCGGCGCTGTTCCGCACCCACCCGGTGCTCATCGCCCGGACCGGCTACACCGGCGAGGACGGCTTCGAGCTCTACGTCGCCCCCGACAACGCCCGCGAGCTCTGGGATGCGCTGCTCGAGGCCGGCTCCGAGCAGGGCATCGTCCCGGCCGGTCTCGCCAGCCGCGACACGCTCCGCCTCGAGGCGGGCATGCCGCTCTACGGCAACGAGCTGGGCCGCGACACGCTGCCCGCCCAGGCCGGTCTAGCGCGGGTGGTGAACCTCGCGAAGGACACCGACTTCATCGGCCGCGCCGCCAGCGAGGAGGGACCGCACCCGGAGGCCCGCGTGCTGGTCGGGCTCATCGGCGACGGCCGCCGCGCCGCGCGCGCGGGCTACCCCGTCTTCGCGCACGACGAGGGGACGGGAGGCGAGGCCGAGGTCGGCGCCGTCACCTCCGGCGCCCTGTCGCCGACGCTCGGCAAGCCGATCGCCATGGCCTACGTCGAGCCGCGGTTCGCCCGCGAGGGCACCGAGCTCGGCGTGGACGTGCGCGGGACGCGCCTCCCGTTCACCGTCACCGCCCTCCCCTTCTACCGCAGAAAGCCCACCCCGCCCAGAAAGGACGGCTGATCATGGCCGCAGAGCAGGACCTCAAGTACACGCCCGAGCACGAGTGGATTCGTGTCGACGGCGACGTCGCGACCGTCGGCATCACCTCCTACGCCGCTGAGAAGCTGGGCGACGTGGTCTTCGTGGAGCTGCCCGAGGTGGGCAGCGACGTGACGGCCGGCCGCGTCGTCGGCGAGATCGAGTCGACGAAGTCGGTCGGCGAGCTGTTCGCGCCGCTCGACGGCACGGTCACCGAGGCGAACACCGCCGTCGTGGACTCGCCCGAGCTCGTCAACTCCGACCCCTTCGGCGAGGGCTGGCTGGTCAAGGTCGCCTTCACCGCCCTCCCCGACAACCTGCTCAGCTCCGACGAGTACGCCGCCCTGACCGGCGAGTGAGGCACCCGCACCGCATGACCGACCTGTTCCCCGCGCGTCACATCGGAACCGATGACGACGCGCAGCGCACCATGCTCTCCGCCCTCGGCTACGAGACCGTCGACGACCTCGTCTCCGCCGCCGTCCCGGCCTCCATCCGGGTCGACGCCGACCGTGCCTCCGTCCTCCCGGCACCCCTCGGCGAGCGGGCCGCGCTGCGCGAGCTCCGCGCGCTCGCCTCGCGCAACACCGTCAACCGCAGCCTGATCGGGCTCGGCTACTACGGCACCATCACGCCGGCGGTCATCAAGCGGAACGTGCTCGAGAACCCGGGCTGGTACACCGCCTACACGCCGTACCAGCCGGAGATCTCGCAGGGGCGCCTGGAGGCGCTCATCAACTTCCAGACGATGGTCGCGGATCTCGCGGGGCTCGACACGGCGAACGCCTCCATGCTCGACGAGGGCACCGCGGTGGTGGAGGGGATGCTCCTCGCGCGCCGCGCCTCCCGGGCCGCGTCGTCGAAGTTCGTGGTCGACGCCGACACGTTCCCCCAGACGATGGCCCTGCTGCGGAACCGCGCCGACGCCGTCGGCATCGAGCTCGTCGTGCTCGACCTCGCGGGCACCGCTGCCGACGCGCCCGAGCTGTCCGACGCGTTCGGGCTGTTCGTGCAGTACCCCGGCGCTTCGGGACGGGTCTGGAACCCGGAGGCGGCCATCGCCGCGGTGAAGGCAGCGGGAGGCGTCGTGGTCGTCGCCGCCGACCTCCTCGCCCTGACGCAGCTGCGCTCTCCGGGCGAGCTCGGCGCCGACGTCGCCGTGGGCACCAGCCAGCGCTTCGGCGTCCCGATGGGCTTCGGGGGCCCGCACGCCGGGTACATGGCGGTCCGCAAGGGACTCGAGCGGCAGCTGCCGGGACGTCTGGTCGGCGTCTCGCAGGACGCCGTCGGCAAGCCGGCCTACCGTCTGACGCTGCAGACCCGCGAGCAGCACATCCGCCGCGAGAAGGCGACGTCGAACATCTGCACCGCCCAGGTCCTGCTCGCCGTGATGGCCGCGATGTACGCGGTCTACCACGGTCCGGCCGGGCTTCGCGCGATCGGCCGCCGGGTGCACCTGGCCACGGCGGCCCTCGCGACGACGCTGCGCGACGCCGGCGTCGAGGTCGTCTCGCGCTCCTTCTTCGACACCCTCCAGGTGGAGGTGGACGACGCGGCGACGGTCGTCGCCCGCGCGCACGAGCACGGCCTCCTGCTGCACGCCACCGACGCCGGGCTCGTCTCGCTCAGCCTCGACGAGGAGTCGGCGGCCGACCTGGCCGACGGCGTGTTCCCGCTCGCCGCGCTCATCTCGGTGCTCGGCGGCACCGTCGAGGGGGAGGCCGTTCTCGAGGTCGGGACCGACGCCTCCTTCGACGCGACGCTGACCCGCGAGTCGGAGTACCTCACCCACCCGGTGTTCTCCGCCCACCACTCCGAGACGGCGATGATGCGGTACCTCCGTCGCCTCCAGGACAAGGACTACGCCCTCGACCGCGGCATGATCCCGCTCGGCTCCTGCACCATGAAGCTCAATGCGGCGACCGAGATGGAGGCGGTGACCTGGCCCGAGTTCGCGGCCCTCCACCCGTTCGCCCCTGCCGCCGACGTCGCCGGGTCGCTCGAGCTCATCGACCAGCTGGAGGCGTGGCTCGCTGACGTCACCGGTTACGACACCGTGTCGCTGCAGCCCAACGCGGGCAGCCAGGGCGAGCTGGCCGGCCTCCTCGCGATCCGCGGCTACCACCGGTCCCGCGGGGACGACCAGCGCACGGTCTGCCTCATCCCGCAGTCGGCGCACGGAACGAACGCCGCCTCGGCGGTGCTCGCCGGCATGCGGGTCGTCGTCGTGGCGACCGACGAGCTCGGCAACGTCGACCTCGACGACCTCCGCGCGAAGATCGCCGAGAACGCCGACACCCTCGCGGCCCTCATGATCACGTACCCGTCGACCCACGGCGTGTACGAGCACGACGTCGTCGACATCACCCGCGCGGTGCACGAGGCCGGCGGCCAGGTCTACGTCGACGGCGCGAACCTGAACGCCCTCCTCGGCTACGCCCGGTTCGGCGACTTCGGCGGCGACGTCAGCCACCTCAATCTGCACAAGACGTTCTGCATCCCGCACGGCGGCGGCGGACCCGGGGTCGGCCCGGTCGCCGCGAAGGCGCACCTCGCCCCGTTCCTCCCCGGGCACCCGCTCGCTCAGGACGCGACGCACCACCTGGCGGCCACGGCGGGAGGGGGTCGCGTCGAGCACGGCGGCGGACCGGTCTCGTCGGCGCCGTACGGCAGCCCGAGCATCCTCCCGATCAGCTGGGCCTATGTCCGCATGATGGGCGCGGACGGGCTGCGGCAGGCGACGGGCGCCGCGGTGCTGGCGGCCAACTACGTCGCGGCCCGGTTGCGCGACCACTTCCCGGTGCTCTACGCGGGCGACAACGGGCTCGTGGCGCACGAGTGCATCCTCGACGTGCGTCCGCTTACCGAGCGCACCGGCGTGACCGTCGACGACGTGGCGAAGCGCCTCATCGACTACGGCTTCCACGCGCCGACCATGTCGTTCCCCGTCGCCGGCACCCTGATGGTCGAGCCGACCGAGAGCGAGGACCTCGCCGAGCTCGACCGGTTCGTGGCCGCCATGATCGCGATCAAGGCCGAGGCCGACTCGGTGGCAGCGGGGGACTGGCCGAGCGACGACAATCCGCTCCGGAACGCGCCGCACACGGCCGAGGCGGCCGTCGCCTCCGACTGGTCGCACCCGTACTCGCGCGAGCGCGCGGTCTACCCGGTGCCCGGGCTCGTGCGCAACAAGTACTGGCCGCCGGTCCGCCGGATCGACCAGGCCTGGGGTGACCGCAACCTGTTCTGCGCCTGCCCGCCCCCCGAGGCCTTCGCCTGACCCGCCTCGCCTGACCCGCCTCCCTCGACCCCGCCCACTATCGAGTTCCCCCAGAGTGCGCCCGGAACCGCCCGAAGCCCGAACTCTCGGGGGACTCGGTGGAGGGACTCCCGTCGCCTCCCGCCCATTGTCGAGTCCCCCGAGAGTTCGGCCGGAACGGCCCGGCGCGTGAACTCTCGGGGGACTCGATGCAGGGGGGCAGCGCGGGGAGGAGCGCGTCAGGCGAAGACGCCGGGGAACAGGTGGACGGCGAGCGGGTAGCCGACGAACGAGACGATATCGATGATCGTGTGCGCGATCACGAGCGGCATGACCCGCCCCCACCGCGTGTAGGCCCAGCCGAAGACGACCCCCATCACGGCGTTCCCGATGAAGGGACCGAACCCCTGGTAGAGGTGGTAGCTCCCGCGCAGCACCGCCGCCGACAGGATGATCGTCCACGTCCCCCAGCCCAGCTGGCGCAGCCGGGTGAAGAGCCAGCCGACGACGATCACCTCCTCCTGGAGGCCGGCGCGCAGGGCGGCGAAGATCAGCACCGGCACGGTCCACCAGTGGGCGTCCAGCGGGGAGGCCTGGACGGTCACGGTGATCCCGATCAGACGGGTCAGCGCGTAGAACAGGATGCCCGGGATCCCGATCACGAGGAAGAGAAGCAGACCGCGCCCGAGGTCGCGCCCCGGCCTCGTCAGGTCGAGCCCGATGCGCCGGAAGCCGCTCAGGGCCGGCTGCCAGAGGAGGAAGATCACGAGCGCGACGGCGAAGAGGTCGAAGCCGTTGCCGAGCACCTGGTAGATGAAGTCGAACACCTCCCGGCTCGACTGGGAGGGGTTCACCTGGGCGGTCTGATTGTGGAGGGGCGTGGGCCGTGTCGAGAGGTCGACGATGTTCACGATCGAGTAGATCGCGGACTGCCCGAGCGAGAGCCCGAGGACGATCGCGATCTCCCACCACAGGCGGGGGCGGGAGTCCCGGGCGACCGGGGTCCCGGCGGTCCAAGCCGGCGCGCTGCTCATAAGTGCATCCTGCCAGGAGGCGGGTCCTCCCCGGCTCCTCGGGTGTAACTTGCGGTTCACCCCGGAGGCCACCGGAACCGCACGAATTCTTGCGTCACACTGTCGGATCCGGCCGTCCCGACCGGCTCGACGCAAGATTCCGCCGACTGAGTTACCACTGTGTAACGTTTTCGTGCCTCATTTTGCAATCACCCCCAGCGATACCTAGGGTCATTCTTATCCAGCGCGGCCCAGGCGCCCTTGCACGGCTGTGTCGACGCACACTTCGCACAGGAGGAACATTGCACATCAACGGAAGAAGGGTCAGGTACGCGGTCAGCGCGGTCGCCGTCGCCGGCGTCGCCGCCCTCGCCCTGTCCGCCTGCACCACGTCCGGGAGCACCGGCGGCTCGACCTCGGCCAAAGGCGGCACGGTCACCGTCGCCGTGGTGAACGACCTGACGTCGCTCAACTCGCAGACCCCGCAGGGCAACCTGGACACCAACGGACAGGTCGGCTACCTCGACGGATCGTACGGAACCGGGTTCCAGTACATCGACAACAACTACAAGATCGTCCACGACGACAAGTTCGGAACCTTCGAGAAGACCTCGGACAACCCGCTGACCGTCAAGTACACGCTGAACAAGGACGACAAGTGGTCCGACGGCCAGCCGATCACCGCGGATGACATGGTCCTCGCCTGGGCGATCGCCTCCGGTCACTACGACTCGGCCAAGTTCGACGCCGACGGCAACGTCACGAGCGGCACGCAGTACTTCGCGATCGCGGGCTCGACCGCGGGTGTCGACTCGACCGACTTCCCGACGATCAGCAACGACAACCGCACGATCACCCTCAAGTACGCCAAGCCGTACGTGGACTGGGAGCTCGTCAACCCGATCGCGCAGCCCGCGCACATCGTGGCGAAGAAGGCGGGCCTCTCGTCGGCCGCCGACCTCACCAAGCTGCTGAAGAGCCTGCCGAAGGGCGACCCGGCCAACCCGCAGCAGCCGGACCCCACCCTGAAGAAGGCCGCTGACTTCGTCAACACGGGCTACGACATCACGGCGTTCCCGACCGACAAGGACCTGCTGGTCTCCTCCGGCGCGTTCGTGCCGGCCGCGTGGACCCCGGGCCAGTCGATCACGATGGAGCGGAACAAGTACTACGCCGGCGGTCTCCAGCCGAACGTGGACAAGGTCATCTTCCGCATCATCCCGGACGCCAACGCCCAGGTCACCGCTCTGCAGAACGGTGAGGTCGACATCATCAACCCGCAGGCCTCGGCCGACACGCTCAACGCTCTGAAGCAGACGAGCGCGAAGGTGCTGACCGGCGACCAGGCGTCGTACGACCACCTCGACCTGAACTTCGGCTCCCCGACGTTCCAGGACCCGAAGGTCCGTGAGGCGTTCCTCAAGACGATCCCGCGTCAGCAGATCCTCGATTCGATCGTCACCCCGGTGAACCCGAAGGCCAAGGTCCTCGACTCCCAGATCTGGCTGCCGAACCAGCAGCCCGAGTACGGCAACACGATCAAGGCCAACGGCTCCGACAAGTACGGCAAGGTCGACATCGAGGGCGCCAAGGCTCTGCTCGCCGGCGCGACCCCGACCGTCCGCATCCTCTACAACACGAAGAACCCGAACCGCGTCGACGAGTTCCAGGCCATCCAGGCCTCGGCCACCAAGGCCGGCTTCAAGATCGTCGACGCCGGCTCGCCCGACTGGAGCAAGCTCCTCCCGGGTGGCGACTACGACGCGTCGCTCTTCGGCTGGATCAGCCCCGGTGCCGGCACCTCGCAGATCCCGCAGCTGTTCACCACGAACGGCGGCGGCAACTACAACCGCTTCTCGGCGGCGAACGACGACGCGGTGAAGACGCAGACCACGCTGGACAAGAACGAACTGACCAAGCTGGAGATGAACATCGACAAGACCGCCTTCTCCGAGGGCTACGGTCTGCCGCTGTTCCAGGCTCCCGGTGTCTTCGGTGTCAACGCCCGCGTCGACGGCGTGAAGTACAACGGCAACCAGAACGGCCCGTTCTGGAACTTCTGGCAGTGGACGGTCAAGTCCTCCTCCACCTCCAAGTAACACCACCGACAGCGAGAGTGCCCGGGGGATCCCCGGGCACTCTCCTGCGGCGGGGCGCCGGCCACCGGTCGGCGCCCCGTATCATGTAGTGGCGGTCGAGACCCGATCGTTCCCCTCGTAAAGACGCGCCCGGCGACCCCCCGCCGCAACCCGATGGGCGCGTGTAGTCAGTGAAGGTTTTGAACCTATGGCGAGTTTCATCCTGAGACGCCTCCTCGTCTCAGTGCTCATCATCATCGCCGCGTCGTTCCTGATGTACATGCTGGTGGCCTACAGCGCCGACCCGCTTCAGGACCTGCGGTCCAGCAACTCCCCGAACAAGCAGCAGCTCATCAACGCTCGCGTTCAACTGCTGCAGCTCGACGTCGCGCCGCCGCTGCGGTGGTTGCTCTGGCTCGGCGGTGCGGCCAAGTGCCTCATCCCGTTCGCGAACGCGTGCGACCTGGGCTCCACGATCTCGAACGCGAAGGTCGTCGACATCCTGCCGCAGGCGCTCGGCTCGACCGTGCAGCTCGTCACGCTCGCGCTGATCCTCGCGGTCCTCCTGGGCATCACGATCGGCATCGTCACGGCCCTCCGGCAGTACAGCGGACTCGACAACGTCGTCACGTTCCTCAGCTTCTTCCTGTACTCGCTGCCGGCGTTCCTCGTGGCCGTGCTCCTCAAGGAGTTCGTCGCGATCGGCTTCAACAACTTCCTCGCGAGCCCGACGATCCCGTGGTGGGTGGCCGTGCTGATCGGGTTGGTGGCCGGCTTGATCTGGCAGTCGCTGATCGGCGGCGACCTCCGGCGGCGCGGGATCACCTTCGGGGTGTCGTTCCTCGCCACCGCGGGCGTCCTCCTGCTGATGTCGGCGACGAACTGGTTCCTCCACCCGGGACTCGGCCCGATCGTGATGATCATCCTGATCGCGGCCGTCGTGATCGGCACCGTCGCGCTGATCTCCGGGCTGCAGAACCGCCGCGCCCTCATCAGCGGCGCCATCACCGGTGCGGTCTCGCTGGTCTGCTACTTCGTCCT
The DNA here is from genome assembly GCF_009765225.1 of Leifsonia sp. AG29. Classification (NCBI taxonomy): domain Bacteria; kingdom Bacillati; phylum Actinomycetota; class Actinomycetes; order Micrococcales; family Microbacteriaceae; genus Leifsonia; species Leifsonia sp. AG29. Next base: position 2,082,753 of record NZ_VMSF01000001.1, on the reverse strand, counting down.
GCAGCCGCTGTTCAACATCTCGACGGTGGCGACGATCGTGATCCTCGCGGTGATCGCCATCGTGGTGAGCCTTGCGATCGGCTGGTTCGTCGGCGGCTACGACCGCGGGCAGAACATGCGGGTCGCGGTCATCGTGACGATCGTCTCCGGCTTCCTGATCGTCGTCGACCGCCTCATGCAGGCGTGGCCGACGTACTTCCAGGACACGAACGGACGCCCGATCGCCACGGTCGGCTCATCGACGCCGGGTCTCGAGGGCGACATGTGGGTCACCGGGCTCGACACGTTCACGCACCTGCTGCTGCCGACGATCGCGCTCCTCCTGATCTCGTTCGCCTCGTACACCCGCTACTCGCGCGCCGGCATGCTCGAGGTCCTCAACCAGGACTTCATCCGCACCGCCCGCGCGAAGGGCCTCCCCGAGCGCACGGTCGTCGTGCGCCACGCCTTCCGCAACATGCTGATCCCGATCACGACGCTCGTCGCGTTCGACGTCGGCGCCCTCCTCGGAGGCGCGATCATCACCGAGCAGGTGTTCGCGATCCCGGGCATGGGCAACCTGTTCAACCTGGGCCTCAGCCGTGGCGACCTCAACCCGGTGATGGCCTACTTCCTGGTGATCGCGGCCATGGCCATCCTGTTCAACTTCCTGGCAGACCTCGCGTACGCCGCACTCGACCCGAGAGTGAGGGTCCGATAATGTCCCAGACCGACACCATCATCGCCGACGAGCTCCAGGCGCCGACCGCTCCGCCGGTCAGCCAGGGCAAGCTCATCTGGAAGCGATTCCTGTCGAACAAGGTCGCCGTCACCAGCGCGATCCTCTTCCTCCTCATCGTGCTGTTCTCGATCTCGGCGATCGGCATCGGCCCGATCCACGGCTGGTGGAAGTACGACTACAAGGAGCTGAACGACCAGGTCTCGCAGGGCGCGCCCACGTGGGAGCACCCGTTCGGCCAGGACCGCATCGGCAAGGACTACTTCGCGCTCACCATGCGCGGCATCCAGAACTCGGTGCTCGTCATGGTCGTCCTCGGGCTCATCGCGAGCGTCGTGGGCGTCGTCGTCGGTGCCGTCGCGGGGTACTTCCGCGGCGTGATCGACGCGATTCTCATGCGCATCACCGACGTCTTCATCGTCATCCCGGCCCTGGTCATCGGCTCGGTCGTCGGGCACATGTACGGCGGCCTCGGCGCGTTCTTCCTCGCGCTCATGCTCGGCTTCTTCTCGTGGATGGGCATCGCGCGACTCGTGCGCGGCGAGTTCCTGTCCCTCCGCGAGCGGGAGTTCGTGGAGGCGGCGCGCGTCGCCGGCGCGTCGGACATGCGCATCATCTTCAAGCACATCCTCCCGAACGCGATCGGCGTGGTGATCGTCGCCTCCACCCTGATCATGGCCTCGGCGATCCTGCTCGAGACGGCGTTGTCCTTCCTCGGCTACGGCATCCGTCCGCCGGACGTGTCGCTGGGCCTGCTCATCAGCTCGAACGAGTCCGCGTTCCAGACGCGGCCGTGGCTGTTCTGGTGGCCGGGCTCCTTCATCGTCATCCTGGCGCTGCTCGTCAACTTCGTCGGCGACGGCCTGCGCGACGCGTTCGACCCGCGCCACCGCCGGTTCAACCTCCGCCGCATGCGCGAGCAGGAGCCGGAGGAGGGCGAAGGCGACGACGGGACGCCCCGGACGGGCGCCGCCCTCGCGGAGGACGTGCTGTGACGACCCCGTTCGCCGTTCTGCTCGCGGCCGGCTCAGGCCGCGAGCAGGGCGGCGACCGTGCCGGCCGCCAGCACGACCAGCACCGCCAGCTCCCCGAGGTGCCAGCGCACCGAGACCGGCGCGTCGTCGGCAACGCCCGGCTCGATCGCGCCGGCCGCCTGGAGGCTTTCCCAGCGTCGGCGGAGCGCGTCGGCGACCACGCCCGACTCGGTCGACAGCAGGTCGCCGGGGCGCCGGAGGGTGTCCTCGACGCCCGGGCGTCCGACGCGTCCCTTCGTCTCGTTCCGGGTGGCACGCAGCGTGCTGGCCGTGCCCGGAGCGGGGGCGGACCAGACGGGCCACTTGCGGCCGGGCGTGTAGAGCGTCAGAGCGTACTTCGTGTCGACCGCGATGAGCGCCTCCCAGGGGAAGCTCACCGTGCGGCTGACGTTGACGACCGTGATGCCCCCGTCCGAGAAGGACAGGTGGGGACGCCACAGGGCGGCCCAGGCCAGGTACGCGAACAGCCCGCACGGGACCACGTACAGGAGCCGGGCGTCGTGGACGCTCACCAGGAGGCCGCCAGCGAGCGCGGCCGACGCCGCCCAGATCAGGACGGCCAGGACCCGGTTGAACCGGGAGTTGTAAACCTCGCGCTCGGGGGAGGGGACGTAGGGCATGGCTCCATGCTCTCATCCCGTCCCGGAGCACTCCGCCCGGAGCGCGCACCCGAAAGGAACCTCGAATCATGACCGCAACCACCGGTCAGGCCGGCGTCGTGACCGGCGCCCCCGTCCTGGAGGTCACCGACCTCTCCGTGGACTTCGGTGTCGACAGCATCTGGGTCCCCGCGGCGAAGAAGCTGAACTACGCCATCAAGGCGGGGGAGGTGCTCGCCATCGTCGGCGAGTCCGGGTCCGGCAAGAGCGCGAGCTCGATGGCGATCCTCGACCTCCTTCCGGAGAACTCCCGCGTGCGCGGCTCGATCAAGCTCGACGGTCGGGAGCTGACGGGCCTCAGCCCCCAGCAGATGCGCCGGGTCCGCGGCCGCCAGGTGGCGGTGATCTTCCAGGAGCCGATGACGGCGCTGAACCCCGTCTACACGGTCGGCTTCCAGATCGTCGAGACCCTCCGCATCCACTTCGGGATGTCGCCTCACGAGGCGAAGGAGCGCGCTCTCGAACTGCTCGACATGGTCGAGCTGCCCGACCCGAAGAAGGCGTTCAACTCCTACCCGCACCAGCTCTCGGGCGGCCAGCGGCAGCGCGCCATGATCGCGCAGTCGATCTCGTGCGACCCGAAGCTGCTCATCGCCGACGAGCCGACCACCGCGCTCGACGTGACCGTGCAGGCCGAGATCCTGGAGCTCCTCCGCAGCCTCCGCGACCGGCTCGACAGCGCGATCCTGCTCATCACCCACGACATGGGCGTCGTCGCCGACCTGGCCGACAACATCGTCGTGATGCGCAAGGGCGACATCGTCGAGAGCGGCACCGTGAAGCAGGTCTTCGAGGCGCCGAAGCACCCGTACACGATCGCGCTCCTCGACGCCGTGCCGCACCTCGGCCAGCGCGAGGACGAGGAGATCGACACCACCGCGGCCCTCGCCGCCGGCACGGAGAACCCGGACGCCGCCTTCGCCGAGCGCATCCGAGCCAACGAGCGCGCGGCCGCCGCCGAGCACGAGAAGGCGGAGCTCGACAGCCGGCAGGTCGTGGTGCAGTTCGACAAGGTCGCCATCGAGTACCCGAAGCACGGCCGCGTCCCCGCCTTCCGCGCCGCGTCCGACATCGACCTGAAGATCCACGAGGGCGAGGTCGTCGGCCTGGTGGGCGAGTCGGGCTCCGGCAAGACGACGCTGGGCCGCGCCGCGATCGGCCTGCTCCCGATCCACTCGGGCAAGCTCGTCGTCGCCGGGCAGGACATCAGCAACGCCAAGCGCGACGACATCCGCAAGCTGCACCGCAACGTGGGCATCGTGTTCCAGGATCCGTCGTCGTCGCTGAACCCGCGCCTCCAGATCGCCGACTCGATTGGCGAACCGCTGCGGCTCGCCAAGGGGCTGAAGGGCGCCGACCTCGCCAAGGAGGTCGACCGCCTCCTCGACGCCGTCGAACTGCCGCGCGCGTACCGCAGCCGGTTCCCGCACGAGCTCTCCGGCGGCCAGAAGCAGCGCGTCGGCATCGCGCGCGCCCTGTCGCTCAAGCCGCAGGTGCTGATCGCCGACGAGCCGACCTCGGCGCTCGACGTGTCGGTCCAGGCGCGCGTGCTCGACCTGATGCAGCAACTGCAGAAGGAGATGAACTTCGCCTGCCTGTTCATCACCCACGACCTCGCGGTGATCGACGTGCTCGCCGACCGGATCGCCGTGATGCACCACGGCAAGCTGGTCGAGGTGGGCACGCGAGACGAGATCCTCCGCTACCCGAAGGAGGCGTACACGCAGCGCCTGCTCGCCGCGGTCCCGCTGCCCGACCCGGACCAGCAGCGCGCGCGCCGCACCCTGCGGCTCGAGCTCCTGGCGGCCGGCTCGGACGAGGTCGTCCCCGTGAACGAGGGCGTCGTGCAGCAGCCGGAGCCTCCCGTCGCCCAGGGGCTGTAGGGCTCGTCGACTCGGGCTTCAGAACGGCGCCGCCCTTCGGGACGGCGCCGTTCTGCGTGTCCGGGATGGCGTCGTCGCGCTGCGCTCCTCCCACATTCGTGCTGAATGCTGCTCGGCGGCGCCTCTTTCTCGACATTCGTGCCGAATGTGGGCCAGGCGCGCCGCTGCGTGGCGCTCCGCGCCGCTGTAACCTCCCGAGATTCGTGCTGAATGCTGCTCGGCGGCGCCTCGTTCTCGACATTCGTGCCGAATGTCGAGGCGGCGCCCCGGGCCCGCCTCCCAGATTCGTGATGAATGTGGCGCAAAGGCGTCTCATGCGCGGGATTCGTGCTGAATGTGGGGGACGGCGGGGCCGCGGCGCAGCAGCCCGTATTCGGGCCGAATGTCGCGAGGAGGTGCCACTTACTCGGGATTCGGGCCGAATGTCGGGGGAGGGACGCCGGCGGGTCACACCACCGGCATCGCGGCGCTACCAGCACCACGAGGGCACCACGAGAGCGCATCGGAGGCGCCCCCAGGCGGCTCCGATCGGGGCTGCGCTAGAATGGACCGTTCCCCTTCTTCCTTTCTGACGAGAGTCGAGCCTTCACGCATGTCCGAGAACGCCGTCGCCCACCGCGACGATCTGCGCAACGTCGCGATCGTGGCCCACGTCGACCACGGCAAGACCACGCTGGTCGACGCCATGCTCAAGCAGACGAACTCGTTCGACGCGCACGCCCACGTGGAGGAGCGCGCCATGGACTCCAACGAGCTGGAGCGCGAGAAGGGCATCACGATCCTCGCCAAGAACACGGCGATCTCGTACAACGGCAAGCACGCGCCGAACGGTCCGATCACGATCAACGTGATCGACACCCCGGGTCACGCCGACTTCGGCGGCGAGGTCGAGCGCGGCCTGTCGATGGTCGACGGCGTCGTGCTCCTCGTCGACGCGTCCGAGGGGCCGCTGCCGCAGACGCGCTTCGTGCTGCGGAAGGCGCTCGAGGCGAAGCTCCCCGTCATCCTCGTCGTTAACAAGACCGACCGCGGCGATGCCCGCATCCAGGAGGTCGTGGGCGAGAGCCAGGACCTCCTGCTCGGTCTCGCCAGCGACCTCTCCGACGACGTCCCGGACCTCGACCTCGACGCGATCCTCGACGTGCCCGTCGTCTACGCATCGGGGCGCGCGGGCGCGGCGAGCCGCACCCAGCCGGCCAACGGCGAGCTGCCCGACAACAACGACCTCGAGCCGCTCTTCGAGGCCATCCTCGAGCACATCCCGGCACCGAGCTACGACCCGGAGGCGCCCCTCCAGGCCCACGTCACCAACCTCGACGCGTCGCCGTTCCTCGGCCGGCTCGCGCTCCTCCGCATCTTCAACGGCACCCTCAAGAAGGGTCAGACCGTCGCCTGGGTGCGTCACGACGGCGACGTGCACAACGTGCGCGTGACCGAGCTGCTCATGACGAAGGCGCTCGACCGCTACCCGGCCGAGTCGGCCGGTCCCGGCGACATCGTCGCGGTGGCGGGCTTCGCCGACATCATGATCGGCGACACGCTCGCCGACCCGGACGACGTCCGTCCGCTGCCCGCGATCCACGTCGACGACCCGGCGATCTCGGTGACGATCGGAACCAACACCTCGCCGCTGGTCGGCAAGGTGAAGGGGCACAAGCTCACGGCGCGCATGGTGAAGGACCGGCTCGACCGCGAGCTGATCGGCAACGTCTCGCTCCGCGTGCTCGACATCGGCCGTCCCGACGCCTGGGAGGTGCAGGGTCGCGGCGAGCTCGCGCTCGCCATCCTCGTCGAGCAGATGCGCCGCGAGGGCTACGAGCTGACCGTCGGCAAGCCGCAGGTCGTCACCCGCAAGGTCGACGGCAAGACCCACGAGCCGTACGAGCACCTCACGATCGACATCCCGGAGGAGCACCTCGGCGCGATCACGCAGCTTCTCGCCGCGCGCAAGGGCCGCATGGAGAACATGACCAACCACGGCACCGGCTGGGTGCGCATGGAGTTCATCGTCCCGTCCCGAGGCCTCATCGGATTCCGCACCGAGTTCCTGACGACCACGCGCGGCACGGGCATCGCCAACGCGATCTCGCACGGCTACGACGAGTGGGCGGGCCCCATCGTCACCCGCAGCAACGGCTCGATCGTGGCCGACCGCGCGGGCGTCGTCACGCCCTACGCCATCATCCAGCTCCAGGAGCGTATGACGTTCTTCGTGAATCCCACCGAGGAGGTCTACGAGGGCATGGTCATCGGCGAGAACTCTCGCGCCGACGACATGGACGTCAACATCACCAAGGAGAAGAAGCTCACCAACATGCGCTCCTCCACGGCCGACACGTTCGAGTCCATGACGCCGTCGCGCCAGCTCACCCTGGAGGAGTCGCTCGAGTTCGCCCGCGAGGACGAGTGCGTCGAGGTCACCCCGGAGGCGGTCCGCATCCGCAAGGTGGAGCTCGACGCGACCGCCCGCGGCCGCGCGGCCGCCCGGCTGAAGCGTCAGGACGCGACGGTCTGACCGGGCCGCGGGCCGTTCCCTCGGGGCGCGGCGTGCGCGATGATCGTGGTGTGACCGCACCCCGCCATCGTCGTCTCGCCGTCGTCTCGCTCTCCGCCGTCCTCCTGCTCGGCGCGGCTCCCGCGCTGGCGGGATGCAGCTTCCAGTCCGCCGTCAAAGACCTCACCGGCGGCAACGTGAACATCGGCGGCGCCAGCGTGCCCTCCGACTTCCCGTCGGCCGTCCCCCTGACGAAGGGGTCCGTGATCCTGGGTGCGTCGGTGGGCTCCCCCGAGCACGAGGTGTGGAATGTCACGGTGAAGGTGAGCGGTCCGGAGGCGGCCGACAGCATCCAGAAGCAGCTGGCCGATGCGAAGTTCGCGGGCGGCTTCCAGACGCAGGACCAGGGGAGCGCCGGCACGTTCACGAACGGCACGTACGGCGTCCTCGTCGTGGTGACCGACTCCGGTCACAACGGCTGGGTGGCGAACTATTCCGTGACGAAGGGTGAGGCGCCCAGCTCAACCGCGACGAGCACGCCCTGAGCGGACACCCGAGTGGGCACCCCCTGAACGCCCGTCGTCAAGCGCCGAACAGGCCGGCTCCGATGTAAGAACCCCGTTTCACACCCGGAGGCACGGCGAAGATCGCTGAGCCGACGTGCTTCAGGTACTCGTTCATGGCGTCGCTCTTCGCCAGGCGCTGCTGGATCGGGATGAACTGGCTCCGCGGATCCCGCTGGAAGGCGATGAAGAACAGCCCCGCGTTGAGCCGGCCGAGCTCGTCGTTCCCGTCGACGAAGTTGTACCCGCGTCTCAAGAGCTGCGCGCCCCCGTTCATGGAGGGATGCGCGAGACGGACGTGCGAGTCGGGGTCGATCTTCGTTCCGCCCGCGGAGGAGAGCGCGAGGAAGTCGGGCTCGCTGAACTCGGTCCCGCCGGAGAGCGGCGCGCCCTCGCCCTTGTCCCGGCCGATGATGCGCTCCTGCTCGCCGAGCTGCTGGCGATCCCAGGTCTCGATGACCATGCGGATCTTCCGGGCGACCAGGTACGACCCTCCCGCCATCCAGGAGGCGCCGTCGCCGGAGGCCCACACCTGCTCGGCCACGGCCTTCGCGTCCTCCGCCTTGACGTTCGCGGTGCCGTCCTTGAAGCCGAACAGGTTGCGCGGCGTCGACTGACTGCGGGAGGTGGAGGAGGTGCGGCCGAACCCCAGCTGCGACCAGCGGATCGCGGCCCGGCCGAAGGCGATGCGCGACAGGTTCCGGATCGCGTGCACGGCCACCTGCGGGTCCTCGCTGCACGCCTGCACGCAGAGGTCGCCGCCGGTGTACGCGTCGAGCAGCGCGTCGCCCGGGAACCGGGGGAGGTCGACCAACTCGGCGGGGCGGCGCGCCGCGATCCCGAACCGGTCGGTGCCGTCGGCTGCGGTGAACAGGGTCGGACCGAAGCCGAACGTGATCGTGAGCCCGCCCGGGGCGAGGTCGAGCGCCTCCCCGGTGTCGTCCGGAGGCAGGTCCGCCGGGCCCGACGCGGGGCCGTACTTCCCGGCCGCCTGCCCCTGGGTCATGCGTGCCGCCGCCGCGGTCCAGTCCTTCAGCAGCCCGATGAGACCGGCGCGATCGAGCCCCGGCGCGACGTCGAACGCGGCGAAGTGGAGGCGGTCCTGCGCGGGCGTGGTGATCCCGGCCTGGTGCTCGCCGTAGAACGGATAGACGGCGGCTCCGCCCGAGGCCGAGGAGCTCGCTGCGCGGTCGACGGCCACACCCGCGCCGAAGCCCACCAGACCGGCCCCGACGGCGGCACCCGCCAGCCCGAGCATTCCGCGGCGGGAGACGCCGGGCGCGGGCTCCTGTTCCGGGCGCGCCACGCTCACTTCACCAGCAGCGCGGTCAGGCGGCTGAGCGGCTCGCTGAGCGCGTTCACCTGGTCGGAGAGCTCTTTCACCTGGGTGGTGCTGAGCTGCGTGTACGGCACGAAGCCGTCGCCCGAGGCGTACTTCGCGAGCATCGCGTCGATAGCCGCGAACTCCGCATCGAGGGTGGCAGCGGTCGCTTTCGCCGTGCCTCCCTTGGCCACCAGGAGATCGCGGACCGTCCCGTACGCGACGTCGGCGCCCTCGACGTTGGCCTTGAAGTCCCAGAGGTCGGTGTGCGAGTACGTCTCCTCCTCGCCGGTGATCTTGCTGCGGGAGACCTCCTCCATGAGGCTCGCCGCGCCGTTCGAGATCTGGTCGAGCGTCAGGGCGAAGCTCTTCGCGTGCACGAGGTCGCTCAGGCGCCGGGTGTCGGCGACGAGGCGGTCGCCGAGCTGCTTCCGGGTGGCAGCGTCCGACGGGGTGTGGCCGGCCGGCGCCCAGAGGTCCTTCTCGATCCGGTGCCAGCCCGTCCACTCCTGGCCCTGCTCGACGTCGGCCTCACGGAGGTCGAGGGCCGGGTCGATGTCGCCGAACTGCTCGGCGGTGGGCTCGATCCGCTCGTAGAAGGTCCGTGCCGCCGGGTACCGGGTCCGGGCTGCGTCGTCGTCTCCCGACTCGTAGGCGGCGGCGAACTGCTGGGTCGCGGCCAGCAACTGCTCGGCCTGGTCGCGCACGTACGCGGTGTAGTCGGCGACGGCCTGCTGCACCTCCTTGCTGCCCGCCGCGGTCTTCGCGTCTCCGGCCCCGTTCGTGACCGTGAACGGTGCGAGCCCGGTGGCGCTGCCCGCCATCCCCTTCTTGCAGGCCGTGAAATAGCTGCCCTCGGCGAGCTGGACCACGTAGTTGACGGTCGTCCCCGGGCCGATGTTCTCCTTCTCGCCGGCGATGCGCAGCTTGTCCTCAGCGAGCACCTCGAATTCGTTCACGTCCGTGCCGGAGTTGGTCACCTGGAACGTGATCGGCCCGGCGGGCGCGGTGTCGGTCTTGACCGAGCAGGTCGTGTCGTCGATCGAGACGGCGATCGCCTGCGCCTCGGCGGTGGCCTTGTTGGGGACGCAGCCGGTCAGAGCCAGCGCGAGCGCGGCCGAGCCGAGCAGAGCGCCGGCGACGGAGGTCAGTGGACGGGTTCCGGGCATGGCGGTGCTGCCCTTTCTGGTGAGGAGGGAGGGACGGAGGGGTCTGGCCGGCTCGCCGGCGGCGCGGGCGCCTAGGAGGCGGCCGGCGCGTGGTGCGGCGCGGAGGCCGCGGCCTTCGCCGGCGCCGGGCGGGAGGCGGAGCGGTGCTGGCGCAGGTAGAAGGCACCGACGACCCCGACGTAGCCGACCCACGCGATGACCTGCAGCCAGGTGGGGGAGGGCGTGAAGTTCACGACGCCCGCGAGCGCCGTACCGTACCAGCTGGAGGTGGGGATGAGACCGCTCAGGTCATAGGCGTGGGCTCCGTCGGGGAGCACGCCGGCCTCCTGGAGGTCGCCGATGCCGTACGCGAACACGCCCGCGGCCACGACGATGAGGAAGGCGCTCGTCCAGGTGAAGAACGACCCCAGGTTGATGCGGACCATGCCGCGGTAGAGGAGGAAGCCGAGCACCGCTGCGGTCGCCATGCCGAGGAGTGCGCCCGCGAACGGCTGCCAGCTCCCGCCCGCTCCGTCGACGGTGGCCCAGACGAACAGCGCCGTCTCGATGCCCTCGCGGCCCACACTGAGCACGGCGAGCAGCACGACGCCCCAGCCGGCCCCGACGAGAACGGAGTCGAGCTTGTTCTGGAGGGTCGACTTCATCGTGCGTGCGGTCTTGCCCATCCAGAAGATCATCCAGGTGACGAAGCCGACGGCGACGAGCGAGAGCAGGCCGCCGACGACCTCCTGGGCCTCGAAGCTCATCCCGTAGGGGCCCCACGTCAGCACCGCGCCGATCGTGAGCGGCACGACGAGCGCGACGCCGACGCCGATCCAGAGCTTGGACAGCACGTCGCGCCGGCCGACCTTCACCACGTACGCGATGAGGATGGAGACGATGAGCGCCATTTCGAGGCCTTCTCGGAGGCCGATCAGATAGTTTGCGAGCACGCCGGAACCTTGTCTGGGATCGGGATTATTTCGGTAAGGCTAACCTTACTTATTCGAGCGTAGATCACGTCCGGCCCGCTGTCCAGCCGACCGAGGGACCGCCCGGATATGATTCGGGGATGGTCGGCCGCATCGTGAACGGGATCCTGCTCGTCGTCGCGGGGGTGGTGCTCGGCGGGATCGGCACGGTCGCGCACCAGCTCACGCCGGGCCCCCGGGTGGGCTTTCCGATCGGTCTCACCGGCTCGCTCCTCGCGTTCACGGCCATCCTCGCCGGGCTCCGGCTGCTCAGCTCGACGCGCCTCAACGCGCTGCTCTTCGCGCTCGGGACGATCGCCATCGTCCTCGTGCTGGCCCAGCAGAGCCCGGGAGGCTCGGTGCTGATCCCCGCCAATCTCCTCGGCCAGCTCTGGCTCGCGGGCCCCATCCTCATCGCGGCGGTCGTCGTCGCGTGGCCCGACGTCCCGTCCCGCCGCAGCGCGGCGGCGGGGGAGCGCGGGGCGTCCGGCCCCGCCGGGACGGCCTAAGCTAGACGAGTACCTCTCTCGTTCCGCGAAGGGATCCGAAGCACCGTGACCTACGTCATCGCCCTCCCGTGTGTCGATGTGAAAGACCGGGCCTGCATCGACGAGTGCCCCGTCGACTGCATCTACGAGGGCGAGCGGTCCCTGTACATCCACCCCGACGAGTGCGTCGACTGCGGTGCCTGCGAGCCGGTCTGCCCGGTCGAGGCGATCTACTACGAGGACGACCTCCCTGAGGAGTGGAAGGACTACTACAAGGCGAACGTCGAGTTCTTCGACGACATCGGCTCGCCGGGCGGCGCCGCCAAGGTGGGCGTGATCTCGAAGGACCATCCGCTCGTCGCAGCGCTGCCCCCGCAGGATCACTGAGGTGGCCCTCCAGCAGCTCCCCGACTACCCGTGGGATCTGATGGGGCCGTACGTCGACCGGGCGCGCTCGCACCCCGGCGGCGCGGTCGACCTCTCGATCGGGTCGCCGGTCGACCCGACCCCCGAGCTGATCCGGGAGGCGCTCGCCCAGGCGACCGACGCGCACGCGTACCCGCAGACCGTCGGCACGCCGGCGCTCCGTGATGCGATCGTCGCCTGGTTCGAGCGCCGCCGCGGCGTCTCCGGGCTGACCGTCGGCAACGTCCTGCCGACGATCGGGTCGAAGGAGCTGGTGGCCTTCCTCCCCTTCTTCCTCGGCCTGGGCGAGGGCGATGTCGTCGTCCACCCGCGCGCGGCGTACCCGACGTACGCGATCGGCGCGGCGATGGCCGGTGCCTCGGCAGTCGCCGCCGACGACCCGGCGGAGTGGCCCGCCACCACGCGGCTGGTCTGGCTGAACAGCCCCGGCAACCCGGACGGGCGCATCCTCACGGTCGACGAGCTCCGTGCCGCGGTGGCGAGGGCCCGGGAACTCGGAGCGTACATCGCCAGTGACGAGTGCTACGCGGAGCTGGGCTGGGACGCCCCGTGGGACACCGAGCGCGTGCCGAGCATCCTCGACCCGCGCGTCATCGGCGAGGACCGCCGCGACGTGCTGGCGGTGTACTCCCTCAGCAAGCAGTCGAACCTGGCCGGTTACCGCGCCGCCTTCGTCGCGGGCTGCCGCGAGATCATCGACCGGCTCACCATCATCCGCAAGCACGCCGGGATGATGCTGCCCTCGCCGCTCCAGGCGGCGATGGTCGTGGCGCTCGGCGACGACGAGCACGTGAAGGTCCAGAAGGAGCGCTACCTGCGCCGCCGGGAGGTGCTGAAGCCGGCGCTCGAGGCGGCCGGCTTCCGCATCGACCGCAGCGAGGGCGGCCTCTACCTCTGGGCGACCGAGGGGAGGGACGCATGGGAGAGCATCGACCGGCTCGCCGGTCTCGGCATCATCGCGGGGCCCGGGCACTTCTACGGCGATCACTTCCCCCAGCACGTCCGGCTGTCGCTGACGGCTCCCGACGAGCGAATCGACGCCGCTGCCGAGCGGTTGCGTGCATTTGGAGAGTCTCTCTAAGGCATCCTCCGGCTGTTTGCGCGATGCGACAGTTGCCGCGCCTGTTCGTTAGGCTGTACCAGCACGGCACATCTGCAGCGCCCACGTCCGGCGCGCGTGCATCTCGATGAACCCCAGCAGGAGGCGTTGTGAGCGGACTCGGCACCGACAAGGCACAGGCGGAGCAGGGCGGGTCGACCCCGGCCGCGCCGGTCGCCGCCCCGGCCCCGGCCGTGCCGGCCGTGGCCTCCCCGGAGAAGGCAGCCGTCGCCTCCCTCACCTACCCGGGCGGCACCGCGGAGTTCCCGATCCTGCCGAGCACCGACGGCGCATCGAGCATCGACCTTTCGACCCTCACCCGCCAGACCGGGCTCACCAGCCTCGACTACGGCTTCGTGAACACCGCGGCGACTCGCTCGGCGATCACCTACATCGACGGTGACAACGGCATCCTGCGGTACCGTGGGTACCCGATCGAGCAGGTCGCCGAGAACTCGACGTTCCTCGAGGTCGCGTGGCTCCTCATCCACGGCGAGCTGCCGACGCCGTCAGAGCTAGCCGAATTCGACGAGCGGATCCGCCGCCACACCCTCCTCCACGAGGATCTGCGCAGCTTCTTCAGCGCCCTCCCGCACGACGCCCACCCGATGTCGGTGCTGTCGAGCGCGGTGTCGGCCCTGTCGACCTTCTACCAGGACTCGCTCTCGGTCACCGACCCGGAGCAGGTGGAGCTGTCCACGATCCGGCTCCTCGCGAAGCTCCCGGTGATCGCGGCCTACGCGCACAAGAAGAGCCTCGGCCAGGCGTTCCTGTACCCCGACAACTCGCTGAGCTTCGTCGACAACTTCCTCCGCCTGAACTTCGGCACCCTCGCCGAGCCGTACGTGGTCGACCCGGTCCTGTCACGGGCCCTCGAGCGACTCCTGATCCTCCACGAGGACCACGAGCAGAACGCGTCCACGTCGACCGTGCGCCTCGTCGGCTCGACCCAGGCGAACCTGTTCGCGTCGGTCTCGGCCGGCATCAACGCGCTCTACGGCCCGCTCCACGGCGGCGCCAACGAGGCCGTGCTGCAGATGCTCGCGGGCATCCGCGACTCGGGCGAGAGCGTCCAGAAGTTCGTCGAGCGGGTCAAGAACAAGGAGTCCGGCGTCAAGCTGATGGGCTTCGGCCACCGTGTCTACAAGAACTTCGACCCGCGCGCGAAGCTCGTGAAGCAGTCGGCCGACGAGGTGCTCGGCGCGCTGGGCGTGCACGACCCGCTGCTCGACATCGCGAAGGAGCTCGAGGAGGTCGCTCTGGCCGACCAGTACTTCATCGACCGTCGCCTGTACCCCAACGTGGACTTCTACACGGGCGTCATCTACAAGGCCATGGGCTTCCCGACGCGGATGTTCACCGTGCTGTTCGCGATCGGCCGGCTCCCCGGCTGGATCGCTCACTGGCGCGAGATGAACCTCGACCCGGCCACCAAGATCGGCCGCCCTCAGCAGCTCTACGTCGGGAGCGGCGAGCGCGACTGGCCCGCCGGCCGCTGAGATTCAGCGCGCTGGCCGGAGTGTCAGCGTGTCCGTGGCCGAGCGGGCGACGGCTGCCGGGCTGAACGCCCAGGGCCGTGTCCGACCGGTCGCCCAGAGGTCGGTCTGGTCGGTGTAGTGCGGGTCGAAGGCGTGCCCGGATGCCCCCGTCAGGTTCACCCAGGTGCTGCGGTCGAAGTCGGAGAGGTCGACGACCATCCGCATCGACGGGGCCCGGCTGACCTCGTAGCCCACGGACGCATCCCAGCCGGTCGCGTCCACGACGGAGGAGCCCCCGCCGACGTGCCAGGGCCCGCGATTCAGCAGCCACTCGATCGGGCCGATGCCCGATTTGCCGAGGCTCTGGTTCTGCAGGGTCAGCGTGTGGAGGCGGTCCCAGCGCCACGAGGACGGGTCGCCGCCGAGCAGGTCGCGGGCCTGCGCCCAGGCGGAGTCCGCCACGTGGACGAGCATCGCGTCGCGGCCTGTCACGCCGAGTCCGCGGTCCGTCCACCACGGCGAGTCGGGCTGGCCGACGAGCGAATCGACGACGGCGAACCAGCGGTCGCCTCCGCTGGGGGGCGCCGACGCGGGGAGCTTGCGGGCGAAGGCGTCCTCCAGCAGGGTGCGCCAGAAGACGGCGAAGTAGGCGGCGGCCGCGCTTCCCGCATCGTCGTGGTGATTCCACGCCTTCAGGAGCTTGGCCGCCTGGTGGAGGCCGCTCGAGCCGTCGGCGCGGCTCCCGAGTTCGACGATCAGAGGCGCCAGGGTGCCCGCGGCGGCGTCGTAAGTGTCGGCCTGGATCGACGAGAGATCGTCCGCCGTGACCTTCCTGCCCGCGGCGAAGAGACTCTGGAGGCGCAACTCGATCTGGTTCGCGCGGTACCCGTAGTCCCAGTCCCGCGTGACGAGTGATGGGAAGCCGGCCCCCGCCGCCGCGTTGTTCGCCGTGACGAGGTAGCCGCTCGGCGGGTTCAGCACGGAGGGCAGCTCGTCGAACGGGATCGAGCCCACCCAGCCGTAGCCGCTCGTCCACCCGGGGACGGGCATCGTCCCGTCGCCTCCCGCCCGGACGGGGATGAGGCCAGGGGCCTGGTAGCCGATGTTGTCGTCGACGTCCGCGTAGACGAGGTTCTGCGACGGGACTTGGAACGAGCGCGCCGCCTCCCGGAAGCTCGCCCAGTCGTGGGCGGTGTCGAAGGCGAAGATGGCTCCCGCGGTCGGACCGGGGGTGAGAGCCGTCCACTGCAACGAGATCTGGAACTGCTGCGCAGGGATCTGCAGCTTGCCCGCCTGGTCCTTGGCGATGGCGGCGTAGTCGTCGCCGATGTCGGTGACGATCGGCCCGTGGCGAGTGGAGCGCACGGTGATGCGCACGTCCGGACCCCCGGCGACCCGGATGGTCTCGGTGCGTTCGATCAGCGGCAGCTGCTGGCCGTCGTACTCGTACGTGCCGCCGGTCACCTTCTCGATGTAGAGGTCGGCCACGTCGGGGCCGAGGTTCGTGAAGCCCCACGAGATCCGGTCGTTGTGTCCGATGATGACGCCGGGGAAACCCGAGAAGCTGAAGCCGCTCACGTCGAACGGGCAGTCAGGTCCCACCCGGGCGCAGCGCAGGGTCATCTGGTACCAGACCGACGGGAGGGTCGCGCCGAGGTGCGGGTCGTTGGCGAGGAGCGGCTTGCCGGTGGCCGTGTGCGCTCCGCTGACGACCCAGGAGTTCGACCCGATGTCGCTCCCCGACGGGCCCATGAGCCGCGGGAGCGCGTCGACGGCCTCCGCCACCTTCTCGAGCTTGGCGGCGTAGTCCGCGGGAGGGACGCCGGGGGCCGCCGCCGAACCCGAGCCCGCCGCCGAACCCGAGCCTGCTGCGGAGGCTCCGCGTGCCGTCGTCGCGGCGTCCGGGGTGACCGTGCGGGGCGAGCCCCCGCCGGCGTCGGTGATGGTCGGGTGGCCGGCGTACGGATACGCCGGGTGGAGTTGCGCGATCTGCGCGGGGCTCAGCTTGGTCGCGAGGAGGGCTCGGTCGATCTCCTCGTCTAGGTTGGATCGGAGGTCCCAGGCCATGGCCTTGAGCCACGCGACCGAGTCGGCGGGCGTCCACGGCTCGGGACGGTACGACGGGTTCTGCAGCCCGAGCACGGCGTACTCCGCCGACAGCTCTGCGCCCCGGTGGGAGGCGAGATAGGCGTTCACCCCGTCGGCGTAGTCCTGGTAGTAGCGCAACGCGGTCTTGTCGAGCAGCTTCACCTCCTGCTCGGCGACCCTCCTCCAGCCGAGCGTCCGGATGAACGTGTCGGTCGGCACCTGGGAGGCGCCGAACATCTCCGAGAGCCGGCCCGCCGTCACGTGCCGGCGGAAGTCCATCTCCCAGAACCGGTCCTGCGCGTGCACGAACCCTTGCGCGCGGAACAGGTCGTCCGCGTTCCGGGCGACGACGGTGGGCACTCCGGCGTCGTCCCGCGATACCGTCACGGGTGCCCCGAGGCCCGGCACGTCGATCGTGCCGGAGGTCTGCGGGAAGGACCGCGCGACCGTCCAGACCCCGAAGCCGCCCGCGACGAGGAGGAGCACGAGGAGGACGGCCAGGACGATGCCGAAGGCCCGGAACACCCGATGGTGCGCTCTCAGCCGAGGGGTGTCGTCGCCCACATCGCTCCTCCCGTCGGACGCCCCCGGCGTGCCGCAGTGTCGGTTCCTCGGACTCTAGCCCATGCGTGTGACGGGCTCGAAGCGCCCTCGGGCGGCTGAGCCGAGGCTGGGTCATCGGAGCCCGGCGGGGCCTCCCTCCCGTCCCAGCTCGATCGTCTCGGACCATCGGCTGATCCCCCCGATGATCGCTTTCCCGTCGCTGAAGATCGGCAGGAGGAACAGGGCGTGTGCCCAGTACCAGTACTGGATCCCGGACGAGGGGATGAGAGCCCAGATGGCGATTCCGGTGGAGAGGGCGGCGATCGGCCCGGCGACGGCGACGAGCGTCATCTGCTTGCCCGTGATCGAACCCATCGGCGTGACGGAGAACCGGAGGGTCGTCGTGGTCACGACCGCGCCGGACACCCCGGGTGCCCAACGGCCGAGGGCATGGACATGTGCTGCCTCGTGGACTGCGTAGCTGCCGATCAACCCCAAGCCGGTGTGCGCCACCATCGTGAGGGCCAGCGTCGCGAGGGGGACACTGCCCGTGGCGCCGGCGATGATGGCGCACGCGCCGGCATTGGTGAGGATCAGGACGACGGCCCAGAGGATCTGGCGGACCGCCCGTGTCGCCGCGGTCAGGGCTCCCCGGCCGTCGACACGGATCCTCGTCCTCATCTCATTCGGCCGCGGGGAGGCCGAGCTCTCGCTTGTAGGCGCGCAAACGCGCCATGACGATCGTCACTGCGAGCACGAAGGCGCTGGTCACGACAAACACGAGGATCAGCGGGACAGGGTTCTCGAGTCCCACCCCGACGTCGAGCGCTCCGTCGGCACGCTCTCTCGCCTCGAAAAAGATCGCTCCGAACAGGCCCGTCGAGCGTCCGTCTCCCGGCCCCGTCGAGAACATGATCCAGACCAGACTGATCACCGCGAAGGCGGCGGTGATGATGCAGCCGCCTGTCAGTGCGGTACCGACCCTAAGCAAACAGGTCATGAGCGTGCCTCCGATTTCTTTTCGATCCGTGCGATTCCATAGATGCTGTAGGCGGCGGCCACGGCGGTCAGTGCAGCCATGCCCCCGACGGTGACCGGTGTCGGAAGGCTGAAGATGTTCACGCCGAGAACCACCGTGCCGACGGTCACGGCGACGACGGCGACTCCGACGAGCACGGAGAAGGGATTGCCGCGTTCGGGCGGAAAGGCCACGCCGGCCAACGTGGTCAGCAGGACGGCCACACCGCTCTCGAAACTGCGGACCACGGCGAGGAGATGGACGCCGAAGCGACTCGCTGCGATGCCGGAGGGAAGCACTTTGACGTGCCTCCTCATCGGTACGTAGCTGCGGGGTGCGACGAGCAATACCGCGCCCACCGGGAGGGATGCGATGGCGAGGAAGGCAATCGCCGTGAGAGCGGGGCCGAATGCGTCCAGCAACCACATTTCCCGAGAGATATTTCAAAGCTCAGATTGAGAATGTCACTACGATAGGGGGCGCGGTCGACGCGGACAAGCGCGTACATGCCTCGTGGCGCGCGCTCCGGCCGAGCGCGCGGAGGCGCCTCAGCCCGACGTCAGCGCGGACCAGGCCATGCGCTCGAGCACCGGGCGCACGACCGCCCCGGGAATGTGCGCGGCCCCGACCCGGGCCGAGTGCGGCGTCGAGTTGATGAGGCCGAAGGTCGCCTGCACCCGCAGCCGGAGCTCCTCCTCGGGGAGGGAGGGCTGAAGCGCCGCGAGCACGCGCATCCAGAGCTCGATGTAACGACGCTGGAGTCGCCGCACCTCCCGGCGCTCGGCGTCGGGGAGGGCATCGAGGTCGCGGTCCTGGACCCGGATGGTGTCGGGCTCGCCGAGCGCGAAGTCGACGTGGAAGGCGATGAGGCCGCGGAGCGCCGAGGCGGGGTCGGCCGATGCCGCCTCGACCGCCGAGCCCCCGGCGAGAAGGCGCTCGCTGACGCCGACGAGGAGTGCCGCGAGCACCGCCTGCTTGGAGGGGAAGTGCCGGTAGACGGCTGGACCGCTCACGCCGGCCGCCGAACCGAGGTCCTCGATCGAGACGCCGTTGAAGCCGCGCTCGGCGAACATCCCGGCGGCGGCGCCGAGCAGGGCGACTCGGCGGTCGGCCTTGGCCTGGCTGCGCTGCGTGGGCCGTTCGAGGTCGGTCATGGCTCTTTTCCCGGATCCTTTCCGGATCGCACCCGGAAGGGGTGGACTTTTCGGTTAGTGAACACTAACCTAAAATCGAGTTAGTGACCACTAACCGATGTCGACGGCGACACGGAGGACGCGGAAGCGATGCCCACCCTGATGAGCGAGGCGGCCGGACCCGACACGGCGGACCGGTTCGCCGAGAACGAGGCCGCGCAGCGAGCGCTGGTCGACGATCTGAGACGACGGCTCGATCAGGCCGCGGCCGGAGGTCCCGAGCGGGCGCGCGAGAGGCACGTCGCGCGCGGGAAGCTCCTCCCGCGCAACCGTGTCGACGAGCTGCTCGACGACGGCAGTCCGTTCCTCGAGATCGCCCCGCTCGCCGCGACCGGCATGTACGGCGACGAGAGCCCCGCGGCCGGCGTGATCGCGGGCATCGGGCTCGTCCACGGGCGCCACGTGATGATCGTCTGCAACGACGCCACCGTCAAGGGCGGCACCTACTACCCGATGACGGTGAAGAAGCACCTCCGCGCCCAGGAGATCGCGCTCGAGAACGGGCTCCCCTGCATCTACCTCGTCGACTCGGGAGGCGCCTTCCTCCCCATGCAGGACGAGGTCTTCCCCGACCGGGACCACTTCGGCCGCATCTTCTACAACCAGGCTCGCCTGTCCGCCGCGAAGATCCCGCAGATCGCCGCCGTGCTCGGCTCGTGCACGGCCGGCGGCGCCTACGTCCCCGCGATGAGCGACGAGACCGTCATCGTGCGGAATCAGGGGACCATCTTCCTCGGCGGCCCGCCGCTCGTGAAGGCCGCCATCGGCGAGATCGTCAGCGCCGAGGAGCTCGGCGGGGGAGACCTCCACGCCCGCACCTCCGGCGTGGTCGATCACCTCGCCGAGGACGACGAGCACGCCCTCGCCATCGTCCGGGACATCGTCGCGACGCTCCCTCCCACCCGCACGCCAGCCTGGGAGGTGCTGCCGGCGCGCGAGCCGGCGGTCGACCCCGCCGAGCTGTACGGTGTCGTCCCGACCGACGTGCAGGCGCCCTACGACGTCCGGGAGGTGATCGCCCGGCTCGTCGACGGCAGTGAGCTGCACGAGTTCAAACCGGAATACGGCACGACCCTGGTCACCGGCTTCGCGCACATCCACGGGCACCCGGTCGGCATCGTCGCCAACAACGGCGTGCTGTTCAGCGAGTCCGCGCTGAAGGGCGCGCACTTCATCGAGCTGTGCGACCAGCGCGGGATCCCGCTGCTGTTCCTCCAGAACATCTCCGGCTTCATGGTCGGGCGCGACTACGAGGCGGGCGGCATCGCCAAGAACGGCGCCAAGATGGTCACGGCCGTCGCCACGGCGCGCGTGCCCAAGCTCACCGTCGTCATCGGCGGCTCGTTCGGCGCCGGCAACTACTCGATGTGCGGGCGGGCGTACTCGCCGCGCTTCCTGTGGATGTGGCCCGCCGCCCGGATCTCGGTCATGGGCGGCCAGCAGGCCTCCAGCGTGCTCGCCACCGTCAAGCGCGACCAGCTGGAGGCGCGCGGCGAGGAGTGGAGCGCCGAGGACGAGGCCGCGTTCCGCGCGCCGATCGCCGCCCAGTACGAGGAGCAGGGGAGCCCCTACTACTCGACCGCCCGGCTGTGGGACGACGGCGTCATCGACCCCGCCGAGACCCGCGACGTGCTCGGCCTCGCCCTCGACGTCGTCTCGCGCAGCCCGCTCCCCGACACGGCCTTCGGCCTCTTCCGGATGTGATCCCCGTGACCTCCTCCCGTCCCTTCGGCACCGTCCTCGTCGCGAACCGCGGCGAGATCGCCTGCCGCATCATCCGCACGCTCCACCGCCTCGGGATCCGTTCGGTGGCCGTCTACTCAGACGCCGATCGCGATGCGCTCCACGTGGCGCTCGCCGATGTCGCCGTCCGCCTCGGGCCGGCCCCGGCCCGGGAGAGCTACCTCGACGCCGAGGCTGTCGTGGCCGCTGCGGTCGCCACCGGGGCGGACGCGGTGCATCCGGGTTACGGCTTCCTCTCCGAGAATCCGGCCCTCGCCGAGGCGTGCGACCGCGCCGGGGTCGTCTTCGTCGGGCCGGGCGTCCACGCCCTCGAAGTGATGGGCGACAAGATCGCCGCCAAGCAGGAGGTCTCGCGCCACGGCGTCCCGACCATCCCGGGCATCGCCGAGCCGGGCCTCACCGACGAGCAGCTGATCGAGGCCGCCGAGCGCATCGGGTTCCCCGTGCTCATCAAGCCGTCGGCCGGCGGCGGCGGCAAGGGCATGCAGGCCGTGCGCGACCCCGCCGAGCTGCCCGAGGGACTCCGGGCGGCGAGACGCGTCGCGGCCGCGGCCTTCGGCGACGACACGCTGTTCCTCGAGCGTCTCGTCGACGCGCCCCGGCACATCGAGGTCCAGGTGCTCGCCGACCGGCACGGGTCGGTCGTCCACCTCGGCGAGCGCGAGTGCTCCCTCCAGCGCCGGCACCAGAAGGTCGTCGAGGAGGCGCCGTCGCCGCTCCTCGATGCGGCCACCCGGCGCCGGATCGGCGAGGCCGCCTGCCGTGTGGCCGCGTCGGTCGACTACGTCGGCGCGGGAACGGTCGAGTTCCTCGTCTCTGCGGCGGCGCCCGACGAGTTCTTCTTCATGGAGATGAACACGCGCCTCCAGGTCGAGCACCCGGTGACCGAGCTGGTGACCACGCTGCGCGGGGAGCGCGGCATCGACCTGGTCGAGCAGCAGCTGCGCATCGCGGCGGGGGAGCCGCTCGCCTTCGACCAGGCCGACCTGGGCCTCGCAGGTCACGCAGTGGAGGCGCGCGTCTACGCCGAGGACCCGGAGCGCGGGTTCCTGCCGGGCGGGGGCCGCGTCCTCGCCCTCCGAGAGCCGGAGGGCGACGGCGTGCGCGTGGACAGCGGAATCGCGGCCGGCACCTCGATCGCGACCGACTACGACCCCATGCTCGCGAAGATCATCGCGTGGGGGCCCGACCGGGAGGCGGCTTTCACCCGCCTCGACCGGGCTCTCGGCGGGACGAGCATCCTCGGAGGGGTGAGCAACGTCGCCTGGCTGCGCGACCTCGTCACCGACCCCGATGTCCGTGCCGGCCGCATGGACACGAACCTGATCGACCGGCGCTACTCCGAGCTCCACCCCGGCGAGCCGGAGAGAGCAGAGCTCGTCGTCGCGGCTCTGGCCGCCCACGCGGCACGCTGGGAGGAGCGACGCGGCACGGCCGGCCCGCTCTGGTCCGTGCCGAGCGGGTGGCGCGTCGGATCCGCCAAGCCGGTCGAGTACGTCGTGGACGGCGTGACCGTCCGGGTCCTCGGCGGGCCCGACGCGGCGACCGTGACGGTCGGCGACGACTCGCACTCGGCGCGGCTGACGTTCAGGCCGCCCCGGGCCGACGGCTGCCCGGCGGAGGCGCTCCTCGCCCTCGACGGCGTCACCTCCCGGTTCGACGTGGTCCGCGACGGCGGCACCGTCTGGCTCGCTCACGACGGCCGCGCCCGCGCGCTCCGCCTCCTGACCCGGGAGGAGCGCCTCGCGACACGCCTCGCGGCCCTCGACCGCGGCGAGGCGGCCGCCCATCCCGAGCTCCGCTCGCCCATGCCCGGCACCGTCGTCGCCGTCCCGGTGGCCGGCGGAAGCCGCGTCGAGGCGGGGGAGACCGTAGCCGTCGTGGAGGCGATGAAGATGGAGCACCGCCTCCTCGCGCCCGTCTCCGGCACGGTGACCGTGCACGTCGCCGCCGGTGACCTCGTGAGACTCGACCAGCTCGTCGCCCGCGTCGACGCGGACGACGAGACCCCAGACGCTCCGCCTCACCCGGCGGACGCGGCCGCGCCGGCACCCCCGGCCGCCGCCCCGGCCCAGGGCTGACAGCCCGGCCACGACGCCACCCGTCACGAACGAAGGATGCCAGACCGATGACCATGCAGATGACCCGCCCCTCCGACGGCGGAACGGGCGACACCGACGTCGCCGGGTTCGAGCTCACCCCCGAGCAGCGCCGCCTGCGCGACGAGGTGCGGGAGTTCGCCGACACCGTCGTCGCCCCCGCGGCGTACGAGTACGACACGAAGCGGAGCCTCCCGTACGAGATCATCGCCGAGATGGGGCGGATGGGCCTGTTCGGCCTCCCGTTCCCCGTCGAGTACGGCGGCCAGGGCAAGGACTACCTGTCGCTCTGCCTCGCCG
Source organism: Leifsonia sp. AG29 (assembly GCF_009765225.1). Taxonomy (NCBI): domain Bacteria; kingdom Bacillati; phylum Actinomycetota; class Actinomycetes; order Micrococcales; family Microbacteriaceae; genus Leifsonia; species Leifsonia sp. AG29. The sequence continues at coordinate 2,059,487 of NZ_VMSF01000001.1, read as the reverse complement.
TCGAGCAGCTCGGACGCGTCGACCAGTCGATCGGCGTCACACTCGAGGCGGGCGTCGGCCTCGGCGCGATGCCGATTTACCGCAGCGGGACCGAGGAGCAGAAGCAGGAGTGGCTGCCGATGCTCGCTCGCGGCGAGGCGCTCGCGGGCTTCGGGCTCACGGAGGCGGACGCCGGCTCGGACGCCTCCGGCACCAAGACGACAGCCGAGCTCCGCGACGGCGAGTGGGTGATCAACGGGAGCAAGCAGTTCATCACGAACTCCGGCTCCGAGATCACCAAGCTCGTGACGATCACCGCGGTGACCGGCGAGAGCACCCGGCCCGACGGCTCGGTGAAGAAGGAGCTCTCGGCGATCATCGTCCCGTCGGGCACGCCCGGCTTCGTCGCCGAGCCCGTGTACGACAAGGTCGGCTGGCACACCTCCGACACGCACCCGCTGACCCTGACCGATGTGCACGTGCCCGAGGCGAACCTGCTCGGCGAGCGCGGCCGCGGGTATGCGAACTTCCTCGCGACCCTCGACGAGGGCCGCGTGGCGTTCGCGGCGCTCTGCACCGGGGCGGCCCAGGGCTGCCTCGAGGAGGCGCTCCGCTACGCGAAGTCGCGCAACGTGTTCGGGCGCCCCATCGGCTCCAACCAGCACATCGCGTTCAAGCTGGCGCGGATGCAGGCCCGGGTGCACGCCGCCCGGCTCGCCTACTACGACGCGTGCTTCAAGCTGATGGCCGGGCAGCCGTTCAAGATGGAGGCGTCGATCGCGAAGCTCATGGGCAGCGAGGCCGCCATGGACAACGCGAGGGATGCCACCCAGATCTTCGGCGGCTACGGTTACCTCAACGAGAACCCGGTCGCCCGTCACTACCGCGACTCGAAGATCCTGGAGATCGGCGAGGGCACGAGCGAGGTGCAGCTCATGATCATCTCGGGCGCGCTGGGTCTCGAGGCCTGAGGGAGGGGCACGTGATCGACAAGACGGTGGCGAGTGCGGCGGAGGCGGTGGCCGACATCCCGAGCGGCGCCGCGCTCGCCGTCGGCGGCTTCGGGCTGTGCGGGATCCCGAGCGCGCTGATCGCGGCGCTGCTGGAGAGCGGCACGACCGATCTCGAGGTCGTGAGCAACAACTGCGGGGTCGACGACTGGGGGCTCGGGCTCCTGCTCGGCGAGCACCGGATCCGCAAGATGATCAGCTCCTACGTCGGTGAGAACAAGGAGTTCGCGCGCCAGTTCCTCTCCGGTGAGCTGGAGGTGGAGCTCACGCCGCAGGGCACGCTCGCCGAGAAGCTTCGCGCCGGCGGCGCGGGCATCCCCGCCTTCTACACGCCCGCCGGCGTCGGCACGCAGATCGCCCAGGGCGGCCTGCCGCGCCGGTACGCGCCCGACGGGTCGGTGGCCGTCGCGAGCGAGCCCAAGGAGGTGCGGACCTTCGACGACGCGGAGTACGTGCTCGAGCGGTCGCTCCGCCCGGATTTCGCGCTGGTGCACGCCGCCGTGGGCGACCGCCACGGCAACCTCGTCTTCCACGCCGCGGCGATGAACTTCAACCCGCTGGCCGCGATGGCGGGGCGCGTGACGATCGCGGAGGTCGAGGAGCTCGTCGAGCCGGGCGAGCTCGACCCCGGATCGATCCACTGCCCGGGCATCTTCGTCCAGCGGGTCGTGCACGCGCCCGGGGTGGAGAAGCGCATCGAGCGACGCACCGTCCGGGAAGCAGCCGACGGGAGTACCCGATGAGCCTCACGCGCACCGAGCTCGCGGCCCGGGTGGCCCGCGAGCTCGAGAACGGCCAGTACGTCAACCTCGGCATCGGGATGCCCACCCTCATCCCGAACTACATCCCCGAGGGGGTCGAGGTGATCCTCCACTCGGAGAACGGGGTGCTCGGCGTCGGTCCGTACCCCGTCGACGCCGACGTCGACCCCGACCTCATCAACGCCGGCAAGGAGACGGTCACCGTGAAGCGGGGCGCCGCCTTCTTCGACTCGTCCCTCTCGTTCGGGATGGTGCGCGGCGGTCACGTCGACCTCGCCGTGCTCGGCGCCATGGAGGTCTCGGAGCAGGGCGACCTCGCCAACTGGATGATCCCCGGCAAGATGGTGAAGGGAATGGGCGGGGCCATGGACCTCGTCTTCGGCGCCAAGCGGCTGATCGTCATGATGGAGCACGTCGACAAGGAGGGGCGCCCCAAGATCCTCCGCGAGTGCACCCTCCCGCTCACGGGCACCGGATGCGTCGATCGCATCATCACCGACCTCGCGGTGATCGACGTCACGGCCGATGGTCTCGTGCTGCGCGAGACGGCGCCCGGGGTCACCGTCGACGAGGTCGTCGCCGCGACGGGCGCGCCCCTCCGGGTCGCCCTGGAGCCGGCGCCGTGAGCAACCCGGGGAGGCCGGAATGAAGGACATCGAGCAGCGCGGGCTCTACTACGAGGAGTTCGAACTGGAGGTGCGCTACCTCCACCGCCCGGGCCGGACGGTGACCGAGGCGGACAATGTCCTCTTCACCACCCTGACGATGAACACGCAGGCGCTGCACCTCGACGCGGCGTGGTCGGCGCGCCAGCCGTTCGGCGAGCGGCTCGTGAACTCGATGTTCACGCTCGCGACCATCGTCGGCGCCTCCGTCACCCAGCTGACCCAGGGGACGATCGTGGCGAACCTCGGGTTCAGCGAGGTGTCCTTCCCGCACCCGCTGTACCACGGCGACACGCTCTACTCCGAGACGGTCGTGCGGGCCAAGCGGCTCTCCGCCTCGCGGCCCGGGCAGGGCATCGTGACGCTCGAGCACACCGGCCGCAACCAGGACGGCACCGTCGTCGCCACGGCTGTGCGCCAGGTGATGGTGTGGTGCCGCGAGGCCGCGGCCTCCGCGCCCGAGGTCGCCGAGGCGGGGGAGCCGGAGCCGCTGCTGTGACCGCGACCGGCGTCTCGGGCGGCGCCTTCCCGTGGGGACCGGCCCTGCTCTTCTGCCCGGCCGACCGGCCCGACCGCTACGCGAAGGCGCTCGAACGCGCCGACGCGGTGATCCTCGATCTGGAGGACGCCGTGGATCCCTCCCGGCGGACGGCCGCCCGGGAGGCGCTCGCCGCCTCCGAGCTCGATCCGGAACGGGTCATCGTGCGCGTCAACGCGGCGGGGACGGACGACCACGATGCCGACCTCGCGGCGCTGGACGTGACCCCCTATCGGGCCGTCATGCTGCCGAAGGCCGAGCGCGTGGCGGACCTCGCCGGTCTGCGCGACTACGACACGATCGCCCTCTGCGAGACCGCGGCGGGCGTGCTCGCGGCACCCGACCTGGCCCGGCACGACGGCGTCATCGCGCTCATGTGGGGCGCCGAGGACCTCGTCGCGTCGATCGGAGGCAGCTCGAGCCGGCGGCCCGACGGGACGTACCGCGACGTGGCGCGCGCCGCGCGCTCGGCCGTGCTCCTGGCGGCCGCGGCCGCCGGCCGGGCCGCGATCGACACCGTGCACCTCGACATCGGCGATCTGGACGGGCTGGCGGACGAGGCCGAGGATGCGGCGGCGGTCGGTTTCGCCGCGTCCGCGTGCATCCATCCCTCCCAGGTCGAGGTGATCAGACGCGCCTTCCGGCCCTCCGAGGAGCAACTCCGCTGGGCGCAGGAGGTGCTCGCCGCGGCCGAGGAGGCGGGCGGCGGGGTGTTCCGATTCCGCGGCGGGATGGTCGACGGACCGGTCCTCGAACACGCTCGCGGAGTGCTCCGCCGATCGTGATGGAATCGTGATCTAGGTTTCTCCGCCGGTTCACCCGTTTCGTCCTCAGGGCGTCGGAGGTATGCCGTACTCTCAAGGTATCGCTGGGAATCCAACCCGATCGAATCGATTCGAGCGATGACTGCACGAGGTGAGGGGGTCGACATGCCACAGCTCCTTCCCCTCCGCCTCCTCGAGTCCGTCGGACTCCGGACGACGCCGGTCAAGACCCTCGCCGACGACCAGGCCGAGGGCTCCTCGCCGGCCGTCGAGACGCCCGACGAGGTGACGGCCGTCCCGACCGGGTCGGCCGAGTCGCCGAGCACGCCGGCGACCGCGGTGACCCGCGCTCCCGCGCCTCCCACGGGCGTCCTCGACTTCGACCCCACGCTGGAGCGCACCGGCCCGCTGTCGATCATCGCCCCCCGCCGCATCGGCGAGACCGAGCTGACGGTGTTCCCGCTCTCGCTCGGCGCGAGCGTCTTCGGCTGGACGGCCGACGGCATCACGTCCCAGGCGATCCTCGACCGCTTCGTGAGCCAGGGCGGCAACTTCCTCGACACGGCCGACAGCTATGTCGGAGGCCGCAGCGAGGTCCTCATCGGCAGCTGGATGAAGGAGCGCGGCAACCGCGACCAGATCGTCCTCTCCACGAAGGTCGGCCGTCACCACGAGAACCCGGGCCTCGGCTCGGTGAGCATCGTCCGAGCGGTGGAGGCGTCGCTCGAGCGGCTGCAGACCGACCGCATCGACCTCCTGTACTTCCACGACGACGACCCCGAGGTGCCGCTCGAGGACAGCCTGGCGACGGCCGAGTGGCTGATCGAGACCGGTAAGGTGCGCTACCTCGCCGCGTCGAACTTCAGCGCCGACCGGCTCATCGAGGCGCGCATCCTGTCGTCTTCGGGCCTGCCGAAGTTCGTCGCCATCCAGACGCAGTACAACCTGATGCACCGCACCGAGTTCGAGAGCGCCCTGCGCATCGTGGCCGCGGCTCAGGGGCTCGCGGTCATGCCGTACTACGCGCTGGCCAACGGCTTCCTGACGGGCAAGTACCGCTCGAAGAGCGACCTCTCCGCCGATGCGCGCAGCGTCCGTGCCTCCGCCTACGTCAACAGGCGCGGCCGCACGGTCCTGGCGGTGCTCGACCGCATCGCCGCCGAGCACCGGGTCCAGCCGGCCAGTGTCGCGATCGCGTGGCTGCTCGCCAAGCGCACGATCGTTGCTCCCGTGGCGAGCGCGAGCCGCCCCGAGCAGGTCGACGCGCTGATGGCCGCCGCGGCGATCCGGCTCACGCGCGCGCAGATGCTCGAGCTCGACCGCGTCTCCGACTGACGCCGCGCGGCCGAGGGGCGCGTGCCGAGTTCACCCCGCCTCGCAGGGGCAGAGCTCCCATCCTCCGTCGTGCCTCGACGCCGGAGGCGTGGCCGCGCGGCGCGTCGGGTCGCCTCTCCTTTGCCCTCCTCAGGGCTTTCTGAGGAAATGAGGACAAACAGACGGGTCTGTCTACCTATATACTGATTCCACCACCGGCTCCGGCTGTCTCCCCCGCGCCGGGTCCGGTGGCCCCAAGCACACCGGAGGCGGTCGCCGCCTCCACCGAAGAAGGAGCCGCGGATGGTCGTCAGTGCCCGCGCGACCATCCGCCCTCCGGCGCCGTCGAAGCTCAAGATCCTCGCCACCGCCGACGAGCTCTTCTACGAGGAGGGCATCCACACCGTCGGCGTCGACCGCATCATCGCCGGCGCCCGCGTGACCAAGGCGACCTTCTACAAGCACTTCCGCTCGAAGGACCTCCTGATCATCGCCTACGTCGAGGGCCGCGACCGCCAGGTGCGCGACTGGTTCGCGGAGCAGGAGCGCCTCCACGACGACCCGCGCGACATCGCGCGCGCCCTCGTCGACAGCATCAACGCGGAGGCGGTGCGTCCCGGTTTCCGCGGAGACCCCTTCATCAACGCGGCAGCGCAGTTCGCCGACGAGACGAACCCGGTCCGTCTCGCCGTGACCGCCCACCGCGACTGGTACGCGAAGCGGATCGAGGAGCTCTTCCGCGCCATCGGGCATCCCCGTCCCGGAGACGCCGCCGACGACCTCATCCTTGCGCGCGACGGCGCCCTCGCGGGCGGCTACGTCGGCGACCCCGTGGCCGCGGGCGCTGCGCTGCATCGCGCGCTCGACCGCATCCTCGCCGAAGCCTGACGGCCGGAACGCCCGGATTCGGCGCGCCCGCGCGGGAGCCGCTCAGACGGGCTGCAGCTCGGGCAGTCCGGTGCGCAGCTCGACGGGGAGATGACCGAGGTCGTTGTGGACGACGAGCACGGGCGGCTTCGCCGACCGGACCCGGATGATCGTCAGGCCGCAGTTCGCCTGATTGAGGCCCAGCCAGCGCCAGGCGGGCGCATCGAACACGTGGCGCACGAACCAGCCGATCACGAAGTTGTGCGTCACGAGCAGGTCGTGGCGATCGCCCATCGCGGGCGTGAGGAACTCGTGGACCGCATCCTCCATCTGGGCTCGCCCCGCCTCGATCTCGGCCTCCGTCACCGGCCCGAAGAACGACTCGAACGCCTTCGGCATGTCGGGCGTCGGCCCGGACGGGATGCAGTCGAACAGGAGGCTCGAGGGCTGCGGGTCGAGCGCCGGCATGCGCTCCTTCATGATCGCGGCCGTCTCCGCGGCGCGCACCAGCGGGGAGTGGTACATGCCCGTGAAGGGGATGCCGCTCAGCCGCTCCGCGATGAGCTGGGCCTGGCGCTTCCCCCGCGGCGACAGCGGGCCGTCGGGGAGGCCGTGCTCGGCATCCTGCTGCTCGCCGTGTCGCACGAGGTAGATGTAGTGGGGCAACGCGAGGACCTTTCGAGGTGGAACGGGAGGCGGCTCAGGGGGCGAGACCGGCGAACACGTCGTCGGTGACGCTCCCGACCGCGGAGATGGAGACCGGCCGTGCCGCGAGGTCGGCGGCGAGGTCGCGCACGTCGTCGGCGGTGACGAGGTGGAGGCGCCGGAGGCTCTCGTCCAGGTCGGCGAACTCGCCGAGCGAGATCTCCGCGCGTCCGAGCCGGGACATCCGGGTGTCGGAGTCCTCGAGGGCGAGCGCCGCTCCGCCGGAGAGCTGACCGACGGCGCGCCGCAGCTCCTCGGCGGTGACGCCGTGGTCGGCGAGGCGGTGGAGCTCCGACAGCATGAGCTCCGCCACCTGGCGGGCCTTGGCCGGCGCGCAGCCGGCGTAGAGCCCGAAGACGCCCGCGTCGGCGTAGGCCCCCGAGAACGAGTAGACCGAGTAGGCGAGCCCGCGCTTCTCGCGGACCTCCTGGAACAGGCGGCTCGACATGCCGCCGCCGAGGACCGAGTTCAGCACGCTCATTGTGGTGCGCCGCGGGTCGGTGGCGACGATCCCGGGGACCCCGACGAGGAGGTTCGCCTGTTCGGTCGGGCGCTCCACCGTGACGACGGCGGCCCCGCGCTCGACCGGCACGGCGCCTGCCGGCCGGCGCTCGACCGGCGCAGCCTGTGTCTCCGGGTCCCACCCGGCGGCGGCGAGGGCGCGGGTGACCCCGGCGACGAGCCCGTCGTGGTCGACGGCCCCGGCAGCGGTGATGACGAGGTCCTGCGGGCGGTAGTTCCGCCGGTAGTGCTCCCAGACGGCGTCGCGCGTCGCGGCCCTGATCGTGTCCGGGCGCCCTCCGATCGGGCGTCCGAGCGGGTGGTCGCCGAGGATCGCCGAGAAGAGCCGGTCACTGGCGACGTCGGCGGGGTCGTCCTCGGCCATCGAGAGCTCCTCGAGGATGACACCGCGCTCGTTCTCGAACTCGACGGGGTCGAGGAGGGACGAGGTCAGCATGTCGCCGATGACCTCCACGGCCATGGCCAGGTCGCGGTCCTGCACCTTGGCGTAGTAGCAGGTGTACTCCTTGGCGGTCATCGCGTTGTGCTCGCCGCCGACCGAGTCGAACGAGATCGCGATGTCGAGCGCGGTCCGGGTCGGCGTGCCCTTGAACAGAAGGTGCTCGAGGAAGTGCGTCGACCCGAGGCTGCCCGAGCGTCCCTCCGTCTCGTCGCGCGATCCGACCGCGACCCACCAGCCGAGCGTCGCGCTGCGGGCGCCCGGCACCTGCTCGCTGAGCACCCGCACGCCGCTCGGCAGGATCGTGCGCCGGACCAGCGCGTCACCCGACGCCGCGAATGAGAGGTCGGCCAGACCGAGCGGGAGGTCGACTGCGCTGTTCATCCCTCCCAGCCTACGCCAGCGGGTCGTCCGGCCCGGGTGCCCGGCCGGTCAGGCGAGCATCTTGCGGAACCAGTCCGTCGCATTCGGGTTGTCGTTGTACGGCTCGATCTCCTCGTACCCGTGGGTGCGGTACAACCGGCCCGCGGCCTCCAGGCTGGCGTTCGTGTCGAGCACGACCTCGGTCGCGCCGAAGCCTCTCGCTCGATGCTCCAGCTCCGAGAGGATGGCGCGCCCGAGGCCGCGCCCGCGGAAGCGCGGCGACACCCAGAGGTGCTTGATCTCATAGCGGACGGCCGCTCGCCCCGGCGCTGCATCCCCCGTGTCCGCCCCGAGTTCCCGGATGCCGCCGCAGCCCGCCTCCTGCTCGTCGTCGTACGCCAGGAGGAACACGCCGCGCGGCGGGACGAACTGACCCGGATCGGGGAACGCGGTGCGGTACGCGCCCTGCGCGGCCGGGAAGCCGGCGGACCGCTCCGCGAAGTAGTCGGACAGCATCCGGTGCGCAACAGCGTCGGTCACGGCGACATCAGCGAAAGACCACATCGCACCACATTAACGCGCCGCTCTCGCATCCCGGGGGACGGGCGGCGCGGTGGCCGCGGGTTAGGCTGGGCGGGTGACTATTCGCGTGGCCGTCGCCGGTGCGGGCGGCAAGCTGGGGAGCGTCGCCGTCCGCCTGATCGAGGAGTCCGACGACCTCGAGCTCGTCGGCCGTCTCGGCTCCCGGTCGTCGCTCGATGAGATGCTCGGCGCCGACGTGCTCGTCGACATGACCCTCCCGCACGTGAGCCCCGGCATCGTGGCCTTCGCCGTGGAGCACGGTATGAAGGCGCTGATCGGCACCTCGGGCTGGTCCGCCGACCGCATCCTCGACCTCGAGCGGCGCGTCGCGTCGAGCGACGGCTCCGGAGCGGTCGTCATCCCGAACTTCTCCCTGGGCTCGGCCCTGGGCACGGCGTTCGCGACGGTGGCGGCGCGCTTCTTCGACTCGGTCGAGATCGTCGAGACGCACGGGACCGGCAAGATCGACTCGCCGTCGGGAACGGCGGTCCGGACGGCCGAGCTCATCGGCGCGGCCCGTGCCGGGCTCGGCCCGGTCCAGGCGCCGCACACCGACCAGCGCGCCCGCGGGCAGCAGGTGGCGAGCGTCCCGGTCCACAGCCTCCGGATGCTCGGGGTCGGTGCGCAGCAGCAGGTGATCTTCGGCGGGGCCGGCGAGCAGCTGACCATCCGCCACGACACGATCTCCGCCCACGCTTACGAGGCGGGGATCCTCCTCGCCCTCCGGGCCGCAGCGGAGGTCAGCGGTGTCGTCGTCGGGCTCGACAAGCTGATCGACCTGGGCATCGCCGAGCCGTCGGGCGAGCCTCCGCGCCCCACCGTGCGCGAGCAGTAGCCGCCGTGCGCAACCGTCTCGCGGCGCTCCTGATGGCGCTGCTCCTGGTGGTGTACCTGGTGCTCGCGCTCCAACGCGCCGTGCTCCTCATCGTCACCGGCCAGCCGGTCGGCATCGCCATGGGCGTTGCCCTGCTCGTCCTTCCCGTCATCGCCGGGTGGGCGATCGGCCGCGAGCTGCTGTTCGGCGCCCGCACCGAGAAGCTGGTCCGGATCCTCGAGGCCGAGGGCGGCCTGCCCGTCGAGGATCTGCCCACGCGGGCGAGCGGGCGACCGCTGCGCGACGCGGCCGACGCCCAGTTCCCCGAGTACAAGGCGGAGGTCGAGGCGGCGCCCGGGAGCTGGCGCGCCTGGTTCCGCCTCGGGCTCGCCTACGACGCCTCGGGTGACCGGCGCCGCGCTCGCGCGGCGCTGCGCCAGGCCATCCGCCTGTACCGCGACGACGAGAAGCGGGCGCGCTGACGGTCGCCCCCGCCGTCAGCGGCGGCGCGCCTCGATCAGCCGTGCCATCGCGTCGCGGACCGTCTTGTCGCGGAACACGAATCCGTCCTCGGTGAGCTTCTGCGGCACCTCCTGCTGATCGGCCAGGAGGAGCTCCCGGCCCGCCTGCCCGAGGGCGAGCTTCACGGCGGGGGAGGGGAGGGGCAGCAGGTAGGGGCGGTGCAGCGCCTCCGCGAGGGCCCCCACGACATCGCCCGCGGTCGCCGGTGTGGGGCCCGCCAGATTCACGGGACCGGAGAGCTCCGACCCGAGCAGGTGGACGAGCGCCGCCGCCTCATCGTGGAGGCTGATCCAGGGCCAGTGCTGGCGACCGCTGCCGATCGGGCCCGCGAGGCCGGCCTGAGCGATCGGGAGCAGGGGCTTCATCGCACCACCCGGGCCGATCACGACGCCGGTGCGGGCGAGCACCAGCCTCGTGCCGTCCGGGGCCAGCCGGGCGGCCGCCTCCCACGCCGCGGTGACGTCGGCGAGGAAGCCGGTTCCGCGGGGCACCTCCTCGGTGAGCCGGACACCGGGGCGGGAGCCGTAGAAGCCCACGGCCGAGCCGCTGACGAAGACGGCGGGCGGGCGCGGCGCCTCCCGCATGCTCTCGGCGAGCGTCGTCGTCGCCTCGATGCGGGACGAGAGGATCCGTCGCTTGCGCGCCGCCGTCCACGGGACCCGGCTCAGGGACTCGCCCGAGAGGTTGACGACCGCGTCGACGCCGTCGAACGCCGAGACGGGGAGCCGGTGCGCGGCGGGATCCCACCGGATCTCGTCCGCGCCCCCCGGCTCGCGCCGGACGAGGCGCACGACCTCGTGGCCGCCCGCCGCCAGCTGACGGGTCAGCTCGGTGCCGATCAGGCCGGACGCGCCGGCGACGAGCACCCGCACCGCTCAGTCCAGGGTGGCGTCGAGCGTGATCGGAATGCCGACCAGCGCGCGCGAGACGGGGCAGGTGCGCTTGGCCTCATCGGCGAGGCGGTCGAAGTCCTCCTGCGAGAGGCCGGGCACGGTCGCGGCTACGGTGAGGTGGCTGCCCGTGATGCCCTCGGCCGGGTCGAACGTGACGGCCGCGGTGGTCCGGATCGTCTCGGGCTTCGCTCCGAAGCCGCTCAGGATGTTCGAGAAGGCCATGGAGAAGCACGCGGCGTGCGCGGCCCCCAGGAGCTCCTCCGGGGTGGTGACCTCGGCGCCGCCCTGGGAGCGGGCCTTCCAGTTCACGTCGAGCGCCGCCGCCCGGGAGGAGTCGAGAGTGACCTTCCCGGAGCCGCTCTTCAGGTCGCCGCTCCAGATCGTGGTGGACTCGCTCGTGACAGCCATGGGGTTCTCCTGTTCTGCGGCCGCGGGGAGCGGCCCGGCGGGATCCACCCTAGCCACGCCTCCCGACACGTCCAGCGGTCGCTCGGGGGATTCCCGGTTTCAGCCGACGGCGCGACGGCGCACGAGCCCGGTGCGGACGAGCAGGAGATAGAGCTGGCAGCCGAGGCAGTACCCGAAGACCGCGTTGAGGAAGGCGGCGACGAAGGCGAGAGCGGCGGCCACCGGGAGGGCGCCGGCGACTCCGGCCACGTGGAGGAGGAGGCCGGCGCCGGTCACGAGGAGCCCCACGCCCTGCGCGAAGGTCGGGGGCGCCGGGTCCTCCAGGTCCGTCGGCGGGGCCAGCCGAGGACGGAGGAGAGCGCCGTAGAGGAGTCCGTACGGGTGGCGCTGCACGCCCGCGAACGCACCCCACGCGAACAGCAGGGCGATCGCGAGGAGGAGCAGCGCCGCCGCCGCGGTCGCGCCGACCAGTGCGAGGAAGACGTCGATCAGCAGGAGGACCGCCGTGATCCCCGCGCCGAACCGCGGGGATCGCGGGTCGATGCCGCGGCGCGCTCCGGCGGCTGCGCCGGAGGCCGGTGCGGGGGACGGGGTGGGGTCAGGCAGGGACATGGTCGCTCCCGAGGAGTCGGTCGAGGACGGATGCCACGTCGGCCGGTCGCGCGGCACCGCTGATCCGGGCGCGCACGGCGCCGTGGCCGTCGAGGACGAGGGTGGTGGGGGTCTGGAGCACCGAGAAGCGTCCGGCGAGCTCCGGCCGGTCCGCGAGGTCGACCTCGACGTGGCTGACGCCGCGCCGCGCCGCGGCGGCCGATCCGAGCACCCGGGCCGTCGACCGGCACGGCGAGCAGTACTCGGTCGAGAACTGGAGGAGCGTTGCCCGGCCTCCGAACCCGGCCGGTTCCGCGCCGACCTCGTGCGGGTGCACCCGTTCGTCGCCGGCGGCGGCACGGGCGCGGCCCGTGCGAGCGCGCCAGAGGAGCCCGGCCGCCGTGGAAACGGCGACGAGCGCGAGGAGTACGCCTGCGGCGGCCAGCGGATTCATCGCGGACGACGGTACCCGGCTCCCTCGGGAGGCGCGGGATTGTGTCGGAACATGACGGCCGGTTCCCGCTAGCCTTGAGCCATGGCTGCCCCCGCGAACCCGTTCGGCCAGGTGCTCGTCGCCCTGGTGACCCCGTTCACCGCCGACGGCGAGGTCGACTGGGCCGGCGTCGAGAAGCACATCGACGACGTGATCACGGCCGGCGCCGACGGGATCGTCGTCACCGGGACGACCGGCGAGACCTCGACCCTCACCGACCCCGAGAAGCTGCGCCTCGTCGAAGTGGGCAAGGCGGTCGCGAGCGGCCGAGCGAAGATCATCACGGGAGGCGGTTCCAACGAGACCGCTCACGCGATCCAGCTGTACCGGCAGAGCGAGAAGGCCGGTGCCGACGGCGTCATGGTCGTGACGCCGTACTACAACAAGCCCACCCAGGCGGGCATCCTCACGCACTTCCGGATGATCGCCGACGCGACCGACCTCCCCGTGATCCTCTACGACATCCCGGGCCGCACGGGCGTGCCGATCCGCTACGAGACCATCCTCCGCATCGCCAAGCACCCCAACGTCCTCGCGATCAAGGACGCCAAGGGCGACTTCAGCGAGGTGAGCCGGGTGCTCAACCAGACCGACCTGCTCTACTTCTCCGGCGACGACGCCAACGTGCTGCCGCACCTCTCGATCGGGGCCACCGGTCTCATCGGGGTGACCGCCAACATCGCCCCGACCCCGTACCGCCAGATCGTCGACGCGGTCAACGCGGGCGACCTCGCCACCGCGACGGCCGCTCACAAGAAGCTCGAGCCGCTCGTCCGCGCCGTCATGACGCACGTGCCGGGCACGGTCGCGGCGAAGTACATCCTCCACGGCCTCGGCCGCATCGGGAGCCCGCGCGTGCGCCTCCCGCTGGTCGGGCCGGAGGAGTGGGAGGCGGCCCAGATCGAGGACGAGCTGGACCTCGTCCGCGACATCCCGGGCGTCGACTTCTCCAACTTCCGGCCGGACCGCAACGCGGCCGCCGGGGGCGCCCTCCCGAAGATCGCCGGGACCACACGCTGACGGCCGCGCGACGCGGCCGGACCCATCGCGGGCGCACGAGCGTCCGCACCGAACCACAGGAACCAGGAGGGCACATGCCCAACCCCGTCTCCGCGCCGCCGGCCCTCGAGCCCGGCACGCTCCGCATCGTCCCCACGGGCGGCCTCGGCGAGATCGGCCGCAACATGACCGTCTTCGAGTACGAGGGCAAGCTGCTGATCGTCGACTGCGGCGTCCTCTTCCCGGAGCAGGACCAGCCCGGCGTCGACCTCATCCTCCCCGACTTCGCGCCGGTCCGCGACCGCCTGGACGACGTCGTGGGCGTCGTCCTGACGCACGGCCACGAGGACCACATCGGCGCCGTCCCGTACCTTCTCAAGCTGCGCGCCGACATCCCCCTCATCGGCTCCGGCCTCACGCTCGCGCTCGTGGAGGCGAAGCTCAAGGAGCACCGCATCCAGCCGTACACGCTGACGGTGAAGGAGGGGCAGCACGAGCAGCTCGGGCCGTTCGCCCTCGAGTTCGTCGCCGTGAACCACTCCATCCCGGACGCCCTCGCGGTCGCGATCACCACGCCCGCCGGCGTCGTGCTCCACACCGGCGACTTCAAGATGGACCAGCTCCCGCTCGATGACCGGCTGACGGACCTGCGCGCCTTCGCCCGTCTCGGCGAGCAGGGCGTCGACCTCTTCCTCGCCGACTCGACCAACGCCGACGTTCCGGGCTTCACGCCGCTCGAGCGCTCCATTGGGCCGGTGCTCGACACCGTGATCGCCCGGGCGCCCCGCCGCGTCATCGTCGCGAGCTTCTCGAGCCACGTGCACCGGGTCCAGCAGGTGCTCGACGCCGCGGCGGCGAACGGCCGCCGGGTGGCGCTCCTCGGCCGCTCGATGGTGCGCAACATGACGATCGCCGCCGAGCTCGGCTACCTCAAGGTCCCCGAGGGCGTCCTCATCGACTACAAGAAGGCCGCCGACCTCCCCGACGACGAGATCGTCTACATGTCGACCGGCTCGCAGGGGGAGCCCATGGCGGTGCTCGCGCGGATGGCCAACCTCGACCACCAGATCGAGATCGGCCAGGGCGACACGGTGATCCTCGCCTCCAGCCTGATCCCCGGCAACGAGAACGCGGTCTACCGGGTCATCGACGGCCTGACGAAGCTCGGCGCCACGGTCGTGCACAAGGGGAACGCCAAGGTGCACGTCTCGGGCCACGCCGCGGCGGGCGAGCTGCTCTACTGCTACAACATCCTGAAGCCGCGCAACGTCATGCCGGTCCACGGCGAGTACCGCCACCTCGTGGCGAACGCCAAGCTCGCCATGGACACCGGCGTCCCGGAGCGCAACACGATCCTCGCCGAGGACGGCACCGTCGTCGACCTCCGCGACGGCGTCGCCCGCGTGGTCGGCCAGCTCGACGTCGGCTTCGTGTACGTCGACGGCTCGAGCGTGGGCGAGATCACCGATGCCGATCTCAAGGACCGCCGGATCCTCGGCGAGGAGGGCTTCATCTCTATCATCGTCGTCGTGGAGGCGGCCACCGGCCGCATCGTCACGGGCCCCGAGATCCACGCCCGCGGCTTCGCCGAGGACGACGCCGTGTTCGACGACGTGAAGCCCAAGGTGGCGGCGGCCCTCGCGGACGCCGCGCACAACGGGGTCCGCGACTCGCACGCGCTGTCGCAGGTGGTGCGCCGGACGGTGGGTCGCTGGGTGAACACCAGCTACCGTCGCCGCCCGATGATCGTGCCCCTCGTCATCGAGGCGTAGCGCGGGCGCGCCCCACCGGCGTCGATCGGCCGTAACCCGCCCGAAACACGGACCGGCGTAGCGTTCCTCCATGAGTGCGTTCCGCATCCGGCCGGCCGTCGGGGAGGACGCGCGCGTCCTCTCGGACATGCTGGTGGAGGCGGCCAACTGGGATCCGGTCCGCGCGCGTCCTCGCGTCGCCGTGCTCGAGGATCCGTCGGTCCTGCGCTACGTGTCCGGGTGGATGCGCCCCGGCGACTTCGGCTGCGTCGCCGAGGACGCGCACGGCGTCCCGATCGGCGCCGCCTGGGCGCGTCTCTTCCCGGCGAACGCGCCCGGCTCGGGGTTCGTCGCGGTCGGCGTCCCCGAGCTGACGCTCGGCGTGAACCCCCAGTGGCGCGCGCAGGGCGTCGGCCGTGCCCTGTTGCAGGCGCTGGCCGCACACGCCCCCGCCCACGGGGCGGCGCGGCTCAGCCTGAGCGTCAATCACGGCAACTTCGCGCAGCGGCTCTATGTCAGCGAGGGGTACGTCACCGTGGCGTCGCGCGGGACCGCCGACACCATGGTCCGGTCGGTTCGCTGACGGGCGACCCGGCGAGCGGCCGATTTGCCGGTTCACGGGCGCGGTGACGCCTCCCTGACGGGGGTCGCCGCTACCGTTGACGCCATGGCTACGAGCACCAAGTCGAATTCGCGTGGCCGGGGTTCCGGCCGCGGCGCCTCGACCGCGGGCAGGTCGGCCTCCAAGACCGCGACCCAGAAGACGGCGACGCAGAAGACGGTCGCCTACCCGGCCGAAGAAGCGGGGCCCGCGCCCCTGGTCCGGGCCTGGATGGGGCTGGCGCATCTCACCGGCGCCGCGTTCCGCGCGCTCGGGCCGGAGGAGTTCAGCAAGGAGGAGCGGAGGGACGGATTCCCGTTCTTCCTCGTCCTGCTGGCGATCGCCGGTGCGGTCGTGGAGTGGTTCCTGATCAATGACCGCATCGCGAGAATGCTCGACTCGTATTCGTTCGGGCTCCTCTTCGGCCGTGTCTCGTTCGTGCTCCCCGTCGTGATGGTGCTCTTCGCCGCGTGGCTGTTCCGCCACCCCAGCTCCGTGCACGACAACACGCGCATCGGGATCGGCCTCGGGCTCCTCCTGCTCATGGTCTCGGGACTGTGCCATCTGTTCAGCCCCCACCCGTCGCCGAGCGACGGGATGACGGCGCTCGCGCAGGCGGGAGGCGTGCTCGGGTGGTTGATCGCCGCGCCTCTCTCGCTAGTGATCACCCCGTACGGGGCCGGCGCCGTGATCATCGTGCTCCTCGCGCTCAGCCTCTTCATCATCACCAAGACGCCCCCGAACAAGCTCGGCGCACGGGTGCGCGAGCTTTACGCGTACCTGTTCGGCGCGCAGCTCCCCACCGACGAGGAGCGCAAGGAGGCCAAGCAGGCCAAGGGCGCGAAGACCAAGCAGGTCGAGCTCGACGGTATCGACGACGACGGTCCGGCCGAGTCCGCGCTGCCCTGGTGGCGCCGCAACTCCTCGCAGCGCGAGGAGGACCCGGAGTTCGAGGCGCCCACGCCCGACAGCCTCACCGAGGTGTTCGGCGAGCCGGTCCGCGGCAAGGGTGAGTTCGCGACGCCGCTCGAGCCCGATCCCTCCAGCGACCGGTACGGCGCCGAGGTGCTCGGCGAGCTTGCGCACGCCGAGGCGGCGCTCCAGCGGTTCACCGGCGAGGTGCCGCCGACCGCCGTCGCCGGGCCGCCGACCGCCGCCGCCGTGCTGCCCGGCTTCCAGGCGGGAGCTGAGTACGACGAGGCCGCCGCCGAGCAGCCAGCGGCGCTCGAGCCGGCGACCCCGTACAACCTGCCGTCCGCCTCCATGCTGTCCGCCGGCACGCCCGCCAAGACGCGCTCCGGCGCCAACGACGAGATCGTCGCCGCCATCACCGAGGTGCTCACCCAGTTCGGCGTCGACGCCAAGGTCACGGGCTACTCCCGGGGGCCGACGGTCACCCAGTACGAGATCGAGCTCGGCCCGGGCGTCAAGGTCGAGCGCGTCACCGCGCTCAGCAAGAATCTCTCGTACGCCGTCGCGAGCAACGAGGTGCGCATCCTGTCCCCGATCCCGGGCAAGAGCGCGATCGGCGTCGAGATCCCGAACAGCGACCGTGAGATCGTCTCCCTGGGCGACGTCCTCCGCTCCCCGGCGGCCACGAAGAGCACCCACCCGATGACGATCGGCGTCGGCAAGGACGTCGGCGGCGGGTTCGTCGTCGCCAACCTGGCCAAGATGCCGCACCTCCTGGTGGCCGGGTCGACCGGCTCGGGCAAGTCGAGCTTCGTCAACTCGATGATCACGAGCCTCCTGATGCGCGCCAAGCCGTCGGAGGTGCGGATGGTCCTGATCGACCCCAAGCGGGTCGAGCTCACCATCTACGGCGGCGTCCCGCACCTCATCACCCCCATCATCACGAGCCCGAAGAAGGCGGCGGAGGCGCTGCAGTGGGTCGTGAAGGAGATGGACATGCGGTACGACGACCTCGCGAGCTTCGGGTTCCGCCACATCGACGACTTCAACAAGGCCGTCGTCAACGACGAGATCGTGCTGCCCGCTGGGAGCGAGCGGAAGCTGAAGCCGTACCCGTACCTCCTCGTCGTCGTGGACGAGCTCGCCGACCTCATGATGGTGGCGCCGCGCGATGTGGAGGACTCGATCGTCCGCATCACCCAGCTGGCTCGCGCCTCCGGCATCCACCTGGTGCTCGCGACGCAGCGGCCCTCCGTCGACGTCGTCACCGGCCTCATCAAGGCCAACGTGCCGTCGCGTCTCGCCTTCGCCGTCACGAGCGTCACCGACTCCCGGGTCATCCTCGACCAGCCCGGCGCCGACAAGCTCATCGGCCAGGGCGACGGCCTGTTCCTCCCGATGGGCGCCTCCAAGGCCATCCGGGTGCAGGGCGCCTGGGTCAACGAGGCCGAGATCCAGAAGGTCGTCGACCACGTCACCCGTCAGGCCCGGCCCGAATACCGCCAGGACGTCACCGCCGGCCCCGAGAAGAAGCAGATCGACTCCGACATCGGGGACGACCTCGAGCTGCTGCTGGCCGCGGCCGAGCTGGTCGTGTCCTCGCAGTTCGGGTCGACCTCCATGCTCCAGCGCAAGCTGCGCGTCGGCTTCGCCAAGGCGGGCCGCCTCATGGACCTCCTGGAGTCGCGCGAGATCGTGGGGCCGTCCGAGGGCTCGAAGGCCCGCGACGTGCTCGTCACCGCCGAGCAGCTGCCGATGGTGATCGCGAAGCTGCGCGGGGGAGACTCGGCGGGCGGTTCGCCCGCTCCGGCGCCGGCGCCGCAGGCACCGGCCGCCGCGGTCGACGCACCGGGTCACCACCTCGAGGAGGACCGCTACGGCGACGACCCCGTGGCGGCGATGACGGAGGGCTATCCTGAGGTCGACGGCGACTCCGACGAGGACGCCTGGCAGCTGACCGGCAGGGAGTAGGAGACCGCGATGTCCGTCCCGGACTCGCCCCCGTCGGCGTCCGCCGGCGGCGGCCCCAGGCGCGTGAGCAACTGGAACCTGCCCAACGCCATCACGGTGATCCGCATCCTGCTCGCCCCGCTGTTCGTCTGGATGCTCCTCGCCGACGACGGCCAGGACGGCTGGCTCCGCTGGGCGGCCGCCGCGCTGTTCATCCTCGCCATCGCCACCGACGGGGTCGACGGCGCCCTCGCGCGCCGGAACGGCCTCGTGACCGACCTCGGCAAGCTGCTCGACCCGATCGCCGACAAGGTGCTCACCGGGGGCGCGCTCATCGCGCTGTCGATCCTCGGCGAGCTCCCGTGGTGGGTCACGATCGTGATCCTCGTGCGCGAGGTCGGCATCACCGTGTACCGCTTCGTAGTCATCCGGCAGGGCGTCATCGCCGCCTCCCGCGGCGGCAAGATCAAGACCGTCGTGCAGTCGGTCGCCATCTCGTTCGCCCTCGTGCCGCTGTGGACGGTGCTCGGTGACTGGATCTTCTGGGTGAACGGCGTCCTCATGACGCTCGCCGTGATCCTGACGGTGGTCACGGGCGCGGACTACCTGTGGCAGGCATGGAAAGGCCGGAGGGCCAAGCGTGCCGCCCTCTGACGCGGCCGACGCCGACGCCACCGTGCTTCTCGTCCGCGAGCTCACCGCCCGCGGCCTCACGATCGCGGCGGCCGAGTCGCTCACGGGCGGACAGCTCACGGCCGAACTGACCAGGGTGCCCGGAGCGTCGGCGGTCGTCCTCGGGGGAGCCGTCGTCTATGCGACGGAGCTCAAGCACACCCTGCTCGGCGTCGACAGCGCGCTTCTCGAGGCGGAGGGGCCCGTCCATCCGGAGGTCGCGCGGCAGCTCGCGCGCGGTGTGCGCGAGCGGCTCGCGGTCGCCGGCCGGCCGGCCGACCTCGGCGTCGCGACGACCGGGGTCGCCGGACCCGACCCGCAGGGTGGCCGACCGGTGGGAACCGTCTACGTCGGGATCGCCTCCGCGGCCGGCGTGCGCGCCGTCGAGCTGCGACTCGACGGGGACCGGGCCTCGATCCGGAACGACACCGTCGAGCGCGCCGTCGCGGAGCTCGTCGACGAGCTCGCGCGATTCGGCTGAGGGCGCTCCGAGGACCCCTTCCGACGGTCTCCGGAGGGCCCCGGATTACCGGCGGAATACAGCGTGTTTCGGTTCGGTTACACGTGATGCGTTCACAAGAAAAGCCCAGTCGTCGCCGATATCGTGAACCCCACGGATGCGGTACTGTGCATCCAACGAGACAGGTTCGGCAGGGTGAGATAAGGAGGCTCCGAATGATTCTTGTACGTCAGGAAATCGGCGACGTGCTCAGGGACTTCCGCCTGCAGAAGGGCCGCACGCTCCGCCAGGTCGCCAGCAAGGCGAGTGTCGCCCTCGGTTACCTCAGCGAGGTCGAGCGAGGCCAGAAGGAGGCGTCGAGCGAGATCCTCGCCTCGGTCGCCGACGCGCTCGACACCCCGGTGTCGGTGATCATGCGCGAGGTCGGCGACCGCATCGCGGTCCTTGAGGGGCTCGAGCCGGTCATCCCGGACACGGTCCCGGACGACTTCGTGTCGGCGATGGACGGCGACCTGGTCGCCCGCTGATCGCGTTCCCACGTCCTCGAAGACGCCCCGCTCCGGCGGGGCGTCTTCACGTCTGCACCCGGGAGGGGTGGTCATGAAGCTCAGCGAGTTCCAGCGCGCGGTCTCCGACGAGTTCGGCAGCACGTACGGTCAGGCGCTGCTGAACGACCTCGTGCTCGGAGAGCTCGGCGGCCGGACGGCGCGAGAGGCTCTCGCCGCGGGTCTCGCGCCCCGAGAGGTCTGGATCGCCCTGTGCCGGGAGGCCGGCGTGCCGCAGTCGCACTGGTACGGAGCGGGCAAGCCGGCGCCGAAGCGGTGACGACACGCCGGTCCGGATCTCTCGAAGATATGTTCGGAACTGGCTAGACTCCTTCACAACGGCAGTCGAAAACGGCTTGTCCACACATTGCGCGTCCCGGCACTCGAGTGTCGGACGTCACTCATACAGTCGGACACGAAGCGAAGCCGAAGAAGGGGAACCGCAATGCCATCACCCGCAGACCGCGAGAAAGCGCTCGAGACCGCTCTCGCGCAGATCGACCGCCAGTTCGGAAAGGGCTCGGTCATGCGACTGGGCAGCGACGAGCGCGCCCCGGTCGAGGTCGTCCCGACCGGCTCCATCGCGCTCGATGTCGCCCTCGGCATCGGCGGCCTCCCGCGCGGCCGCATCGTCGAGATCTACGGCCCGGAGTCGTCGGGTAAGACGACGCTGACGCTCCACGCCATCGCGAACGCGCAGCGCGCCGGCGGCATCGCCGCCTTCATCGACGCCGAGCACGCCCTCGACCCGGAATACGCCCGCAAGCTCGGCGTCGACATCGACGCGCTGCTCGTGTCGCAGCCCGACACCGGCGAGCAGGCGCTCGAGATCGCCGACATGCTGGTGCGCAGCGGCTCGATCGACCTCATCGTCATCGACTCGGTCGCGGCGCTCGTGCCCCGGGCCGAGATCGAGGGCGAGATGGGCGACGCGCACGTGGGCCTCCAGGCCCGGCTGATGTCGCAGGCGCTCCGCAAGCTCACGGGAGCGTTGAGCTCGACGAACACCACGATGATCTTCATCAACCAGCTGCGCGAGAAGGTCGGCGTGTTCTTCGGCAGCCCCGAGACCACGGCCGGCGGTAAGGCGCTCAAGTTCTACGCGTCGGTTCGACTCGACATCCGCCGCATCGAAACGCTGAAAGACGGAACCGAAGCGGTCGGCAACCGCACCCGTGTCAAGGTCGTCAAGAACAAGATGGCGCCGCCTTTCAAGCAGGCGGAGTTCGACATCCTCTACGGCGTCGGCATCTCCCGCGAGGGCAGTCTGCTCGACTTCGGCGTGGAGCACGGCCTGGTCAAGAAGTCGGGCGCCTGGTACACGTACGAGGGCGACCAGCTCGGCCAGGGCAAGGAGAACTCGCGCAACTTCCTGATCGCGAACCCCGACATCGCCGCCGAGATTGAGCACAAGATCAAGGTGAAGCTCGGAATCGTCGCCGACCCCGATGCGGCTGCTGCTCCGTCCAACGTCGGCTCGATCGAAGACAAGCTGCAGGCCCGCAAGGGCGCGTGACCCGCAGGGTTCCGCGCCTCCGCGCCCACTCGAGGAGGGCACGCTGATGGTGGTGAGTTTCCCGTCCGACCCGTCCGGTTCCTCCGGCGCGGAGGACGTCGAGCGACTCGCTCCGGTGACGCCGTTGAGTCGCGCCGCGAAGGTTCGCGGCGACGGCTCAGGGGCGCATCCGGCCCGCGGGTCCGCTCGGCGAGCAGCAGCCGAGGGACCCGCGGTCGAAAGACCCGTCGCCGAACTGCCTGTCGGCGAGCGGGCCGGCGCTGTGGTGCCGTCCTCGCGGTCGCGGAGCGCGAGGTCGCTCGGGGCCGACACCTCGGACGCGTCGCCGGGCTGGAACAACACCTGGGCCGAGGACCGTCCGCGAAACCGGGCGTCCGATCCGGCTGAGCCGTCGGGGGACTCTCCCGGTCCGTTCTCCACGTCGGCCGACGACGACGAGAGCGACCGGCAGTCCCGGCGCGCAGCAGGCCTGACGATCCGTCAGCTCGCGAGGCGCGGCATGTCGCGGTGGGAGCTCGAACAACTCCTCACCCGGCGCGAGATCGCGCCGGACGTGTTCGGGCCCGAGCTCGACCGGCTCGAGGCGATGGGCGTCATCGACGATGCGTCCCTGGCCACGAGCCTCGCCTTCACCCAGCACAGCCGCAAGGGTCTCGGCCGAACGGCCATCGAGCAGGACCTGAAGCGGCGGCACATCGATCCGGAGCTGATCGAGGTCGCGCTCGCCGACATCGGTGACGACGACGAGCTCGAGCGTGCATCCGAGCTCGCGATCAAGCGGATCGGTCAGCTGTCGTCGTACGACGACGAGACGGCCCGACGGCGACTGCACGGGTTCCTGGCCCGAAAGGGCTACGCCTCCGACGTCATCCGCCAGGCCATGGAGGCGGCGTTCGCGACGCGGCGTGGCCGCGGGACCTCGGGCGTGCGGTTTCAGTAGCGGGGATCCCCACCGCCGCGCCCCTCCTCCCGGGGCGCCGTGCAGCCAGACCCGGCTCGTCGGCACCGCCGCGCGAGCGAACGTAGAATCGTACCCATCATGAGCATCCTGGAACAGCGCAGCGTCATCGAACCGTCGTCCGCGGCGCGGCGACCCGACGGCAGCGCCCGCACCTACGAGGTGCGCACCTACGGCTGCCAGATGAACGTCCACGACTCCGAGCGGCTGAGCGGCTCGCTCGAAGCGGCCGGCTACATCCCGGCCGACGGCGCCGAAGCCGACATCGTCGTCATCAACACCTGCGCGGTCCGCGAGAACGCCGACAACAAGCTCTACGGCAACCTCGGGCACCTCGCCGGCGTCAAGCGTCGCCACGAGGGTATGCAGATCGCCGTCGGCGGCTGCCTTGCGCAGAAGGACAAGGACGTCATCCTCGAGAAGGCGCCCTGGGTCGACGTCGTGTTCGGAACCCACAACATGGGGTCCCTGCCGAGCCTCCTCGAACGGGCGCGCCACAACGACGCCGCCGAGATCGAGATCCTCGAATCGCTCGAGACGTTCCCGTCCACCCTCCCCACCAAGCGCGACTCGTCCTACTCGGGCTGGGTGTCGATCTCCGTCGGCTGCAACAACACCTGCACGTTCTGCATCGTCCCGTCCCTCCGCGGCAAAGAGAAGGACCGCCGCCCGGGCGACATCCTGGCCGAGATCCAGGCCCTCGTCGACGACGGCGCCATCGAGGTCACGCTGCTCGGCCAGAACGTCAACTCGTACGGGGTCGAGTTCGGCGACCGCCAGGCGTTCAGCAAGCTTCTCCGGGCGGCCGGGGCGATCGACGGCCTCGAGCGCATCCGCTTCACGAGCCCGCACCCGGCCGCGTTCACAGACGACGTCATCGACGCGATGGCCGAGACGCCCTCCGTCATGCCCCAGCTGCACATGCCGCTGCAGTCGGGGTCCGATCGGATCCTCCGCTCCATGCGCCGTTCCTATCGCTCCGAGAAGTTCCTCGGGATCCTCGACCGGGTCCGCGCGAAGCTCCCCGACGCCGCCATCAGCACGGACATCATCGTGGGCTTCCCCGGAGAGACCGAGGAGGATTTCCAGGACACCCTGCGGGTGGTCGAAGCGGCCCGTTTCGCCTCCGCCTTCACCTTCCAGTACTCGATCCGCCCCGGGACGCCCGCCGCGACGATGGCGGACCAGATCCCGAAGGAGATCGTCCAGGAGCGCTATGAGCGACTGATCGCGCTCCAGGAGCGGATCTCCTTCGAGGAGAACCAGAAGCTCATCGGGCGGGAGGTCGAGCTGCTCGTCGCCAACGGGGAGGGCCGCAAGGACTCGGACACGCACCGTATGTCGGGCCGTGCCCGGGACAGCCGCCTCGTGCACTTCGAGCTGCCCGCCGGCTCCGACGTGCCGCGCCCTGGGGACATCGTCACGGTCCGGGTGACCCAGGCGGCCCCGCATCACCTCATCGCCGACTCGGTCCACGCGGCGCCCCTCGTCGTCCGGCGCACCCGCGCCGGCGACGCCTGGGATCGCGCCGCGGCCGAATCGTGCGCGGTACCGGCGCACGGCTCCGGAGGCAGCGAGCCCGCGGGCCGCGTGTCGCTAGGGCTGCCCACTCTCCGAGTGCGGCAGCCGCTGACCTCGCCTGGCGTCGGCACGAT
Organism: Leifsonia sp. AG29; assembly: GCF_009765225.1. Classification (NCBI taxonomy): domain Bacteria; kingdom Bacillati; phylum Actinomycetota; class Actinomycetes; order Micrococcales; family Microbacteriaceae; genus Leifsonia; species Leifsonia sp. AG29. Next base: position 2,035,238 of record NZ_VMSF01000001.1, on the reverse strand, counting down.
GCCGATCTACGACCCCGCGGACGGTCAGCGCTGACCGCGGACGGCCTCCCGCTCGTCGCGATCGTCGGCCCCACCGGCACGGGCAAGACCGATCTCTCCCTCGCCCTCGCCGCGGCGCTCCGCGAGACAGGTCAGGGCGCCGAGGTGGTCAACGCCGACGCCATGCAGCTGTACCGCGGCATGGACATCGGCACGGCGAAGATCGGGCCGGACGAGTGGCGTGGCGTGCCCCACCACCTGTTCGACGTGCTCGACGTGACCGAGGAGGCGACGGTCGCCCGCTACCAGCCCGAGGCGCGGACGGCGATCCGCGGCATCCTGTCGAGGGGCGCCATCCCGATCCTCGTCGGCGGCTCCGGCCTGTACGTCTCGAGCGTCGTCTTCGACTTCCGGTTCCCGGGCACGGACCCGGAACTGCGCGCCCGGCTCGAGCGGGAGCTCGAGGAGCAGGGCCCGGGAATGCTCTTCCGGCGGCTCGCCGAGATCGACCCCGACGCCGCGCGCCGCATCGGCTCGACCAACGGGCGCCGGATCGTCCGTGCCCTCGAGGTGGCCGAACTGACCGGTGAGCCGGTGAGCGGCTCGCTCCCCGGCGAGCCCGAGCCCTGGCACCGGCCGACCGTCGTCCTCGGGCTCGATGCGCCGCGATCCGAGCTCGTGGCCCGCCTCGACGAGCGAGTCGAACGCATGTGGCGCGACGGGCTGCTGGACGAGGTGCAGGCGCTCATCCCCCGGGGCCTCGAAAGCGGCGTGACCGCGAGCCGCGCCATCGGCTACGCGCAGGCTCTGGGCGAGCTCCGGGGCGACCTGTCCCGTGGGGAGGCGATCGCCTCCACTCAGCAGCTCACGCGCCGGTACGCTCGTCGCCAGGTCTCCTGGTTCAAGCGGTACCCGGGGATCCGCTGGCTCTCCTACGACGACCCCGCGCTGGTCGACACCGCGCTCACGGCGCTCCGGCTCGCGGGCACCGGCCCCGTGACCGGCGCCGGCCCGGACTCCGGTCGGTAGGCTGAGGGGATGGCGACCATCCACTTCACCAAGGGCCAGGGCACCGGCAACGACTTCGTGCTGTACTCCGACCCCGACGGTCGCCGGCCGCTCACCCCCTCCCAGATCGCGGAGATCTGCGACCGTCACTTCGGCGTGGGTGCGGACGGGGTCATCCGGGCCGTCCGGTCCAGCCACCTGCCGGAGGGGGCGGAGGCACTCGCCGAGGACGAGACCGCCGAATGGTTCATGGACTATGCGAACGCCGACGGCTCCCCGGCCGAGATGTGCGGGAACGGCATCCGGGTCTTCGTCCGGTACCTGCTCGAGACCGGCCTCGCGGAGCTCGCCGACGGCGAGACGCTCGCGATCGGGACCCGCGCGGGCGTCCGCGACGTCCAGCGGAACCTCACCGGGTTCCAGGTCGACCTGGGCCGCTGGGACCTGGCCGGGGGTGAGCCCCTCGTGCGCGCCAGGGAGCTCCCCGTCGCGCGTCCGGGGCTCGGCATCGACATGGGCAACCCGCACGTGGTGGTGGCCGTCGCCGACGACGACGAGCTCGACGCCGCCGACCTGTCCTACATCCCACACATCGAACCGGCGCCCGAGCACGGCGCGAACGTCGAGTTCGTCGTGCCTCACGAGCCGCTCGTCAAAGACGGCATCGGCCGGATCCGCATGCGCGTCCACGAGCGCGGCAGCGGGGAGACGCTCTCGTGCGGCACCGGCGCGGCAGCCGCGGCCCTCGCCGTCCGGTACTGGGCCGGTTCGGCCGCGCCCGACCAGTGGCGCGTCGACGTCCCCGGAGGAACGGTGGGCGTGCGGATGTTCCCCACGGAGGACGGCGAGCATGTCGCCCTCTCGGGGCCCGCGGAGCTCGTCTACACGGGAACACTCGAGCTGGCCTGAGGGTCCTGCCCCCAGCAGCCTCCGTCCAGAAGGGTCAGTCCGCTTCCGCGCGCCTGCGTGCGCGCAGCACGCGGTATCCCTTCGCCGTGGCCGCCCGTGTCGTGGTCAGCTCGGGGAACGTCGCCTGGATCCAGCGCTGGAGGGAGTCGCTCCCCAGGTTGCGCTGCACGACGAGCCATGCGTCCGAGTCGGGCGCCAGCCGCGGAAGCCACGTCTCGAGGATCGAGTGCAGCTCGTTCTTCCCGACGCGGATCGGCGGGTTCGACCAGATCGTCATGAATTCGATATCGGCGGGAACATCCTGAGGCCGCACCGGGTTTACATTGGTGAGACCGAGCAGGTGCGCATTCTTGCGCACCACGTCCAGCGCTCGGGTGTTGACGTCGACGGCCCAGACCGTCGCGTGAGGGGATTCGAGAGCAAGTGTGAGAGCGAGCGGCCCCCAGCCGCAGCCGACGTCGAGGAGCTGACCGCCGGGCGGTGCCGAGGGGACATGGTCCAGCAGCACGCGCGTACCCGCGTCGATGCGCTCGGGGCTGAAGATGCCGTTCGCCGTCACGAGTTCGTACGTCTGACCTGCCAGACGCGCCGAGAACGGCCGCAGGTTCATCTCGCTTTCCGGCGCCGGTGAGAAGTAGTGATCGCCGCTGGGCATAAGAGGACCGTACAGATCCGCAACCCAACTGACAAACTAGGGGTGACCCGGACAGGGGAACTGAATGACTGATAAGACCGATATCCAGGAGCGAAGCGCTGACGACGTGGTCGCGCGGGTCCTGGCGACCCAGCAGAACCGTGCGAGCCTGACGCTGTTCGGCTCCGGAGCACAGGCGCTGCAGGGCGCGGACACCGACGGCGGATCGCACGACGGCGACCAGTTCGACCGGGAGGAGCGTGCCGCGCTCCGGCGTGTCTCCGGGCTCTCGACCGAGCTCGAGGACGTCACCGAGGTCGAGTACCGGCAGCTGCGGCTCGAGAACGTCGTGCTGATCGGCGTGTACTCGCAGGGCAGCCTCCAGGACGCGGAGAACTCGCTGCGCGAGCTCGCCGCGCTCGCCGAGACGGCGGGCGCCGCCGTCCTCGACGGGCTGCTGCAGCGCCGCCCGCACCCGGACCCGAGCACGTATCTCGGCCGCGGCAAAGCGGAGGAGCTCGCGGGCGTCGTCGCCGCGCTCGGGGCCGACACCGTCATCGCCGACACCGAGCTGGCGCCGAGCCAGCGCCGCGCCCTGGAGGACGTGGTCAAGGTCAAGGTGATCGACCGGACCGCCGTCATCCTCGACATCTTCAGCCAGCATGCGAAGAGCCGCGAGGGCAAGGCGCAGGTCGAGCTCGCGCAGCTCGAGTACCTCCTCCCGCGCCTCCGCGGCTGGGGCGAGTCGATGTCGCGGCAGGCCGGTGGTCAGGTCGGCGGGGCGGGCGCGGGCATGGGCTCGCGCGGACCGGGTGAGACGAAGATCGAACTCGACCGGCGCCGCATCCACTCGCGCATGGCGAAGCTGCGCAAGCAGATCGCCGGGTTCAAGCCCGCGCGGGAGGCGAAGCGCGCCAACCGCACGCGGCACTCGGTGCCCTCCGTGGCGATCGCGGGCTACACCAACGCGGGCAAGTCGAGCCTCCTGAACCGGGTGACGAAGGCGGGCGTCCTCGTCGAGAACGCGCTCTTCGCGACGCTCGATGCGACGGTCCGCCGCTCGGTGACCGCCGACGGCCGGCTCTACACGCTGGCCGACACGGTGGGCTTCGTGCGCAACCTCCCGCACCAGCTCGTGGAGGCGTTCCGCTCGACCCTCGAGGAGGTCGCCGACTCCGACGTCATCCTCCACGTGGTCGACGGCTCCCACCCCGACCCGGCATCGCAGCTCGCCACGGTGCGCGACGTCATCGGCGAGGTCGGTGCGCGCGACATCCCCGAGATCGTCGTGTTCAACAAGGCGGACCTCATCTCGCCCGACGACCGGCTGATCCTCCGCGGTCTCGAGCCGGGGGCGATCTTCGCCTCGGCCCGCACCGGGGAGGGGATCGACGAGGTGCTCGCGGCGATCGCGCGCCTTCTCCCGGATCCCTCCGTCGAGGTGGAGGTCGTCGTCCCGTACGACCGCGGCGATCTGATCTCGGCCCTGCACGAGCGGGGCCGGGTCCTCTCCACCGAGTACGTGGAGCAGGGCACCCGCGTGAAGGCCCGGATCCAGCCGGAGTACCAGGCGGCGTTCGAGCCGTTCGCCGTCTGACCGGGGCCGGTCGACCGCACGGCTGAAGGCCGGGCGGGATCCTGTGTGTCGAAGCATGACACCGGCGATTCCGCCCGGCCTTCGTTGTTGCTAGATTTCCAGGCAACCGCAGCGGGACCACCGCTCGGTGGTGCGACAGCCGAGCCCGGCACCCGCCCGCGAACCCCCGCCGTGCAGCGCGCGCCGGGGCCCGTGACGCTGTCCGACCATCCGAGGGATCCATGAGCTGTACCGAGGCACGGTTCTCGTTCGAGCTGTACCCGCCGCGCAACGAGCGCGCCGCGGCGGCGCTCCCCGCGACGATCGAGCGGCTCGCCGCCGCGCGGCCCGACTTCATCTCCGTCACGTACGGTGCCGGGGGCTCGTCGCGGTCGTCGTCGCTTCAGGTGCTCCGCCACATCATCGAGCACACCGACATCAGTCCGATGGCGCACCTGACCTGCGTCGGCTCGTCGCACGCCGAGACGAACCGCCTCATCCGCGAGTTCCTCGACGCCGGGGTGCGCCGCTTCCTGGCCGTGCGCGGAGACCCGCCCGCGGGACTCGCTCCCGGCGAGGACGGCATCGGCGACATCCGCACGACGGCCGAGCTCGTCCAGCTGATCCACCGCGTTCAGAAGGAGCGGCAGCCGTACGGCGAGCTGACCGTGCCCCAGCTGCACGCCCAGGCCGTCCTCTCGCGGCGCGAGCACGTGCAGATCGCCGTTGCCGCCTTCCCGAACGGGCACCCGTCTTCGCACTCGGTCCAGCAGGACATCGACGCTCTGCTCGCCAAGCAGGCGGCGGGCGCGAATCTCGCGATCACCCAGCTCTTCTTCCACGCCGAGGACTATCTCCACTTCGCCCAGCGGGCCAAGGAGGCGGGCGTCGCCTTCCCGATCCTCCCGGGCATCATGCCCGTCACGTCGCCGGCCCGACTGCGCCGCATGCTGGAGCTGAGCGGCGAGGACCTTCCGAGCGATCTGGCGATCCAGCTCGAGGTCGAGCCGACCGACGAGGGGCGCCGCGAGATCGGCATCGACTGGGCCGCACGGCTCGGCCGCCGGCTGCTCGACGGCGGCGCTCCCGGACTCCACCTGTACACGTTCAATCAGCACGAAGCGGTGCTGGCGGTGCTCGAACGCGCGGGCGTGCTCGCGAACGCGAGCGCCGCGACCGCTCCCGCCTCCACCCGCACCATCCCAGAGAGTGAGACAGCATGACCGACACCACCCCCGCCTTCCCGACGGGCACCATCCTCGGCTACCCGCGCATCGGCCGCCGGCGCGAGCTCAAGAAGGCCGTCGAGGCGTTCTGGGCCGGTTCCACCACCGCCGACGAGCTGGAGGCGACCGCGGCCGAGCTTCGTGCGGCGACGCGGGAGCGGCTGGCTGGTCTTGGCCTCGGCCGCGACGACGCCTCCATCCCCGAGAGCTTCAGCTTCTACGACCAGGTGCTCGACGCGGCCGTCGCCGTCGGCGCGGTTCCGTCCCGGTTCGCTGATCTGGCCTCTGCGGACGGGTCGATCGATCTCGCCGGGTACTTCACCATCGCGCGGGGCGAGGGCGAGCGCGCGCCGCTCGAGATGACCAAGTGGTTCGACTCGAACTACCACTACCTCGTGCCGGAGATCGGCCCGGAGACGGAGTTCCGGCTCGCGTCCGACCGCATCGTCCGCGAGTTCGAGGAGGCGGCGGCCGCGGGCTTCGTGACGCGTCCCGTCCTCGTCGGCCCGGTGACGTTCCTCCTGCTCAGCAAGCCGAGCGACGAGGCGCCCGAGGGGTTCCGACCGCTGTCGCGTCTCGCCGACCTGGTTCCCGTCTACCGCGAGCTCCTCGCCCGCCTCGCGGAGGCCGGGGCGCCGTGGGTGCAGCTCGACGAGCCGGCCCTCGTCAGCGAGAGCATCGACGAGCCGCGGGAAGCCGTCCTCGCGGCCGTCCGCCAGGCCTACGACGCGCTCGGCGCCGCCTCCGCTCGTCCGGCGATCTTCGTGGCCGCTCCGTACGGCTCGCTCGACGACGCCCTCCCGGCGCTCGCCTCCACGCCGGTCGAGGCGATCTCCCTCGACCTCGTCCGCGGCACCGTGCCGTCGGGCCTCGACGCCGGGACGGCGACGTCGCTCCTCACCAAGACGCTCGTCGGCGGCGTCATCGACGGACACAACATCTGGCGCGGCGACCTCGACGCCGCGTTCGGCCGGCTCACCGAGCTGCTGTCGCTCAGCCCGAACCTGGCCGTCTCCACCTCCACGTCCCTCCTGCACGTCCCGCACGACATCGAGGACGAGCCCGAGCTCGACGCCCGCCTGCGGAGCTGGCTGGCCTTCGCCGACCAGAAGGTCGGCCAGGTCGCGACGCTCGCGCACGGTCTGACCGACGGGCATGAGGCGATCGAGGAGCAGCTGCGCGCCGCGCGGGAGGCGCTCGCCGACCGCGCGGGTGCGCCCGGCGTCCGCGTCCCGTCGGTGCGCGAGCGCGAGGCGGCCCTCACCGAGGCCGACTACCGGCGTGGCGACTACTCCGCGCGCCTCCAGGCCCAGGAGGAGGCGCTCCACCTGCCGTTCCTGCCGACCACCACGATCGGATCGTTCCCGCAGACCGGCGACATCCGCCGGGCGCGGGCGCAGCTCGCGAAGGGCCTGATCAGCGAGGCGGAGTACCTCGGTCGCATGCGCGACGAGATCAAGCGCGTGGTGGACCTCCAGGAGGAGCTCGGCATCGACGTCGTCGTGCACGGCGAGCCCGAGCGGAACGACATGGTGCAGTACTTCGCCGAGAACCTCGACGGGTTCGCCGTGACGAAGAACGGCTGGGTGCAGTCGTACGGCTCGCGCTGCACGCGTCCGTCGATCCTGTGGGGCGACGTGTCGCGGCCGAAGCCGATCACCGTCGACTGGTCGACCTACGCGCAGTCGCTCACGGAGAAGCCGGTGAAGGGCATGCTCACCGGCCCGGTGACCATCCTGGCCTGGTCGTTCGTGCGCGACGACCAGCCGCTGGCCGAGACCGCCCGTCAGGTCGCCCTCGCGCTGCGCGACGAGATCGCGGACCTCGAGGCCGCGGGAATCCGCGTCGTCCAGGTGGACGAGCCGGCACTGCGCGAGCTGCTCCCGCTGAAGAAGGCCGCTCAGGACGACTACCTCGACTGGTCGGTCGGGTCGTTCCGCCTGTCGACCGCCGGTGTCCGCGACGAGACGCAGATCCACACCCACCTCTGCTACTCGGAGTTCGGCGTGGTCATCGACGCCATCCGGAACCTCGACGCCGACGTCACGAGCATCGAGGCGGCGCGAAGCCGCATGGAGGTGGTGCACGACATCCAGCGCTCGGGCTTCGAGCACGGGATCGGCCCGGGCGTCTACGACATCCACTCGCCGCGCGTGCCCTCGGTCGCCGAGGTGACCGAGCTCCTCGAGACGGCACTCGACGCCATCCCGGGCCGCCAGCTCTGGGTGAATCCGGACTGCGGACTGAAGACCCGCGGCTACGACGAGACCGTCGCGTCGCTCCGCAACATCGTGGAGGCGACCCGCTCGATCCGCGAGAAGGCGGCGGCGACCGTCTGAGTCGCATGACGCAGAAGGGGCGCATCACCTCGCGGTGATGCGCCCCTTCTGCTCCGCGGGTCAGACGGCGCGGAGCACGGCGACGACCTTGCCGAGAACCTGCGCGTAGTCGCCGAGGATCGGCTCGAAGTTGGAGTTGCGGGGGAGCAGCCAGGTGTGGCCGTCGCGCTGGCGGAACACCTTGACGGTGGCCTCCTCGTCGAGCATCGCCGCGACGATGTCGCCGTTCTCGGCGGTGTTCTGGGCGCGGATGACGACCCAGTCCCCGTCGCAGATGGCCGCGTCGATCATCGACTCCCCGACCACCTTCAGCATGAAGAGCTCGCCGTTCCCGACCAGCTGGCGGGGGAGGGGGAACACCTCGTCGACCTGCTGCTCGGCGGTGATCGGGACGCCCGCCGCGATCCGCCCCACGAGCGGCACCATCGTCGCGTCGCCGACCGGGGTCTGGTTCTCGTAGTCGAGCGACGGCGCCGACGAGGCCGGGAGATCGATGAGGATCTCGAGGGCCCGCGGCCGATTCGGGTCGCGGCGCAGGTAGCCGCTGAGCTCGAGCTGGTTGAGCTGGTGGGTCACCGAGGAGAGCGAGGACAGGCCGACGGCGTCGCCGATCTCGCGCATGCTCGGCGGATAGCCGCGCTGGCTCACCGAGCGCTGGATGACCTCCAGGATGGCCAGCTGCTTCTCGCTGAGGTTCTTGCGCCGGCGCGTCCCGCCCCGCTGCGCCTGGTTCTCGTTCGACACGCTCGTCCCTTCGTGGCCCCGCCCGATCGGAGGATGATCAGGCCTGCCGACGGCCTCAGAGCTCGAATGTCGGTGGTGCCTGGTCTGATGTCCTCAGACAGTCGAAACTGTATCCACGATGCAGCGGCGAGACAAACACATGTTCGAGTGTGTCGCGACAGAGTCGCGTCGTCCCGCTCCTCCATCACGGTCTTGCGGTTTCGAACATTCGAAGATACATTCGGAACACAGCTTCGCATCCGCGAAATCTGAGGAGGTCACGGCCATGAGTGCAGTACTGATGAGCGAGTCGGTTCCCACGCTGCGTGCGGTGCCGCCGCTGCCCGAGGGAGCGCGCGTCCGGCTGCGGCTCACCCGGCGCGGCCGGGCCGTCGTGTCCGCCCTCGTCGCGCTCCCGCTGATCGTCGGCGCTCTCGTCTTCGCCCTCAACGGCGGCGGAGCGATCGCGAGCGGTGAGCAGACCCACGCCTCCTTCCACTACGTCACGGTCCAGTCCGGCGACTCCCTCTGGTCGGTCGCCGAGCGCGTTGCGCCGAGCGCCGACCCTCGCGACGTCATCGCCGATCTGGTCTCGCTCAACGGCCTCCAGAGCGCGGTGGTGACGCCCGGCCAGCAGCTGGCCATCCCCGCCAAATACGAGAAGTAGGCGGGCTCGTCACACAGCGGAGCCACCCAGGTCGCGCTGGCTACGATTGAACGGTGACTTCGCTTTCCGAGCTGCCGATCCGAGATGACCTGCGCGGTCGCTCACCGTACGGAGCGCCGCAGCGTCCGGTGCCCGTCGCGCTCAACGTCAACGAGAACACGCATCCCGTGCCGGACGATGTGGCCGCCGACATCGTTGCCCGCGTGGCCGCCGCGGTCGGCACAATCAACCGCTATCCGGACCGCGAGTTCACCGAGCTCCGTGAGGCGTTCGCGCGCTATCTCGGGCACGGTCTCACCGCCGAGCAGCTCTGGGCGGCCAACGGATCGAACGAGGTGCTGCAGCACATCCTCCAGGCCTTCGGCGGCCCGGGCCGGACGCTGCTCGGGTTCGCGCCGACCTACTCGATGTATCCGCTGCTCGCCTCCGGAACCGGCACCGGGTACCTGGCCGGCCGCCGCGACGCCGAGTACGAGCTCTCGCCCGCCACCGCGGCTGCGGAGATCATCCGCCTCGACCCGGATCTCGTGATCCTCTGCTCGCCCAACAACCCGACGGGCACGCCGCTCAGCCTCGAGACTGTGGAGGCGGCCTACGACGCCGCGCGCGGCATGGTGATCGTCGACGAGGCGTACGCCGAGTTCATGCCCGACGGAGAGCCCTCCGCGCTGACGCTCCTCCCCGGGCGGCCGCGCCTCCTCATCTCCCGGACGATGAGCAAGGCCTTCGCGTTCGCCGGAGCGCGCGTCGGCTATCTGGCGGGCGACCCGGCCGCGATCGACGCCCTCCGGCTCGTCCGGCTGCCGTACCACCTGTCGGCGATCACCCAGGCGGCCGCCCTCGGCGCGCTGGCCCACGCCGACGAGATGCTGGCCATGGTCGGCGAGATCCGGGCGCAGCGCGACCGTCTCGTGAGCGAGCTCGCCCGTCTCGGCTACCAGCCCCACCGGAGCGGCAGCAACTTCGTGCTGTTCGGAGGCGTGGACGACCCGGCCGCGACGTTCGAGGCGCTCGCCGAGCGGGGCATCCTCATCCGCGACGTCGGCATCCCGAACCACCTCCGGGTGACCGCCGGCACCGAGGCGGAGACGACGGCCTTCCTCGAGGCGCTCGCCGCCCTCGGGCGGCCCTCGGGGGCGGCTGCCGACGCGCCGATAGGATCGAAGGCATGACGAATCGGACCGCGACGGTCGAACGGGCGACCAGCGAGTCGCAGATCGAGCTGAGCCTCGACCTCGACGGCACCGGCGAGAGCGAGATCCGCACCAGCGTCCCGTTCTACGACCACCTCCTCACGGCGTTCGCGAAGCACTCGCTGACCGACCTCCGCGTCGTGGCCTCGGGCGACACCGACATCGACGTGCACCACACCGTCGAGGACATCGGCATCGTGCTCGGCAAGGCCATCCGGGAGGCGCTCGGCGACAAGTCGGGGATCTCGCGCTACGGCGACGCGCTCGTCCCGCTCGACGAGGCGCTCGTGCAGGCCGTCGTCGACATCTCGGGCCGCCCTTACCTCGTGCACGCCGGTGAGCCGGCCGGGTTCGAGCTGCACCTCATCGGCGGTCACTTCACCGGCTCCATGGTCCGCCACGTGTTCGAGGCGATCTCGTTCAACGCCGCCATCACGACCCACGTCACCGTCCTCGGCGGCCGTGATCCGCACCACATCGCCGAGGCGGAGTTCAAGGCGTTCGCGCGCGCGTTCCGGCAGGCGAAGGCCCTCGACCCCCTGGTCCGCGGCATCCCCTCGACGAAGGGCGCCCTGTGACCACGGCCCCCGGCCTCCGGGCCGACGGGAAGCGCCCCGGCGTGGTGGTCTTCGACTACGGGTCGGGGAATGTCCACTCCGCCGTGAAGGCTCTGGAGACGGCCGGAGCCGACGTCGAGCTGACCGGGAACCGCCGTCGTGCCCTCGAGGCCGACGGACTCCTCGTCCCGGGGGTCGGAGCGTTCACGGCGGTCGTCGACAGTCTCCGCGCCTCCCACGGCGACGAGGTGATCGACCGACGCCTGGCGGGCGGCCGCCCCGTCCTCGGCATCTGCGTCGGCATGCAGGTCCTGTTCGAGCGCGGCGTCGAGCACGGCATCGAGACCGAGGGTCTCGGCGAGTGGCCGGGGACGGTCGACCTCATCCGCGCCGATGTCGTGCCCCACATGGGCTGGAACACGGTGGAAGCGCCCGAGGACTCGGCCTTGTTCGCCGGGATCCGCGACGAGCGCTTCTACTTCGTGCACTCGTACGCGGCTCGGGAGTGGACGCTCGAGGCGAGCGGGCCCTTCCCGAAGCCGCGCGTCACCTGGGCCCAGCACGGGTCCCGGTTCGTCGCGGCCGTCGAGAACGGGCCGCTCAGCGCGACGCAGTTCCACCCCGAGAAGTCCGGGCAGGCCGGGATCCGGCTGCTCCGCAACTGGGTCTCCGCGCTCTAGGCGCCGGATCCCCGGCCCCGGGCCGCCACGCTCCCACCGATTCGAGGAAGACACACAGTGACCGATTTCATCAGCACGCCCCGGCTCGTCCTGCTCCCGGCGGTCGACGTCGCGGACGGGAAGGCCGTGCGCCTCACCCAGGGCGAGGCCGGCAGCGAGACGAACTACGGCGACCCGGTCGATGCCGCCGCGGAGTGGGCGGAGGCCGGAGCGGAGTGGATCCACCTCGTCGACCTCGACGCGGCATTCGGGCGCGGCGACAACCGCGGCCTGCTGCGGCGCGTCATCAAGCAGGTCAAGGGCGTCAACATCGAGCTGTCGGGGGGCATCCGGGACGACGAATCGCTCGAGCAGGCGCTCGAGGCGGGCGCGACGCGCGTCAACCTGGGCACGGCCGCGCTCGAGAACCCCGAGTGGGCCGCGACCGTGATCGGCCGCTACGGCGAGGCGATCGCCGTCGGACTCGACGTGCGCGGAACGACGCTCGCCGCACGCGGCTGGACCCGGGAGGGCGGCGACCTCTGGGAGGTGCTCGAGCGGCTCGAGGAGGCCGGGTGCGCCCGCTACGTCGTCACCGACGTCACGAAGGACGGCACCCTCCGCGGTCCCAACATCGATCTCCTGAAGCAGGTGACGGAGCGGACGGACCGCCCGGTGGTCGCCTCGGGCGGAATCTCGAGCCTCGACGACATCGCCGCACTGCGCGAGCTCGTGCCGCTGGGCGTCGAGGGCGCCATCGTGGGCAAGGCGCTGTATTCGGGTGCGTTCACCCTCCCCGAGGCGCTGGATGTCGCCGGGCGCTGACGCGGGATCCGAGGGCGCGAGAGAGCGGCCCCGACCCGGCGCGCCGTCCGCGTCCGGAGCGGACCGGCTCGCCGGGTTCGCCGCGAGCCTCGCGGCCGATGCGGCGCGCGCCGCGGATTCCGCGGGTCAGCCCTGGGCCGGTCGCGAGTTCGACGACAACCCGTTCGGAGACGACGACGGGGCCGCGCCTCCCGAACTGCTGGTGGCGCTCGCCGCGTTCCGCCGCGGCCAGGCCGGTCCGGAGGCCGTGGTCGACGCGCTGCGCGGGGCTCGCCTCCTCGTTCCGCTGATCGCGGAGCTGGGGGAGGAGGGGACCACGGCGGCCGGCCACGCGGTCGACAAGAGCCAGGAGCTCTCCCTGGTGACGGTCGCCGGCCCCGACGGGCGCACGGTGCAGCCGGTCTTCTCCTCGGTGGCGGCCCTGCAGAACTGGAACCCGTCCGCCCGCCCCGTGCCCGTCGGGGCCCGGCGGGTGGCGCTCGCCGCCGTCTCGGAGGGCGTCGAGCTGCTCGTCCTCGATCCCACCTCGGAGACCGAGTTCGTCGTCCGGAGGCCCGCGGTGTGGGCGATGGCGCAGGGCGCGTCGTGGCTGCCCCCGCAGGCCGATCCGCTCGTCGTGGGGGCTTTCCGCGCCTCCATCGCCCCGGAGCTCGGCGTGCAGGCGGTCGATCTCGCTGCCGGCGACCCGGACCAGCGCCTGGTGGCCGAGGAGCTGATCGTCCGGCTCAGTCTCTCCCGGGGGCTGTCGGAGGAGGCGCTCGGTGCGATCCTCTCCCGGCTCGCGCAGCGCTGGGCGGCCGACGACGCGATCGCCACCCGGGTGGATTCGCTCCGCGTGCAGCTGGCGGCCGCGCCCGACTGAGTGCGGGGCTCGGCGGGGTTCCCGGCCCGTGACCGCGAGCGACATCTTTCCGCAGTGAGTTGTGCACAACCAAGTTGCGTGCAATGATGTGTTTCATGCCGGTGACCGATGAGATGGTGTGCTTCTCGCTGTACTCCGCGACGCGCGCCACGACGCAGGCGTACCGTTCACTGCTCGAGCCCTGGGGCCTCACGTACCCGCAGTACCTCGTCCTCGTGACCCTCTGGGTCGAGGGCGATCAGACCGTCGGCTCGCTGGGGGAGCACCTCCAGCTCGACTCCGGGACGCTGTCGCCCCTCCTGCGCCGCATGGAGCAGGCGCGGCTCGTCCGGCGCGAGCGCGGCTCGCGAGACGAGCGCGTCGTGACCGTGACGATCGGAGAGCGGGGGCTCGCCCTCCGCGCCGAGCTGGCTCACATCCCCGGGCGGATCGCGGCGGGCACGGGGCTGCCCGACGAGCGTGCCGCGGCCGAGCTCATCGCCACGCTCCACCGGCTGACCGAGACGATGCACGCCGTCAGCGCGCAGGCGTCGCCCCCCTCCGACCTCGACGAAAGGGTCCTATGAACGTCCTCTACACCGCAGAAGCACTCTCCACCGGAGCCGGCCGCGACGGGAAGGTCGTGACGAGCGACGGCTCCTTCGAGCTGGGACTCGCGGTGCCCGCCGAGATGGGAGGCTCGGGGCTCGGCACGAACCCGGAGCAGCTCTTCGCCGCCGGCTACGCCGCGTGCTTCCACTCCGCGCTCCACGCGGTGGCCCGCGGCCGCAAGCTGAAGCTCGAGGACTCCGCCGTCGGAGGCCGCGTCCAGATCGGCCCGAACGGCGAGGGCGGCTACCAGCTGGCGGTTCTCCTGGAGGTGGTCCTGCCGGGCGTCGACCGGGCCACGGCGGAGAGCCTCACCGAGGCCGCCCACCAGGTGTGCCCCTACTCGAATGCGACGAGAGGCAACATCGACGTCGCGATCACCATCACGGAGGACTGACCATGAGCGAGACGAACACGACGACGATGACGGCGCTGGTGCAGCACGAGTTCGGCGACCCCGCGGTGGTGCTGCGGGCGGAGGAGCGCCCCCTCCCCGAGCCGGGCCCGGGCCAGGTGCGCGTGCGCACCCTCCTGTCACCCATCCACAACCACGACCTCTGGACGGTGCGCGGAACCTACGGCTTCAAGCCGGAACTGCCCGCCGGTGCTGGCACCGAGGCCGTCGGCGTCGTCGACGCGCTCGGCGAGGGCGTCGAAGCGCCGGCCGTCGGAACACGCGTGGTGACCGGCGGGACCTTCGGCGTGTGGGCGGAGTACTTCGTAGCCGGCGCGGCCGGGCTCATCCCGGTTCCGGACGCTCTCCCCGACGAGGCCGCCGCCCAGCTGGTCTCCATGCCGTTCAGCGCGCTGAGCCTCCTCCACTCGCTCGATCTCGGCGAAGGGGAGTGGCTCATCCAGAACGCGGCGAACGGCGCGGTCGGCCGGATGGTCGCCCAGCTCGCCGCCGCCCGCGGAGTGAACGTCGTCGGACTCGTGCGCCGGAGCGCCGGCGTGGAGGAGCTCCGGGCCCAGGGCATCGAGCGGATCGTCGCCACGGATGCGGAGGACTGGCGCGAGCGCGTGGCCGCGATCACGGGAGGCGCGCCCATCCGCGTCGGCGTCGACTCGGTCGGAGGGAGTGCCGCCGGGGACATCGTGTCCGTCCTCGCCGAGAAGGGCAAGCTCGTCGTCTTCGGAGCGATGGCGTCGCCGACACTCGAGATCGCCTCCGGGGACATCATCTTCAAGCAGGTGACCGTCACCGGGTTCTGGGGCAGCGTGGTCAGCCGTGAGATGCCGGCCGAGCTCCGCGGACAGCTCTTCGCCGAGCTGATCGGTCGTGCGCTCGACGGGTCCCTCACCCTCCCGGTGGCGGCGACCTATCCGTTCGAGCGGATCGCGGACGCCGTCGCCGCCAGCGGCGAGCCCGGCCGGGTCGGCAAGGTGCTCCTCGCGCCCTGAGGTGGCACGATGAGGGCATGGCACTGAACATCACGGGCGACCCGGAGGCCGACGCCCTGCTCGACGAGTCGTCGTTCGCGCTGCTGGTCGGGATGCTTCTCGACCAGCAGGTCCCGATGGAGACGGCGTTCGCCGGTCCGGCCAAGCTCCGTTCCCGGCTCGGCGCGCTGGACCCTCGGACGGTCGCCGGGCTCGACCCGGACCGGCTCGCCGAGGTGATGAAGCAGCCGCCCGCGGTGCACCGGTTCCCGGGATCCATGGCCGGGCGGGTGCAAGCGCTCGCAGCCGCGATCGTCGCCGACTGGCACGGGGACACCGCCGCCATCTGGACGGAGGGCGACCCGGACGGCGCGGAGATCCTGCGCCGCCTCCGAGCGCTGCCCGGGTTCGGCGAGCAGAAGGCGAAGATCTTCCTCGCCCTCCTCGGCAAGCAGAAGGGCCTGGCCGCCGCGGGCTGGCAGGAGGCCGCCGGCGACTACGGTGCACCCGGCTACCGATCGGTGGCCGACATCGTCGACGCCGAATCGCTCACCCGGGTGCGGGAGCACAAGCGGGCGGCGAAGGCGGCGGCCAAGGGGCGCTGAGCGTCCTCCGCGCTCGCCTCGGCTCCCGATCCCGTGTCGGTGGCCGCCGATAGGCTCGCATCGCGGGCCCGGCAGGCGGGTCCGCTCGCCGGACCGATCGAGAGGGGGTCGCCGTGTTCCTCCTCGACGGTGTGATCGTCACCAGTGCCAGCGACCTGACCGAGGCGTCGAAATGCGAGTTCGCCTTCCTGCGGTCGGCCGACGTCAAGCTCGGCCGTGCCGAGAAGACCGAGCAGATCGACGACCCGATGTACGTCCGCTCCTCGCGCATGGGCGACGAGCACGAGCACCGCATCCTCGAGGGGTACCGCGCACGGTTCGGCGCCGGGGTCGCCGAGATCGACCGCCCGGAGCGCCTGACCGCCGACAGCCTCGCCGACGCCGTGGCGCGCACAGCGGAGGCGTTCGCGCGCGGGGCCGATGTGGTGTTCCAGGCGACCTTCTTCGATGGGTCGTTCGTCGGATTCGCCGACTTCGTCGTCCGGCTGCCCGACGGCCGGTACCGGGTGCAAGACTCCAAGCTCGCCCGCAGCGCCCGGGTGACGGCGCTGCTCCAGCTGGCCGCGTACGCCGAGCAGCTCCGGCGCGTCGGCGTCGACGTCGACGACACGGTCGAGCTGCTCCTCGGCGACGGCTCGGTGAGCACGCACCGGCTCGCCGACATCGAGCCGGTCTACCGCAAGCGCCGTGCCCGGCTGCTCGAGATCGTCGCCGAGCACCTCGGTGACGAGGGGGCGGTTGCCTGGGGCGATGCGCGCTTCGCCGTCTGCGGTCGCTGCGACACCTGCGACGCCGAGGTCCAGCTGGCGCGCGACGTCCTGCTCGTCGCGGGGATGCGCGTCACCCAGCGGGAGCATCTCGTCGCCGCGGGCCTCGGCACGATCGACGCGCTCGCCGCCTCCACGGGCCCGGTCGACGGTGTCCTCGACGGCACCCTCGAGGGCCTCCGGGAGCAGGCGCGGCTCCAGCTGCTCGCCGAGCCCGGATCGCCCCCGCCCGTCCGGGTCTTCAACGCGCCCGTCCTCGCCGTGCTGCCGGAGCCCGACCCCGGGGACATCTTCTTCGACTTCGAGGGCGACCCGCTCTACACCGAGGGTGCGGGCGAGCGCTGGAATCTCGACTACCTGTTCGGGCTCGTCGACCAGGAGGAGCGCTTCACCGCCTTCTGGGCCCACGACTTCGCCGCCGAGCGCGTCGCCCTGGAGGCGTTCCTCGCTTTCGTGCGCGAGCGGCGGCGGCAGCACCCGGGCATGCACATCTACCACTACGCCGCGTACGAGCAGACACACCTCCTGTCGATCGCCGCTCGGCACGGCGTCGGTGAGGAGGACGTCGACGCCCTTCTCCGCGAGAGCGTCCTCGTCGACCTCTACCCGTTGGTCCGCAAGGCGGTGCGCGTGGGCTCGCGGTCGTACTCGATCAAGAAGCTCGAACCGCTCTACATGGGAGACGAGCTGCGCGAGAGCGAGGTGACGAACGGTGCCGACTCCATCACCGAGTACGCGAACGCGCGTGACCTCATCGCCCTCGGCCGGGAGGACCAGGCACAGCCGCTCCTCGACGCGCTCGCCGAGTACAACCGCTACGACTGCGTCTCGACGCTCCGACTGCGCGACTGGCTGATAGCACGCGCGCGCGAGAACGGCGTGCCGATCGGCGCCCAGCCCATCGAGGAGCCCGAGGTGGCTCCCGACGAGTCGCCGCTCCGAGCCGGGCTCCTTGCCTTCGCCGGAGATCCGCTCGACCCGCACCGGACGGTCGACCGCGAGGCGATGGCGCTCGCTGCCGCCGCGATCGACTTCCATCGCCGCGAGCAGAAGAGCTTCTGGCAGAGCCACTTCGCCCGCCTGATCCAGCCGGTCGAGGAGTGGGCCGACACCCGCGACGTGCTCGTGGTCGAGCACGCCCGCGTCCTCCGCGACTGGTACCTCGACGAGGGCCAGCGCGTCGAGCGCCGCGAGCTCCTCCTCAGCGGGTCGTGGGGTCCGGGGAGCGCCCTCCGCCTCTCCGAGCGGGCCGGGCCGTTCCTGCTGTACGAATACCCCGGGCCGTTCCGGCAGCCCCGGGCGCAGCCCGGCGCGCGCGCCGCCCGCACGGTCTCCGTGATCGCCGCGCTCGACGACGGGTCCGTCGTCGTCCGCGAGACGCTCCCGCCCGACGTCGCGCCCTACGACGATCTGCCGAGCGCTCTGACGCCCGCGGCTCCGCCCGACTCCCGGCGTCTGGCCGAGGCCATCCGCGAATGGGGCACGGCTCTCCTGATCGCGCGCCATCACGACACGTGGCCGGTGGACGCCACGATCGACCTGCTGCGGCGCACGCCGCCGCGGACGCGCTCGGGAGCGCTCGCCCCCGAGGGCGGCGTCGACGGAGCAGACCGAGTCCGAGCCGTCGTGGCGAGCCTGCTCGACCTCGACGCGTCGTATCTCGCTGTGCAGGGGCCGCCCGGGACGGGCAAGTCCCACCTCGGCGCGCACGTGATCGCCCGCCTGGTCGCCGAGCACGGGTGGCGCGTCGGCGTCGTGGCGCAGTCGCACGCCGTGGTCGAGAACCTGCTCGACCGGGTCGTCGCCGCCGGCCTCGACCCCGCGCTCGTCGGCAAGGCGCCGGGAGGAGGGACGCGCGGTCCGGTGGCCGACGACCCGGAAGCGCCGTCGAGTCCGCACCGCTTCACGCCCCTCCCGGCGAATGGACAGCTCGAGTTCGCCGCCGCGAACGAGGCGACCGGGTACGTCATCGGCGGCACCGCGTGGGACTTCGCCAACGCGGCTCGCGTACCGCGGGGCGCCCTCGACCTGCTCGTCGTCGACGAGGCCGGACAGTTCTCGCTGGCGTCCACCATCGCGGTCGGCGTCTCGGCGCGGAACCTCCTCCTGCTGGGCGACCCGCAGCAGCTGCCGCAGGTGAGCCAGGGATCGCACCCCGAGCCGGTCGACGGGTCCGCCCTCGGCTGGGTCAGCGACGGGCACGAGGTCCTCCCCGCCGAGTACGGCTACTTCCTCGCCGAGACCCGCCGCATGCACCCGGCTCTGGCCGCCGCGGTCTCCGAGCTCGCGTACGAGGGGAGGCTGCGCGCCCACCCCGCTGCCTCCGAGCGGTTCCTCGCGGGCGTCGAGCCGGGGCTGCACCCGGTCCCGGTGACGCACGCCGGCGCGTCGACGGCATCGCCGGAAGAGGCCGCCGTCGTGGTGGAACTCGCCCGAGGCCTGATCGGGCGGTCCTGGTCCGACCCGTCGAGCGCCCGCGACGACGAACCCCTCGGTCAGGCCGACGTCATCGTCGTCACGCCCTACAACGCCCAGCTCGCCGAGGTCCGTGCCGCACTCGATGCGGCAGGCCTCCCGGAGGTCCGGGTGGGAACGGTCGACAAGTTCCAGGGGCAGGAGGCGGTCATCGCCATCGTGAGCCTCGCCGCGTCCTCGGCGGCCGATGTGCCGCGCGGCACGTCGTTCCTCCTCATGAAGAACCGGCTCAACGTCGCCGTCTCGCGCGCCAAGTGGGCGGCGTACCTCGTCCACTCCCCGGAGCTGACCGAATTCCTCCCGCGCACCCCCGCCGCGCTCGGCGAGCTCAGCGCCTTCATCCGGCTGGTCGAGACGGACGAGCGCGAGCCGGCGGCCGCCGAGCGAATGGCCGTCTGACGAGAGCCCGGCGGCGCGTCGGCAGCCGTCGTGCGGCGGTCGCCCCGGTGTTACGCTCGACGCGTGTCCCCCGAGGAGCTGCAGACACTCGCCCACCTGCGACGCGCTCGCGACCTCATCGATCGCGAGTACGCGAAGCCCCTCGACGTGCCGACGATGGCGGCCCGCGCCTTCATGTCGCCCGCGCACTTCTCGCGCCGCTTCCGCGCGGCCTACGGCGAGACGCCGTACAGCTACCTCATGACCCGGCGGATCGAGCGGGCGATGGCACTTCTCCGTGGCGGGATGAGCGTCACCGACGCCTGCATGACCGTCGGCTGTACGTCCCTCGGGTCGTTCAGCTCCAAGTTCACGGAGCTGGTCGGGATGACCCCCTCCCAGTACCGCGCTCGCGAGCACGCGGCGGTCTCGGCCATGCCCGACTGCATCGCGCGCCAGCGCACCCGCCCGGTGAAGGAGCCGCGGCCGAGGGGCTGAGCGAGAGCGGCCCGGTCGCCGGTCGAGCAGTTTTCGAGAAGCCCGACCGTCGTCCGCTTCCTAGAGTGGCGGTCATGAGCATCGCACTTCAGTTCGCACAGATCACCGTCCTCGACCCGCAGGAGGCGCTCGCCTTCTACCGCGACGCCCTCGGCCTCCAGGTCGTCAACGACGTCGAATCCGGCGGCCACCACTGGATCACCCTCGGCTCGCCCGAGGCCACGTCCGGGCAGATCGTGCTGTCCGACCCGCACGCCGGACGCTCCCAGGCCGACGGCGACGCACTCGAAGAGCTCGTCGCGAAGGGCGCGATGAGCCCGATCGTCTTCACCAGCGACGACGTCGACGCCGCGTTCGAGCGCGTGCGGGCGAGCGGCGCCGAGGTGCTCCAGGAGCCCATCGAGCAGCCGTGGGGGCCGCGGGACTGCGCGTTCCGCGATCCGTCCGGCAACATGGTGCGCATCCTCCAGGACACGCCTCAGCCTCAGACCGTCTGAGCCGAGATCACGAGCACACCCTCCAGCAGGAGTCGCCGGGCGATCACCACTGCGGAGCCGTCGTCGATCGGCAGCTCGCCCACCCTGACGGGAGGCCCTGCCAGCAGACGCTCCAGGGCGGCACGCGCCGCGACGGGAAGCGCCACGTTCTTCCCAGGGAGGCGCACGGTGACCGTCTCCACCTCCACCGTGACCCGCGGGCGCAGCGAGGGGCGGACAGACACTACGGTGCCCGCGTCGAGGGCATCGGCGGCCGCCGCGGCGGCGAGGGGCCGCAGGGGCGCCGGCGGCGAATCCGAGCGCTGCCGCTGCGCGAGTCGCTGCGAGACGGCGTCGGCGATGCGGGCCCTCGCCGACGAGTCGGAGAGGGCCTCGACGAGCTCGTCGAGGGCATCGCCGACCATCGGTGCGAGCGCCTGATGGTCCGAAGGGTCGAGACCGAGCGGAAGCGAGCCGCGCAATGCCGCGGTGTCGGCGGCCACGCTCACCGCCTCCTCGATGATGTCGCTCCGGGTGTAGGCGGCCACCCCGACGGTGAGGTGGACCGAGACGCCGCCCAGGGCCTCGGCCGAGTGGATCCAGCCCCGGGGCAGGTAGAGCACGTCGCCGGGCCGGAACACCTCGTCGATCGCCGGCTCCTCCGCCGCCCGGGCCGCCACCTCGTCGGCGTGGTCGTTCCAGGGCTGGCCGCGGAGAGGGTCGGTGTGCACCGGCTCGTGGATGCGCCAGTGCTTCTCCCCGGCGATCTGCAGCACGAAGACGTCGTGCACGTCGTAGTGCGGGTCGAACCCCCGCGATGAGGCGGGGGTGATGTAGGCGTTGACCTGGCACGGGTGACCGAGCTCGTCCGCGAGTCGCCGGGCGAAGTCGCCGATCGGCTCCCACGTGCGGTGGAGGCCCTGCAGCACGAGCGTCGCCCCGGCGGCGAACTCCGCGAGGACCCGCGCCGAGTCCAGCTGGTCGCCCACCTCGGCGCCGAAGCCCGCCGGACCGGTGTACCGGGAGGGAGGGAGCACCTCGCCCTCCTTCGCCATGCGCACGAACGGGGTGCGCAGGGCGCGCGCCGCGACGAGCTCGTCGACCGCCTCCACACTGAAGAGGTCTCCGAAGCCGTCGCGTCGGGCCGCCTCCAGGTCGGCGGATCGCGTGAACAGGGGACGCCGCCCCCAGTACTCCTCGGCGAACAGCTCGCGCCCGACCGGGACGCAGCGCGACAGCGCGGGCCGGTCGCCCGGCCCGCGCCCGTGCCTGCCCATCAAGCGGACCCGTCGGCCCCGCTGTCGTGACCGCCGGGGTTCGCGCCGCCGTCCGCGGTGCCTTCGCCCGCAGAGCCGTCGGCCCCGCCGTCGTGGCCGCTCGTGTTCGCGCCGCCGTCGGCGGGTCCTTCGCCGCCGCCGGGGGAGGAGGTGGTGATGTCGTCGTCGCTGATGTCGCTCATGCCGTCTCCGCTCCGTGCCGGGCCGCCGGTCGCGGCCGCTCTGACGACGCCACCCTACGCTCGCCGTCACATTTCGGAACAGGTTTTGAACTCCCCGCGACGGTGGGCGAGGCTCGATGAGGCCGCCCACCGTCGCCGGCCGAACCCCACCCCCTTCACAAGAGAGGCACAGCCATGCCCGCCAGCACCCCGCCCACTGACGTCCCCGCCCTGCCGGAGAAGCCGAAGCGGTCGCGCACCGGCTGGTTCGTCGGCCTCGGGATCGCTGTCGTCGCGGCCGTGGTCGCCATCGTCCTGGTCGTCGTCAACGTCGCCGGGAGCGGCGCCGCGACCGCCGGCAAGGTCACCGTCCGGATCGGCACCACCGAGCAGGCGGCGCCCTACTGGCCGATCCTCAAGCGCGAGGCCGCCAAGCAGGGCATCGACATCCAGGTGGTCGGCTTCCGGGACTACACGCAGGCGAACCCGGCGCTCGCCGACGGCCAGATCGACCTCAACCTCTTCCAGCACCTTCAGTTCCTGGCCGACTACGACGTGCAGTCGAAGCAGGACCTCGTGCCCATCGCCTCCACGCTGGTCGTGCCGCTGCCGCTCTATTCGACGAAGTACAAGAGCGTCGACGCCATCCCTCAGGGCGCGAAGATCGCGATCCCCAACGACGCGACGAACCAGGCGCGCGCGCTCCTCGTCCTGCAGAAGGCCGGGCTGCTGAAGCTGAAGAACGGCGGCAACACGCTCGCCACCCCGGCCGACATCGACGCGTCCGCCTCCCGCGTGAGCGTCATTCCCGTCGACGCCGCGCAGACGGCCCCCGCCCTGAGCTCGGCCGACGGAGCGATCGTCAACAACAACTTCGCGCTCACCGCCGGCCTCGACCCGAAGTCCGCGCTGTTCCAGGACGACCCCGCCTCCTCGACCGCCGAGCCCTACATCAACGCCTTCGTCGCCCGCGACAAGGACAAGGGCAACAAGACCTTCCTCAAGGTCGCGGAGCTTTACCACACGAAGGCGGTCAGCGACGCCGTCCTGGCGGAGTCGAAGAACACGGCGGTCATCGTGCAGAAGCCGCAGGCCGAGCTGATCGGCATCCTCGACGGTTTGAAGAAGACCATCGCGGAGGCGAAGTAACCGCGGTGAGCGCGATCATCGAGTTCCGGGGCGTCGTCAAGAGCTTCCGCTCGGGCGACGCCACGGTGACCGCCGTCGACGGCATCGATCTGACGATCGAGCGGGGCGAGGTCTTCGGCATCATCGGCTACTCGGGCGCGGGCAAGAGCACGCTGGTCCGGCTGATCAACGCGCTCGAGCATCCTACCTCGGGCTCGGTGATCGTCGACGGCCGCGACATCACCGACCTCCCGGAGCGCGAGCTGCGCTCCGTCCGCGCCGGCATCGGCATGATCTTCCAGCAGTTCAACCTGTTCCAATCCCGCACCGTGTTCGGCAACATCGCGTACCCGCTGAAGGTGGCGGGCTGGGCGAAGGCGGACCGGAGGCGCCGGGTCGCCGAGCTGCTCGCCTTCGTCGGGCTGACCGACAAGGCATGGAATCATCCCGACCAGCTCTCGGGCGGTCAGAAGCAGCGGGTGGGGATCGCCCGCGCGCTCGCGACCAACCCGGCCATCCTCCTCGCCGACGAGGCGACCAGCGCTCTCGACCCGGAGACGACGGCCGACGTGCTGGCCCTGCTCAAGCGGGTGAACGAGGAGCTCGGGGTGACCATCGTCGTCATCACGCACGAGATGGAGGTGGTCCGCTCGATCGCGGACCGCGTCGCCGTGCTCGACGGCGGCCGGGTGATCGAGCAGGGGAGCGTCTTCGAGGTGTTCTCCGCGCCGCGATCGACGACGGCTCAGCGCTTCGTGGGGACCGTCCTGCGCAACCGGCCCGGCTCCTCCGACATCGAGCGCCTGCGCGGGAAGCACGCCGGGCGGATCGTCTCGGCGCGGATCCACGACGACGGCCGGCTCGGCTCCGTGCTCTCGGACGCGGTGGGGCGCCACAACGTCCGGTTCGAGATCGTCTACGGCGGCATCTCCGCCCTCCAGGGCCGGTCGTTCGGCTCTCTGATGCTCGAGCTGATCGGCACCGACCGGGACGTCGACGCCCTCATCGCCGAACTCCGGGACATCACCGAGGTGGAGGAGGTGGCCGCGTGACCGACTGGAGCACCCTGTGGCCGGTGTACGTGCAGGCCATCGGCCAGACGCTGTGGATGGTGGTCGCGACGCTCATCATCGGCGGCGTCCTCGGACTGGCGCTCGGCGTCCTGCTCTACACGACGCGCCGGGGCGGTCTGCTCGAGAACCGCGCGCTGTCGACGGTGCTGAACGTCGTCGTGAACTTCATCCGGCCCATCCCCTTCATCATCTTCATGACGGCGATCGCGCCCCTGACACAGGCGGTGCTCGGCACTTTCCTCGGGACGCCCGCGGCGATCTTCCCCATGACGATCGCGGCCACGTTCGGCATCTCGCGCATCGTCGAGCAGAACCTCGTGACGATCGAGCCCGGGGTCATCGAGGCGGCGCGCGCCATGGGGTCGAGCCCGTGGCGGATCATCACGACGCTGCTGATCCCCGAGGCGCTCGGCCCGCTCATCCTGGGCTACACGTTCGTGTTCGTGGCGATCGTCGACCTGTCGGCGATCGCGGGCAGCATCGGCGGCGGCGGCCTGGGCGACTTCGCCATCTCCTACGGCTACCAGCGGTACGACTGGGCGGTCACCTGGGTGGCGGTGATCACGATCGTCGTCCTCGTGCAGGCCGCGCAGTTCCTCGGCAACGCGCTCGCGCGCAAGGCGCTGCGGCGCTGATCGCGGCCGTGCGTCACCCGGTGTAGCGGCCCACCGGACGGAGCCGGAGCGGCTGCTCCCGGTACTCGTCGAGGGCGTGCACGATCCAGCCGACGGTCCTCCCGGTTGCGAAGATCACCTCTCCGGCGTCGTCCGGCATGCCGGCGGCGAGCGAGAGGGCTCCGAGAGCCAGGTCGATGGTGGGGTGCGCCCCGGTGCGTTCGCCGACCAGGTCGGCAACCGAGTCGACCGCCGAGAGCACGCGGCCCGATCCCGGCACCTCCGCGAGGAACTCGAGAAGCGTCCGAGCCCGCGGGTCCCCGCCCGGGTAGAGCGGATGGCCGAAGCCCGGAACCGGACCGGACGCGGTCAGGACGCTGTCGGCGACGACCCGCGCCGGATCGTCGCCGTCGGCCACGCGGGCGAGCATCCGGTGCGCCGCCCGGCTCGCGTTGCCGTGCAGGGGTGAGTCGAGTGCCCCGAGCCCTGCGGTCACGACCGCGTACGCACCCGCTCGGGCCGACGCGGCCGCGCGCGCGGCGAGCGTCGAGACCGCGATGTCGTGGTCGATGAGGAGGACGAGGGCCGCATTCAGCGCGGCCTTCTCCGCGGGGGAGGGCTGGCGTCGGGTGAGAGCGTGCCAAAGCGAAACGGCCAGCGGATCATCGGCGTGCCCGGCAGCACGGTCGTCCAGCACCGCGACCATTCCCGACACGATCCGCTCTGCGGCTCCCGCGACGATGTCCGCCCGGAGGGAGTGCCGGAACGGGTCGGCGACCGCGAGAGCCGTGACCGCGACGAGCTGACGATCGCGGTCCCCGCTCGACTCGGGCAATGCCCGCACCACCTCGCGGGCGGTCTCGACGCCCGCGCCGGCGGTGAATCGGGCGTCCTCCTCCCATGACCCCGTCAGTGCCCACCGGGCGACCGTCTCGAACCGGGAGTGCGCCAGGTCGGCGGCCCGTCGGCCGCGGAAGAACAGGTCGCCGTCGTCGATGAGCGCGAACGTCGTGTCGATCACCATCAGGGGGCGTCCGGCCGAGTGCCCCTCGCCCGCCGGGCGACGTCGCCGGGCGGCGGCGAAGCGCTCGACCTCGAGCGGATCGAACGTCGAGCCCTCGGCGGTGCGCCGGCGGGCGAGGCGACCCCGGGCGACGTAGGCGTACAGCGTCTCGAGCTTCACGCCGAGACGCTCGGCGGTCTGCTCGGCCGTGAGGCGCGGAAGGGGCTCCATATTGATCCGATCAACGTTGACTAAGTCTTCGATCCAGTCCCACACTAGCGTCATGGACACCATCGACGCCTCCCGCATGGACGACACCCTGATCGACGTGCCCCGCGGGCTGACCAATGTGGTCGTCGCCCGGACAGCACTCGGCGATGTCCGAGGTCACGAGGGCTTCTACCATTACCGCCAATACTCCGCGGTGGACCTCGCCCGCGAGCGGACGTTCGAGGAGTCGTGGTACCTCCTGCTGTTCGGAGAGCTGCCGGGCCTGTCCGAACTCGACCGTTTCCGCGAACGGATAGCCGCCTCCCGGGGCATCCCCGATGAGGTGGAGCGGCTCCTCCCCGGGATCGCGCGGACCGCGAGGGGAGGCGACTCCCTCGCCCCGCTCAGGATGGCATTGACGGCGCTCGCGGCGACGGACGGCCTGCAACCTCTCTACGACGCCGCCCCGGAGGCGCGGGTGAATGCCGCCATCCGGATCGCTGCCGCCACGCCCGTGCTGCTCGCGCGGCTCCACGCATACGCGACCGGGCAGGAGCCCCGCACCGCACGAGCGGACCTCGGCCATGTCGCGAACTACCTGTACCTCCTGACCGGCGCCGTCCCTGACGAGCCCCACGAACGCGCACTGAGCGCCTACATGACGGCGGCGATCGACCACGGCTTCAACGCGTCCACCTTCTCCGCACGCGTGATCGCGTCGACGGGCGCGGACCTCGCGGCCGCCGTCTGCGGCGCTCTCGGCGCCCTGTCCGGTCCGCTTCACGGAGGGGCGCCCAGCCGCGCGCTCGATGCGCTCGACGAGATCGGCACGCCGGACCGGATCGACGCGTGGGCGCGTGCCACGGTGGCGTCCGGGGGCCGCGTCATGGGCTTCGGCCACGCGGTCTACCGGACGGAGGACCCACGGTCGCGGATGCTCCGCGACTTCGCGGCGGAGCTCGGCGGCCCCCGGGTGGCGTTCGCGATGGAGGCGGAGCGGCGCATCCTCGACGTGCTCGCCGAGCTGAAGCCCGGCCGCGAGCTCCACACCAACGTCGAGTTCTACGCCGGCGTCGTCATGGAGCAGTGCGGGATCCCGCGCTCGCTGTTCACACCGACCTTCGCCGCCGCCCGGGTCGTCGGCTGGACGGCCCACGTCCTCGAACAGGCCGCGGACGGGAAGATCGTGCGCCCGTCCTCGCGGTACACGGGCCCGGAGGCGCCGGTCCCGCTGCGGGCCCGGGTGGCCTGACGACGCAGCCGATCCGGCAGTGCCGCCGGGCGGCCTCACGCGTATCGTGCCTCCTGCGGGCCCGCGGCAGCGGGCACCGCTCATCCATCCGCAGAGGAGAGGCGACGCGATGCGCGGGGCGGTTCGGCACGTGGAATGGATCGGCGACGAGGATCCCGAGCGGCTCGAGGCGGCGACGGTCACGCTCGCGGCCGACCGGCTCGACGCGCTCGGGACCTCGCGCACCACCGACTACGTCGTGGCGTGGGCGCTCGAGACCGGACCCGGCTGGGAGACCCGGCGCCTCGACGTCACAGTGTCGGGCCGAGGGTTCACCCGTCGGCTCGTACTCGTCCGCGACGGCCGGAACGGCTGGTCGAGCGAGCAGAGCGCGCAGGGCGATGACCGGTTCGGCGAGCGGACGATGGAGGCGCCCGGGTTGCCGGAGCCGGACGCCGCGAGGCTCGCGGACGCGCTGGACTGCGACCTCGCGCTGTGCCCGGTGACCAACACCATGCCGATCCGCCGGCTCGGCGCCCTCGACGACGTCCTGCCCGAGACCGCCATCGTCGCCGCGTGGGTCGACCTGCCGTCGCTGGCGGTCCGCGCCTCACGCCAGGTATACAGTTCCAGCGAGCCGTTCGACGCCGCGGCCGGGAGGGGCGTCGTCCGTTACCGGAGCCCGGACGGCGGCTTCGTGGCCGATCTCACCGTGGACGCGGACGGCATCGTCGTGGACTATCCGCGAGTGGCGCGGCGCATCCGGACCCGCTGATCCTCCGCCTCAGGGAGTCGGCGCCAGCGCGTCGTACCGCCGGAAGCTCCCCTGGACCCGCACGATCGCCGAGACCAGCGCGACGATCAGCAGGCCGCCGAGGAGGGGCGGGAACCACAGCACGCCGGTCAGGGCGAGCACGCCGACGTAGAGGTCGCCGAGACGCGGGCCGCCCGTCACCACCACCGTGAACACGCCCTGCAGCCGACCCCGCATCACATCGGGAGCCGAGGCCTGCAGGATCGTCATCCGGAAGATCGAGCTGATGTTGTCGGCCGCACCGGCGACCGCGAGCAGGAGGGTCGCCGCCACGAGGGCCGCGGTGTTCGCCCCGGTGAGCGACGGATCGGCGGACGGCCCGGTGAACGCGGCCACCGCCAGCACGCCGCCGAACCCGAGGATGGCCGCGCCGTAGACGACGATGGAGCGCTCCACCGCCAGTCCCTGGCGGCGCACATGGCCGAGGCGACCGGAGAAGACACTGGACAGCAGCACGCCGACCGCGAAGGCGGCCGTCAGGATTCCCACGGTGACAGCGCCCCCTCCGATCAGCAGGGCACCGACCGCCGGGAACAGCGCGCGCGGCTGCCCGAGCGTCATGGCGATCACGTCGAGCACGAAGGTCATCGAGAGGTTCGGTGCCGTGCGCAGGAACCGGAGACCGTCGAGGACCGAGCGCAGTCCGGCGCTCTGCCGCTCGCCCTCCGGGACGATGGAGGGCAGCGTGAAGATGCCGAGGAAAGCGGCGGTGAACAGCACCACGTCGACCGAGTAGGTCCAAGCGATGCCGACGGTCGCGACCAGGACGCCGGCCAGGGCCGGCCCGACCGTCACCATCACGCCCATGCTGATGCCGTTCAGGGCGCTCGCCGCGGGAAGGAGCCGGGCGGGCAGCAGCCGCGGCGTGATCGCCTGGCGCGTCGCGCCGATCATGACCGTCGCCACCGCGTTCAGCGTGGTGAGGACGTACAGGGGCCAGACGACGGTGATGTGCAGCCAGGCGAAGGCGGCGATCCCCGCCGTCGACGCCCAGGCCACGAGAGCCGTCACGATGGCGACGCGCCGGCGGTCGAACGCGTCGGCGAGCACGCCCCCGTACAGGCCGAAGACGATCATCGGCACCAGGGCGAACAGGGCGACGAAGGAGACCGCGAGCGTCGAGCGCGTGAGCGCGTAGATGTGCAGCCCCACGGCGACGACGGTCATCTGGCCGCCGATGCCCGAGATCGCGCCTCCCAGCCACAGCCGGGCGAAGGGCGGCGAGTCCCGCAGCGGCGAGAGGTCGACGACGTGGCCGCGACGCGCCGGCGCGAGCTCCGCGCTCTCCGGGGAGGGCGGGGTGCTCAGAAGCGCGGCTGCTTGCTGAGCCGCACCGCCGCGGTGGAGAACACGACGCCCGCGACCATGATGGTCACGGTGAGCGCCTGGAGGAGCACCTGGAGGAACGGCACGAACGGGGTCACCGACACCCAGAGCCAGAGGATCGCGCCGATGAGGGTGATCACGTAGCTGAAGGTGCGGCGCGCGTAGAGCGCGTTGAGGCACACCACGGTGGCCGCGACCGTCACCTGGAACAGGGGGAGGAACGAGCCGGCGTTGCCCGTCCACGTCGCCACCAGGCTCCAGACGCCGAGCACGAGCGAGACGAGGACGATCACGGTCACGAGCGGGTTGCCGACCATCGTGGGGATCGTGGTGCTGAGGCTGCGGACCAGCGAGCCGTGCTCGTCGTCGGCCTCGAGCGGGCGCCGGGTCTCGATCGGTCGGGGTGCGGTCAGGTGCGTGCTCACGACGACGATCCTACCGCGCACCGGGCGCGTACATTGGCGGCATGGCCGCATCAGGGCACCGTAGAGGCAGCAGGCACCGCCACCGAGCGGGAGGGGCGTTCGCCGGCCGTCGGCGCATCCCTCTGCCGAAGCGGATCGAGCGCGCCGACGAGGCCGTCGCCCGGCGCATCAACGCCCGGCGCACGGGGCCAGGGAGCGACTCCTTCTGGCTGCTCCTCACGCGCATCGCCGACCACGGGAGGCTCTGGTTCGCCGTCGCTGCGGTCCTGACGGTGATGGGCCGCCCGCGGGCCGCGGCGCGGGGTCTCGCGTCGCTCGGCGCCGCCAGCCTGATCGCGAACCTCGTCGGCAAGCGGCTGGTGGGCGGCGACCGCCCGGCCCTCACCTCCATCCCGATCAGCCGCAGGCACCACCGCTCGCCGACCTCGCCGTCGTTCCCCTCGGGGCACACCGCGAGCGCGGCCGCCTTCGCAACGGGCGTGGCGCTCGAGTGGCCCGCGGCGGGCGCGGCGCTCGCGCCGATCGCGGCCGGGGTCGGCTACTCGCGCCTCCACACCGGGGCGCACTGGCTCTCCGATGTCGCCGGCGGAGCCGCCATCGGCGCGGGCGCCGCCCTGGCGCTCAAGGCGCTCGCACCGGCCCCGACCGGCCCGGGACCCCGCGAGGCGCCGACCTCGGAGGTGATCGAGCTCCCCGCCTCCGCGGACGGAGAGGGCCTCTTCATCGTCGTCAACCCCGCGTCCGGCCGCGGCCTCGGGCGCCCCGACCCGCTCCCGATCCTCGCCGAGCGGCTTCCCCGGGCGCGCGTGCACGCCCTCCGCGACGGTGACGACATCGGGGAACTCGTCCGCACGCAGCTGACCTCCGCCGACCCGCCGCGCATCCTCGGAGCATGGGGAGGAGACGGCTCGGTCGGCGCCATGGCTCACCAGGCGCGGGAGGCGGGTCTCCCGCTCCTCGTCGTCCCCGGAGGCACCTTCAACCATTTCGCCAAGGCGCTCCTGCTCGACAGGGTCGATGACGCGCTGACGGCGCTCGCCGACGGGACCGGCCGGGCCGTGGACGTCGCCGACCTCGAGTTCGGCACCGGGAAGCGGGTCACGGTGCTCAACACCGCCTCCGTGGGCATCTACCCGTCGTTCGTGGCCGAACGCGAGAAGCGCGAGGGGCGGCTCGGCAAGCCGCTCGCCGCGCTGGTGGCCGCCATCCGGGTCGTCCGCCGGAGGGACCCGCTGGACGTGGAGATCGACGGGCGGCGACGCAAGGTCTGGTCGGTTTTCGTCGGAGTCGACCGGTACTACCCGATCACGGTCGCGCCGATCGAGCGCCGGCGCCTCGACGACGACCTGCTCGACGTCCGCATCCTGTTCGCCGACGGGCGCCCGCGGACCCGGGGCGCGCTGGCCCTGGCATTCGGAGGCCGCACCGACTCGTTCGCCGCGCGCATGCCGTTCCTCCAGGGACCGCCGGCTCTCGACGCCTTCACGACCGACGAGATCACGATCGAAGCGCGCGCCGACGATCCGGGCTATGCGCACGACGGGGAGGCTTCAGTCGACACGCCGGGGGAGCCGAAGCGCCTGCGGCTGACGGTCCGGGGTGCCGCGCTCAAGGTCTACGCACCGCGGCTCTGAGCGTCGGAGCTCATCCCTCCCGCACGACCTGCTCCGGCAGCTTGTCGGGCCGGAGCCCGCGCCACGTGGGCTGACGCAGCCTCCCGGGACCGGTCCACTCGGCGAACTCGACCTCGCCGACGAGCTCGGGACGGGTCCAGTGCGCGCCGCGGGCGTCGGCGGACGGCACCCGCGCGAGGGGAGGCGCGTCCTGCTCGAGCGCGGAGAGCTTCGTCAGGAGGTCGTCGAGCACCCGGTCGCTGAAACCGGTCCCGACCTTGCCGACGTAGCGGAGACCGTCCCCGTCCGGGAGCCCGAGGAGGAGCGCGCCGATCGTGCTCGCGCGACGGCCGTTGCCGGGCGTCCAGCCGCCGATGACCACCTCCTGGGTCTTCTTGTGCTTGATCTTGATCCACGAGCGCGACCGCCGTCCGAGCGTGTAGGTGCTGTCGCGCCGCTTCGCCATGACGCCCTCGAGGTCGAGGGTCCGGCTCGAGGCGATGGCGTCCTTCAGGTCGCCGTCGAACGCCGGAGGGACCTGCACGGCGTCGTTCTTCGGTGGCCGGAGCACCTCCGTCAGCCGGGCGCGGCGCACGTCGTAGGGCTCCTTCGTCAGATCGTCGCCGTCGGCCTCCAGGAGGTCGAACGCCAGGTAGTGGACAGGAGCCCGCTTCACCGCCGCTTTCACGTCGGCCGGGCGGGTGAGCCCCATGCGGGTCTGGAGGATGCCGAAGTCGGGCCGTCCCTGCGCGTTCAGCGTGACGATCTCGCCGTCGAGCACGAGCTCGTGGCCCGCCGCCAGCTCGACCAGATCGCCGAGCTCGGGGTAGGCGACGGTGACGTCGTTGCCGTTGCGGGTCGTCAGGCGGAGGTTCCCGGAACGCACCTCGGCGATCGCACGGATGCCGTCCCACTTCATCTCGAACGCCCACTCGTCCTCGTCGCCGACATCCGCGGCCGATCCGAGCGTCGCGAGCATGGGGGAGGGGGGCGCCCCCGTCGCGCGCGACGCGGGCTTCGGGTGCGACGCGGGCTTCGGGTGCGACGCGGGCTTCGGCTGCGGCGCGGGCACGCGCACGGCACCGACGCTGCCCCGGTCCGCCTGCTCGCCGTCGAGCCCGGCGAGCAGATCGCCCCGGCGCTTCAGTCGCTGGAGCACCTCCGGGTACTCGAGCTGCCGGAGCTGCGGGGAGGCGAGCTCCCGCCAGGTCCGGGGGGCCGCGACCGTCGGGCGCAGCCGTCCGCGCAGCGAGTACGGTGCGACGGTGGTCTTGGCGCCGTTGTTCTGGCTCCAGTCGACGAGCACCTTCCCGGCGCGGAGCGACCTCTTCATATCGCTGACGACGAGGTCGGGATGATCGGCCTCCAGCGCCCGCGCGAGCTCGTGGGCGACGGCCGCGACCTGGTCGGCCGTCTGCGAGCCGTCGAGCGGCGCGTACAGGTGGATGCCCTTCGACCCGGAGGTCACCGGGAACGGTTCGAGGCCCATGTCGGTGAGGATCGCGCGGGCGAGCCGCGCCACCTCGGCGCAGTCGGTCAGCGCGACGCCCTCCCCGGGATCGAGGTCGAGCACGAGCCGGTCGGGAGGGAGGTGGCGGCCGCCCCTCCCGACCCGCCACTGCGGCACGTGGATCTCGAGCGCGGCGATCTGGGCGAGCCAGACGAGCGTGGCGCGATCGTTGACCAGGGGGTAGCTGTTCGTGCTCGCCTTGTGCCGGACGGTGTGCTGGGCGACCCACGCCGGGGTGGAGGCGGGGTCGAGGTTCTTCTGGAAGAACACCTCGCCGGGACGGTCCGCCGTCCCCACCCCGTGCACCCAGCGCTTCCGGGTCGCGATGCGATCGCGCACGTGCGGGAGCATGGCGTCGGCCACGGCGGTGTAGTAGCCGATGACGTCGGCCTTGGTGGTCCCGGTCTCCGGGTACATGACCTTGTCGAGGTTGGTCAGCGTGAGGCGGTGTCCGTCGACCTCGACGTCCTCGGTGTCCTGGGCGGCCATGCGTTCACCGTACGCCGGGCACGTCGCCGGCCGGCGCGCGCAGGGCGCCGATCGGCGTCCGATGCTTGAAAATACGGGGTTCCGCGGACACGATGGGCACATGAGGGCGATATGGACGGGCGCCATCACCTTCGGTCTGGTGAACGTTCCGGTGAAGGTGTACAGCGCGACCGAGGACCACGATGTGCCGCTGCACCAGGTGCACGACGCCGATGGGGGGCGCATCCGCTACCAGCGGCGCTGCGAGATCGACGGCAAGGTCATCCCGTACGAGCACATCGCGAAGGCGTACGACGACGGCGAGCGGACGGTGATCCTCACCCCGGAGGACCTCGCCTCGCTGCCCGCCGAGCGCAGCCGCGAGATCACCGTGGTCGAGTTCGTTCCGAACGAGCAGCTCGATCCGATCATGTTCGATCGCAGCTACTACCTCGAACCCGATTCGAAGTCCCTCAAGGCGTACGCCCTGCTGCGGAAGACCCTCGAAGACGAGGACCGCACTGCGATCGTCGAGTTCGCGCTGCGTCAGAAGACCCGGCTCGGTGCGCTGCGGGTGCGCGGGAACGTCCTCGTGCTCCAGACGCTGCTCTGGAACGACGAGATCCGCGCGGCCGACTTCCCGGCGCTCGACAGCGACCCGCGGATCAGCGACCGCGAGCTCCAGCTCTCCGCAGCCCTCATGGAGAGCTTCGCCGGCGACTTCGAACCGGACAAGTTCACCGACGAGTACCAGGTCGAGCTGCGCAAGCTGATCGACGCCAAGCTCGAGGAGGGCGAGAGCGTCGACACCGCGGCGACCTTCGGCGAGGAGGCCGAGCAGAAGAAGGGGGGCGGCGAGGTGATCGACCTGATGGAGGCGCTGCAGCGGTCCGTGGAGCGCAGCCGGTCCACGCGATCCGGCGGCGACGAGGCGGCGGACGAGAAGAACTCCTCGTCGCGGTCGGGAAGCGCGAAGCCGGCCGCCGCGAAGAGCACGGCCAAGAAGCCCGCCGCGAAGCCCGCGGCCAAGAAGACGGCGAAGAAGCCCGCGTGACGCGGCTGCGCAGGAGCAACCCCTCCGGTCCCGGCTACCACCGCCGCATGACCGACAAGGGGCCGGTCTACGAGGACGAGGCGGGCAACCGGATCGTCGACGAGGGCGAGCTGGAGCGGATCCGCTCGCTGGTCCTCCCTCCGGCGTGGGAGGACGTGTGGATCTCGCCGGACGCCCGCGGGCACATCCAAGCGGTCGGCACGGATGCCGCCGGGAGGCGACAGTACCGCTATCACGATTCGTGGCGCCTCCACCAGGACCGCGTGAAGTTCGAGCGCGCCGCTCAGCTCGCCGAGACGCTGACCTCCGCCCGGCGCAAGGTGACGCTCGACCTGCGCGAGGAGGGGTTCGGACGCGACCGGATCCTGGCTGCAGCCTTCCGCATCATCGACCTCGGCAGCGTGCGCATCGGGAGCGAGGAGTACCTCCATGCCAACGGCAGCCGAGGGCTCACGACCCTGCTCTGCCGCCACGCGCGCATCGAGGACGACGACATCACGCTGACCTTTCCAGCGAAATCGGCCCAGCGCTGGACGAGCACGATCACCGACGCCGACCTGGCCGAGCTGCTGCGTCAGATCCAGGCGCTCCGCGGCCAGCGGTCCCGGCTGCTCTCCTGGAAGGACGGCACCTGGCACACCATCCGGCCGGCGTCGCTCAACGAGTACATCCGGCGGCAGACTCGCGGCGAGTTCACCGCGAAGGACTTCCGCACCCTCCACGGCACGATCGTCGCGGCGCGCGCCCTCGCCGAGCTGGGTGTGGCGGGGTCCGACGCGCAGCGCAAGAAGCGCATCAGCGCGGCCGTCAACGAGGCGGCCGCGGCTCTGGGGAACACGCCGGCCATCGCGCGGAACAGCTATATCGATCCGCGCATCTTCGACCGCTACCGCAACGGCGAGGTCATCGACGTCAGCGGCGGGCGCGTGCCGGAGCCCGCGCTCCTCGAGCTGCTGTCGTCCGGCTCCCAGCACCGGCCGGAGCGGGCAGAAGCCGCCTGAACGACGGAGCGGGCGGCGGCCGCCCGGCCACCGCCCGCTCCGATCGGCGCCTCAGCGCTTGCTCTGGACGGGCGTCTCGGCCGACAGCGGCGACGCGATGTCCTCGAGCGACTTGCCCTCCGCGTCGACGCCGAGGAACAGCTCGACGAGCCCGGCGGCGATCATGAGCCCGGCCCCGATGTAGTACCCGATCGCGATGGCGTGGATGCCGCCGCTGATCAGGTTGCCGAACAGGATCGGCCCGATGATGCCGCCGAGGCCGGTGCCGACGGCGTAGAAGAACGCGATCGCCATGGCCCGCGTCTCCATCGGGAAGATCTCGCTCACGGTGAGGTACGCGGCGGAGGCGCCCGCAGAGGCGAGGAAGAACACCGCCATCCAGCACGCGGTCAGCGTCACGGCGTTCAGCGCCCCCGCGTCGAAGAGGAGCGCGGTCCCGACGAGGAGCACGCCGCTGCCGATGTAGCAGAGCGTGATCATGAACCGGCGCCCGACGCTGTCGAACAGGCGCCCGAGCAGGAGCGGTCCGAGGAAGTTGCCGATGGCGATCGGGACGAGCGACCACGGCGCGATGTTGTCCGGGACGTGGAGGAGCTTCGTCAGCACCAGCGCGTAGGTGAAGAAGACGGCGTTGTAGAGGAAGGCCTGCCCGATGAACAGCGAGAGGCCGAGGACGAAGCGCTTCGGGTACTTGGTCAGCGCGACGCGGACGATCTCGCCGAATCCGGTCGACCGGCGCTGGTGGATCTCGATCGATTTCTGCTCGGGGATGTCGGCGAGCTTCTCGTGGGTCTGCTCCTCCACCCCGTGCTCGATCTCGGCGACGAGCTTCTCGGCGTCCTCGTCGCGGCCGTGGATGAACATCCAGCGGGGCGACTCGGGCACGTTCCGGCGGACCAGCAGGATGACGAGGCCGAGCACCGCGCCGAGACCGAAGGCGACCCGCCACCCGATGTTGGCCGCGAAGATAGAGGTGTCGAGGAGGAAGACGGTGAGCACCGCGCCGAACGCCGTCCCCAGCCAGTACGACCCGTTGATGGCGAGGTCGACGAGTCCGCGGCGCCGGGCCGGGATGAGCTCGTCGATCGCCGAGTTGATCGCGGCGTACTCGCCTCCGATCCCCGCGCCGGTGAAGAACCGGAAGACGAAGAACATCCACGGCGCGACCGAGAAGGCCGTCAGCACGGTGGCCAGGAGGTACAGCCCGAGCGTGATGATGAACAGCTTCTTCCGGCCGAAGCGGTCGGTCAGATAGCCGAAGAAGAGCGCCCCGAGACAGGCGCCCGCCACATAGACCGCCGCCGCGTAACCGACCTGGGCGGTGGTGAGGCCGAGTCCGCTGCTCGGCTCGGTGAGCCGGCTCCCGATCGCCCCGACGATGGTGACCTCGAGTCCGTCGAGGATCCACACCGTCCCGAGTCCGATCACCACCAGCCAGTGGAAACGCGACCAGGGGAGCCGGTCCATCCGCGCGGGGATGGTCGTCCTGATGGTCTTCAGATTCACCGATGAATTCGAAGTCTGCGTGCTCACATCGTCGGACTGTACGGGCGGTGTGCAGTCCCTGACAGCACCTTGACAAATCCGTGACGAAGGGATTGAGGAGGTGACGTAGCGTATCCGCGACCCGCGTGTCAACCCCTTGTTGGGGACGGGGGCCGACTGCTTACTCTTGCTAACGAACCCGCACCACGACTGGTCGGGTTGCACCCCACGATCCGAGCCAGAGCAACACGATGCACGAGCTGAATGGATGACACGATGACAACGCTCGAAGTGACGAACGACCCGGTTCGCGATTACCTCAACTCCATCGGGCGCACGCGCCTGCTGACGGCCGACGAGGAGGTGGCGCTCGCCAAGCGGATCGAGGTGGGTGTCCTCGCCGGCGAGCGACTCGCGGTCCGTCCCGGTCTGACCCCGCGCGAGAAGCGCGAGCTGCAGTACCTCGCCGATGACGGCAAGCGCGCCTTCGAGCGCTTCATCGAGGCGAACCTCCGCCTGGTGGTGAGCATCGCCAAGCGCTACGCCGGTCGCGGCCTGCCCGTGATGGACCTCATCCAGGAGGGCAACCTCGGCCTCGTCCGCGCGGTCGAGAAGTTCGACTACCGCACGGGGAACAAGTTCTCCACCTACGCGACCTGGTGGATCCGGCAGTCCATCCTCCGCGGCATCGCGGACACGGCCCGCCTCATCCGCATCCCGGTGCACACCGTGGAGAAGATCGACAAGCTCGACCGGATCCGCCGCGACCTCGGCGGTGAGCTCGGCCGCACCCCCACGCTGGAGGAGATGGCCGAGGCCTCGAACCTCGAGCCGGCCGAGGTGCACAAGCTGCAGATGAGCGACTCCGAGACCGTGTCGCTCGCCGTCCCCGTCGGGGAGAACGAGGGCGCCGAGCTCGGCGACCTCATCGAGGACGGCGACTTCGCCGGGCCGCCGGAGGCGGTCGAGATGGAGTTCCGTCACCGCGACCTGGAGGAGCGGCTGCGCGAGCTGCCCCCGCGCGACGCCAAGGTGGTGCGCATGCGCTTCGGCCTCGACGGCCACAAGCCGATGACGCTCGACGAGGTCGGCGAGGTCTACGGCATCACCCGCGAGCGCGTCCGCCAGCTCGAGACGCGGAGCCTCAAGCGCCTCCGCTGCCCCGAGCTGCTCGAGTACCTGCGCTAGGACTCCCGACGCGTCGAAGGACCCCGTGCCCGCAAGGGCGCGGGGTCCTTCCGCGTTCGGTGGGGGCGACGCTGCGCGTCAGCGGCCGGGAGGCGAGTCGGCGTCGACCTCATCGGCACCGAGGGCGCCGATCTCCTCCGTCAGCTGCAGGCCCTGTGCGCTGTTCGAGGAGAGCGTCAGCTGCTCGAGCCACTGCTTGTTGATGCGCGGGCTGCGGCCCCCGCTGTAGCGGAACAGCAGCGGCGTCCCGGGGTCGATCCAGATCGCGCTGCGGCCGTCCCCGACGCCCTGCTCGTCCCGCCACGAGAAGAAGAACCCCTCCTTGCGCCGGAGCTTCAGCCCGATCACGATCTGGAGGTGCGCCAGCACTCTGTCCTCGAATCCGATCTCGGTCGTGCCGGCGTACACAAGCTTGCCCATGCGGGAAACATACAGGACTATTCGGCCGTCCCCGTATTCGGCGGGCGGCGTAGTCTCGGCCCATGAGCGCCCCCCGCATCCTCGTCACCGGAGCCACCGGCTACATCGGAGGGCGCCTCGTCCCGCGCCTCCTCGCGCGCGGCCGGGACGTGCGCGTCCTGGCGCGCACGCCTCAGAAGCTCCAGGACGTGCCGTGGGCGCAGGAGGCGGAGATCGTCCAGGGCGACCTCCACGACCGGGCCTCGGTCGCCCGCGCGATGGAGGGCGTCGACGTCGTCTACTACCTGGTCCACTCGATGCGCGCCCGCGGCGACTTCGAGACGGAGGAGGCGGGACGCGGCCCGGACGGTGGCGGAGGAGGCGGCCGCTCATGGCGTGCGCCGGATCGTCTACCTGGGCGCGCTCCACCCGGACGGCCCGCTCTCGCAGCACCTCCGCTCGCGCGTCGAGGTCGGCCGGATCCTGCTCGCCTCGGGCGTGCCCACAGTCGTGCTTCAGGCCGGCGTCGTGATCGGCTCGGGCTCCGCGTCGTTCGAGATGATCCGTCACCTGACCGAGGTCCTCCCGTACATGCCCGCACCGCGCTGGGTGCGGAACTTCATCCAGCCGATCGCCATCCGCGACGTCCTGCACTATCTGCTCGAGGCGGCGGACCTGCCGCCGGACGTCTCGCGCGCCTTCGACATCGGCGGCCCCGACGTGCTCCGCTACGGCCAGATGCTGAACGCCTACGCGCTGGAGGCGGGACTGCCGCAGCGAGCCATCGCCTCCCTCCCCGTGTTCACCCCGTGGCTGGCGTCGCAGTGGGTCAACCTCGTCACGCCCATCCCGCGGAGCCTCGCGGTCCCGATCATCGCGTCCCTCCAGTACGACTGCGTGGTGCGCGAGCACGACATCGACGCGGTCATCCCGCCGCCGGAGGGAGGGCTCACCGGATACCGCCAGGCCGTGCGGCTCGCCCTGAAGCGGATGAGCGACGGCGACGTCGAGACGAGCTGGCTCAACTCCTCGGTGGCGGACGCGCCGAGCGACCCGCTGCCGAGCGACCCGGACTGGTCGGGTCACACCGTCTACACCGACGTCCGGGTGCGCGACAGCTCCGCCCCGGCGGAGGAGGTCTTCCGGGTGATCGAGGGCATCGGGGGCGAGCGCGGCTGGTACTCGTTCCCGCTGGCGTGGGCGCTCCGGGGCTGGATGGACAAGCTCGTCGGCGGCGTCGGCCTGCGCCGCGGGAGGCGCGACGCCGACCGGCTCCAGACCGGGGAGGCGCTCGACTGGTGGCGGGTGGAGCGGATCGAGCGCCGGCCGGACGGGGGAGAGCTGCGCCTCCGCGCCGAGATGCGCGTTCCCGGCGGAGCCTGGCTGGAGATGCGCGCTGAGGCGCGCGACACCGGCTCGCGCTACCGGCAGCGGGCCGTCTTCTTCCCCCGGGGCCTCGCCGGCCGTCTGTACTGGTTCGCGATCCTGCCGTTCCACGGGATCGTGTTCAACGGCATGGCCAACCGGATCGTCGCGGCCGCGGAGGCCGCCGGGGTCACTCCGCCGGAAGAACGGCGGGCAGCTGCTCGGGCGTGACCGCCTCGTCGTCGTCCGCCGGCACGGCGGAGGCGGTCAGCGTCGTCGCGCTGAGGTCGCGCAGGAACCGGGTCACGATGCGCCGCTCCTCCGGGTTGAGCGCCCGCGCCACCTCGAACCGGCGCGCGTGCTGGAGGCCCATGGTGCGCCGGATCTCGCGGTGCGTCTCCGGCGTGATCGCGATGGTGACGGCACGTCGATCGCTCGGGTGCGGCCGTCTCTCGATATGACCGGCCTTCTCGAGGCGGTCGAGGAGCTTCGTGGTCGACGCCGTCGAGATCCGCAGATGCTCGGCGAGGACCCCCGCGGTGACCGTCACGCCGGCGTTCGCCGAGGCGATGATGTAGCGGAGCGCCTTCATGTCCGTCTCGTTGAGCTTCATGCGGCTGCGCGACTCGAAGTTGAGCCGCTGTTCCGCCTCGCGCCATTCCCGGATGGAGGTGAGGAGTGCGATGATGTCCGCGAGTTCATCCTCGCCGAGGTCGTCGTGCCGGACCAGTTCCTGACGCGGATCGATCACCCGGGGGTCGACGAGAGAGTGTGAGACGCGCCGGGCGTCGTCCTTCGCCGATGTCATGAGGGCATCCTATGCCCGAAGTAAGAATCATGCTAAGTTATTTGCTAACTTAGCTAGATTCTTTTCGCTGAGCGCAAAGGGAGGGTCGATGACCCAGCTGCACCCCGGGACGACGACCGTCCCCGATCCCGCCGGAGCACGGGTGGAGGCTGACCTGGCGCTCGCCGAAGACCGCCTCGGCCGCTTCTTCTCCGAGCGAGAGGGTCTGGCCGGAAAATACGGGAGCGACTACGCGCGCCTGTGGCAGAGCGCACGCGACGCCGCGGACGGGGGCAAACGGATCCGTCCGCGCCTCCTGCTCACCGCCCATCGCGCGCTCGCCGGCACGGCGACCGACGACGCCGTGACCCTGGCCGTGGCGTACGAGCTGCTCCACACCGCCTTCCTCCTCCACGACGACGTCATCGACGGCGACACGGTTCGCCGCGGCCGGCCCAACCTCCCCGGGGCGTTCGCCGCGGCGGCCCGCGCCGACGGGGCCCCGGGGCCCCGCGCGCGGCTGTGGGGCGAGTCCGCCGCGATCCTCGCCGGCGACCTCCTCCTGCACGCCGCGGCCTCGCTGACGGCCACCGTGGAGGCGTCTTCCGCCGTCCGCGCGCGCCTGATCGCGATCCTCGACGAGGCCGTCTTCGTGACCGCCGCGGGCGAGCTCTCCGACGTGGCGTTCTCGGCCGGCCTCCACCGCCCGGAGCTCCGCGACGTGCTCGCCATGACGGAGCACAAGACCGCCGCGTACTCGGTGGGCGCACCCCTGCGCGCCGGCGCCGTGCTCGCGGGGGCGGGCCCGGGTGTCGAGGCCGTGCTCGGCGAGTACGGCCGCCTCGTGGGCGTCGCCTTCCAGCTGGGCGACGACCTGCTCGGCGTCTTCGGCCAGGAGGATGTGACGGGGAAGAGCGTCGTGAGCGACCTCCGCCAGGGCAAGGAGACCTCGCTCATCGCGTTCGCGCGGCGCACCTCGGTCTGGCCCGCGATCGCCCCGATCCTGGGCCGGGAGGACCTGGGCGCGGGTGACGCCGACCGTCTGGCGCGCACCCTCGAGGACTGCGGCGCGCGCGGCTTCGTCGAGCGCCTCCTCGCCGAGCACGTCGAGGCCGCCGAGGCCGTGCTCGACGATCCGGAGCTGCCGGGGAGCCTCGTGGCCGAGCTCTCGGCCGTCGCGCGTTCGTGCATCGGGAGGCTGTCATGA
The DNA here is from genome assembly GCF_009765225.1 of Leifsonia sp. AG29. Classification (NCBI taxonomy): domain Bacteria; kingdom Bacillati; phylum Actinomycetota; class Actinomycetes; order Micrococcales; family Microbacteriaceae; genus Leifsonia; species Leifsonia sp. AG29. The sequence continues at coordinate 1,993,575 of NZ_VMSF01000001.1, read as the reverse complement.
CCCGGGAGGCGGAGGCGCCGACCACGGCGCCGACCGATCTCGCGCTGTACTCGGCCGCGGCCCACCACAGCGCGGCCACGATCATCCACGAGTACTCCACGTCTTTCGGCATGGCGACGCGGCTCCTCTCGGCCTCGGTGCGCCCGCGCGTCGAAGACGTCTACGCCCTGGTGCGGATCGCCGACGAGATCGTCGACGGCGCCGCCGCAGAGGCCGGTCTCGACATCGTCGAGCAGCGCGAGCTCCTCGACGCCCTGGAGGACGACACCGAACGGGCCATGCGCACCGGGTACAGTGCGAACGTCGTCGTCCACGCGTTCGCGACGACGGCGCGCTCGGCGGGGATCACCCCCGAGCTGACGCGGCCGTTCTTCGCCTCCATGCGCCGCGACCTCGAGCCGGTCGATTTCACCGCCGAGGAGCTCGGGGACTACATTTACGGCTCGGCCGAGGTGGTCGGCCTCATGTGCCTCGCCGTGTTCCTGGCCGACCGTCCCGTCCGCGACTCCACCCGGCGGACGCTGGAGAACGGCGCCCGACGCCTCGGCTCGGCCTTCCAGAAGATCAACTTCCTGCGCGACCTGGCCGTCGACTGGTCGCAACTCGGCCGTAGCTACTTCCCGGGGATCGACCCGGCACGGCTGACCGAGCGGCAGAAGCTCGCGCTCGTCGTCGACATCGAGTACGACCTGGGCGCCGCGGCCGACGCGATCCCGCTCCTCCCGGACAACTGCCGCCGGGCGATCGTCGCCGCGCACGCCCTGTTCGCGGAGCTGACGGACCGAGTGCGGGAGACCCCTGCCGCCGAACTGCTGACGACCCGCGTCAGCGTCCCGACGCGCACGAAGCTCGCGATCCTCGCCCGGTCCGCGATGGCGAGCCGCGCGATGGGCGCCGGGTCCGCGGAGGGCCGCCGGTGACCGCTCGCCGCGTCGTCGTCATCGGGGGCGGGATCGCGGGTCTCGCCACGGCGGCTCTGCTCGCCCGCGAGGGTCACGCGGTCACCCTCCTCGAGCAGCGGGACGTGCTCGGCGGGCGGGCCGGCTCCTGGGAGGCGGACGGCTTCCGGTTCGACACCGGCCCCTCCTGGTACCTGATGCCCGAGGTCTTCGACCACTTCTTCCGGCTGCTCGGCACCACGACCGCCGAGCAGCTGGACCTCGTCACGCTCGACCCCGGCTACCGCGTCTTCTCCGACCCGGAACGGCCGGAAGGCGCCTCGGACCCCCTCGACATCCGCGCGGAGGGCGACGGCAACCGGGCCCTGTTCGAGTCCGTCGAGCCGGGAGGCGCGGCCGCTCTCGACCGGTACCTCGCCAGTGCCCGTGAGACGTACCGCCTCGCCGTCGATCGCTTCCTCTACAGCACGTTCGCCGACCTGCGGCCGCTGCTCGGTCGCGACGTGCTCCGCCGCGCCGGGCGCCTCGTGCGCCTCCTCCTGCAGTCCCTCGACCGGTTCGTCGCCGGCTTCGTCCGCGACACCCGCCTGCGTCAGATCCTCGGCTATCCGGCCGTCTTCCTCGGGACCTCTCCCGAACGGGCGCCGAGCATGTACCACCTGATGAGCCACCTCGACCTCGAGGACGGCGTCCGGTACCCGATGGGGGGCTTCGCGGCCCTCATCGATCGCGTCGTCGCGCTCGCCGTCGCGGAAGGCGTCGAGATCGTCACCGGTGCCCGGGTCACGGCGATCCGCGTCGACGAGACAGGCCGCCGGCCGCGGGTCGCCGGGGTCGAGTACCGCGATGCGTTCCAGCGCAGCGCGACCGTCGACGCCGACACGGTGGTGTCGGCCGCCGACATGCACCACACGGAGACCCGCCTGCTGCCGCAGCGGCTGCGATCGCACCCGGACGCCGCCTGGGAGAAGCGCGACCCGGGGCCGGGCGCGATCCTCGGCATGCTCGGCGTGCGCGGGCGCCTCCCGGAGCTGACCCACCACAACCTGTTCTTCACCTCCGACTGGCACGCCGACTTCGAGCGGATCTTCGGGGCCGACCCCGGCATCCCGGAGCCCGCCTCCCTGTACGTCTGCAAGCCGAGCGAGACCGACCCGTCGGTCGCCCCGCCGGGCGAGGAGAATCTGTTCCTGTTGATCCCCGTCCCGGCCGACGTCTCGCTCGGCAAGGGAGGGGTGGACGGCGCCGGCGACCGGATCGTGGAGGCCACCGTCGACGCAGCGATCGCCCAGGTGTCCGGGTGGGCGGGCATCCCCGACCTCGCCGAGCGGGTCGTGGTCCGCCGGACGGTCGGGCCGGACGACTTCGCCTCCGACTTCAACGCCTGGAGCGGCGGCGCCCTCGGACCCGCCCACACGCTGCGCCAGAGCGCCTTCTTCCGCGCCGGCGACGCCTCCCGGCGCGTCGAGGGCCTGTACTACGCCGGGTGCTCCACGATCCCGGGAATCGGGCTCCCCATGTGCCTGATCAGCGCCGAGCTCGTCGTGAAGCGGCTCCGCGGCGACACCAGCACGGGCCGGTTGCCCGAGCCGCTCCGCGCACCGCTGCCGGAGAGCGTGTCGTGAGATTCGTCTACCTCGGCGCGATCCTCGTCGCGCTGACGTCCATGGTGCTGCTCGACGCTCGCTTCCGCCTCGTGTTCTGGAGGGACGCCCGGCGCGCCTCCCTCGCGGTCGGCGCCGGCCTGGTGTTCTTCCTGCTGTGGGATGCGGCGGGGATCGGGCTGGGCGTGTTCGCGCGCGGGCGCTCGCCCTACATGACGGGAATCGAGCTGGCGCCGGAGCTGCCGCTCGAGGAGGCGTTCTTCCTCCTCTTCCTGTGCTACCTGACGCTCGTGCTGCTCTCCGGCGTCCGAGCGGCGCTCGACCGGCGGGAACCCGGATGACGTACCTCCTCATCGATCTGGTCTTCGTGGTCATCGCCGCGGCCGTCCTCGCCGCGGCCCTGGGTGCCTCGCGCGACCGGAGGGCGCTGGTGCGTCGCTGGCGGGCGCCCTGGGCGGTCTCGGCCGTCGTCGTCCTCGTCCTCACCGCGGTGTTCGACAACCTCATGATCGGGGCGGGGCTCATGACGTATTCCGAGGCGCGCATCAGCGGGCTCCGCGTGGGACTCATCCCGCTGGAGGACTTCGCCTATCCGCTCGCCGGTCTCTTCCTCCTGCCGGGCGTCTGGCTCCTGCTCCGGCGGAGGCGGTCATGACGGCGACGGCCGCGCCCGCGCCGTTCCGGCAGCTGCTGCTCGCCTCCCGGCCGGTCAGCTGGATCAACACGGCCTACCCGTTCGCCGCCGCCTACCTGCTCACCACGGGCCGGATCGATCTCACCCTCGTCCTCGGCACGCTGTACTTCCTCATCCCGTACAACCTCGCGATGTACGGCGTGAACGACGTCTTCGACTACGAGTCCGACCTGCGCAACCCGCGGAAGGGAGGGGCGGAGGGCGCCCTTCTCGATCCGTCCTCTCACCGCAGGACGCTCATCGCCGCCGCGGTCACCAACGTCCCGTTCCTGGTCTACCTCGTCGCCGTGGGCGACCGGCTCTCGTGGCTCGTGCTCGCGCTCTCGGTCTTCGCGGTGCTGGCGTATTCCGTGAAGGGTCTGCGGTTCAAAGAGGTCCCGTTCCTCGACTCCGTCACGTCGAGCTTCCACTTCGTGAGCCCCGCCCTGTACGGTCTCGTGCTCGCCGGGGCCGTCTTCACGCCGTCCCTGTGGATCATCCTCATCGCCTTCTTCCTGTGGGGGATCGGCAGCCACGCGTTCGGGGCTGTGCAGGACGTCGTCCCGGACCGGGAAGCGGGGATCGCCTCCATCGCCACCGTGCTCGGCGCCGCGAGCACGGTGCGGGTCGCGATCGGCGCGTGGGCGCTCGCGGGCATCGGCATGCTCTTCACGCCGTGGCCGGGCCCGCTGGCAGCCGTCCTCGCGCTGCCGTACATCGCTGCCGCCGCGCCCTACGCGCGCATCGACGACGAGCACGCGAGCGCCGCCAATCGCGGCTGGCGGCGCTTCCTCTGGATCAACTACGCGTGCGGGTTCCTCGTGACCATGCTGCTGATCTGGGCCTGGTTGTCCTAGGGACTGCCCGAAATCAGAGCCCGCACACAAGAGGAATCGGGCGAACTCGCGGACGGTGCCGCTATCGTCGAGAGCATCATGAGCGACTCGCCGGCCGCGCCGACCCCCTACGAGGTCCTGGGCGTGCGTTCCACGGTCAGCCAGGAGGAGCTCCGTCGCGCCTACCGCCGGCTCCTGCGCCGGACGCACCCGGACACGGGCGGTTCGGCCGCCGAGTTCCAGGCCGTCCAGGCCGCGTGGGAGCTCGTCGGCGACCCGGAGGACCGAGCACGCTACGACCGCGGCGAGGCGGTCACCGTCGACGCGGTGTCCGGCGGCGGGGCCGACGGCGGGTTCAGCGCCACCGTCCACCCCTCCCGCGCCGGTGGGAGGGGACCGACCGTCCGCGCCCGCAGCTACGGTCACCCGGGAGGGCGGGCCCGCGAACGCTACCTCGCCCTGATGCGCGAATGGGCCGGCCGCGGCGCCGAGCCCGCAGACCCGTACGACCCGGCGCTCGTGCGTTCGGCACCGCGCGAACTCCGGCAGCTCCTCGCCGAGGCGCTCGCCGAGGAGGCGACGGCGCGCGCGGTATCGGGACTCGGCATGGGGTTCACGATCTGGAACGATGTCGCCGTCCATCCGTCCACCGACGCGAAGCTCGACCACATCGTCCTGGGCCCCGCCGGGCTCTTCGCGATCCGGTCGGCCGACTGGGGCGGCGAGGTCAAGCTGTCGAAGGGCGAGCTCGTCGGAGGCGGCATCCCGCCGGGCGAGGAGCCGCTCCGCGACCTGGCGGCAGCCGCGCGCAGCTTCGGGCGGCAGGCCGGGGTCCGCTTCACAAGCCTGATCGTCGTCGTCCCGGACGAGGACCTCGCTCTGCCGTTCGACATCGTGCAGAGGGGGCGGCTGGCCGGGGCGCTCGTCGTCCGCCGGTCGCTGCTGCCGCGCATCCTGAGGGACGGCGCCGAATCCGCCGGTCGCGAGAGCGTCGACCGCGTCTTCGAACTGCGCACGCGCCTCCAGGAGGCCGTCCGCTTCGTCTAGACAGCGCGGCGACCGGGGGAGGAGAGTGGGCCGATGGTCACCTCACTCGACATCTTCAGCGGCTTCAGCGTGGACGACATCGACGCGGCGCGCGCCTTCTATCGCGACGTCCTCGGCCTGACCGTCTCGGACGGTGCCATGGGCAACCTCGACATCGTGCTCCCGGCCGGGGGTCACGTCCTGGTCTACCCGAAGCCGAACCACCGGCCCGCGGAGTTCACGATCCTGAACCTCGCCGTGGCGGACATCGATGCAGCGGTCGACGAGCTCCACCAGCGGGGTGTCGCCACCAAGATCTATGACGACGCGGACTTCCCGACGGACGAGAAGGGGATCGCGCGCGGCAAGGCGCGCAACCAGGGGCCTGACATCGCCTGGTTCCGTGACCCGGCGGGGAACGTCCTGGCCGTTCTCGAGGGCTGACCCTCCGCCGGTTCCTGGAGCGGGTCGCCGCGTCACCGGGGGAGCAGTCGCTCCCGCAACCCCATGGCGTCGTATGGCGCACGCACCTTCACGTCGTTGTCGAAGTAGGCGTAGACGTCCATCCCGCGATCGAGCCAGTCGCGCGCGTCCGCCGCCCACCGGTCGAGCGCCTCGTCCGTGTAGCCGCTCGTGTAGAGCTCGACGTCGCCGTGGAGGCGCACATAGGCGAAATCGGCCGTGTCCTGACGGATCACGGGGTAGCGGCCCGCCGTGTCCGCCACGACGATCGCGACCCCGTGCCGCTTCGCCAGCTCGACGAAGGCCGGATCATCGAAACTGGCGTGCCGCACCTCGACCGCGTGACGGATCGGACGCTCGGCCACCGGCGAGAGATCCGTTCGGTCCTCCTCCAGAGTCGTCTCCCGCGCCAGGGCCAGGGCGGCGGTCGTGGTCTCCGGCAGCAGCTCGAGGAAGGCGTCGACCGCCTCCGGGTCGAATTGCAGCGTCGGGGGCAGCTGCCAGAGCAGCGGCCCGAGCTTGCCGCCGAGCGCCAGCACGCCCGAGGCGAGGAAGTTGGCGACCGCGGTCCGGGCGTTGCGCAGCCTCAGGATGTGCGTCACGTACCGGCCGCCCTTCACCGCGAACACGAAGTCGTCCGGCGTCTGCGCCGCCCAGTTCCGGTAGCTCGTGGGCCGTTGGAGGGAGTAGAAGCTCCCGTTGATCTCGATCGAGTCGAGCCGCTCCGACGCGTATTCGAGCTCCAGCCGGTGGGCGAGCCCCTTCGGGTAGAACACGCCCCGCCACGGCGCGTAGGTCCACCCCGAGATCCCGACCCGGGCGACGGCCATCAGCGGCCCCGCAGGTGGTCGAGCTGGCGGCGTTCCCGCTTGGTCGGCCGGCCGGATCCGCGTTCGCGCTGGACGGCCGCCGGGGCCTCCGTCTTCGGCGGCGGGGGAGGCGTGCGGTCCTCGAAGCACTCGGACGCCGCGGAGGCGCTCACCCGCTTCGCGATGAGGCGGCGCGCGATGTAGATCTTCTCGGTGCCCGCGACGAACGCGCGCACCTCGTCTCCGACCTTCACCGGCTGGGCCGGTTTGGCGCGGTCGCCGTTCACCTTGAGATGCCCGGCCTTGCAGGCGTCGGAAGCGGCGGAACGGGTCTTGAACAGCCGGACCGCCCACGCCCAGGAGTCGACGCGGACGCTGGCCGGATCCGGCATCTCAGACCGCCGCGGGCGTCGCGGCCTCCGCGGCGAGAGACGCCTTCCAGGCCACGAGCCCGCGGACCGTCCGGCTGCGATCGTTCGCCAGCCGCTCCATCACGTCAGCGGGCACGAAGTAGTTGACCGCGACCCAGCCGCGGACGGTCTCCGACCGGTCCTCGGCGAGCGTCCGCAGGATGTCGCACGGCGTCGCCTCGTTCTTGGCGACGCAGCCGCGGACGCCCTCGTCGGGGTCCTGGGAGAGCGCCAGCAGCACATCCTCGGGGGTGTTGCGGCTGGCTGCCACCGCCTCTCGGATCTTCGGGTCTTCGGCTGCGGCCAGCAGCCGAAGCCGACGGAGCTTGCTCTCCGTGACCTCGGGTGAGGGGTGCAGGGCGGCGGCCTGCTCGGCGGTCAGCAGCGCCGGGCTGTGGGCGCGCATCGCCTGTCGCTGGGCGGGGGTGTTGAACCGGATGCACGACATATTCACACCGTAGCCCGGGTTACCGTGAAGTCATGGAAAGTCTCCTCGCGCGGCTCGACCGGATCGCCGGCGGCCGGAACGCGGGTTACGTCGTGCCCGAGGAGGGCCGCACGCACCCGAAGACGCGCCGGGCGTTCATCGTCATCGCCTGGCTGCTCCTCGTCGAGCTCGTCATCGGCACGGCGGCCGTCGTGGTCGCCGTAACGCTCCGCTGGGAGGGGCAGTCGGTGCCCTTCGCCGTGTGGATGCGCTCCGTCGTCGTCCTCGGCATGACCGTGACGCTCTTCTACTTCGCCTGGCGCGCCTCCAAGGGGTTCTACTGGGCCTACTCCCGGCTGCGCCTGTTCTCGAAGATCTTCCCGGTCGTGACCCTGGTGATCGCCGCGATCCCCGGGCTCTACCCGCTCTGGATGGTGACCGAGCAGATCGTCTTCAGCCTGGTCATGATCGGCGTCGCCGACTACCTCGACTCCGACCACATGCGCGCGTCCTTCCCCCGTCCGGGGAACCAGGGGACCACCGGCGAGGTTCGCGCCTGATAGGCGGCGTACTCCGGGTACCGCGACCGCGAGATGCTCTCGGTGAAGACCGTGGAGCCGACGAACAGTCCGGTGAGCAGAAGCGGTCCGATGACGGTCCACTGCAGGAGCGAGCCGGCCGCGACGCAGCCGAAGAGGAAGACCACCCACCACTGCGCCTGCTCGAAGAAGAAGTTGGGGTGGCGCGAGTACCGGAACAGCCCGCTCTGCAGGAACCGCGGCGACGGCACGCGGCCGGCCGCGGCCTCCCGCTTCTTCCACTGCTGGAACCGCCACTGCTGCTGATCGGCCACGGTCTCGCCGAGGAGCAACGCGAGGAACACGATCGCGAGCACGACGTCGAGCGGACCGAACGGAGACCGATGGAGGTACGCGGTCCAGGCCGGCAGGGCGATCAGCAGGAGGAGCACGTTCTGGTAGATCACGATGAACAGGAGGTTGAACACCTGGAAGGCGGCGGGCCGCATCCGGCCGCGCAGCACCTCCCAGCGGTAGTCCTCGCCGCCCGGGCGGTATCCGCCCTTGCGGGCGAAGTTGAACGTCAGCCGGGCGCCCCACAGGGTGACGAGCGCGGCGACGAGGTCGAGGCGCGCGTCCCCGAGGCCGGCCGCACCGGCGAACACCCAGACGTACACGACGGGAACGACCGACCAGATGCGGTCGACCCAGGAGTGCTCGCCGGTGATCAGCGACAGCACCCAGGTGAGCAGGCAGGCCGCGGCGAGGACGACGAGGCAGATCGCGATGGGCTCCACGCCCGTCATCCTAGGACCTCACTAGACTCGTATCCCGTGGATGGTGGGACAGCCTCCGGACCGGAGGCGAGGGGGCCGGTCGAGACGCCGGTCGCGACTGTCAGCGCCCGCGTCTGGACGATCCCGAACGTCCTCAGCTTCTTCCGGCTCGCGCTGGTGCCGGTGTTCCTCTGGCTCATCGTCGTCGGCGAGGACGGCTTCGCCCTCCTCGTGCTCGTCGTCTCCAGCATCACCGACTTCCTCGACGGCTATCTCGCCCGGCGCCTGCACCAGGTGTCGCGGCTCGGGCAGCTCCTCGACCCGGCGGCCGACCGCCTCTACATCTTCGCCGCGCTCGTGGGGCTCGCGTGGCGCGAGGTCATCCCGTGGTGGCTGGTCGCGATCATCGTCGCGCGCGACGTCATGCTGGCGGTGCTGGGCGTGATCCTCGCCAATCACGGGTTCGGGCCGCTGCCCGTGCACCACCTGGGCAAGGTCGCCACCTTCTGCCTGTTCTGGGCGATCCCGCTGCTCATGCTGGGGGAGGCGTTCGCCTCGCTCGCGCCCGTCTCGCTGCCGGTCGGCTGGGCCTTCGCCCTGTGGGGCGCCTTCCTCTACTGGTGGGCCGGCGTCGTGTACATCGTCGAAACCGCACGGGTAATCCGGCTTCCGGCCGATGACAGCGCCCGGCGATCCGATACGCTGGACCAAGAGGAGGTTGACGGTGCCTGACGAGAACCAGTTCCCCGGTCCGGCGGACGACGCTGCGAACAACCCCCTGCGTGAATCCGCGACAGGGAACGAGGACACGACCGCCCGCTTCGGCGAGGACTTCGTGTCGAAGATGTACCCCGCCGGCGAGATCTCCCCGGAGGAGCAGGAGGCGATCGCCGCGCTGCCGTCGGGCTCCGCCCTGCTCGTGGTGCGGCGCGGCCCGAACACGGGTGCCCGCTTCCTCCTCGACGCCGACGTCACGACCGCCGGCCGCCATCCGAACGCCGACATCTTCCTCGACGACGTCACCGTCTCCCGGCGGCACGCCGAGTTCACCCGGCGCGGCACGGCGTTCGAGGTGCGCGACCTCGGCTCGCTGAACGGCACGTACTACGACGGCGTCCGCATCGAGAGCGCCCTGCTCGCCGACGCGGCCGAGGTCCAGATCGGCAAGTTCCGGCTCACGTTCTACGCCTCCCGCCAAGACCTCGCCGCCGCGGCGAACGGCTAGTGGCGCGGCCCGCTGCGAGGGTATCGGCCGCCTCGCCCGCCCTGCTCAGCATCGGCCAGGTGCTGGCCCGGCTGACGCCGGAGTTCCCTGACCTGTCCTCGTCGAAGCTGCGCTTCCTCGAGGAGCGCGGACTCGTGGCCCCCTCCCGCACCGCGTCGGGCTACCGCAAGTTCTCGCCGGCCGACGTCGAGCGGCTCCGGACCGTGCTCGCGATGCAGCGCGACCACTATCTCCCGCTCAAGGTCATCAAGAAGTACCTGGCCGACCTCGATGCCGGCCTCGAGCCGCCGATGCCCGGTTCCGGCCAGGCGGGTCCCTCCATGCTCCCGGCGGGCCGCCGGTTCCAGCGCGATGAGCTGCTGCGCGAGGCCGAAGCCGACGCCGAGCTGCTGCAGGAGGCGGTGAGCGCCTCGCTGATCGCCCCCGCCGACGTGTACGGCGAGGAGGCGCTGACCGTTCTCCGCGCCCTCGGCGAGCTCGGTCGGAACGGCATCGAACCGCGGCACCTCCGCGGCTTCCGTGCGGCCGCCGAACGGGAGATCGGGCTCATCGAGACCGCGCTCGTGCCGATCGCTCGCCGCGGCGCGGTCAGCAGCAAGGCGCAGACGGCCGAGCTCGCCCGCGAGATCGCGGACCAGCTCGACGTGGTCCGGGCGAGCATCATCCGCGCGGCACTCGCGCGCATCCGTCCCTGAGCCCGCCGCTGCGGCCACGGTCGGCCCGGCGCAGCTCCGACACGCCGACCCCGATTGGGCCGATGTCGTTGCCCGCGTCGCCCCACATGGGTACCGTTGATGAAGCGCCCTCATCGGCGCGACCACAGAATCCGGGCGAGAGGCGAACAGCATGAGCGAATTGAGCCGTGACGACGGCGCCGCCCGGTACGACCTGGGTCTGCTCTTCACCGACGGTCTTCCCGAGATGGACGACGCGAACGGCTACCGGGGCGCCGTCGCCGCGCGCGCGGCCGGCATCTCCTACCGCCAGCTCGACTACTGGGCTCGCACCGGTCTCGTCGAGCCGACCGTCCGCGGTGCGGCCGGGTCCGGCTCGCAGCGTCTCTACGGGTTCCGCGACATCCTCGTCCTCAAGCTCGTCAAGCGCCTCCTCGACACCGGCATCTCGCTCCAGCAGATCCGCACGGCCGTCAACCAGCTGCGCGAGGCCGGTGTGAACGACCTCGCCCAGACGACGCTCATGAGCGACGGTGCGAGCGTCTACCTGTGCACCTCCGACGACGAGGTCATCGACCTCGTGAGCCGGGGCCAAGGCGTGTTCGGCATCGCCGTCGGCAAGGTGCTCCGCGAGGTGGAGTCCAGCCTGGTCGAGCTCGACACGCAGACCGACGCGATGGACGAGCTCGCGGCTCGGCGCGCGGCGCGCACTCGCGCCTCCTAGACCTGCCGCGCCGGGAGGTCACTCCCACGATCGGCGCCGAACCTCGGCCGGGTACGGAGGATGGTCGGCGCGCTGCGCGACCAGACTTCCTCCGATCACCGCGCCAGCCGCCGTTCGGGCGCATTCTTCCTCCGTGCTCGACAGGCCGCAGGCGGCGGTCAGAGGTCGGCGAGGGAGGAGAATGCTCCCGGCCTCCGGCGTGTCACGGCCTTCGGAGGAGCACCGCTCCGGCCGAACGAGAATCATCCTCCCTGGCCGACGCGAACCATCCCGCCGAGGGGGAGGGAACCCGCCGCCGGCTCAGCGGAGACAGCAGCAACCGCTCTACGGCCGGAGCGCGACGACCTAAGCCGTCGGCTGGGTGGCGTACTCGCCGATACGCGCGGTCCGCAGGACGCGCTCGAGGAGCAGGTCGAAGTTGTGGGCCATCTCCTGGGCGCTCTCGCCCGGCCACACGTGCAGCGGCTTGGCCGCACCCTGCGCCTGCTGCAGGGAGGTGCGCTCCGGCAGCTGGGGGGACAGCACGAGCGGCCCGAACATGTCGCGCAGCTCCTTGATGCGGAACTGGTGCTCGAGCGACTGGACGCGGGCGCGGTTCACGATGATGCCGAGCGGCTGGAGGCGCGGCGACAACCCTCGGCGGATCTCCTCGATCGCGCGGAGGGCCCGGTCGGCCGCGGCCACCGAGAACAGGCCGGGCTCCGTCACGACGGCGACCCGGTCGCTCGCCGCCCACGCTGTGCGCGTCAGGGCGTTGAGGGAGGGGGCGCAGTCGATGAGGACGAGGTCGTAGTCCTGCTCGACGTTGGCGAGTGCCTCCTCGAGCTTCCAGATGTCGCGGATGCTGGGGTGCGGGCCGTCGAAGTTGATCGCCGACGGGCTGCCGATCATGACATCGACCTTGTCGGTGCTGCGCTTCGTCCAGCCCGAGGGCGCGATGGCCGCGCGGACGATCTTCTCCTTGGGGGAGGCGAGCACGTCGGCGACGTTGAGATGGCCGGCGATCTGGATGTCCATCCCGGTGGAGACGTCGGACTGCGGATCGAGATCGACGACCAGGGTGCGCAGCCCCTTGGCGAAGGCCGCGGAGGCGAGACCGAGCGTCACGGTGGTCTTTCCGACCCCGCCCTTGAGGGAGCTAACGCTGAGTACGTGCACGACACTCACGTTACCTTCACTAGTCTTAGAGAACCTAACCGTTTGCTGTGTGGTCCCGACCCCCGCTCGAAAGGTCCCCATGTTTCGTAAGATCCTCGTTGCCAACCGCGGAGAAATCGCCATCCGGGCCTTCCGCGCCGCGTATGAGCTCGGAGCGAAGACGGTCGCCGTCTTCCCTTACGAGGATCGCAACTCGATGCACCGCCTGAAGGCGGACGAGGCCTACCAGATCGGCGAGCCCGGGCACCCGGTGCGGGCCTACCTCGACGTGCAGGAGATCATCCGCGTCGCCAAGGAGTCGGGCGCCGACGCCATCTACCCCGGCTACGGCTTCCTGTCCGAGAACCCCGAGCTCGCCGAGGCCGCGCGCCAGGCCGGGATCGCCTTCATCGGCCCGCCCGCTCGCGTGCTCGAGATGGCCGGCAACAAGGTCACGGCCAAGGAGCACGCGATCGCCGCGGGCGTCCCGGTGCTGAAGTCGACCCCTCCCTCCCAGGACATCGACGAGCTGCTCGCGCAGGCCGACGAGATCGGCTTCCCGATCTTCGCGAAGGCGGTGGCGGGAGGCGGCGGACGCGGCATGCGCCGGGTCGCCACCAAGGAGGAGCTGCGCCCCGCCCTCGAGGAGGCCATGCGCGAGGCGGGGAGCGCCTTCGGCGATCCCACCATGTTCCTGGAGCAGGCCGTGCTCCGTCCGCGTCACATCGAGGTGCAGATCCTCGCCGACTCGACCGGTGAGACCATGCACCTGTTCGAGCGCGACTGCTCCGTCCAGCGCCGTCACCAGAAGGTCGTCGAGATCGCCCCGGCGCCCAACCTCTCCGAGGAGATCCGGCAGTCGCTCTACCGCGACGCGGTCGCCTTCGCGAAGTCGATCGGCTACGAGAACGCCGGCACCGTCGAGTTCCTGCTCGACACGGCGGGCGAGCGCGCCGGCCAGCACGTCTTCATCGAGATGAACCCGCGCATCCAGGTCGAGCACACGGTCACCGAGGAGATCACCGACGTCGACCTCGTGCAGTCGCAGATGCGCATCGCCGCGGGCGAGACCCTCGCCGACCTCGGCCTCAGCCAGGACAGCGTCCACATCCGCGGCGCGGCCCTCCAGTGCCGCATCACCACCGAGGACCCGACCGCCGGCTTCCGCCCCGACACCGGCAAGCTCACCACCTACCGGTCGCCGGGCGGCGCCGGCATCCGCCTCGACGGCGGGACCATCAACCCCGGCGCCCAGATCAGCCCGCACTTCGACTCCATGCTCGCGAAGCTCATCTGCCGCGGGCGTGACTTCCCGTCGGCGGTGCAGCGTGCGCGGCGTGCGCTGGCCGAGTTCCGCGTCCGCGGTGTCGCGACGAACATCCCGTTCCTCCAGGCCGTCCTGGAGGACCCGGATTTCATCGCGGGCAACGTCTCGACGTCGTTCATCGAGGAGCGCCCCGAGCTGTTCAAGGGCCGCGCCTCCAAGGACCGCGGCACCAAGGTGCTCAACTGGCTCGCCGACGTGACGGTGAACCAGCCGAACGGCCCGCGCCCGGAGACCGCCGACCCGGCCGAGAAGCTGCCGCGGATCGACCTGTCGGTCCCGGCTCCGGCCGGCTCGCGCCAGCGTCTGCTCGAGCTCGGTCCGAAGGGCTTCGCCGAGGCGCTGCGCGCGCAGAGGGCCCTGGCCGTCACCGAGACGACGTTCCGCGACGCCCACCAGTCCCTCCTGGCCACGCGCGTGCGCACGCGCGACCTGCTCGCGGTCGCGCCGTACGTCGCCCGGATGACTCCGGAGCTGCTCTCGGTGGAGGCGTGGGGAGGCGCGACCTACGACGTCGCGCTCCGCTTCCTCGGTGAGGACCCGTGGGAGCGGCTGGCCGCCCTGCGCGAGGCCCTGCCGAACATCAACATCCAGATGCTGCTGCGCGGGCGCAACACCGTCGGGTACACGCCGTACCCGACCCAGGTGACCGACGCGTTCGTGCGTGAGGCCGCCGCGACGGGCGTCGACATCTTCCGCATCTTCGACGCGCTCAACGACGTGTCGCAGATGCGCCCGGCGATCGAGTCGGTGCTCGCCACGGGCTCCGCGATCGCCGAGGTCGCCGTCTGCTACACGGGCGACCTGCTCGACCCCGCCGAGGACCTCTACACCCTCGACTACTACCTCCGCCTCGCTGAGCAGATCGTGGACTCGGGCGCGCACATCCTCGCCATCAAGGACATGGCCGGGCTGCTCCGTCCCAGCGCCGCGGAGAAGCTGGTCGGAGCGTTCCGCGAGCGGTTCGACCTCCCGGTGCACGTGCACACGCACGACACCCCGGGCGGCCAGCTCGCCACCCTGCTGGCGGCCTCCCGGGCCGGCGCCGACGCCGTCGACGTGGCCAGCGCGCCGATGTCCGGCACCACCAGCCAGCCGAGCGCCTCGGCCCTCGTCGCCGCGCTCGCGCACACCGAGCGCGACACGGGCATCTCGCTCGCCGCCGTCGAGGACCTCGAGCCCTACTGGGAGGCTGTGCGGCAGGTCTACCGCCCGTTCGAGTCCGGCCTCCCCGGGCCCACCGGCCGCGTGTACAAGCACGAGATCCCGGGCGGTCAGCTGTCGAACCTCCGTCAGCAGGCGAAGGCGCTCGGCCTCGCCGAGGACTTCGAGCTCGTCGAGGACATGTACGCGGCCGCCAACCGCATCCTCGGGCGCATCCCGAAGGTGACGCCGTCGTCGAAGGTCGTCGGCGACCTGGCCCTGCACCTCGCCGCCGTGCACGCCGATCCGGACGACTTCGCCGAGAACCCGCAGAACTACGACATCCCGGACTCGGTCGTCGGCTTCATGGCGGGCGAGCTCGGGGAGCTGCCGGGCGGGTGGCCCGAGCCGTTCCGCACGAAGGTGCTCGCCGGCAAGACGGTGAAGATCGGCGTCGAGGACCTCTCCGCTGCGGATGCCGCCGCCCTGGAGGGGTCGAGCGCCGAGCGGCGTGCGACCCTCAACCGCCTCCTGTTCCCGGCGCCGACGCGCATCCAGGAGCAGATCCGGGAGCTGTTCGGCGACCTCTCCGTCGTCGACACGCTCGACTACCTGTACGGGCTCAAGCCCGGTGCCGAGCACGTGGTCGAATTCAGCAAGGGCGTCCGGCTCTATGTCGGTCTCGAGGCCATCGGCGAGGCCGACGACAAGGGCATGCGGACCGTCATGACGACGCTGAACGGGCAGCTGCGCCCGGTGTTCGTCCGCGACCGCGGGATCGTGGTCGAGACGAAGGCGGCCGAGAAGGCCGACACGGCGAAGCCGGGGCAGGTCGCGGCGCCGTTCTCCGGCGTGGTGACGCTGCACGTCGTACCCGGCGACACCGTCACGGCCGGACAGGCGGTCGCGTCGATCGAGGCCATGAAGATGGAGGCGGCGATCACCGCTCCGATCGCCGGTACCATCGAACGGCTCGCCATCCCGAAGACCCAGCAGGTCGACGCCGGCGACCTGCTCGTCGTGATCACGCCCGCCTAGCCTGCCTCCGCCGCCCTCGTGCGGCGGTCCCCGAAGGAGAACCGAACCGTGTCAGACCAGCCGGAGGACGAGCGCGACGACGCCCGCGGCGGTATCGCCCGGAACGACCCGGGGGCGCCCCGCCCGGCGCGCCCGACGATCGACCCGGACACCCCGCTGACGATCGCCGTCGACCTCCCGCCCGCACCGGTGCCCGAGATCCCGGCCGACGAGGCGGCCGTCGCGATCGACGACGTCCCGGTCGACCCCGGGTTCGTCGCGTCGCCGACGGAGCCGACGACCACGTCCGTGGCGATCGTCGCCTCGCGGCTGGCGACCGGGCCGATCGGCACGGGCGGTGCGTCGGGCGCGTCGGGCGCGTCGGGTGCGTCCGGTGCGAGCTCGGCCGTGTCGGAGCCGTTCGGCGGGTCCCGCCGCGACCGGTTGCGCGGCGAACCGTCGACGCAGCCCGAGCCGGCGGCGATGCTGACGGCCGACCGCCTCCTCGAGGTCAACCGCAAGACGCGGCCGGCGCCCGAGGGGCCGTGGCAGCGATTCGTCTACCGGTCCACCTTCCGGATGGTCAACCTCGGCGACTCCGCGAAGGTCCGTGCGCGCAAGGAGCTCGACCACCGCATCCAGAGGTCGCTCGACGGAGGCGCCCGGTTCGTTCCGGTGCTCACCCGCAAAGGCGGCGTCGGCAAGACCACGGTCACGACGTTGCTCGGCATGGCTCTCGCGGATGCCCGCGAGGACCGCATCATCGCGATGGACGCGAACCCGGACCGCGGAACGCTCAGCGAGCGCGTCCCCCGGCAGACCCGTTCGACCGTCCGCGACGTCGTCCACAAGGCTGCGAGCAT
Organism: Leifsonia sp. AG29; assembly: GCF_009765225.1. Taxonomy (NCBI): domain Bacteria; kingdom Bacillati; phylum Actinomycetota; class Actinomycetes; order Micrococcales; family Microbacteriaceae; genus Leifsonia; species Leifsonia sp. AG29. The sequence continues at coordinate 1,977,028 of NZ_VMSF01000001.1, read as the reverse complement.
CGGAGGGTTCACCGACTTCTCCGCGCTCGTGTCGCGCGACGAGACCCGCCTCGACATCCTGGCCTCCGACACCGACCCGATGCTCTCCGAGGCTTTCGACGAGAACGATTACAACGTCGTGGCGGACCTCGCCGCGAGGTTCTACTCGATCGTCCTGACGGACTGCGGCACCGGCATCGTCCACTCGGTGATGCGTGCGACCCTCCAGCGCGCCGACGAGATCGTGATCGTCTCGGGCGGCAGCGTCGACGAGGCGCGGCTCGCCTCCGAGACGCTGACCTGGCTCGAGGCGAACGGCTACGGCGACCTCGTCCGGAACGCCGTGGTCGCCCTCAACACCGCGACGCACGCGACCGACCTCGTGAAGCTCGAGGAGATCGAGGCGCACTTCCGCTCCCGGGTCCGTGAGATCGTGCGGGTCCCGTACGACCCGCAGCTCGCGGCGGGCTCCGTCGTCTCGTGGAAGGACCTCAAGCCGTTGACGAAGCTCTCGGCCCGGACCCTCGCCGCGCTGGTGGTGGAGGGGCTGCCCGCCGAGCGCGACTGAGCCGCGCCTCCCGATACCGACCCGCCCGACCACCCGTACCACCGAGGAGTTCCCCCGTGACCGAGCGCCAGATCCGCCTGTTCGGCGACCCCGTGCTGAAGACCCCGTCCGAGCCCGTCGGCGAGATCGACGAGGGCGTCCGCGGGCTCGTCGAGGACCTCGTGGACAGTGTGCTCCCTCCCGGGCGGGCCGGGGTCGCGGCGCCGCAGATCGGGGTGAACCTGCGCGCGTTCAGCTACAACGTCGACGGTCAGGTCGGCTACGTCATCAACCCGGAGCTCGTCGAGGTCTCCGGCGAGCCGGAGCTGGTGGACGAGGGCTGCCTGTCGGTCCCGGGCCTGTGGTTCAAGACGGCCCGGTACCCGTTCGCGAAGGTCCGCGGCATCGACCTCGACGGCAACGAGGTCGAGGTGTCCGGTACGGGCGTGCTCGCCCAGGCGCTGCAGCACGAGACCGACCACCTGGACGGGCGGCTGTACCTCGACCGGCTCGACAAGGAGTCCCGCCGCGAGGCGATGAAGCAGGTCCGCGAGTCCGACTGGTTCTGACGCGGTCGCCCCGATTCCCGGGGCGCCCCCTGGACGGATCGCCGGCCGTCCGTACACTGGTCCGCATGCGCATCGCGGTCACCGGAGGATCAGGCAAACTCGGCAGGACGGTCGTCAGGGAGCTCCGCTCCGCGGGCCACGACGTCCTCGCCCTCGACGCGGCCGGGGAGCGGGGCCCGGGATTCATCCGCGTCGACCTCACCGACTTCGGGCAGACGATCGACGCGATCCTCGGCGTCGACGATCGGCACGAGGGCTTCGACGCGATCGTCCATCTCGCGGCGATCCCGGCGCCCGGCATCCTGAGCGATGTGGCGACGTTCCACAACAACATCCGGGTCACCTACAACGTGTTCCAGGCTGCACGGCGGGCGGGGATCCGCAACATCGTCTACGCGTCGAGCGAGACGGTCCTCGGCCTCCCGTTCGACGTCCCACCGCCCTACATCCCCGTGGACGAGGACTACCCGGCGCGTCCCGAGTCGACGTACTCGCTCGTGAAGCACCTCGAGGAGACGATGGCGATCGAGCTCGTCCGCTGGGACCCGGCGCTCAAGATCGTGGCGCTCCGGTTCTCGAACGTCATGGACCCGGAGGACTACGCCGAGTTCCCCGGCTTCGACGCCGACCCGCGGGCGCGCAAGTGGAACCTCTGGGGATACATCGACGCACGCGACGGCGCTCAGGCCGTCCAGCGCGCGCTCGAGTGGGACGCCACCGGCTTCGATCGCTTCATCATCGCTGCCGCCGACACCGTGATGTCCCGCCCGAACGCCGAACTCGTCGCGGAGGTGTTCCCCGGCGTACCGCTCAAGGGCGACCTCGGGGTCAACGACACCCTCCTGTCGATCGACAAGGCGCGCCGCGTGCTCGGGTACGACCCGCACCACTCCTGGCGCGACCACGCGGGCTGACGCGGCGGCGCCGCCCTCCGCGCCGCCCTCTGCGCCGCCCCTCGGCCTGCATTCGTGCCGAATGCAGGCCGCGAGCGGCGTTTGCCCGACATTCGTGCCGAATGTCGCCTTGCCTCAGGCCCCCTGGTCGGAAGTCGAGTCCGCGCATTCGTGCCGAATGTAGCGCTAGCACTCCGCTTCGCCCACATTCGTGCCGAATGTCGGCGCGGACGCGCCCCGAGGTCGCTCAGCCCTCACCCAAAATCGTGCCGAATGTCGGTGTAGTCGCATCGGTTTGCGACATTCGTGCCGAATGTCGGCGGGCGGGCCCCGAAGCAAGTGCGACGCGTCGAGAAGCGGCTGCTTGTGGAATCTCGGGTTGTCCACAATTCGCGGGATGCTCGGGGCTCGAATACGCGCATGCCCCGACCATGATGCCATGCAGACTCGATCGATCCTTCCGGCGCACCTAATCGGCACACCATTCACCTCCGCCCAGGCGCGGGAATCCGGTGTGGACCCCTGGCGGCTCAGCGCTCCGGACCTTCACCGCCCATTCCACGCCATCTACTCCACCGTCGCGCCCCGGAGCGTCAGCGAGCTGTGCTGCGCGTATCTGCACCGGCTCCCGAGCGGGGCGTTGTTCAGTCATCAGACCGCTGCTGCGCTCCTCGGTGTGCCCCTCCCGCACTCCACGGAGGCGCAGGACCTGCACGTTTCTGTCCCGTTCCCGCGCTGTCCGCCGCGCGGACGAGGGGTCGTGGGCCACAGCCTCAAAGCGGTGTCGCGGGCTACTGCGGGTGGATTCCCGATCTGCGCACCGTCCGAGGTCTGGGTCCAGCTGTCGGGGGTCGTCGGCCCCGAGGATCTCGTCGCGGCGGGGGACCACCTCGTCGGTGCGCGGCGACGGCCCGCACTGGCAACGGTCGCCGAGTTGGCGACAGCGTCGGAACGGTGCAGTCATTCCAAGGGAGCGCGCTCCCGGGAGTGGGCGCTGTCGCGCATTCGCTGGGGCGCTGATTCCCGACCTGAGTCATTGCTGCGCCTCCTGCTCGGCGACCTGGGGTTGGAGGGGCTGGAGGTCAATCCTCCTGTCGTCGTCGGCGACGGCACGGTGACCCTCCACCCGGACCTGACCCTTCCCGACCGACGGCTCGCGTTCGAGTACGAGGGCGACGGGCATCGCGCAGATGCCCGCCAGTGGCGGCTCGACATAGAACGCCGCGAACTCCTGGAGGAGCGGGGCTGGCGGGTCGTGCGCGTCACCGCTTCCGACCTGTTCGGCGATCGGGCTCCCTTCCTCAGGCGCCTGGGCAGATTCGTGCCGAATGTCGCCTGAAGCGACGGCCACGCCGACATTCGGCACGAATCGCGGCCGCCGCAACGGGTGGCGCGGCCGACATTCGGCACGAATCATGCCTGTCGCGGCGGCCACGCCGACATTCGGCACGAATCATGCCTGTCGCGGCGGCCACGCCGATATTCGGCACGAATCAGCGAGCGACCCGCCGGGGAACGCGCCGCTCAGTGAGCCAGCGAGATGCCCTGCGTCTTCTCGTTCCCGCTGTAGAGACCGTCGATCACGTCGGCGAAGTCCGACAGGATGACGTTCCGCTTGATGCTGAGCTTCGGCGTGAGGTGCCCGCTCGCCTCGGTGAGGTCCGTGGCGAGGATCACGAACTTGCGGATGCTCTCGGCCCGCGAGACGCGCTCGTTCGCGGCATCGATCGCCTTCTGGATCTCGGCGTTCACGGCGGGGTTCACGGAGGCCTCGGCGAGGGTCATGTCCTTGTCCTCGCCGTTGTTGGCGAGCCAGGTCGGCAGCATCTCGGTGTCGAGCGTCACGAGCGCCGAGATGAACGGCTTCTGGTCGCCGACGACGATCACCTGTCCGACGAGCGGGTTGGCGCGGATCGGGTCCTCGAGAGCGGCGGGGGAGACGTTCTTGCCGCCGGCGGTGACGATGATCTCCTTCTTGCGGCCGGTGATGCTGAGGAAGCCGTCCGCGTCGAAGGCGCCGAGGTCGCCGGTGCGGAACCAGCCGTCGTCGAAAGCGGCAGCGGTCGCCTCCGGGTTGTTCCAGTACTCCTTGAAGACGTCGATGCCCTTGATCTGGATCTCGCCGTCGTCGGCGAGCCGGACCGCAACGCCGGGCAGGGCCGGCCCGACGGTGCCGATCTTGAATTTGCCCGGCAGGTTCACCGTGGCGGGCGCGGTCGTCTCCGTCAGTCCGTAGCCCTCGAGCACCTTGATGCCGAGGCTGTGGAAGAAGTGGCCGAGGTGGGATCCGAGCGGCGCCGACCCCGAGACGGCGAAGCGGACGCGGCCGCCCATCGCGGCGCGCAGCTTAGAGAACACGAGCCGGTCGTAGAGCGCGAACTTGAGCCGGAGCCCGAACGGCACCGACCCGGCCTCGACGGCTTTCGAGTGCTCGACGGCGACCTCGGCGGCCGCTCGGAAGATCCGCCCACGGCCTCCCGACTCGGCCTTCTGCTCGGCCGAGTTGTACACCTTCTCGAACACGCGCGGGACGGCGAGGAGGAACGTGGGCTTGAAGCTCGCCAGCGCCGGGAGGAGCTGCTTGGTGTCGGCCTGATGCCCCACCTTCACGCCGCCGTGCACGCAGAGCACCGCGATGAACCGCGCGAACACGTGCGCCGTCGTGATGAAGAGGAGGGTGGAGGCGCCTCCCGGCTGCATCACGACCTCGTCGAGGGCGACAGCCGAGTTGCGCGAGAGATCGACGAAGTTCGAGTGCGTGAGCACGCAGCCCTTGGGGCGGCCGGTCGAGCCCGACGTGTAGATGAGCGTGCCGATGTCCGAGCCGCGGGCGATGCGCCGCCGGCGCTCGATCTCCTCGTCCGGTACTCCGGCGCCGGCCGCGACCAGCTTGTCCAGGTCGCCGAGGTGCAGCTGCCACACCGTCCGGATCTCCGGCAGATCGGGGTGCACCTCGTCGAACCGGGCGTGCATCTCGGCGGTTTCGAGGATCACCGCGATGGCCCCCGAGTCCGACAGGTTCCACTGGATCTGCGCGGGCGATGAGGTCTCGTACACAGGCACGAGCACGGCGCCGGCGAACCAGGTCGCGAAGTCGATCAGAGTCCACTCGTAGCGCGTCTTCGACATGAGGCCGATCTTGTCGCCGGGCTGGATGCCGGCGGCGACGAGCCCCTTCGCGAGCGCCACGACCTGACGGTGGAACTCGGCCGCCGTGACGTCCCGCCAGCCGTCTCCCTCGGGGAGGCTGAACAGCGGCAGGTCAGGAGTGGCGGCGACACGCTCGACGAGCAGATCGGTCGCGTTCGCGTCGGGGTCGGCGGGGACGACGGCTGGTGTCTCGAACTGGTTCACGGTAGCTCCCTCGGTACCGGCGGCGGTCTGGTGCGGCCGAATGGCTTCGGCCTGATCGGTTGATTACACTCTAGATGGTCTCGCCGGGGGTCTCCCGTGACAGCCGTGGCGCGGACAACCCACCCCCTCCCCACCGGAAAGGCCTGCCTGTGCACGCGATCGGGATCGACATCGGCGGCACCAAGATCGCGGGGGCGGTGGTCGACGAGCTCGGCGGCATCGTCCGCGAGGATCGTGTCCCGACCGACGCGAGCAGCCCGGCCGAGATCGAGAACGCCGTCGTCGGGATGGTGCAGCGGCTCGCCGCCGGCACCGAGGAGATCGCCGGTGTGGGCGTGGCGGCCGCGGGGTTCATCGACGCCGCCCAGTCGACCGTCTACTACGCGCCGAACATCAATTGGAGGCACGAGCCGTTCCGCGAGAAGCTCGAGAAGCGTCTCGACCTTCCCGTCCTCATCGAGAACGACGCCAATGCCGCGGGCTGGGCCGAATTCCGTTACGGCGCGGGTCGGCTCGTCTCCGACATGGTGATCCTGACGATCGGGACCGGCGTCGGGGGTGCCATCGTCACCGGCGACCGGCTCTTCCGGGGCGGCTTCGGCGCCGGCGCCGAGATCGGTCACATGCGCGTCGTCCCCGGCGGGCTGCCCTGCGGCTGCGGAGCGCACGGCTGCATCGAGCAGTACGGCTCCGGCCGTGCGCTGCAGCGCATGGCGAACGAGCTGGCCGATGCCGGCGGCATCGGCCAGAACCTCGCCGACGTCCGCGCCTCCACAGGGACACTGAGCGGGGCCGACATCAGCGCCCTGATCGTCCAGGGCGATCCGGGCGCGCTTGCCGCGCTCCGTCAGCTGGGCGACTGGCTCGGCCAGGCCTGCGCCAGCCTCGGGGCCATCCTCGACCCGCAGCTGTTCGTCTTCGGCGGTGGTGTCGCCCAGGCGGGGGAGCTCCTCCTCGACCCGATCCGGAAGGCCTTCCTCGAGAACCTCCCGGCGCGAGGGTTCCACCCGGAGCCCGAGTTCGCGATCGCCGAGCTCGTGAACGACGCCGGGGTGGTCGGCGCCGCCGACCTGGCCCGGCTGCACTCCTCCTCCCTCTGACGCTGTCGGCGCGTTAGGCTTCGAGACGATGTTCTACTGGCTGATGAAGTACGTGATCGTGGGGCCGCTGCTCCGCGGCATCTTCCGGCCGTGGGTCGTCGGGCTCGAGAACGTCCCGCGGGACGGCGCCGTGATCCTCGCCAGCAACCACCTCTCCTTCATCGACTCGATCTTCCTCCCGCTCGAGGTGGACCGGCACGTGTCGTTCCTGGCCAAGAGCGACTACTTCACCCGCCGGGGCCTGAAGGGCTGGGCCACGAAGGCCTTCATGAACGCGACCGGGCAGCTGCCGATCGACCGATCCGGCGGAAAGGCCTCGGAGGCGTCGCTCAACACGGGTCTCGCCGTCCTCGCGCGCGGGGAGATCCTCGGCATCTATCCGGAGGGCACCCGCAGCCCCGACGGCAGGCTCTACCGGGGCCGGACGGGCGTCGCGCGCATGATCCTCGAGGCCGGAGTCCCGGTCGTCCCCGTCGCCATGGTCGACACGGCCGAGATCATGCCCATCGGGAGGCGCCTCCCGAAGCTCGGCCGCATCGGCATCATCATCGGCGAGCCGCTCGACTTCTCCCGCTTCGCGGGCATGGAGGGCGACCGCTTCATCCTCCGCTCCGTCACCGACGAGATCATGTACGAGCTCCACCGCCTCGGCCGGCAGGAGTACGTGGACGTGTACGCGAGCAGCGTCAAGGAGAAGCGCGCCGCCGTCAGCAGCTGACCGGTCGCGCGTCGTAACGCCGTCACCCCCTCGGGTCCCGGCACGGTAGGCTCGGAATCCCATCCACCGGCGCGCGGACGACGTGTCGGCGCGCCTCGAGACGAGCGGAAGACCAGTGCTAGAGACCCAGCTCCCACAGACCAGCGAGCGCGTCGTGCGCGCCGACGAGTCCGTGATCGAGGGTCTCGACTATTGGCGCACGCTCCCCATCAAGCAGCAGCCGCAGTGGCCGGACCCCGAGGCGGCCGCGGCGGCCTCGGCCGAGATCGCGACGCTGCCCCCGCTGGTGTTCGCCGGCGAGGTCGACCAGCTCCGCACCCGGCTCGCCCGGGCCGCCGAGGGCAAGGCGTTCCTCCTCCAGGGCGGTGACTGCGCCGAGACCTTCGCGGGGGCGACGGCCGACCAGATCCGCAATCGCGTCAAGACCGTGCTCCAGATGGCCGTCGTTCTGACGTACGGGGCCTCGGTCCCCGTCATCAAGATGGGCCGCATGGCCGGTCAGTTCGCCAAGCCGCGCTCCAGCGAGACGGAGACGCGCGGCTCGGTGACGCTGCCCGCGTACCGCGGCGACATCGTGAACGGCTACGACTTCACCCCCGAGTCGCGCCAGGCCGACCCGCGGCGCCTCGTGAAGGGGTACCACACGGCCGCCTCCACGCTGAACCTCATCCGCGCGTTCACGCAGGGCGGTTTCGCCGACCTGCGCGAGGTGCACAGCTGGAACCGCGGCTTCGCGGCCAACCCGGCAAACCAGCGGTACGAGGGCCTCGCGCGCGAGATCGACCGCGCCATCAAATTCATGGAGGCGGCGGGCGCCGACTTCGACGAGCTGAAGCGCGTCGAGTTCTACTCGAGCCATGAGGCGCTCCTCATGGACTACGAGCGGCCGATGACGCGCATCGACTCGCGGACCGGCACGCCCTACAACACGTCGGCCCACTTCGTCTGGATCGGCGAGCGGACCCGCGACCTCGACGGCGCGCACGTCGACTTCCTGTCCCGCGTGCGCAACCCCATCGGCGTGAAGCTCGGCCCGACGACGTCGCGCGACGACATGCTCCGGCTCATCGACAAGCTCGACCCGGAGCGCGAACCGGGCCGACTCACGTTCATCACGCGGATGGGCGCCGGCACCATCCGGGAGGCGCTCCCGCCGCTGCTCGAGGCGATCAAGGCGTCGGACGCCCGGCCGCTGTGGGTGACCGACCCCATGCACGGCAACGGTCTCACCACGCCGACCGGGTACAAGACGCGTCGCTTCGACGACGTCGTCGACGAGGTTAAGGGGTTCTTCGAGGCGCACCGCGCCGCGGGCACCAACCCCGGCGGCATCCACGTCGAGCTCACCGGCGACGACGTGACCGAGTGCCTCGGCGGCTCCGAGCACATCGACGAGGAGACGCTGGCGACCCGCTACGAGTCGCTGTGCGACCCGCGGCTCAACCACATGCAGTCGCTCGAGCTCGCCTTCCTCGTCGCCGAGGAGCTCAGCCGCGCCTGACGCGACCGGGGCGTCCGCCGTCAGAACCCCTGGAAGTTGACGGTGACCTTCGACCCCTTGGGGGCGGACGTCCCGGCGCCCGGCGTCACCTTCGAGACGACGAAGGCCGATGGCGCGATGTCGGCGATGGCGTTGTAGTCGAGCTTGAAGCCGGCGTCCTGCAACGCCTTCTTGGCCACATCCCAGGTCTTGCCGACCACGTCGGGCACCGGCACGGGCTCCGGGCCCTTCGACGTCTCGAGCAGGAGGGTGTCTCCAGGGCGGACGGGTGTGTGCTGCGTCTGGGCAGAGATCACGTCGCCCTGGTCGATGGAGTCGCTATAGCTCTGCGGTCCCGGGGCGGCGAGCAGGCCGACGCTCTTGAGCGTGTTGGTCGCGTCGGCCACCGACTTGCCGGAGACATCGGGGATCGGACCGACCGACACGACGAGGTTCACGGTGGACCCCTCGAAGTACTGGCCTCCGCCCGAGAAGTCGCTGCCGTCGCTCGCCTTGGTGGCCGAGATGACCGTGTCCTTCGGCACCTTGGCGTCGAACTGCTGGACGACGTCGCCGACCTTCGCGTTCACGCCCGTGATCGCGGATTTCGCCGTGTCGAGCGGTGTGCCGGCGAGCGGAGGGATCTGGACGGGCTTCGGGCCCTGGGAGACGCGCAGGGTGATCACGCTGCCGCGGGCGGCGGGCACGCCGGCACCCGGATCGGTGCTCGAGACGAGGCCCGCCTGGACCGTGACGGAGTACTCGGGGGCCTGCTTGCTCGTCAGTCCGAGCTGCGTCAGTTCCGCGGCAGCAGCGGCCGGGGTCTTGCCGGTGAGGGCCGGGACGTCGACGAGGGATCCCGGTCCCGACCCGAAGTACCACCCCGTGCCTCCCGCGACCGCCGCGAGCACCAGCACGAGCGCGAAGAGCCACCAGCCCTTGGCCCGGCGGCGGCCGGCCGCGGTGGCCAGGGTCTCGGCGGCGGTCGGTGTGCTGGCCGCCACCTGCTGGCGGATGGCCGGGTTGATGATCTGCGTGTCGCCGGTGTCGAGATCGAACGCGGGAGTCAGCACCATGGTCGGCTGGAGCACCGCCTCACCGCGGATGGCCTTCTCGGCCTCGATCAGCCGGTCGAGCATCTCCCGGGCGTCATGGGGTCGGCGGTCGGGATCCTTCTCGGTCGCCCAGAGCACCAGCTCGTCCAGCTCGGCCGGGACGGCGGGGTTCTTACTGCTCGGCGCCGGCACCGCGTCGTTGGCGTGCTGGTACGCGATCTGCATCGGCTGCTCGCCCTGGAACGGCTGCTCGCCCGTGAGCATCTCGAACATCATGATGCCGAGGGCATAGATGTCGCTGCGCGCGTCCGCCACGCCGCGCGTGACGAGCTCGGGGGAGAGGTAGGCGATGGTGCCGAGGAGCGCCTGACCGGTCGCGGTATTCGCGCTCGCGGCGCGGGCGAGGCCGAAGTCGCCGATCTTGATGCGGCCGTCGTCAGCGAGGAGCACGTTCTCGGGCTTGAGGTCGCGGTGCACGATGCCCGCCTTGTGCGCCGCGGCCAGGCCGCTGAGCACCGCCTCCATGATGTCGATGGTCTGCTCGGGAGTGAGCTTGCCGTAGTCCTTCAGGAGATCGCGCAGCGTGATCCCCGGGAGGTACTCCATGACGAGGTACGCCATGTCGGAGTCCTGGCCCTGGTCGAAGACGTTGACGACGTTGGGGTGCGCGAGACGGGCGGCCGAACGGGCCTCCTGCACGAAACGGCTCTTGAAGGTCGAGTCGTCGGCGAGGTGGCCGTGCATGATCTTGATCGCGACCCGCCGTTCGAGCCGGAGGTCGGTGGCGAGGTACACGGTCGCCATCCCGCCCCGGGCGATGCGCGAGCGCACCTGGTACCGGCCGTCGATGAGACGGCCGATCATGGGGTCGGTCTGGCTGGTGGTCACGGTGTCGAGTCTAGGGAAGGGCGGGTGCGCGATCCCTGCAAAACACCGGTGGACGCGCGGCCTGTGACCGGCCTGTGATCTTCTGCCGCCGGGCGGGGCGCGCTGAGCGTCGGCAGGGGTCAGCCGAGCTGGCCGAGCCAGGCTCGCGCGGAGGCCTCCCACGCGGCGTAGGCGTCGGGGTAGGCCGAGCGCTGAACGGCCTGAGCGGCCTGCGTCACGCTCATCGAGCGCCATCCGGCGATGTCGAGGAGTCCGCGCGTGCGGCCCGGATTGGGGTTGCCGGGACCGCCGAAGAAGGCCTGTGTCGCGCGGATGGGGTCGAGGACCTGCTTCGGCGTGCCCCAGCCCATGCTCGGCCGCTGCTGGAACAACCCGAGCGAGTCGCGGTCGCCGTAGCGCACGTTCCGGAGGCCCGATTCCTGGGCTGCGGCGGCGAGTGCGACCACGATGCCCTGGTCGGGAACCCCCTCCTGTCGCGCGACGCGGACGATGAGCTGCGCGTTGGCGCGCATCTCGTCCGACAGCGTGACCACGGCGCCCGGGGGCGGTGCCGCGGGCAGCGGCGCCGGAGCGGCCGCCGCGGGCGCGGGAGCGGGCGCAGGCGCCGGAGCGGACACCGGGGCAGCCACGGTCACAGCCGCCGTCGTGATCCCCGGGATGGCGAGTCGCTGGCCCGGGAAGATCAGGCTGCCGCTGCTCAGCCCGTTGGCGGCGAGCAGGGCGCGGGCCGGAACGCCGAAGCGCGCCGCGATCCCGCTGACCGTGTCACCGCGCACGATCGTGTAGGCGGTGCCCGAAGGGGCGGGAGCGGGGGCGGGAGCCTGGGCCGCGGCTGGACGCGCGGCGGGCGCGGTGGTGGCCGGCGCCGACGCGCCGGCCAGGGCCAGCACCTGCCCGGGGAAGATGAGGCTCTTCCAGCTGAGTCCGTTGACGGCCAGGATCCCCGCGGTCGACAGGCCGAAGCGCGCCGCGATACCGGAGACGGTGTCGCCCTGTCGCACGGTGTACTGGGCCGGTGCTGCAGCGACCGCGGTCTCGGCGGCGCTCGTCTGCGCGGTGCGCGCGATCGACGAGGTGATCTCGGAGGGAGCGGCGGTCGCCGCGTCACCGGTCCGGTCGCTCCGTTCCGTCTCCGGCGCCCGGGTAGCCGCGGCTGACGGTGTCACGAGGTTCATCGCGACGGCGACGGTTCCGACCACCGCGATGGGAAGCGTGAGAAGGGGACTCGTCCGGGCGCGCGAGCGGCCCTCCGATGACCGGCTCCGCGCCGACCCTGCATCGACGATGACCATCTCCGACCCCCAATCGAGTCTCACGACCGACTCCACGCTCGCACGCCGAGGGAGAGGAGTCAACGGAAGTGACCGATGTGACGTGAGTTTACATGATCGTAACAATCGCCCTCTCCGCTCGGGGACCGCCGGACGTGGCACGCTGGAAGGGTGAGCGACCACCTCCAGACCACCACCAAGTGGCTGACCGTCCCCGACCTCGTCGACCTCCTCGGCCTCAGCGTCAGCCGCGTCCGCCGTCTCATCGAGGACAAGCACCTCGGAGCCAAACGCGTCGACGGCGTGCTGAAGGTCCCCGCCGTCTTCCTCAAGGACGGGCAGCCGCTGAGCGAGCTGCGCGGGACCCTCGTCGTCCTCGCCGATTCCGGGTTCGACGACGAGGAGGCCGTCGACTGGCTCCTGGCCGAGGAGGAGAGCCTCGGCACCGCGCCCATCGAGGCGCTGCGCGCCGGCCGCAAGGCCGAGGTCCGGAGGGTGGCGCAGGCGCTCGCCTGAGCTCGGTGCGGTTCAGGCAGCGCGCCGGGTGACCGTCACCGCGAGCGAGCGCAGCTGCGCCTTGGCCGATGCGCCGATCGGCGCCCGGTCCAGTGCCGCGAGCGCGCGCTCCACGTTCTCCTCGATCATCCGCTCGACGCGGTCGACGGCGCCGGAGTCCCGGATCGTCGCCTGCATCGTGCGGATCTGCTCGGGGGTGAGGTCCGGATCGCCCAGCAGCTCGTCGAGCGCGGCGCGCGCGCCGGAGGGGAGCGCCTCCCGCGTGAGCGCGATCAGCACGGTGCGCTTCCCCTCGCGCAGATCGTCTCCGCTGGGCTTGCCGGTGACCGCCGCGTCCCCGAAGACGCCGAGCAGGTCGTCCCGCAGCTGATAGGCGACGCCGAGCGGGAGCCCGAACCCGCGCAGGGCCTCGAGCTGCGCCGGGCTCGCCCCGGCGAGGCTCGCACCGATCAGGAGGGGCGACTCGATGGAGTACTTGGCCGACTTGTAGACGATCACGCGCTCCGCTTGCTGGAGCTGCTCCGCGTCCGGGCGCGCGGCCCACCCGATCTCCTCGAAGATGTCGAGGTACTGGCCGGCCGTCACCTCCAGGCGCATGCGGTTGAACTCGGCCCGCGCCGCGCGCCGGGCGGCCGGGCTGACGACCTGGGCGAGCCCCTCGTCGAACAGCTCGTCGCTGAGGATGAGGAGCAGGTCGCCGAGGAGGGTCGCGGCTCCGAGGCCGAACTGCTCGCCGGAGCCCCGCCAGGCCTCGTCTCCGTGCAACCGCTCGAAGCGGCGATGCGCCGACGGGGCGCCGCGGCGGGTGTCCGAGTTGTCGATGAGGTCGTCGTGCACGAGTGCCGCAGCGTGGAAGAGCTCGAGCGCGCTCGCCGCCGAGACCACGGCGTCGAGCGGTCCGCCCGCCACCACGGGCTGGTCCTCGGCGTCGTCGTCGCTCCGCACGGCCTGCCAGCCCCAGAAGCAGAAGAGGGCGCGGAATCGCTTGCCGCCGCTGAGAAATTCCCTTGAGAAAGCCGCCACAGGCGAGAGTTCGTCTGCTATCGAGACGAGAATGGAGGCACGCGCATCGAAGAATCCATCGATTCTGGACTGGATGAGGTCGACGAATCGGATGCTTTCAGACACACGCCTAGCCTAGCCAGAGTGCCTTGGCTACAATCAGCTTCACCAACGCCTCTACCCGCAAGAAAGAGGGGGAATCGGATGCCGCTTTCGGAACATGAGCAGCGCCTCCTCGAAGAGATGGAGCGCAGCCTCTATCAGAACGACGCAGACTTCGTCGCGAAGGTCGGAGGCAAGCGGGCGCGGCCCGCGTATCGCTCGATCGTGCTGGGCATCCTGCTCGCCGTCGTGGGCGTCGGCGTGCTCGTGACCGGCGTGCTCGTCCAGCAGCCGCTCGTAGGCATCCTCGGATTCGTGGTCATGTTCGTCGGGGTGCTCGTCGCGATCGCTCCCGGCAAGCGGGTCGCGGTCGACCCGGATGCGCCCCAGGGGCGCACCAAGGCGGGTCGCGGACCGTCCGGGTTCATGGACCGCATGAACGACCGGTGGGACAAGCGCAACGACGACCAGCAGAGCTGACGCCGGAGCCGCCGACGGCGGCGCGTGAGGGCCCTCCCCTTCTCTCCACTCCGGCACCCGTGATGGGCCGATCTTCGGATCGGCCCTTTTTTGCTGCCTCGGGCACTCCACTCGCTGCACTCCCTCCTCCATTTCCCTCCACCGCGCTGCGCCCTGACTTTTCGCGGTTCTTTGACCCCTTTTCGGGGCAAATGCCTCGCTCTGGCTGATTTTGTGGATGAAAGTGGAGTAAAGTGGAGGCACACCGCAACCTGGGCCGGGAGAGTGGGGGTGGCAGCCGATGTTCCTCGGTACCCATTCGCCCAAGCTCGACGACAAGGGGCGCATCATCCTGCCGGCCAAATTCCGGGATGAGCTCGCCTCCGGCCTCGTCCTCACCCGCGGCCAGGAGCACTGCGTCTACGTCTTCTCCCAGCGCGAGTTCGAAGCACTGCACGAGAAGATCCGGCAGGCGCCGGTGACGAGCAAGCAGGCCCGCGACTACCTGCGCGTGTTCCTCTCGGGGGCGAGCGCGGAGGTCCCGGACAAGCAGAACCGGGTGACCATCCCGCCGACGCTGCGCTCGTACGCGGGACTGGATCGCGACCTCGTCGTGATCGGCGCGGGCAGCCGCGCGGAGATCTGGGACGCACAGGCCTGGGAGACCTACCTGGCGGAGCAGGAGGCCACGTTCGCCACGACGGAGGAGGAGGTGATCCCGGGATTGTTCTAGTCGCGCCGAGCCCTGGTCCCGGACTCCCAGCCATACGCCCTGACACCACTTCCCCGGTGTCAGGTCGGGATGGATGGGGATCCAGGATCAGGGAGGCGAGACGGGATCCCGAACGGCTATGACCGACGACATCCACACCCCGGTGCTCCTCGAGCGCTGCATCGAGTTGCTCGCCCCCGCCCTCCGGCGTCCCGGCGCCGTCTTCGTCGACGCCACTCTCGGCATGGGCGGTCACTCGGCCGGCGTCCTCGAGCGCTTCCCGGAGGCGGTGCTCGTGGGCCTCGACCGCGACCCCGAGGCCCTGGCGATCGCGGGGGAGCGGCTGGCGCGCTTCGGCGAGCGGGTGCACCTCGTCCACACCGTGTACGACGGCATCCGGGAGGCGCTCGACGACCTCGGCTTCGCCGAGGCGGACGGTGTGCTGTTCGACCTCGGCGTCTCCTCCCTCCAGCTCGACCGGGTGGAGCGGGGGTTCTCCTACTCGAAGGACGCCCCGCTCGACATGCGCATGGACAGCACGAGCGAGCTCACCGCCGAGGTGGTCCTCGCCGAGTACTCCGAAGCCGAGCTGCGCCGGATCTTCCGCGACTACGGCGAGGAGAAGCTCGCCTCGCGCTACGCCCGGCGCATCGTGGAGGCGCGCCAGCACGAACCGCTGACCCGCTCCGCACAGCTCGTCGACCTCATCGCTAAGGCGACGCCCGCGGCGGCTCAGCGGCAGGGTCACCCGGCGAAGCGCGTGTTCCAGGCACTGCGCATCGAGGTGAACCAGGAGCTCGCGGTTCTGGAGCGGGCCATCCCCGCAGCGATCGATGCCCTCGCCGTCGGGGGCCGCATCGTCGTGGAGTCCTACCAGTCGCTCGAAGACCGCATCGTGAAGCGGGAACTGGCGCGGCGATCGAGTTCCACGGCACCCGCCGGACTCCCGGTGGAACTCCCCGAGCACAAGCCGGAACTGACCCTGCTGATCAGGGGCGCCGAGCTGGCCGATGACGAAGAGAAGGCGCGCAACCCGCGCGCGACCCCGGTACGCCTGCGTGCCGCCGAACGAGTGAGGAGGGCCTCGTGAGCACGAGTCTTGCGGAGTCGACGGCACCACGGAGGCCCCTCGCGGCGTGGAGCGGACGATCGGCGACAGCCGTGGCCGCCGCCGGCGCGCCCGCCATCGAGCGGGAGGAGTCGCGGCGCGGGCACCTCGAGGTCGTGCCGTCGCGCGCACAGCGCCGCGCCCGCCCTCGCGCGCTCTATGCAGTCGTCGCGGTGGGGGCGATCCTCGCGGTCGTCGTGGCGCAGCTCCTGCTGAGCATCGGCATCTCGCAGGGGGCGTATCAGCTCGACGCGCTGCAGGCGAAGCAGACCCAGCTGCAGCGCTCGTACCAGGCCGTGTCGGAGGACCTCAACCGCGTCTCGTCGCCGCAGAACCTCGCGGCGAACGCCAACGCGCTGGGAATGGTGGGCAACAGCAATCCGGCATACCTGCGGCTGTCCGACGGCGCCGTCCTCGGCGCCCCGATCGCCGCCAACGGTGCAGCCGGACCCGTCACGGGCGGTTCCGGCAATCTCGTGCCCAACGCGTTGCTGTCCGGAGTCCCCCTCGTCACCGCGAACGGTTCCTCCACACCCGGATCCCAAGCTGAGAATTCCGCAACCGCGGGTGCGCCGACCGCGCCCGCCACCGCCGCGCCCGTACCGTTGCAGGGAGCGCTGCCGACCCCGGTGACGCACTGACGACGGACGGGATGCGGGCATGATCGCCAAGAAGACGCTGCGGCGGCGGACGGCCATGACCGTGCTGGCGGTCGCCGCGAGCGTCGGCATCCTCGGTGCGAAACTCGTCGACATCCAGGTGGTCCGCGCCGATGAGCTCCAGCACGACTCCGTGCGCGCCAAGGAGGTCTCGACGCCGCTGCTCGGTAACCGCGGCGACATCGTCGACGCGAACGGCACGGTGCTCGCCACGACGATCTACAAGTACACGGCGGCGGCGTCCCCGTCCGACGCGATCGCCGGTGGTCGCGCGAAGATGCTGGAGGCCGCCGCGAAGATCGGCGCGATCACCGGCCAGGGCGGCGATGCCGTCGCGGCGCTGATCGACGGGGCGCTCAAGGCCGACCCGAAGTCGAAGTACGTCCTCATCAAGTCGGGCATGGACGTCGGCACGTTCGACAGGCTCGACAAGCTGCCGTACCCGTGGCTGACCTTCAGCAAGGTGCAGGCGCGGAGCTATCCCAACGGAGCCGTCGCGGGGAACCTGCTGGGCTTCCTCTCCTCGGGCGGCGATGCCGGCCTCGAGGAGAGCGAGAACGGCTGCCTGGCGGGCCGGAACGGCGTCGAGACGTACCAGCGCGGAGCCGACGGCGTCGCCATCCCCGGCAGCACCGTCGTCCAGAAGGAGGCGAAGGACGGCGGCACGCTGAAGCTGACGATCGACGGCGACCTCCAGTGGTTCGCCGAGCAGACCCTCGCCCAGCAGGTGGGCGCGACGGGCTCGAAGTTCGGCTTCGTGACGGTGGCGGAGGCCAAGACGGGGAAGATCAAGGCGATCGCGCAGTGGCCCGCCCTCGACCCGAACGACATCTCGTCGACCGATCCGGGCTACTGGGGCCTCCTGCCGTTCACGACGCCCTACGAGCCGGGCTCCACGTTCAAGGCGCTCACCGCCTCCATGCTCATCGACCAGGGCAAGGCGACACCGGCCTCGCCGGTCCTCGCGCCGTACGAGTGGAAGTCCGGCAAGGGCGCCGACCTGCACGACTCGGGCTACCACGCACCGCTGCCGCTCACCCTGACCGGGGTGCTCATGATGTCGTCCAACACCGGCATGTCGCAGCTGGGCCGCGCGCTGAGCGACCAGACGAGGTACGACTTCCTGAAGAAGTTCGGCATCGGCGAGGCGACCGGCCTGCCGTATCCGGGTCAGTCCTCGGGCATCCTCAACCCCGTCTCCGAGTGGGACGACCAGACCAAGTACGCCACGATGTTCGGGCAGGGCGTCTCGGCCACCCAGCTCCAGATGGTCGACGCGTACCAGGCGCTGGCCAACGGGGGCACCCGTATCCCGCTCAGCCTCGTCGAGGGGTGCCAGCAGCCGGACGGCACCGTGACCGGGGTCCCCAAGCCGACTCCGGTGCCGGTGATCTCGTCGCAGGCCGCCGCCACGACACTCGGGATGATGGAGTCCGTGGTGACGAAGGGGGAGCTCGCGAAACAGCTCCAGATCCCCGGTTACCGCGTCGCGGCGAAGACCGGAACGGCCCAGCAGCCGGACGGCAAAGGCGGGTATCTGCCCTCCTACTACGTGTCCGTGATGGGCGTCGCCCCGGTCGACGACCCCCAGTACGTCGTTTCGGTCAACCTCGGATACCCGACTACCATTACTTCGTCGGCAGCCGCCGCTCCGCTGTTCCACACGATCATGAGCCAGGTGCTGAAGACGTACCGGGTGAAGCCTTCGACGTCGAGCCCGGCGGACTATCCGCCCTACTACTGAGACATCGTCTACGGAAAGTGAGCCTCGTGACAGGACCGGCGCCCTCCTCTCTGCGCCCCGAGCATCCCGTCGCCCGTCCGCTCGCCCAGCTGGTCGCCGAGTTCGGGCTCGACGCGCGCGGTGACCTCGACGGCGTCGAGGTGACCGGTGCGGCTCTTGCGAGCTCGGCGGTCGAGCCCGGCGACCTGTACGTCGGCGTGCCGGGGCGCAACGCGCACGGAGCCGGTTACGCGTCCGCCGCCGCCGAGAACGGCGCCGTGGCCGTGCTCACCGACGAGGAGGGAGCCGCCCTCGCTGCCGACTCCAGTCTCCCCGTCATCGTGACGCCCGACCCGCGCGCCGCTCTCGGGGCCGTCTCCGGCTGGATCTACCGCACCGACGAGAACACCGCGACGCTGTTCGGCGTGACCGGCACCAACGGCAAGACGAGCGTCGTCTACCTGCTGAACGCGATCCTGGGCCAGCTCGGCGTGGTGTCGGGCCTGAGCTCCACCGCCGAGCGCCGCATCGGCGACACGGCGATCACCAGCAAGCTCACCACGCCCGAGGCGAGCGAGCTCCACGCGCTCCTCGCCCGCATGCGCGAGGGAGGCGTCCGGGCCGTCGCGATCGAGGTCTCGGCGCAGGCCCTCACCCGCCACCGCGTCGACGGCATCGTGTTCGACGTCGTCGGCTTCACGAACCTCAGCCACGACCATCTCGACGACTACGCGGCCATGGAGGACTACTTCGCGGCGAAGCTCGAGCTCTTCCAGCCGGACCGCGCCCGGCGCGGCGTCGTGACCGTCGACTCCGACTGGGGGCGCGCGCTCGTCGAGCGCTCCCGCATCCCGGTGGCGACGCTGTCGAGCTCGCCCGCTTCCGACGCCGAGTGGCGGCTGACGGTGCAGGAGGAGACCCTCACGCGCACGTCGTTCTCGCTGGAGGGCCCGGACGGACGGCGGATCGAGTCCAGCGTCCCGCTGCTCGGCGCCTACAACGCCGCCAACGCCGCCCTCGCGATCGTGATGCTCGTCGAGTCGGGGTACGACCTCGACGCCATCGGCGCCGCCCTGGAGCGCGACGGAGGGATCGACGCGTACATCCCCGGCCGTGCCGAGCGCCTCTCCGGCGACCGCGGACCGGTCGTGTTCATCGACTACGGCCACAGCCCCGACGCCTTCCTGTCGATGCTCAGCGCCCTCCGCAAGGTGACCGACGGCCGCATCGTCATGGTGTTCGGAGCGGACGGCGACCGCGACACCACGAAGCGGACCGACATGGGCGCCATCGCCGCGCGCGGCTCGGACGCCGTCGTCATCACCGACTTCCACCCGCGCTGGGAAGACCCTGCCGCGATCCGAGCGGCTCTCCTCGAGGGCGCCCGTTCGGCGGTCCCCGGGCTCGAGCTGTACGAGATCCCCGATCCGCGTGCGGCGTTCCGCAAGGCCCTGTCGCTCGCCGGCGAGGGCGACGTCGTCCTCTACGCCGGGCCGGGTCACGAGAACTACCAGGAGGTCGCCGGCGAGCGCCTCCCGTACTCGGCGCGCGACGACGTCAAGCTCGCCCTCCGAGAGGCGGGCTGGCTGTGATCGCGCTGACCCTGGCCGAGATCGCCGCGGCGACCCGCGGCCGGCTCCTGCTCGACGGAACCGCTGCGACCCCGGAGACGATCGTGAGCGGCCTCTCCACGACCGACTCGCGCGAGGTGGAGCCGGGCACCATCTTCTTCGCCAAGCCGGGCGAGTTCACCGACGGGCACCTCTTCGCGCCGCAGGCGGCGGAGGCGGGAGCCGCGTTGATCGTGGTCGACCACGCTCTCGACCTCCCGGTTCCGCAGCTCCTCGTCGAGGACACGGTGACCGCGCTCGGCGACCTGGCCACCGAGGTCATCGCCCGCGTCCGCGCGCTCGGCCGCCTCAAGGTCGTGGGCGTGACCGGGTCGAACGGCAAGACGACCACCAAGAACCTCCTCCGTGCGATCCTCGAGCAGGTCGGCTCGACGATCGCGCCGCGCGCCTCCTTCAACAACGAGGTCGGTGCGCCCGTGACGATGCTCCAGGTGACCGAGGAGACCGACTTCCTCGTCGCCGAGATGGGCGCGAGCGGCATCGGCGAGATCGCGCGCCTGGTGCGGATGGCACGGCCCGACATCGGAATCGTCCTCAAGGTCGGCCTCGCGCACGCCGGTGAGTTCGGCGGCATCGAGATGACCCTGCGCGCCAAGACCGAGATGGTCGCCGACCTGCTCGAGTCCGACGTCGCCGTGCTGAACAGGGACGACCCGCGGGTCGCCTCCATGGCCGACAAGACGGTCGCCCGGGTTCTGTGGTTCGGGCTCGACCCGCGCGCAGACGTCCGGGCGACGGACGTCGTATCGGGCGCTCGCGGCACGGCGTTCACGCTCCATCTGCCCGACGGGGAGGCGCGCCCGGTCCGTTTCCAGGTGCTCGGCGAGCACCACGTCATGAACGCCCTCGCCGCCGCGGCGGCCGCGCACACGCTCGGCGTGGACATCGACCGCATCGTCTCCGCTCTGCAGACGGTCCGCACCGCCGAGCGGTGGCGCATGGAGGTCATGGGCGGCGACGAGGTCACGGTCATCAACGACGCGTACAACGCGAGCCCCGATTCCATGGCCGCAGCGCTCAAGACGCTGGCTCAGATCGCCGACACGGGGAGCCGTACCGTCGCCGTCCTCGGCGAGATGAGCGAGCTGGGCGAGTTCTCGGGCGAGGAGCACGACCGCATCGGCCTGCTGGCCGTCCGGCTGGGCATCGACCAGCTCGTGGTGGTCGGCCCGTCGGCGCGCCGCATGCACATCACCGCCATCAACGAAGGCTCGTGGGACGGCGAGTCGCTCTACTTCGACACCCAGGACGCCGCGTTCGAGCACCTCTCCGGGGCGCTCCGCCCGGGCGACATCGTGCTGGTGAAGTCCTCGAACTCCGCAGGTCTGCGCCACCTGGGCGACCGGTTGGGGGAGGCCTTCTCGTGAGGGCGCTGCTGACCTCCGGTGCCCTGTCCATGGCGTTCACGCTGTTCCTGACCCCGCTGTTCATCCGGTTGTTCCGCCGTCTCCAGTGGGGCCAGTTCATCCGCGACGACGGTCCGCAGAGCCACCACGCGAAGCGCGGCACCGCGACGATGGGCGGCATCGTCGTCATCCTCGGGACGCTGTTCGGGTACTTCACCGCGCTCCTCCTGACCGGCGACGAGACGAGCGTCTCCGCGCTGCTGGTGCTCTTCCTCATGGTCGGACTCGGTGTCGTCGGCTTCATCGACGACTTCCTGAAGACGCGGCGCGAGCGCAGTCTGGGTCTCACCGGCTGGGCCAAGGTGGCCGGTCAGGTGGTCGTGGCGACCGTGTGGGCGCTCCTCGCGATCCGGTTCCCCAACGGCAACGGCTACACGCCGGCGACGATGAGCGTCTCGTTCATCCGCGACCTGCCGATCGACTTCGGCGACATCACGCGCTTCGGGCTGATCGGGGTGGTCGTGGGCTACGGCCTCTACCTCATCTGGATCAACTTCATCGTGGCCGCCACCTCGAACGGCGTGAACGTGACCGACGGACTCGACGGCCTCGCGTCCGGGGCCTCGATCCTCGCGATCGGCGCCTACATCATCATCGGCTTCTGGCAGTCGATCCAGTCGTGTGCGAACGTCGGCCTCAACCCGGCCAATGTGGCGAAGTGCTACGAGGTCCGCGACCCGTTCGACCTCGCGATCGTCGCCACGGCGATCGTCGGAGCGGTCGTCGGATTCCTCTGGTGGAACACGTCGCCGGCGCAGATCTTCCTCGGCGACACCGGCTCGCTCGCCCTCGGCGGCGCGGTCGCGGCTCTGGCGATCCTCAGCCGGACCGAGCTGCTCCTCGTCCTCATCGGCGGCCTTTTCGTCGTCGAGGCCGGCTCGGTCATCGTGCAGCGCGCGTACTTCAAGCTCACGCACGGCAAGCGCATCTTCCTGATGAGCCCGATCCATCACCACTTCGAGCTGAAGGGGTGGGCCGAGGTGACGGTCGTCGTCCGGTTCTGGATCATCGGCGGCCTCATGGTCGCCGCGGGCGTGGGCTCGTTCTACCTCGAATGGCTCGCGACATGACCGCGACGGATGAGCGCCTCCGGTCCCTGACCAGCTGGCACGCGGACTGGCGAGGCCTCCGGGTCGCGGTCTACGGGCTCGGTGTGACGGGTTTCGCGGTCGCGGACACGCTGGCCGAGCTCGGTGCCGAGGTCCTCGTGGTGACGGAGCGTGCCGACGAGGAGCGGACGATGCTCCTGTCGGTGATCGGCGCCGAACTCGTCGTCGCGCCGGACCTGTCCACGCCGCCGGAGCGCCTGGTCGAGTTCTCGCCGGAGCTCGTCGTCGTCTCACCGGGATTCCACTGGGATCACCCCCTCCTCCTCTGGACGGCCGAGCGGGAGGTCGCCGTGTGGGGCGACATCGAGCTCGCCTGGCGACTGCGCGACAAGGTGGGCGATCCGGCCGACTGGATCTGCGTGACAGGCACCAACGGCAAGACGACGACCGTCCAGCTCACGGCGACCATGCTCTTGGCGGCGGGATACCGGGTGGCGCCCTGCGGCAACATCGGCGTCCCCGTCCTCGACGCCATCCGCGACCCCGAGGGGTTCGACGTGCTCGTGGTCGAGTTGTCGAGCTACCAGCTGCACTGGGTCGGACGGAACGCCGGCGGCCGGCTGTCGCCCTACTCCGCCGCGTGCCTCAACATCGCCGACGACCACCTCGACTGGCACGGCTCGCTCGAGGCGTATATCGCGGCGAAGGCGAAGGTGTACGAGAACACCCAGGTGGCCTGCGTCTACAACCGTGCCGACCGCAACACCCTCCGCATGGTCGAGGAGGCCGAGGTCATCGAGGGCGCCCGCGCGATCGGCTTCGGTCTCGACGTCCCGGGTCCGAGCGACTTCGGCATCGTCGACGGCATCCTCTGCGACCGCGCGTTCCTCGAGGACCGCGCCCACGCAGCCATCGAGCTGACCACGCTCGACGAGCTCCAGGAGGCGGGGCTCGCGGCGCCCCACGTGGTCGCCAACATCCTCGCTGCGAGCGCACTGGCCCGTTCCTACGGGGTGTCGCCGCAGGTGATCCGGGACGTCCTCACCGCGTTCCGCCTCGACGCGCACCGGATCGAGCTGATCCGCGTCGAGGCGGGCGTCAGCTGGGTCGACGACTCCAAGGCGACGAACCCCCACGCGGCCGACGCATCGCTCCGGGCCTATCCGTCCGTGGTGTGGGTCGCCGGTGGCCTCCTCAAGGGCGTCGACGTCGACGAGCTCGTCAGCAAGCATGTGGGGCGCCTCCGCGGCGCCGTGATCATCGGCGCCGACCGGTCCGCCCTCCGGGCCGCATTCGAGCGACACGCCCCCGGGCTCCCCGTTCGCGAGGTCGAGGCCGACGAGACTGATGAGGTCATGCCGACGGCGGTGCGGCTGGCCGGAGCCCTCGCCCGCGAGGGCGACACCGTGCTGCTCGCCCCGGCCGCGGCATCGATGGACCAGTTCGCCGACTATGCGGAACGCGGGCGCAGGTTCCAGGCGGCCGTGAACGAGTTCTTGGGAGGTGGGGCGGATGACGGCGACACCGCCTCGGACCGAACGGACCCGGAGGGCGGCTCCGGAGCCTGAGCCGGAATCCGCGGAGGCGCGCTCCTCCCGGCTGGCCGGCTTGACCGCCCGGATCTCGCTGGGACGCTCCCTGGCGAGCGAATCGGCCAACTACTTCCTGCTCCTCGGCACGACCCTCTTCCTCGTCGTGTTCGGCCTCGTGATGGTCCTCTCCTCGTCCGCGGTGGAGTCGCACAACGACAGCAACAACTTCTTCGCCGCGTTCTGGTCGCAGGGGGCGTTCGCGCTGATCGGCCTGCCGCTCATGCTCTTCGTGTCGCGGCTCTCCCTCGCGTTCTGGCAGCGGACGGTGTGGTTCCTGCTCGGCGCGGCCTGCTTCCTCCAGGTGCTCGTCCTGCTCACGCCCCTCGGCGTGGAGATCGGCGGCAACCGGAACTGGCTCCGCGTCGGACCGCTGACCCTCCAGCCGTCGGAGGCGATCAAGCTCGCCCTCGTCGTCTGGCTCGGTGTCGTGCTCTCCCGCAAGCGGGACATGCTCCACGACTGGCGCCACGTCGTGGTGCCGGTCGTTCCGGTCGCCGGCGCCGCGATCGGGCTGGTGGTCCTGGGTGGCGACCTCGGAACGACGATGATCATGTCGGCGTTCGTGCTGGGCGGCCTCTACTTCGCCGGCGTGCGCCTCCGCTACCTCGTCGTCGGGCTCTCGGGCGTCGCGGTCCTGGCCTTCTTCGTGGCCATCTCGAGCGCAAGCCGCCTCGGCCGGATCGCCGCCATGTTCGGCGGGACCAGCGCCGCCAACCCCGACGTCGATTGGCAGATCAACAACGGCTACTACGCCCTCGCCTCGGGTGGAGTCTTCGGCGTCGGGCTCGGGAACTCGCACTCCAAGTGGTCGTGGCTGCCCGCGGCCGACACCGACTTCATCTTCGCGATCATCGGCGAGGAGCTCGGCCTCATCGGCGCGATCGTGGTGCTCCTCCTGTTCGTCACCCTGGCGATCGTGTTCCTGCGCATCATCCACGCCGCGGACGACCCGTTCCCGCGCGTGACGACGGCGGCGGTCATGGTCTGGATCATCGGCCAGGCGTTCGTGAACATCGGGGTGGTCCTCGGCGTGATCCCGGTCCTCGGCGTCCCGCTCCCACTGATCTCCCGGGGAGGCACTGCGATCATCTTCTCCATGGTCGCCATCGGCATCGTGCTCTCGTTCGCCCGCCACAGTTCCAAGGAGGCGCGCCGCGCGAAGGGCGTCGCGCGGTGACGCGCTATCTGCTCGCCGGCGGAGGCACCGCCGGCCACGTGAACCCCCTGCTCGCGGTCGCCGACCGGCTCCGCCGCGACGACCCGACCTCGGAGGTGCTCGTCCTCGGCACCAAGGAGGGGCTGGAGGCGCGGCTCGTCCCCGCCCGCGGCTACGAGCTCGCCACGATCCCGAAGCTGCCGTTCCCGCGCCGGCCCGACGCCGCCGCGCTGCGCTTCCCGGGGGAGTACCGCCGCTCGACGGCGACGGTCCGGCAGCTCATCCGCGAGAGGGGCATCGACGCGGTCGTGGGCTTCGGCGGCTACGCCTCCGCGCCGGCGTACTCGGCCGCGCGCAAGGAGGGCGTGCCCCTGATCGAGCACGAGGCGAACGCGCGCCCGGGCCTCGCGAACCGGCTCGGTGCGCGCTACACCCGCTGGGTCGGGGTCGCGTTCGAGGGAACGCCCCTGCCGCACGCCACTTTCGTCGGGATGCCCCTCCGCGTGGAGATCGAGGAGCTCGACCGGTCCGCGGCGCGCCCCGCGGCCCTCGCCGAGTTCGGGCTGGCCGGCGATCGTCCGACCCTGCTCGTCACCGGCGGCTCCCTGGGTGCCCGGCGCATCAACGAGACGATCGCCGCCCGCGCCCCCGAGCTCACGGCCGCGGGCTGGCAGGTGCTGCACATCCAAGGAGGCCGGGGCGAGCTGGCGGACCCCGGCGTGGAGCACTACCGCCTGATCGACTATTGCGATCGCATGGACCTGGCGTTCGCGCTCACCGATCTGGCGGTCGCCCGAGCGGGAGCAGCGACCGTGAGCGAGTTCGCCGCCCTCGGCATCCCGGCCGTGTACGTGCCGTTCCCCATCGGCAACGGCGAGCAGCGCTTCAACGCCGCCGGCGTCGTGGCTGCGGGCGGTGGCCTCCTGATCGACGACGCGGAGTTCCTCCCCGGGTGGGTGGACTCCGGCCTGCTGCCCTTGCTGTCCGACCGCGACCGGGTCGCCGAGATGGGGCGCCGCGCCGCTTCCGCGGGCGTCCGCGACGGCTCCGACCGCATGGTCGCCCTCATCCGGAGCGCCCTCGCCGGATCGTCCTGACCGGGGCGTAGCGTCATACTTGATGGAGCAGCCCGCACCCGACCGAAAGCAGTACTCGTGATCAAACCCGACCTCAGCATGCCCCTCCCCGACGAGCTCGGGAGGCTGCACTTCGTGGGCATCGGCGGTTCGGGCATGAGCGGGATCGCGCGGCTCTTCCTCGAGGCCGGCCACCCGGTCACCGGCTCGGACGTCCGGCACTCCTCCAACATCGACGCGCTCCGCGCGCTCGGCGCGACGATCGCGATCGGGCACGACGCCGCCAACGTGGGCGACGCCGACACCCTCGTCGTCACCGGCGCCCTCTGGCAGGACAACCCCGAGTACCAGCTCGCTCTGGCCAAGGGGCTGCCGGTGCTGCACCGGTCGCAGGCCCTCGCCTGGCTGATCAGCCGCAAGCGCCTCGTGGCCGTCGCCGGCGCGCACGGCAAGACCACGTCCACGGGAATGATCATCACCGGCCTCCTGGGCCTCGGCGAGGACCCGAGCTTCGTCAACGGCGGCGTCATCGCCTCCCTCGGGAAGAGCTCCCAGGCGGGCAGCGGAGAGCTGTTCGTCGTCGAGGCCGACGAGTCGGACGGCTCGTTCCTCCTCTACGACACGGCCGTCGCGCTGATCACGAACGTCGACCCGGACCACCTCGATCACTACGGGTCCCTGGAGGCCTTCGAGGACGCCTTCGTCACTTTCGCCCGGGAGGCGGACGACTTCGTCGCCGTCTCGTCGGACGATCCGGGGGCGATCCACGTCACCGGGCGCCTGCGCGAGGCGGCGCCGGACAAGCGCATCATCACCTTCGGCGAGGCCGAGAACGCCGACGTGCGCGTCCACTCGATCGTGACCGAGGGCCCCGTCTCCTTCGCCGTCCGCTACGACGGCCAGGACTACGCCGCGCGACTCCGGGTCCCCGGCCGCCACAACGCGATCAACGCGGGAGGCGCGTTCGCTGTGCTCACGGGCCTCGGCTTCGATCCCGAGCGCTCGCTCGCCGCGATCGCCGAGTTCGGAGGGACCGAGCGCCGCTTCGAACTGCACGGCACGATCGGCGGCGTCAGCGTCTACGACGACTACGCCCATCACCCCACCGAGGTCGCCGCCGCCCTGTCGGCCGCGCGGACCGTCGTCGGCGACGGCCGCATCATCGCCGTCCACCAGCCGCACCTCTACAGCCGGACCCGTCTGTTCGCCAAGGAGTTCGCGGAGACGCTGGAGCGGTACGCCGACGAGACGGTCGTCCTCGACGTCTACGGCGCCCGGGAGGACCCGGAGCCCGGGGTGACCGGCGCCCTCGTCGCCGAGCGGTTCGAGCATCCCGAGCGCGTCGCGTTCATCGCCGACTGGCAGGAGGCGGCCGACCACACCGCGAGGATCGCCCGGGAGGGCGACTTCGTCATCACTCTCGGCTGCGGCGACGTGTACCGGATCGTCCCCCAGCTCCTCGACTCGCTGCGTCGCACCGGGCCGGCCGCGTCCGCCGACGCCGGTGCGGCGGCCCGCACGGAGTAGGACCAGCGCCGGTGAAGCGTCCCCAGGGTTTCGATCGGCCTCCGGCGCCTCCGCCGTCGCCCGCGGCCTCGCCCGCGCCGGGCGGGCGTGGGGGCGCGGAGGAGCCGTCGCCCGCTCCGCCGGCCGCATCGCCCCGCGCGGTGCAGACGGTGACCGGCCCGCTCCCGATCCCGCAGGAGGCGCGCGATGCCGGCGCGGCCCCGCCGCCGCGCGGTCACGGCACGGCCGAGATCCCGCAGCTGCCGACCAACCGGGAGATCGCGCGGGCCCTGCGGGCGGCCAGGAAGGAGCGCCGGCGTCTCGAGCGCGGCGAGGTGCGCCGCTTCACGAGACGGTCGCGGCGTCGCCGGATCGCGTGGCTCGCCACCGCCGGTGTCGTGGTCGCGCTCGTGGTCGGTGTCGTCCTGATCGCGTACTCGCCGCTCCTCGCGCTCCGGCACATCCGGGTGGAGGGGACCTCCCGGCTCGACGCGGGCGCCATCGAGCAGAAGCTCTCCGACCAGGTCGGGACTCCACTGCCGCTGCTCGATCAGGCCGCGATCTCGGCGGACCTCGCGGCCTTCCCGCTCATCCGCAGCTACACGATCGAGAGCCGGCCGCCGGACTCGATCGTGGTCCGCGTCGTGGAGCGTCAGGCGATCGGGGTCGTGCAGCAGGGGAGCGCGTACGTCCTGGTCGACGCGGCGAAGGTGCCGATCGCCTCCAGCGCCGGCCGGCCGGCGGGATACCCCCTCATCGCGGCTTCGGGCGCGTCGGCCGAGACGAACGCCGGCTCGGGGTTCGCGGCGGCCGCCGGCGTGCTGAGCGCGCTGCCCGCCGACGTGCTCTCGCAGGTCGACACGATCACCGCCAAGACCAAGGACGATGTGAGCTTCACGCTGCGAGGGCGCTCGGCGACCGTGGTGTGGGGGAGTGCCGAGGACTCCGAGCTCAAGGCGGCAGACCTCGGAGCGCTGCTGAAGAGCGCCCCGAAGGCGAGCCGGTACGACGTCTCCTCGCCCCACAGCGTCACGACCGGATGACCCCGATGCGGTGCAGTTTCCCGACACGCCCCGCGCCTGCCGCGGCGGGGGCGCCCGCGCGCATACCGTCAGATCGAGAATTGCATACTCAGCATAACTTTAAGCCTCGACTTGAGGTTGAAGGTTCCCGTGGAGGCCGGACGTGACAGCAAACCAGAACTACCTCGCCGTGATCAAGGTCGTCGGCATCGGCGGTGGCGGCGTCAACGCCGTCAACCGCATGATCGAGCTCGGCCTGCGCGGCGTCGAGTTCATCGCCATCAACACGGACGCCCAGGCGCTGCTGATGAGCGACGCCGACGTGAAGCTCGACGTCGGCCGCGAGATCACCCGCGGCCTCGGTGCCGGCGCCGATCCCGAGGTCGGCCGCCGCGCCGCCGAGGACCATGCCGAGGAGATCGAGGAGGCCCTCGCCGGCGCCGACATGGTCTTCGTGACCGCGGGAGAGGGCGGCGGCACGGGAACCGGCGGCGCACCCGTCGTGGCCCGCATCGCGAAGTCCATCGGCGCGCTGACCATCGGTGTCGTCACCAAGCCGTTCTCGTTCGAGGGCAAGCGCCGCCAGCAGCAGGCCGAGTCGGGCGTGCAGCGGCTGAAGGAAGAGGTCGACACCCTCATCGTGGTGCCGAACGACCGTCTCCTCGAGATCAGCGATCGCGGCATCAGCATGCTGGAGGCGTTCTCGACCGCCGACCAGGTCCTCCTCGCCGGTGTCCAGGGCATCACCGACCTCATCACGACCCCCGGTCTCATCAACCTCGACTTCGCCGACGTCAAGTCGGTCATGCAGGGCGCGGGCAGCGCTCTCATGGGCATCGGCTCGTCCCGGGGCGCGGACCGCGCCATCAAAGCGGCCGAGCTCGCGGTGGCGTCGCCCCTCCTCGAAGCCTCGATCGACGGGGCGCACGGCGTCCTGCTCTCGATCCAGGGCGGATCGAACCTCGGCATCTTCGAGATCAACGACGCCGCCCGGCTCGTGCAGGAGGCGGTGCACCCGGAGGCGAACATCATCTTCGGCGCGGTCATCGACGACACCCTGGGCGACGAGGTCCGCGTGACCGTCATCGCGGCGGGCTTCGACGGCGGCGAGCCGAACAGCCGTCCCGCGGTGAACGACAGCCGCCGGTCGAGCTTCGTCGAGGCCGGCTCGGAGGAGGCGGCCCTGCAGTCGTCGGCCGCGGTCGAGGCCGGCGAGGTCGCGGCTCCCCAGACCGAGTCATGGCACGCGGGGGAGCACCCGGCCGCCGAAGCGGCACCCCAGAAGGACCCGGCTTTCGACGACGAGAATGACGACCTCGACATCCCCGACTTCCTCAAGTAGCCCTCTCGCGGAGCGGCTCGCCGCCGTCCGTGCCGGCATCGCCGACGCGGCACGGGCGGCGGCCCGCTCGCCCGAGGAGGTGACCTGCGTGGTGGTCACGAAGTTCCACCCCGCATCGCTCGTCCGCGAACTCGCGGCGCTCGGGGTGCGCGACGTGGGGGAGAACCGGCACCAGGAGGCGCAGGAGAAGGCTGCCGAGCTCGCCGACCTCGCGCTGACGTGGCACTTCGTCGGGCAGCTGCAGAGCAAGAAGGCCCGTCAGGTGCGCCGCTACGCGAGCGTCATCCACTCGGTCGACCGACTGTCCCTCGTGGACGCGCTCCGCTCCGAGGAGGGCACGGTCGACGCGTTCGTCCAGCTCAACCTCACGGACGACCCCGCGAGGGGAGGCGTGGCCGACCGGGACCTCGAACCGCTCGTCGAGCATGTGCTCGCGACGCCCGGGCTGCGCCTGCTCGGTCTCATGGCCGTCGCCCCCATCGACGAGGAGCCCGCCCGCGCGTTCGAGCGCGTCCGCGCGGCAAGCGAGCGCGTCCGCGCTATCGCCCCGGAGGCGACGGCCATCTCCGCCGGAATGTCCCAGGACTACCGCGAGGCGATCGCCGCGGGCGCGACACACCTTCGGATCGGGACCGCCATTACCGGGAATCGGCCGCAACCTCGTTAATCTCGAAACCAACAAGGTTCCGAAGTGCGAGGCGTCCCGTCGGCGCACTGGTCAAGACGGAGGAAGCGCATGGCCAACCCGCTGAAGAAGACGATGGTCTACCTCGGCCTCGCCGACGAGGAGCTGGAGTTCGACGAGGAGCCTCAGGAGCCGGTGCAGCACGCGCCGCGCCGCGAGGCCCCCGCCCAGCCGCCGGTCCAGGCCGTCCCCCACCCCGCCCCGGTCGCTCCCGCGGCCGGCCGCGCTCCGGTCACGCCGCTGCGCAAGGCGTCCACCGCACGGAATGCATCGGTACAGGAAATGAACGAGATCCTCACGGTCCACCCCCGCCAGTACCGCGACGCCCAGGCGATCGCCGAGTCGTTCCGCGAGGGTGTCCCGGTCATCATCAACCTCTCTCAGATGAGCGAGGGCGACGCCCGCCGCCTCATCGACTTCGCCAGCGGCCTCTCGCAGGGTCTCTACGGCAAGATCGAGCGGGTCACCCCGAAGGTCTTCCTCCTCTCCCCGTCGCACGTCGTCGTCTCCGGCGAGCACGGCGGCCAGGACGCCGAGGTCGACGCCTCCTTCTTCGCTCAGGCCTGAGCGCCCGCCCCCGGAACCCCGTGAGCGCACCGTCCCCGTCGGGGGGCAGTGCGCTTTCGTCCATACTTGAATCGTGTTTGTCGTCTCGATCGTCGCGACCGTCGCGTACTACCTCCTCCTGATCTACTTCTTCGTGCTCTGGGCCCGGTTCGTGCTCGATCTCGTCCGCGTGTTCGCGCGCCAGTGGCGACCCCGCGGGTTCGGTCTCGTGCTCGCTGAGTCGACGTATGTCGTGACCGACCCGCCGATCCGGTTCTTCCGCCGGATCATCCCGCGGCTGTCCATGGGCCCGGTCGCGATCGACTTCGGGTGGAGTCTCACCATGCTCGCCGTCATCATCGGCCTGTACATCACACTGGCATTCCGCTGAGAGTCGTGAGCGTGTCGGCTGGGCGCTCCGTTATAGGGTTGCAGAGCCGGCGCGCGAGGTGCGGCGGAGTGCGCGGAGTGTGCGCACTTTGCTAGCGTTGGCTGAACGCACTTTCTGTTCGTTTTAGAAGATCTAAGGTGGCTTGCCATGGCGCTGACTCCGGAAGATGTAGTCAACAAGCGGTTCCAGCCGACGAAGTTCCGCGAGGGCTACGACCAGGACGAGGTCGACGACTTCCTCGACGAGGTCGTCGTCGAACTGCGTCGTCTGGGCCAGGAGAACGACGAGCTCAAGCAGCGGCTCGTGGCGGCCGACTCGCGCATCGCGGAGTTGCAGCGCAGCGGCGGTCAGTCCGGTCCCGCGGCCGTCGCGACCGCGCCGGCCGACAACGGCGAGACCGAGCGTCTTCAGCGCGAGAACGACGAGCTCAAGCAGCGACTCTCGCAGACGCAGCAGCAGCTCGCCGAGGCGAAGCAGCAGCCGCAGCAGGCGGCGGCTCCGTCGTACGCGGCTCCCGCTGACAACCCGAACGACCCGAACGCCACCAACAACCTCCTCCAGCTCGCCCGCCGCCTCCACGAGGAGCACGTGCGCGAGGGCGTCGAGAAGCGCGACGCGCTGATCGCCGAGGGCCACGCCACCGCCGCCCGCATCGTCGCCGAGGCCGAGTCGAAGCAGCGCGCCCAGATCAGCGCCCTCGACCAGGAGCGCACCGGGCTCGAGCGCCGCATCGACGAGCTGCGCACCTTCGAGCGCGACTACCGCAAGGGTCTCAAGAGCTACATCGAGGGCCAGCTGCGCGAGCTCGACACCCCGGTGTCGCAGCCGGCCGGCTTCGGCGGCCAGGGCCAGCAGGCGCGTCCCGCCGCGGGTGTCCCGGCCCCGGTCGCGGCCGGCGGTTCCGACGACGGCAACGCCCAGGGCCAGGGCCAGCCCCCGGTCTTCCCCGGCTTTGGAGGCTAGTCCCTCCCGGTCCAAGGTCAGCGTCCGGGCCTTGGTGATCCTGGCGGTGGTGGCGCTCTGCGTGTACCTCGTCGACCAGATCGCCAAGGTCCTGGTCGTGTCGAACCTGTTCGAGGGCCAGCAGATCCAGGTCCTCGGCCAGCTGCTCCAGTTCCACTTCGTCAAGAACGCCGGCGCCGCCTTCTCGATCGGCAGCGGCTCGACCTGGATCTTCTCGATCGTGGGCGTGGGTGTGCTCGGGTTCGTCATCTGGTACGCGCCGCGCATCCGCTCCACGGCGTGGGCGATCCTGTTCGGGCTCCTGCTCGGCGGCCTGCTCGGCAACCTGACGGACCGGCTGTTCCGGGCCCCCGGTTTCGGTGTGGGGCATGTCGTCGACTTCCTCCAGATCCCGCTCCTCCCGGCGATCTTCAACCTCGCCGACGTCGCCATCGTGTCGAGCATGGCGCTGTTCCTGATCCTCACCATCCGCGGCGTCGGGCTGGACGGCAGCCGCACGCACGGCGACGACCACGGCGACGACGGTGCGGGCGATGACGGCGACGACGCCCGCTCCGACGAGGCCGCCGAGCGGCCCGAGAGCCCGAAGCCGTAGATGCAGACGCGCACCCTCCCGATTCCTGACGGGCTGGACGGCGCGCGCGTCGACGCGGGCCTCGCCAAGCTCCTCGGGTTCTCCCGGACCTTCGCGGCCGAGGTCGCGGAGGCCGGCGGCGTCCTCGTCGATGGTCGCGAGGCCGGGAAGTCCGACCGCCTGACCGCCGGGTCGTGGCTCGAGGTGTCGTGGCAGCCGAAGGCCGATGTCGAGATCGTGCCGATCGCGGTCCCCGAGCTCACGATCGTGCACGACGACGATGACATCGTGGTCGTGGACAAGCCGGTCGGGGTGGCCGCGCATCCGTCCGTCGGGTGGGAAGGGCCGACGGTCCTCGGCGCTCTCGCGGCCGCCGGGTTCCGCATCTCCACATCCGGCGCCGCGGAACGAGCGGGCATCGTCCACCGGCTCGACGCCGGAACCAGCGGGCTGATGGTCGTGGCGAAGTCCGAGCGGGCGTACACGGCGCTCAAACGCGCGTTCCACGACCGGACGGTGGAGAAGATCTATCATGCCGTCGTCCAGGGCCACCCGGACCCGCTGAGCGGCACCATCGACGCGCCGATCGGGAGGCACCCCCGCTCCGACTGGAAGTTCGCGGTCGTCGCGGGGGGCAAGCCGTCGGTCACGCATTACGAGACGATCGAGGCGTTCCCCGCCGCGAGCCTCCTCGAGATCCACCTGGAGACCGGCCGCACGCACCAGATCCGGGTGCACATGGCGGCGCAGCGGCACCCGTGCGTCGGCGACGCCATGTACGGCGCCGATCCGACGCTCTCGGCGCGCCTCGGACTGAGCCGCCAGTGGCTCCACGCCGTGCAGCTGGCGTTCGAGCACCCCGCGACCGGGGAGTGGGTCACGTTCACGACCGGCTACCCGGCCGATCTGCAGCACGCACTGGACGTCCTCCGGGCGTCGTGACGACCGGCGTCGGCCGTCCGACGTAGGCTGGTAGCCACACCCACAACACGGAGTTGCAGTGCCCTCGACCGATTCGTTCGTCCACCTCCACGTCCACAGCGAGTACTCCATGCTCGACGGCGCGGCGCGGGTCAAACCGCTGGTCGAGGCGGCGGTCCAGCAGGGCATGCCCGCCGTCGCGGTGACCGACCACGGCAACATGTTCGGCGCGTTCGACTTCTGGCGGACGGCCACCGATGCGGGCATCAAGCCGATCATCGGCACGGAGGCCTACCTCACCCCCGGCACCCACCGCACCGACCGGACCCGCGTCCGCTGGGGCGACGGCGGCGAGGACGACGTCTCCGGCTCGGGCGCTTACACCCACATGACGCTGCTCGCCGCCACGACCGAGGGCATGCACAACCTGTTCCGGCTCTCGTCGTACGCCTCCATCGAGGGCTACTACTTCAAGCCGCGGATGGATCGCGACCTGCTGAGCCGGTACTCGAAGGGCATCATCGCCACGACCGGCTGCCCCTCGGGTGAGGTGCAGACGAGGCTCCGCCTCGGCCAGTACGAGCTCGCGCGCCAGGCCGCCGCCGACTACCGCGACATCTTCGGCCGAGAGAACTTCTTCGCCGAGATCATGGATCACGGGCTCGGCATCGAGCGCCGGGTCATGACCGACCTGATCCGGCTGGCGAAGGATCTCGGCCTCCCTCTCGTGGCGACCAACGACCTCCACTACACGCACGCCGACGACGCGAAGAGCCACGCCGCCCTGCTCTGCGTGCAATCCGGTTCGACCCTCGACGACCCCAACCGCTTCAAGTTCGACGCCGACGAGTTCTACCTCAAGACGCCGGAGCAGATGCGCCAGCTCTTCCGCGACTATCCCGAGGCCTGCGACAACACGCTCGCCATCGCGGAGCGGTGCGACGTCCGGTTCGACACCGCGGCGAACTACATGCCGCGCTTCCCCGTGCCGGAGGGGGAGACGGAGCAGACGTGGTTCGTCAAGGAGGTCGAGAAGGGCCTCGCCGAGCGCTACCCGAACGGCATCACGGAGGAGGTCCGCAAGCAGGCCGACTACGAGATCGGCGTCATCTCGCAGATGGGCTTCCCGGGCTACTTCCTCGTCGTCGCCGACTTCATCAACTGGTCGAAGCGCAACGGCATCCGCGTGGGGCCCGGCCGAGGCTCGGGCGCTGGGTCCATGGCGGCGTACGCCATGCGGATCACCGATCTCGACCCCCTCCGTCACGGTCTGATCTTCGAGCGCTTCCTCAACCCCGACCGCGTCTCCATGCCCGACTTCGACGTCGACTTCGACGACCGCCGCCGGGGCGAGGTCATCAAGTACGTGACCGAGAAGTACGGCTCGGAGCGGGTCGCGCAGATCGTCACGTACGGCACGATCAAGGCCAAGCAGGCTCTGAAAGACTCCGGCCGCGTCCTCGGGTTCCCGTTCTCGATGGGCGAGAAGCTGACGAAGGCGATGCCGCCGCCCGTCATGGGCAAGGACATCCCGCTCACGGGCATCTTCGACAAGGAGCACCCGCGCTACAAGGAGGCCGTCGACATCCGCGCGGTCGTCGAGAGCGACCCCGAGGCGCGGACGGTCTTCGACACCGCCCTCGGGCTCGAGAACCTGAAGCGCCAGTGGGGCGTGCACGCCGCGGGCGTCATCATGTCGTCCGATCCGCTGATCGATGTCATCCCGATCATGAAGCGGGAGCAGGACGGCCAGATCGTCACGCAGTTCGACTATCCCGCATGCGAGTCGCTCGGCCTGATCAAGATGGACTTCCTGGGGCTCAGGAACCTCACGATCATCAACGACGCGCTCGACAACATCCGCGACAACCGGGGCGAGGAACTCGTCCTCGAAGAGCTCGAGCTCGATGACCGCGCCGCCTACGAGCTGCTGTCCCGCGGCGACACGCTCGGCGTGTTCCAGCTCGACGGCGGCCCCATGCGATCGCTGCTGCGCCTCATGAAGCCGGACAACTTCGAGGACATCTCCGCCCTCATCGCGCTCTACCGGCCGGGTCCGATGGGCGCCAACTCGCACACGAACTACGCGCTGCGCAAGAACGGCCAGCAGGCGATCACGCCCATCCACCCGGAGCTCGCCGAGCCCCTGGCCGAGATCCTGTCGACCAGCTACGGCCTCATCATCTACCAGGAGCAGGTGATGGCGATCGCGCAGAAGGTCGCCGGGTTCTCGCTGGGCCAAGCAGACATCCTCCGCCGCGCGATGGGCAAGAAGAAGAAGTCCGAGCTCGACAAGCAGTTCGAGGGCTTCTCGCAGGGCATGGTCGACCGCGGCTACTCGATGGAGGCGGTCAACAAGCTCTGGGAGATCCTCCTCCCGTTCTCCGACTACGCGTTCAACAAAGCGCACTCGGCCGCCTATGGCGTCATCTCGTACTGGACGGCCTACCTGAAGGCCCATTACCCGGCCGAGTACATGGCGGCGCTCCTGACGAGCGTCGGCGACTCGAAGGACAAGATGGCGCTGTACCTCAACGAGTGCCGCCGGATGGGCATCAAGGTGCTCCCGCCGGATGTCAACGAGTCCAACCTCTACTTCGCCGCCGTGGGCTCCGATATCCGCTTCGGCATGGGCGCCGTCCGCAACGTGGGCGCGAACGTCGTCGAGGGCGTCCGTGAGGCGCGCGAGGCCAAGGGCCGGTTCGAGTCGTTCCACGACTTCCTCACCAAGGTCCCGATCCACGCCGCGAACAAGCGCACGGTCGAGTCGCTGATCAAGGCGGGTGCGTTCGACTCGCTCGGCCACACCCGCCGAGCCCTCGTGGAGGTCCACGAAGACGCGGTCGAGTCGGCCGTCAAGATCAAGCGGAGCGAGGCCAACGGGGACGTGGGCTTCGACTTCGACAGCCTCTGGGCCGAGGACGAGCCGGGCCAGACCCAGCATCACATCCCCGACCGACCCGAGTGGGCCAAGCGCGACAAGCTCGCCTTCGAGCGGGAGATGCTCGGGCTGTACGTCTCCGACCACCCGCTCGCGGGTCTCGAGCTCGCCCTGGCGAAGCTGGCCAGCACCTCCATCGCCGACCTCGTCGGGTCGGACAGCATCCAGGACGGCGAGACGGTCACCATCGCCGGGCTCGTCACGAGCGTCCAGCACCGGGTGGCCAAGGCCTCCGGCAATCAGTACGGCATGATCCAGGTCGAGGACTTCGGCGGCGAACTGACCGTGATGTTCATGGGAAAGGCGTACCAGGAGTACTCCCACGCGCTGCAGGGCGATGCGATCGTGGTGGTGCGCGGGCGGGTCAGCCTGCGAGACGACGGGATGAACCTCCACGCCTTCTCGCTCATGACGCCCGACCTCGGTCAGGTCGACGATGTCGGAACCCTGACGATCGCCCTGCCCAACAAGCGGGCCACGCCGGATGTCGTGCGCAAGCTCGATGAGATCTTCCTGCGTCACCGCGGTGACAGCGAGGTGCGCCTGGGGCTCATCGAGGGCAGCGTGATGCGCATGCACGAGCTCCCTCGGCACCAGGTGCGCGTGACGCCCGACCTCTACGGCGAGCTCAAGGGACTGCTCGGCCCGAACTGCCTCGTCTAGCCGGCAGCGCAGTCCGGAGTCAGCCCAGTCCCCGTCAGCCCAGTTCGGTGGGACGGTGGTAGCGGCGCTCGTGGTAGAGGAGCGGCGCGTCCTCGGGTCCCAGCTCGCCCTGCTCGATCTGGACGACGACGACGGCGCTGTTGTGCACCGGGAAGCGCTCGACGATCCGGCCGACCATCCACGCGGTGACGTCCCGCAGCACGGGGAGCCCGTGCGGACCCCGGAACCAGTGGTCTCCGAGGAAGCGCTGCGTGTTGTCCGCCGAGAGGATCTCCGCGACCGCCTTGTTGCGGGCGCCGAGCATGTGGACGACGACGCGCTCGGTCTCGGCGATCGCCGGCCAGCTGGAGGCGGACAACGCCATGTTGAACGTCGCGAGCGGCGGCACGGCGGCGAGCGACGCGAGTGAGGTCGCCGTGAAGCCGACCGGTGCGCCGGCGGCGTCCTGAGCGGTGATGACCGCCACGCCGGCGGCGTGACGGCGGAACGCCTGCCGGAAGGCCGCGAGGTCGGGCGTGGGATCGGTCGGTCGGTCCGGCGCTGCGCTGTTCATCTGTTCCGTGACACCATTCGGGGGAGGGTTTCCGGGAGCGGTTAGGCTGGTCGGGATGATCCAGACCATCGACCTCCGCGGTGTCCAGCCTACTCGCGCGGCCTTCGAGCGCCTCGTCCCCCGTCCCGTCGTCGACGTGCGGGCGGCGATGGCCGTCGCGGCCGAGCTGATCGACGACGTCCGGGCACGCGGTGCGTCCGCCCTGGCCGCGCAGGCAGGGCGCTTCGACGGCGTCGTGCCCGAGTCGGTGCGCGTTCCGCAGTCGCAGATCGATGCCGCGGTCGAGGCGCTGGCCGCCCCGGTGCGCGCCGCCCTCGAGGAGGCGATCGACCGGGTCCGCCGCGCGACCGCGGTCCAGGTGCCGCCTCCGGCGGAGACGGTCATCCGCCCGGGCGCGACCATCGTGCAGCGCTGGCAGCCGGTCGAGCGGGCGGGGTTGTACGTGCCCGGCGGCAAGGCCGTGTACCCGTCGAGCGTCGTCATGAACGCCGTTCCGGCCCAGGTCGCGGGCGTGACCTCGGTCGCGCTGGCGAGCCCGCCGCAGCGCCAGTTCGGGGGAGCGGTGCACCCCGTGATCCTCGGCGCCGCCGGTCTGCTCGGCATCGACGAGGTCTACGCCATGGGCGGCGCGGGCGCGATCGGGGCGCTCGCGTACGGCGTCGAAGACCTGGGCCTCGAGCCGGTCCAGGTGATCACCGGGCCGGGCAACATCTATGTCGCCGCGGCGAAGCGCGTGGTCCGCGGACAGACGGGGATCGACTCGGAGGCCGGGACGACCGAGATCCTCGTGATCGCCGATGCCTCGGCCGACCCGGGTTACGTGGCCGCCGATCTCGTGAGCCAGGCCGAGCACGACGAGGCGGCCGCCTCCGTGCTCGTCACCGACAGCCCGGAGCTCGCGTCCCGCGTCGAGGCCGCGCTCGAGACGGTGGCCGCCGCCACCAAGCATGCCGAACGCGTCCGGACCGCTCTCGGTGGTCGCCAGTCGGCGCTCGTGCTGGTCGACGACCTCGAGGCCGCCGCCGCGTTCAGCGACGCCTACGGTCCCGAGCACCTCGAGATCCAGACGGAGGACCCGGATGCGACGCTCGGCCTGATCCACAACGCGGGGGCCATCTTCCTCGGCCCGACCTCGCCGGTCAGCCTCGGCGATTACCTCGCGGGCTCCAACCACGTCCTCCCCACCGGCGGTCAGGCGAGATTCTCGCCCGGTCTCGGCGCCTACTCGTTCCTCCGCCCGCAGCAGGTGGTCCGGTACGACCGCGAGGCACTGGGTGAGGTCGCCGACCGGATCGTCGCCCTCTCCAGCGCCGAGGACCTCCCCGCGCACGGCGAGGCGATCACGGCCCGCTTCCCGGCCTAGATCCGGGCTCGGCCGGTAGAATCCCCTCATGTTCTGCCCGTTCTGCCGCCACCCCGACTCCCGCGTCATCGACTCCCGGACGAGCGACGACGGACTCTCGATCCGGCGGCGCCGGCAGTGCCCCGAGTGCGGGAGGCGCTTTTCGACGACCGAGACGGCGAGCCTCAGCGTCATCAAGCGCAGCGGCGTGGTGGAGCCGTTCAGTCGCGAGAAGATCGTCCTCGGTGTGCGGAAGGCCTGCCAGGGCCGTCCGGTGACCGACTCCGACCTGGCCGTGCTGGCGCAGAAGGTGGAGGAGACGATCCGGTCGACCGGCGCCTCCCAGATCGAGGCGAACGACATCGGCCTGGCGATCCTGCCCGAGCTCCGCGAGCTCGACGAGGTCGCCTACCTGCGTTTCGCCAGCGTCTACCAGGCGTTCGATTCCCTCGAGGACTTCGAGGAGGCGATCCAGTCGCTGCGGGTGGCGCACCGGGCTGAGCCCGTCGACGCCCCGTCCTGACCCGATGATGGGATGGGGAGGCGCCCGCCCGGTATTCTCGACACGGCATGTATCGCGCACTCTTCTCCCTCGTCCTGTCCAAGCTCGATCCCGAGCGGGCGCACCATCTGGCGTTCCTCGTGATCCGCGCACTCCCCGCGATCGGGCTCGGCGCCATCGTTCGCCGCTTCACCGCGCCCGACCCCTCGCTGGCGGTCGAGGCGCTCGGTCTCCGGTTCGCGTCCCCGTTCGGCGTCGCGGCGGGCTTCGACAAAGACGGGGAGGCGGTGCTCGGCCTGGGCGAGCTGGGCTTCGGTCACGTGGAGGTCGGCACGATCACGGCGCTCCCTCAGCCGGGCAACGACAAGCCCCGGCTGTTCCGGTTGATCCCCGACCGCGCCGTGATCAATCGCATGGGCTTCAACAACCGCGGTGCGGGCCGAGCCGCCGACCGCCTCCTCGCCGTCCGCCGGTCGAGGCTGCGCCCCGTCCTCGGCGTCAACATCGGCAAGAGTCGGGTCGTCGCCGTGGAGGACGCGACGGCCGACTACCTGACCAGCGCCCGCGCTCTGGCTCCCGTCGCCGACTACCTGGTCGTGAACGTCAGCTCGCCGAACACTCCCGGCCTCCGCGGGCTCCAGGAGGAGGAGCTGCTCGCGCCCCTTCTGACCGCCGTCAAGGACGCCGCGGGCGACACGCCGCTGCTGGTCAAGATCGCGCCCGACCTGAGCGACGAGCAGGTCGTCGCGATCGCGCGTCTCGTCGTGAGCCTCGGGCTCGCCGGCATCATCGCCACCAACACGACGATCTCGCGGGACGGTCTCCGCACCGATCCCGCGGTGGTCGAGGCCGCTGGAGCGGGCGGCCTCTCGGGCGCGCCCCTCGCCGCGCGGTCGCTCGAGGTGCTGACGCTGATCCGCCGGAACGTCCCTTCCGAGCTCTGCGTCATCTCCGTCGGGGGCGTCGAGACCGCGGAAGACGTCCAGCGACGGCTCGACGCGGGTGCGACGCTCGTGCAGGGCTACACGGCCTTCCTCTACCGCGGGCCGCTCTGGGCCAGGGAGATCAACCGCGGGCTGCTACGCCTCCGGCGTGCCCTGGTGGAAGCGTAACCGCCACCGGTTGCCGTTCCGCACCCAGAGCGAGCTGCGCAGCGCGCCGCCTCGCGGGTCGACGGTGCGGGCGGTCAGGAGGAGCGCGTCGGTCGACACCCGGTCGACGCCGAGGACCTGGAGGTCGACGGCCGAGGGCGGCTCGTCCGCCAGCTCGCCGATGATCGCGTCGCGACCCCAGAGACGGCCGGAGCGGCCGATCTCCGCGAACTCCGGGTGGAGCAGCTCGGCGAGACGTGACGCGTCGGACCGCACGGCCGGGTCGAGGAGCTCGCGCTCCAGCCGGGCGACCACCTCCTCGTCGCTCTCGTCCGCGGAGATGCCGTCGAACAGATCGAAGGTCAGCGTCGCGTCGGCAGCGGTAGCTGTGGTGGCGGCAGCTGGTGCGCCGGCTCCGACCGCCGCATCCGCGTCCTCGACCGCCGCGCGGGCGGCACCGGGCCATCCCGGTCCGATCGGGATCGGGTCGCCCTTCTGGTAGGCGAGCGCGACCGCGCGGGCGCGCTGGTCCGCTGCCTCGTTGAGCTCGTGCCCGGCGTGGCCCTTGACCCACTCGAACCGGTACCGGCGGCCGGTCAGCTCGCGGTCGAGCCGCTCGAGCAGCTCACGGTTGAGGACGGGGGAGCCGTCGGCCTTCCTCCAGCCCTTGCGCTTCCAGCCGGCCATCCACTTCGTCACCGAGTTGATGACGTACTGGCTGTCGCAGAAGATGTGGAGCTCGTCGTCGAGATGGGCCGTCGCCTCCAGGAGGTCGATGACCGCCATGAGCTCGCCCTGGTTGTTGGTGCCGTGGGGCCAGCCTCCGGCCGCCCAGTGGGCGTCGTCGACGAACCAGGCCCACCCGGCCGGTCCGGGATTGCCGAGGGCGGAGCCGTCGGCCGCGGCGACGATCGCCACGTCAGTTCGGGTACTGGCCGCGCTTGACCTGCGGCTTGGGCAGGCGCATGACCCGGAGCTGCAGCGCCCGCATCGCGGCATACCAGCGGAGACCGCGCTCGACCTTCGTCTTGCCGAACTTCTCGCCGACGCGGCGCGTGACGAGGAAGCCGAGCAGGACGCAGTCGATGACCGCGATCAGGAAGAACGCCCAGAGCGCGAACAGGCCGTACACCTGAACGGCCTGCCAGGGGAGGAACGTCAGGACGATGACGAGGAGCATCACCGGGATGAGGAACTCGCCGATGCTGAAGCGCGCGTCGACGTAGTCGCGCACGAAGCGGCGCTGCGGCCCGCGGTCACGAGCGGTGAGGTAGCGGTCGTCGCCGGCTGCCATGCCGAGGCGCGCCTTCTCACGGGCCTCGGCCTGCTTCTGGCGCGCTGCGCGGGCCGCCTCCTTGCGGTCGGTCGGCACCAGGGGCCGCTTGCGGGCGGCCTCCTGCTCGCGGCGCGAGGGCGTGGGGGCGCCCTTGCCCTGCGACAGCCGCGCAGCGGTCTGTTCCGGGGTCTCGGCGACGGGCGGCTGCGCCGCGTCGGCCGGGTTCTGTCGTTTCGCCAACGTCAAGCCTTCGGTTCGTGGGGTCCGCTTAAGATTACCCGCATGACTGACTCCCAGCAGACCCTTTCCGAGCACGAAGGCACCGAGGCCGCGGCCGTCGACGCGCGCGTCCGCGAGGCCGTCGAGACCGGACTCCCGTCGGCGATCGCCGACCTGTCCCGTCTCGTCCGGATCCCCTCGGTGTCCTGGTCGGCCTTCGACCCTCAGAACGTCGTGAGGAGCGCCGAGGCGGTCGCCGCGCTGCTCGAGGAGACGGGGGTGTTCGACTCGGTCGAGATCAAGCGGGCGCCGATCGGCGCGGGGGAGGAGCTCGGCCAGCCCGCGGTCCTCGCCTCCCGCCCGGCGCGAGGCGGTCGTCCGACCGTCCTGCTGTACGCCCACCACGACGTCCAGCCGCAGGGCGCGGACGAGGGCTGGGACACGCCGCCGTTCGAGCCCACGGTCCGCGGCGACCGCCTGTACGGCCGGGGCGCGGCCGACGACAAGGCCGGAGTGATGGCGCACGTCGCCTCCGTGCGGGCGATCGTCGAGGCGCTGGGCGCCGACTTCGATCTGGGGCTCGCCGTCTTCATCGAGGGCGAGGAGGA
This sequence comes from Leifsonia sp. AG29, assembly GCF_009765225.1. Taxonomy (NCBI): domain Bacteria; kingdom Bacillati; phylum Actinomycetota; class Actinomycetes; order Micrococcales; family Microbacteriaceae; genus Leifsonia; species Leifsonia sp. AG29. The sequence continues at coordinate 1,933,838 of NZ_VMSF01000001.1, read as the reverse complement.
GTTCGGCTCGCGCTCCTTCGCGGCGTTCCTCGAGCAGAACAAGGAGGCGCTCGCCGCCGACGTGATCATCGTCGCCGACTCCGACAACGTGGATGTCGACACCCCGGGCCTGACCGTGTCCCTGCGCGGGAACGTGACCTTCAAGCTGACCGTGTCGACCCTCGAGCACGCCTCGCACTCCGGCATGTACGGGGGTGCGGCGCCGGACGCCATGCTGGCGATGGTGAAGCTCCTCGCGACGCTCCACGACGACGAGGGGTCCGTCGCCGTCGAGGGCCTCAGCTCGTACGACGACGCTCCGGAGCCGCCCGAGTTCGGCGAGGAGCAGCTGCGGGAGGACGCCGCGCTGCTCCCCGGGGTCTCGAGCATCGGCACGGGCCCGATCCTCTCCCGGCTGTGGTCGAAGCCGACGGTGACCGTCACCGGCATCGACGCGCCGAGCGTGGCCAACGCCTCCAACACCCTCCTGCCCAGCGTGGCCGTGCGCGTCAGTGCCCGCATCGCCCCCGGCCAGCCGGCCGCCGAGGCCTACGCGGCCCTGGAGGCGCACCTCCGGGCCCACGCGCCCTTCGGCGCCCACGTGGCCATCGACGATGTGGATCTCGGCGACCCCTTCCTCGTGGACACGGCGGGTTGGGCGGCGACCGAGGCGAAGCGGGCCATGGCCGACGCGTGGGGCGCGGACGCGGTCGAGACCGGCATCGGCGGCTCGATCCCGTTCATCGCCGACCTCGTCCGCGAGTTCCCGGGAGCGCAGATCCTGGTCACGGGCGTCGAGGACCCGGACACGCGCGCGCACAGCCCGAACGAGTCGCTCCACCTCGGCGTGTTCAAGCGGGCGGTGCTCGCCGAGGCACTGCTCCTGGCGCGGCTGGACGGGCGGACGCTGTCCTGAGCGATTTCGCGGGATCGCGACGTACAATCGTCAGTGGATCCCGATCCGACTCGACGAATTTCCTTGTGAGGAGTCCCATGACCGACACAACGCTGACCGCGACCAAGGCTCACGGCGTCGGCCTGACCGACCAAGCGGCGGCCAAGGTCAAGAGCCTGCTCGAGCAGGAGGGGCGCGACGACCTCCGTCTCCGCGTCGCCGTCCAGCCCGGCGGATGCTCCGGTCTGATCTACCAGCTGTACTTCGACGAGCGCATGCTCGACGGGGACGCGACCGTCGACTTCGACGGGGTGGAGGTCATCGTCGACAAGATGAGCGTGCCCTATCTCGACGGCGCCACCATCGACTTCGAGGACACCATCCAGAAGCAGGGCTTCACGATCGACAACCCCAACGCGACCGGTTCCTGCGCCTGCGGCGACAGCTTCCACTGAGCCCGTCCATAACACAGTCCGACGCACTGGGCCGCCCCTCTCGGGGCGGCCCTTTGTGTTCGGAACCGGGTGTCAGTCGGAGTAGGGTAGAGACAGCCACATACAGTTGGATGTGAACTGTCCCAGTAGTCACTCGAAAGGTCACCGGTGCGTCACAATCGCCGTCTCCGATGGGCTGCCATCCCGATCGCCGCGACGCTCGTCGTGGCGCTCGCGGGCTGCACGCAGGCCCAGCTGCACGGATTCCTCCCGGGCTTCGTCGAGGGCGAGCAGCCCGTCACGAACCACACCGAGCGCATCAGCGGCCTGTGGGTGACCAGCTGGATCGTCCTGCTCATCGTCGGCGTCATCGTCTGGGGTCTCGTGCTCTGGGCCGTCATCGTCTACCGCCGTCGCAAGGGCCAGACCGGCCTCCCCGTGCAGCTCCGGTACAACATGCCGATCGAGATCTTCTACACGGTCGTCCCGCTGATCCTCGTGCTGGGCTTCTTCGCCTTCACCGCCCGCGACCAGAACGCGATCGAGCAGCCGTACGCCCACCCCGACCTCAAGATCCAGGTCTACGCCAAGCAGTGGGCGTGGGACTTCAACTACGTCTCCGACAACGTGTACGACCCGGGTGTCCAGGTCCAGCCGGACGACAACAGCGCGACCCCCGGCGCGGTCCAGGAGGGCAAGGTCCCGACCCTCTACCTCCCCGAGAACAAGAAGATCACCATCCAGCTCGACTCGCGCGACGTGATCCACTCGTTCTGGGTTCCGGCCTTCCTCTACAAGAAGGACGTCATCCCGGGCAAGACCAACTACATGTACTTCTCGACGACCGGGCGCACCGGGACCTTCGTCGGCAAGTGCGCCGAGCTCTGCGGCGAGTACCACTCGGCCATGCTCTTCAATGTGAAGATCGTGTCGCAGCAGGAGTACGACGCCCACATCCAGAGCCTCCGCGACCAGGGCTACAACGGGCAGCTCGGCTCGCAGTACGACCGCAACCAGAACCTCCCCGGCACGGTCGCCCCGCAGGGCGGCAAGTGACCAGCGCAACGAGTAGGACGCAGCGATGACGACAACAGCACCGGCACCCGGCGCGACGACGGCCCCCCGGCCCGCGCCCTCGTTCCTCACCGCCTCCGGTGTCGAGCGCAAGGGCAACATCTTCGTCAACTACATCACCTCGACCGACCACAAGACGATCGGGTACATGTACCTGATCTCGTCGTTCGTGTACTTCCTGATCGGCGGCGTGATGGCGCTGATCATCCGCGCGCAGCTGTTCGAGCCGGGCCTGCAGGTCGTGCAGACCAAGGAGCAGTACAACCAGCTGTTCACCATGCACGGCACGATCATGCTGCTGATGTTCGCGACCCCGCTGTTCGCCGGTTTCGCCAACGTGCTCATGCCGCTGCAGATCGGGGCCCCCGACGTCGCGTTTCCGCGGCTCAACGCGCTCGCCTACTGGTTCTACTCGTTCGGCTCGCTGATCGCCGTCGCCGGGTTCCTCACCCCGCAGGGAGCCGCATCGTTCGGCTGGTTCGCCTACGCCCCGCTCTCGAGCACGACGTTCTCTCCAGGCATCGGCGGCAACCTCTGGGTGCTCGGGCTCGGTCTCTCCGGCTTCGGAACGATCCTCGGCGCGGTGAACTTCATCACGACGATCATCACGATGCGCGCCCCCGGCATGACGATGTTCCGCATGCCCATCTTCACGTGGAACACGCTGGTCACCTCGATCCTCGTGCTCATGGCGTTCCCCGTCCTCGCGGCCGCACTGTTCGCGCTGGCGGCGGACCGGGTCTTCGACGCGCACGTCTACGACGCGGCCAACGGAGGCGCGCTGCTCTGGCAGCACCTCTTCTGGTTCTTCGGGCACCCCGAGGTGTACATCATCGCGCTGCCGTTCTTCGGCATCGTCTCGGAGATCTTCCCCGTCTTCAGCCGCAAGCCGGTCTTCGGGTACAAGACGCTGATCTACGCGACGATCGCCATCGCGGCCCTGTCCGTCACGGTCTGGGCCCACCACATGTATGTGACCGGCTCTGTGCTGCTGCCCTGGTTCTCCCTGATGACGATGCTCATCGCGGTTCCGACCGGTGTGAAGATCTTCAACTGGATCGGCACGATGTGGCGCGGCTCGCTGACCTTCGAGTCGCCGATGCTCTGGTCGATCGGCTTCCTGATCACCTTCACCTTCGGCGGTCTCACCGGCGTCATCCTCGCCTCCCCGCCGCTCGACTTCCACGTCTCCGACACGTACTTCGTGGTCGCTCACTTCCACTACGTGGTCTTCGGCACCGTGGTGTTCGCCATGTTCGCCGGCTTCTACTTCTGGTGGCCGAAGTGGACGGGCAAGATGCTCAACGACCGTCTCGGCAAGTGGCACTTCTGGCTGCTGTTCATCGGGTTCCACACCACCTTCCTGATCCAGCACTGGCTCGGTGTGGTGGGCATGCCCCGACGCTATGCCACCTACCTTCCGAGCGACGGCTTCACGTGGATGAACCAGGTCTCCTCGATCGGCGCGGGCATCCTCGCGATCTCGATGATCCCGTTCTTCGTCAACGTGTACCTCACAGCGCGCAACGCGCCGAAGGTCACCGTGAACGACCCGTGGGGCTACGGCCGCTCGCTCGAGTGGGCCACCAGCTGCCCGCCGCCCCGCCACAACTTCACGTCGATCCCCCGGATCCGTTCGGAGTCGCCGGCGTTCGATCTCAACCACCCCGAGGCGGGCATCCCGATCGGCGTCGGTCCCGCGAAGGACGCCCCGGAGGCTCCTGTGCACGACATCGCGAATGACGAGGTGCGGTAACCGATGAGAACCAACGCGATCCTCTTCTGGATCCTCTCCGCGTTCTTCGTTCTGTCTGCGATCGTCTACACCCTCTGGAACCTCATTGACCCGTTCCACCGCAACGTGGAGTGGGTGGGTACGGTGGCGCTCGTCCTCAGTGCGATTCTCGCCGCGTTCATCGCGTTCTACGTGGGCCGCTCGCACGCCTCCCAGGGCGGCGAACTGCCCGAGGACCGTCTCGACGCCAACATCGACGACGGCGACCCGGAGCTGGGTCACTTCAGCCCGTGGAGCTGGTGGCCGGTCTCTCTGGCCTTCGGCGCGGGTCTCGTGATGCTCGGTCTCGCCGTCGGGATCTGGATCTGCTTCATCGGTGTCGCGTTCAGCGTCGTCTGCATCGTGGGCTGGGTCTACGAGTACTACCGCGGCTACTTCGCTCGCTGAGTCGCACCAGCGACTGCAGGGCCGTCTCCCTCGGGAGGCGGCCCTTTGCCGTTGTGCACAAGGAACGCTGCGGACTCTTCTGCGGCGGGAGCGATGCGTGTCAGCGCCGCGAGAACAGCAGGACGTCGACGGAGACCCGCGTGCTCCCCACGGTGACGGGCTCCGCGGTGTGTCGGGAAGCATGCCGAGCCGACGGCCCCATGGCGATCAGAGCGGTTCGGAGGTCATCCGTCAGCGGCAGGTCGTAGGCGACGTGTTCGCGACGGAGGAGGGCGTACAGCGTCTCTGAGGCGTGGATGACGTCATCTGCCTTGTCGGAGGGGATGTCGAGCATCGTGCCCGTCTCTCGCAGCGATCCGAGATGGTCGGCGCGCGGCACCACGACGACGAGGCGACCGTCCGGCCGGAGAACTCGCTGGAACTCCGGAAGATTCCGTGGGGCGAACACGTCGAGCACGACATCGGCAACGCCGGAGCGTATCGGCAATGGGCGCCACGTGTCGGCGACGAGCCCGTCGATGCGGTCTGAGGAGCGCACGGCACGAGCCACAGCCTGAGCGGACAGGTCCATCGCCAATCCGTGAGCACCCGGTCGGCCTGGCAGGGCCGCACGAAGGTAGTAGCCGGTCCCGGCGCCTGCGTCGACGATGTGCTCACCCGAGCAGGCAGCAGAAACTGCGGCGGCGATGGGGGAGTAGGCGCCCCCCTCGAGTACGCGCTCGCGTGCATCGAGCATGTCCGCCGTGTCGCCGACGTGGCTCGTTCCGCTGCCGAGGAGCGCGACGTAGCCGCGCTTGTTGACGTCGTGGCGGTGTCCGTTGCCACAGCCGAGTGTGAGCCGGTCGACGGGCCGGAGGTCGGCCGTGCAGACCGGACAGCGCAACCATGCAGCGAGCCGGTCGAGGTCAGCGGCCACGGTCAGGGTCCTCCGAGGGATGCGGGCGGGGGGAACACAGAAGCGCCGGCGCGATGATCCGCGCCGGCGCTTCTGTGAGAGTCACACTCAGTGAGAGCCGTGGCCCGACTCGAGCTCGCCCCGGGTGGGCGGGACGATGCGGTCCTCGAAGAACCATCGCGACAGACCCGCACGCACACGGTTACCGACGGTGATGCGTCCGCGCTTATTCGGGCGGATCATCAGGGGCTCGTATGCCTCGTACGAGACCAGACGCCAGCGCTCGTAGTCGCTGAGCTGCTCGTGGACCTCGATGAACTCGCCGCCCGGGAGCTTGACGATGCGGCCGGTCTCGAAGCCGTGGAGGGCGATCGAGCGGTCCTTCTTCTGCAGCGCCAGGCAGACGCGCTTGGTGACAACGAAGGCCACGAGCGGGCCGACGAAGAGCAGCGCCTGAAGGGTGTGGATCACACCCTCCATGGTCAGCTTGAAGTGCGTGGCCATCAGGTCGGAGCTGGCCGCCGCCCAGAAGACCGCGTAGAACGTGACGCCGGCGGCGCCGATGGCCGTGCGGTTGGCCGCGTTGCGGGGACGGTCGAGGATGTGGTGCTCGCGCTTGTCGCCGGTGATCCACGCCTCGAGGAAGGGGTAGATCATGACGACGAGGATGAACAGCCCGAGGATCGCGACCGGGATGATGATGTTGAACGACCAGGTCCGGTTCAGCCAGACGAACTCCCAGCCCGGCGGAACCAGGCGGAGCGCGCCGTCGGCGAAGCCGATGTACCAGTCGGGCTGAGTACCGGCGGATACCGGGGAGGGGTCGTACGGCCCGTAGTTCCAGATCGGGTTGATGGTGAAGAGCGACGCGATGAGCGCGACGACACCGAACACGATGAAGAAGAACCCGCCGGCCTTCGCGGCGTACACCGGCAGGACCGGGTAGCCGACCACGTTGCCCTGCGTGCGACCGGGGGCCGCGTACTGGGTGTGCTTGTGGATCACGACGAACATCAGGTGCAGGGCGATGAACGCGACGACGAGAGCCGGGAGCAGCAGGATGTGCAGCGTGTAGAGGCGGCCCACGATGGCGGTGCCCGGGAACTCGCCGCCGAACAGGAGGAACGAGATCCAGGTGCCGACGACGGGAAGACCCTTGATCAGACCGTCGATGATGCGGAGGCCGTTGCCCGACAGCAGGTCGTCGGGGAGGGAGTAGCCGGTGAAGCCCTCACCCATCGCGAGGATGAACAGCACGAAGCCGATCACCCAGTTCAGCTCGCGCGGCTTCCGGAACGCACCCGTGAAGAAGATGCGCAGCATGTGGAGACCGATGGCCGCCACGAAGAGGAGCGCCGCCCAGTGGTGGATCTGACGGACGAGCAGGCCGCCGCGCACCTCGAAGGAGATGTTGAGCGTGGACTGCATCGCCGAGGACATCTCGATGCCCTTGAGCGGGACGTACGAGCCGTTGTAGACGACCTCGGCCATGGACGCTTGGAAGAAGAACGTCAGGAAGGTCCCAGTGATCAGGATGACGACGAAGCTGTAGAGCGCCACCTCACCGAGGAGGAAGGACCAGTGGTCCGGGAAGATCTTGCGCCCGAACTCCTTGACGGCGCCCGAGATGCTGGTGCGGTCCTCGAGGTAGTTCGCGGCGGCTGCCGTGAACCCCCCCTTCTTGACCGGTGTCGTTGCCGCGGGTGCGGCGGTCGTGGTGCTCAATGACGCTCCCAGAAGCTCGGGCCGACGGGCTCGTGGAAGTCGCTGCGGGCGACCAGGTAGCCATCGGCGTCGACGGTGATCGGCAGCTGCGGCAGAGGCCGCTTCGCCGGTCCGAAGATGACCTGCGCTTCATGCGTGATGTCGAACTGCGACTGGTGGCACGGGCAGAGCAGGTGGTGCGTCTGCTGCTCGTAGAGCGCCACGGGGCACCCGACGTGCGTGCAGATCTTGGAGTAGGCGACGATCCCGTCGTAGTTCCAGTTCTCGCGACCCTTGGAGACGTGCAGGTCCTCGGGCTTGAGGCGCATGAGGAGCACGGCGGCCTTGGCCTTCTCCTCCAGTTTGTTCTCGGACTCGTTGAGCCCTTCGGGGATGACGTGGAAGACGCTGCCCAGCGTGACGTCCGACGCCTTGATCGGCGTGCCGGAGGGATCGCGCGTGAGCCGCAGGCCCTTCTTCCAGAAGGTGTTCGAGAGGAGCTCCGCCGGGTCCTCGCCCTGCGGGGCCAGCCCGCGGAAGAGCACGACCGCGGGGAGCGGGAACGCGATGAGCGCCCCGATGAGGCTGTTGCGCACGAGGGTGCGGCGGCTGAAGCCGGACTCCTCGTCGGCCTGGCGGAAGATCTCGGCGGCGCGCTCGGTCGTCGCCTCCTTGCCCCGGACCGGGTGACGGAGGTCGACGCCCTCCTTCTCGTGCATGAGGGCCTTGCCCCAGTGCACCGCACCGATGCCGATGGCGAGCAGCGCGAGGGCGATGCCGATGCCGATGAACAGGTTGTTCAGCCGGACGGAGCCCGGGTCGCTGTCGTTGATCGGGAACGCCATGTAGGCGGCGACCGCCCAGACGCTCCCGGCGATGGACAGGTAGAACAGCGTGTAGACGGTGCGCTCGGCGCGCCGCTCCTTGCGCGGGTCGAGGTCGGTGACCCGGGGGCGGTGCGGCGGGAAGCCGGGGTTCTCCACGGCGTCGCGGATGATCACCGCGGTGCCGGGGTCGCCCGTGCGGTGCACGTCGACGGCTGACGAACCGGCCGGCGTCAGCTCGTGCCCGCCGTTGTCGTCCTGTGCCATTGCTCTCCTTCTTGCTGTGTCTCTACCCGGTACCGGCTCAGTTGGACTTGGCCGTGATCCAGACGGTCAGGGCGACGATGGCGCCCAGCCCGAAGATCCAGAGGAACAGGCCCTCGGCGACGGGGCCGAGGTCCTCCAGGCCGTAGCCGCCGGGGGAGGCGTTGGTCTGGATGTACTTGAGGTAGGTGATGATGTCGGCCTTGCCCTGCGGCGTGATGTTCAGATCGTTGAACACCGGCATGTTCTGCGGGCCGGTGACCATGGCCTCGTAGATGTGCTTGGCGCTGACGCCCTTGAGCGACGGCGCGTACTTGCCCTCGGTCAGCGCGCCGCCCGCGCCGGCCACGTTGTGGCACATGGCGCAGTTGACGCGGAACAGCTCGGCGCCGCGGGCGGCGTTGCCGTCGCCGGCGAGGTATTTCTGCTCGGGGACCGACGGGCCCGGGCCGAGCGACGCGACGTAGTCGGCGAGCGCCTTGACCTCCGCGTCGGTGAACTGGACCGGCTTCTCCTGAGCCTGCGGGCCCTGCATCTGCATCGGCATGCGGCCGGTGCCGACCTGGAAGTCGACGGCCGCGGCGCCGACGCCGATCAGGCTCGGCGCTACGGAGGACCCCTGCGCCTGCAGGCCGTGGCAGGTCGCGCAGTTGGCCTGGAAGAGCTTGTTGCCCTCGGTGATCGAGCTCTGGCTGGCGACCTGCGCCTGGGGCTGGTCGGCGGACGCCGTGGTCGTCGTGAAGGTCGCGTACGCGCCTCCGGTCAGGCCCAGTCCGACCGCCAGCAGGGCGATCGTGGCCAGCGGGTGGCGGCGGCCGGTCTTGCGGGGCGTCTTGGTGCGGGCAGCCGACGACCTGGCGCGGTTCTTCGCGGCGCTGCGGGTGTGTGTTCCGGAACGGGGACGCATGGGGTGAGGTCAGCTCCTGTTTCTAGCGAATGATGTAGATGACCGCGAACAGTCCGATCCACACGACGTCGACGAAGTGCCAGTAGTACGAGACGACGATGGCGCTCGTCGCCTCCTTGTGGCCGAAGTACTTGACCGCGAAGGCGCGGCCGATGACGAGGAGGAATGCGATGAGCCCGCCCGTGACGTGGAGGGCGTGGAAGCCGGTGGTGAGGTAGAACGCCGACCCGTAGGCGTTGGCGTTGAGCGAGATGCCCTCCGAGACCAGGGTGGCGTACTCGAGGACCTGCCCGGAGACGAAGATCGCGCCCATGATGTAGGACAGGGCGAACCACTCGACCATGCCCCACTTCCAGAACTGGAAGAGGCCCCCGGCGCGACGAGCCTGCAGCCGCTCGGCGGCGAACACACCGAACTGGCAGGTGACCGAGCTGAGCACCAGGACGGTCGTGTTGACCGCCGCATAGGGCACGTTGAGGTGCGCGGTCTCGGCGGCCCAGAGGGCGGGGGAGGTGGACTTGAGGGTGAAGTAGATCGCGAAGAGGCCCGCGAAGAACATCACCTCGGAGCCGAGCCAGACGATCGTGCCGACGGCCACCACATTGGGCCGGTTGATCGCCGGGGCGCTCGGCGCGGAGGCCAGTCCACCAGAAGGGTTCAAGGAGGTGCTCGTCACGTAACCCATTATGGCTGAAAAGAACCCGTGGTTTTCTCACCAAGGAGGCTCGAATCTCGTCGGATTCCGGTTAGGTCAGCCTTATTTTCGTCGCGGGAGGCCCCTCGCCGTGGCGTGTCGGGTCACCGTAGGATCGAGTCATGACCGATTCCCCCACGTGGTCCGCCGTGCTCACCTCGCTGCTGGCCGGCGACGACCTGAGCGTGGCGGACGCCGCCTGGGCGATGGACCAGGTCATGACGGGGGAGGCGACCGACGCCCAGCTGGCGGCCTTCCTCATCGCTCTGCGCGCGAAAGGCGAGACCGTCGACGAGATCGTCGGCTTCCGGGACGCCATCCTGGAGCACGCCGTCCCGCTCGACGTGGACCCGATGGCCCTCGACATCGTGGGCACGGGCGGCGACCGGTTCGGCACCGTGAACGTGTCGACCACCGCCTCCATCGTGGCCGCGTCGGCCGGGGTGCCGGTGATCAAGCACGGCAACCGCGCGGCGAGCTCGTCGTCGGGCTCCTCCGACGTGCTCGCGGCGCTCGGCATCGACCTGACTCTGCCCGCGGAGCGTGTGGCTGAGGTGCTCCGGTCGACCGGGATCACGTTCGCCTTCGCAAGCGCGTTCCATCCGGGGTTCGGCAACGCCGGCCCGGTGCGCGCGCAGCTCGGGGTGCCCACCGTCTTCAACTATCTCGGGCCGCTCTGCAACCCGGCGCGGCCGGAGGCGTCGGCCGTCGGGGTAGCGACCCTCGACCGCATCCCGCTCATCGTCGGCGTGTTCCAGACGCGCGGGGCGACCGCCCTCGTCTTCCGGGGCGACGACGGGCTCGACGAGCTGTCGACCACCGGCCACAGCCATGTCTGGGAGGTCTCACGGGGCCTCGTCACCGAGCACGACATCGACCCGCGCGACCTGGGGATCCCCCGCGCACGCATCGACGATCTCCTCGGGAAGGACGCCGCGTACAACGCGGCAGTCGTGCGTGCCGTGCTCGCGGGCCAAGAGGGCCCCGTGCGCGACATCGTGTTGCTCAACGCGGCGGCCGGGCTCGTTTCGTACGAGCTCGCGTCCGACCCGTCGAGGGTCCAGGTGTCCATCCTGGATCGGTTCCGCTCGCACATGGCGGTCGCCGCCGATGCGATCGACTCCGGGGCTGCGGCCGCGAAGCTCGACGAGTGGGTGGCGGCCACGCACTGACAGAAGTGGAAGGAAGGGTTTCGATGAAGAAGCTCATCAACGACGTTCCCGACGTCGTGGCGGAGTCCCTCGCGGGCTTCGGCCGAGCTCACGCCGACATCGTCACGGTGTCCCAGGATCCGCGCTTCGTCTCCCGGGCCGATGGCCCGGTCCGCGGCAAGGTCGGCCTCGTCAGCGGCGGGGGGAGCGGCCATGAGCCGCTGCACGCCGGTTTCGTCGGCAAGGGGATGCTCGACGCGGCGGTCCCGGGCGAGGTGTTCACCTCGCCGACCCCGATGCCGATCGTGGAGGCCACCAAGGCGGCCGACGGCGGTGCCGGGGTGCTGCACATCGTGAAGAACTACACCGGCGACGTCTTGAACTTCGAGACGGCCGCCGACCTGGTAGGCGCCGAGGGCATCACGGTGCGCTCGGTGGTCACGAACGACGACGTCGCCGTCCAGGACTCGCTGTACACCGCCGGGAGGCGCGGCGTGGCGGGAACGGTGCTCGTCGAGAAGATCGCCGGCGCGGCCGCCGATCGCGGCGACGACCTCGACGCGGTCACGGCGATCGCCGAGCGGGTGAACGCGAACGTCCGCTCGATCGGTCTGGCGCTGACCGACGGCACGGTGCCGCACGCCGGGCAGCCCGGCTTCGTGCTGCCGGAGGACGAGATCGAGTTCGGCGTCGGCATCCACGGCGAGCCGGGACGCGAGCGCATCAAGATCGAGCCCGCCGACCGTCTCGTCGACCGGATGATGGAGGCCGTGCTCACCGACCTACCGTTCTCGTCAGGCGACAGCGTGCTCCTCTTCGTCAACGGCATGGGCGGCACGCCGCTGTCGGAGCTCTACATCCTGTTCCGGCGCGCAGCGGAGATCCTCGACGAGCGCGGCATCGCGCTGTCGCGGTCGCTGGTGGGCAGCTACGTGACGTCGCTCGAGATGCAGGGGGCGTCGATCTCGCTGCTCAAGCTGGACGACGAGTTGACGGAGCTGTGGGACGCCCCCGTCCACACCGCCGCGCTCCGCTGGGGCATCTGAACGACCGGTCACAGGACAGGAAGGAGGCGTCGATGACGCTGGACACGAACTGGGTGGTGTCGTGGATCTCCGCGGCAGCGGACTCCATCGCCGAGCACCGGCAGGAGCTGAACACGCTCGATCGCGAGATCGGCGACGGCGACCACGGCGAGAACATGGATCGCGGCCTGCGTGCCGCCGTGGAGGCGCTCGGCAAGCTGCCCGACGGCTCCACGCCGAACGCCGTGCTGCGTTCGGTCGCGATGACCCTGATCTCGACCGTGGGAGGCGCCTCCGGGCCGCTCTACGGCACGGCGTTCCTGAAGGCCGCCGAGCCCGTCGGCGACGCCCCCGCGATCGACGCGTCGACGCTGGTGGCGCTGCTCACGGCTGCACGCGACGGCATCGTGTCCCGCGGCAAGGCGGAACTGGGCGACAAGACGATGGTGGACGCCTGGACGCCGGCGGTCGAGGCGGCGGCGGCGGCGGAGTCCGCCGGCGCCGCCGACGCGGAGGTGCTCGCCGCCGCCGCAGACGCGGCCGATCGCGGCGCCGAGGCCACCGTGCCGCTCGTGGCCAGGAAGGGCCGCGCCAGCTACCTCGGCGAGCGTTCCGCCGGCCACCTCGACCCGGGCGCCCGGTCCACCGCCTTGCTGCTTCGCGCGGCGGCGGGGGCGGCGGGATGACCGAGCGGGTCGGGATCGTCTTCGTCTCGCACAGCGACCAGCTGGCCGCCGGCATCGTCGCCCTCGCGGGCCAGATGGCGTCGTCGGTCCGGCTGGTCGCGGCGGGAGGGACCGATGACGGGGGCATCGGCACCAGCTTCGCCAAGGTGATGGCCGGTCTGTCGGAGGCGGACGCGGGCGCCGGTGTCGCGGTGGTCAGCGACCTCGGCTCCGCCCTGCTCACCGCCGAGACCGTCCTCGACATGCTGGACGACGACCAGCGCGCCCGCGTCCGCGTGCTCGACGTCCCCTTCGTGGAGGGCGGCGTGGCAGCGGCGGTGGCGGCCGAGTCCGGCGCCTCGCTCGACGAGGTCGCCGCGGCGGCCGCCGGGGCGATCGACGCCTGGGTGCCCGCGGAGGGCCGGCCGGCTGCTGCGTCGGGCGAGGGCGGCGGAGCACCGTCGGCACCTCCCGTCGCCCCGGCAGGGTCCCCTTCGAGCGGCTACGAGCGGGAGGTCGTCGTGCGCAACCCCGAGGGTCTGCACGCCCGGCCCGCCGCCGAGTTCGTCAAGCTGGCGAACTCGTTCCCGGCTCGCGTGACCGTCAACGGGAAGGACGCCAAGAGCCTCCTCGGCATCATGTCGCTCGGCCTCACGGCCGGGTCGACCGCCCGGATCGCCAGCGACGACGTCGCCGCTGGCCGGTCCGCCGTGGACGCGCTCGCGGATCTCGTGGAGACGGGCTTCGGGGAGGTCTGAGCTCGCTCCCGGCGCTGCACCTCAGCGCAGCGCGACCGCCATCTCGAGCTCGCGGGCGCTCCGATCGAGCGGGTACGGCAGCGTGCGTCCCGTGAAGGAGAAACCGCGCCGCTGGTAGTACCGGATGGCGCCGGCGTTCTGCTCGTGCACCTCGAGGATCAGCCGGTCCGACCTCTCGCTCGCCCAGTCCACCACTGCGTCGAGCAGCGCGTCGGCCATGCCGTGCTCGCGACCGCGGAAGGACGGCGTGACGTAGACGCCGACGAGGTGGGGTTCGCGGGATCTCGCCGAGTGATAGCCGCCCATGGTGCCGAGCCACCGGCCGTCCGGGGCGACGGCGGCGAACAGCCGGCTCGACGGCGAGGCGTTGGCCGCTCGGCGCCTCCAGTGCTCGTCGTCGTGGCGCCGGGCCGTCTCGAGCGTCTCGAGGTAGGCGAGCGGCGTGTCGGCGAGCATCTCGAATCGCAGCTCGCGGTAAGCCATCCAGTCCGCCTCGGTGCTCGGTCGCACCACCCAGTCGGCGCCCGCGCCGGGCGTCATCTCAGTTGCGCTCGGCGAGGAGCGCCTCCGACTCCGCGAGGAGGATGGCCGTGCAGAGCCCTTGGAGCGCCGCGCGCAGCTCGTCGAGCGGCGGGAAGGTCGGCGCGATGCGGATGTTCGCGTCGCGGGGGTCGTCGCCGTAGGGGAAGGTGGCTCCCGCCGGGGTGACCGCGATGCCCGCCTCCTTGGCCAGCTGGACGGCGCGCTTGGCGCACCCGTCGAGCACGTCGAGGCTGACGAAGTAGCCGCCCTTCGGCGCGTTCCAGCTGCCGGCCTCCCAGGGTGCCAGTCGCTCGCGGAACGTCTCGTCCACCACGGCGAACTTCGGCTCCAGGATGGCGCGGTGCCTCTCCATGTGGGCGGCGAGCCCCTCCTGGTCGCGCAGGAGGCGGACGTGCCGCAGCTGGTTGATCTTGTCGGGGCCGATGCTCTGGGCGGCGGTGTTGTGCTGGAACCACGCGACGTTGGTCTCGGACGCGCCGAAGAACGCCACTCCGGACCCGGGGAAGGTCACCTTCGAGGTGGAGGCGAAGATGAGCGGGCGGTCGGGGTTGCCCGCCTCGGCCGCGAGCGCGAGCACGTCGATCGGCGCGGGGCGCTCATCCGAGAGGTGGTGCACGACGTAGGCGTTGTCCCAGAAGAGGCGGAAGTCCGGCGCGGCGGGCAGCGACACCAGAGCGCGCACCACCTCCTCGCTGTACACCGCGCCGGTGGGGTTCGAGTAGACGGGCACGCACCACATGCCCTTGATGCTGTCGTCGGCGGCGAGAAGGGACGCGACCGTCTCGATGTCGGGCCCGTCGTCGTTCATCGGAACCGGTATCATCCGGATCCCGAAGCGCTCGAGGATGGTGAAGTGGCGGTCGTAGCCCGGCACCGGCGTGAGGAAGCCGATCGAGCGGCCCGCCCACGGCAGCTCGCCGCCGGGGACGCCGTGGAGGAGCGCCTGGACGATCGTGTCGTGCATGACGGTCAGGCTCGAGTTGCCGAGCGCGAGCAGCTGCGGCACCGGGACACCGAGCGCCTCGGCGAAGATCGCGCGCAGCTCGGGCAAGCCGTTCGGGCCGCCGTAGTTGCGGAGGTCGGTGCCCGCGGCGTCCCGGTACTCGCCGTCCGGCAGGCGGAGCAGGTCGTTCGAGAGGTCGAGCTGCTCGGCGGACGGCTTGCCGCGCGTGATGTCGAGCGCGAGGCCGGCGGCCTTCAGCTCGTCGTAGGCGGCGGAGAAGTCGGCGTGCGCGGCACGCAGGGCGGCCGTGTCGAGGTCGGCGAGAGGCTGGGCGGGCGTGATCACGTTCCGATCGTACCGGCGCGGTGCGGGGTGCGGCGCTGCAGCCTGTGCGAACATCCCCCCTGTGACTGACGTAGTGAAGCCCGGGCGGACGCGAACCTGGATCCGGATGTACGTGGCCCTCGGCGTCGGGATCGCCGTCGGCGTGACCACGGCGTTCTTCGATGCCCTGCACCGCGCCCTCGTGGCCGGGTGGGCGGCCGCGTGCGTCGTCTATGTCGTCTGGGTCTGGGCCAGCGTCTGGAATCTCGACAGTGCCGAGACCCGCACGCATGCCACCCGCGAGGACCCGGGCCGCCGGGGCGCCGACCTGATCCTCATCCTCGCCTCGGGTGCGAGCGTCCTCGCCGTGGTCTTCGTGCTCGTGGACGCGCGCCATCTCAAGGGCGGCCAGCAGCTCGCCGTGGCGCTTCTCGCGGTCGTCAGCGTGGCTCTCTCCTGGCTGCTCGTCCACACCGTGTACACGCTCCGGTATGCACGCCTCTACTACCGCCGGGACGGCGGCATCGACTTCAACCAGAAGGAGCCGCCCCGGTACAGCGATTTCGCCTATCTGTCCTTCACCCTGGGCATGACGTTCCAGGTCTCGGACACCGACATCTCCAGCTCTCACCTGCGCCGCACGATCATCCACCACACCCTGTTGTCGTACGTCTTCGGCACGGTGATCGTGGCTGCGACGGTGAACCTGGTGGCGGGCCTCACCGGCTGAGGACGCTCACCGGCGGTAGGTGAGGAACCGGTACCGCGTGCCGCTCTCCGCGGTCCGCCACGGGGCCGGGTCGGCGGACCACTCGGGGCCGAGTTCGGGGGCGAACGTGTCGCCGGTCACGACGAGGTCGATCTCGGTGAGTTCGACGCGGTCGGCCAGCGGGAGCGATTGGGAGTAGAGCTCCGCGCCTCCCATGACCCAGACGGTAGCGCTTCCGGCCGCCTGGGCGGCGGCGTCGAGTGCCGCCTGCAGGGAGTGCGCGGTCGTGGCGCCGGGCGCCTCCCAATCCGGCTTCCTAGTCACCACGATGTTGACACGGCCCGGGAGGGGGCGGAAGCGGTCCGGGAGGGACTCCCACGTGCGGCGGCCCATGACGACCGGCTCCGCGTCCGTCAGCTGACGGAAGTGCCGGAGGTCTTCGGGGAGGTGCCACGGCATGACACCGCCCGCACCGATCACGCGTCCCTTCGCCTGCGCCCAGATGAGCGCGACAGCGGGCCGCGGCTGAGACCGGGCCCGCTCGTCAGGCGTCATACGGCGACGGCCGCGCGGATCGCCGGATGGTGCCGGTACCCCTCGACCTCGAAGTCCTCGAAGCGGTAGTCGAAGATGCTCTCCGGCCGGCGGAGGATGCGCAGCGTCGGCGACGGGAAGGGCTCGCGGGTCAGCTGCTCCCGGACCTGGTCGAGGTGATTGTCGTAGATGTGGCAGTCGCCTCCCGTCCAGACGAACTCGCCGGGTTCGAGACCGACCTGCTGTGCCACCATCAGCGTCAGCAGCGCGTAGCTCGCGATGTTGAAGGGCACCCCGAGGAACATGTCGGCGCTGCGCTGGTACAGCTGGCAGGAGAGCCGGCCGTCGGCCACGTAGAACTGGAAGAAGGCGTGGCAGGGAGCGAGCGCCATGTCCGGGATGTCCGCGACATTCCACGCGGACACGATGATCCGTCGCGAGTCGGGATCGGTGCGGAGGGTGTCGATGACCTGCTCGATCTGGTCGATGTGCCGCCCGTCGGGCGTCGGCCACGACCGCCACTGGACGCCGTAGACGGGCCCGAGGTCGCCGTTCTCGTCGGCCCACTCGTCCCAGATGGTCACGCCGTTCTCCTGCAGCCAGCGCACGTTGCCCTCACCGCGGAGGAACCACAGCAGCTCGTAGGCGATGGACTTGAAATGCACCCGCTTCGTCGTGACGAGCGGGAAGCCCTCGGCGAGATCGAAGCGGAGCTGACGACCGAAGACGCTCCGGGTGCCCGTCCCGGTGCGGTCGGACTTGTGGGCGCCATGCTCGAGGACGTCGCGCAGGAGATCCTCGTACGGGGTGGGGATGGTCTCGCTCATCAGGTCGATGGTACCGGGCGGACGCCCGCTACGCCCGATTCGTTCGCGCGTCGTACGCTGGCGTCATGGACCGGCACGGGGACGACGATCGGCACAGCGACGACGAGCTCGCCAGCGCCCTCGAGGCGGAGGTCGCCCGCATCACGTCGGCCATCCCGATCATCGTCACGCGCCCGGCGGAGACCGGGCTCGAGGCGGCTGCGGAGGGATCGCCGGAGCCCGCGCCGGAGGCGCGGCTCGAGGAGGACGACGAGCCCGATCCGGGGCCGCCCACCCAGCTCATCAGCTGGGAGGATCTCCCGGTGCCCCGCCGCCCCTCCGGTCCGGAGCCCACGTTCAGCCCCTGGGTGGCCACCGCCGCGATCCCGATCCAGAAGCCGGCCGAGCCGGAGGAGCACGACGAGCCGGAGCGGGACCCGGAACCGCAGGCCCCTCCGATCTCCCGGGCGGAGCCGCTCGGGCTCGTTCCCGCTGACCTCGCACCCCGCGACAGCGAGCCGATCCCGGTGCTCCCCGAGCTGCCTGTCACACCGCCCGAAGCGGAGCCCGTGGTCGTCGCCGTCGCCGACGACCACGACCTCCTCGCCGCCAAGCCGCGCCATCGCGTCGACGACGAGGCTGAGCGCGACGATCAGCCCGAGGAGGAGGCGGCACCGGCGTCGAGCGCCCCCGCGCCCACCAGCCGGGTGATCGCGACGGGCGCCACCCGGGTCGTCGAGGCGGTCGCGCCTCCCGTGTTCGTCGCAGAGACGGTCGATCTCGAGCCGACACCGCTCGACCGGCGCGTCGGGCGAGCCTCCCGGATGTTCTGGCTGTGGTTCGCGGCGACCTCGTCGCTCGTGAGCATCGGTGTCGGCGCGACGCTCTTCTCGCTCGGGATGAGTCTCCGTCAGCTCCTCGTCGCGACTCTCGTGGGGATCGGCCTGTCCTTCCTCCCGCTCGGGCTCGGCACCCTGGCGGGCAAATGGAGCGGCCAGCCGACCATGGTCCTCTCCCGCGCGACATTCGGTCTGCTGGGCAATGCCGTGCCCGCCGTCCTCGCCCTTCTCACGAAGCTGTTCTGGGGCGCACTCCTGCTCTGGCTGGCGGGTTCCGGCGCCGGCGCGGTGTGGGCCGCGGCGGGGTGGGGCGCGGGCCGGCTCCCGGCCACCATCGTCGCCGTCGTCGTGACGATCGCCGTCGCCGGAGTGATCGCCTTCTTCGGCTACGGGCTCGTCGCCCGCGTCCAGCTCGTGCTGACGATCGCCTCCGCGGTGCTCATCGCACTGATGATCGCCGCCACCTGGAGGCACGTCGACGTGGCGCGGGCGCTCGCCGTCCCCGACTCGCTGTGGACCCATGTCGTCACGGGTGCCGTGCTCGTGTTCACCTACGTCGGGCTCGCGTGGGCCATGAGCAGCGCCGAGGTCGCGCGGTACCAGCGGCCGCGATCCTCGGGCGGCGTCGCCATGCTGTGGGCCACCTTCGGGGCCGGCGTGCCCCCGTTCGTGCTCGTCTCCTACGGGGGGCTGCTCGCTGCCTCCGACCCGTCCCTGGCCAGGCGCCTCGCCGGCGACCCCGTCGCCACGATCGCGGGGCTGGGGCTTCCCGCCTGGTACCCGATCCCGCTCCTGCTCGCCGTCGAGCTGAGCCTCGTGTCCGCCCTGGTGCTGACCAGCTACTCTGCGGGCTTCACCGTCGATGCTCTGGGTGTCCGGCTCGGGAGGCGCTGGAGCACCGCGACCGCGTCGGCGGCCATCGGCGTCGTCGGCATCCTCCTGGCGCTGACCGTGACCGATCTCGCGACCGTCATCCGCGGTGTGCCGACCGCGCTCGCCGTGCCCGTCGCCGCGTGGGCCGGGATCTTCTCCGGTGAGACCATGCTGCGGCTGAGACGGTTCCATCAGCCGTCGCTCCTGCGCCGCGGCGGCGTCTACCCGGACTGGAGGTGGCCGAACCTCGTCATGCTCGTGGTCGCGTCCGCGATCGGGCTCGGGCTCGTCAGTTCGCCGTTGTCCTGGCTCGCCTGGGAGGGCTACCTGTTCCGGTTCGCCGGGATCGACCCGCGCTCGGGCATCGGCTCCAGCAACATCGGCGTCGTCGTGGCTCTCGTGCTCGGGCTGCTGACCGCTTTCCTCTCGGCGCTGCCCGCGGTCCGCAGGCAGGAGCGCGCGCGAAGCTGACCGGCGGCGAACGGTCCTCGGGCGGCGCCTGGACGAGAGCGGCCGGGCACGCACTCACGTAGGCTCTATCCCGTGCCGCACACCGTCGATTCCGTCCGTGAGACCCTCGAACGGCTCTGGCCGCTCGCCGGGTCCGAGAGCTGGGACGCGCCCGGGCTCGTCGCCGGCGACCCGGAACACCCGGTCGAGCGCATCCTGCTCGCGGTCGACGCCGTCGCGGCGACCGTCGACGAGGCGGTGGAGTCGCGCGCCGATCTGCTGCTGGCGCACCACCCGCTCCTCCTGCGCGGGATCACCTCGGTGGCTGCCGACCGCTACAAGGGGGCGCTGCTCAGCAGGCTGATCAAGCACGATGTCGCGCTCTACGCGGCGCACACCAACGCCGATGTCGTGGCCGACGGCACCAGCGCGGTCCTCGCCGGCAAGCTGGGCCTGGCCGACACCACGCCGATCCAGCCCGCGGCCGACGGGGTGACCGGCATCGGCCGGGTCGGGACGCTGCCGCAGCCCGTGACGCTCGGTGCGCTGGCTCGCCGACTCGCCGACCTGCTGCCTCCCACGGCCGGCGGAGTCCGGGCCTCGGGCGACTTCCACCAGCCCGTCTCGCGCGTCGCGCTCTGCGGCGGAGCCGGCGATTCCCTCTTGGCGACCGATCCGGTGCGGGGAGCCGACGTGTACATCACCGCCGATCTGCGCCACCACCCGGCTTCGGAGGCGCGCGAGCAGGCGCTGCTCGGCGGCGGCCCGGCCCTCCTCGACGTCTCGCACTGGGCGAGCGAGTGGCTGTGGCTCGACGTGGCCGCAGACCAGCTCCGCGCCGCGCTTCCCGGAGTCTCCGTGTCGGTGAGCGAACTGCGCACCGACCCGTGGGACTTCGCCGTCCTCAACTAGCCCGTCCGCCCCGAAGGAAGACACCGTGAAAGCCAGCCCCGCCGACCAGAACGAGCTCCTCCGCCTGCAGGCGGCCGACACCCGGCTCGCCCAGCTCGACCACACCGCGAAGAATCTCCCGCAGCTGGCCGAGCTCTCCCGCCTCGCGCCGGAGGCGGAGGCTCTGCGGGCGCGCTGGATCACGGCGACCGGCGAGCTCGAGGACGCCCGGGCCGAGCTGAAGCGCGTCGAGTCGGACGTCGAGCTCGTCGAGAACCGGATCAAGCGGGACTCCGACCGGGTTCAGCAGAGCTCCTCGATGAAGGACGTCCAGGCTCTCGAGTCCGAGCTCGCCTCGCTCGCGAAGCGGCGCGACGACCTCGAGGAGATCGAGCTGACCGTGATGGAGCGGGTGGAGGAGCTCGAGGAGGCCCTCGCGGCCGTGGAGGCCGAGCGGTCGGAGCTGACGGGGCGCATCGACGCGCTCGAGCGGGCACGCGATGAGGAGGCGGGCCGCGTCGCCGCCCAGCGGAAGGCACTCGCCACAGACCGGGAGACGATCGCTGCTGCGCTCCCTGCTGAGCTCGTCGCGTTGTACGAGCGCCAGCGCGCTCGGTACGGTGTCGGCGCGGCGCTCCTCCTTCGCGGTGTCTCGATGGGCTCCAACGTGAAGCTCACCGAGTCGGACCTCTCGGACATCCGCCGAGCCGCCTCGGACGACGTCGTGCTCTGCCCGGACAGCGGCGCGATCCTCATCCGCAACGAGGAGTCCGGGCTCTGACCGACGCCTCCGGCGGCAGGGCGTGGAGCGCCCTGCGCTAGGGTGGAGGCCGGAATGGGTCGGCCAGACGGTCGCGTCGGCCCGCGCGAGCGGGCCGCCGAGGAACGTCCGGGCTCCGCAGAGCAGGGCGGTGGGTAACACCCACCCGGGGCAACCCGCGAGAAAGTGCAACAGAGAGTAGACCGCCGGGGGTTTCGGCCCCCGGTAAGGGTGAAACGGTGGTGTAAGAGACCACCAGCGGCCGGGGCGACCCGGCCGGCTGGGTAAACCTCGCCCGGAGCAAGGTCAGACAGGGAACGATGAGGCTGCTCGCCGAGTTCCCGGGTAGACCGCTGGAGGGCGGCGGCAACGTCGTCCCGAGATAGATGGCCGTCCACGGTGCCACACGCACCCGGACAGAACCCGGCGTATCGGCCGGCCCATTCCCTTCGGCCGCCGCGCAGCCGTCGGCTAGGTCTCGTCGGGGCTGAACCGGTAGCCCATGCCCGGCTCGGTGAGGAGGTACCGCGGGCGCGACGGCTCGGGTTCGAGCTTCTTGCGCAGCTGCGCCAGGTAGAGCCGCAGGTAGCCGGTGTCGGCCACGAACTGCGGGCCCCACACCTCCGTCAGGAGCGACTGCCGCGTCACCAGCCGGCGGGGATTCCGGACCAGCACCTCGAGGATGCTCCACTCGGTCGGCGTGAGCCGGACGGTCGCCGTTCCTTCCGGGGTACGCCTCGTCACCTGGTGCGCGGCGAGGTCGACGGTGATGTCCCCGAACGTCACGGCCGGTTCGTCGGCGGGGCCGCCCTGGCGGCGCGTGAGGGCGCGGATCCGGGCCAGCAGCTCGTCGGCGGCGAACGGCTTCGTGACATAGTCGTCGGCGCCCGCGTCGAGCGCGTCGACCTTGTCGGCGGAGCCCGTCCGGCCCGAGACCACGAGGATGGGGACGGTGGACCAGCCGCGCAGCCCCTCGATGACCTCGATGCCGTCGAGCTCGGGCATGCCCAGATCCAGCATGACGAGGTCGGGGTGGTGCTCGACGGCCTGCGAGAGCGCCTCCGCGCCGGTCCGGGCTGTGAGCACCTCGTACCCGCGGGCCGTCAGCAGGATCCGCAGGGCGCGCAGGATCTGCTGGTCGTCGTCGGCGATCAGGATCCTCATCCGTGCTCCCTCTGCGGCTCCTGCTGCTCCTGCTCCTCGGCGCGATCCCCGCTGTCGTGGGGCGCTGCCGGGAGCGCCACCACCATCGTGAGGCCGCCGCCCGGCGTGTCCTCCGCCTCCAGGGTGCCGCCCATCCCCTCCACGAAGCCCTTGGAGAGCGCGAGGCCGAGTCCGATGCCGGTGTCGTTGTCCGTGTCCCCGAGGCGCTGGAACGGCACGAAGACCGATTCCCGCCGGTCGCCCGGGATGCCGGGGCCGTGATCGATGACGCGGAGCTGCACGGTTCCGCCGAACTCGCTGGCCGCGATCACGGGCCTGCTCCCGGCCGGGCTGAACCGGAGGGCGTTCCCGAGCAGGTTCACGATCACGCGCTGGAGCAGCACCCCGTCGGCGACGAGCGGCGGGAGACCCGGGCTGAGATCGAGCTCCACGTCGGCGGGTCCCAGGCCGAGTTCGTCGAGCGCCGGCGGGATCACGTCGTCCAACCCGGTCGGCGCGAGCGACACCCCGAGGACGCCCGCCTGCACGCGGCTGACGTCGAGCAGGTTCGTGACGAGGGTGGCGAGGTTCGCCAGGCTCTCCTCCGCGGTCTCGAGGAGCGCCTCCCGGTCGTCGTCACTCAGGCGCAGGTCGGCCTGGCGGAGCGTGGTCACGGCGGCGGTCGCCGCGGCGAGCGGGCGACGGAGGTCGTGGCCGACCGCGGCCAGCAGCGCGCTCCTGACCCGGTCGGCCTCCGCGAGCGGCCCGAGCTCGGAGGCGGTCGCCGCCAGATCCCGGTGCTCGAGCGCCGCGTCGAGCTGGGCCACGATCGCGGCGAGCAGCCGGCGGTCCCCGGCCTCGAGGTCGCGCCCCGACAGCTCCAGGGTCCCGCGTGTTCCGACCGGGACGCGCTGGGTGCGCTCGGCGTCGGCGGGCTCGCCGTCGGTCGAGAGCACCTCCTCGCCGTCGAGGAGGCGGACGCCGGTGAGGCCGAACGCCTCCCGGGTCCGGGTCACGAGCGCTTGCAGGGCGTCCTCGCCGCGGATCACGCCTCCCGCCACCGTGGCGAGCAGTTCGGCCTCGGCGGCTGCGCGCTGGGCGGCTCTCGAACGTCTCGCCGCCTGGTCGACCACCAGGCTGACGAGAGCGGCGATCACGACGTACAGCACGAGCGCGACCAGGTGGAGGGGCTGGCCAACGGTGATCGTGTAGAGCGGCTCCACGAAGAAGAAGTCGAGCGTGAGGCCGGAGAGCAGCGCGGCGAAGAGAGCGGGCCAGATGCCGCCGACGAGCGCCACGACGACGACGAGGAGCTGGTAGCTGAGGACGTCGGCGGTCATCGATTCCGGCGACCGTCCGCTGGTGAGCAGCAGCGTCAGGAGGGGCCCGCCGACCAGCGCGAGGATGAACCCGTAGACGACGCGCCGGGCCGTCAGGCCGCCACGGGGCCGGGGGAGGGAGAACCTGCCGCCCGCTCGGGCGTGCGAGACGATGTGCACGTCGATGTCGCCCGACTCACGGATGACCGTCGAGCCGATGCCGGGCCCGGTCAGGAGGGCGGCGAGCCTGCTCCGGCGGGAGACGCCGATGACCAGCTGGCTGGCGTTCGACCCGCGCGCGAACTCCACGAGGGCACGCGGCACGTCGCTGCCGACCACCTGGTGGTAGCTGCCGCCGAGCTGCTCGACGAGTGCCCGCTGGGCGGCCAGCGCTCCGGGCGTCGCCTCGCGGAGGCCGTCCTGGTTGGTGACGTGGACCGCGAGGAGTTCGCCCCCGGCGCTGCGGGCGGCGATCCGGGCGCCGCGGCGGAGGAGCGTCTCGCCCTCCGGGCCGCCGGTGAGCGCGACGACGACGCGCTCGCGCGCCTCCCACTTGCCGGCGATGCCGTGCTCGGCGCGGTACTGCTGCAGAGCGCTGTCGACCTCGTCCGCGAGCCAGAGGAGCGCGAGCTCGCGCAGGGCTGTCAGGTTGCCGAGCCGGAAGTAGTTCGACAGCGCCGCGTCGATCCGGGCGGCCGGGTAGACGACACCCTCGGCGAGCCGATCCCGCAGCGCCTGCGGTGCGAGGTCGACCACCTCGATCTGGTCGGCGCGCCGGAGAACGGCGTCGGGGATGGTCTCGCGCTGCTGGACGCCCGTGATCTGCTCGACCACGTCGTTGAGGGACTCGATGTGCTGGATGTTGACGGTCGACATGACGTCGATGCCGGCCGCCAGCATGGCGTCGACGTCCTCCCAGCGTTTCGCGTGCTCGGAGCCGGGAGCGTTCGTGTGGGCGAGCTCGTCGACGAGGGCGATCTCGGGCGCCCGCTCGAGAACCGCCTCCAGGTCGAGCTCGGTGAGGGTGACCCCGCGGTGCTCGACCTCGCGCCGCGGGACCACGTCGAGTCCCTCGAGCATGGCCGCGGTCGCGGCGCGCCCGTGGGTCTCGACGACCGCGACGACGACGTCCTTGCCGAGGGCCTTCAGCCGCTTGCCCTCCTCGAGCATGGCGTAGGTCTTCCCCACGCCGGGTGCGGCGCCGAGCATCACCCGCAGGTGACCACGAGGCATCTGGCCGCCCTCTGCTCTATCGGTCCAGCCCGGCCAGGGCCAGGTTCAGCTGGAGTACGTTCACGGTCGGGTCCCCGAGGTAGCCGAGGTCCCGTCCCTGAATCCTAGACTCGACGAGCTTCCGGACCGTGGCCTCGGGGAGCCCGCGCGCGTCGGCGACCCGCTTCACCTGCAGGAGCGCGTAGTCCGGCGAGATGTGGGCGTCGAGGCCCGACCCGGAGGCGGTCACCGCGTCACCGGGGATGGCCGACGCGGCCACGCCGTCGGTCTTCTCGATCACGGCCGTGCGCTCCTTCACGGCTTTCACCTGGGCCGGGTTGGAGGCGGCCAGGTTGCTTCCCGAGGAGGCGGACGCGTCGTATCCCGCCGCGCTGCCCGTCGTCGCCGCGGAGGGGCGCGACTGGAACCACTGCGGAAGGGGACGCCCCTTGGCGTCGGTGAAGGCCTGTCCGATGAGCGCCGAGCCGACGGCCTTCCCGGCGGACGCGGGGGCTCCGCTCGACGAGATCAGCGATCCGTTGGCCTGGACCGGGAGCGCGAGCTGTCCGACGCCCGTGATGACGAGCGTGTAGCCGATGCCGAGGGCGACCGTGAGGACGAGCAGGGCCCGCAGGGCGACCCAGTACTGCCGCCAGGCGCCTCGCAGCGTGTTCATGAGGGGATCCTTTCGCTGCCGGGTCAGAAGCCCGGGATGAGGGAGACGAGAAGGTCGATCAGCTTGATGCCGATGAACGGCGCGATGATCCCGCCGAGTCCGTAGATCAGGAGGTTCCGGCTCAGCAACGAGGAGGCGGCGGCCGGCCGGTAGCGCACTCCGCGCAGGGCGAGCGGGATGAGCAGCACGATGATGATCGCGTTGAAGATGACGGCGGACAGGATCGCGGACGCGGGGGAGTGCAGCCCCATGATGTTCAGCGCCCCGAGGCCCGGGAAGACCGCGACGAACATGGCCGGGATGATGGCGAAGTACTTCGCCACGTCGTTCGCGATCGAGAACGTGGTGAGCGCCCCTCGGGTGATGAGCAGCTGCTTGCCGATGCGGACGATGTCGATGAGCTTCGTCGGGTCCGAGTCGAGGTCGACCATGTTGCCGGCCTCCTTCGCGGCCGACGTCCCGGTGTTCATGGCGACCCCGACGTCCGCCTGCGCGAGGGCCGGCGCGTCGTTCGTGCCGTCCCCGGTCATCGCGACGAGGCGCCCGCCCTCCTGCTCCCGGCGGATGAGCTCGAGCTTGTCCTCGGGCTTCGCCTCGGCCAGGAAGTCGTCGACGCCGGCCTCCGCCGCGATGGCGCGGGCGGTGAGCGGGTTGTCGCCGGTCACCATGACCGTGCGGATGCCCATCCGCCGGAGGTCGGCGAAGCGGTCGGCGAGCCCCTCCTTCACGATGTCCTTGAGGTGGATGACACCGAGGAGGCGTGCCGCGCCATCGGGGTCCCGCAGTGCTACAGCGAGGGGGGTGCCGCCGGACTCGGAGATCCGTTCGACCTCGGCGTCGAGCTGCCCGAGCGCTGCAGCCGGAGGCGCCGTGTGCTCGCGGACCCAGGTCACGACCGCGCTCGCCGCGCCCTTGCGCACCTGCGAGCCGTCCGGCAGGTCGAGCCCGCTCATCCGCGTCTGCGCCGTGAACGGCACGATCTCGCCGGCGACGGCCGCCGGGCGCTCGTAGCCCAGCGTCTGCGCCAGCTCGACGACCGAGACGCCCTCGGGCGTCGGGTCGCTCAGCGACGAGAGAGCCGCCGCACGGACCAGCTCGTCGCTGGAGGTCGGTCCCACGGTCGTGAACTCGCTGGCGCGGCGGTTGCCGTAGGTGATCGTGCCGGTCTTGTCGAGGAGGAGCGTGGACACGTCGCCGGCCGCCTCCACCGCCCGCCCGGACATGGCCAGGACGTTGTGCTGCACCAGGCGGTCCATGCCGGCGATGCCGATCGCCGAGATGAGCGCCCCGATCGTCGTGGGGATCAGGCAGACGAGGAGCGCGATCAGCACGGGGACGGTCGGCGACGCGTTCGAGTAGCCGGCGACCGGCTGGAGCACGAGCACGACGATCACGAAGATGATCGACAGGCTCGCCAGGAGGATGTTGAGCGCGATCTCGTTCGGGGTCTTCTGGCGGGCCGCCCCCTCCACCAGCTTGATCATGCGGTCCACGAAGGTCTCACCGGGCTTGCTCGTGATCTTGACCACGATGCGGTCGGACAGGACCCGGGTGCCGCCCGTCACGGCGCTCCGATCGCCGCCCGATTCCCGGACGACCGGCGCGGACTCGCCGGTGATCGCCGACTCGTCCACGGTCGCGATGCCGCGGATGACGTCGCCGTCGCCCGGGATGGGCTCGCCCGCGGACACCACGACGACGTCGCCGAGCCGGAGCTCGCTCGACGGGACCTCCGATGTCGTCGCCTGCAGCGCGTCCGGATCGCCCTTCTCGTCGTAACCGGTGACGCGGTGGGCGATCGTCGTCGAGCGGGTCTTGCGGAGGGTCGCGGCCTGCGCCTTCCCGCGGCCTTCCGCGACGGATTCCGCGAGGTTCGCGAAGACGACGGTCAGCCACAGCCAGATCGCGATGCTCCAGGTGAAGCCGAGCCCTGCCGGGCCCGCGCCTCCCGCGCCCAGGAAGGGCTCGGCCAGGGCGACGACGGTCGTGAGCGCGGCGCCGACCTCGACGATGAACATCACGGGGTTGCGCCACATCTGGCGGGGGTCGAGCTTGCGCAAGGCGCCGGGGAGGGCGGCGGCGAGCTGTCGCCCGCTGAAGGCACGGCTGGAGCCGGCCTCCTGCCGCTCGGGGAGGGTCGGGGTGGTGGTGGTCATGTCAGTTCAGTCCTTCCGCCAGGGGGCCCAGCGCGAGAACGGGGAAGTAGGTGAGGGCGGAGACGAGGATGATCGTCCCGACGAGGAGCCCGACGAACTGTGGGCGGTGGGTGGGCAGCGTCCCGGCCGTCTCGGGCACGTGTCCCTGCTGTGCGAGCGAACCGGCGAGCGCCAGCACGAACACGATCGGGACGAAGCGGCCGAGGAACATCGCGACCCCGAGCGCCGTGTTGAACCAGGGTGTGGAGGCGGTCAGCCCGGCGAAAGCCGACCCGTTGTTGTTGGCCGCGGACGTGAAGGCGTAGAGCACCTCCGTGAAGCCGTGCAGGCCGGGGTTCAGGATGGACGTCTTCTCCACGTCCGCCCGGATCGCTGGGAGGGCGAAGCTGAGGCCCGTCCCGAGCAGCACGAGCGCGGGGGTGGTGAGGATGTACAGGCTGGCGAGCTTGATCTCGCGCGGCCCGAGCTTCTTCCCGAGGTATTCGGGCGTCCGCCCGACCATGAGCCCGGCGATGAACACGGCGATGACGGCGATGACGAGGATCCCGTAGAGACCCGAGCCGACGCCACCCGGGACGATCTCGCCGAGCATCATGTTGATGAGCGCCATCATGCCGCCCAGCGGGCTGAAGCTGTCGAGCATCGCGTTGACGGCACCGGTCGAGGTGGTGGTGCTCGCCGTGTTGAACAACGTCGAGCCGAAGATGCCGAAGACGGTCTCCTTGCCCTCCATCGACCCGCCGGCGGCCTCGAACAGCGTCATGGCCACGAGGGAGGCGGTGAACAGGAGGCCCATGGTCGCCAGGATCGCGTAGCCCTGGCGCTTGTCGCCCACCATCGTGCCGAAGGTCCGCGGGAGCGAGAACGGGATGAGCAGGATGAGCAGGATCTCGACCAGGTTCGTCCACGCCGTCGGGTTCTCGAACGGGTGGGCCGAGTTGACGTTGAAGAACCCGCCGCCGTTCGTCCCGAGGAGCTTGATCGCCTCCTGGGAGGCGACCGGGCCACCGGGGATCGACTGCTTCAACCCGGCGACGGTGGTCAGGTGGGTGAACCCGTTGAGGTTCTGGATGGCGCCGCCCGCGATCAGCACGATGGCGGCGACGACCGACAGCGGCAGGAGGATGCGGACCACAGCGCGGAGGAGGTCCACCCAGAAATTGCCGATCGTGCCGGTGTTCCTCCGCGCGAACCCGCGCACCAGCGCCACAGCCACCGCGATCCCCACCGCTGCCGACACGAAGTTCTGGACCACCAGGGCCAGCGCCTGGACGGAATAGCCGAGCGTGACGTCGGGGGAGTACGACTGCCAGTTCGTGTTGGTCACGAACGACACGGCCGTATTGAACGCGGTCCCCTCCGGCACCGCCGGGAACCCGAGCGCGTACGGGAGGAACTGCTGGAGGCGCTGCAGCCCGTAGACGACGACCACGCCGACCACCGAGAAGGCGAGCACCCCGCGCAGGTAGGCGGGCCACGACTGCTCCGAGCGCGGATCCACGCCGATGAGCCGGTACACGCCCCGCTCCACGCCGAGGTCCCGCTCCGAGGTGAACACCCGGGCCATGTAGTCGCCGAGCGGACGATACGCGAGAGCGAGGAGGAGCACGAGGGTCGCGCACTCGGCGACGAACAGCCACCCCGCCATCAGAACCGCTCCGGCTTCACGAGCGCGACCACGAGATAGCCGATCGCGGCCACCCCCAGCAGCGCGGCGATCACGGTGATGACGATCACAGCTTCTCGACCCCCCGGCCGACCAGGCCCACGACGAGCGCGAGCACGGCCACGACGAGGAGGTAGACGATGTCGAGCACGACTCTCTCCAACCATCAGGACGCCACGACCGGTCGGCCGAGGCTGAAGAGAGTCCACACCCCGCGGGGAGGGAGAAAGCCGGTCCTAACGCATCCCTAACGCGTCCGGCGGTGATCCATGCGGGATGCTGACGCGGCGACCGTTCAGCTCGCGGGCGCCGGCTGCGCGTCGTCCGGCGTGCCGACCTCCGCGCTCCGGCCGCGCTCGCCGGCATCGCGGCGCTCGCCGCGGACCGCGAGAGCCGCGGCGCCCAGGATTCCGGCGTTGTTGCGGTGCACGGCCGGCACGATCGGGGTCCGGAGGTTCAGCAGGGGGAGGAACTGATCGTAGTTCTTGGAGACGCCGCCGCCGACGATGAAGAGGTCGGGCGTGAACAGGAACTCCACGGCGGAGTAGTACTTCTGGAGGCGCTTCGCCCACTTCTCCCAGCTGAGGTCCTCGCGCTCCTTCGCGGAGTAGGCGGCGCGCGACTCGGCGTCATGACCCTCGATCTCGATGTGCCCGAGTTCGGCGTTCGGGATGAGGACGCCGTCGTAGATGAGCGCCGACCCGATGCCGGTGCCGAGGGTCGTCATGATGACGAGGCCGTCCCGGCCCTTGGCCGCGCCGAACCGCGTCTCGGCGTAGCCGGCGGCGTCGGCGTCGTTCACGAAGTGGATGTCGCGGGCGAGGGCGTGCTCGAACAGGGCCTCTGCCGCGAGGCCGATCCACTTCTTCGAGATGTTCGCCGCGGAGAGGGTGACGCCGTGGCTGACGATCGCCGGGAAGCAGATGCCCACGGGCGTGTCCGCATCCTCGACGGCGAGCTTCTCGACGATCTCCTTCGTGGTCTCGACGATGTCGTCGGGTTCGCCGCCGTCGGGAGTGGGCAGCTTGACGCGATCGCTGACCAGTTCGCCCGTCGCGAGGTCGACCAGCGCCCCCTTGATGCCCGTACCGCCGATGTCGATCCCGATCGCGTGCTTCTGCGCAGTCATGCCACGAATCTACCCCGGGCCCGGCGTCAGGCCAGCGTGAGGACCTCCGCGCCGCGCTCGGTGACGACGAGCGTGTGCTCGAACTGGGCGGTGATGCTCCGGTCGCGCGTGACCACCGTCCAGTCGTCGTCCCACATCTCCCACTCGTGGGTCCCGAGCGTGAGCATCGGCTCGATCGTGAACACCATCCCGGGCTCCATCACGTCGTCGTGCGCGGGCGCCGAGTCGTAGTGGGGGATGATGAGGCCGGTGTGGAACGCCGCGCCGACGCCGTGGCCCGTGAAGTCGCGGACGACCCCGTAGCCGAAGCGCTTCGCGTACGACTCGATGGCACGGCCGATCACGTTGACCTGACGCCCGGGCGCGACCGCCTTGATGCCGCGGCCGAGCGCCTCCCGAGTCCGCTCGACGAGGAGCGCAACCTCCTCGGAGGCGGTCCCGACGACGAAGGTCTGGTTGCTGTCGCCGTGGAAGCCGTTCTTGTAGGCGGTGATGTCGATGTTCACGATGTCGCCGTCCTCGAGCACGGTGTCGTCGGGGATGCCGTGGCAGACGACCTCGTTGACGGAGCTGCAGATCGACTTCGGGAACCCCCGGTAGCCGAGGGTGGAGGGGTAGGCGTCGTTGTCGATGAGGAACCGATGCCCGATCGCGTCGAGCTCCTCGGTGGTCACCCCCGGCTTCGCGGCCCGGCCGACCAGCTCGATGGCCTGCGCGGCGATCCGGCCGGACTCGCGGATGAGCTCGATCTCGTCCGCGGTGTACACGTCGCCGCGCGTGTAGGGCGCCGGGCCAGGGCGGCCGACGTACTCCGGCCGCGGGATGCGGGCCGGCACGGGGCGCTGGGGCGTGACGCGGCCGGGGACCAGGTGACCGGCGGAATCCTTGGGCATACGATCAACCTTATGACCGACGAGAACGACTACGGGATCACTCAGGACGCCGAGCACAAGTACTGGTACAACATGAAGACCGGCGAGGTCGAGCAGGGCTTTCTGTCGCCCGCGCCGAACCGCGTCGGGCCGTTCGACACCCGCGCCGAGGCCGAGCACGCCCTCGAGAAGCTGCGCGAGAACAGCGCGAAGTGGGCGGAGGAGGACGCCGCCGAAGGGCGCTGACCGCTCCTAGAAGCTGTGCTCGGGCCCGGGGAACACCCGGCCCTGCACGTCCGCCTTGTAGGCGCGGGCGGCCTCCGACAGGGCGCCCTTGACATCGGCGTACTGCTTGACGAAGCGGGGGATCCGGCCGGTCGAGAACCCGGCCCAGTCGGTCCAGACGAGCAGCTGCCCGTCCACGTGCGGGCCCGCGCCGACCCCGATCGTCGGGATGCGCAGCTCCTCGGTCGCCCGCTTCGCGACCTCGGCCGGCACCATCTCGAGGACGACGGCGAAAGCGCCGGCTTCCTCCACCGCACGAGCGTCGGCGAGGACCTGCTCCGCGGCGTCCCCGCGCCCCTGCACGAGGTGGCCTCCGAGGCCGTGCTCGCTCTGCGGGGTGAAGCCGATGTGCGCCATGACGGGGATGCCCGCCTCCACGATCCGCCGGATCTGCTCGGCGCTGCGCCGGCCTCCCTCGAGCTTCACCGCGTGCGCGCCGGTCTCCTTCATGAAGCGGACGGCCGTGTGGAGCGCCTCCTGCGGGCCCGTCTCGTACGAGCCGAAGGGCATGTCGGCGACGACGAAGGCGCGTTTGACGGCCTTCGCCACGGCGCGGGTGAGCGGGATGAGGTCGTCGACGGTGACGGGGAGGGTCGTGTCGTACCCGAGGACGTTGTTGCCGGCCGAGTCGCCGACCAGGAGGAAGTCGATCCCGGCCTCGTCGAAGATCTGCGCCGTCAGCATGTCGTAGCTGGTCAGGCCGGTGAACGGGGACCCCTCCTCCTTCGCCGCCTGGAAGTGGCGCGTCCTGACCCGCTTGAGCGCCTGCATCGAGGACGTCGCGGGGTGGACGGAGGGCACCGGTGACTGCTCGCTCATGCGGCTCAGTCTATGACCCGGCTCGGCGCGCGGGCGGCGCCGGCCCGCCCGCGCAGCGCGGCGGCGCGGGCCACGTTCCCGCGCCTCCAGCCACTAGTCTGGGAGAGCTGACGAAAGGGGCAGGATGGACAAGCAGCGCGACTTCGTTCTTCGCACGATCGAGGAGCGTGGCGTCAAGTTCGTGAGGCTGTGGTTCACCGACGTCGTCGGCACTCTGAAGTCGGTCGCGATCGCGC
This sequence comes from Leifsonia sp. AG29, assembly GCF_009765225.1. Classification (NCBI taxonomy): domain Bacteria; kingdom Bacillati; phylum Actinomycetota; class Actinomycetes; order Micrococcales; family Microbacteriaceae; genus Leifsonia; species Leifsonia sp. AG29. The sequence goes on along the minus strand of NZ_VMSF01000001.1, from coordinate 1,901,202 downwards.
CGGCGGAGGTCGAGGGCGCGTTCAGCGAGGGCCTCGGCTTCGACGGCTCCGCCATCGAGGGTCTGACCCGCGCCTACGAGTCCGACCTGCTCGCCCATCCGGACCCCACGACCTTCCAGATCCTCCCGTGGCGCGGCGAGGTCGACCCGACCGCCCGCATGTTCTGCGACATCACGACGCCCGACGGGCAGCCGTCCGTCTCCGACCCGCGCAACGTCCTGAAGCGGACGCTCGAGAAGGCCGCCGACCGCGGATTCACGTTCTACACGCACCCCGAGATCGAGTTCTACCTGCTGAAGTCGTCCGCGTTCGGCGAGGATGGCCCGGAGCCGGTCGACTCGGCGGGCTACTTCGACAACGTCCCGGGCGGCACGGCGCACGACTTCCGCCGCCGCTCGGTGCGGATGCTCGAAGACCTCGGCATCTCGGTCGAGTTCAGCCACCATGAGGCCGGCCCCGGGCAGAACGAGATCGATCTGCGCTACGCGGACGCGCTCACGACGGCGGACAACATCATGACGTTCCGCACCGTGATCAAAGAGGTCGCGATCGAGCAGGGCGTGTACGCGACGTTCATGCCGAAGCCCCTCTCCGGGCACCCCGGCAGCGGGATGCACACCCACATGTCCCTCTTCGAGGGCGACACCAACGCCTTCTTCGAGGCGGGCGCGCAGTACCAGCTCTCGAAGGTCGGGCGGCACTTCATCGCGGGGCTGCTGCGGCACGCCCCCGAGATCACCGCGGTGACCAACCAGTTCGTCAACTCGTACAAGCGCCTGTGGGGCGGCGACGAGGCGCCCAGCTTCGTGTGCTGGGGCCACAACAACCGGTCCGCTCTCGTCCGCGTCCCGCTCTATAAGCCCAACAAGGGACAGAGCTCGCGAGTCGAGTACCGTGCGATCGACTCCGCCGCGAACCCGTATCTCGCGTTCTCGCTCATGCTCGCGGCCGGCCTCAAGGGCATCGAGGGGCAGTACGACCTGCCGCCGGAGGCCGAGGACAACGTCTGGGCCCTGTCCGACGCGGAGCGCCGCGCGCTCGGTTACAGCCAGCTGCCCGCGAGCCTCGACCACGCCATCTCCCTCATGGAGGACTCCGAGCTCGTCGCCGAGACGCTGGGGGAGCAGGTGTTCAACTACGTGCTCCTCAACAAGCGCAAGGAGTGGGCGGAGTACCGCGCGCAGGTGACGCCGTACGAGCTCCGGAACAACCTCGAGATCCTCTGACGCCGATCCCGTGACCCGCGAGCAACTCTCCCTCACCGCGCTGGCGCGGGCGGGCTTCGTGGGGCTGAGCTCGGTGCGCGCCGAGCTCGACGAGCTCGCCGGACTGACCGGGTTCGCGGTGGAGGAGCTCCTCCCGTCGCTCTCGGCCGCCGCCGATCCGGACACCGCGCTGCAGTCGGCGCTCCGTCTGCTGCGTCACGCGCCCGTGCAGACCTCGCGGTACGTGCCGTCGCGCCGCGACGCTCAGCGGCTGTTCCGGGTGATCGGCGCCTCCGAGGGTGCTGCGGAGTTCTTCCTGCGGCAGCCGGCTGAGCTGGCCGCCCTCGACTACCCGATCACGACCCTCCCGAGCGCCGCCGAGGCGCGCGCGGACCTGCTCGACGCCGTCGGAGCCGTCGATGGTGTCGCCGAGCGCGGCGACGAGGCCGAGTGGACGGCCCTGCGGGTTCGCTACCGGCGGCGCCTCGTGCAGCTGGCCAGTTTCGACCTGGAGCAGCCCGACCCGGTGGCGGGGTTCGACGGCGTCGCCGCGGCGCTCTCGGACCTCGCGGCCGCAGCGCTCGAGGCCTCGCTCGCCGTCGCGCGCCGGATGACGATGGGCACCGGCCCCGGGCGCTTCCCCGAGCACGAGGTGCGGGCGACGCCCCTCTCGGTGATCGGCATGGGCAAGGCCGGCGCCCGCGAGCTCAACTACGTCAGCGATGTCGACGTGATCTTCGTCACGGAGGGCGTCGAGGGGCAGGTCGAGGCCGGACGGGCGGTCGACATCGCGACGCGGCTCGCCATGCTGACGATGCGCGGCATCCACGAGCCGGCATTCGAGCCGGGCCTGTGGGAGGTCGACCCCAACCTGCGGCCCGAGGGCAAGGACGGAGCACTGGTCCGGACCCTCGAGTCCCACATCGCGTACTACGACCGGTGGGCGAAGGGCTGGGAGTTCCAGGCGCTGCTCAAGGCGCGACCGCTCGCGGGCGATCTCGAGCTCGGCGAGCGGTACGTCCGCGCCCTCTCGCCCAAGGTCTGGAGCAGCGCCTCCCGCGAGAACTTCGTCGAGTCGGTCCAGCGCATGCGCGAGCGCGTCTCGGAGCACATCCCCGACGATGAGGTGCACTATCAGCTGAAGCTCGGTCCCGGCGGCCTCCGCGACGTCGAGTTCACCGTCCAGCTGCTCCAGCTCGTCCATGGGCAGACCGATGAGCTGGTGCGCCAGCGCGACACGCTTTCGGCACTGGCCGCGCTGGCGGCTCAGGGCTACATCGGGAGGGAGGAGGCCGCCTCCTTCTCGCAGGACTACCGCACCCTGCGCCTCATGGAGCACCGCCTCCAGCTGCGCCACCTGCGGCGCACGCACCTCATGCCCCGCGCCGAGGGCGACGTGCGGATCCTCGCCCGCGCCACGGGGCTCGCGACGAGCGCCGAGGCGCTGCTCGAGCGCTGGAACCAGATCAAGCACCGCGTCCGCGGGTTGCACGAGCGGCTCTTCTACCGCCCCCTGCTGAGCGCCGTGGCGGCGACCCCCACGGAGGACTTCGCCCTCACCAGCGCGCAGGCGGAAGCGCGACTGGCAGCGATCGGCTTCCGCGACCCGCGGGGAGCGCTCGCGCACATCGGAGCGTTGACGGCGGGCGTGTCCCGGCGGGCCACGATCCAGCGGCACCTCCTGCCCGTGATGCTGCAGTGGTTCGCCGACGGCGCCGACCCGGACTACGGCCTCCTCACCTTCCGGCGCCTGAGCGAAGACCTCGGCTCCACCCACTGGTACCTGCGCATGCTCCGCGACTCGACCGGCGCGGCCGAGCGCCTGACCCGCGTCCTGTCCGGGTCGCGTTTCGCCGGCGAGCTGCTCGGACGCATCCCGGAATCGGTCGCCTGGCTCGAGGACGACGACGACCTCCGCCCGCGGACCCTCGAGGTCCTGAGGGAGGAGACGAGCGCCATCCTCGCCCGCCATGTGTCGGCCGATACCGCGGCGTCCGCGATCCGCGCGATGCGGCGGCGGGAGGTGCTCCGCCTGGCCTTCGCGGGGATCCTCGGCATCGCCTCCATCGAGGAGCTGGCGCACGGGCTCACGGCGGTCACCGAGAACACGATCGAGGGCGTCCTCGCCGCCATCCGCGGCGCGCGCGGAGACGCGCATCTCCTGGAGTTCGCCGTCATCGGGATGGGGCGCTTCGGGGGCCGCGAGCTCGGGTTCGGCTCGGACGCGGACGTCATGCACGTGTTCCGCGCTCTCGAGGCGGAGCCCGACGCGGCCAATCGCGCGGCGCTCGCCATCGTCTCGGAGCTGAACCGGCTCACGGAGGACCCCGTCGTGCCGCTCGACCTCGACATCGGGCTCCGGCCGGAGGGCAAGAACGGACCGCCGGCCCGGTCCCTCGACTCGTACCGCGCCTACTACCGGCGCTGGTCGTTGACCTGGGAGGCGCAGGCGCTCCTCCGGGCGCGAGGAGTGGCCGGCGACACCGCCCTGCTCGACGACTTCCGGACGCTCGCCGACGAGGTGCGCTACCCCGCGGCGATCGGCGAGCAGGAGGTGCGCGAGGTCAAGCGGATCAAGGCGCGCGTCGAGAACGAGCGCCTCCCTCAGGGCGCCGACCCCTCGCGGCACCTGAAGCTCGGCCGCGGCTCGCTCAGCGACGTCGAGTGGTTCGTGCAGCTCATCCAGCTCGAGCACGCGGCGGGCGTGCCCGAGCTGCGCACCCCCTCGACGCTCGACGCTCTCGCCGCGGCAGCGGCGCACGGCTACGTCGGCGCTGAGGACGCCGCCAAGCTGCGCGACGCGTGGGTGTTCGCGTCGCGGACGCGCTCGGCCATGACGCTGTGGACCGCCAAGACCGCCGACGTGCTGCCCTCCGACCGCGTCGCCCTCGACGGCGTCGCGCGCCTCATGGAGTACCCGCCGGGGTCGGCGAGCCGGCTGGAGGAGGACTACCTCGCGGTCACGCGGCGTGCCAGGGCCGTCTTCGAGCGGTCGTTCTACGGTCTCCCGCAGCGGCCGGCGCCGACCGGCTGACGTCAAGCCGCGCGGCGCCGGCGAGGCCCGCTCACATGCCCGGGACGGGTTGCAACTCGTAGACGTCGATCCTGCCGCCGCGCAGGCGGTGGGGGTGCCCGTCGAGGAGGCTGTCGGCGTGCTCCGCGGACTCCGCCTCGATGAGGCTGTAGCCGCCCACCGTAGGGTCTGCTCCCGGCGAGACGGCCTCGGTCGGCGTGCCGAAGTCGATGATGCCCGAGCCCACCTTCGCCGCCCAGTCGTTCCAGGCTGCGTTCTCCTGGGCGATCTGCTCCTCCGTCATCGGGGGCATCGAGGCTCGTGCTTCCGGGTCCCCCCGGTAGATGAGCAGGTAGCGCGTCATGGTCCACTCCTTCGCTTGCGGAGCGTCCTCGCTCCGACGGGGCGAATCTAGCGCCGACGATGCGCCGCGGGAACGGGCGCGATCGCACGCATGCGGTCAGTCGCCGCGGAGTGCCTCCGCCTTCGCGAGCAGGACCTCCCGCTCGCGCTCGTTGCCCGCGAGGGAGGCGGCCGTCGTCAACTCCGAGACCGCCTCGGTGGTCCGCCCGAGACGAGCCAGCAACTCCCCCCGCACGCTCGGCAGGAGGTGCGATCCGCGCAGAGCGCCCGCCGCGTCGAGCTCGTCGACGATCCGCAGCGCGTTCGCCGGGCCGGTCGCCATCGATACCGCCGCGGCACGGTTGAGTTCGACGACCGGGCTCGGGGCGATCCTCCCCAGTGCTTCGTAGAGCACGACGATCCTCGCCCAGTCCGTCGCCTCCACGCTCGGCGCCACCGCATGGCACTCCGCGATCGCGGCCTGCAGCGAATACGGCCCCCGCCCCCGGCCCAGCCGGTCGGCGCGCGCGAGCGCCGCTCGACCTCGCGCGATGCCCGAGCGGTCCCAGCGCCCTCGGTCCTGGTCCGCGAGGAGGACGGGAGTTCCATCGGGCAGGGTCCGTGCGGCGAAGCGTGCTGCCTGCAGCTCCATGAGCGCCACGAGACCGTGGGCCTCCGGCTCGCGGGGGAGGAGCGCGGCCACCTTCCGCCCGAGCCGCAGCGCCTCGTGGGCGAGGTCGGTCCGCATCCAGTCAGCTCCGGTCGTGGCGGAGTACCCCTCCGTGAAGATGAGGTAGACGACGCTCAGCACGGCCGCCAGGCGTTCCTTCCACTCGGCCGGGTCAGGCGTCGAGAAAGGGACGCGAGCCGCCGAGATGGTCTTCTTGGCCCGCACGATCCGCTGTTGCACCGTGGCGACCGGCAGGAGGAACATCCGCGCGATCTCCTCGGTGCTGAGACCCGCGACGACGCGGAGGGTCAGCGCCACTTGCGCCTCGCGGGACAGCGCGGGGTGGCAGGCCGTGAAGACGAGGCGCAGCACGTCGTCGTCGATCGGTTCCCAGGGAGCCTCCTCCGCCTCCACCAGTGCGCTCGCGAGAACGCGGTAGCGCTCGTCCAGCCTCTCCCGGCGTCGCCAGTGGTCGATCGCCCGGCGCTTCGCCACCGCGGTCAGCCACGCTCCGGGGTTGTCCGGCACGCCGGCCGACGGCCAGGTGCGGAGTGCCTCGACCAGTGCCTCCTGGGCGAGATCCTCAGCGAGGCCGACATCGCCGGTCACGCGGGCGACGGTGGCGACCACCCGCGCTCCGTCGATCCGCCACACGGCGTCGATCCTCGCCGAGACCCCGGTCATCGCAGCGTCCCTCCCCGGGAGGCGCCCCTCACGCCTTCTCGGCCGCCGCCCTCCACTCGGCCTCCTTCTTGATCCACTCGTTGTCGGCGTAGGCCGCGAAGTCGCTCTCATCGGTGACCCGGCGCACCTCGAGCTTGGACCCCGGGCCGAGCGGGCAGCGGCTCGCCCACTCCGCCGCCTCATCCTTCGAGCTGACCTCGAGGATCCAAAAGCCGTTGAACAACTCGTGCGTCTCCCCGTAGGGTCCGTCGGTCACGGCTGGAGGGGTGGTCGAGAAGTCGACGACGAAGCCCGTCGTCTCGACATCGTCGGCGAGCCCCTCGCCGGAGAGCAGGACCCCGGCCTCGAGGAGCTGCTCGTTGTACTTGCCCATCGCGGCGATGACTTCGGTGAAGTCCATCCCCTCGTAGGCGGCCTTGGCCTCGTCCGTGCCTCGCATGATCAGCATGTACTTCATGGGGGTGCTCCCTCAGCTCCGCGGGTGCTCCGTCAGCACCCTCTCACTATGGTGTCGAACGGCGCACGGAAAGATCGACACGGACTAGAAAATCTTCGGGAGGGACGCGGAAGGGCCGCACCCCGCAGCGGGATGCGGCCCTTTGCGAACGGAGTCCGACGATCAGACGCCGTAGTACAGCTCGTACTCGAACGGGTGCGGGCGCTGCGCGAGCGGCTTGATCTCCTTCTCGCGCTTGTACTCGATCCAGGTCTCGATGAGCTCGGGGGTGAACACGCCGCCCGCGGTGAGGAAGTCGTGGTCGGCCTCGAGCGCGTCGAGGGCCTCCGACAGCGACGCCGGCACCTGGGGGATGTTCTTCGCCTCCTCCGGCGGGAGCTCGTAGAGGTCCTTGTCGACCGGCTCGTGCGGCTCGATGCGGTTCTTGATGCCGTCGAGGCCCGCCATCAGCTGCGCGGCGAACGCGAGGTACGGGTTGCCGGAGGCGTCGGGCGCGCGGAACTCGATGCGCTTCGCCTTCGGGTTGGAGCCCGTGATCGGGATGCGGATCGACGCGGAGCGGTTGCCGGCCGAGTAGACCAGGTTGACCGGCGCCTCGAAGCCCGGGACCAGGCGGTGGAAGGAGTTCACCGTCGGGTTCGTGAAGGCGAGGACGGCCGGGGCGTGCTTGAGGAGGCCGCCGATGTACCAGCGGGCGATGTCCGACAGGCCGCCGTAGCCGGCCTCGTCGTAGAACAGCGGCTTGCCGTCGTTCCACAGCGACTGGTGGGTGTGCATGCCCGAGCCGTTGTCGCCGAACAGCGGCTTCGGCATGAAGGTCGCCGTCTTGCCCCACTCGGAAGCGGTGTTCTTGACGATGTACTTGAACTTGAGGATGTCGTCCGCGGCGTGGACCATCGTGTCGAACTTGTAGTTGATCTCGCCCTGACCGGCGGTGCCGACCTCGTGGTGCGAGCGCTCGACCTCGAGGCCCGCCTCGATCAGCTTCAGCACGATGTCGTCGCGCAGGTCGGCGTGCTGGTCCACCGGCGAGACGGGGAAGTAGCCGCCCTTGTACGGGGTCTTGTTGGCGAGGTTGCCGCCCTCTTCGGTGCGGCCGCTGTTCCAGGCGCCCTCGCTCGAGTCGACCGAGTAGAAGCTCGAGTGCTGGTTCACCTCGTAGCGCACGTCGTCGAAGATGTAGAACTCCGCCTCCGGGGCGAAGAAGGCCGTGTCGGCGATGCCGGTGGAGGCGAGGTACTTCTCCGCCTTCTTGGCGACCTGGCGCGGGTCCTTGGCGTAGATCTCGCCGTTCCGCGGGTTGTAGATGTCGAAGACCATGATGAGCGTGCGCTCCGCCCGGAACGGGTCGACGTACGCGGTCGACACGTCGGGGATCAGCTGCATGTCCGACTCGTGGATGGAGGCGAAGCCGCGGATCGACGAGCCGTCGAAGAGCTGGCCGACGGAGAAGAACTCCTCGTCGACGCTCGCTGCGGGGATGTTGAAGTGCTGCTGAACACCGGGCAGATCGGTGAAACGGATATCAAGGAACTTGACGTCGGTGTCCTTGATGAACTTCAGCACCTCGGAAGAATCACGGAACATACGGAGGACTCCCAATGGCTTGCGGGTGACGGACTGCACGTGCGGCCCAGGTTCCACCGTAGGGGGAGGCCGTTTCCCGGTCATGACGCAAATGTTTCCGGCATGTTACGGGTCCCCCCGACCCGTATGCGGGAGCGCACGGCGAGGCCGGAGCCGGCGCCGGTAAACTCGGGACGTGCCGCAGACTCCCTCCTCACCGCGTTCCGGCGACATCGCGCCCAGCCGCTACCCGGGTGAGCGGCTCGGGCTCCCGGAGGCGGGGCCGCGCTCGGTGGGGCGGCTCGGCCGGCGCGCCGGGGCGATCGCGATCGACTGGGCGATCGCGTCGTTCCTGTCGTTCGCGTTCTTCCGCTACGACTCGTGGGCGACGATCGGGATCTTCGCCCTCATGCAGATCGTCTTCATCCCGACGATCGGCGGATCGGTCGGGCACCGCATCGTCGGCTTGCGCGTCGTCGCGCTCCGGGGCGGATGGGTCGGGGTGTGGCGCCCGGCGGTGCGGACCGTGCTGCTCTGCCTGGTCGTCCCGGCCCTCGTCTGGGATTCGGACCAGCGCGGCTTCCACGACAAGATCGCCGGAACGGTGCTCATCCGCTCCTGACGGGACGCGGGGGGCGCGAAGAAACGGGGGTTCAGCGCGCCCGCTGAGCCCGCACCTTCATCGGGTCGACGCCCTTCGGGATGGGCATCTGGTTCTCCATCGACTGGAGGCGGTTGCTGATGGCGAGCACCTCCGCCTTCGTCAGCGTCGGCTTGATCTTGGCGAGCGTGCGCGGGATCCGGTGCAGCGGGACCGAGTCGGCGTCCGGGCCGACGCTGATGACCGTGATCGGGACGTTCGGCAGCACGCGCGTGACCTTGCGGCGCTCTTCGTCGAGCATGCGCTTCGTGCGCGACTTCGGCCCCTCGCTGATGAGGACGACGCCGCCGCGGCCCGTGGCGCGGTACACGGCGTCCTGCGTCTTGCCGTTGACGGCGACCGGCATCTCGGAGCCGCGCCAGCTGCGTCGCAGGGAGGAACGGAGCACGGCGCCGACGGCACCCGGCTGGCCCTCGATCTGCGAGTAGGCGGCGCGCTCGGCCCGGCGCCCGAGGATCACGAGCGCGAGAAGCACGCCCGCGAGGATTCCGGCGAGGACCCAGAGCACGATCGTGAAGACGTTCCCGCCCGACAGGAACACCGCGACGACGGCGCCGGCGATGATCGGCAGGACCAGTCCGAGGAGGATGTAGAGGAGCGCGCGGTCGTCGTACCGGCGGGTCATCTGGAAGACCTGCCACATCTGCTTCAGCCGGCCGGGCTCCTTGGTGGACTTGTCCTTTGCCATGCCTCCAGGATACCGGCTCGGCGGCCGCCGGGAGGACCGATCCATGGTCTCCGGGCGGCCGCCCAGCCGAGTGCTTAGACCGCGTCAGGACACGGCTTGCGCGAACCCCAGGGAGGCGTCGGCCAGCTGCTGCAAGTGCTCCGGGATCGGGCGTCCCTTAGCCCGCATCGACTGCGCCCACAGACGCCCGGCGCGGTAGGAGGACCGCACCAGCGGCCCCGACAGCACGCCGAGGAACCCGACCTCCTCGGCCTCCTCCTTGAGCTCCACGAACTCCTCGGGGCGAACCCAGCGAGCGACCGGGAGGTGCCGGGGGCTCGGCCTCAGGTACTGGGTGATCGTGAGGATGTCGCAGCCGGCGTCGTGCAGATCCCGGAGGGCCTGGCTGATCTCCTCCCGCTCCTCGCCCATGCCGAGGATCAGGTTCGACTTCGTGATCAGGCCGGCTTCGCGCCCCTGGGTGATCACGTCCAGCGAGCGCTCGTAGCGGAATGCCGGCCGGATGCGCTTGAAGATCCTCGGGACCGTCTCGACGTTGTGGGCGAAGACCTCCGGCCGGGCGTCGAACACGCGACCGAGGTGCTCCGGGTTCCCGGAGAAGTCGGGGACGAGGATCTCGACGCCCGTCCCCGGCGACTGCCGGTGGATCTCCCGGATCGTCTCGGCGTAGAGCCAGGAGCCCTCGTCGGGCAGGTCGTCGCGGGCGACGCCGGTGACGGTGGCGTAGCGCAGTCCCATGCGGAGGACGGATTCGCCGACGCGCCGCGGCTCGTCGACGTCGAGGTCGGCCGGCTTGCCGGTGTCGATCTGGCAGAAGTCGCAGCGGCGGGTGCACTGGGAGCCGCCGATGAGGAAGGTGGCCTCGCGATCCTCCCAGCACTCGTAGATGTTCGGGCAGCCGGCCTCCTGGCACACGGTGTGGAGGTCCTCCGACTTGACGAGCGACTGGAGCTGCCGGTATTCGGGGCCCATCTTCGCCTTCGTCTTGATCCACTCGGGCTTGCGCTCGATCGGCGTCTGGGCGTTGCGGACCTCGAGCCGGAGCATCCGGCGCCCCTCGGGCGCGGAGGCGTTCATGCGGGCACCCCCTCGCCGACGGGAGCGAACTCGCGCTCGAAGGCGGCGATGACGTGGGGAGCGATCTGCTCCGGCGTCACCGTTCGCCCGAGCACCCGGGAGATCGTCGTGACTCCGGCGTCGCGGATGCCGCACGCGACGATGCGGTCGTAGGCGTCCAGGTCGTTCGAGCAGTTGAGGGCGAAACCGTGCATGGTCACGCCCTCCGCCACGCGGATGCCGATGGCGGCGATCTTCTCGTCCTGCGCGGCACCGGTGGACGACGCCGGCAGCCAGACTCCGGAGCGACCCTCCACGCGTTCGCCGCGGACGCCGACCGCGCCGAGAGCGTCGATCAGGACGGCCTCGAGGCTGCGCACGTACCCGACGACGTCGATCGGCTCACGGAGGTGGAGGATCGGGTACCCGACGAGCTGGCCCGGCCCGTGCCAGGTGATCTTCCCGCCGCGGTCGACGTCGATCACCGGGGTGCCGTCGGTGGGGCGCTCCTCGGGCGCCGTGCGCTTGCCGGCCGTATAGACGGCTTCGTGCTCGAGGAGGAGCACGGTGTCGGGTCGGGTGCCGGCGACGACGGCGGCGTGCAGGTCGCGCTGCCGTCGGAGGCCGTCGAGGTAGGGCACGGGGGTTGCGCCGAGCCCGCTCTGGTCGAAGATGGTCATGCCCACAGCTTATGTGTACTCGGTCTATTAATTCGAGTCGGCCTCCACACCTCGTGTTCGGCGGCCGCATCGCACAGATCTCGCCGAGGTCGACCGCTCCGGCCCGCCACTGCGGTCTGATCAGAGGGTGTCCGCGTCATCCCCGAATCTCGATCGCCTCGCACGCGCCCTGTGCCGCCGGCGCGGCTGGACCGTCATCGGCCCGCTTCCGTGCCCGCGGTCGCGTGTGCGCCTGCTCGTCGAGGGGGCTGGGCTCGACGCCGCGAGCCTCCTCGAGCTTTCGCCCGGCCCGCAAGGAGGCGAGAGCCTGAGTGGTTCTCCAAGCGCGGCCCCTGAGCAGACCGCCGTTCGGAGCGAGCACGTGCTGGGCGTGATCGAAGAACCCCGCAGCGGCCATTCGGCCGTTCGTGCGCGCGTAACCGAGTACGCAGCGGGCGGCGGGCTGGACGACCTCATTCGTGGGGGAATCCGCTCCGACCAGGTCGCCACCGTGCTGATCGGGGTCGCGCGCGGGCTCGCCGCGCTCCACGGTGCGGGGCTGGGCGGTGCGGTTCCCGCGGTCGGGACGGTCCATCTCCGAGAGAACGGCTGTCCGGCGATCGCCGTCGGCGATGCCCTTCGCCCGCTGAACCCGGTCGCGCTGGCAGACGACGTCTCGGCTTTCAGGAGCCTGGCGCGAGAGCTGTGCGCGCAGGCGACGGCCGCGGGTCTCGGCTCAGGAGGAGGCACGCTGCTCGTGGCGGTCGAGCGCGGCCTCGTCGCCGCCGGATGGGGTTTCGACGCCGACTTCTCGAGCATCGAGGCCCCCGCGCTCGCCTGGGAGCGGGTCGTGGAGGCGGTGCTCGGTCAGACCGAGCCGGCGGCGCTGCACGGGCAGACGGCGGCAGCGCGGGCCGCGCCGGGCCAGCAGGCGTCGCCGCGGCGTGAGGGGCGGAGAAGCGCGGCCTCCCTCGCACCGGTGGGCGACCGTGCGAATCGCATCCTGGCGTTCCTCGACGGCCGCCCGGGAGCCCAGATCGGGAGCCGGGTGTCGGGGTGGGTCAAGGCACGGCCGCGCCTCGTGGTCGCGGCCGCCGTGCCGGTCATCGGGGCCGTCGCAGTGCTGTTGCTCGTCCCGTCCGAGCGAGCGGACGGAGGACATGCCTCCCGCCCGCCCGCGGCTGAGGCTTCGCCGGCTGTGACCGCATCATCCGTTCCGGGATCCGCAGACGCTTTCCGCCCTCCCACGCCGCGATCGACGGACCCTGTTCCCGGCGACTCGAGTCCGCACGCCACACCCGGGCCCGGGCCGTCCGACGGAAGGACCGACCTCGCAGGACCGGACGCGGACCCGGTCGATGCGACCGCGGCCCTTCTCCAAGCTCGGCACGCCTGCTTCGCCGCGCGATCTCCGGACCGGTCCTGCCTGGCGGAGGTCTTCCTCGACGACGGCGAAGCACTCGCGCTGGAGTCGGCGCAGTTGACAGAACCGGGAGGCGCCGACGCGCGCGACTACTCGGGCTCGTCGATCAGCCTGGTCGACCGATGGGCGGACGCGGCGCTCGTCGCGGTCGCTCCCGACCGCGAGCGGACGCCGAAAAGCGGTCCGGCCTCGCTCCTCGTGGTGAGGAGCGAGGCCGGATGGCGTGTGCGCGCTATCTTCCCGTGAGGGATCAGATACCGAGGTCGCCCTCGAAGTCGCCGCTCTCGAGGCGGTTCTTCACCGCGACGAGGAAGCGGGCGGCGTCGGCGCCGTCGACGATGCGGTGGTCGTACGACAGGGCCAGGTAGACGGTCGAGCGGATGGCGATCGAGTCGGTTCCGTCGGCGGTGATGACGACGGGCTTCTTCGTCACGATGCCGGTGCCGAGGATGGCGACCTGGGGGAGGAACACCACGGGGGTGTCGAACAGGGCGCCCCGCGAACCGGTGTTCGTGAGGGTGAAGGTGCCGCCGGCGAGCTCGTCCGGCTTCAGGCGGTTGTCGCGGGTGCGCTCGGCGAGGTCGGCGATCTCCTTGGCGAGACCGGCCACGTCGAGGTCGGACGCGTTCCGCACGACCGGGGTGAGGAGGCCGCGCTCGGTGTCGACCGCGATGGAGATGTTCTCGTGGTCCGGGTAGACGATGCTGTCGCCGTCGACGGTCGCGTTGATGACCGGGTACGCCTTGAGCGCCTCGGCCGCCGCGAGCGCGAAGAACGGCAGGAAGGACAGCTTCACGCCGGTCTTCGCCTGGAAGTCGTCCTTCACGCGGTTGCGCAGCGCGGCCACCTTCGTGACATCGACCTCGACGACCGTCGTGAGCTGAGCGGTCGACTGCATCGACACGACGGCGCGCTCGGCCACGACCTTGCGGAGGCGGGACATCGGCTGCGTCGTCCCGCGCAGCGGCGAGACCTCGAGCTTCGGGGCCGCGGAGACGGCCGGAGCGGAAGCAGCCGGGGCGGGCGCCGCGGCGGAGAGGATGTCCTCCTTGCGGATCCGTCCGCCGACGCCGGTGCCGGTGACCGTCGAGAGGTCGACGCCCTGCTCGTGGGCGAGCTTGCGGACGATCGGCGTCACGTAGCCGGCGTTGCCGGCGTGCGCGCCCGACGAGGCGGGAGCTGCGGGCGCCGTGGGAGCGGGCGCAGCGGCGGCCGGAGCGGCAGGAGCGGGAGCGGCGGGCGCAGGAGCGGGAGCGGCGGGCGCCGGAGCCTGCGCTTCCTGAGCGGGCACGGCCTGCGGTGCCGGGGCGGGTGCGGCGGGTGCCGGAGCGGCGGGCGGTGCGTAGCCCGGCTCTGTGGCGGCGGGCGCCTCCTGAGCGGGCGCGGGAGCGGCCGGAGCCTCCTGAGCGGGAGCAGCGGGAGCAGCGGGCGCGGCGGGGGCCTCCTGCGCGGCAGGCGCCTCCTCGGCGGGAGCAGCGGGCGCCTCGGCGCCGGCTCCGGAACCGTCGCCGATGGTCACGAGCGCGGTGCCCACCTCGACCGTCTCGTCCTCCTGCACCAGGATCGCCTCGACGACCCCGGCGATCGGCGACGGGATCTCGGTGTCGACCTTGTCGGTCGAGACTTCGAGCAGGGGCTCGTCCACCTCGACACGGTCGCCAACGTTCTTCAGCCAGCGGGTGACCGTGCCTTCCGTGACGCTCTCGCCGAGCGCCGGGAGGCTGACGGATTCGCTCATGAGCTTCTCTCCTTCAAACCTGATCGTTCAGTAGCTTATTGCAGCCGCGTCCGCGAACGGGGAGGCGGCCGTCGGACGAGCGGCCGCGCCCGTCGGGCGCGGCCGCTGCGACCTAAAGGGTGTGGAGCGGCTTTCCGGAGAGGTACAGGAAGGCCTCGCCGAGCGACTCGTTCTGGGTGGGGTGCGCGTGGAGGAGCGGGGCGATGTCCTCCGGGTACGCCTCCCAGTTGACCGCGAGCTGCGCCTCGCCGATCAGCTCGCCGACGCGGGCGCCGATCATGTGCACGCCGACGACGGGGCCGTCCTCGACGCGGACGACCTTGACGGACCCGTTCGTGCCGATGATCTCGCTCTTCGCGTTCCCGGCCAGGCTGTAGTCGTAGCTCTTGACCTTGTCGGCGCCGTACTGCTCGACGGCCTTCGCCTCGGTGAGGCCGATCGACGCGACCTCGGGGTCGCAGTACGTGACCTTCGGGATGTTGACGTCGGGGATGACGATCGGGTTGAGGCCCGCGATCTCCTCGGCGACGAAGATGCCCTGCTGGAAGCCGCGGTGCGCGAGCTGGAGGCCCGGGACGATGTCGCCGACGGCGTAGACGCCCGGGACGGAGGTGCGGAGACGCTCGTCGGTGATGACGAAGCCGCGGTCGAGGGTGACGCCGACCTCCTCGTAGCCGAGGTTCTGGGTCAGCGGGCCGCGGCCGACGGCCACGAGGAGCAGCTCGGCCTCGACGGTGTCGCCGTTCTCGAGCGAGACGACGACGCCGTTCTCGTTCTGGGTGACGCCGGCGAAGCGGACGCCCAGGCGGTAGTCGATGCCGCGGCGGCGGAAGGCGCGCTCGAGCGACTTGCTGATCGACTCGTCCTCGTTGGGGACGAGGTGGGGGAGGGCCTCGATGATCGTGACCTCGGCGCCGAACGACTTCCAGACGCTGGCGAACTCGACGCCGATGACGCCGCCGCCCAGCACCGCCACCTTGCGCGGAACGAAGTCGAGCTCGAGCGCCTGCTCGCTGGCGATCACGCGGCCGCCGATCTCGAGGCCGGGCAGCGAGCGCGAGTAGGAGCCGGTCGCCAGGATGATGTTCTTGCCCGTGACGGTCTGGTCGCCGACCTGCACGGTGGTGGGGGAGGTGAGGCGCCCCTCGCCCTCGATGACGGTGATGCCGCGCGCCTTGACGAGGCCCTGGAGGCCCTTGTACTTCTTCGCGACGATGCCCTTGCGGTACTCGGAGACGCCGTTGATGTCGACGCCCTGCAGCTGCGTCACGATGCCGTACTTGGCCGACTCGCGCGAGTAGTCCGCGACCTCCGCCGCGTGGAGCAGCGCCTTGGTCGGGACGCAGCCGCGGTGCAGGCAGGTGCCGCCGACCTTGTCCTTCTCGACCATCCCGACGGTGAATCCGAGCTCGGCCGCACGCAGCGCCGCTGCGTAGCCTCCACTCCCACCGCCGAGCACCACAATGTCAAAGTTCTGCTCAGACACCCAGCAACTCCCTCGCGCATCTTCAGGACACGTTCCTGCCCCGAGGGGATGGCTCGCGGCAGGGTGATGACGGGCGAGGATTGCTCGCCCAGGACGAGAATTTCTCGCCCATACGACCCTACTACTTCCGCGAAATGTCCTCGGCCAAACGGATGAGCGCCCTTACGCTCACCGCGGACGGGCCCTTGCCCGTGAAGCCGTAGGGAGAGTTCGGTCCCTTGGCCGGTCCGGCGATGTCCAGGTGCGCCCACGGGATCCGGGGCGCGTCGTCGCCCTCCCCGGTGCGCCCGACGAACTCCTGCAGGAAGACGCCCGCGAGAAGCATGCCGCCAGCGGTGTTGCCCGGATTGGCATTGGCGATGTCGGCCACATCGGAGGCGATCGTGGCGCGCAGCTCGTCCGGCAGCGGCATGGGCCAGAGGAGCTCTCCCGTGGCCTTCGCCGCCGCGATGACGTCCTCGACGAGGTCGTCGGACCCCATGACGGCGGCGTAGCGCGTGCCGAGGGCCACCATCGCGGCGCCGGTCAGCGTCGCGACGTCGACGATCGCGTCCGGTCGCTCCTCGCTCGCCGCGACGAGGCCGTCGGCCATGACGAGGCGTCCTTCGGCATCGGTGTTGAGCACCTCCACCGTGCGGCCGCCGCGGATCCGCAGCACGTCGTTCGGGCGGATCGCGGACCCGGACGGCATGTTCTCGGCCAGGCAGAGCCACGCGGTGACGCGGACGGGCAGTGCGAGACGCGCGGCCGCCAGCGCGACGGCGAGGACCGTGGCCGCACCCGTCATGTCGTACTTCATTCCCACCATGCCGGTCGCCGGCTTCAGCGACAGGCCGCCGGAGTCGAAGGTGATGCCCTTCCCGACGAGCGCCAGGTGACGGGAGGCGCCCGTCGGCGCGTATTCGACCTTGACCAGCCGCGGGGGCCGCGTGGACCCCTGGCCGACGCCGAGGATGCCGCCGAAGCCGTCGGCGGCCAGCTCCTCCTCGTCCCACACAGTGACGCGCGCGCCGACGGCCTCGGCTTCGGTGCGGGCGCGCTCCGCGAACGTCGCCGGGTAGAGGTCGAGCGGCGGCATGTTGACGAGGTCCTTGACGAGCGAGGCCGCCTCGGCGACCGCGACAGCGCGGGCGACGAGGGCCTCGTCGTCCGCGGAGGTGCCGATCACCGTGATCGAGGCGACGGGCGTCTTCGCCCCGGCCTTGCTCTTCACGCGGTACTCGGCGTAGCCGTAGGCGCCGAGCGCGGCACCCTCGAGGACGGCCCCGAGCTCCTCCTCGCTGCCGGCCGGCAGTCCGATCGCGACGTTCCCGGTGCCCGCCAGCTGGCGCACCGCGCTTCCTGCGGCGTAGCGGAACGCGTCGGCGTCGACCGCCTCGGAGAGGCCGATCACGGCCAGCGGTGGGTGCGCCTCCCCTCCGGGCAGCCGGACGAGCTCGTCGCGCCCGCCCCCGAAACCGATCTGCCCGAGCACGGAGGCGACGGCCTCGAGCGCCGCGGAGGAGAGCGCCGCCGAGGCGGCGGGCACGGCCTCTCCGCGGGAGGCGCGCGCAGCGATCACGAGCACGTCGGCAGCAGGCGAGGAGGGCAGAGAAGCGGAGAGCGTGAGGGCGGGAACGGTCATGATCCGACCCTAACGGCTCGGTCTCCCCGGGTGTTCGCTGTGGGCGTGCCGTTCGGGGCGCCGAGGTCAGCCCGCGTCGGCGCCGCCGTCTTAGAGTTGAGGTATGCGAGACCCCGGGGAACTTTTCGAGCTCGGACCGGCACTCCATGTGCCCGAGGGACTGCCCCTGGTCGCGGGGCTGACCGGCTTCGCGGACGCCGGCTCCGGCGTCAGCCAGCTCGGCACCTATCTGCTCGGCACCCTCGACAACGAGGTGGTCGCGACCTTCGATGCCGACATCCTGCTCGACTACCGCGCCCGGCGCCCCATCATCTACTTCGACCAGGACCACCTCACCGACTACCAGCCGCAGACGCTCAAGCTGTACCTCGCCTACGACGAGCTGCGCCAGCCGTTCCTCTTCCTCTCCGGGTTCGAGCCGGACTTCCGCTGGGAGGCGTTCACGGAGGCGGTGCTCGGCCTGATCGAGCGGTTCAAGGTCCGCACGGTGACGTGGGTGCACTCCATCCCCATGCCCGTGCCCCACACCCGGCCCATCGGCGTCACGGTGAGCGGCAACCGCAGCGACCTCATCGAGAGCATGTCGATCTGGAAGCCGCACACGCAGGTGCCGGCCAACGCCCTGCACCTCCTGGAGTACCGCCTCCAGCAGCTGTCGTATCCGACGGCGGGGTTCATCCTGCTCGTGCCGCACTATCTCGCCGACACCGAGTACCCGGCCGCCGCCGTGGCAGCGCTCGACTCCATCAGCGCCGCGACGGGGCTCATCTTCCCGACCGACCGTCTCCGTCAGGAGGACCGGGAGTTCGTCGCCAACATCGACGAGCAGGTCGCGGGGAACCCCGAACTCGGCCGCCTGGTCGGCACGCTGGAGGAGCGGCACGACTCCTACATGGAGGACACGCAGCTGCGCTCCCCGCTGACCGACAGCGACGGCGAACTCCCCTCGGCCGACGAGATCGCCGCCGAGCTCGAGAACTTCCTCGCCTTCCGGCGCCACGGCGACGAGGAGAACCCGCGCGGCGACCGCTGAGCGCCGCCGCCGTCGCGACCTCCACGCCGGCCCGTCGGGAGCATCCCGAGCCCGGGGCATAAGATCGATCAGTGAATTCTCGTCGATCCTGGGTGGTGTTCGGGGTCGGGGTCTTCGCCTATCTCGTCGCGGTCACGCAGCGGACGACGATCGGTGTGGCCGGCGTCGCCGCCACCGACCGGTTCCACGTGTCGGCCTCCGTGCTCTCGACGCTGGCCGTCGTGCAGCTGATCGTCTACGCCGCGATGCAGATCCCGGTCGGAGTCCTGATCGACCGGGTCGGCTCGCGGGCCCTGATGGTGGCCGGGACGGCCCTCATGATCGTCGGACAGGTCGCCGTCGCGCTCTCGCCGACGATCGCGGTCGCGATCGTCGGGCGCATCCTGGTCGGAGCCGGCGACGCGACGGTGTTCACCTCGCTCATGCGGCTCACGAACTCGTGGTTCACGGGGAGGCTCGTACCCCAGCTGTCCCAGTGGATCGGCAACATCGGCCAGCTCGGCCAGGTGGTCTCCGCCGTGCCGTTCGCGATCATCCTCCACGAGTCGGGCTGGACGACCGCGTTCCTGTCCGCCGCCTCCCTCTCGGTGCTCGCGCTCGTCGGCATCATCGTGTCGATCGCCGACCGGCCGGCCGGTTCGGCGGAGGGGCCGCGGCCCGCGACCTGGGCCGAGTCCATCCGGCAGCTGCGGATCAGCCTCGCGCGCCCCGGGACCCAGCTCGGGTTCTGGTCGCACTTCGTCACGCAGTCCTCCGGGACGGTGTTCAGCCTGATGTGGGGCATCCCGTTCCTCGTCTTCGCGCTCGGCATCCAGCCGGCCGAGGCGGCGTCCCTCCTCATCGTGCTCGTCGTCGCCGGTCTCATCGCGGGTCCCATCCTGGGCCTCCTCACGGCGCGATTCCCGCTGCGGCGGAGCAACCTCGTCCTCGGGATCGTCGCCATGATGGGCGTCGTCTGGACCGTCGTCCTCCTCTGGCCGGGCACGCCGCCGCTGTGGCTCGTGATCGTCCTCATCGTCGCCATCGGGATCGGCGGCCCCGGGTCGCTGATCGGCTTCGACTTCGCCCGCACCTTCAACCCGCTCCACAGCCTCGGATCGGCGAACGGCATCGTCAACGTCGGCGGCTTCCTCGCGAGCTTCGTCATGATGTTCCTCATCGGCGTGTCCCTCGACCTCCAGAACCGCGGAGGCGACGCGGCGACCCTCTACGACCTCGACCACTTCCGCTGGGCGTTCGCGATCCAGTACGTGATCATCGGCATCGGCGTCGGCTTCCTCGTCCACGCGCGGAGGCGCACCCGCCGTCGTCTGCGCGAGGACGAGGGAATAGAGGTGGCCCCGACTTGGGTTGCACTCATGGAGACGTGGCGGAGGCGCGGCGGCCGCAGGGCGCAGTAGCGGGCGCCGGGGGCGGCACGCCGCCGGATCCGCGGTCGGCCGACTGGTCGGGGGTGCGCGCGGAACGTGCAATAATTGGTACCCGGACCCGTTCATGTCCTTCGGGCCGGAGCATTCGACGATGCCCGGCGAACCCCCGAGGACTTGACATGGGTCTTAGTAATGTCCGCACGCAACCTCAGCCAGGCCCGGGCCGCCGGATCTGAAGGCCGCCGCTTGGTATGAAAGGTGTTCACATGGCAACCCGTGCAGCAACGAAGACCCCCGAGGCGGAGGTCGCGGCGGCCGAGGTCGAGGAGACCTCGACGACGAAGACGACGAGGCCGGCGGCGAAGAAGCCGGCGGCCAAGAAGGCCCCCGCCGCGAAGAAGGCGCCCGCCAAGGGCGCGACGAAGGCGAAGGGCGCCGAGGACGACGAGGTGCTCGACGACGAGGCCGAGGTCGAGATCGACGAGGACGTCGTCGTCGACGACGACGCGGTCGCCGAGGACGAGACCGAAGCGGACGCCGAGGCCGACGACGCCGACGCGGAGGACTCCGACGACGCGGAAACCGACGGCAAGGCCCCGGTCGCCGTCGAGGCGGTCGCCGCCGGCTCCGAGCCCCTCCCCACGGACGCGCTGGTGCTGCGGGCGGTCGATGAGGACGACGACATCCCCGTCTACTCGACCACGATCACCGGTGCGACGGCCGACCCGGTCAAGGACTACCTGAAGCAGATCGGCAAGGTTCCGCTGCTGAACGCGGCGGAGGAGGTCGAGCTGGCCATGCGGATCGAGGCCGGCCTCTTCGCCGAGGACAAGCTCGCGAACACGCCGAACCTGAGCAAGGAGCTCGAGCGCGAGCTGCGCTGGGTCGCGCGCGACGGACAGCGCGCCAAGAGCCACCTCCTCGGCGCCAACCTCCGGCTCGTGGTGTCGCTCGCCAAGCGCTACACCGGCCGCGGCATGCAGTTCCTCGACCTGATCCAGGAGGGGAACCTCGGTCTGATCCGCGCGGTGGAGAAGTTCGACTACACCAAGGGCTTCAAGTTCTCGACGTACGCGACGTGGTGGATCCGTCAGGCGATCACCCGCGCCATGGCCGACCAGGCCCGCACCATCCGCATCCCCGTGCACATGGTGGAGGTCATCAACAAGCTCGCCCGTGTCCAGCGGCAGATGCTGCAGGACCTCGGCCGCGAGCCCACCCCGGAGGAGCTGTCGAAGGAACTCGACATGACCCCGGAGAAGGTCATCGAGGTCCAGAAGTACGGCCGCGAGCCGATCTCGCTGCACACCCCGCTCGGCGAGGACGGCGACAGCGAGTTCGGCGACCTCATCGAGGACACCGAGGCGGTCGTCCCCGCCGACGCCGTGGGCTTCACCATGCTGCAGAAGCAGCTGGAGAGCCTCCTCGACTCGCTCTCGGAGCGCGAGGCCGGAGTGATCCGGATGCGCTTCGGGCTCGGCGACGGCATGCCGAAGACGCTCGACCAGATCGGCGACACGTTCGGGGTGACCCGCGAGCGCATCCGCCAGATCGAGTCGAAGACGATGGCGAAGCTGCGCCACCCGTCCCGCTCGCAGTCGCTCCGCGACTACCTCGAGTAACCCGGTGCGGTATCGACTGGCGGTCATCGCCGGCCGTATCGCCCGCCGGCTGCTGCGGCTCCGCGGCGGCGGCTCGGCGGTGCCCGGGAGGGTGGCCCTCGCGATCGCCCCGGCCTTCCTCGAGCGCGCCGTCAGCCGGCTGCCGCTCGGTGTCGTGTTCGTCTCGGGGTCCAACGGCAAGTCCACCACGACGAACATGCTCACCGCGATCCTGCGCGAGCACGGCCTGGACGTGTTCACCAACCCGTCCGGCGGCAACCTCCCCCAGGGGATCGCGTCGGCGCTCCTGGCCGATGTCCCGCTCGACGGCTTCGTCCGCGGCGACGTCGGGGTGATCGAGGTCGACGAGGCGTACGGGGTGGACCTCGCGCGCGTTCTGAAGCCGCGCGCCTCCCTCCTGCTCAACGTTCAGATCGACCAGCTCAACCGGTTCTTCGAGCCGACCCGCGTCATCGGGATGCTCCGGTCGATCGCCGAGGGCTCCAGTGAGTTCGTCGTTGTGAACGCCGACGACGACAGCCTGGCCCGAGTCGGCGCCGAGCTCGTCGCGCAGGGCCGAGAAGTCACCGCCTTCGCCGTCGCGCCGTCGATCATCGAGGCGTCGCCGAACGGCCTGGCCAACGTCAAGGACCTCTCGGGGACGTCCGCGGGCTCGCTGCCCGCGCCGGCCGTGGTCGTGAGCAAACTCGAGGTGCAGAGCGCCCAGCTCACGATCGGGGAGGAGAGCGTCCGCATCGGGCTGCCCGCTCGAGGTCTGCACTACGCTGTCGACGCCGCGGGTGCGACGGCGATGGCCGCTCGCTTGCTGGGCGACCGGTTCCGCTCGTCCGCCGTGGTGGCCGCCATGGGGTCGCTGCGCACCGTCTACGGTCGCGGCGAGACGCTGCGCGTGGGCGATGAGGACATCGAGATCATCATGATGAAGAATCCGCCCAGCCTCCAGCTCAACCTCGACTACCTGAGCGAGTCGCCCAAGCAGGTCTTCGTCGCCGTCGACGAGGGCACGCCCGATCCGTCGTGGATCTACGACATCGACCTGTCGAAGCTCACCCACGTCGACGTCGTCTCGGGGACGAAGGCCTGGCAGTTCGCCACCCGGTTCGCCTACGCCGGGATCGAGGTCGACCAGGTGGTGCCCGAGCTGAAGCCGGCTCTCCAGGCCTTCCTGGCCCTCCCCAAGCCCGCGAGCGGGACGAAGACGATGATCGTCAACTACGAGCAGATGATGCTCATCCGGAAGCACCTCGGGTTCCTCGACCTGGAGGGCGGCGACCGATGAGCGTGCTGCGCATCCTGCACCTGTACCCGCGCGAGCTCGGGATCAACGGCGACGCGGGAAACGTCATGGCCCTCGCCGAGCGCGCCCGCTGGCGCGGCGTCGAGGCGGAGGTCGTGCCGTACGCGCCGGGCGGCGAGCTGCCCGCCGGCGTGGACATCGTCCACATCGGCTCCGGACCGCTGTCGTCGCAGCGCGCCGTGCACGCCGACGTCCTCCGGATCGCCCCGAGGCTGCGCGACTGGCGCGACGCGGGCGTGCCGATCCTCGCGATCGCCGGGGGATGGCAGCTGCTCGGCGCCGAGATCGAGACACCCGAGGGCGACACGCTGGCGGGCGCCGGCGTGTTCCCCACGCGCGCCGCGCTGGGATCGAAGCGGCATGTCGGGGAGGTGGTGGTGCGGATGGACGACGGTACGATGCTGGCCGGGTTCGAGAACCACTCCGCCAGCACCGTGCTCGACGGTGCGGACCCGCTCGGGCGCGTCGTCAGCGGCACGGGCAACGACGGGTCGACCGAGGGCGTACGCGTGGGATCATCGATCGGAACGCACCTGCACGGGCCGATCCTCCCGATGAACCCGGTCCTGGCCGATCGCATCCTGTCGACGGCACTGCGTGGCGAGGTCGCTCCGGTGGCTCAGACGGAGCGCGTCGACCGCTACGCCACCAATGCGCGACGCGCGATCGCGGATCGCCTCGGCGTCTCGCTCTGACGCCTCAGTTCACGTAGACGCGGGGGACCCGAGAGGCGACACCGGTCACCATCTCGTCGGCGATCGTCTCGGCCCAATCGGCATACTGCTCGGCCGTCGGCTCGCCGTCGGTCCCCGGACCGAACAGGATCGCGATATCGCCCAGCTCGACGCGATGCTCGCCGACGTCGACGAGCGTGCGGTCCGCGGCCACCTCGAGGACGCGGGCCCGCCGGCCGTTCAGCAGCACCCACGTCTTCGGCAGCCCCAGCGTCGGGACGCCGTCCGCGTAGCCGATGCCGATGCGGGCAGCCGTCGTCCCGCCGACGTGCACGTCGGTGACCGGGGCCTCGAGCCGCATGGCTGGGATGAGCCCCAGCTCGGCCCCGGACACGTCGTCGAAGGGGGAGTAGCCGTAGGCGGCGATCCCGAACCGGACGAACGAGAATCTCGCCTCGGGCATCCGGATGCCGGCGGAACTCGCGGCGAGGTGAAGCGCCTCGAATCGCGCGCCGAGCGACTCCGCCTCCGCCACCGCGTCGCGGAATTCGGCCAGCGCGGCCTCGTCGTCGGCGATGGAGGCGTCTGCCAGATGCGACCAGGCGGCGCGGACCCGGATGACGCCCTGGCGCTCGAGCTCCAGGGCTCTGCTCACGAGGCCCGGCCAGTCCTCCCGGGTGGCCCCGTTGCGGCTGAGTCCGGTGTCGACCTTGAGATGCACGACCGCCGGGCGGTCCGCGCCGGAGGCGGCGATCGCCTCCAGCTGCCACACCGCTGAGATCCCGAGCTCGATGTCGGCCTCGATTCCGGCGCGCCAATCGGTGGCCTGGCCGTGCAGCCACGCCAGGATCGGCACCGTGACGCCCGCGCCGCGCAGCACCAGGCCCGCGGGGATCTCGAGGACGGCGAGCGAGGTCGCGCCGGCTGCGAGCCCGGCTTCGGCCACCGGGAGGAGCCCGTGACCGTAGGCATCGGCTTTCACGGCGAACATGGTCTCCGCGGGAGCGACGAGCTTCGCCAGGTGCGCGACGTTGTGCCGGATGGCGGCGAGATCGACGACCGCACGGGGAAGCGGCTCGGCGACGGCGTCCACGATGGTCACTCGCTGTACGTCCTCTCGATGCGCCGGCCCAGGCGGCTGGTGATTACGGGGGCGGCGACGCCGAGCGCGTCGGCCCAGTCGAGGACGGTGGGCTCGCCCCGTGCGGGGTCGCCGAAGAGGATGACCGGGTCGCCGGGGCGCGCCGAGTCGTCTCCGATGTCGACCACGAACTGGTCCATCGCGATCCGGCCGGTGATCCGGCCGATGGTCTCGCCGACCTTGACGGGGGCTCGGTTCGACGCGACGCGCAGGATCCCGTCCGCATAGCCGAGCGCGACGAGCACGAGCGTGCTGGGGCGCGAGGTGCGGTAGGTGTACCCGTACGAGACACCGCGATGGGCGGGAACGCGCTTCACCGCGATCACCTCCGCCTCCAGTCGCATGACGGGCGCAGACGGACGCGAGGGATCGAGGCCGAAGAGTTCGGGACCGATCAGCCGGCGCTGCACCGGCGTGGCGTCCGGGCTGGGTCCCACGGCTACCCCCGCAGGAAGGCCCTCGTCGGCGATCGCCGCGGCGTCCTCGAAGCGGGAGACAAGGAAATCGCCGACCCCCGCGTCGGCCAGCGCACGGGCGACGGGGATGAGCCCGTGCCCGTACGCGTCGGCACGGAGGTCGGCGGCGCAGTCGGGGAGCGACGCGGAGGCGGCGGAGCGGAGGACGGACAGGTCGATGTGGGCGTGCCTGCGCACACCTGTGCTCGTCGTCATCCTCCGGTCAGCCCCGCCTCTCGCGACGCGGACGCGTTACGCGCGCTGCTCTTCGAAGAGACGAGCGGTCTCGTCGTGCCAGCTGTGGGCGATCTGGGAGAGCTTCTCCTGGTGCTTCTTGCCGTGGTGCGCGCAGAAGAGGAGCTCGCCGTTGTTCACCACGACGCGGATGTACGCCTGGGCGCCGCAGCTGTCGCAGCGGTCGGCGGCCGTCAGTTGCGGCCCCGATGCGAGCTCGTCAACGGCCCCGTTCTCCGAGGTTACTGTCGACATGTGATGCTCCTTTCAGTCGCAACCGGTGAACTCGGTACGTCTATAGAACCACGGGATCCGGGCAACCAGGCTCGCATTTGCTGCTATTTCGCTCAACGCGTAGCCGGGCGGGGCGGTCGGGTGTCGTGACGGAGGGTGCGGCCCGAGCCGCTTACGCTTGAGTCGTGGCGAGCTCAGACTATTCCGCAAGACACCTCTCGGTGCTCGAGGGGCTCGAGGCCGTCCGGAAGCGTCCCGGCATGTACATCGGCTCTACCGACTCCCGCGGGCTCATGCACTGCCTCTGGGAGATCATCGACAACTCGGTCGATGAGGCGCTCGCCGGGCACGGGACGACGATCGATGTCGTGCTGCACGAGGACGACAGCGTGGAGGTGCGCGACCGCGCCCGCGGCATCCCCGTCGATCTCGAGCCCAAGACCGGCCTGAGCGGCGTCGAGGTGGTCTTCACCAAGCTTCACGCGGGCGGCAAGTTCGGCTCCGGGTCGTACGCCGCGTCCGGCGGCCTCCACGGCGTCGGGGCCTCGGTCGTCAACGCCCTGTCCGAGCGTCTCGACGTCGAGGTCGACCGTGACGGCAAGACGTGGGCGATGTCGTTCCACCGGGGGGAGCCGGGCATCTTCGACGACGGCCCCGGCGGCCCCAGCCCCGACGCGGCGTTCACGCCGTTCGTCAGCGGGAGCGAGCTCCGCGTCGTCGGGAAGGTCGCCAAGGGCGTGACCGGCACGCGCATCCGGTACTGGGCGGATCGTCAGATCTTCACCAAGGGCGCCGAGTTCTCCACCGACGACCTGATAGGGCGCGCTAGGCAGACGGCGTTCCTCGTCCCCGGCCTCGCGATCACCATCGAGGACCGCCGCGCTGTCGCGGGCGGCGAGCCCGCCGGCACGACGACGTTCCGCTACGAGGGCGGCATCTCGGAGTTCGTCGACTTCCTCGCCCCCGACAGCCCCATCACCGAGACGTGGAGGCTCACCGGCGAGGGCACGTTCTCCGAGACGGTCCCCGTCCTGTCGGAGAGCGGTGCGATGCTGCCCACCGAGCTCGAGCGGCAGTGCCAGGTCGACATCGCCCTGCGCTGGGGGACCGGTTATGAGACCGTCATGCGCAGCTTCGTGAACATCATCGCCACCCCGAAGGGCGGCAGCCACCAGGCCGGCTTCGACCAGGGCATGCTGAAGTTCCTGCGCCAGCAGGTCGAGCAGAACGCACGACGGCTCAAGGTCGGAACCGACAAGCTCGAGAAGGACGACGTGATGGCGGGCCTCACCGCCGTCCTGACCGTGCGCCTCCCGGAGCCGCAGTTCGAGGGCCAGACGAAGGAGATCCTCGGGACGCCCGCGGTGCGCGCCATCGTCGCGCAGGTCGTGCAGAAGTCGATGGCCGAGCGCTTCGGGTCGCCGAAGCGCGACGACAAGGCGCAGTCGGCGCTCGTGCTCGACAAGGTGGTCGCCGAGATGAAGTCGCGGATCTCGGCGCGCGCCCACAAGGAGACGCAGCGCCGCAAGAACGCGCTCGAGACCTCCTCCCTCCCGGCCAAGCTCGTCGACTGCCGCTCGAGCGACGTAGCCAACAGCGAGCTGTTCATCGTCGAGGGCGACTCGGCCCTCGGCACGGCGCGCCGGGCGCGCGACAGCGAGTACCAGGCGCTGCTTCCGATCCGCGGGAAGATCCTGAACGTGCAGAAGGCGTCCGTCTCCGACATGCTCTCCAACGCCGAGTGCGCCGCGATCATCCAGGTGATCGGCGCGGGGTCGGGCCGGACCTTCGACCTGTCGTCGGCGCGGTACGGCAAGGTCATCATCATGTCGGACGCCGACGTCGACGGCGCCCACATCCGGACCCTGCTGCTGACGCTCTTCTTCCGGTACATGAGGCCGATGATCGAGGAGGGACGGGTCTTCGCCGCCGTGCCGCCCCTCCACCGCGTCGTCGTGCAGAACCCCGGCTCGAAGCCGAACGAGACGATCTACACGTACTCGGAGGCGGAGCTGCAGGCGGTGCTCGCCGACCTGAAGAAGCGCGGCAAGAAGTACCAGGAGCCGATCCAGCGCTACAAGGGCCTCGGCGAGATGGACGCGGACCAGCTCGCGACGACCACGATGGACCGGGCGCACCGTACCCTGCGGCGCGTCCGGGTGCCCGACGCCGAGGCGGCCAACCGCGTTTTCGAGCTCCTGATGGGCAACGACGTGGCGCCGCGCAAGGAGTTCATCATCGCCGGAGCCGACGACCTCAGCCGGGCGCGCATCGACGCCTGAGCCGCCGGTCGTCCCGGTGGGGGCTTTGCCCCTTCCGCCACTCCCGCACCCCCGCACGGCCACCCCGCTGCCCCGCACGTACGGAGGAGGTTCTGCACCCTGAGAGCCGGGACTCCCTCCCCGAAGCGCTTCGCGCCCGCGTGTCGGGCGAGATGTCCTCCGCTCCCCACGCAGCAGACCGGCGCAGGGGCGCCGGGTGAGCGCCGGCAGCGGACATGGCCCAGGGAGGAGAATCCCGCCCGATGAGCCGTATCCGCGGCTTCGGGAGGACGACCGGGTGCCGGTGCGCCGAGTTCTCCTCCGGTGGAGGCGACGGATGCCGGCCGCAGCATCCGGCGGACGGGGTCAGCCGATCCGGCGTCCGACGGAGCCGATCACCATGTCGAGCGGGGTGCCCGAGCCGTCGCGGCGGCTGCCCCCCTCGGGGAGGGTGCGGGAGGCGCCGTCCGCTCCCACGGCCAGCGCCGGTGCCGGGCCGGCCCAGGCGAGCGACAGCTCGGCCTCGCCCTTGAGGAAGCGCTGCGACCGGACGCCGCCCGTGGCGCGGCCCTTCGCCGGGAATTCGGCGAAGTCGCTCACCTTTCCGCTTCCGGGGTCGGCCCCGGGGAGGGTCTGGTCGCTGACCGCGATGGTCACCACCACGGCGTCGTCCTTCTCGCCCGGCGCGACGGCCCCGAAGAAGACCACGCGCGCTCCCGCAGCGAGATTGATGCCGGCCATGCCGCCGGCGGCTCGACCCTGCGGGCGCACGGCGGAGGCGGCGAACCGCAGGAGCTGCGAGTCGCTGGCCACGAAGACGAGCTCGTCGTCGTCGGTCACGGTCGTCGCCCCGACGACCTCGTCGCCGGCCTTGAGCGAGATGATCTCGAACTCGGGCTTGTTCGCCCAGTCGCCCGCCGTGACCCGCTTGACGACACCCTGCCGGGTGCCGAGGGCGATCGTCCGCACGGAGTCGAGCGCGACGAGGGCGAGGATCCGCTCCTTCTTGTCGGCGAGCGCCAGGTAGTCGCCGACGCGGACACCGGCCCCGAGCTGCACGGAGTTGGGCGGTGCCGCCGGGAGGTCGACCGGCGAGAACCGGATCAGGCGGCCCTTGCTCGTGACGGCGCCGATCTCGGCGCGGCTCGTCGTGTCGAGGATCGACAGGACGGCGTCGTGCTTGCTCCGCCGCGCCGGCGCAGGGATCTGCGCGGCGTCGTCCGCCCCGGCCGGGAGGTCGACCCGCAGGATCCGTCCGGTCGTCGAGAGGAACACCCGGGTCGGGACGTCGGCCACTTCCAGCTGCGCCGCCGCGGCCTTGGCGCGCGCCGAGGTGCCGGCGATGGAGGGCTTCGCCTCGGTCAGGAGGGTTCGCCGGGGCGTCCCGAACCGCAGGGCGACCTGCTCGAGCTCGTCGGAGACGAGCTGTTCGATCCGCTTGCGGCTCCCGAGGAGCTCTTCCAGTTCTGCGATCTCAGCGCGCAGTTGGTCGCGCTCCGTCTCGAGCTCGATGCGCGAGAACCGCGTCAGGCGGCGCAGGCGCAGCTCGAGGATGTAGTCGGCCTGCAGCGTGCTCAGGTCGAAGACCTGCATGAGGCGGGTGCGCGCCGCCTCCGTGTCGTCGGAGGTCCGGATGACCTGGATTACCTCGTCGATGTCGAGGATGGCGATCAGGAGGCCCTCGACCAGGTGGAGGCGCTCCTTCCGGCGGGCGAGGCGGAACTGCGAGCGCCGCGTGACGACGCTGATGCGGTGGTCGAGGTAGACCGACAGGAGCTCGCGCAGCCCGAGCGTCTGCGGGCCGCCCTGGACGAGCGCGACGTTGTTGATCGCGAACCCCTCTTCGAGCGGCGTGTGCCGGTAGAGCTGCTCGAGCACCGCCTCCGGGCTGAAGCCGGTCTTGATGCCGATGACGAGCCGCAGGCCGTGCTGGCGGTCGGAGAGGTCGGTGACGTCCGAGATGCCGCTGAGCTTCTTGCCGTTGACGCCGTCCTTGATCTTCTCGATCACGCGCTCGGGCCCGACGCCGTACGGCAGCTCGGTGACCACGAGGCCGCTCTTGCGCGCGGTGATCGACTCGACGGAGACCTTGGCGCGCATCCGGAAGCTGCCCCGGCCGGTGGCGTAGGCGTCGCGGACGCCCGCGAGGCCGACGATGGTCCCTCCGCTCGGGAGGTCCGGCCCGGGTACGTAGGCCATGAGGTCGTCCAGGCTCGCCTCGGGGTTCTCGAGGAGGTGCCGCGCAGCGCCGACGACCTCGATGAGGTTGTGGGGCGCCATGTTGGTCGCCATGCCCACCGCGATGCCGCTCGCGCCGTTGACGAGGAGGTTCGGGAACGCGGCCGGGAGGACGTCCGGCTGCATCAGCTGGTTGTCGTAGTTCGGGACGAAGTCGACGACGTCCTCGTCGAGGTCCTCGGTGAGCGCGAGCGCTGCGGCCGCGAGGCGTGCCTCCGTGTAGCGGGCGGCGGCCGGGCCGTCGTCGAGCGAGCCGAAGTTGCCGTGCCCGTCGACGAGGGGCACGCGGAGGGTGAAGTCCTGCGCCATGCGGACGAGCGCGTCGTAGATGGCACTGTCGCCGTGGGGGTGGAGCTTTCCCATGACCTCGCCCGTCACGCGGGCCGACTTCACGTGGCCGCGATCGGGGCGCAGGCCCATCTCGGTCATCATGTAGAGGATGCGGCGCTGTACCGGCTTCAGTCCGTCACGGGCGTCGGGGAGCGCGCGCGAGTAGATGACGGAGTAGGCGTACTCGAGGAAGGACCCCTGCATCTCGGTCGTGACGTCGACGTCCTCGATGCGCTCGGTCGTTCCTGCGGCGGCCTTGTCGTCTGGTGGTGTCATGGGTGCATTCTCGGGAGGGGCGGCAGGGCCGGCCCCGCTGCGACAGAGGGGGCTGTGACAGACTGGGCCGGATGTCCTCCATGCTACCGGCGGCGTTCTCGACGCCCGTGAGCCTCGCCACGGTTCTGCCGAGCTCCCTCGCCGCTCTGAGCGGGGAGCGCAACGACCTGGGGCTCCCGGCGCTCGATCACGTCGTCGTCGTCGTGGTCGACGGCCTGGGTGCGGCCGCCCTGAGGGCCCGCGCCGGCCATGCCCGCGCCTTGGCGCCGCTGCTCGGCAAGGCGACGACGATCGACGCCGGTTTCCCGACCACGACCGCAGCGGCGCTCACCACCCTGACGACAGGCACCTCCCCCGGCCGGCACGGCATGGTCGGCTACCGCGTCCGGGATGACGCGGGCAGGCTGACCAACCAGCTGAGCGGTTGGGACGACCTCATGCCGCCCGAGAGCTGGCAGCGCTCGCGGACAGTGTTCGAGGACGCGGCCGCGCAGGGTGTACACGCGCGGGCGATCGGGCTACCGAAATACGAGGGGTCCGGATTCACGGCCGCGGTGCTGCGCGGAGCCGAGTTCACGGGCGGACGGACGATGCAGGATCGCTTCGACCTCGGCGCCGAGGTCCTGCGGACGAGCGGGCCGGCGCTCACCTATCTCTATGTGGCCGAACTCGACCAGCTGGCGCACGCCCGCGGATGGGAATCGCCCGAGTGGACCGCTGCGCTCGAGACGCTGGACTCGCTCGTCGCGGCCTTCGTTCGAGGGCTCGGCCCGAGGCAGGCTGTACTGCTCACCGCCGACCACGGCATCGTCGACGTGCCGGAGAGCGGGCACGTCCTGTTCGACACCGCGCCGTCCCTGCTGGAGGGGGTGGCCGCGATCGCGGGCGAGCCCCGGTTCCTCCATCTCTATGCCGAGCAACCCGAGCAGGTCGATCGCATCGCAGGCCGGTGGCGCGAGGTGGAGGGAGACCGCTCCTGGGTCGCCACTCGCGCCGAGGCCATCGCGGCGGGCTGGTTCGGCCCGGTGATCGACGCCGAGGTCGGGCCGCGCATCGGCGACGTGCTGGTGGCGGCGCGCAAGCGGATCGCCTACTACGACTCCCGCGACGCAGCGCGGACCGGACGCACGATGATCGGGCAGCACGGCTCGCTCACCCCGGAGGAGACGCGCGTACCCCTGCTGCGGTTCGGCGCAGCGGCCTGAGGCGCAGCGCCTGACGCAATGCGGGCGGCTCAGGCCAGGTCGTCGTCCGTCCGGGCGCCGAACACGATCTCGTCCCAGCTCGGCATCGCCGCGCGGCCCTTCTTGCGGCTGGACGGCTGCGGTCCGGAATCGTTGAGCGACGATGTCGGGGTGGCCGGCGGGGCCGCGGGCGCGGGAGCCGGAAGGATCGGCTCGTCGAGCGGCGGCTGAGGGCGGCCCTCGGGTTCGGGCAGCGTCAGCGGCTCATCCAGGATCCGGACCGGACGCGCGGAGGGGTGCAGCGCCGGTGCGGCCTCGTCTTCGTAGCTCGCCGCCTCCCGCTCGCCCCGGCGGCGGCGCAGCGCCTCCAGCAGGTCGGCGGTCTGGTGCAGATCGCGCGGAGGCGTCTCGTCGGCGCGCTTGATGGCCGACGGGGCGATCGAGTTGTTGCCGGAGAACGGTCGCGCCGGGGGCAGTGGCTCGATGGGCATGGTGATCTCGGGGCCGGCGAGGTCGGCGATCGGCTCCGGGAAGCTGAACGCGCCGCTGTCGAACCGGGAGGTGTCGGGCTCGCCCTCGTGGGGGAGCACGGCGCGCAGCCTCGGGATGAGGGCGCCTCCGCGCAGCTCACCCGCCTGCGAGAGCGTGGTCGCCTCCGAGTTGATCGGGGCGAGCGCGTGCTTGCGCGCGTCGTACGACCAGCGCGCATCGTGATCGATCGTGTCGGCGGTGAACTCGAGCTTGACGATCCAGCCGGTCTCGCTGTCCTTCCAGCTCGCCCACCGCTCTCCCGAGACGCCCAGGGAGGCGAGGCGGTCGCGGATGACCGAGCCGAACGTGTCGCCCTCGCCGAGCGGGTCGACGCTGTCCGCAGTGTGGACGGGCACGCTGAGAGCGCTGGCGACGATGTGCTCGCGCTCGGCCACGATCGGGCCCTCGAAGCGCTGAACGTAGTCGAGCGGCGCGCCGGTGACCGCGGCGACGTCCTCCGCGGACATGCCGGAGCGGATGTGGGCCTGGATCTCGCGGGGGGACAGCTTGGGTCCCTGCGCGGAGGCCTGCTGCCTCACCTGCCTGACCTTCGACTGCAAGGCCTCGTCGACGGCGATGCGGAATCGCTCACCGTCGTCGCCGACGGCGACGAGCGCGCCGTTCTCGACCCCGATGACCTTCAAATCCTGCATGTGGATGCCTTCCGAGCTCGTGCGTACGACGGTCAGGATGCCACGAGAAAGGGGGCTTTACGGGGAATACGCAGGGCGTGCCGGAAGTTGATGACCGAGCAGTCGCTGAGAGGCACCTCCATGGTTTTGCTATTCGGGTGCGCTTGATGCAAACTATGGCCGCCGATTGCGAGAATCGGCCGTTACGTACGAGAAGTGGATGGGCATGGCAACGGATTACGACGCACCGCGGAAGACCGAGGACGACTCCGAGTCGATCGAGGCCCTCAAGGAGCGAGTTCCGGACAAGATGTCCGGGGTGGTCGACGTCGAGGACGCCGACAACCCGGGCGGGTACGAGCTCCCCGGCGCCGACCTCTCGGACCTCGACCTCGACGTCGTCGTGCTGCCCCCCCAGGCGGATGAGTTCACCTGCGTGAACTGCTTCCTGGTCAAGCACCGCTCCCAGATCGACCACGAGACGAAGCTCGGACCGATCTGCGTGGAGTGCGCCGCGTAACAGCGCACCCCGAGCACCGCACGGCTACGACGCGAGTCGGGCCTCATCGAGAACCCGGACCAGACGGTCCGGGTTTCTTGTTGACAGGAGCCAGTACGGCGTCGGGTCGTCCGCGTCGAGGACCGGGATCTTCACGACCGGCTTCACCCACCCGCGGATGAGGAGCCACGCGCGGGCGTCGAGCCGCTGGCCGCGCTCGAGCACGGCGGCGTCGCCGCGGAAGGCGCGAGGCTCCCCGACGAAGCGGAGCGGGATGCTCGCACGGCCCGCCACGAGCTCCTCCTTCGTCACGCGGATCGTCGGCGCGGTGGCGAGCAGGAAGACGACGAACGCGACGTAGAACGCGATGCCGAGGACGATCCCGACCGCGAGGTTGATCGGCGCGAACACCAGGATCACCGCCGGGATGACGAGCAGCGTGGAGATGAAGAGCCAGGGAGTCGCCCAGAGCCGTTCGCGGTACAGGTCCATGCCCCCTATTCGATCAGACTTCTGCATTAGCCTCGACACGTGACCGACTCCGTCGACCTGCCGATCATCGCCTCCCGCCTCCCCGTCTACGCCCACCCGGGCGATGCCGGCGCCGACCTGAGTGCCGCCGAGGCCGTCACGCTCGGGCCGGGGGAGCGCTTCACGATGCCGACCGGCGTCTCGATCGCGCTGCCGGAGGGGTACGCCGCCTTCGTGGTCCCGCGAAGCGGACTGGCGATGAAGCACGGCATCACGATCGTCAACGCCCCGGGCACGGTCGACGCGGGATACCGCGGAGAGATCCGGGTGACCCTCCTGAACACGGACAGGTCGATGCCGTACGATATCGCCGTCGGCGACCGGATCGCCCAGCTGATCGTCATGCCGGTCACGCGCGCCCGGTTCATCCCCGTCGACGCCCTGCCGGACAGCCACCGCGGCACCGCGGGCTTCGGCTCGTCCGGCTACACAGTGACCCAGTCAGGAGAACACGCGTGAGCGACAGCACCACCCCCGGCGAGCTGGAGGGACGCGACGTCTCCGGAGCGACCGAGAAGTCGGCGCCCGAGGACCGCGCCACCGAGGGCCCGCTCGACGAGAGCGAGGCCAACGCGGTCCGCCCGTACGTCGACCTCGGGGGCGTCAAGATCCTGCCGCGCGAGGGTCTGCACCTCCGCCTCGAGGTCGAGGAGGAGTCGCAACGGGTGGTGGCCGTCGGGCTCGACTACGCCGGGTCGACCCTCCAGGTCCAGCCGTTCGCGGCGCCGCGCTCCACCGGTCTCTGGCATGAGATCCGCGAGCAGATCGCGGACCAGGTCCAGCGGCAGGGCGGCCGGGTCACCGAGCGCGACGGCGCGTTCGGCCCCGAACTCGTCGCCGAGATCCCGGTCGCCGCACCGCAGGGCGCCCCCGGCGAGACCCGTGTCGCGCGGTTCATCGGCGTGGACGGCCCGCGCTGGTTCCTCCGCGGCGTCATCGCGGGCGACGCCGCCGTGAAGCCGGAGGCGGCGGCCCTGGTGGAGGACCTGTTCCGCAGCATCGTCGTCGTCCGCGGGTCGGTGCCCATGCCTCCGCGCGATCTGATCCCGCTCCGCATGCCGGCGGCGCCGGCCACCGGTCCGGACAGCGGCTACTCCTCGCTCTGAGGCGCACCATGACGGACGATCGGACCCCGCCGCAGAGGGACTCGGAGGGCGTGCCTCCCGCAGGTCTCTCCGAGAGCATCGCCGCCGCGGCCCGTCGCTCCGCCCTGGGGCGGCTCGCCGGCGACGAGGCCCCCACGGGCCGGGCGCTCCTCGGCGCTCTCGGCGGCATCCGCGGGCTCTGCGAGACGGTCCTCCCGGGCCTCGTCTTCCTCATCGTCTTCACGTTCACGCAGAGCGTCCCGCTGTCGATCGGTCTGTCCGTGCTCGTCGCGGTGGTCTTCACCGCTCTGCGCCTCGTCGGGCGCACGCCGGTGACACAGGCCATCGCCGGGCTCATCGGGGTCGGGCTGTCCGCCATCCTGGCGCTCATCACGGGCCGCGGCGAGGACAACTTCCTCCTCGGCATCTGGACGAACGCGGCGTACGCCGCGGCGCTCCTCATCTCGATGCTCGTCCGCTGGCCCATCATCGGACTGGCAGCCGGGTATCTCATGGGCGACGGCGTCGCATGGCGGTCGATCCGCGCGAAGTTCCGGGTGATGCAGGCGCTGACCTTCCTCTGGCTCCTGCTCTTCGCGGCGCGCCTGCTGGTCCAGGTTCCGCTCTACCTCGCGCACACCGACGCCGCGACGAGCGCCCTCGCGCTCACGAAGCTGCTGATGGGCGTCCCGCTCTATGCGCCCCTGCTGCTCGTGACCTGGTTCGTCGTGAAGCAGCAGTTCCCGGACCCGGGTTCGAAGCCCAGACCCGAGGCCGGCCCCGGCCGGGCCGGCGACTAGTCGGGGTCACGGCGGATGCTGAGCGAGGGGATCAGGGAGGGGCTGAGCACCGCCGAGGTCGCCCGTCGCCGTGAGGACGGCCGGGTCAACACCCAGCATCAGCCGAGCTCCCGGTCGGTCTCCGACATCCTGCGCGAGAACATCTTCACGCTGTTCAACGGCATCCTGACGGCGTGCTTCGTCGTGGTGCTCCTCCTCGGCGACCTCCGCGACGGCTTCTTCTTCGGAATCGTCGTCGTCAACGCGCTGATCGGCATCGTGCAGGAGTACCGCGCGAAGCGCGTGCTCGACCGCGCCGCCCTGCTCGCGGCCCCGCACAGCCGGGTCCGGCGCGACGGCGAGGTGGTCACGGTCGCCCTGGAGGACGTGGTCCTCGACGACCTGCTCGTCCTGCGCCCGGGCGACCAGATCCCCGCGGACGCCACGGTCGTCGAGAGCACCGGGCTGTCCCTCGACGAGTCGATGCTGACGGGCGAGTCGGACCCCGTCTTCAAGGACGACGGGGCGCTCCTCCTGTCGGGCTCGCACGTGGCGAGCGGAACCGGCTTCGCCGTCGTGACGGCGGTCGGCGCCGACTCGTACGCCAGCCGTCTCACCAGCGAGATCCGCAAGCACTCGCTCGTGCGTTCCGAGCTCCGGGAGGCGACCAACCGCATCCTCGTCTACCTCTCGTGGCTGCTCGGTCCCCTCATCCTGATCACGCTCGTCGGGCGGGTCTTCACCTACGGCGGGTTCGCCACGCTGTTCGCGGGCGACGGGTGGCGGCGCGCCCTCCTCGATGCCGTCGCCGCGGTCGTCGGCATGATCCCCGAGGGGCTGGTCCTCCTCACGAGCCTCGCCTTCGGCGTCGCAGCGATCCAGCTCGCCTCGCGCAAGGTCCTCGTGCAGGAGCTGGCCGCCGTGGAGGTCCTGGCTCGCGTCGACGTGCTGTGCCTCGACAAGACCGGGACCCTCACCTCGGGCGAGCTGACGCTCCACGGTGTGGAGGAGCTCCCCGGGGGAGTCGACCCGCGTCTCGCGGAGACGGCGCTCGCCGCCTTCGGCGCCGACGACGCCGGCAACGCCACCTCGGGGATCCTCGGGTCGCGGTTCCGGAGCGACCGGTTCCGGGTCGGCCGCCGCATCCCGTTCAGCTCGGCCACGAAGTACAGCGGCCTCACGATGACCGTCGACGGTGCCGAGACCTCCTGGGTCCTCGGAGCACCCGAGCGGGTCCTCGAGGGACACCCGGAGCCGCTCGAGCGCGCGATGGCGATCGCCGCGACCGGGAGGCGCGTCCTCGCCCTCGGCCGGGCCCCGCGCGGTCTCCCCGAGGGCGCTCACGCGCCGCTCGGCGGGACACCCGTCGAGCCGGCCCTCCTCGTGGTGCTGGGGGAGGACCTGCGTCCCGAGGCCCCGGAGACCCTGCGGTACTTCGCCGAGCAGTCCGTCCGCGTCGTCGTGATGTCGGGCGACAACCCGGTCACCGTCGCGGCCATCGCCGGTTCGCTCGGGCTCGAGGGTGCCACCATCGACGCGTCGACACTGCACACCGACGAGGAGCTCGCCGAAGCGCTGGCCTCGGCGAGCGTGCTCGGGAGGGTCAGCCCCGACCAGAAGCGCGCGGCGGTACGACTGCTCAAGGAGGCGGGCCGCACCGTCGCGATGACGGGCGACGGCGTCAACGACGCGATGGCCGTGAAGGACGCCGACCTCGGCATCGCCATGGGCAGCGGAACGGCCGCCACGAAGGCCGTCTCGCGGGTCGTCCTCCTCGACGACCGGTTCGACCGGCTGCCGAACGTCCTCGCGTCCGGACGCCGCGTGATCGCCAACGTGGAGCGCGTCTCGAACATCTTCCTGGCGAAGACGACCTACGGGATCCTCCTCGCCCTCGTGAGCGCAGTCCTGCTGTGGCCGTTCCCCTTCCTGCCGCGCCAGCTGACGCTCGTCTCGACGCTCGCCATCGGCATCCCCTCGTTCTTCCTGGCGCTCGCGCCGAACCGCCGCATCTACACGCCCGGCGTGCTGCACCGCATCCTCCGGTACTCGGTCCCCACGGGCCTCATCGCCGGGGCGACGGCGATCGCGGCGTACGCCCCGCTGCACCGGTCGATCCCGCTGCACGAGGCCCGCAGCGTGACGACCGTGGCCCTGTTCTGCGTGTCGCTCTGGATCCTCGGCGTGCTCACGCGCCCGCTCACCGCCTGGCGCTGGGCGCTCCTCGGCGCCGTCGCCGGGGTCTTCGCCCTGGTGTGCGTCGTGCCGTCCACGGCGGAGTTCTTCATGATGCATCTGCAGCTCGACCTCTCCCTTCTCTGGGGCATCGCGGTGGGCGCCGTGGGGGCGGTCGGCATCGAGGTCTTCTACCGGTTCGCGAAACGGCGGGGACTGGTCTTCGACCGGGTCTGACCGTGCTAGATTTATCTTGACGTCGAGATAAATATCCGCCTGGAAGACTTAGGCTTGCCTTGCTGGAAGAACGCTCCGGCGGACGACGAGGATGGACAAGGCGTGCGCGAACATCGCCTGCCGATGAAGGAGAGGGCATTGTGTCAGCAGTGAACAGCTTCGGTGCGAAGAGCACCCTCAGCGTGGGGTCGAAGGACTACACGATCTTCCGGATCGACTCCGTCGACGGGTACCGGAGGCTCCCGTTCAGCCTGAAGGTGCTCCTCGAGAACCTGCTCCGCACGGAGGACGGCGCGAACATCACGGCCGAGCACATCAAGGCGCTCGGCTCGTGGGACCCGTCGGCCGAGCCCGACACCGAGATCCAGTTCACGCCGGCCCGCGTCATCATGCAGGACTTCACCGGCGTCCCCTGCATCGTCGACCTCGCCACCATGCGCGAGGCGGTCTCGGCCCTGGGCGGCGACCCGGCCAAGATCAACCCGCTGGCCCCGGCCGAGATGGTCATCGACCACTCCGTCATCGCCGACCTCTTCGGCCGGTCGGACGCGCTCGAGCGCAACACGGACATCGAGTACGAGCGCAACGGGGAGCGCTACCAGTTCCTCCGCTGGGGCCAGACCGCGTTCGACGACTTCAAGGTCGTCCCGCCGGGTACCGGAATCGTCCACCAGGTCAACATCGAGTACCTCGCCCGGGTCACCATGACCCGGGAGGTGGGCGGCGAGCTGCTCGCCTACCCCGACACCTGCGTCGGCACCGACTCGCACACCACCATGGTCAACGGCCTCGGTGTGCTCGGCTGGGGCGTCGGCGGCATCGAGGCCGAGGCGGCGATGCTCGGCCAGCCCGTGTCGATGCTCATCCCGAAGGTCGTCGGCTTCAAGCTGACCGGGGCGATCCCCGCCGGCGTCACCGCCACCGACGTGGTCCTGACCATCACTCAGATGCTCCGGAAGCACGGCGTCGTCGGCAAGTTCGTCGAGTTCTACGGCGCCGGCGTCGCGGAGGTGCCGCTCGCCAACCGCGCCACCATCGGCAACATGAGCCCCGAGTTCGGCTCCACGGCCGCGATGTTCCCGATCGACGACGTCACCCTCGACTACCTGCGCCTCACCGGCCGCAGCGAGGAGCAGGTCAAGCTCGTGGAGGAGTACTCCAAGGCTCAGAAGCTGTGGCACGACCCGGAGCACGAGCCGGAGTTCAGCGAGTACCTCGAGCTCGACCTCTCGACCGTCGTCCCGTCGATCGCGGGGCCGAAGCGCCCGCAGGACCGCATCGAGCTGAGCCGCGCCAAGAACCAGTTCGAGCAGGACCTCGTCGACTACGCCGACATCTCGCACGACCTCGTCGACCTGACCATCTCGGAGTCGTTCCCCGCGTCCGACCCGGGCGAGCTCTCCCCGGAGGACTCCCGCAGCACCCACGTGCACACGCACCGGAGCCACGCGCCGAAGACCGCCTCCAACCCGACCGAGGTGAAGCTCGCCGACGGGCGCGACTTCGTCCTCGACCACGGCGCCGTCGCCATCGCGGCGATCACGTCGTGCACCAACACCTCGAACCCGTCCGTGATGCTCGCGGCGGGCCTCCTCGCCCGGAACGCCGTGGCGAAGGGCCTGAAGGCGAAGCCCTGGGTCAAGACGACGCTAGCCCCGGGCTCGAAGGTCGTGACCGACTACTACGAGAAGGCAGGCCTCACCGAGGACCTCGAGGCGCTCGGCTTCTACACGGTCGGCTACGGCTGCACCACCTGCATCGGCAACTCGGGCCCGCTGCTCGACGAGATCTCGCAGGCCGTCAACGAGAACGACCTGGCCGTCACCGCGGTGCTCTCCGGCAACCGCAACTTCGAGGGCCGCATCAACCCCGACGTGAAGATGAACTACCTGGCGAGCCCGCCGCTCGTCATCGCCTACGCGCTCGCCGGTTCGATGAACTTCGACTTCGAGGTGGACCCGCTGGGCAAGGACTCCGACGGAAACGACGTCTTCCTCAAGGACATCTGGCCCGACGCGACCGAGGTGCAGGAGACCATCGACTCGTCGATCAACGAGGGCATGTTCACCCACGAGTACGCCTCCGTGTTCGAGGGCGACGAGCGGTGGACCTCCCTCCCGACGCCCACCGGCTCGGTCTTCGAGTGGGACGAGAAGTCGACCTACGTCCGGAAGCCCCCGTACTTCGACGGCATGACGCTCGAGCCGAACCCGGTCACCGACATCACCGGCGCCCGCGTGCTGGCCAAGCTCGGCGACTCGGTCACGACCGACCACATCTCGCCGGCCGGCTCGATCAAGGCCGACAGCCCCGCCGGCCGCTACCTGACCGAGCACGGGATCGA
This sequence comes from Leifsonia sp. AG29, assembly GCF_009765225.1. Classification (NCBI taxonomy): domain Bacteria; kingdom Bacillati; phylum Actinomycetota; class Actinomycetes; order Micrococcales; family Microbacteriaceae; genus Leifsonia; species Leifsonia sp. AG29. Next base: position 1,860,768 of record NZ_VMSF01000001.1, on the reverse strand, counting down.
CCGCAAGGACTTCAACTCCTACGGCTCGCGCCGCGGCAACCACGAGGTCATGATCCGCGGGACCTTTGCGAACATCCGCCTCCGGAACCAGCTGCTCGACGGCGTGGAGGGCGGCTACACCCGCGACTTCACGCAGCCGGAGGGGCCGCAGGCCTTCATCTACGACGCCTCCCAGAACTACCAGGCGCAGGGCACCCCGCTCGTCGTCCTCGGCGGCAAGGAGTACGGCTCCGGCTCGTCGCGCGACTGGGCGGCGAAGGGCACGAGCCTCCTCGGTGTCCGCGCGGTGATCTCCGAGAGCTTCGAGCGCATCCACCGCTCGAACCTGATCGGCATGGGCGTCGTGCCGCTGCAGTTCCCCGCCGGCGAGTCGGCCGACTCGCTCGGGCTCGACGGCACCGAGGTCTTCTCGATCACGGGTCTCGAGCAGCTGAACGAGGGGACCACGCCGAAGACGGTCCACGTCGTCGCCGAACCGACCGAGTACTCGGCCGCCGGCAAGCAGACCGTCGAGTTCGACGCGGTCGTCCGCATCGACACACCCGGTGAGGCCGACTACTACCGCAACGGCGGCATCCTGCAGTACGTGCTGCGGAGCCTCGTCTAAGCAGGCGGCTGTCAAGGGGAGGCTCGGAACCGCACGTTCCGAGCCTCCCTTCATTGCAGCGCGCCTACACTCGAAGCTATGGGCATCCTCGAGACCATCCACGGTCCCCGCGACCTCGACCGGCTGACGGACCGCGAACTGGTCCAGCTCGCCGCGGAGGTGCGTGCCTTCCTGGTCGCCAACGTCGCGAAGACGGGCGGCCACCTGGGGCCGAACCTCGGCGTCGTCGAGACGACGATCGCGATCCACCGGGTCTTCGACTCGCCTCGCGACGCGGTGGTGTTCGACACGGGTCACCAGTCGTACGTGCACAAGCTGCTGACCGGCCGGCAGGACTTCTCCCAGCTGCGCCAGCGCGGGGGCCTGGCCGGCTACCCGCAGCGCTCCGAGTCCGAGCACGACATCGTCGAGAGCTCGCACGCGTCGTCTTCGCTGTCGTGGGCCGACGGGATCTCGCGGGCGTTCCAGATGACCGGCCAGAACGACCGCCACGTCATCGCCGTGGTCGGCGACGGTGCGCTCACCGGCGGCATGACGTGGGAGGCCCTCAACAACATCACCGACGACAACAACCGCCGGTTGATCATCGTCGTGAATGACAACGGACGCTCCTACGCGCCGACCATCGGCGGCATGGCCCGGTTCCTCAACACGGTTCGCACGCGACGCACGTATCGCAATCTCTACCTGTCGAGCCAGCGGGCGTTCGACCGGCTCGGGACGCCGGGCCGCTCCTTCTACCGTGGCGTGCGAGGCGGCCTGCACGGATTCCTCAGCCGCTTCTCGAACAACGAGGCGCTCTACTCGAACCTCGACATCAAGTACATCGGTCCGGTGCACGGCCACGACATCGAAGCGATGGAGGAGGCACTCCGGCAGGCGAAGAACTACGGCGCGCCCGTGATCGTCCACGCGATCACCCAGAAGGGCCGCGGGTACGAGCCGGCGCTCCGCGATGCGGCCGACCAGTTCCACGCTGTGGGCCAGATCGACCCGGAGACGGGGGAGCCGCTCGAGGAATCGCACAAGCCCTCCTGGACCGGTGTCTTCGCCGACGAGATCGTGCGGCTCGCCGAGAAGGACCCGAAGATCGTCGGCATCACCGCCGCGATGCTGCGGCCGACCGGGCTTCACAAATTCGCCGAGCGGTTCCCGGACCGCGTCCACGACGTCGGCATCGCCGAGCAGCACGCCGCGACAAGCGCGGCGGGACTGGCGTTCGGCGGCCTCCACCCGGTCGTCGCCATCTATGCGACGTTCATGAACCGCGCGTTCGACCAGGTCCTCATGGACGTGGCGCTGCACAAGGCCGGCGTGACGTTCGTCCTCGACCGGGCGGGCGTGACCGGTCCGGACGGTCCGAGCCATCACGGCATCTGGGATCTCGCGATCCTCCAGGTGGTCCCCGGGATCCGACTCGCCGCGCCGCGCGACGCCGCCCGCTTCCGCGAGGAGCTGGGGGAGGCTGTCGCGGTCGATGACGGGCCCACCGTGCTCCGCTTCCCGAAGGGCGCGGTGCAGCCCGAGATCCCCGCCGTGCGACGGCTGGACGACGGGGTGGATGTGCTCCACGAGGACGACCGCAAGGACGTCCTCCTCGTCACCGTCGGCCCGATGGCGGAGCTCGGCCTCAAGGTCGCCGAGCGCCTCGCCGCGCAGGGCATCGGCGCGACGGTCGTCGACCCGCGCTGGGTCGTCCCCGTCCCGCGCAGCATCCTCGATCTCGCCGCCGAGCACCGCATCGTGGTCACCATCGAGGACGGCATCCGCGTCGGCGGCATCGGCACCCGGGTCCGGCAAGACCTCCGCGGCGCCGGCATCGACACCGCCGTCGACGAGCTCGGCCTGCCCGACGAGTTCATCGACCACGCTTCGCGCTCGGAGATCCTCGAGGACGCCGGCCTGACCCCCCAGAAGATCGCGCGCGACCTCGTTGCTCAGGTGCTCGGCAGCCGGGTCCCCATCGCCCGGCCCCTCCCCGCCGACGACCTCGCCGACCAGGGCGTCGACGCCAAGAAGCGCGGCGCCTGACCCACTCTCTCCCTCCCCCCGGTGAGCCGACATTCGTGCCGAATGTCGCCTCCACCGCAGCGATACCCCGCATTCGTGCCGAATCTCGCTCCCCGGCTTGGGCGAGATTCGTCACGAATGTCGCCTCTGCGGGGGCGATGGACAGCATTCGGCACGAATGTGCAGGGGAGGGGCGGGCGGGAGCGGCGGACCGCGCACGGGCATATCGTGGCGGTATGACGTTGACAACGATCACCCTCGGAAAAGAGAACCTCGAAGTCTCGCGCCTCGGCCTCGGCTGCATGGGCATGAGCGCCTTCTACACCGGAGCCGGGCAGGACGACGCCGCCTCCATCCGGACGATCCACCGGGCCATGGACCTCGGTGTCACGTTCTTCGACACCGCTGAGATCTACGGCCCGTACAAGAACGAGGAGCTGCTCGCCAAGGCCTTCGCCGGTGGCCGCCGCGACCGCGTCGTCATCGCGACGAAGTTCGGCACGATCCTGCACCGCCAGAAGGACGAGCGCGGGCTCGACGGGTCGCCCGAGAACGTCCGCCTGTCCGTGGAGGGGTCGCTCCGCCGCCTCCAGACCGACCACATCGACCTGTACTACCAGCACCGGATGGACCCCGGTACGCCGATCGAGGACACCGTCGGCGCGCTGAAGGAGCTGATCGACGAGGGCAAGATCCGGCACTACGGCCTCTCGGAGGCGGCACCCGCGACCATCCGCCGGGCCGACGCCGTGCACCCAGTGACGGCTGTCCAGACCGAGTACTCGCTCTGGACGCGCGACCCGGAGGCGCAGGTCCTCCCGACCGTCCGCGAGCTCGGCATCGGCTTCGTGCCGTATTCGCCGCTCGGCCGCGGTTTCCTCACGGGCACGATCCGCTCGCTCGACCAGCTCTCCGAGGACGACTTCCGGCGCTTCAACCCGCGCTTCGAGGGCGACAACCTGGAGGCGAACATCCGCATCGTCGAGCAGGTGGACGCCGTGGCGCGGGAGGCGGGCGCGAAGCCCGGTCAGGTCGCCCTGGCGTGGCTGCTGGCGAAGGGCGACGACATCGCGCCGATCCCGGGGACGACCAAGGTCGAGAACCTGGAGCAGAACGTGGCCGCGGCGGAGCTCGAGCTGAGCCCGGAGCAGCTGAAGCGTCTGGATGAGGTCGCGGCACCCGTCGGCGATCGCTACGCCGACATGTCGCCGCTCAACCGCTGAGCCGGCGCACCGCTCGACGACGAATCCCCCGGGGGCCGTGCCCCGGGGGATTCGTGTCGTCGCGTCAGCGGGTGACGGCGTCAGTGCGCAGCAGCGACCTCCGACGGCTGACGCACGCCCCTGACCGGCGGGTGGTGGAACGTGTCGCCGAAGACGCGCTCCGACGCTCCCACCCGGTCGAGGTAGGGAGTGATGCCGCCCATCTGGAACGGGAACCCGGCGCCGAGGATCATGCAGAGGTCGATGTCCTCGGGCGCCTCCACGACGTGGTCGTCGACCAGCATGCGGTGGATCTCGTCGGCGAGGCCGTCCTCGAGGCTGCGGAGGATCTCCTCCTTGGTCCACGGATTCTTCCCACCGGCGACGATCTTCGCGGCTCCCTTGTCGAGGCCCTTCACCTTGCCCTTGGCGTCCTTCTCGAGGAGCGTGCCGTATTCGGCGAGCTTGTGGAGGTTCTCGCTGCGATAGAACCGGTCGGGGAACGCCGCGTGATGCGTGTCGAGCACGTGCGCTCCGACCGTGAGCCCGACCAGGTCGAGCAGCTGCGAGGGCGCCATCGGCAGGCCCAGCGGCTGGAAGGCCTCGTCCACCGTCTCGAACGGGGTTCCGTCGTCGACGGCGTGCATCGCCTCCCCGAGGATCTTCGCCAGCACGCGGTTGACCACGAACCCGGGGGTGTCGGCCGTGATCACGGCGTTCTTCTTGAGCGCCGCAGCGGTCACCATCGCCGTGGACAGCGTCGCGTCGTCGGTGTTCGGCGTCTTCACGACCTCGATGAGCGGCATGACCGCGACCGGGGTGAAGAAGTGGAAGCCCACGAGTCGCTCCGGGTGCTTGAGCCGGGCCCCGATCTCCTCGACGGACAGCGAGGAGGTGTTGGTAGCGAGGACGGCCTCGTCGGAGAGGTACTGCTCGACCTCCTCGAACACGGCCTGCTTGACGCCGAGCTCCTCGAAGACGGCCTCGATGACCCAGTCGCAGTCGGCGAAGTCGGCCTTGTCGGTGGTGCCGGTGACGAGGGCCTTGAGCCGGTTGGACTCGTCGGGCGAGATGCGGCCCTTCTCGAGCAGCTTGCCGATCTCGTCGTGGATGTACGCCACGCCCTTGTCCACGTGGGCCTGGTCGAGGTCCGTGATCACCACGGGGACCTTGAGCCGGCGCACGAAGAGCAGCGCGAACTGGCTGGCCATGTACCCCGCGCCGATCACGCCGATCTTCGTGACCCGCTTGGCGAGCTTCCTGTCGGGTGCGCCGGCGGGTCGCTTGGCCCGCTTCTGCACGAGGTTGAACGCGTAGATGGAGGCCTGGAACTGGTCACCGGAGACGAGCTCGGCGAGCGCCTCGTCCTCCAGCTCGAAGCACGCCGCGCGGTCGTTGGACTTCGCCGCCTTGAGGAGATCCAGCGCCTTGTACGGCGCCTTCGGGACGGTGCCGATGCGAGACTCGAGCATCTTGCGGGCGATGCCGATGGCCGCGTCCCACTTGACCATGCGCTCGAGCTTGCCGGGCTCGTTGGGCCGTTTGACCTGGATGTCGCCGGTCAGGACCCCGTCGGCCCAGCGCAGCGAGTCCTCGAGGAAGTTGGCCGAGTCGAAGATCGCGTCGGCGATCCCGAGGTCGAAGACCTCCTGGGGCTTCAGCATCCGGTTCTGCTTGAGCGGGTTCTCGACGACGACCTTGAGGGCGTTCTCGATCCCGATCAGGTTCGGGAGGATGGTCGCGCCTCCCCAGCCCGGGATGAGCCCCAGGAACACCTCGGGCAGCGCGAACGCAGCGGCGTTGCGGTCGATCGTGCGGTAGTCGGCGTTGAGGCCGATCTCGACACCACCGCCCAGCGCGAGGCCGTTCGTGAACACGAACGACGGGACGCCGAACGTCGCCAGCTTGCCCAGGACGTAGTGGCCGAGCTGGGGGAGGAGCTTCGCGACCTCCAGACTCGGGATCTCGTTCACGCGGCTGAGGTCCGCGCCCGCGGCGAGGATGAAAGGCTTGCCCGTGACGGCGACCGCGTCGATCTCGCCGCGCTTGGCGCGGGCTGTGAGCTCGTCGAAGGTGCGGCCGAGCTCGAGCAGCGTCGCGGGACCCATCGTGTTGGGTCGTGTGTGGTCTCGGCCGTTGTCGAGCGTCACGAGCGCGAGCGTCTTGCCGCTCGGCAGGGTGATGTCCTTGACGAGCGAGTGCGTGACGACCTCATCGTCGGCGATCGCCTCGAGCGGGCTGAAGTCGATGGTGCTGTAGTCGGTCACGTCGTTCAGCCCTTCCGCGCGGCGCGCTTGTCGTAGTTGGGGTTCTCCCAGATCACGGTGCCGCCCTGGCCGAGGCCGACGCACATGGCGGTGACGCCGTAGCGGACCTCCGGGTGCTCTTCGAACTGGCGGGCGAGCTGGATCATGAGGCGCACGCCGCTCGCGGCCAGCGGGTGGCCGATGGCGATCGCTCCGCCCCACTTGTTGACCCGAGGGTCGTCGTCGTCGATGCCGAAGTGGTCGAGGAACGACAGCACCTGGATCGCGAACGCCTCGTTGAGCTCGAACAGGCCGATGTCGTCGATGGTCAGACCGGCCTTGCGGAGCGCCTTCTCGGTCGAGGGCACCGGGCCGATGCCCATGATCTCCGGCTCGACGCCGGCGAACGCGAAGCTCACCATGCGCATCTTCGGCTTCAGGCCGAACTCCTTCACGGCGTCGGAGGAGGCGAGGAGGCTCGCGGTCGCGCCGTCGGTGAGGGGGGAGGAGTTGCCCGCGGTGACCCGGCCGTGGGGGCGGAACGGGGTCTTCAGCGTGGCGAGGCCCTCCATCGTCGTCTCCGGACGCATGCCCTCGTCCTGCGTGGCGAGGCCCCAGCCGTTCTCCGAGCGGATGGCGACGGGCACCAGGTCTGCTTGGAGCTTCTTCTCGCCGTAGGCGGCGGCGACCTTCTGCTGGCTGCGCATCGCGAACCGGTCGGCGCGCTCCTTGGTGAGGGCGGGGAACCGGTCGTGGATGCGCTCCGCGGTCATGCCCATGTTGAGGGCGTCCTCGGCGACCATCCGCTCGGACAGGAAGCGCGGGTTGGGGTCGGCCCCGAAGCCCATGGGGTGACGGCCCATGTGCTCCACGCCGCCCGCGATGACGAGGTCGTAGCTGCCGAACGCGATGCCGGAGCCGAGCGTGGTCACGCTCGTCATCGCCCCGGCGCACATCCGGTCGATGGCGAATCCGGGGACCGACTTGGGCAGTCCGGCGAGCAGCGCCGCGGTGCGCCCGAGGGTCAGGCCCTGGTCGCCCTGCTGCGTCGTGGCGGCGATGGCCACGTCGTCGATCCGCTCCTTGGGCACGGCCGGGTTCCGCTCGAGCAGGCCGATGATGGCCTTGACCGCGAGGTCGTCCGCTCGGGTGTTCCAGTACTGCCCTTTTTCGCCGGCCCGCCCGAACGGAGTGCGGACTCCGTCGACGAACACGACATCGGTCTTATCGGCCACAGTGCCTCCCAGTGATCAGGTCGGGAACGATCCTAGGTACACGGCTGTGAAGGAAGGAATCGTTTGATCCTTCCTACGAAGCGGCCTCCGGGGCCTCGTCGGCCGTTTGGGTGCTTTCGACAAAGGCGAGGGCGATCACCTGTGAGGTTGCCTCAATCTGCCAGGGTCTCGCGCCGTGCGCGCGGAGTGCTTGGGCGATCGTCTCCGGGGTGACCTCGGCCGGGGGAGCCCACGCAACGCGGCGCAGCGTCTCGGGGGTCAGAAGGTTCTCGACGGGGATCGCGCGCTCTTCCGACAGGGCCGAGATCGCCTCCCGGGCGGCCTTCAGCCGGGCGTCGGCCTCCGGGTTGCGGTCGGACCACGACCGCGGCGGCGGCAGCGTGTCCCCGGGGCCGCGCAGCACGGGGAGGTCGTCGGTGCTCCGGCCGGCCTCGATGGCCGCCCACCAGCGGTCGAGCTCGGTGCGGCTGGCGCGACCCGTGAACTCACGGAGGGAGGCGAGCGCGCGCTTCGAATCCGGCAGGGCCTTCGCGGCGGCGGTCAGCGACGCGTCGGGCACGAGCCGACCGGGTGCGGTGTCGAGCTCCCGGGCGAGAGCATCGCGGGCGAGCCAGAGCTCGCGGGCGACGGCGAGGTTGCGCAGCCCGCGGATCGAGTGGATGCCCGAGAGGCGCCGCCACGGCTCGCTCCGGACGACGACCAGTTCCCGGGTGAGCTCGTCCGCGAACTCCTGACGGGCGATCTCGGCCTTCCCGGCCTGCTGGAGGAGCTCCTCCATGGCGTCACGGAGGTCGGGCAGGAGCTCTACATCGAGAGCGGCGTAGTTCAGCCACGGCTCGGGCAGCGGTCGCGTCGACCAGTCGGCTGCGCTGTGCTCCTTCGCGAGATGGATGCCGAGGAGCTCCTCGACGACGGTGCCGAGGCCGACGCGCGGCATCCCGAGGAGGCGGGCCGCGAGCTCGGTGTCGAAGATCCGCGCCGGGTCGAGGCCGACCTCCCGCAGGCAGGTGAGGTCCTGCGTCGCGGCGTGGAGCACCCACTCGTCGTCGTGGATGGCGGCGTCGAGCTCGTCGAAGCGGCCGATCGCGGGAGGGTCGAACAGGAATGTCCCCGCGTCGCGCCGGAACATCTGGATCAGGTACGCCCGCTGGGAGTACCTGAAGCCGCTTGCGCGCTCGGCGTCGACCGCGACCGGACCCGAGCCTCCCGCGATGCGCTCGACGGCGGCGAGGTAGCCCGCCCGCGTGTCGATGACCGTGTGCTCAGGCACGCGGCGTCCCCTGGGGAGCCGCCGGCCGTTTCCCGAGGACGCTGACCCCCTCTGCGGGCGGGAGCCCCGCCAGCATGCACAGCAGCTCGCCCCAGCCCTCGACGTGGGCTGAGAGGTCGGACTCCTGCGGGCTCCAGGAGGCGCGGAGCTCGATCTGGGCGCCGTCGCCCTGCGCGGCGAGCTCGCCGAAACCGGTGGAGAGGATCTTCGTCGCCGTGCCGCTCGCGGCGGTGTACCGCGCCCCGCGGGCGTCCAGCGCGTCGACGAGCCACGACCAGGCGACGTCGGCCAGGAATGGATCGAGCCCGATGTCGGTCTCCAGAGGCGCCTGGGCGAAGCAGACGACCCGGAACGGTCCGCCCCAGGCCTCGGGCTCCTCGGGGTCGTACAGGAGCACGAAGCGCCCCGTGCCGAGGTCGGAGTCGGCGGCGTGCCGCGCCGGCCGGACGTCCGCGGCGAGGGCGACGGCGTAGGGCGCCAGCTGGCCCGGCGCGGGGATCTCCTCGATCACGAGCTCCGGGCGGGAGACGGCGGCGCGGATCGACTCCAGCGCCGACCGGAACACCGCCGGCTGGTGCGGGGTGGAGGTTGGTGTCGGCACGCTACGAACACTAGAAGCCTTTCACGTGAGCGGGATGTAAGGCGCGCCGCCCGGGAATGTCCTGAGGACGCCACGAGCGGCCCCCCGCGCCGCGGCTACGATGCGATCATGGCGACCACTGACAGCGGCGCGGCCCTCGGCCGGACCCTCGGCAAGACCTTCACGACCACCGCCCTGGTCGGCACCGGGATCGCGCTCGCCGCGGCCGCGGGCACCGCGTGGGCGACCGCACGGGTCGCGCGCACCGTGATCACGCCGGTGCGCCGCCGTCCGCAGAACCAGGTCGTCATCGGGGTGGACGGCGACGCGGGCACCGTGACGCTCCGGCGCACGCCGGATGCGGCGATGCCCGGACGGTTCGGCCTCTTCTTCGGCCACGACACCGGGTACGCGCGGCTGGGCGGCCTGCTGGAACTCGGCGAGCGCACCGTCACCCGGGAACTGGAGGAGATCGTCTACGGAGACCTCCGGCCCGGCCGCGCCCGGATCAGCGGTTACTACCACCTCGACCCGGAGGAGCTCGGGCTCCCCGTGTCGAGCGTCTCGGTCCCGACTGACCTGGGAGAGGCGCCCGCCTGGCTCTTCCCGGCCCCCGAGGGCACCGACGACGGACGCTGGGCGATCCAGGTGCACGGGTGGGGCGCCACCCGGCAGGAGGGACTGCGCGCCGTCCCCGAGTTCCACGCCGCCGGGTTCACGTCCCTCCTCGCGTCGTACCGCAACGACGGGCACGCTCCCGACAGCGCCGACCGGCGCTACGGCCTGGGAGGCACGGAGTGGCGGGACATCGACGCCGCGATCGGCTACGCGCTCGAGCACGGCGCCCGCCGGATCGTCCTCATGGGCTGGTCGATGGGAGGCGCGGTCGTGCTGCAGACCGTCACACGCTCCGAGCGGCTCGACAGCGTGGCCGGCATCGTGCTCGAGTCGCCCGTCATCGACTGGGTGGACACGCTGCAGTTCCAGGCCGGCCTCCTGCGCCTCCCGAGCCCGATCACGCGAGGTGCCATGCGGCTCATCGAGGCCACGTGGAGCGGGCCGATCACCGGCCAGGGCGCGCCCATCGACCTGAAGAGCATGGACTTCGTGGCGCGCGCGGCCGACCTCGATCGGCCGACGCTCCTCCTCCACAGCTCGGATGACGGGTTCGTGCCGGACGCCGCCTCCCGGGCGCTCGCCGAGGTGCGCAGCGACATCGTCACCTACGTGCCCTTCACCGTCGCGCTCCACACGAAGCTCTGGAACTACGACGAGGCGGGCTGGCGCTCCGCCATCCGGAGCTGGCTCGACGCCACGGTGCCCGCCGAGGCGGCGCAGCCCGCGTCCGCCGGCTGACGGCCGGACTACGCCCGGGCGGCTGTCTTCTCTCGCACCTGGCGCTTCGCCCGCCCCAGCAGGGCCGACATGCCCCTGATCCGCAGCGGCGAGACCGCCTCGGTCAGCCCGAGCGTCTGCGGGAAGTCGTCGGGGACGGCCAGCACCTCGTCGCTCGTCAGCCCGTCGAGCCCCTGCACCAGGATGGACGCGAAACCGCGAGTCGTCGGCGCCTCCCGCGGGGCGGTCGCGAACAGGTGAACAATGTCGTTCTCGTCGACCTCGACGAAGATGAACACCGGCGCCTGGCACTCCTCGACGCGCTCGAACAGGTCCGGGTGCTCCCGGTACCGCTCGGGGAGCTCCGGCAGCTCGTCCGAGAACTCCAGGAGGAGCTGGAGGCGGTCGTTCTGCTCCAGCGCCTGGAAATCGTCGCGGATCTCGGCGAGCGTGCCGGTGAGGTCGGTCATCCCTCCAGCCTACGTCGCCCCGGCGGCCTCAGCGCGGGGCGGGCGCCTCCCCGGGCTCGGTGCCCGTGGCGATCGGCACGCGGACAGCCGAACCCCACTCGGTCCACGAGCCGTCGTAGTTCCGCACGTTCTCGAACCCGAGCAGGTGCGTCAGCACGAACCAGGTGTGGCTGGACCGCTCTCCGATCCGGCAGTACGCGATCACATCGTCGCCGGGGCGGAGTCCGGCACCGCCCAGGTAGACCTCCTCGAGCTCCGGCCGGCGCTTGAACGTCGCATCCGGCGCGGCTGCCCGCGCCCACGGCACCGACGCGGCCGACGGGATGTGCCCGGCCCGCAGCGCTCCCTCGGTCGGGTAGCCCGGGATCTCGGTGCGCTCGCCGCTGTACTCCTCGGGCGAGCGGACATCGATGAGCGGCTTCCCGAAGTGGGCCAGCACGTCCTCCTTGAACGCCCGCACGGTGTGGTCGTCGCGCTCGACCACCGGATAGTCGGCCGGCGTCGGCCTCGGCGACTCGCGGGTCAGCTCGCGTCCCTCCGCGATCCACTTGTCGCGGCCGCCGTCGAGGAGGCGCACGTCCTCGTGGCCGAACAGCGTGAAGACCCACAGCGCGTAGGCCGCCCACCAGTTGTTCTTGTCGCCGTAGATGACGACCGTGGTGTCGCGCGCGATGCCCTTCGATCCGAGCAGCTCCGCGAAGCGCTCCGGGCTCACGTAGTCGCGCACGACCGGGTCGTTGAGATCGGTGTGCCAGTCGATCTTGACGGAACCGGGGATGTGGCCGGTTTCGTACAGCAGGACGTCCTCGTCCGACTCGACGACGACGAGGCCGGGCTCGCCGAGGTGGTCGGCGAGCCAGGAGGTGCTCACGAGTCGTTCGGGGTGGGCGTAGGCGGCGAAGTCGGGTGAGGGATCAGCTGCGATGGTCATGCTCTACATCCTCCGGGATAGGCTGGAATCCTGCGACTCCGGGGCCGCCTCCTCAGGCTACGCGGAGCCCGAGACGGGAAGAACGGCCCGGTTAAGACTTCGACACAAAGGTGCACACCCCGCTATGACGATCGAGAAGACCGGAGCCCTCCCGCGCCTGGCAGACCGCTCCCCGCAGATCACCGGGGCGGAGATCGCCGGCAGCCTGGTCCCGCCTTCGCAGTTCGAGCACGCCACCTTCGAGTCGTACCGGCCCGACCACGATTACCCCTCCCAGGCCGAGGCGGTGGCCACGCTCAAGCTGTTCGCGAAGGCGTGGGAGCCGCAGCGGCCGGCGGGCCTGTTCAGCCGCAGCCGGCGCAAGGTGGAGGCGATGAAGCCCGGCGTGTACCTCGACGGCGGGTTCGGCGTCGGCAAGACGCACCTCCTCGCCGCGCTGTGGCACGAGGCCCCGGGCACCAAGTACTTCGGCACGTTCATCGAGTACACCGCTCTCGTCGGCGCGCTCGGCTACGCGGGGGCCGTCGACCTGCTCCGCGGATCCGACCTCATCTGCATCGACGAGTTCGAGCTCGACGACCCGGGCGACACCATGATGATGACCCGGATGCTCGGCGAGCTCGTCGCCTCCGGCACCCGCATCGCCGCGACGTCGAACACGCCGCCGAACGCGCTGGGGGAGGGGCGCTTCGCGGCGAGCGACTTCCTGCGGGAGATCCAGTCGCTGTCCGCGCACTTCCAGACGATCCGCATCGACGGGCTCGACTACCGGCGGCGCGACACGACCGGCAGCGCGCTGACGGTCGAGCCGGCGGAGTACCAGCGCGTCCTCCGTGCGCTGGCGGACCGCGGCGAGACGGCGACGAGCGATGCCTTCCGCGACCTCATCGCCCACCTCGCGACCGTCCACCCGTCGCGGTACATCAAGATGCTCGACGGGATCGACGTCATCGGGCTCTCCGACGTGGAGGTGCTCCACGACCAGATGGCTGCGCTGCGGCTCGTCGCCTTCATCGACCGCGTGTACGACGCCGAGATCCCGATCGTGCAGACCGGCGTGCCCCTCAACGAGGTCTTCGACGAGGAGATGCTCGGAGGCGGCTACCGCAAGAAGTACCTCCGCAGCGTCTCGCGCATGATCGCCCTGACCGCGGGCGAACTGCCGCCGCACGACGACTAGCCCCGGTCGAGGGAGGCGCACATCACTCGCGCCGCGCATTCCCGGCACCGCGAAACACAGTGTTTACACGACGTGCGAACGCGTAACACGGGTGAAACACGAGCATCGTTCTGACGAAACCTCTCGCGATCAGACTGGCTCCACCCCGAACCCCCCGGACCCCCGACCGGTCGTCGCCACCGGAGCCGGGACCGCACAGAGAGGTAGACAATTCGCATGGTGCTCCACACAGCAGCGGACTACGCGCCGACAGGGACGGTCAACGCCCTGTGGCTCCTCGTCGCCGCAGCCCTCGTCCTTCTCATGACTCCCGGCGTCGCCTTCTTCTACGGCGGCATGGTCCGAGCGAAGAGCGTCATCTCCATGATGATGATGAGCTTCGGCGCGATGGCGCTCATCGGCGTCCTCTGGGTCGTCTACGGCTACGGCCTGTCCTTCGGCAAGCCGTCCATCCCGCACTGGCTCGGAACCCCAGACTGGTTCCTCTCGAGCCTCATGGGCAAGGACGGGATCACGCCGGATCTGGGCGGCCTCGCCTTCGCCGGCTTCCAGGCCACCTTCGCCATCATCACCGTCGCCCTGATCTCGGGCGCCATCGCCGACCGGGCCAAGTTCGGCGCGTGGATGGTCTTCGCAGGGATCTGGGCGACGATCGTCTACTTCCCGGTCGCGTACTGGGTGTTCAACCTCGCCGACGGCTGGGCTCCGGCCGTCCTCCACGTGAACGACTTCGCGGGTGGCACGGCGGTGCACATCAACGCCGGTGCCGCGGGCCTCGCTCTCGCCCTCGTCCTCGGCAAGCGCGTCGGCTTCCAGAAGGGCATGTCGAAGCCGCACAACGTGCCGCTGACGCTCCTCGGCGCAGCCCTGCTCTGGTTCGGCTGGTTCGGATTCAACGCCGGCTCCGAGGCCGCGGTGGACGGCGTCGCGGCGATCGCCTGGATCAACACCCTCGCTGCCCCGGCCGCGGCGACGATCGGCTGGCTGATCGTCGAGAAGATCAAGGACGGCAAGCCGACCTCCATCGGTGCCGCATCGGGTGCGGTCGCGGGTCTCGTCGCCATCACGCCGGCCTGTAACATCCTGACCCCCGGCTTCGCGATCCTCCTCGGCCTCGTCGCCGGTGCGGTGTGCGCCCTCGCCATCGACCTCAAGTTCAAGCTCGGCTTCGACGACTCGCTCGACGTGGTCGGCATCCACCTCGTCGGCGGCATCATCGGCACGCTCTGGATCGGCATCTTCGGTTTCACCCACGTCTACAACAGCAAGGGCGAGCCGACGAGCGCGTTCTCCAGCCTGCTCTACGGCGGCAGCTTCCAGCAGCTCGGCGTCCAGGCGATCGGCGCCTTCTCGGTCCTGATCTACTCCTTCGTCCTGGCGTACGCCATCGGCTGGGTCATCCAGAAGACGATGGGCTTCCGCATCAAGAACGAGGACGAGCTGGCCGGTGTCGACACCGTCGTGCACGGCGAGGAGGGCTACTCGCTCGAGACGGTCTGACCGGTCGGTCGGTCCAACGGTTCCCGGGAGGGGCGTCGCCGCGGCGGCGCCCCTCCCGTCGTGCGGCGGCCGCGCCTCCTGTCGCAACCGGGTGGCGGGCCCGGCACGTGCGATGCTTGCATCCGACGGCCCGGGCTTCCGGGCTCCCAGGCGGCCGGACGGCCCGGGCGACGGAGCGGGGAGGCGCCATGAGTGCGGCGACGGGTAGCCAGATGGACGCGCTGCTGCTGTTCATCTGCGGCGCCCTGACGATCCTCGCCGCCCTGGGTCTCGCGCTGTTCGTGGGCGGCCTCGCCGGGCGGGAGTCTGCCGGGCGGTCGTTCCGGGCTGTCCTCGCGAGCGGGGCGGTCACGATCGTGCTGGCCATGCTGGGCGGCTACGGCATGGCCGCGGGCGCGCCACTGATCCCGCACCTCGTCGGCCGGCCCGACCCCGGTCTCTCCACCGTTGCGGGCCTCCACCCGCTCTCGGCCGATCCCTACGCGGCAGCTCGCGCCGGCTATGTCATCGCCGCCTGTGTGCTCGTCGCGGCCGTGGTGGCCGTCATCCTCGCCTCCCGCTTGACTCTGCGCGCACTGATGCTGTTCGTCGCACTGTGGTGCGTGCTCGTGCTGTTCCCCGTCGCATACGCCGTGTTCGCGCTGGCGGACGGCTGGGCGGTCGATGTCCTCGGCGTCGTCGACGTCGGAGGCGCCCTTCCCGTCATCGCGGCCGGTGCGTCGGCCGCCGGGGTCGTCCTGGCGTGCGGGCGCGGCGAGCATGCGCCGGGAGGCATCCGCAGCCTCCCGCTCGTGGCGGTGGGCGGGGCCCTGCTGTGGGTCGGCTGGCTGGGGCTGGTGGTGGGCTCCGAGGGCGCGATGGACCGGTACACGCCGCTCATCGCCATCAACGCGTTCCTGGCCTCCGCGGGCGGCGCCCTCATGTGGATGCTCGTGGATCGTGTGCTCCTCCGGCGGCCGACGGTCGCCAGCGCCTTCTGCGGCGCCTTCTCGGGTCTCGTCGCGATCACCCCGGCCTCGGGGGTCCTCACCCTGGGCTGGTCGCTCCTCCTCGGCGCCCTCGCGGCCCTCGCCTGTGCGACGCTCGTGGACCTCGCGGCGCGCGCCCGATTCGGTCCCGCGCTCACGATCTGCGTGATCACCGTCGCGGCCAGTTTCGTCGGGCTGCTCTACATCGGCCTGTTCGCCGCTGGAGGAGGCATGGTCGACAGCGGCAACTTCGATCTGTTCGTCGCGCAGGGGACCGCCGGTACCGCCGTGCTGCTCTACGCCTTCGTCGTCTCGTCGCTGCTCGCTCTCGCGCTGCGGTTCACCGTGGGGCTGACCGGTGTCCGCTATCGTTCCGGACGTGGTGAGCGCTCGAGGATTCCTGCAAGCACTGACGGCCCTGTTCCGTCCGGCACCCCGGCGCGGACGCAGCCGCGGGGTCGCCGGACCGGGACCCGGGCGCAGGGGCGGACAGCGGCCGACCGGCCTCGTTGAGCCCGGGCGCTCCGGGACCTGGGCGACCGTCCAGGTCGACCCGCGTCGGCTGGGTCGGCTCCGGACGTCGTACAGCCCGCGGCGCGGGGGGAACGCGGATCCGGGGGAGATCGTGTGGACGTGGGTCCCGTACGAAGAGGGCGACGGCCGCGGCAAGGACAGGCCCGTTCTCGTCGTCGCCGCCGAACCGGCCGGCTCCGTGATCGCCGTCGCGCTGACGAGTCAGGAGCACCCGGGACGTCCCGAGTACCTGCCGATCGGTTCGGGCGACTGGGACGGGAGGACGCGGCCAAGCTTCGTGCGCCTCGACCGGGTCTACCGAGTGCAGCAGAGCGGCATGCGCCGGGAGGCGGCGGCGCTCGACGCACGCCGGTTCGCGGTCGTTCGGGAGGCGCTGGCGGCCCGGTACGGGTGGCGGTGATGCGTGTGGGCGCCGTGGAAGGACGTGCGTCGGCGAGCGAGGTTCGCTTGCGAGTGCGGCGGTGCGGTGCGGTGCGGTGCGGTGCGCGAGTGCGTCGCTGTGGGACGTCTGCGGCTGCGCGCGCAACCGCAGACGTCCCGACGAAGCGCACTCGGCGACCGCCGGGGAAAGGGAAAGGCCCCGGGAGACCCGGGGCCGGCTGCGGTGGGCGATACCAGACTCGAACTGATGACCTCTTCCGTGTGAAGGAAGCGCGCTACCAACTGCGCCAATCGCCCATCCTGCGGACCGGAGACCGGGCCGCGGCTTCCGATACTAGCCGACGGGAGGGGCCCAATGCACATCGTGAGGGGGAGGCGCGCCGACACACCCGGATGCGCCGTTCGGTTTTGTGATCGCCGATCCTTTCGGCTAAAGTCGTTCAAGTGCCGCAGGGAACTGCAGCGCGAAATGCGGATGTAGCGCAGTTGGTAGCGCATCACCTTGCCAAGGTGAGGGTCGCGAGTTCGAGTCTCGTCATCCGCTCGAGTGGGCCCGGTATCTTCGGATCCGGGCTTCTCGAATACGGTACGGTACGCATCCGTGTTGTGGCGTTCGGTGGATTGGCCGAGAGGCGAGGCAGCGGCCTGCAAAGCCGTATACACGGGTTCGAATCCCGTATCCACCTCGATCCTGATCATCGCGATCAGGCTCGGGCGATTGGCGCAGCGGTAGCGCGCTTCCCTGACACGGAAGAGGTCACTGGTTCGATCCCAGTATCGCCCACAGAGAGAAAGCCCCGGGAGACCGGGGGTTTTTCCATTGCGGCATGTTGTGATCGCTCGTCCGGGCCAACAACGCGGCCTAACTCGCTACTAACCGTTGCCCTCCTCAAGGACGCCGATTGGCGTTCCGTTCTGGCTGCAGGCTGCGACAGCCTGGAGCATGTCGCGCTGGAACGGCTCGCCGTGCGGGTTGAACGCCGCTCCTTCCACAACTGGAGGCGTGATTGTCGTGTCCTCGAGGAGCCCGCCGACCTGGCTCTCCAGCCCGTGGGTTGCAAGCATGCTCAGCGCCTTCAGCGTCGTAGGCGCGGTGTTGACGATCGCAGCGAATTGAGCATCCGAGAGGGTGCCCTTGTCGTGCTGCATGGAGGCGTTTTCGAGCTCTGTCTGAACCATAGCGAGCACGGCACAGCTCTCACCGATCCGATCGCGCGGGTCTGAGAGCACAGGGGGATGCGTCGGAGTCGCGCTCGGCGAATCGATCTTGGGTTTGGCCGCGACCGGGGACGCGGCGCAGCCCGCTAGCGAAATCGCGCCGATGAGGACAACCACGCCATCGTCGCCGGAGCGTCCAATGAACGTGTACGAAAGCAGCCTAGAGCCGTCGCACCAGGCCGTCGTGTGAGATGTCGTAAGCGCGCGGGTCATGCCGCAGTCGTTGCGCTTCGCCGCCTCCATGTACGTGTGCGCCGTCGAAGAGAGTGTGGCATCGACGCCCGGGACCGGACTACGTGGGACTGGACCGCCCGATGGTGGGTTCAATAGCGCGAATGTCCCGCCGAGCGTCGCCCCAAATCCGACATGTGGCGGGCTTCATTCAGCGCGTCGGTCGCTTTTGCGCCCGGTGGTAAGTCTCCAGCACGGGAGGCACGCCGTCGGTGAGCATCTTCCTGCGCACGTTGGCGAGCAGCTTCGACATCACGAAGCCTCCGACGCCGGTGAACCCGGTGTGATGCCAGGTAAACCTCGTGCCCTCTCGTGTTTCTTCGAGGAGGTACGTGACGTCGGTGAGGTCGCCGGTGGCTTCGTCGCCCTTCCAGGTGTAGTGCAGGGAGTGCGGGGCATCGACGGCTAACACCTCGCAGTAGACCACTCCCGCCCAGCCCACGGTCGGCTTTCCCACGAACCGGAACTTCGTGCCCGGAACGGCCGCGAAGCCTTCGGTTCGTCCTCCCTGCCCGGTCGTGGTCCATCGAGCGACCTGCTCCGGCTCGGTCAGAACGGCCCAGACTTCGTCGGTCGGGTATGGGTAGTCGCGGATGACGGTGTACTCGCTCATGGTCTCCCTTTCATCGGCCATCGGTAGAGTACCTACCGGTTGGTAGATTGTCTACCTGCTGGTAGGTAGAATGGCTCCATGAACGAGACACAGCAGATCGGGGCGCGCGGTCGCGGGTCGCGGACTCGTCTGGCGGCGCAGCAGGTGGCTTTGCGGCTGTTCACGGAGCAGGGATATGAGGCGACGTCGCTCCGGCAGATCGCGGATGAGCTGGGTATCAATAAGGCGTCGCTGTACTACTACTTCGACGGCAAGGAGGCGATCTTGCAGTCTCTCCTCGACCAACGCGGGAACGAGGCAGAAGAACTGCTTGCCTGGATCAGGGAGCAGCCAGCATCGCCTCATCTGCTGGCGGACGCGGTAGCGCGCTGGGTGGATTCGTTCACCGAAGAGAAGTTGCAGGGCATTCGATTCCTTGCCGCGAATCCTCGTCTGCTGACCGGCTTGGCCGGGCCCGAGGAGACCCGCGTCGGCGCCGGCTTGTCTCAAATCGCAGAGTTCCTGAGTGAACTTCTTCC
The DNA here is from genome assembly GCF_009765225.1 of Leifsonia sp. AG29. Lineage (NCBI taxonomy): Bacteria > Bacillati > Actinomycetota > Actinomycetes > Micrococcales > Microbacteriaceae > Leifsonia > Leifsonia sp. AG29. Next base: position 1,841,739 of record NZ_VMSF01000001.1, on the reverse strand, counting down.
GACGCGCACCGCTGAGGCTGTCGTGATGCTCCGCATGGCACTGCTGTCGATCAACGTCGCTGTGCAAGCGGCGGCGTCCACGGACGCGCCCGACGATGCCATCATCGCCGCCGCGAGGCGCGCAGCGCGGATCATGACCAGCGAGTTACTCACGGGAACACAGCAGGGCGCGTGAATCGATCATGATGCCAGGGCATCCGCTGGCCCGCTCGAAATCGCGGACATCTCTGTCAGAAGAGTGAAACCGCGCATGCGGCGTGCCCGTCGACTGTCGGCACGTCAACCCCGCGGCGGCTCGGCCAGCACTGATCTCGCCGCCCGCAGGCCCGAGTGAAGCGCACCCTGGATCGACGGTGACTCGCGGTGATCGCCCGCGACATGCAGTCCGGGACCGATGCGAGCCGGGGAGGAGCGCCGCAGAGGCGGGGGCAGCGCGGGGAGAGCGTGCGGGATGTCATCGCGACGGAGGAGTTGCCACGACGCCGACGCTGGCCCGTACAACTGCAGGAGGTGGGCGCGCACGTCGCCCTCGCTCGCCACGCTGTCGCGTGCCCACAGGCAGGTGGTCTGCACCAGGTGGCGGCCTCGGGGTGCCGCCTCCGGGATCGTGGCGGAGACAGCCAGTGCGTTGACGATCGGGCCTTCGCGAGTGCCGTCAACCGTCAGCAGCGCGGACGCCGGGGCTTCCTCTGTCGCGAACCACCAGGTCTGCAATCCCCGGGTGGAGGGGGCGCGCACGTTCACGAGCCCCACGAGCGCCTCCGCGCCCACCGCCACGACGACGTCGCGCGCGTGCAGAGCTCCTTCGCCGTGGGCGTCCACCTCCCAGTGACCGTCTCGTCGCCGCAGCCGGCTCACCGCGCGGCCGAGCCGGATGTCGGCTCCCGCCGCGCGTGCGCGCGAGGCGAGCGCGATCGGGAGCGCCGCGATGCCCTCTCGAGGCAGTCCTGCAGCTGCGGGGAGGAATGACCGGGCGAGCAGACGCACGTAAGTATCGGACGTCGATTCCGACGAGTCGGCGAGGACTCCGGAGAAGAAGGGGGACAGCACCTCGGTGCGCAGCGCTCCGGTGAGGCCCGCGGCGTCCCAGCCCTCGCCGATGGTGCGGTCGGGGCGAGCTACCGCAGCGCGCGGCCGCAGGGCGATCGGCCCCAGCCACCGGACGAGTCCCACGAGGTCACGCGGTGTCACAAGACCGCTTGCGATCGTGGCAGGGAGTAGACGGGGATGCCGGAGCGGATGCGCGAGCGCGGCCATCGAGCCGTCCGTGCGGCGCACCCGGACAGCGGTCGGGAACACCGCGACGGAGAGGCTGTCGACGTCTACTGCGGCGCGAACGGCCGGATACGCGGTGTTCAAGACATGGAACCCGCGGTCAAGGGCGAAGCCGTCGACGCGGTCGGTTCGTTGGCGCCCACCGACGCGATCCGCGGCCTCGAGCACGACCACGTCGCGGCCGCGGGCCGCTAGTTCCACAGCGCACCGCAGGCCCGCCAACCCGGCACCGATCACGACCACGTCATGCGTCTGCATGAGCCGAGTGTAGGAGCACATCATCCGAGCGCCCCAGCGTGTCGGGATCGTTCTCCCTCGCGTGATCCAGCCTCCGCCGAATGGTCTCCCGAGAAGTGGGAGTCTCGTCGTCCGGGCGATTCGCGGCCAGGCGACAGGCAAGCCGGTGTGTAGCGGACGTGACCGCCGCGGCACACCCCCTAGCGGCTCGGTCCGGCGGTCACGCCTGTGCCGCCTCCATCACGAGTCGGCCATCAGCAGAACGCTCCGCCCCGGAGCGGTCTCCTGCCGGTCCGGCGAAGTCTGCCAGGTCCGGGTGAACGCGCGGGAAATCACATCCTCTGCGTGAAAGCCGGTTAAGGGTCTCGGCGAAGTCGAGCCGCCCTCCAGCCTCGGAGTGCGGCTGCGTTCTCACTGCTGAGGCACGTGCGGATCGGGCAGTCGGTCGAGGTGGTGGTAGACGACACCGTTCTCATCACCGACGCTCGTGATCGTCGCCGGGTCGAGGTTGATCGTGTCGCCGACATAGACCTGCGTCACGTCCTCGCGCCGCACCGCGTTGATCGCGGTCAGATAAGCCGTGCCGACATCGAAGCGCTTGGCGATGAACTCCCAGATGTCGCCGGGTGCGACGGTGTACGCCACCGGCACACCCTTGCCATCTACACGGACCGTTCCGGTGGCGTACTGGATAGGACCGCAGTCCACGGGCTGCTGCGCTTCGCTCTCGTAGTCGCGTTCCCAGAATCCCCAGCCGTGGCACGCAGCAACTGTAGGGACGGGCGTGGGTGTTGCGGTCGGTGTGAAGGGCGGCGTCGCGGTCGGCGACGCCGGGTGGATCACCTTGTGGACGGAGATCGGGGTGTGGGCGGTGCCGGTACACGCTGTCAGGGCGAGCAGAATGAGAAGCGCCGTGGCCGTTGCACACGAAATTGCCCGCGACATTGTCCCCCGTTCGCGCGATGTTGTCAGTGTAGGGCTCGGCTACGCCAGCTCGCCGGAGTACCGCAACAGCATTGAATCTCGTCGCTCGAACCCGACGGACTCGTACAGCCGGATGGCGGACGCGCGGCTAGGTCGCGACGTGAGATCCAGTGTCCGCAGCCCTCGCTTCCGTGCAAGGTCGATCACTGCCTCGAGCAGCAGCCGTGCGATCCCTTGGCCGCGGAACTCCCGGTCCACGACGACGTCGTCGAGATGGCCGCGGACGCCGGTCGGCAGCGGGAACGACGCAAGCGTCGTCATACCGACGATCCGGCCGCCCTCGCGGGCGACGATGAGGTCGGTCCCGTCGTGCTTGAGCATCGACTCGACACGGCCCCGGTCGAACCTCGCCGTCGACGACAGTTGCGGGAGGAGCCGCTCAATGGCGGCGAGGTCGTCATCGGTGAGCGAGTCGGCTACGTGGACGCGGATCTTGTCGGTCATTGCTGCAGCGTAACGGCCGGATGCGGACGGATCGCCGAACACGGCTACCGCAACTGCGCGCGTTGGTTATTTGTGGACGCAGGTCCCGAAGGATCCCGATCACACTCCCTACGCTCCTGTCAACCAGCTCTGGCACCTTCGGCAGCTCGCCGATGCCCAATACCGTGATGGGTGCGTGGCTTCCACCCGCGATTCGACTCGCGCCGGACGCGAGCTCGGGAGCGGGACCGTCGAGCGAGGGTCAGATGATCTGGCGGCCGCAGTGCGGCTCAGGGCGGGTCAGGGCAGCTCGTGCAGCGCCGCGGCCTCCTCGATCTCGCGCGCCTGCTTGCGGGCGAGCTCCTGCTCTGCGGCGACGTCGATGTTCCGCGTCATCAGCCAGTACGCGACCGCAGCGACCGGGAGCCCGATGAAGAGCGAGATGTCGACACCGCCCAGAGCCTTGGACACCGGGCCCTCGTAGAAGCCCGCGACGTCGAAGAAGGGGATCATGACGACGAACCCGAGCAGGTAGGCGCTGATTCCGGGCCATCCCCAGCGCTTGTAGATGCCGTTCGGTTCGAAGATCTCGGCGACCGCGTAGTGGCCCTTGCGGACGATGAAGAAGTCGGTGAGGTTCACTGCCGTCCAGGGGATGAACAGGTAGAGGATCAGCAACAGGAATGCGTTGAAGTCGCCGAGGAAGTTCTCGGTCGCGTACAGCGCGAAAACGAGTGAGATCGCCGCCGTCACCGCGAGGGTGATGACCCGGATGGTGAGCGTGGGCCGCACCTTCACGAAGCTGTCGATCGACGAGATGAGCGTGAGCGACCCGCCGTACATGTTCAGCGCGGTGACGGACACCAGGCCGAGGGCCGCGATGATCAGGGCGATGATGCCGAAGCCGGGAAAAAGCAGATCCGCCACGTGCTTGAGGTCCTCGACGGTGTTCGTGCCGATGTCCTTCGCTGAGACGGCGACCCAGGAGCCGAGGAACATCACCCAGATGCCGCCGAGCGCGCTGCCCCAGAACGTCCACTGGAAGGTTCTGTTGGCGGAGGTCGTCGGCGGCAGGTACCGCGAGTAGTCCGAGACATAGATCGCCCACGAGATCTGGTAGCCGGCGGCGACACCCAGCTGGCCGAAGAACGCCACCGCGTTGAAGTGGGAGAGGTCGAACTGCGACGCCGGGATGTGCAGGTGCACGATCGCCGAGATCGTCAGCAGGATCAGCATCGCCACCGTCACGTACATCAGATAGCGCTCGAACGTGTGGATGAGGTCGTATCCGACGAGCGCGATGACGACCGCGACGATCGTGACGACCCAGATCCACAGCGGGTTCGTCGACTGTTCCTTGCTGATCGCGCCGCCGACGGCCTCGCCAGCGAGCACCGAGTTGAAGATGTTGAAACCGGCGTACTGGATGTACGCGAACAGCCAGACGAGCAGAGCACCCACGTAGCCGAACTGGGGGCGCGACTGGATCATCTGTGGGAGGCCGAGCTGCGGTCCCTGGGACGAGTGCGCGGCCATGAAGAAGGTGCCGATGAGGATACCGAGGACGATCGCGATGAACGACCAGATCAGGTTCCCGCCGCTCGTGATGCTGATGAGCCCGGTGGCAAGGGTCGCGATCTGCGCGTTGCTCATGAACCAGAGCGGACCGATGTGCGAGACCTTGCCGTGGCGCTCGGAGAGCGGGACGTAGTCGATGGAGCGGACTTCGAGCCCGCGGGACGGAGTGGCGGCTGAGGTGCTCATCGGTGCTCCTTCGCTCGGACGAGGCGGTGCGCGAGGCGCACCCGTGCGGGAATCGTAGCGCCGCTCGGGACTCAGCGGTTCGCGCCCCTCCACAGTGTCGTGGACCCGCGCTGCGGCGGGCATCCGGCGTCGCGCCGACTAGAGTTGAGCCATCCCTTTTCCGTCACGACTCAAGGAGTGGACAGGTGCCCGACGGCTTCGAGCTCTTCACCGACCGTTCCGTTGTCGCCATGCGCGTCAACGGCGAGCTGAAGGACCTCGCGACGACCGTCACCACCGCCGACGTCGTCGAGCCGGTCACCATCGACTCGCCCGACGGGCTGAACATCCTCCGCCACTCCACCGCCCACGTCCTCGCGCAGGCCGTGCAAGCGGTGAACCCGGAGGCGAAGCTCGGCATCGGTCCGCCGATCGCCGACGGCTTCTACTACGACTTCGACGTCGCCGAAGCCTTCACGCCGGAAGACCTGAAGGTGCTCGACAAGGAGATGGCGCGCATCGTGCGCGCGGGCCAGCGCTTCGTCCGCCGCGTCGTCACCGACGACGAGGCCCGCGCCGAGCTGGCCGGCGAGCCGTACAAGCTCGAGCTCATCGGCCTCAAGGGCGCCGCATCCGACGGAGGCGACAATGAGAGCGTCGAGGTCAGCTCCGGCGAGTTGACGATCTACGACAACGTCGACCCCAAGACCGGCGAGACGGTGTGGAAGGACCTCTGCCGCGGTCCGCACCTCCCGAACACCCGCATGATCGGCAACGGCTGGGCGCTCACCCGCGTCGCCGCCGCATATTGGCGCGGCTCCGAGAAGAACCCGCAGCTGCAGCGCATCTACGGCACCGCGTGGCCCACGAAGGACGAGCTCCGCGCCTATCAGGTGCGCATGGAGGAGGCGGCCAAGCGCGACCACCGGAAGCTCGGCGCAGAGCTCGACCTGTTCAGCTTCCCGGACGAGATCGGGTCCGGTCTCGCGGTGTTCCACCCGAAGGGCGGGATCATCCGCAAGGAGATCGAGGACTACATGCGCGAGCGCCTCATCGCCAACGGGTACGAGATGGTGAACACGCCGCACATCACCAAGGCGCACCTGTACGAGATCAGTCAGCACCTCAACTGGTACAAGGACGGCATGTTCCCGCCCATGCACCTCGACGAGGAGCGCGACGCCGACGGCAACATCACCCGGCAGGGGCAGGACTACTACCTCAAGCCGATGAACTGCCCGATGCACAACCTGATCTTCCGCGCGCGCGGGCGCAGCTACCGGGAGCTCCCGCTCCGCCTCGCCGAGTTCGGCACCGTGTACCGGTACGAGAAGTCGGGCACGCTGTCCGGCCTCACCCGTGTGCGCGGGCTGACGCAGGACGACGCCCACATCTACGTGACCGACGACCAGATCAGGGACGAGGTCGCCCGTCAGCTCGAGTTCGTGCTCGAGACCCTCCGCGGCTACGGACTGACCGACTTCTACCTCGAGCTCTCCACCAAGGACCCCGACAAGTACGTCGGCAGCGACGAGAGCTGGGAGACCGCGACCGAGACCCTCCGCGAGGTCGCCGTCGAGTCGGGCCTCGAGCTCGTCGACGACCCGGGAGGCGCGGCCTTCTACGGTCCGAAGATCTCCGTGCAGGCGCGCGACGCGATCGGGCGCACGTGGCAGCTCTCGACCGTCCAGCTCGACTTCAACCAGCCGGAGCTGTTCGAGCTCGAGTACAACGCCGCCGACGGCACGCGCAAGCAGCCGGCCATGATCCACCGGGCGCTGCTCGGGTCGATCGAGCGGTTCTTCGCTATCCTTCTCGAGCACTACGCCGGAGCCTTCCCGGTGTGGCTGTCGCCCGTCCAGGTGGTCGGCATCCCCGTCGCCGACGCGTACGGGACCTTCCTCGACGACGTGATCTCGCGCCTCCGCGCGCGGGGTGTCCGGGCCGAGGTCGACCACTCGGGCGACCGCATGCAGAAGAAGATCCGCACCCACACGAAGGCGAAGGTGCCGTTCCAGCTCATCGTCGGCGAGGAGGACGCCTCTGCCGGAACGGTCAGCTTCCGCTTCCGCGACGGGACGCAGCGCAACGGCGTGACCGTCGACGAGGCCATCGAGCGGATCGTCGAGAGCATCCGCAGCCACGAGCTCGTCGACACGGCATGGCCCGCCTGAGCCTCGACAGCTACGACGGCGACCCCGGGCACCGCGCCGACGGCGACGGGCCCGGGGCCGGCGTGCGGGTCGACGACCCGTCGTACCTGGTCGGTGTGCCGGACGAGTTCCAGCGCCTGTGGACACCGCACCGGATGGTGTACATCGAGGCCGACAAGCAGATCCCGAAGCACGACTGCCCGTTCTGCGTCGCACCGAGCCTGAGCGACGAGGACGCCCTCATCGTGCACCGCGGCGAGCTCGCCTACGCGCTGCTCAACCTCTTCCCGTACAACAGCGGTCACGTGCTCGTCTGCCCGTACCGCCACATCGCCACCTACGACGAGGCGACGCCCGAGGAGGTGGCCGAGATCGGTTCGATCACCCAGACCGCGATGCGCGTGATCCGGGAGGTGTCGAACAACGACGGCTTCAACATCGGCATGAACCAGGGCGCGGTCGCCGGAGCCGGGATCGCGGCGCACCTCCACCAGCACATCGTGCCCCGGTGGAACCAGGACGCGAACTTCCTCCCGATCATCGCCAAGACGAAGGCGCTGCCGCAGCTTCTCGGCGACGTGCGCGCCTCCATCGCCGGAGCCTGGCCGCGCCCCGCTTAGCGCTGCCGCGCCGTGGTGCTGCCGCGCCGTGGTGCTGCCGCGCCGTGGTGCTGCCGCGCCCGGGGCGACATTCGTGCTGAATGTGGCGTAACCCCGCCTCGAGCACAACATTCGTGCCGAATCTCGCCGATTCACGGGAACGAGATTCGTGCCGAATGTCGACGAAGCGGGGCGCGAGCGCAACATTCGGCACGAATGTCTGGACGCGTCAGCGCGGGACGAGGGACATCGACGCGAGATTCGTGCTGAATGTGGGCCAAGACGGGCGCAACGGCGACATTCGGCACGAATGTGCCGAGGAGGAGGGAGACGCGGGAGGCGCGGGAGGAGCGGGAGGCGCGGGAGGCGCGGGAGGCGCGGCAGCGCCCAAGGCGCCGGAGGCGCGACAGCGCGGCAGCCCGGCAGCGACGGTTCCCGCGTCAGCGCACCTGCGTGACCGCGAACTGCTCGCGCGGGGCGGCGTAGAACTCCTGCGATTCGACGAGCTGCAGCTCGCGCTCGCCCGATTCGAGCGTGCGCGCCAGGAGGTCCCACACGCTCGACACGGTCTTCCGGAGCGCGGACTCGGCCTGTCCGTCGGCCAGGTAGTGGGCGGTGAAGAGCGCCGCGGTCACATCCCCCGAGCCGTTGGCCTTCATGGGGAGGCGCGGTGTCCGCACGATCCAGGCGCCCGCGTCGTCGACCGCCAGCATCTCGATGGTGTCGGCGGGCGCGTCCGGGCGCTCGACGCTCGTGACGAGGACCGTCCGCGGGCCCATCGCCCGCGCTGCGTCGGCCGACGCGAGGGTCGACTCGAGCGTGTCCGGCGAGGTCTCGGTGAGGAAGCCGAGCTCGAACTGGTTCGGCGTGATGATGTCGGCGATCGGGACGACCCGCTCGCGCAGGAGCACCGGGATGGCGGGAGCCACGAAGCACCCCGACTTCGCGTTCCCCATCACCGGGTCGCACGCGTAGACGGCGTCCGGGTTGGCCGCCTTCACCCGCTCCACGGCCTCGACGATGACGTCGCCGATCCCCTCGCTGCCCTGGTAGCCCGACAGGACGGCATCGATGTCGCCGAGCACCCCGCGCTCCTCGATGCCGGTGATGACCTCCCGCACGTCGTCGGGCGCGATCAGCGGGCCGCGCCAGGCCCCGTACCCGGTGTGATTCGAGAAGTTCACCGTGTAGACCGGCAGGACCTCGACGCCGATGCGCTGAAGCGGGAAGACGGCGGCGGAGTTGCCGACGTGACCGTAGGCGACCGCGGACTGGATCGAGAGGATCTTCATCCCTCGATCCTCTCATTCCGCGGCCGGATCACCCGCCCAGGGCGGCCGCGGCGAGATCGTCGAGGAGCCGCTCGCTCTCCTCCGCGGAGAGATCGTGGACGGTCAGCCGGAGGTGCCGGGAGGGGGACCGGTGCTCGCCGAGGACAAACTCGTCGCCGGTGCGGGCCAGCCACCCGCGGCGCATGAGCCGGTCGGCGACGAGCCGCGCCTCCACCGGGAGCTCGACCCAGAGGTTGAGCCCGTCGCGCGGCTCGGTCGGCAGCCCGAGGCTCGTCAGCCGCGCCGCGAAGGAGGCGTTCCGCTCGGCGTAGTGCCGGCCCGCCGCCTCCACCTCGCCGAGCACCGCCTCGTCGGACAGCTGCGCCAGCACCAGCCGCTGCAGGATGTGGCTCACCCACGTCGTTCCGGGGCTCAGCCGGAACGCCAGGCGGTCGGCCGTCTCCGGATCGGTGGCCGCGACGGCGAGGCACATGTCCGGACCGAGCGACTTCGACACCGACCGCACCAGTGCGAAGCGGCGGTGGGCCGGGCCGATGAGCGTCTCGTAGCCGCGCCGCGACAGCATGGAGAAGTGGTCGTCCTCGATGATGAGAACGTAGGGGTGGTCGGCCAGCAGCGCGCGCAGCGCAGCGGCGCGCGCGGGCGACAGCGACGCGCCGGTCGGGTTCTGCGCACGCGGCGTGCAGATGATCGCGCGGACGCCCGCGTCGAGGGCGGCACGCAGGCCGTCGACGGTCATCCCTTCCGCGTCCACCGGAACCGGGACGGCGCGGTAGCCGCCCAGGCGGACGGTGTGGATGCTGGCCAGGAAGCACGGGTCCTCCAGCGCGACCGCGTCGTCGCGGAGCAGCGCCTGCGCGAGGAGTCGCTCGACCGCGTCGACGGCGCCGTTCGTGACGGTGATCCGCACCTGCCGAGCGGGGAGGTCATCGCCGACCCAGCTCAGCGCCCGCTCCTCGAGGGCGGGGTCGATCACCGGCTCTCCGTAGAGCACGGGGCGCCCGATCGCGTGCGCCAGGGCGGGGGAGAGGTCGGGGATGCGTCGCGGGTCCGGGTTGCCCGTGCCGATGTCGCGCAGCACGGTGCCGGCGGAGAACCCCTCCTGCGCGACCGTCTCCCTCCCCGCCACGACGGTGCCGGCGCGGCCGCGGGCGATGACGAGCCCCGCCTGGGAGAGCAGCCGGTACGCCGCCACGGCGGTGTTCCGGTTCACGCCGAGCCGGACGGCGAGCTCGCGGACCGGCGGAAGGGCGTCACCCGGGGTCAGCTCGCCGCGCTCCCGCAGCGCCCGCACGCTCGCGGCGATCTCTGAAGCGGTGGTTCCCGTGATGCTCGGCTGGTCCATCGAGGCCGAGTCTAGCGACCATCCGGGGAGGTGCTATCTTCGGCATAGGCCAAAACAGACTTCTGTTCAGACGAGAGGGACGACGATGACGGATTCAGGACAGGGCACCACCGGCTCGAGCCGGGTCAAGCGGGGCCTGGCCGAGATGCTGAAGGGCGGCGTCATCATGGACGTCGTCACACCCGAGCAGGCCCGCATCGCCGAGGACGCCGGCGCGGTCGCCGTGATGGCGCTCGAGCGCGTGCCCGCGGACATCCGCGCACAGGGCGGCGTCGCCCGGATGAGCGACCCCGACCTGATCGAGGCGATCATCGCCGAGGTCTCCATCCCGGTCATGGCGAAGGCGCGCATCGGCCACTTCGTCGAGGCCCAGGTGCTGCAGGCCCTCGACGTCGACTACATCGACGAGTCCGAGGTGCTCTCGCCCGCCGACTACGTGAACCACATCGACAAGTGGCGGTTCACCGTGCCGTTCGTGTGCGGTGCGACGAACCTCGGTGAGGCGCTCCGCCGCATCAACGAGGGCGCGGCGATGATCCGCTCGAAGGGCGAGGCCGGTACCGGCGACGTGTCGGAGGCGACGAAGCACATCCGCAAGATCACCTCCGAGATCAACACGCTCAGCTCCATGACGAAGGACGAGCTGTACGTCGCCGCGAAGGAGCTGCAGGCGCCGTACGAGCTCGTCGCCGAGGTCGCCGAGACCGGCAAGCTCCCGGTCGTCCTCTTCACGGCGGGCGGTGTGGCCACGCCGGCCGACGCCGCGATGATGATGCAGCTGGGCGCCGACGGCGTCTTCGTCGGCTCGGGCATCTTCAAGTCCGGCAACCCGGAGCAGCGCGCGGCCGCGATCGTCAAGGCGACCACCTTCTACGACGACCCGTCCGTCATCGCCGAGGTGTCGCGCGGGCTGGGCGAGGCCATGGTCGGCATCAACGTCGCCGATCTCCCGGCGCCGCACCGCCTCGCCGAGCGCGGTTGGTGAGCGGGCACGACGCCGCCGTCGTGGAGGGCCGGGCGCCGAGAGTCGGCGTGCTGGCCCTCCAGGGCGACTTCCGTGAGCACCTCGCGGTCCTGATCGGGCTCGGCGCCGAGGCCGTGCCGGTGCGCCGCCCCGGGGAACTCGACGAGATCGACGGTCTCGTGATCCCGGGCGGCGAGTCGAGCGTGATGGACAAGCTCTCGCGGGCTTTCGGCCTGGCGGCCCCGCTGCGCGAGGCGATCGCGGGTGGCCTGCCGGTCTACGGCACGTGCGCCGGCCTCATCATGCTGGCGGACACGGTTCTCGACGGCATCGCCGGCCAGCAGACGCTGGGCGGCCTCGACGTCGAGGTCAGAAGGAACGCCTTCGGCTCGCAGGTCGACTCCTTCGAGACCGACCTCGACATCCCCGCCGTCGGCGACGCGCCGGTCCACGCCGTCTTCATCCGGGCGCCGATCGTGGAGCGGGTGGGGGAGCGGGCCACGCCGCTCGCCACGGTCCACGGCCGGGTGGTCGCCGTCGAGCAGGGCAACCTCGTGGGCACCTCGTTCCACCCCGAGATCACGGGCGACACCCGGTTCCACGAGTACTTCCTGTCCAAGGTCCGCGAGGCCGCGCGCGTACAATAGACAAGTTTTCACGACGTAACTCGAGGGAGTACCAGTGTCCGGGCATTCCAAGTGGGCCACGACCAAGCACAAGAAGGCCGTCATCGACGCGCGCCGCGCGAAGTCGTTCGCGAAGCTGATCAAAAACATCGAGGTGGCGGCCAAGACGGGCGGCGCCGATCTGTCGGGCAACCCCACGCTCGTCGACGCGGTGCAGAAGGCCAAGAAGACGTCGGTCCCGAACGACAACATCGACCGCGCCATCAAGCGCGGCGCCGGCCTGACCGGTGAGTCGATCGACTACACGACCATCATGTATGAGGGCTACGGCCCGGGCGGCGTCGCCCTCCTGATCGAGTGCCTCACCGAGAACAAGAACCGCGCCGCCGCCGAGGTCCGAACGGCGATGACGCGCAACGGCGGCACGATGGCAGACCCCGGGAGCGTCGCCTACAACTTCCACCGCAAGGGCGTCATCGTGGTTCCCCACGCCGACGGCGTCGACGAGGACACCGTCCTCGCGGCCGTGCTCGACGCCGGCGCCGAGGAGGTCACCGACCGTGGCGAGAGCTTCGAGGTGCTGACCGAGGCCAGCGACCTCGTGGCCGCGCGCACCGCGCTGCAGGAGGCCGGCATCGACTACGACTCGGCCGACGCCGAGTTCGTCGCCACCGTCAACGTGGAGGCGGACGCCGAAGTCGCTCGCAAGGTGTTCCGGCTCATCGACGCTCTCGAGGACTCCGACGACGTCCAGAACGTCTACACCAATCTCGACATCTCTCCCGAGGTCCAGGCGCAGCTCGACGAAGACGACGAGTAACGGGCGACCGGCCATGACGATCCGGGTGCTCGGCATCGACCCGGGTCTCACGCGCTGCGGCGTCGGAGTCGTCGACGTCCGCCCCGACCGCCGCGCGGTGCTCGTCGCGGTCACGGTCATCCGGACGCCCCCGTCGATGCCGCTCGAGCAGCGCCTCCTGGCCGTCGGCACCGGCATCGACGAGCTGCTCGACGAGCACCGTCCCTCCGCTGTCGCCATCGAGCGCGTGTTCGCGCAGCACAATCTGCGAACGGTGATGGGCGTTGCGCAGGTCAGCGGGGTCGCGCTTCACGCGGCCGCGCGCCGCGGGATCGGCGTCGCCCTGCATACGCCGAGCGAGGTCAAGGCCGCCATCACGGGGTACGGCTCGGCCGACAAGAGGCAGGTGCAGGCGATGGTCGCGCGCATCCTCGGCCTGGCCGAGGCGCCCAAGCCCGCGGACGCCGCCGACGCTCTCGCGATCGCCATCTGCCACGCGTGGAGGGGGGCCCCGCCCGGCGCCCCGGGGCCGGAGGCCGCGGACGGCCCCGTCTCGCTGACCCCCGCCCAGGCCGCGTGGCGCGCCGCCGAGCGCTCCAGCCGGACGTCGGGGGCGCCCCGTAGGCTAGGCCGGTGATCTCCTCCCTGCGCGGCACCGTCCTCTCGGCGATCGGCGGCACCGCCGTGATCGAGGTCGGCGGGGTCGGCTTCGCCGTCCAGCTGACGCCCGACCATGTGCTCTCCCTCCGAGTCGGAGATGAGGCGTTCCTCCACACCTCGTTGATCGTCCGGGAGGACTCCCTCCAGCTCTACGGCTTCGCCGATGCCGAGCAGCTTCAGGTCTTCGAGCTCCTCACCGGTGTCTCCGGGGTGGGCCCCAAGTCGGCTCTCGGGGTGCTGTCGGTCCTGAGCCCGGATCAGATCGCCGAGGCCGTGGGCGCCGACGACGACGCACCGTTCCGCAAGGTCTCCGGCATCGGGCCGAAGACGGCGAAGCTCATCGTCGTGCAGCTGGCGGGCAAGCTCGCCGCGACCGCGCGCCGCTCGCCGGCTCGCGCGCAGAAGGCCACAGGCGGCCGCTCCTCGGTGCCCGACAGTGTGCTCGTCGCCCTCGTCGGGCTCGGCTGGCCCGAGAAGGTGGCCGCCGAGGCGCTGGCCGATGTCGTGGCCGAGACCGACGAGAGCTCCCGCGACACCGTTCAGGCGCTCCTCCGGCTGACGCTCGCGCGACTCGGGCCGGCTGCGCAGGGGGCGGCCCGATGAGCGCCGCCGGCGAAGATCTCACCGCTCCCGAGCTGGAGTCCGAGTCGGAGCTCGCCTTCGAGGGCGCACTCCGCCCGCGCACGCTGTCGGAGTTCGTCGGGCAGGCGAAGGTGCGCGGTCAGCTGCAGCTCCTCCTGACCGCCGCCCGGATGCAGGACCGCACGGCCGACCACATCCTCCTCTCCGGTCCTCCCGGTCTCGGCAAGACGACTCTGGCGATGATCGTCGCTCACGAGAGCGGACGAGCCCTCCGCATGTCGAGCGGCCCGGCGATCCAGCACGCCGGCGATCTCGCGGCGCTGCTGTCGTCCCTGACGCCCGGCGAGGTGCTTTTCATCGACGAGATCCACCGCATGGCGCGCTCCGCGGAGGAGATGCTGTACCTCGCCATGGAGGACTTCCGGATCGACATCATGGTCGGGAAGGGCGCGGGCGCCACCTCCATCCCGCTCGACCTGGCCCCGTTCACGCTGGTCGGGGCGACGACGCGCTCGGGACTCCTCCCGAACCCGCTGCGCGACCGGTTCGGCTTCACCGCGCACCTGGAGTTCTACGACGAGAGCGAGCTGACCCAGGTCCTGACCCGGGCGGCGGCGATGCTCGAGTTCGACGTCGACCGGGAGGCGCTGGCCGAGATCGCCGGCCGCTGCCGCGGAACCCCGCGCATCGCCAACCGTCTCCTCCGCCGAGTGCGCGATTACGCGCTGGTCCACGGCGGCGCCGCCGACGTCGACGCGGTTCGCGCCGCGCTCGAGCTGTACGACGTCGACGCGCTCGGCCTCGACCGCCTCGATCGCGCGGTCCTGCACGCGATCCTCGAGCGCTTCGGCGGCGGCCCGGTCGGGCTCAACACCCTCGCGGTCTCGGTCGGCGAGGAGGCGGAGACCATCGAGTCGGTCGTGGAGCCGTTCCTCGTCCGGATCGGCCTGCTCACGCGGACGCCGCGCGGCCGGGTCGCGACCTCCGCGGCCTGGAGGCACTTCGGGATGCACAGCCCCCAGGTGGCCGGCTCACAGCCTCCGTCCCTGTTGGATGACATATAATCCAACAGGCCGTTCGGCCCGTCAAGCTCCCTCCGGAAGGTTCCAAGACTTCATGATTGATCCGTTGACCATTGTGATGGTCGTCATCCTGGCGGCCCTCATCTTCTTCATGTGGCGGAACGGCCGGAAGCGCCGGAAGGAGCAGGAGGAGACCCGCTCGAAGATGGTCCCCGGCGCCGAGGTCATGACGAACTTCGGTCTCTACGGCACGCTGGTGTCCGTCAACGAGGACGACAACACCGCCGAGATCGAGACGAGCCCGGGCAGCATCATCAAGGTGCACCGTCAGGTGCTCGCCCGCGTCGTCGAGCCGACCGTCGCCGAGACGTCCACCGAGCCCGCGGTCGAGGCCGCGCCGGCTGCCCCGGAGCTCAACGAGGATCACGCGATCCGCCACGGCGACCCCGAGTACGGCGAGCGGATCGACGAGACCTCGCCCAAGCCCGGCGCGAAGAGCGACGACTGACCCGTTCCCCTGTGCTCAGGCGCCCTGTCGCGCCCGCGCGCTCGTAGAAAGCTGAGTCCCTCGTGGCAAAGTCCACTCCGGTCAAGAAGGCCTGGCGTTCGCTGACCTGGCTCGGCGTCATCGTGGTGGTGCTCCTCGGCACCCTCACGGCCGGCGTCCTGTTCAGCAACGCGACCTGGCTGCCCAAGCTCGCCCTCGACCTCGAAGGCGGCACGCAGATCATCCTCGCTCCGCAGGTGGAGAACGGGGCGAGCGTGCAGCAGCAGCAGCTCGACCAGGCGGTCTCGATCATCCGGCAGCGCATCGACGCCTCGGGCGTCTCCGAGGCGCAGATCTCCACCGAGGGCTCGCGCAACATCGTCGTGTCGCTGCCCGGTAAGCCGGACCAGGCGACGCTCGACCGCGTGAAGTCGAGCGCGCGCCTAGACTTCCGGCCCGTGCTCATCTCCGGCGGTCCGACGAACGAGGTCGTGGGCGCCGACGGCAAGTCGACCCCCGCGCCGACGCCGGCGCCCGGCCTCCCGTCGACGCCGTCGACCAAGCCCACGAACGGCAGCGACCTGGCCTGGGTGACGCCCGCCCTGCAGGCGGAGTTCGACGCGTTCTCGTGCAAGTCGGACGCGGCCAAGAACACCAACGCGGCGCCGACCGACAAGCCGCTCATCACGTGCGACGACGCCGGCACCGCCAAGTACCTGCTCGGTCCGGTCGAGGTCAAGGGTCAGAACATCAAGGACGCCAACGCGGGACTCGTGCAGAGCTCGCAGGGCGTCACGACCGGCCAGTGGGCCGTCAACATCATCTTCGACGGCACCGGCACCAAGCAGTTCGCCGATGTGACGACCCGGCTCGTCGCGCTGAAGGGCTCGCAGAACCAGTTCGCGATCGTGCTCGACGGCAAGGTCATCTCGGCGCCCACCACGCAGGCCGCCATCACCGACGGCCGCCCGCAGATCACCGGCAACTTCACCGAGGCGAGCGCGAAGGCCCTCGCCGACCAGCTCAAGTTCGGCGCGCTGCCGTTCAGCTTCAAGGTCCAGAGCCAGGACACCATCTCGGCCACCCTGGGCACGTCGCAGCTCCTCAGCGGCCTGATCGCCGGCCTGATCGGCCTCATCCTCGTCGCCATCTACACGTTCTTCCAGTACCGCCTGCTCGGTCTGGTCACGATCTTCTCGCTGGTCGTGGCGGGTGTCCTCACCTGGCTGACCATCTCGCTGCTGTCATGGCACTACGACTACCGCCTGTCGCTCGCGGGCGTGGCCGGCCTGATCGTCGCGATCGGCTTCACGGCCGACTCGTTCATCGTGTACTTCGAACGGATCAGGGATGAGTTGCGCGACGGGCGAGGGCTGGAGTCCGCCGTCGAGGCGGGCTGGGCGCGTGCGCGGCGCACGATCTACGCCTCCAAGGCCACCAACCTGCTCGCGGCGGTCGTGCTCTACGTGCTGGCGGCAGCGAACGTCCGCGGCTTCGCCTTCACGCTCGGCCTCACGACGATCATCGACGTCATCGTCGTGCTGCTGTTCACCCACCCGACGCTCCAGCTCCTGGCACGCACGCGCTTCTTCAGCTCGGGCAGCCCGTGGTCCGGTCTCGATCCGCAGGCGCTCGGCGCCGTGTATCGCGGCGCGGCGCGCTTCCGGGCTCCCACCCCCGCGGCCGTCCCCGCCGGCAAGGCGGCCCGGAGCGGCAAGGAGGCGGTCCGCCGCCAGACCATCGCCGAGCGCAAGGCCGCCGAGATGGCCGGCGCGAGCGCGTCGTCGGATCGCTCCTCCGACGGGAAGGACTCCTGATGGCCAGCCGTCTCACGAAGTTCGGTAACGACCTCTACACCGGCGCACGCTCGTTCGACTTCGTCGGCAAGCGGAAGATCTGGTACACGATCGCGATCGTCATGGTCGCGCTCTCGATCCTGGTCCCCATCGTCCGGGGCGGGTTCAACTTCTCGATCGAGTTCCGCGGCGGTTCCCAGTTCCAGGTGACCAACGTGTCGAGCACCGACACCGGCAAGGCGCAGGGCGCTGTCACGAGCGTCGTCCCGAATGCGGTCTCGCACGTCAGCGTCGTGGGCAGCAATGCGGTGCAGGTCCAGACGGACCAGCTGTCGGAGGCGCAGACCAAGTCCGTCGGCGACGCGCTCGCCTCGGCCTACGGCGTCTCGTCGTCCGACGTGTCCTCGACGTTCATCGGCCCCTCGTGGGGCGCGGACGTGACCCAGCAGTCGATCCAGGGTCTCGTGGTGTTCCTCCTGCTGGCGTTCATCGCGATGGCACTGTACTTCCGCACCTGGAAGATGTCGGCGGCGGCGATCGTCTCGCTGTTCCACGACCTCATCATCACCGCGGGCATCTACGCGCTCGTCGGGTTCGAGGTCTCGCCGGCGACGATGATCGGATTCCTCACCATCCTCGGGTACTCGCTCTACGACACCGTCGTGGTGTTCGACAAGATCCGCGAGAACACCCGGGAGGAGCTCGAGCTCACGCGCCGCACCTTCCCGGAGGCCGTGAACCTCGCCGTCAACCAGACGCTGGTCCGGTCGATCAACACCGCCGTCGTCGCCGTGCTGCCCGTCGCCTCCATCCTGTTCATCGGGGCGTACGCGCTCGGTGCGGCCACGCTGCGCGACATCTCTCTCGCCCTGCTGATCGGCATCATCGTCGGCACGTACTCGACGATCTTCCTGGCGGCTCCGATGTACTCCCAGTTCCGGGAGGGTGAGGCCGCCATCCGCAAGCACGACCAGAAGGTGCTCTCGCTCCGGCCCAAGGCCGCCGTGCAGAAGCCGGAGGCCGTGACCGCCGAGTAGGCGGACGCGGGACCGGCCGAGCATGAGCCCCTATCTGGCGGAGGACGAGGTCACGGCCGCGCGTGCCCGGGAGCTCGTCGAGGCCGGAGAGGCCTGGCTGCTCGACGTGCGGGAGCCGCACGAGTGGCAGGCGGGGCATGCGCCCGGTGCGCATCACATCCCGCTCGGGGAACTCGAGCTCCGCAAGGACGAGCTGCCGGAGGACGCGCAGATCCTCGTCGTGTGTCACGTCGGCGGCCGATCCCGCCTCGTCACCGATGCGCTCTCGCGGGCCGACTATCCGGCCGCGAACGTCGCGGGCGGGATGGCCGCCTGGCAGTCGATCGGCGCACCGGTCGTCCGCGACGACGGTACGCCAGGAGCGATCGTCTAGCCCGCTTGCCGTCGCCGTGACCGAACGGTGATCGGGAACGGTGATAATAGACGACAGGAGGCGCAGATGGTTGACACGACGACACCGCAGTCGGCCTCGCTGCGCCGCCTCGTGCCCCGGATCTTCTCCCGCGCTCAGCCGGCGGGAGCCGTCGACACGCTGATCCGTACCGTGCGGATGCACCACCCGAAGGCGGATCTCTCGCTGATCGAGCGGGCGTACGCCGTCGCCGAGAAGGCGCACGCCGGCCAGAAGCGCCGGTCGGGGGAGCCCTACATCACGCACCCCGTGGCGGTCGCGCAGATCATCGCCGACCTCGGCATCGGAGCCAAGACCATCGCAGCGGCGCTCCTCCACGACACCGTCGAGGACACCGCTTACACGCTCGACGAGCTGCGCGACCAGTTCGGTGACGAGATCGCCATGCTGGTCGACGGCGTCACCAAGCTCGACAAGGTCAAGTACGGGGACAGCGCGCAGGCCGAGACCGTGCGGAAGATGATCGTGGCGATGTCGAAGGACATCCGCGTCCTGATCATCAAGCTGGCCGACCGCCTCCACAACGCCCGGACCTGGGGATTCGTGCCCGCCGAGTCGGCGACCCGCAAGGCGACGGAGACCCTCGAGATCTACGCGCCGCTCGCTCATCGCCTCGGCATCCAGGCGATCAAGTGGGAACTCGAGGACCTGTCGTTCGCCGTTCTGTACCCCAAGCTGTACGCCGAGATCGAGAGCCTCGTGAAGCAGCGCACGCCCGAGCGCGAACGGCTCGTGCAGCAGGTGATCGACGCCATCAACGACGACCTCAAGTCGGCCAAGATCCGTGGCAAGGTGGTGGGCCGGCCGAAGCAGTACTACTCGATCTACCAGAAGATGGTGGTCCGCGGCCGCGAGTTCGACGACATCTACGACCTCGTGGGCATCCGGGTGCTGGTGAACACCGTGCGCGACTGCTACGCGGTCCTGGGCCAGATCCATGCCCGCTGGACACCGATGCCGGGGCGCTTCAAGGACTACATCGCGACCCCGAAGTTCAATCTGTACCAGTCCCTCCACACGACCGTCATCGGCCCCCAGGGCCGGCCCGTCGAGATCCAGATCCGGACGGAGGAGATGCATCAGCGCGCCGAGTTCGGTGTCGCGGCGCACTGGAAGTACAAGGAGCAGACGACCGGAAAGAGCTCCGGCGGCCCGTCGAACACGGACACCGACCTCGCGTGGCTCGCGCACATCTCCGACTGGCAGGCCGAGACCGCCGACCCGAGCGAGTTCCTCGACTCCCTCCGATTCGAGATCGGCGCCAAAGAGGTCTACGTCTTCACCCCGAAGGGCCGGGTGATCGGCCTTCCGGCGGGCGCCACGCCGGTCGACTTCGCCTACGCTGTGCACACCGAGGTCGGCCACCGGACGATGGGCGCCAAGGTCAACGGACGCCTCGTCCCGCTCGAGAGCACGCTGTCGACCGGCGACGTGGTCGAGATCTTCACCTCCAAGAACCCGGACTCGGGCCCCAGCCAGGACTGGTTGAACTTCGTCAAGAGCCCCCGCGCGCGGAACAAGATCCGCCAGTGGTTCACGAAGGAGCGGCGCGACGAGGCCATCGAGCAGGGCAAGGACGCGATCGCGCGCGCGATGCGCAAGCAGAACCTCCCGCTGCAGAAGCTGATGACCCAGGATGCGCTCGTCGAGGTCGCCTCGTCGCTGAAGCACCCCGACGTCTCCGCCCTGTACGCGGCCGTCGGCGAGGGGCACATCTCCACCCAGTCGGTGATCGAGAAGATCGTCGCCTCGCTGCAGACCGAGGTGGAGTCGGACGGCGAGATCGAATTCCCGGTCAAGGCCCGCAAGCAGCTCCGGAACAGCGACTCGGGGGTGCTGGTGCGAGGAGCCCCCGACATCCTGGTCAAGCTGGCCAAGTGCTGCACGCCGGTCCCGGGCGATCCGATCGTGGGGTTCATCACGCGCGGACAGGGAGTCTCCGTGCACCAGGCGAACTGCCACAACGTCCAGTCGCTGCTCCAGGAGCCCGATCGCATGATCGAGGTCGAGTGGGCTCCGAGCTCCAAGAGCGTCTTCCTTGTCCAGATCCAGGTGGAGGCGCTCGACCGGTCCGGCCTGCTCTCCGACGTCACCCGCGTGCTCTCGGAGCACCACGTGAACATCCTGTCTGCGACGGTGACGACGTCGAGCGATCGACTCGCGCTGAGCCGCTTCGTCTTCGAGATGGGCGACACCACGCACCTGGACCGCGTCCTGAACGCGGTGCGGCGCATCGACGCGGTCTACGACGTGTATCGCGTCAACGGCGGCTGACGCTCCGAGAGGTCCGAGCCTCCGGGCAGCCGTGCCAGCTCCACCTGGTCCAGTCTCGCGCGCGCTCGCTCGATGCCGGGAACGCGGCTGCGCCCGAGCAGCCGGCGGAGCGTGAACGGGGTCGCGTCGTCGAGGTGCAGCAGCCACCGCACCTCCCACGACTCGCTCCGGCCGAACCGGTCGGCGTCGACGAGGAGATCGAAGGCGGTGCGCAGGGGAGTGGTGACCGCGATGCCGGCGACCTGAGTGACATCGTCGGCGGCGAGATTGCGCTGCCGGGAGTCGTACCAGGGAGGGAGGCGCCCACCTCGCCGGCCGGGCAGCACGCACACCTGCCACCGGCGCGGCGAGGTCGGTCGCGCACCGTGGATCCACGAGGCCGAGGCGCGATCGGCTACGACCTCGTGCAGCGCGTCAGCGGCGAAGGCCGCTGCGCGGATCTCGGCGGTCTCGGGCAGGTCGAGGGGCGAGAACCGTTCCCCGACGCGGTAGACGTCGCCGTCGAGCCACATGGAGAGCAGCTCGGCGAGCGGGATGGCGTGGCTGTCGAGGAGGGGCGGATGCAGTGCAGCGGTGGTCATGCCTCCAGCCTCGGACCGCCGGCGCTCCGGTGGGAGCCGGCCGGACGACCGGTGGAGAACCGGGAACGGTCAGCGGGCTGTGGGGCAGTGAGGCCCTCAGTCGCGGATCAGCGCAGGGCGTCGAGCCACACGCGCCGGGCGTCGAGCGCCTCCTGCGCCTCTTTCACCTTGCGGGCGTCACCGCTCGCCTTCGCCTCCTCGAGCTCCTGCTCGAGCTTGGCGATCGCGGCGTTGAGCTGGCTCGCCAGACCCTCCGAGCGTGCCTTCTTCTCGGGGTTGTTCTTCTCCCAGTGCTCCTCGTCCAGACGACGCACGGCGGCCTCCACCCGGCGCAGGCGGTCCTCGATCGGCCGCACCTGGTCGCGCGGAACACGCCCGATCGCGTCCCATCGCTCCTGGATGGACAGGAGCTGCGCCCGGGCGGACTCGCGGTCCGTGGCCTTGAGCAGCGGCTCCGCCTCCTCGAGAAGGGCGAGCTTGGCCGTGAGGTTGGCCTCGTACTCCTCGTTGTCGCGGGCGTCGACCTCGGCCTTGGCCGAGTAGATCGCGTCGCCGGCGGCCTTGAAACGAGCCCACAGGGCGTCGTCGTTCTTCTTGCCGGCGCGTCCGGCGAGCTTCCACTGGTCGAGCAAGCGGCGGTACTCGGGAACCCCGTCGGCGCCGCGCGGGATCAGCGCTTCGGCCTCCTCGATGAGCTGAGTCTTGCGTGTGCGCACGTCGCGGTGCTGGCTGTCGAGCTCGGCGAAGAACGCCTTGCGGTTGTGCTCGATCGTCGACCGCGCCGCGCGGAAGCGCTTCCAGAGCTCGTTGGCCTCGTTCTTGGGCAGCCGCGGGCCGTCGTGCTGGTGCGACTGCCAACGCGCGAAGAGCGCGTCGAGCTGAGCGCTCGTCTGCTTCCACTGGGTCCGGGCCGGGTCCTGGGCGGCGAGGGCCTCCGCCTCCTCCACGATCGCGGTGCGCTCCGCGACAGCCTGCTCGAGAGCCGCACGGGCCTCGGCGCTCTGCTGCTCCGTGAGCTCCTCGACCGTGCCCCCGAGCGCGTCGAGCCGCTTGAGGAGGGACGCGAGATCGCCGACGGCGTTCGCGCCCTCGACGGCGCTGCGGAGGTTGGCGACCGACTTGGCGACATCCTGCGCGGGGGCGCCGCGGCGGGCCCGCTGCTCGAGGAGGGAGACCTGACCCGCGAGATCCGTGTACTTGCGCTCGAAGTAGGCGATCGCCTCCTCCGGGGTCCCATCGGGGTACTGGCCGACGGCGCGCTCGCCGTCGCCCTCGCGGACGAACACGGTCCCGGTCTCGTCGACACGACCCCAGGGGTGCTGATCAGAAGTAGCCAAGAGCCTCACCTTGCTGCTGCGCTGGCCGGGCGGGATGGGCGCCCGGCGTCGGGGATCAGCCTATTGCACAGCCCGCGATCACTGCAGCGTGAAGCTGTCGATCCGGGTGCTCACCGCGGGCTTGCCGTCGGTCCCGCCTCCCTGGACGCCCTTGTCGGCGACCGTGCTGACGAGCTTGTCGAGCCCGCTCGTCACCCTCCCGATGACGGTGTACCCGCCGGCCGGGTCCGAGGGGATGGGGCTGTCCTTGTAGACGATGAAGAATTGGCTGCCCTGGCTGTACCCGTTGTTCGGCTGACGGGCCATTGCGAGCGTGCCGGCCGGGTAGGTCCCGTTCGCCGGGGCGTTCTCGACCGGGCCGTAGGAGTACCCGGGGCCGCCCGAGCCGTCGCCCTCCGGGTCGCCGCACTGGAGCACCCAGATGCCGTCGGTGGTCAGCCGGTGGCAGCTGAGGCCGTCGTAAAACTTCTTCTGCGTGAGCGCGATGGTGGACGACACCGCCTGAGGAGCGGCCTTGCCGTCGAGGGACACCGCGAGCGGGATGCCGTTGATCGTGAGCGTGCCGGACCAGGTGCGGTCGCCCGCGATGGTCTTCGACGGCACGTTGCCCGAGTTCGCCCCCGTGGCCGCGGGCGAGGGCGTGGGGGAGGACGACGGGGTCGCGGACGGGGAGGCGGACGACGACGCCTTCGCGGCACCCGGCCCGGCCGAGAAGTAGAGGAGCTGCGTCGCCACGGCCAGCGCCACGATCACGACCGTCGCGATGCCGGCGATCCAGTTGTCGCGGCGCCGGCGCTGCAGCTTGCGCTCGTGGACCGTCTGCCGTGCCTGGTAGGCGCGGAGCCGCTCCCGGGCCTGCCGGGCTTCGCGATCGTTCTGCCTGCTGGGTGCCACCGATGTCCTCCGGGCGGTTCGTGCGGGGGAGTCGCGCGGGGACGCACCCGCGGATCTTGGAGAACCCTATCGGCCGCGTCCCTGGCGTTCCAAGTCGCGCCGGGCGTTCCCGCGCCATGCTCTCCCGAGGGATGTCAGCGGCTGCGACTAGCCTTGTCGCGTGGTCGACGTGCAACCAGGGCTCCGGACGGGAGCGACTCCGCTCGCGGTGCGCATGCGCCCGAAGTCGCTCGACGAGGTCGCCGGTCAGCGCCACCTGCTGAAGCCGGGGTCCCCGCTCGTGGCTCTCGCCTCCGACCAATCCGGGCAGTCGGGATCGGTGTCCGTCATCCTGTGGGGCCCGCCGGGCACCGGCAAGACGACGCTCGCCCAGGCGATCGCGCATTCGTCGGGGCGCCGCTTCGTCGAGCTCTCGGCCGTCACGGCCGGCGTCAAGGACGTCCGGCTCGTCATGGAGGAGGCGCTCTCGACGCGAGACCTCTACGGCATCTCCACGGTGCTCTTCCTCGACGAGATCCACCGCTTCACCAAGGCCCAGCAGGATGCGCTCCTCCCCGGCGTCGAGAACGGCTGGGTGATCCTCGTCGCGGCGACGACCGAGAACCCGTCCTTCTCGGTGATCTCCCCCCTGCTGTCGCGGAGCCTGCTCCTCACGCTCGAGACGCTCAGCGACGACGATCTCGGCACCGTCATCGATCGGGCGGTGGCGGACGAGCGCGGACTCGCGGGCCGCTTCCAGCTCGATCCGGAGGCGCGGGCCGCTCTGATCCGACTGGCCAGCGGCGACGCCCGGCGGGCCCTGACCGCGCTCGAGGCCGCCTCGGTGACGGCGGACTCGTCGACGCCGGCCACCTCGAATAAGAAGCCGCTGATCACGGCCGAGCTCGTGGCGCAGGCGGTGGATCGAGCGCTGCTGCGCTACGACCGCAACGGCGACGAGCACTACGACGTCATCAGCGCGTTCATCAAGTCGGTCCGCGGCTCCGACGTCGACGCCTCCCTCCACTACCTCGCGCGCATGATCGAGGCGGGGGAGGACCCGCGGTTCATCGCCCGGCGGATCATCGTCCTGGCCTCCGAGGACATCGGCATGGCCGACCCGCAGGCCCTGGTCGTCGCCATCGCCGCCGCCGACGCCGTGCAGTACATCGGCATGCCGGAGGGGCGGATCCCGCTGGCTCAGGCGGTCGTCCACCTGGCCACGGCGCCGAAGTCGAACGCCTCCTACCGGGCGCTCGACGCCGCGATCGCCGACGTCCGCGCCGGGAGGATCGGGCGGGTGCCCAAGCACCTGCGCGACGCCCACTACGCGGGAGCCAAGCGGCTCGGGCACGGCAAGGGCTACAAGTACCCGCACGACGACGCGCTCGGCGTGCTGGAACAGCAGTACCTTCCCGACGAACTGGCCGGTGCGACCTACTACGAGCCGACCGAGCACGGCAACGAACGCGACGTCTCCGCGCGCCTGGCCAAGCTGCGCCGCATCGTGCGCGGGCGCTGACCGCGATCTGCTAGAATCGACGGGCCTAGAAGCGTGTTCGTGGTGCGGCTGCCGTGACCACGCTCTCGACGGGACCAGCCCTGTAGCCGGGTGTCCCCGGCACCAATCCCTCTCTCTGCGGGCGAACACGTGTGCCCGCATCCCTGACCGATAGAGAGAACACCGAAAGGAAACCGTGTCTTCACGTTCCCGCAGCAAGACCCGCGAGTCGCGGGCCCTGGGCATCCCGCTCACCCCGAAGGCCGCGCGCTACATGGAGAAGCGCCCGTACGCCCCCGGTGAGCACGGCCGCACCAAGCGCAAGGCCGACTCCGACTACGCGGTGCGTCTGCGCGAGAAGCAGCGCCTGCGCGCCCAGTACGGCATCCGCGAGAAGCAGCTCCGCATCGCCTTCGAGGAGGCCCGCCGCACCCAGGGCCTGACCGGTGAGAACCTGGTCGAGCTCCTCGAGATGCGTCTCGACGCCCTCGTGCTCCGTGCCGGCTTCGCCCGCACCATCACGCAGGCGCGCCAGTTCGTCGTGCACCGTCATATCCTCGTCGACGGCAAGCTCGTCGACCGTCCGTCCTTCCGCGTGAAGCCGGGCCAGCTCATCCACGTCAAGGCCCGCTCCGAGGGCACCGAGCCCTTCCAGGTCGCGGCGGCCGGCGGTCACGTCGACGTCCTGCCGAAGACCCCGGGCTACCTCGACGTCGAGCTCGACAAGCTCCAGGCCCGCCTGGTCCGTCGCCCCAAGCGCGCCGAGGTCCCCGTGACCTGTGAGGTGCAGCTGGTCGTCGAGTACTACGCGGCCCGCTGAGGTCTCGCGAGACTCCGGGACGGGGTCGTGGCTTCGGCCGCGGCCCCGTTTCGCATGTCCGGGCCGACCCGGGCGAGCGCGCCGCGCGGGGGTCGCCCGTCGGGGCTACGCTGGTCGGAGTATGCCCAAGGCGGAATGAAGGGAGACGGACGTGTCCGGAGGAGACATCGCGGGACTGATCGCGGCGGCCGTGTTCGCCGTCCTCGTCGGCTTCATCGCCGTCCCGCTGCTCAAACTCGGGCGCGTGCTCGACCAGACCCGCCAGGCGATCAAAGAGGCGAGCGACGGTATCACGCCGATCCTCGACGAGACCGCGACGACCCTGCAGGAGACGAACAAGCAGCTCGCACGGGTCGACGTCATCACGCGGAACGTGGCAGACGTCACCGGCAACGTCTCCGCACTGGTCGCGCTGTTCGCGGCGACCGTCGGGGGCCCTCTGATCAAACTGGCCGGCTTCAGCGCCGCCGTGAGAGCGGCCTTCGCCGCCGCCGCACCGGCGAAGGGCGCTCGCGACCGACGGTCGGCGAAGTCCCGGAAGGGCTCAAGGTCGCCGCACTAGACTTGCCGAGGTGATCGAGGAGGCGCGGCCGATCAATGCGCCGCCCCCTCCGAGAGCCTCGGCGCCGGGACCTGCGCGCACGTCATCCAGAGAGGGAGAACCAGCATGAAGAGCTTCCTGTGGCTCGTCGTCGGCGTCGCCATCGGCTTCGTCGTCGCGCACCAGGTGAACGAGACGCCCAAGGGTCGCGAGTTCTTCAGTTCGCTCGACAGGAAGGCGCGCGACTTCACCGACGCCGTCTCCGACGGCTACCGCCAGCGCGAGGCGGAGCTCCGTTCCGCCATCGACGGCGAGTGACGCCCCTCGCGTCCGCCCCGATCACCGCACACCCCCCGCACCACGATCCGACCGGAACCCATGCAGACTGCTGAAATCCACCGCCGCTGGCTCGACTTCTTCGCCCGGCGCGGTCACACCGTCGTCCCCTCCGCCTCCCTCGTCAGCGACGACCCCTCCCTTCTCTTCACCGTCGCCGGCATGGTCCCGTTCGTGCCGTACCTGACCGGGGTCGTGCCCGCGCCCTTCCCGCGGGCGACGAGCGTGCAGAAGTGCATCCGGACGCTCGACATCGACGAGGTCGGCAAGACGCCCCGGCACGGCACGTTCTTCCAGATGTGCGGCAACTTCTCCTTCGGCGACTACTTCAAGGAGCAGGCGATCACCTTCGCCTGGGATCTGCTCACCACCTCCGAGGACGACGGCGGCCTCGGGTTCGACCCGGCGGACCTCTGGGTGACGGTCTACGAGGAGGACGACGAGGCGCGTGAGATCTGGCGTCGCGTCTCGGGCCTCCCCGACGAGCGCATCCAGGGTCTCGGCAAGGACACCAACTACTGGTCGACCGGACAGCCCGGTCCCGCCGGCCCGTGCTCGGAGATCTTCTTCGACCGCGGCCCGGCGTACGGCGCCGACGGCGGCCCCGCCACCGACGACGACCGCTATGTCGAGATCTGGAACCTCGTCTTCATGCAGTACCTCCGCGGCGAGGGAACCGGCAAGAAGGACTTCGAGATCCTCGGCGACCTGCCGAAGAAGAACATCGACACCGGTATGGGCCTCGAGCGCGTCGCCTTCATCAAGCAGGGCGTCGACAACATGTACGAGATCGACCAGGTGCGCCCGGTGCTCGACCGGGCGGCGGAGCTGGCCGAGAAGCCCTACGGCAACGAGGCGCACGACGACGACGTGCGGCTGCGCGTCGTCGCCGACCACGTCCGCAGCGCGCTGATGCTGATGGCCGACGGTGTCACGCCGTCCAACGAAGGCCGCGGGTACGTCCTCCGCCGGCTGCTGCGCCGCACAGTGCGCGCGATGCGCCTCCTGGGCGTCGAGACCGCGACCTTCCCCGAGCTCTTCCCGGTCTCGCGTGATGCGATGAAGGCGGCGTACCCCGAGGTCGAGACCGAGTTCGAGCGGATCTCGCAGCTCGCCTACGCGGAGGAGGAGACCTTCCTCCGCACGCTCACCGCGGGCACGAGCATCCTCGACACGGCCGTCGCGAACACGCAGAAGGAGGGGCGGAAGGAGCTCGCGGGCGACACCGCCTTCCTGCTCCACGACACCTACGGCTTCCCCATCGACCTGACGCTCGAGATGGCGGAGGAGGCCGGCCTCAGCGTCGATCGCACCGCCTTCGACCGGCTCATGGCCGACCAGCGCGCCCGGGCCAAGGCTGACGCGAAGGCGAAGAAGACCGCTCTGGCCGATCTCTCGGTCTACAGCGCGTTCCGGTCGCAGGGCGAGACGGTCTTCACCGGCTACACCGAACTCGAGACCGAGTCGAGCGTGCTCGGCCTGATCGTCGACGGGCAGTCGGTCGGAAAGGCGACGGAGGGGCAGGTCGCCGAGATCATCCTCGGAGCGACCGCGCTCTATGCCGAGTCGGGCGGTCAGGACGCCGACGCGGGCACCATCGTCGGGCCCGGCTACGAGCTCGACGTGCTGGACGTCCAGAAGCCGGTGAAGGGCCTCATCAGCCACAAGGTCCTCGTCCGCAGCGGCGAGGTCGGTGTCGGCGCCCCGGCGACCAGCCTCGTCGACCGCGAGTACCGGCGGGGGGCGCGCCAGGCGCACTCCGGAACGCACATCATCCACGCCGCGCTCCGCCAGGTGCTCGGGTCGAACGCCCACCAGTCGGGGTCCTACAACAAGGCGGGCTATCTCCGGCTCGACTTCTCGTGGAACCAGGCCCTCTCGGCGGAGACCCGGAGCGAGATCGAGGAGATCTCGAACAACGCGATCCGCGAGAACCTCGAGGTCACCACCCGCGAGTTGCCCCTCGCCGAGGCGAAGGCGCTCGGCGCGATGGCCCTGTTCGGCGAGAAGTACGGCGACGTCGTGCGGGTCGTCGACATCGGCGGTCCGTGGTCGCGCGAACTGTGCGCAGGAACGCACGTCGCGAGCAGCGCGGAGATCGGCATGATCAACCTGGTCAGCGAGTCGTCGGTCGGTTCGACGAACCGCCGCGTGGAGTCGCTCGTCGGTCTGGAGGCGTTCCGCGACCTCGCCGTCGAGCGGACGATCGTATCGCAGCTCTCGAGCTCGCTGAAGACGCCGCGGGAGCAGCTCCCCGAGAAGATCGCCGATCTGATGGCCAGCCTCAAGGCCGCTGAGAAGCGGATCCAGGCGTTCGAGGCGCGGGCGGTGCTCGACAAGGTCCCGACGCTTCTGGCGGCGGCGACCCGGCGCGGTGACATGTCCGTCATCGCCGAGGACGCCGGCACCCTCAACTCGGCCGACGACCTGCGCCTGCTCGTGACGACGGTCCGCGAGCGGCTCGGCTCCGACCCCGCCGTCGTCGCCCTTGCGGCACGAGCGGCGGGCAAGCCGGTCGTCATCGTCGCGACGAACCAGGCGGCGCGAGACGCCGGCGCCAACGCGGGTGCGCTGGCGAAGACCGCCGCGGGCGTGCTCGGAGGCGGCGGCGGCGGCAAGGCCGACCTCGCACAGGGCGGCGGCACCGACCCCGAGGCGATCCCGGCCGCGCTGGGGGCCGTCGTCTCGGCGATCGGATAGCCGCGTGCGGATGGGCGTCCGGATCGGGATCGACGTGGGCAAGGTGCGGATCGGCGTGAGCCGGTCCGACCTCCACGGCATGCTCGCCACCCCGGTGGAAACCGTGGCTCGCTCCGAAGACGCTGCGGATCGTCGTAGGATCGCCCGGATCGTGGACGAACTCGAGGCCGTCGAGGTTATCGTCGGATTGCCGCTGGCGCTCTCGGGCGCCCGCACCGCCTCCACCGACGACGCCGTGGCCTTCGCCCGGTCACTCGCCGGCGAAGTCGGCGTGCCTGTCCGGATGGTCGACGAGCGACTCACCACCATGTCCGCGTCGTCCGCGCTCCGGGCCTCCGGGAAGAACAGCAAGAAGGCCCGACCGGTGGTGGATCAGGTGGCGGCCACGATAATTTTGCAGCACGCCCTCGACGCGGAGCGAGCCACCGGCCGCCCGCCGGGCGACCCCGTCGAAACGAGCATTGGACCGTAGTTTGTCGCAGAACCCCCAGGAGAGGCCGCAGCCGCCGGTGTTCCCGGCCGTGAACCGGCAGCCGCTGACGCGACGCGAGGCCCGCCGGCTCCAGGAGGAGCAGGAGCGCGCCGCCGGGCGTCCGCAGGCGGAGTCGGCTTCCGCGCCTCGCTCGAGCGCCGGCCCGGCTGCCGAGCCGGCGGCAGAGTCGGCGCGGCCGGTGGATGGCGCGCCGGAATCCGCGCCGGCCACGGACGCCGAGACGCTGGCCGGTCTCGACTTCGACGCCGTGATCACGGGCCCGATCGCCCAGGTCGAGGAGCGCCAGCCCGTCGGCGCCGCCGCGCGGCACGGGACGCAGGAGGGCCTCCACTCGCGCCACGACAACCCGGCGCGTACTCTGTTCGGCGTGCTGGAAGATCAGGACACGGACACGCTCGACGCCGAGGTGGAATCGCCCCTCGCCTGGCGCCAGCAGCACTACCTCTCCCACGAGGAGCCCCCTCGCCGCAAGCGTCGCTGGGTGAAGCGGCTCGTCGTCACCGTCGTCGTCCTCGCGCTGCTCGGTGGAATGGCCGGAGGCGCGTATGCGATCTTCCAGCCGCAGGTCGCCAAGATCGCGGCGAAGCTGTTCCCGCCGGACGACGACTACAAGGGCTCGGGCAGCGGCCAGGTGTTGTTCACGATCAAGTCGGGCGACGACGGGTCCGCGATCGCCGCGAACCTCCACAAGGCGGGCGTCGTGAAGACCTCCGAGGCCTTCTACACCCTGCTGCTCCGCCAGAAGCCGGAGGTGCAGTTCCAACCGGGCGTCTTCAAGCTCGCCAAGCAGATGAGTGCGCAGGCGGCCCTGGTCGCGTTGCAGGATCCCTCCGCTCGCGTCGAGAACACCGCGGTGATCCCGGAGGGAACGGTCGAGAAGGACATCCTCCAGACCGTCGCCACCGCCACGAAGCTCCCGCTCGCGGACCTGCAAGCCCAGGCGGCCAACCCGGCCCAGTTCGGCGTCCCGGCGCAGGCGAAGACGCTCGAGGGTTTCCTGTTCCCGGCGACGTACACCTTCGCCCCGGGTATCTCGGCGCACGACGCCATCAAGACCATGGTCGACCGGATGTTCCAGGCGCTCGACCAGGCCGGCGTCGCCCCGGCCGACCGCTGGAACACCGTCGTGCTTGCGTCGGTGGTTCAGAAGGAGGCGGGCCTCAAGGACGACTACCCCAAGGTCGCCCGGGTCTTCCTCAACCGCTTGGCACAGGGCTGGGACCTCCAGTCGGATGCGACCGTCGCCTACGGCACGGGCCACACGGACCGAGTGACGACGACTGACGCCGAGCGCGCGGACGCGGGGAACCCCTACAACACGTACGTGCACTCCGGGCTCCCCGTCGGGCCGATCTCGAATCCGGGTGACCTGGCCATCAATGCGGCGCAGCACCCGGCCGACGGCCCGTGGATGTACTTCGTGACCTGGAACCTCAAGACGGGCGAGACGATCTTCTCGACCACCGACGCGGAGCACCAGGCCGCGGTCGAGAAGTGGCAGCAGTGGATGAAGGACAACCCCGGGTATGGATGAGGCCCGCGCGGAGCGCGATCCGCTCCCCGAGCAGGACGGCGTGAGCGAGGCCTCCGCGGAGGCGATGATCGCCGAGCTCGTCGAGGCGGAGCGCGAGGCCGAAGCCGAGGAGCAGGCTGTTGATGAGGCCGAGGCGGCGATTGAGCGCGAGGAACCGGCCGACGATGAGTCGGTCACGGCCGAGGAACCGAACAACGAGTCCGTAGCTGGCACCGCGGGCGAAGAGCCGAACGCGGACGAGGCCTCGGAAACGCTCCGCGAACCGAGCCGGCGCCTCGCCGTGCTGGGGTCGCCGATCGACCACTCCCGCTCACCGAATCTCCATCGCGCCGCGTACGACGCCCTCGGGCTCGACTGGTCGTACGAGGCTGTGCAGATCTCCGAGGACGGGCTCGCCGCCTACATCGAGGGCCTCGGGCCAGAGTGGCGTGGGCTCTCCCTGACGATGCCGCTCAAGAAAACGGTCCTCCCGCTGCTTGACGAGGTCGACCGTGTCGCGGAGCAGACGGGCGCGGCCAACACGGTCCTGCTCGAGGACGACGCGGTCCGCGGGTTCAACACCGATGTGGCGGGAATCGTGCGCGCGCTGCGCGCGGCAGGACTAGGCGAAGTCCGTTTCGCGCACATCCTCGGCGGCGGAGCGACTGCGGCATCCGCGCTGGTGGCGGCAGCCGAGCTGGGGGCCGAGCAGGTCGACATCCACGTCCGGGATCTGGAGCGGAGCGTCTGGCTCGAACCGCTGGCGCACCAGCTCGGGCTGCGTGTCCGCATCCGGCCCTTCGCCCAGGCGGACCGCGCCCTCGACGTCCCGCAGCTCGTCATCAGCACTCTGCCCGGGGGCGCCGTCACAGAGGCCGTGTACACCGATTCCACAAGGAGGCGCGCCCTGCTCCTCGACGTCGCTTACGAGCCGTGGCCCACGCCGCTCGCGCGTCAGTGGCTGGCTGTCGACGGCCGTGTCGTGTCGGGGCTAGCCATGCTCGTGCATCAGGCCCTCCTGCAGGTCCGCATCTTCGTGGCGGGCGACCCGCTCCAGCCGCTCCCCGATGAGGAGGGTGTGCTGGAGGCGATGCTCGCTGCGGTCGGTCTCGACGCCGACGGGTCGCTGCTGGAGCTCTGACCGCAGTCTTCCCCGCTCGGTGGCGTGGCCTTCCACGTCCGTCGCGCCGTCATTGCTCGATGATGCACTCGCTGTCAGTGGAGATGCCCATCCCTGTCGTGCTGGCGTTGAAGCCCAGTCCTGCACCGAAGGGAGGGTCGACGACGATCTCGGTGCACTTCTCCTCGTCGGTTCCGGCCGGTCCGATTTGGCGGATCCTGTAGTGGAGGTTCTTCCAGCGTTGTCGGACCTGCTCGATCTTCTCCGACGGGTCCGCGATCGGGGTGACCTGCTGGACGTAGATGGAGTATTGGTTGGTGCCGACCGCACCGCAGGGGCCGTGCGACCAGTTGAGCGGGTTGGTCACCGCAAACGGGCGTGTATGGCTGTCCAGCCATTCTCCGCCGAGGAGTTGGACGAGGTCGTCGGTGTGGGCCAGCGCGTCGTCCAGGGTTTGCCGGTCGGTCTTGGTCGAGAACTCCACCGGGGGCACGACCACCTGGTCGCCAGCGTTGGTGGTGATTACTTCCGCTACTGTGCACCCGCTGAGCGCGAACGTCAGCAAGGTTACGGTGATGGTCGCGAGGATCCGGAGGGGGAAGCCCCGATTTCGTGCGGTGTTCCTGGGCGCTGTCATTGCTCTTTGATGCACTCGCTCTGGGTGGAGATCCCCATCATCTGCGTGCTGGCGAGAAACCCCAGG
Organism: Leifsonia sp. AG29; assembly: GCF_009765225.1. Classification (NCBI taxonomy): domain Bacteria; kingdom Bacillati; phylum Actinomycetota; class Actinomycetes; order Micrococcales; family Microbacteriaceae; genus Leifsonia; species Leifsonia sp. AG29. Next base: position 1,808,511 of record NZ_VMSF01000001.1, on the reverse strand, counting down.
GATGCACCGAAAGGGAGGTCGACGACGATTTCGGTGAATTTCGTTTCACTCGTTTCGGCTGGTCCGATTTGCCGGACCCTATAGCCGAGGCTCTTCCAGTGTTGCCGGACCTGCTCGATCTTCTCCAACGGATCCGCGATCGGGATGACCTGTCGAATACTGATCGAGTACTGGTTGGTGCCCACCGCGCCGCACGGCCCGTAGGACCAGTTGATCTGGTTGGTCACCGCGAACGGGCGATCATGGCTGTCCAGCCACTCTCCACCAAGGAGCTGGACCAGGTCGTCGGTGTGCGCCAGAGCGTCGTCCAGCGTTTGCCGGTCGGTCTTGGTGGAGAACTCCGCCGGAGGGACGACGACCTGATCGCCGGGGTTGGTGATGATTCCTCTTGATTGCATGCACCCGGCAACGGCGAACGCCGCAACCGCTGCCGTGATGGTCGCGAGGATCCGGCGAGTGAAGCTTGTGATTCGTGCGGAGTTCCGGGTCGTCGTCAGTGCTCTTTGATGCACTCGCTCTCGGTCCAAATGGACATCATTTGTGTGCTGGCGACGAAGCCGAGGCGTGCACCGAAGGGAAGGTCGACGACGATTTCGGTGATCTTCGATTCGCTGGCTTCGGCCGGTCCGATTTGGCGGGGGATGTAGCCGAGGCCCGTCCAGTGTTGTCGGACCTGCTCGATGTTCGCCAGCGGGTCTGCGATAGGGGTGACCTGGCGAACACTGATCGAGTATTGGTTAGTGTTCACCGCGCCGCAAGGGCCGTAAGACCAACCCGTGTGGTCCGCGCGGTCAAACAATACGGTCCCGGATCCGGCGTACCATTCTCCGCCGAGGAGCTGGACAAGGTCGTCGGTGTGGCCCAGGGCCTCGTCCAGAGTTTGCCGGTCGGTCTTAGTGGAGAACTCCGCCGGGGGGACAGCCACCTGATCGCCAGAGTTGGTCATGATTCCTCCTGATTGCGCGCATCCGCTGAGTGCGAACGTCAGCATGGTTACGGTGATGGTCGCGTGGATACGGCGAGTAGACATCATCGGTTATTGCCTTGCCACGTGCCACCATTGATCTCGTGGTCCAGCCCGAGCGCAGCGGCGGCAGTGTTCTTCAGAGCTTCGGTCCCCGCGTCTAGATAGCCGTGCCCGGCCGTGGCGTGAGCGAAGATCCAGGGCCCGCCACGGTCCTTCCCGTAGCCGATCGCATCGTGCCCGTCCGTCGGCTGGTATAGCTGAGCGGTGTCCCCATCGGAGGAGAACACCTTCGCACCGAACGATCCATCCCGGGGATCGCCCCGCCGGGACAAGTCACGGCCGGCGTCCGCAACCTCGTCCCGGGAGGACTGTGACGCGTAGACCCGGCCAGCGCCGCCGTCCACGGCTAACGAATCCGCGGTTGGGATGCTTCTCTCCACTCCCGCTGAGGCCAGCAACACAACCGACTGCACGTTCCGCGAGAGAGGTCCGTTTCCGTTCACTGCATTGGTGGCCACCGTGGTCCCATACGAGTGACCGACCACCGCTGTGAACGGGTGTGGGTTCCCGCTCACGATCGAACTCGCAGCCCACTGCCCGTCCAGTTCCTTGGTCAAGCGGGCCGCCCCTGCTCTGGCGTGGTCTCCCTGAATCACCGATTGGTCCAAGGTCGGGGGTGCGTACCCTATCCACGCGACAACGAGATGCGGCACGCCGGGTTCAAGCTCGTTCTGTGCCTTGTGGAGCTTCGCGGCGGCGTTCGTCCACCCGGCGAGGCGGCCGGGTTCGCCGAGCCCGCTGTTCATGCCGGGAACTGCCCAGGTCACCTTTCCTGATTTCTCTGCGCTGGTTTCCGCGATCGCGACCGCCGCCAACGGTGGCGTACGCGTGGAGTTGTACGCCAACAGCCCGCGTGGAGTCTTTCCTTCCTTTGCCAGCCTCTCGTAGTCCAGTGCCGGCCCCGAGTACTTCTCCACGTCGAGGGCCTTGAGGATGTCTCTGAGGAGGATGCCGCGGGGAGAGTTCGGGTCGATGCTGCCGTCGTACAGGTCGCGTTTCAGTTGGATCGTGTTGGCGTGGATGCGGGTGTCCGCGTCCAGGCCGGGGAGATTCCCGATGATCGTAGGCGCCGCCTGGCACCACTTCTCGCGCGCATCGGGGCTGAGAGCCTTCCACCAGGTCGCGACGGCTTCGGCCGAGGGAGGGTTGTCCCAGAAGAGCTGGGCCAGCTCCGGGTTGCGGTTCAGGAGCAGTTCCACTTGCTCCGGGCCGAAGAGAGCGAGGAGGCTCATCAGTTGTGAAACGTTCGCGTCGGGCGACGCGTTCGCTGTCAGTGAGCTGCTGCTCGATCTCAATGCCGTAACCAGCGAGCGCGTCATGCCGGTGGAGAAATCGGTCTTGAACAACCCCCGGGTCCCGACCGCGAACGCCTCCAAAGCTGCGAGCCTGTCGTCCAGATCTCGGATGTCTTTCTCCAGGCCCTCCAGCACCACCTCCAAGCCACGGTTGATCAGCCGCACGGCATCGCCCATTGCCGGGTAAGCAGCTAGCGCAGTGGCCGCTTCGCGGTTCACCTCGATGAGGCGCTCCGTCGCATCCCGCTGGCGCCTCGTTGCCGACAACTGCACCGCGAGAGCGTCCTCGTTCAGCACACCGAAGCGACTGACCTTGGAGTCTTCCCACTCGTACTTCTCGAGGTCCTCCCGGGTCTTGTCGATCTGGCTCTTCGCATCTTGGATGCAGGGCCCAATGACCTCCGTGAAGAGCAGACCGACCGCGGAGTAGGCCTGGCCCGATAGCTCGCCGGTGCCCAGAACGGAGTCGAGGTGACGGCGCGCAAGCTCCAGCTGAGCGAGCACCGACGCGGCGCTGTCGAGGTTGGCCGACAGCGCGTCGATGACACGCTTCGAATCGCGCGCGTCGTAGATCAAGCTCAAGAAGCTCACCACCTTCGTGCCGTCACCACGGATGTGGACGCAACTCGAATTGATATGTGAAATTTGACAATAGCAGAGATCTTTCGCCGCCAGGATGCGGCTGTCATGCGACCCGGGGCCGCGCGCGCCCTGTGCCAGAATCGATTCATGCTTCGTTGGCTCACGGCCGGGGAATCCCACGGCCCCGAACTCATCGCCGTCCTGGAGGGGCTCCCCGCCGGGGTTCCGGTCTCGCTCGATGCGATCTGCGCCGATCTCGCGCGGCGCAAGCTCGGGTACGGCCGCGGTGCGCGCATGAAGTTCGAGCAGGACGCCCTCGACATCTCGGGCGGAGTCCGTCACGGGTTCAGCCTCGGCAGCCCCATCGCGCTGCGCATCGGCAACACCGAGTGGCCGAAGTGGGTTGACGTGATGAGCGCCGAGCCGGTCGACCCGGAGAAGCTCGAAAGCGGCCGCGGCGCCGCGCTCACCCGTCCACGCCCGGGTCACGCCGACCTCGTCGGGATGCAGAAGTACGGGTTCGACGAGGCGCGCCCCGTGCTGGAGCGCGCCAGCGCCCGCGAGACGGCCGCGCGGGTCGCCCTCGGCGCGGTGGCTCGCTCGTTCCTCGGAGAGCTCGGCATCACGCTCGTGAGCCACACCCTGGCGATCGGGCCCGTCCGCGTCCCGGATGGTTCGCCCCTCCCGAAGCCTGCCGATGTCGATGCGCTCGACGCCGATCCGCTGCGGTGCTTCGACCCCGCCACCTCCGAGCGGATGGTGGCGGAGGTCGACGCCGCCCACAAGGACGGCGACACGCTCGGCGGCGTCGTGGAGGTGCTCGCGTACGGCCTCCCGCCTGGGCTCGGCTCGCACGTGCACTGGGATCGTCGCCTCGACGCGCAGCTTGCGGCGGCGCTGATGGGTATCCAGGCGATCAAGGGCGTGGAGGTCGGCGACGGTTTCCTGACGACGACCCGACGCGGCTCCGAGGCTCATGACGAGCTCGTCGCCGAGGACGGCACCATCTCCCGCACCAGCGACCGCGCCGGGGGCACCGAGGGCGGCATGAGCACCGGGGGAGTGCTCCGCGTCCGCGCCGGGATGAAGCCGATCGCGACCGTGCCGCACGCGCTGCGGACCGTCGACGTCGCCACCTCGGAGGCCGCGCCTGCGCACCACCAGCGCTCCGATGTCTGCGCCGTCCCGGCCGCCGGCGTCGTCGCCGAGGCCATGGTCGCGCTCGTCCTCGCCAACGCCGTCCTCGAGAAGTTCGGGGGCGACTCGATCCGCGAGACGGCCCGCAACCTGCGTGGCTACCTGGAGGCGATCCCGGAGAACCTCGCGACGGAGCGCGTCAGCGCGCCGTATGCCTGAGCCGGTGACGGTCGTTCTCATCGGGCCGCCCGCGGCAGGCAAGACGCGGGTGGGCAAGCGGCTCGCCAAGAGGCTCGGCCTGCCCTTCGTCGACACCGACGCGATGGTGGTGGCCGAGCACGGACCGATCGCTGCCATCTTCGCCGAGCACGGGGAGCCGCACTTCCGCGCGCTCGAGCGCTCGGCCGTCGCCGAGGCGGTTCATCGCCCCGCGGTGGTCTCGCTCGGCGGGGGAGCCATCCTGGACCCGGAGACCCGCGCCGACCTCGACGGCAAGCGGGTGGTGCTCCTGACAGTCCGGCCGGAGGCAATCGCCTCCCGCATCACGAACGGCAAACGACCGCTCATCACCGATCTCGACTCGTGGAAGCGCCTCCTCGCCGAGCGCAGCGAGATCTACCACTCGCTGGCCGGGTACACGGCGGACACGTCGTCGCGGCCCATCGAGACCATCGTGGAGGAGATCGCCCGGTGGGTGGAATCCCCGAAGGAGGACGACGCATGACCGACGCCCAAGCCCCCACCGAGATCACGGTGAGCGGCGACCACCCGTACCCGGTGCTGATCGGCCGCGGTCTCCGCTTCGACCTGGAGCCGCTCCTCGGCACCGCCGTCGCGAAGGTCCTCGTCGTGCACCCGCCGACGCTCGGCGCCGCGGCCGCCGAGCTCCGCGAGAGCCTGAGCGGCCGTTACGAGGTCCTCCTCGCCGAGGTGCCGGACGCCGAGGCGGCGAAGCGGGTCGAGGTCGCCTCGTTCCTGTGGCAGATCATGGGCCAGGCGGACTTCACGCGGTCGGACGCCGTCGTCGGCTTCGGCGGCGGCGCCGTGACCGACCTCGCGGGGTTCGTCGCCGCGACGTGGCTGCGCGGCGTGAAGCTCGTCCAGGTGCCGACCACACTGCTCGGGATGGTCGATGCGGCCGTCGGCGGCAAGACGGGCATCAACACTGCAGAGGGCAAGAACCTGGTCGGAGCGTTCTACGCGCCGTCCGCGGTCGTCTGCGACCTCGACACCCTGACGTCGCTGCCGCGCAATGAGATCCTGGCCGGATTCGCGGAGGTCGTGAAATACGGCTTCATCGCCGAGCCGGAGATCCTCGACATCATCGAGCGCGACGTCGACCGGGCGACCGACCCCTCCACTCCCGAGTTCCGCCGCCTGGTCGAGCTCTCGATCGGCATCAAGGCCCGGGTCGTGGGGGAGGACTTCACCGAGCAGGGACTGCGCGAGATCCTCAACTACGGCCACACCCTGGGACACGCCATCGAGCATGCGGAAAGATACCAGTGGAGGCACGGCGCCGCCGTCTCGGTGGGCATGGTGTTCGCCGCCGAACTCGCCCGCCTCAGCGGGCGCCTCGGCGACGAGGCCGTGGACCGGCACCGGCGCATCCTCGAGTCGCTGACCCTCCCGACGAGCTATCCGCTCGGGCGCTGGCAGACCCTCCTCGCCACCATGCAGCGCGACAAGAAGGCGCGAGGCAGTATGCTGCGCTTCATCGTGCTCGACGACGTGGCCCGGCCGACGGTGCTGGCCGGCCCGGACCAGAGCCTGCTGTTCGCCGCTTACCAGGAGGTGGGTTCATGACCGCGAAGTCGGCCCTCGACAGGTTCCAGGTGAAAGCCGGCGATGCGTTCGCCGTCGTCGGCGCGGGGGACGACGAGCGCGCCGTTCTCGGCGACGCGCCCGCGGGCAGCTCGGAGACGGATGTCTCCGGCGCCGCTGTCGTCGCCACCTTCGTGCGCACCAAGGAGGAGCTCCAGGCCCGCTACGCCGAGCAGCTTCCGGTGCTCGCAAGCGCGAAGGCCGTGTGGGTCGTCTACCCGAAGGGAGGCCGCGCCGATGTCAACCGCGATGTGGTCGCGGGTGAGGCGCGCGCCTTCGGCTGGCGAGGGGTCAGCAACATCGCCGTGGACGACACGTGGTCCGCGGTCCGGGTTCGTCCGCTGAAGGAGGGCGAGGAGTGAACACCGCGACCGTCCTGGTCCTCAACGGCCCGAACCTCGGGAGACTCGGAACCCGGGAGCCGGACGTCTACGGCTCGGGCACGCTCGACGACCTCCGATCCCTGCTCGCCGACGACGCCCCCGAGCTGACCGTCGACGTGCGTCAGACCGACGACGAGGCGACCCTGCTCGGCTGGCTGCACGAGGCGGCCGACTCCGGCGACCCCGTGATCCTGAACGCCGGCGCCTGGACGCACTACTCGTACGCGCTGCGCGACGCCGTCGCGCTCGTCACGAAGTCGGGCGGGACCGTGATCGAGGTGCACCTGTCGAATCCGCACGCCAGGGAGGAGTTCCGCCACACGAGCGTGATCAGCGCCGTCGCCAGCGGAGTGATCGCCGGATTCGGCTTCGGCTCGTACCGGCTGGCCCTCGCACACATTCGCCGAATCGGTCGCTGACGTCTAGAATCTTCTGGGGCCGCGCGACGCCGCGGCCCGACTGTGGGCGGCCCGAGCGGTCGCATCCACCCGAATCTTCCGCACATCGAATGGAACTCGCGCATGGCATCGACCGCTGACATCAAGAACGGCATCGTCCTCAACATCGACGGACAGCTCTGGACGGTGATCGAGTTCCAGCACGTCAAGCCGGGCAAGGGAGGCGCGTTCGTCCGCACGAAGCTCAAGAACGTGACCACCGGCAAGACGGTCGACCGCACCTACAACGCCGGCGCGAAGATCGACATCACCAACGTCGACCGCCGCGACTATCAGTACCTCTACCAGGACGGCGCCGACTTCGTGTTCATGGACACGAGCGACTACGACCAGATCACCATCCCGGGCCCCGTCGTCGGCGACGCCGCCAACTTCATGCTCGAGAACCAGAACGTCACGGTCGCGCTGCACGAGGGCTCCCCGCTATACGTCGAGCTCCCCGCCTCTGTCGTACTCGAGATCACCTACACCGAGCCGGGCCTCCAGGGCGACCGCTCGACCGGCGGAACGAAGCCCGCGACCGTCGAGACCGGGTACCAGATCCAGGTCCCCCTGTTCCTCGAGACCGGCACCAAGGTCAAGGTCGACACCCGCACGGGTGACTACCTCGGCCGCGTCAACGACTAGATGAGCGCGCGGACCAAGGCGCGCAAGCGCGCCCTCGACGTGCTCTACAGCGCCGACCTCCGTGGCGTGCCGCTGCCGCAGGCCCTGGCGGTCGAGGCCGAGCGTGCGGCGACCCAGCCCGCCCGCGAGGCCTCCTGGCTCTACGCCCGCGAGATCGTCGACGGCGTGATCGACCACCAGGACGAGATCGACGAGCAGATCGAGACCTACGCGCAGGGCTGGACGCTCGCGCGGATGCCCGCCGTCGACCGCGCCATCCTGCGGATCGGCGTCTGGGAGCTGCTGTTCAACGACGACATCCCGGACGGCGTGGCCATCTCCGAGGCCGTGGAGGCGGCGACCGTGCTGTCGACGGACGACTCGGCGGGGTTCGTCAACGGGCTCCTCGCCAAGATCGCTCAGACGAAGTAGCGGGCGCGTCTCGTGAAGCCGCTGCGCCTCCTGCTCGCGCTCCTGCTCGCCCTCGGCGTGGCCGCGTCCGTCAGTGCGTGCTCGCTGATCGGCGGCTCCAGTGCGCCGGTCGCCACCGGCAAGGCTCCGACCGGCACGGACGGCGCCGTCAACTTCGACGAGCGCTACATCGCCGCGGGCACGGGCGCGAAGAAGGTCGACATCTGGTTCGACGCCCTGTGCCCGTACTGCGGTCAGTTCGAGCGCACCAACGGCGAGACCATCGCGAAGGCCGTCGACGACGGCTCGGTGACGGTCCGCCTCCACCCGCTCACCTTCCTCGACCCGAACTCCAACGGGACCGGCTACTCGACCCGAGCGGCGGCCGCACTCACCTGCGTCGGCATCCACGACCAGCACCGGGTGCTCGACTACTTCCGGGCGCTGTACACCGACCAGCCCGAGGAGGGATCGAGCGGCCTTACCGACGCGGAGCTCGCTCGTCGCGCGTCGGCCCTGGGGATCACCGACATCTCGGGCTGCCTCTCGCGGTCCGACCCGCTCAAAGTGTGGGCGCAGGCGAACACGACGCAGTCCGTCTCCGGGCCGATCGTGGTCGACGGAAAGAAGCTCCTCGACAAGATCCAGGGGACGCCGACTGTGCTCGTGGACGGCAAGCAGTACCCGGGCAGCGTCACGGACGCGAAGGCCTTCGAGAAGTTCCTCGGGGCGTGACACGGGCGGCTCGCGCTTTCCGCTAAGCTCTTATCCCGACAGACATCCTTTAACAGCCGTCCTGTGAGGCGGGGAAGGAGGTCGGCATGACAGCGCGCATCGTGCTGCAGCAGGCTGACGTAGCGCGTGCCCTGACTCGGATCTCGCACGAGATCCTCGAGTCCAACCGGGGCACGGAGAACCTCGTGATCCTCGGGATCCCGACGCGGGGGGTCGTCCTCGCCCGCCGGATCGCCGAGAACATCCAGCGCATCGAGCCGGGAGCGGTCGCCTCCCCGGATGCGATCGTCGGCGCCCTCGACGTCACCATGTACCGCGACGATCTGTCGCGGCACCCCACGCGGACGCCGCAGCCCACCTCGGTCCCCGTGCCGATCGACGGCAAGACGGTCGTGCTCGTCGACGACGTGCTCTACTCGGGGCGCACGATCCGCGCCGCGCTGGACGCGCTGAACGACCTCGGCCGGCCGCGCGCCGTCCGCCTCGCCGTGCTCGTCGACCGGGGTCACCGGGAGCTGCCGATCCGCGCGGATTTCGTGGGCAAGAACCTCCCATCGGCCTCCTCCGAGCGGATCTTCGTCCGGCTGGACGAGATCGACGGCGAGGAGTCGGTGACGATCGAGGAGGGCGCCGCGTGAGGCACCTGCTGTCCACGAAAGGACTCTCCCGCGAGGACGCCCTCCAGATCCTCGATGTGGCGGAGGACATGGCCGACGTGCAGGAGCGCGAGGTCAAGAAGCTCCCCACGCTGCGCGGCAAGACCGTGGTGAACCTCTTCTTCGAGGACTCGACGCGCACGCGGATCTCGTTCGAGGCCGCGGCGAAGCGCCTGTCGGCCGACGTGATCAACTTCTCTGCGAAGGGCTCCAGCGTCTCGAAGGGCGAGAGCCTCAAGGACACCGCCCAGACGCTCGCGGCGATGGGCGCCGACGCCGTCGTCGTGCGGCACAGCGCCTCGGGCGCACCGCAGACGCTGGCGGCGAGCGGCTGGATCGACGCCGGCATCGTCAACGCGGGGGACGGGACGCACGAGCACCCCACCCAGGCGCTGCTCGACGCCTTCACCATGCGCCGCCGCCTGCACGGCCCGGCGAGCCGCGGCAAGGACCTCGACGGCGTCTCGGTCGCGATCGTCGGCGACATCCTCCACTCGCGCGTGGCGCGGAGCAATGTGTGGCTGCTGGAGACGCTCGGCGCGCACGTGACGCTCGTGGCTCCTCCGACGCTGCTGCCCGTCGATGTGTCGGGATGGCCGGCCTCCGTCGGCTTCGACCTCGACCACGCGATCGCCTCCGGTCCCGATGTCGTCATAATGCTGCGGATCCAGGGCGAGCGGATGAACGCCGCCTTCTTCCCGACGACCCGGGAGTACTCGCGCCGCTGGGGCCTCGACGAGGAGCGCCTCGCCCGGCTCCGCCCCGATAGCATTGTGATGCACCCGGGCCCGATGAACCGCGGGCTGGAGATCTCCGCTGCGGCGGCCGATTCGCCCCGCTCGACGGTACGGGAGCAGGTCGCGAACGGCGTCTCCGTGCGGATGGCCGCTCTCTACCTGCTGCTGTCCGGCGCCGATCGAGAGGCAAGAGCATGACTGACGAGACGTACCTGATCGCGGGTGCCACCCTGGCGGACGGCTCCGTCGCCGACCTCCTCGTCGCGGACGGGCGCATCGCCGAGACCGGCACCGGTCTGTCCCACTCCGGCGCCCGCGTCATCGACGCGGACGGGCTGCTGGCGCTCCCCGGCCTGGTCGACCTGCACACGCACCTGCGCGAGCCCGGATACGAGCAGAGCGAGACGGTGCTGACCGGGACGCGGGCCGCGGCCGCCGGAGGCTTCACCGCGGTCTTCGCGATGGCCAACACGTCCCCGGTCGCCGACACCGCCGGTGTGGTCGAGCAGGTGCTCAGCCTCGGCGAGGCGGCGGGCTACGCCACCGTGCGCCCGATCGGCGCCGTCACCGTAGGGCTCGCGGGGGAGCGCCTCGCCGAGCTCGGCGCCATGGCCGAGTCCCGGGCGGCGGTCCGCGTGTTCTCCGACGACGGCAAGTGCGTGTCCGACCCGCTGCTCATGCGCCGGGCGCTCGAGTACGTCAAGGCCTTCGACGGGGTCATCGCGCAGCACGCGCAGGAGCCGCGGCTCACCGAGGGCGCCCAGATGAACGAGGGCGCGCTCTCGGGCCAGCTGGGGCTCGCCGGCTGGCCCGCCGTTGCGGAGGAGTCGATCATCGCGCGCGACGTCCTCCTCGCCGAGCACGTCGGGTCCCGCCTCCATGTCTGCCACGTCTCCACGGCCGGGTCGGTCGATGTCATCCGGTGGGCGAAGGCGCGGGGGATCGACGTGACCGCCGAGGTCACGCCGCACCACCTCCTGCTCACGGAGGAGCTCGCCGCCGGATACGACGCGCGCTACAAGGTGAACCCGCCGCTCCGCCGGGCCGAGGACGTGGAGGCGCTCCGCGCCGGTCTCGCGGACGGCACGATCGACATCGTGGCCACCGACCACGCCCCGCATCCCGTCGAGTCGAAGGACTGCGAGTGGGACGCCGCGGCGTTCGGGATGGTCGGTCTCGAGTCGGCTCTCTCGGTCGTCCAGGCGGCGGTCGTCGACACCGGGATGCTCGGCTGGGCCGACATCGCGAGGGTCCTCTCCGCGACGCCCGCCCGCATCGGACGGCTCTCCGGTCACGGGGCGCCGCTCACCGCAGGGTCGCCGGCCAACCTGTTCCTCTACGACCCGAGCGTCTCTCGCAGCTTCTCTCGCGGCGATCTCGCCGGGAAGGGCACGAACTCGCCCTACCTCTCCATGACCCTGCCGGGACGCGTGATGGCGACCTTCCACCGCGGCCGGCCGACCGTGCTCGACGGCGCCGTGCTCGACGCCGAGCTGGTCTCGCGGGGGGAGGGCGTGCGTGGATAGGGCGCTCCTGACCCTGGCCATCGTCCTCGTGGTGGTCGTCCTCGTCGGGCTGGCCGTCGCCGGGTGGCGTCGCCGGGTCCGGCGGGACGCTCCCGCGGGAGGCGGCTACCCGGCCCCCGAGGTCCTCTCCGCCGCCGTGCTGGAGGCGCCGGTGCTCTACGTCGCCACGACGAAGGCGGGGGAGCACCTCGAGCGGCTGGCCCTCCCGGGCCTCGCGTTCCGCGGCAAGGGCAGCGTCAGCGTGAGACCGGAGGGCATCCGGATCGCGGTGACCGGCGAGCAGCCGGTCTTCGTGCCCGCCTCCGCCCTCAGCGGGGTCGGCGTGGCGACGGTCGCGATCGACCGGGCCGTCGAGCGCGATGGGCTCCTCCGTATCAGCTGGACCACGACCGGCGGGGCTCCCGCCGACAGCTACTTCCGGGTCGTCGACCCGGCCGGCCGGGCGGCTCTCGCCTCGGCCATCGAAGACATCCTCCCCGTCGCGGGCGACCGCGGCGCCGAGGGAACGACCGACGAAAGCGAGGTGTGACGACAGTGGCTGCACAGCAGGCGGTGCTCGTCCTCGAGGACGGCACACGGTACACGGGCCGGGCGTACGGCGCCGTGGGGCGCACGCTCGGCGAAGCCGTGTTCGCGACCGGGATGACCGGCTATCAGGAGACCCTGACCGACCCGTCGTACGCGGGGCAGATCGTCGTGATGACGGCGCCCCACATCGGCAACACGGGCACGAACGACGAGGACATGGAGTCGCGGCAGATCTGGGTCGCCGGCTACGTGGTACGCGAGCCCAGCCGCGTTGTGTCGAATTTCCGAGCCCAGCGGAGCCTGGACGACGATCTCGTCGCCCAGGGCGTCGTGGGGATCAGCGGGATCGACACGCGGGCGCTCACCCGCCACATCCGCTCGGCCGGTGCGATGCGTGCCGGCATCTTCTCGGGCGAGGAGGCGGAGCTCAGCGAGAGCGAGCAGCTCGAGCTGGTGCGCGCGGGCGCCGCCATGAGCGGCCGGAACCTGTCGGCCGAGGTGTCGACGATCGAGCCGTACACCGTCCCGGCGGTCGGCGAGAAGGTCGGCTCGGTGGCCGTCCTCGACCTCGGCGTGAAGAAGTCGACGCTCGACAACCTCGCGTCGCGCGGCCTCGACGTGCACGTCCTCCCGCAGCAGGTCAGCGCCTCGGACGTCCTCGGCCTGGGCGTCGACGCCCTGTTCTTCTCGAACGGCCCCGGTGACCCGAAGGCGTCCACCCGGCACGTAGCGCTCCTCCAGGAGACGCTGCGCGCCGGTCTGCCGTACTTCGGCATCTGCTTCGGCAACCAGCTGCTCGGCCGCGCGCTCGGCCTCGACACCTACAAGCTGCCCTTCGGGCATCGCGGCATCAACCAGCCGGTGCTCGACAAGCGGACCGGCCGGGTGGAGATCACCGCGCAGAACCACGGGTTCGCCGTCAAGGCGCCCATCGACGCGACCTTCGACTCGCCCGCCGGCTTCGGCCGCGTCGAGGTGAGCCACTTCAGCCTCAACGACAACGTCGTGGAGGGTCTCAACTGCCTCGACCTGAACGCCTTCAGCGTTCAGTACCACCCCGAGGCGGCGGCGGGCCCGCACGATGCGAACTACCTGTTCGACCGCTTCCTGGACATGATCCGCGAACAGCACGGCATGCGTGCCCAGCACGGCTCGGACGAGACCAGCGGCGACGCGACCACCCCGGAGGAGAACGCCTGATGCCCAAGCGCGACGACATCAACTCGGTCCTCGTGATCGGGTCCGGCCCGATCGTCATCGGCCAGGCCGTCGAGTTCGACTACTCCGGCACGCAGGCCTGCCGCGTGCTGAAGGCGGAGGGGGTCCGGGTCATCCTGGTCAACTCCAACCCGGCCACGATCATGACCGACCCGGACTTCGCCGACGCGACCTACGTCGAGCCGATCACCTGGGAGGTCATCGAGACGATCATCGCGAAGGAGAAGCCCGACGCGATCCTCCCGACCCTCGGCGGCCAGACGGCGCTCAACGCGGCGACGCAGCTGCACGAGCGGGGCATCCTCGAGAAGTACGGCGTCGAGCTCATCGGCGCGAAGTTCGAGGCGATCCGGAAGGGCGAGGACCGCCAGGTCTTCAAGGAGCTCGTCATCGAGGCGGGCGCGGAGGTGGCGCGCTCGCACATCGCGCACACCGTCGAGGAGGCGCTCGAGTTCGCCGAGGACCTCGGGTACCCGCTCGTGGTGCGTCCCTCCTTCACCATGGGCGGGCTCGGGTCGGGCTTCGCCCACACGCCCGAGGAGCTGCGGCGGATCGCCGGCGACGGCATCCACCAGAGCCCGACCAGCGAGGTGCTCCTCGAGGAGTCCATCCTCGGCTGGAAGGAGTACGAGCTCGAGCTCATGCGCGACTCGGCCGACAACACGGTCGTCGTCTGCTCGATCGAGAACGTCGACCCCGTCGGCGTCCACACGGGCGACTCGATCACGGTCGCGCCGGCGCTCACGCTCACCGACCGCGAGTACCAGCGACTCCGCGACATCGGCATCGACATCATCCGCGCGGTCGGCGTCGACACCGGCGGCTGCAACATCCAGTTCGCCGTCAACCCGGAGAACGGCCGCATCATCGTCATCGAGATGAACCCGCGCGTCTCGCGGTCGTCGGCGCTCGCCTCCAAGGCGACCGGGTTCCCGATCGCCAAGATCGCGGCCAAGCTCGCGATCGGCTACCGCCTCGACGAGATCCCGAACGACATCACGAAGGTCACCCCGGCGAGCTTCGAGCCGACGCTCGACTACATCGTCGTCAAGGTGCCGCGGTTCGCCTTCGAGAAGTTCCCGGCCGCCGACCCGACGCTGACCACGACCATGAAATCGGTGGGCGAGGCCATGGCGATCGGCCGGAGTTTCACCTCCGCCCTCCAGAAGGCGCTGCGCTCGCTCGAGAAGCGGGGCTCGTCCTTCCACTGGGGCCCGGAGAGCCGCACGGTGGAGGAGCTCCTCGCCTCGATCGCCACCCCGACCGATGGACGCATCGTCGACGTGCAGCAGGCGCTCCGCCTCGGCGCCACGCCGGAGCAGGTCTTCGAGGCGACCAAGATCGACCCCTGGTTCATCGACCAGATCGTCCTCGTCAACGAGGTCGCGGAGCAGATCCGCGCGGCCGAGACCCTCGACACGGACACGCTGCGCTACGCGAAGGACCACGGCTTCTCCGACGCCCAGATCGGCGAGCTGCGCGGATTCGGCGAGAGCGACGTCCGCGAGGTGCGGCACATCCTCGGCGTCCGTCCGGTCTACAAGACGGTCGACACCTGCGCGGGCGAGTTCCCGGCGCTGACGCCGTATCACTACTCCAGCTACGACATCGAGACGGAGGTGGAGCCGAGCGACCGCCGCAAGGTGGTGATCCTCGGATCGGGCCCGAACCGCATCGGCCAGGGCGTCGAGTTCGACTACTCGTGCGTCCACGCCTCGTTCGCGCTGCGCGACGCCGGGTTCGAGACGATCATGATCAACTGCAACCCCGAGACGGTCTCGACCGACTACGACACGAGCGACCGGCTCTACTTCGAGCCGCTCACTCTGGAGGACGTCCTCGAGGTCATCCACGCGGAGTCGCAGACCGGCGAGCTGGTGGGCGTCGTCGTGCAGCTGGGCGGCCAGACCGCGCTCGGCCTCGCCAAGGGGCTCGAGGCGGCCGGCGTGCCCATCCTCGGCACGACGCCCGAGGCGATCGATCTCGCGGAGGAGCGGGGCCTGTTCTCGGGCATCCTCGACGCCGCAGGCCTCGTGGCCCCGCGCAACGGCACCGCCGTCGACTACCCGAGCGCGGCCCACGTCGCCGAGCAGATCGGCTACCCGGTGCTCGTGCGCCCGAGCTTCGTGCTCGGGGGGCGCGGCATGGAGATCGTGTACGACTCGGCCTCCCTCGCCGACTACTTCGAGCGGGTCGCCGGGCAGGGAATCGTCGGGCCGGCCCACCCCCTCCTCGTGGACCGCTTCCTCGACGACGCCATCGAGATCGACGTCGACGCCCTCTACGACGGCGAGCGGCTCTACATCGGCGGCGTGATGGAGCACATCGAGGAGGCCGGCGTCCACTCCGGCGACTCCTCGTGCACGCTCCCGCCGATCACGCTCGGCCGGCGCGAGATCGACCGCGTCCGCGAGGCGACCCACCGGATCGCCGAGGGCATCGGCGTCCGCGGCCTCCTGAACGTGCAGTTCGCGGTCGGGGCCGGCGTGCTCTACGTGCTGGAGGCGAACCCGCGCGCCTCGCGCACGGTCCCGTTCGTCTCGAAGGCCCTCGGCATCCCGCTGGCCAAGGCCGCCTCGCGCATCATGGTCGGCTCGTCGATCGGCGATCTGATCGTAGAGGGACTGCTGCCCGAGCAGGACGGCTCGGTCATCCCGATGGACTCGCCCGTCGCCGTCAAGGAGGCGGTCCTCCCGTTCAAGCGCTTCCGCACGCGCGAGGGCACGGTCGTCGACTCGGTGCTCGGCCCGGAGATGCGTTCCACGGGCGAGGTCATGGGGATCGACACCGACTTCCCGACGGCCTTCGCGAAGAGCCAGTCCGCCGCCTATGGCGGGATGCCCCTCAGCGGGACGGTGTTCGTTTCGGTCTCCGACCGCGACAAGCGCGCTGTCGTCCTCCCGGTGCTCCGCCTCCGACAGCTCGGGTACGAGATCCTCGCGACGGAGGGCACCGGCGAGGTGCTGAACCGCAACGGCATTCCCGCACGACTGGTGCGCAAGTACAGCGAGGTCCACGAGGCGGACGCCACGGGCGACTCGATCGTCGACCTGATCAACCGCAACGAGGTCGACGTCGTGATCAACACGCCGAGCGGCCGCTCCGCGCGGGCCGACGGGTACGAGATCCGTGCCGCGGCGGTCGCCGCGGACAAACCGCTGTTCACGACCATCGCCGAGCTGAGCGCGGCGGTCGCCTCGCTCGATGCGATCCGTGAGGGCTTCGCGGTCACATCGCTGCAGGAGTACGCCGCCGCGCGGGCCGCCCGCGCATGACAGCGGCCGTCGAGGCCTTCGGCGACCGCCTGGCGGCCGCGTTCGACGAGCGCGGCCGCCTGTGCGTCGGCATCGACCCGCACGCGCACCTGCTGGAGCGGTGGGGACTCCCCGTCTCGGCGGAGGGCGTCCGCGCGTTCGGCCTGAAGGTCGTGGAGGCCGCTTCCGGTCACGCGGCCATCGTGAAGCCGCAGGTGGCCTTCTTCGAGCGCTTCGGGTCCGCCGGGTACGCGGCGCTCGAGGAGGTGCTCGACGCGGCGCGGGCCGCCGGTCTGCTGGTCATCGCCGATGTCAAGCGCGGCGACATCGGCACCAGCGTCGCCGCCTACGCGGAGGCGTGGCTCAGCCCGGGCTCGCCGCTCCGGTCCGACGCGATCACGGTCGCCGCCTACCAGGGTGTCGGGTCGCTCGCGGAGCCGATGGCCCTCGCCGAGCGGACGGGGACGGGTCTGTTCGTGCTCGCCGCGACATCCAATCCGGAGGCGGCCGACGTGCAGCGCGCCGTCGTCGGGACGGGTCCCCGTGCGGGACTCACCGTCGCTCGTGCCATCATCGAAGACGTGCACTCGTTCAACCAGGACCAGCCGACGCACTCCTTCGGGACCGTCGGGCTCGTGCTCGGCGCGACCGTCGACCTCGGCGACTACGGGATCGACGTGGCGACCGCGGGGGAGCGGACCCCGCCGCTGCCGGTGCTCGCCCCCGGTTTCGGCCACCAGGGCGCCCGCGTCGAGGACGTCCGCCGGATCTTCGGCGGCCTGGCGCGCGGCGTGATCGTGAGCGAGTCCCGCGGACTGCTCGGCGCCGGCCCCGACGGGCTGGCCTCGGCCGTGCAGCGCCGGGCGGAGGAAGTGCGAGCGGCCGATGTCTGAGCCGGCCACCGCCTCCCGCCGTCCCCAGCCTCCCGAGGTCGACCGCCGCGCCGCGTCTGTGGCGGCGGTCGCCGCGAGGCGGGCGCGCGCCGCGGTCAAGGCGGCCATCGCCGCGCGCGAGATCTCGCCGCTCGTCGTTCTCGACCGTGCGACGACGGACCCGGAGGGCGTGGAGGGACGGCTCCGCGTGACCGAGTTCCTCCTCAGCGTGCCCGCGATCGGGACGACGAAGATGAAGGAGGCGCTGGAACGCCTCCAGATCTCCCCGGCCAAGCGGCTCGGCGGCCTCGGCCGGCACCAGCGCCTCCGGCTGCGCGAGTACCTCATCGAGCGGGAGAACCGGACCGCCCGGCAGCGCAACCGGCTCGTGGTGCTCGCGGGCCCGACGGCGGTCGGCAAGGGCACCGTCTCGACCTACATCCGCGAGAACTACCCGGAGGTGCTGCTCTCGGTCTCGGCGACCACGCGCGCTCCGCGGCCCGGCGAGGTCGACGGCGTCAACTACTACTTCGTCGACGACGCGGAGTTCGACCGGATGATCGCGGGGGGCGAGCTCCTCGAGCACGCGACCGTCCACAACGCCTACCGGTACGGCACACCGCGCGCCCCGATCGAGGAGGCGCTGGCCGCCGGCCGGAGCGTCCTGCTCGAGATCGACCTGCAGGGCGCCCGGCAGGTCCGCCGGGCGATGCCGGAGGCGCGGCTCATCTTCCTGCTGCCTCCCACCTGGGAGGAACTGGTCCGGCGGCTGATCGGGCGGGGCACGGAGGACACCGCCGAGCAGGCGCGGCGGCTCGAGACCGCGAAGGTCGAGCTCGCCGCCCAGGACGAGTTCGACTACCGGGTCGTGAACCACGACGTCGCCGAGGCCGCCCGGGAGGTCGTAGACTTGATGAAGGTCCGCGCGGCTTCACCGCGCCCCTAGACCGACATCGTCGCGCCGCGGCGGGCGTCTCCGCCCCCGGCCTGGCCGCTCCACTGCAAGAAAGGCAGCTTCCGCATGGCAACCAGCACCAACGGCATCATCGACCCGCCCATCGACGACCTGCTCGCGAAGGTCGAGTCGAAGTACGCGCTCGTCATCTTCGCCTCCAAGCGCGCCCGTCAGATCAACGACTACTACGCCGACCTCCACGAGGGCAGCCTGTTCGACAACGTCGGCCCGCTCGTCGACTCCTCCGTCGACGACAAGCCGCTGTCGGTCGCCCTCCACGAGATCAACGAGGACAAGCTCGTCATCAAGCCGATCGCCGAGTGATCGCCCCGTAACGACAGCCCGGCCGCCGGGAGGGTCCCGGGGCCGAGACACCCCTGCCGCTGAGGAGGCTGGCGCCGTTGAGCCCACGATTGACCATCGTCGTCGGAGTGACCGGCGGCATCGCCGCGTACAAGGCCGTCGGCGTGATCCGCGCCCTGGTGCTCGAGGGCCACTCGGTCCACGTCGTCGCGACGGAGGCGGCGCTCCGGTTCGTGGGGCGCCCCACCCTCGAGGCCATCAGCCGCAACCCGGTGGCCACCGACCTCTATGAGGGCGTCGCCGAGGTCCGCCACGTCGCCATCGGGCAGTCCGCCGACCTCATCGTCATCGCGCCCGCCACGGCGAACACGATCGCCAAGCTCGCGGCCGGCATCGCCGACGACCTCCTCGGCAACACCGTCCTCGCCTCCACCGCGCCGCTCGTCATCGCTCCGGCGATGCACACCGAGATGTGGCGGAACCCGGCGACCGTCGCGAACATCGCGACCCTCCGGGGCCGCGGCGTCACCGTCGTCGGCCCGGCCAGCGGTCAACTGACCGGTGCCGACTCCGGCCCGGGCCGCATGGAGGAGCCCGAGGTCATCGTCCGTGCCGCGCTGCGCGCCGCCGGCGTCTCGCCCCGTCCCGCGGTCGCTGCGGCCCCGGAGCCCGTGGCCGACGTGGTCGTGCTGTCCGAG
Organism: Leifsonia sp. AG29; assembly: GCF_009765225.1. Classification (NCBI taxonomy): domain Bacteria; kingdom Bacillati; phylum Actinomycetota; class Actinomycetes; order Micrococcales; family Microbacteriaceae; genus Leifsonia; species Leifsonia sp. AG29. The sequence goes on along the minus strand of NZ_VMSF01000001.1, from coordinate 1,789,306 downwards.
CGCCGCCGGGCGAACGAGGCCGCACGACGACCGCGCGGAGGTGTCGACCTCTCGGGCAAGCGCGTCGTCGTGACCGCCGGCGGCACCCGCGAACCGCTCGACCCGGTGCGGTTCATCGGGAACCGCTCGAGCGGACGGCAGGGCGTCGCCCTCGCGAGCGCGGCGCTCGCGCGCGGCGCCGAGGTGGTCCTGGTCGCCGCCCATCTGGAGGTCGAACCGCCGGACGGCGTCGAGCTCATCGAGGTCGGCACGGCCCTCGAGCTGCAAGAGGCCGTCGAGGAGGCGGCCCGCGCCGCCGACATCGTCGTCATGACCGCCGCGGTCGCCGACTACCGGCCCGCAGAGGCGCAGGACGCCAAGATCAAGAAGTCCGATCACGGCGACCGGATGACGCTCGAGCTCGTCGCCAACCCGGACATCCTCGCCGGCCTCGCCTCTCGCAAGCGCGACGGGCAGGTGATCGTCGGCTTCGCCGCCGAGACCGAGCTCGACCCGCAGGCCCTGATCGAGCTCGGCCGCCGCAAGCTCGACAGCAAGGGCAGCGACTTCCTCGTGCTCAACCAGGTGGGCTGGTCGCAGGGCTTCGCAACGGAGAGCAACGAGGTCGTCGTGCTCCGGAGGGGCGGCGATATAGTGATGGAGGCCTCGGGCAGCAAGCTGTCGGTGGCCGACCGTATTCTCGACGTCATCGCCTAGCGCGCGGGGGAGCTTGGGGAAGCGCGAAGCGGTTCCGCGATCCCAGCGCCGAGGGAGCCTGCGACCGAGGTCACGTCCATTACCGAGAGAGAACACATGGCAGATCTGCGTCTTTTCACGTCCGAGTCGGTCACCGAGGGCCACCCGGACAAGATCTGCGACCAGATCTCCGACAGCATCCTCGACGCGCTCCTCGCTGTCGACCCGCACAGCCGCGCCGCCGTCGAGACGCTCGTGACGACGGGGCTCGTGCACGTCGCGGGCGAGGTCACCTCCGCCGGCTACGTCGAGATCCCCGCGCTCGTGCGCGACAAGATCGTCGAGATCGGGTACGACTCGTCGGAGGTCAGCTTCGACGGCAACCAGTGCGGCGTCTCCATCTCGATCGGCGCTCAGTCGCCCGACATCGCGCAGGGCGTCGACAACGCGCTCGAGACGCGGGCCGAGCAGAGCCATGACGACCTCGACCGGCAGGGCGCCGGCGACCAGGGCATCATGTTCGGCTACGCCACCACCGAGACCCCCCAGTACATGCCGATGCCGATCTGGCTGGCGCACCGTCTCGCGGAGCGCCTCGCCGCGGTCCGCAAGGACGACACGCTGGACTACCTCCGGCCGGACGGCAAGACGCAGGTGACCGTCGGCTACGAGGGTTCGGTGCCCCGGTCGGTGCAGACGGTCGTGCTGTCGACCCAGCACGCGCCGCACGTCTCCACCGAGCAGCTCCAGGCGGAGGTCATCGAGGAGGTCATCCAGCCGGTGCTCCACGCGGCCGGCCTCGAGTCCTCGCACGTGCGCACCCTGATCAACCCCACCGGCCGGTTCGAGATCGGCGGCCCCAAGGGCGATGCGGGTCTCACCGGCCGGAAGATCATCGTCGACACCTACGGGGGCGCGAGCCGTCACGGCGGTGGGGCCTTCTCGGGCAAGGATCCGTCGAAGGTCGACCGTTCCGCCGCCTACGCGATGCGCTGGGTCGCCAAGAACGCCGTCGCCGCCGGACTCGCCGACCGGCTGGAGCTGCAGGTCGCCTATGCGATCGGCAAGGCCGCGCCGGTCGGTCTCTACGTCGAGACGTTCGGCACCGGCACCGTGCCGGACAGCCGGATCATCGCGGCGATCCGCGAGGTCTTCGACCTCCGCCCGGCCGCCATCATCCGCGATCTCGACCTCCTCCGTCCGATCTACGCGCAGACGGCCGCCTACGGCCACTTCGGCCGCGAGCTGCCCGACTTCACCTGGGAGCGGCTGGATCGCGTCGACGACCTGCGGTCGGCCGCGGGGCTGTAGCGGTGCCGGCGGCCGGCCGGGTCGCCCGCGTCGTCATCGACTCGCCGCTCCCGCAGCTCGACCACCTGTTCGACTACCTCGTCCCCGAGGAGCTCGCCGAGCAGGCGAAGCCGGGCGTGCGCGTTCGCGTCCCGCTGCGCTCGGCAGGCCGGGTGGCCGACGGCTTCCTCGTCGGGCTGGGAGACCCGGATGACGCGTTCGACGGCGCCCTCAGCCCGCTCGAGGCGGTCGTCTCTCCCGTGCCCGTCCTGACTCCGGAGGTCTGGGCCCTGGCGAGGCGGCTCGCCGACCGGAGCGCCGGGACCGCGAGCGACATCCTGCGCCTGGCCGTCCCTCCTCGCATGGTCCGGGTCGAGAAGGCGTGGCTGGCGGCCCGGCGCGAGGGCGGCGACGCCGACCCGGTTTCAGCGTCCGCTCCCACGACAGTCCCCGTCCGCGGATACGGCGCGCGAGCGCTCGAAGACGCGGTCGCCGCCGGGCGCCGGATCGCCCTGACCGCGATTCCCGGCCTCACGCGGCTCCCCGACGGCGCCTGGGTGGGCGAGTGGTCCGTGACCCTGGCCGCTCTCGCGCTCGATGTCTGGAGCGGGGGCCGGACCGCGATCATCGCGGTGCCCGACCATCGCGATCTCGACCAGCTCGCCGCCTCCCTCGCCGCGATCGCGCCGCCGCGCGCCGTCGTCCGGGCCGACGCCGGACAGGCCAACGCCGATCGATACCGGGGCTTCCTGGACGCCCTCGGCGGCCCGCGGATCATCATCGGCAACCGTTCGGTGGTCTACGCGCCGGCGGAGCGACTCGGCCTGATCGCGATCTGGGAGGACAGCGACCCCCTGCACTCCGAGCCGCTCAGCCCCTACGTCCACACGCGCGACGCCGCCCTCGTGCGCCAGGAGCTCGAGGGCTGCGCACTCGTGGTGAGCGGCCACATCAGGAGTGTCGAGGCGCAGCGGCTGGTGGAGGTGGGCTGGCTCTCCGAGGTGGGCCCGGAGCGCGCCGTCACCCCCCGGGTGGTCCTCACGGCGGCGCAGCAGGCGTCGGAACCGGCCGTGCGAGCAGCGCGGATCCCGTCGACCGCCTGGCGCACCGCGAAGGATGCGCTGAGCGGCGACAGCGGGCGCCCCCGCGGACCGGTGCTCGTCCAGGTCGCTCGCCCGGGTTATGCGCCCCTCGTCGCGTGCGCGAACTGCGCTCGCGCCGCGCACTGCACGAACTGCCGCGGACCGCTCGGGCAGACGAGGGCCGGCGCCGTGCCGTCGTGCGGCGTGTGCGGCCGCCTGGCGACCGAGTGGAGGTGCGAGCACTGCGAGCACGAGCGCTTCCGGATCGTCACGGTCGGCTCCGGCCGCACGGCCGAGGAGCTGGGCCGCGCCTTCCCGGGCACCAGGGTCGTCCTCGCCGACGGGGACCATCCCGTCCTCCGGGTGGGCGCGGCACCCGCTCTCGTGGTCGCGACGCGCGGTGCGGAGCCGATCGCCGAGGGCGGCTATCAGGCGGTGCTCCTCCTCGACGGCGAGCGCATGCTCGCCCGCGAGGATCTCCGCGTGGCGGAGGACTGCCTGCGCTGGTGGTCGTCGGCCGCGGGGTTGGCAGCGCCTGGCGCGCCGACCGTGCTCGTCGGGGTCTCGGGCCCGATCGCGCGCGATTTCGCCACGGGGAGGCTCGCGCCGTTCGCCCATCAGGAGCTGGTCGAGCGCCGGGAGCTCCGCTTCCCGCCGGCCGTGCGCCTGGCGTCGGTGACGGGCGTCGAGCAGGCCGTGCGCGAGGTCATCGCTGCGGTCGATCCGATCCTCCTCATCGACGTGCTCGGACCGGCCACCGTCTCCGACGACCGCGGTCGCGACCTCGTGCGGGCCGTGCTCCGCTTCGAGTACGCCCGTGGGGCCGAGGTCGCCGCCGCCGTCCGCGCGGCCGTCGTCCGGAACGCCACGCGCCGCCGCCGCGCGCCGGCCGGCCGCTCGGGATACCGCCCGGCCCCGACCCTGCGGGTGCGGTTCGACGACCCCGATGTGCTGTAGCGCGTCCGCCGACCACCTCCGGCACACCCGGCGCGAGTAGACTGCCGGACTGACCTGAACCGAAAGAACCTTGCCATGCGCCTCGTCTTCGCCGGCACGCCCGCCGTCGCCGTCCCCTCCCTGGAGGCGGTCGCCGCCCGCCACGATGTGGTCGCGGTGATCACCCGGGAGGACGCCCCTCTCGGTCGCAAACGGGTTCTCACGCCGTCCCCGGTCGCCGGCGCGGCCGAGGCCCTCGGGCTGACGGTCATCAAAGCGAACCGCCTCGGCGACGAGGTGACCGAGCGGGTCGCCGCCCTCGAGCCGGAGCTCGGGGTGGTCGTGGCCTACGGGGGGCTCGTGCGCGAGCCGCTGCTCTCGCTTCCCCGGCACGGCTGGGTGAACCTCCACTTCTCGCTGCTGCCGCGATGGCGCGGGGCCGCGCCGGTCCAGCGTGCCGTCATGGCGGGCGACACCGAGACGGGGGCCGCCGTCTTCCGGCTCGTCCGGGAGCTCGACGCCGGCGATGTCTTCAGCGAGCTCCGCCGCCCGATCGGACCGGACGAGACCGCGGGCGAGCTCCTCGAGGCGCTGTCCGTCTCGGGCGCCGACCTCCTTGCCGACACCGTCGATGCGCTGGCCGACGGCACCGCTATGGCCGAGCCCCAGGCCGGCGAGCCGGTGCTGGCACCGAAGCTGACGATCGACGACGCGCGGCTCGACCTGGCGCAGCCGGCCGAACGCGTCTACGCACGACTTCGGGGAGTGACGCCTGAGCCGGGCGCCTTCGTGCTGCTCGGAGGCGATCGCTTCAAGATCCACGCGGCGCGGCTCGCAGCCGACGACGAGCCTCGGGCCCCCGGTGCCGTCGCGTTGCGCGGCGACCGCGTCCTCATGGGGACGGGTACTCATCCGCTGGAGCTGATCACCGTCCAGCCGGCGGGCAAGCGCGCGATGCCGGCCGCTGACTGGTACCGCGGAGCGGGGGAGGGAGTGGTGCTGTCATGACCGACCGGAACAGCAGGGGAGGGCGACGCGGAGGCGCTCCCGCCGCCGGAACCCGCGCTCAGCCCGCCCGGCGCGTGGCGCTCGACGTCCTGACCGCCGTCCGGGAGTCCGACGCGTACGCGAACCTCCTCCTCCCGGGACGCATCGCGCAGGCCGGCCTCTCCCCGGCCGACGCGGGGCTGGCGACGGAGCTCACCTACGGAACCCTGCGCATGCAGGGCTACTACGATCGTGTGATCGCCCGGGCGGCCGGCCGATCCGTGGACATGATCGACCCGCCGCTCCTCGACGTGCTCCGCCTCGGGGCGCACCAGCTGCTGTCGATGCGCGTGCCCGCCCATGCCGCGGTGAACGAGTCCGTCGCGCTCGCGCGGACGGTCGGGAGCCGGTCCGGAACGGGCTTCGTGAACGGCGTGCTCCGAGAGATCGGACGCCATGCGGAGGAGGAGTGGCGCCTCCGCGTCGTCGAGCGCGTGCGCTCCGAGGACGAGCGCCTGGCCGTGCTCGCCTCCCACCCGGTGTGGATCGTCCGAGCGCTCCGCCGGGCGCTCGAGGCCGAGGGGAGGGAGGCGGAGCTCGAGCAGCTCCTGGACGAGGACAACGCAGCGCCTCGCGTCAACCTCGTCGCCCTGCCCGGGCTCGCCGACGCGCCCGCGGATTCCACCCCGGACCGGTTCTCGCCGCCCGGATTCACGACCGGCGGCGGCGACCCCCTCCGGCTGGTCGAGGAGAGCGGCGGCCGGCTCCGCGTGCAGGACGAGGGCTCGCAACTCGCGGCCCTCGCGCTCTCGCGCGCCACCCCCGTCCAGCCCGGCGAGCGCTGGCTCGACCTGTGCGCGGGGCCCGGAGGCAAGGCCGCCCTCCTCGCGGCCGAAGCGCTGGCGGGAGGCGCGTCCCTCGTCGCCAACGAGCTCGTCCCGGCGCGCGCCGATCTCGTGCGCCGCGCGCTCTCCGCCGTGCCCATGGACGTGCCCGTCTGGGAGAAGGACGGGACGCTCGTCGGGCGTGAGGAGCCCGAGGCCTTCGATCGCATCCTCCTCGACGCGCCGTGCACGGGCCTCGGCGCACTCCGCAGGCGCCCGGAGGCGCGGTGGAGGAAGACCCCGCGCGACGTCGCCGAGCTGACGGCCCTCCAGTCCCGCCTCCTCGACTCGGCCTTCGCGGCGCTGCGCCCCGGCGGGACCCTCGCCTACGTGACGTGCTCGCCCCATCTGGCCGAGACCCGGGGCGTCGTGACGGGCGCCCTCGACCGTCACGATGGTGCCATCGAGCAGCTCGACACCGCCGCCGTGCTGCAGGATGTGGCCATGCAGCGGCTCGATCTCGCGGGCGCGCCGGAGACGGTCCAGCTCTGGCCCCACCGGCACGGCACCGACGCGATGTTCATCGCCCTGCTGCGCAAGCGCGACGGAGGCCGCCTCTAGGCTGGAGGGCATGGCAGCACGCATCAACCCGAGCATCCTGGCCGCTGACTTCGTCAACCTCCAGAGCGACATCGAGCGGATAGCGAGCGCCGATCTCATGCACGTCGACGTGATGGACAACCACTTCGTGCCCAACCTGACGTTCGGGCCGCAGATGGTCGGCCGCATCCAGGACGTCAGCCCGATCCCGCTCGACGTGCACCTCATGATCGACGACCCCGACCGCTGGGCGCCCGGGTACGCCGAACTCGGCGCGTTCTCGGTGACGTTCCACGCCGAGGCGGCCTCCGATCCGGTCGCGCTCGCCCGGCGGCTCCGCGACATCGGCGCGCGGGCCGGGATCGCGCTGAAGCCCGGCACCCCGGCCGACCGGTTCCTCGAGGTGCTGCCCGAGTTCGACCAGGTGCTCGTGATGACGGTCGAACCGGGGTTCGGCGGCCAGTCGTTCATGCCGGAGACCATGCCCAAGCTCCGCGCCCTCCGGGAGGCGGTCGACGCGCGCGGCCTCGACGTCTGGCTGCAGGTCGACGGCGGCGTGACCGAGGAGACGATCGTCACAGCAGCCGAGAACGGGGCCGACACGTTCGTCGCCGGTTCCAGCGTGTTCCGCGGCGAGCCGGCCGAGCGCATCGCGGCGCTGAGGGACGCGGTCGCGGCGCACCGTCACTGACGGACCGGTACGCTGTAACGGTGAAAACCTTCGACGACCTCTTCGCCGAGCTCAGCGAGAAGGCCGCCGCCCGTCCGGAGGGCTCCGGGACGGTGCGCGAGCTCGACGCCGGCGTGCACGCCATCGGCAAGAAGATCGTGGAAGAGGCCGCCGAGGTCTGGATGGCCGCCGAGTACGAGACCGACGAGGCCACCGCCGAGGAGATCTCGCAGCTGCTGTACCACCTCCAGGTGCTGCTGCTCGCGAAGGGCCTGACCCCGGCCGACGTGTACCGACATCTGTGATCGGCCGCCGAGGCATCCCGACCACGACACCGGACCCGTCACGAAAGACTCGACCATGCTGAAGATCGCCGTCCCGAACAAGGGCTCCCTCTCCGAGACCGCGGCGCAGATGCTCCACGAGGCCGGCTATGTCGGCCGCCGCGACCCGAAGGAGCTGATCGTCACCGATCAGCGCAACGGCGTGGAGTTCTTCTACCTGCGACCGCGCGACATCGCCACGTACGTCGGCTCCGGCGCACTCGATGTGGGCATCACGGGGAGAGACCTTCTTCTCGACTCCGGATCAGCCGCCGCCGAGATCGCCGCCCTCGACTTCGCCGCGTCGACGTTCCGCTTCGCCGGGCCCGCCGCCGCGTTCACCGAGCTCGCCGACCTCGCCGGCAAGCGGGTGGCGACCAGCTACCCCGGGCTCGTCGGCGCCTTCCTCGCCGAGAACGGCGTCGATACCGCGCTCATCAAGCTCGACGGCGCCGTCGAGTCGGCCGTGCGCCTCGGCGTCGCCGACGCGGTCGCCGATGTCGTCGAGACCGGCTCCACGCTGCGGAAGCAGGGCCTCGAGATCTTCGGGCCGGTGATCCTCGAGTCGGAGGCGGTGCTCATCTCGTCACCGGAGCCCGCGACCGGGGTCGACACCCTCCTGCGGCGCCTCCAGGGCGTCATGGTCGCGCGCCAGTACGTTCTCGTCGACTACAACCTGCCGGTCGCCCTGCTCGAGAAGGCGGTCGCGCTGACCCCCGGTGTCGAGTCCCCGACCGTGTCGCCGCTCGGCGAGCCGGACTGGGTCGCCGTCCGCGTCATGATCCGCCGCGAGCACACGAACCACATCATGGACGACCTCTACGAGCTGGGAGCGCGGGCGATCCTCGTGACCTCGATCCACGCGGCACGGATCTGATGGGCGTCTCGGTCCGCGTGATCCCGTGTCTCGACGTGGCCGCCGGCCGCGTCGTGAAGGGCGTCAACTTCCAGAACCTGCGCGACCAGGGCGACCCGGTCGAGCTCGCTCGCCGCTACTTCGAGCAGGGCGCCGACGAGCTCACGTTCCTCGACGTGACCGCCACGGTCGACGACCGGGCGACCACGTACGACGTCGTCCGCGCGACCGCCGAGCAGGTGTTCATCCCGCTCACGGTCGGAGGAGGCGTGCGCAGCCCCGAGGACGTGGCCCGGCTCCTCGGCAGCGGCGCCGACAAGGTCGGCGTCAACTCGGCCGCGATCGCCCGGCCGGAGCTCGTGGCCGAGATCGCCGCGCGCTTCGGCGCGCAGGTGCTCGTGCTGTCGCTCGACGTCAAGCGCTCGGCGGCGACCCCCTCCGGGTTCGTCGTCACCACGCACGGCGGCCGGACGGAGACCGGGCTGGACGCACTCGAGTGGGCGACCCGGGCGATCGAGCTCGGTGCCGGCGAGCTGCTCGTCAACTCGATCGACGCCGACGGCACCAAGGAGGGCTTCGACCTCGAGCTCATCCGCGCCATGCGCGAGTTGAGCAGCGTGCCCGTCATCGCCTCGGGAGGCGCGGGACGCGTCGAGCACTTCCCCCCGGCGATCGAGGCGGGAGCGGACGCCGTGCTGGCCGCCAGCGTCTTCCACCAGGGGGAGCTCACGATCGGCGACGTGAAGGACGAGCTGGCCGCCGCCGGACTGGAGGTACGACGATGAGCACGACCGAGATCGACGAGGCGCTCAGCCGCATCCGCTTCACCGAGGCGGGACTCGTCGCGGCGATCATCCAGCAGTGGGACACCCGTGAGGTGCTCATGATGGGCTGGATGGATGCGGAGGCCTTCCGCCGGACCATGAGCGAGGGCCGCGTCACGTTCTGGTCGCGCTCGCGCCAGGAGTACTGGCGGAAGGGCGACACCTCCGGACACGTGCAGTACGTGAAGGGCCTCGCCATCGACTGCGACGGCGACACGCTGCTCGTGACCGTCGACCAGATCGGCGCCGCCTGCCACACCGGCACGCGCACGTGCTTCGACGCCGACCAGCTCTCGCCCGTGGTGGGGGAGAGCCCCGAAGCCGCCCGGGAGGACCGGTGATCGCCGAGGTCGCCGGCACGACGACCCGCGACGAATTCGGGTCGCTCGTGGCCGGACATCGCGTCGTGCCCGTCATCCGGGAGCTCTTCGCCGACAGCGAGACGCCCGTGGGCATCTACCGCAAGCTGGCGGCGGGGCGCCCGGGCACGTTCCTCCTCGAGTCCGCCGAGCAGGGAGGCATCTGGTCGCGGTTCTCGTTCGTCGGCGCGGCCTCCTTCGGGGTGCTCACGCAGCAGGGCGACGAGGTGCGGTGGCTCGACTACGGCCTGAACGCCGAGCGGGCCCTCGGAACCGAGCGGCCGGCCGAGCCGCTCGCCGCCCTCGCTGCTCTCCACCGGCGCTGGACGACACCGCGCATCCCGGGGCTGCCGCCGCTGACCGGTGGTCTCGTCGGCTTCATCGGCTGGGAGGCGATCCGCCAGCTCGAGCGGCTCCCGCACCGCCCGCCCGCCGACTACGCCGTGCCCGGCCAGGCCCTCGCCTTCGTCGCCGACCTCGTGGTGATCGACCACCGCACGGGCACCGTCAAGCTCGTCGCCAACGCGCTGGCCGACGGCGAGGAGACGGCGGACGCCCTCTGGGCCGACGCGCAGGCGCGACTGGACCGCATGCAGGCCGAACTGGCGCAGCCCGCGGAGGCGGTCCTCGCGCAGATCGACCTGTCCACGCCCGCCGAGCCCGAGTTCCGGACGCGCAAGGAGGACTTCCTCGCCTCCGTCGAGACGGCGAAGGAGCGCATCGTCGCAGGCGACATCTTCCAGGTCGTCGTCTCGCAGCGCTTCGAGCTCGAGTGCCATGCCTCCGCGCTTGACGTCTACCGGGTGCTCCGGGCGCTCAACCCGAGTCCGTACATGTACCTCCTGTCGCTCGAGAAGCCCGACGGCGACCGCTACGAGATCGTCGGCTCCTCGCCGGAGGCGCTGGTCAAGGTCCAGGAGGGGCGCGCCTTCACGCACCCGATCGCCGGCTCCCGGCCGCGCGGCGCCACCCCGGAGGAGGACCTCGACCTCGAGGCGTCCCTCCTCGCCGACGACAAGGAGCGGGCGGAGCACCTCATGCTCGTCGACCTGGCACGCAACGACCTGCTCAAGGTGTGCGAGGCCGGGACCGTCGAGGTCACCGAGTTCATGCGCGTCGAGCGGTTCAGCCACATCATGCACATCGTGTCGTCGGTGGAGGGCGACCTCCGTCCCGAGGCGAGCGCGATCGACGTCTTCCGGGCGACCTTCCCCGCGGGGACGCTGTCGGGCGCCCCCAAGCCGATGGCGCTCCGGATCATCGACGAGCTCGAGCCGGCGCAGCGCGGGGTCTACGGCGGCGTGATCGGCTACTTCGACTTCGCGGGGGACGCCGACCTGGCGATCGCGATCCGCACGGCCACGATCATGGACGGCGTGGCACGCGTGCAGGCCGGGGGCGGACTCGTCGCCGACTCCGTGCCGGAGAACGAGTACCAGGAGTCCTGGAACAAGGCGGCCGCACCGCTGCGCGCCGTCGCGGTCGCCAACGCCATGACGAGGGTGCTGTGACGGAGGCGGAGAGCACCGCGGACGTCCGGCGCGCCGCCGTGGGGCGCCGCTGGAAGTACGCATCGATGCTCGCGCTCGTGGTCGGGAGTGCGTTCAGCCTGCTCGCAGCCACGCAGTCGTGGTTCTCGGTCCGCCTCGTCGACACGGCCGACCACGTTGCGACGATCAGCGTCGCGGGGTCGGCGGCCGCGCCCGCCCTCACGGCCCTGGCCCTGGCCGGCCTGGCCCTGACCGCCGCCCTCGCGATCGCCGGACCGGCCTTCCGCATCGTGCTCGCCCTGCTCGGCGTGCTCCTCGGGGTCTCCGTCCTGATCTCGGCGGGAACGGCGCTGGCGGACCCGATCCGCTCCTCGTCGGCCGCGGTCACGACCGCGACCGGGGTGGCGGGGGACGCGTCGATCCGCCGTCTCGTGCAGTCCGTCGTGGTCGAGCCGTGGCCGTGGGCGGCGGTCGCCGGCGGAGTGGTGCTGGTGCTCGGGGGCGCCTCCGTCATCGTCTTCTCCCGCCTGTGGCCGGGAGCGTCGCGCAAGTACCGGACCCGCTTCGAGACGGAGGACGGGCGGCCCGCCGCCGAGGCCCTCGATGCGTCGGCGGTTTCCGCTGGCGGCGAGGAACCGCAGGCGCGCCCGGATGACGACGCCGAGGCGCGTGCGGTCGCGGAGGGGGAGAGCCCGCGTGAGCCGGGCACGCTCGACCGCGACACCGCCATCGACAGCTGGGACGAGCTCAGCCGGGGCGACGACCCCACGCGCTGAGCCACTAGACTGGATCCGATCCAACCCCCGTGCGCACCGACGTGCGCACCCGACGTGCAGGAGTCCCATGAGCACCGAGTCAGTCGAGCCAGGCCACGGTCACTCTCCGGCGGCGTGGACGGCCGTCATCATCATGCTGGTCGCCTTCGCCATCGGAGCCGTCGCGTTCTTCTTCGACGCCGCGATCATCGTCTGGGCCTCCGCGGCCCTCGCCGTCATCGGCCTCATCGTGGGCTGGGTCATGAAGCGCGCCGGGTACGGCGTCGGCGGCTCCAAGTACACGCCGAAGGGCCACTGACCCCGTGCTGGCAGACCTCGTCGCCGGCGCCCTGGAGGATGCGGAGCGGCGGCGGTCCGAGCGACCGCTCGCCGTTGTGGAGGCAGCCGCTCTCGACCGCGAACCGGCGATCGACGCGCTGAGCGCGCTGGCGCCGGCCGAGCGCGTCAAGATCATCGCCGAGGTGAAGCGCGCCAGCCCCTCCCGCGGCGCCCTCGCCGAGATCCCCGATCCCGCCGCCCTCGCCGCCCGCTACGAGCAGGGCGGAGCGAGCGCGATCAGCGTCCTGACCGAGGAGCGCCGCTTCCGCGGATCGCTCGCCGATCTCGAAGCGGTGCGCCGCACCGTCTCCATCCCGGTGCTCCGCAAGGAGTTCATCGCCGAGCCGTACCAGGTGTTCGAAGCCCGCGCGGCGGGCGCCGACCTGGTGCTCCTCATCGTTGCCGCGCTCGATCAGGCGCAGCTCGTCGAGCTGTACGGGCTGATCACCGAGCTCGGCATGACCGCACTCGTCGAGGCGCACTCGGCCGAAGAGCTGGCCCGCGCCGCCGACACCGGAGCGCGGCTCATCGGCGTCAACGCGCGCGACCTCACCACGTTCGAGCTCGACCGCGACCTGTTCGGACGGCTGTCCGGCCGTTTCCCGGCCGGCGCGGTCCGCGTCGCCGAGTCCGCCGTCAAGACCGCCGCCGACGTCGCGCACTACCGCGACGCGGGGGCCGATGTCGTCCTGGTCGGCGAGGCGCTGGTCACCAGCGATCCCGTCGCCACCCTCCACCAGTTCCTGGGAGCACGATGACCCTCCACACCCCGCCGTCGTCCGCTGACGCGGCCTCCCGCCGCAACGCGACGGGCCCGTACTTCGGCGAGTTCGGCGGCCGCTTCGTCCCCGAGTCCCTCGTCGCCGCGCTCGACGAGCTGACGGAGGCGTGGGAGCTGGCGAAGGCCGACCCCGCCTTCCACGCCGAGCTCGACGAGCTGCACCGCAGCTACACCGGCCGCCCCTCGATCATCACGGAGGTGCCCCGGTTCGCGGCGGCCGCGGGCGGCGCGCGCATCATCCTCAAGCGCGAAGACCTGAACCACACCGGGTCGCACAAGATCAACAACGTGCTCGGGCAGGCGATCCTGACCCGCCGCATCGGCAAGACCCGCGTGATCGCCGAGACCGGCGCGGGTCAGCACGGCGTGGCCACCGCGACGGCGGCCGCTCTGTTCGGCCTCGAGTGCACGATCTACATGGGCGAGGTCGACACCGAGCGCCAGGCCCTGAACGTTGCGCGGATGCGGCTGCTCGGCGCCGAGGTGATCGCGGTCAAGACCGGGTCGCGCACCTTGAAGGACGCCATCAACGATGCGATGCGCGACTGGGTGACGAACGTCGAGACCACCAATTACATCTTCGGCACGGCGGCCGGCCCGCACCCGTTCCCGGCGATGGTCCGCGACCTGCAGAAGATCATCGGTGAGGAGGCGCGCGGGCAGGTGCTCGAGCTGACCGGCCGCCTGCCCGACGTCGTCGCCGCGTGCGTCGGCGGCGGCTCGAACGCCATCGGCATCTTCCACGCGTTCCTCGACGACGAGGACGTCCGCCTCGTCGGCTTCGAGGCCGGGGGAGAGGGCGCCGAGACGCCGCGCCACGCGGCCACGATCTCCAAGGGGCGCCCCGGCGTTCTCCACGGCGCGCGCACGATGCTCCTGCAGGACGAGGACGGCCAGACGATCGAGTCGCACTCCATCTCGGCCGGCCTGGACTACCCGGGCGTCGGCCCGGAGCACTCGCACCTCGCCTCCATCGGGCGCGCGGAGTACCGCCCCGTGTCCGACGCCGAGGCGATGGAGGCGCTCCGACTGCTGAGCCGGACCGAGGGCATCATCCCCGCCATCGAGTCCGCCCACGCCCTCGCCGGTGCCCTCGAGCTCGGCCGTGAGCTCGGTCCCGACGGGATCATCCTCATCAACCTGAGCGGCCGCGGCGACAAGGACATGGAGACCGCAGGACGCTACTTCGGACTGATCGACGAGGGAGCCGTGCAGTCGTGAGCCGCGTCGCCGACACCATCGCCCGCCGCAATGACGAGGCCGCCGGCGCTCTCATCGGCTACCTGCCCGCCGGGTTCCCCGACCTGCGGACCAGCGTCGAGGCGGCCGTGGCCCTCGCGCAGAACGGCGTCGACATCATCGAGCTCGGTCTGCCGTACTCGGACCCGGTGATGGACGGCACCGTGATCCAGGCCGCCACGCAGCAGGCGCTGTCGAGCGGTTTCCGGCTGCGTGACGGGTTCACCGCGGTGCGCGAGATCACGGCCGCGGTCGACGTCCCCGTGCTCGTCATGACGTACTGGAACCCCGTGCTGCAGTACGGGGTCGACCGGTTCGCCGACGACCTGGCCGAGGCGGGAGGCGCCGGGCTGATCACGCCGGACCTCATCCCCGACGAGGCCGGTCTCTGGCTCGACGCCTCGGATCGCACGGACCTCGACCGCGTCTTCCTCGCGGCGCCGAGTTCCACCGATGAGCGGCTCCGTCAGGCCGTCGAACGCAGCCGCGGGTTCGTGTACGCGGTCTCGACGATGGGCATCACCGGAGCGCGCACCGACGTCGACGCGGCCGCGAGGACGCTCGTCGGCCGGCTGCGGAACGCGGGCGCCACGAGCACCTGCGTGGGGCTCGGCATCTCGAGCGCAGCGCAGGTGGCGGAGGTGCTCGAGTACGCCGACGGCGCGATCGTCGGCTCCGCGCTCGTCAAGGCGCTCGGAGACGGCGGCGTCGCCGAGGCCGGTCGCGTCGCCGCGGCTCTCGCCGAGGGCGCGAAGCGGGCCTGATCGCGGCTTTAGACTAGGGTGGCCGCGCGCCCTTCTGCGCGGAATCCCAACGGAATCGAAAGGTGAGTCATCGGGTGGTTGCGACGATGAGCGGCTGGGTTACCAGCATCCCGAGCCCGGGGCCCGAGTGGCAGCAGATCCCGATCGACATCTTCGGTCTGCACTGGCGGATCCAGACCTACGCCATCATGATCCTCATCGGGATCGTCATAGCCGCGATGTGGACCTCCCGCCGGCTCACCAAGCGCGGCGCCGAGCCGGGCGTGGTGCTCGACGTGCTGCTCTGGGCCGTGCCGCTGGGCATCATCGGCGCGCGGTTCTATCACGTGTTCACGCACCCGCAGGATTACTTCTTCCCGGGCGCCGACCTGTGGAAGGTGTTCTTCATCTGGGAGGGCGGCAACGCCATCTTCGGAGCCCTGATCGGCGGCGCGGTCGGCGCCTGGATCGGCTGCCGCTGGACCGGCCTCCGCTTCTGGACCTTCGCCGACGCGCTGGCGCCGGCGCTCCTGCTCGCGCAGGCGATCGGGCGCTTCGGCAACTACTTCAACCAGGAGCTCTTCGGTCTGCCGACCGACCTGCCCTGGGGGCTCCAGATCGACGCCGGCAACAAGGCGATCCCGGTGGGCCTGCCCGAGGGCACGCTGTTCCAGCCCCTGTTCCTGTACGAGATCATCTGGAACGTCATCGGCGTCGTCCTGCTCGTGCTCATCGAGCGCCGGTTCCGCATGCAGTGGGGCAAGCTCTTC
Source organism: Leifsonia sp. AG29 (assembly GCF_009765225.1). Taxonomy (NCBI): domain Bacteria; kingdom Bacillati; phylum Actinomycetota; class Actinomycetes; order Micrococcales; family Microbacteriaceae; genus Leifsonia; species Leifsonia sp. AG29. The sequence goes on along the minus strand of NZ_VMSF01000001.1, from coordinate 1,773,763 downwards.
GCCCTCTACCTCGTCTGGTACGGCCTCGGCCGTTCCTACCTCGAGTCGATCCGGATCGACCCGAGCGAGTTCTCCTTCCTCGGCATCCCGAGCAACGTGTGGGCCGCGTTCGCCGCCGTCGTCCTCGGCGTCGCGCTCTTCATCGTGCAGTCCCGGAGGCACACCGGGCTCGAGCCGAGCCCGTACGTTCCGGGTCGTGAATGGGTGCGACCCGATGCTGCGGTAGACTCTGACGACACGGACCTGGATGACGAGGTCTCCGACGATGCCGACGGAGAGCCTGCCAGGTCTCGGAAGGCCGAGGCCACAAGCCCGTCCGGCTCCCGATAGCACCCGTCGAGGCGATCCCGCACGCACCACTGACCGCACGCGAGACGCCGGGCCGCACACAGCCCGGTGGACCATGCGGCGGAACCCCTCCCCGTGACGGGCCGATGGCGTCCCCGCACACCACATCCCCACATCCACGACACTGTGAGGACGGTCACCATGGCGCTCACGCCTCCCCATAGCCGGTTCGGCACCATGCCCGAGCGGCAGGGCCTGTACGACCCTGCGCACGAGAAGGACGCCTGCGGCCTCGCCATGGTGGCGACCCTGCGCGGAACCGCCGGGCACGACATCATCGACGCGGCGCTCGAGGCGCTCCGTCACCTCGAGCACCGCGGCGCCGTCGGCTCCGACGCGGGCACCGGCGACGGCGCGGGCATCATCACGCAGGTGCCCGACGCCTTCCTGCGGGCTGTGGCGGACTTCGACCTGCCGCCCGCCGGTCGCTACGCCGTCGGCAACGCCTTCCTCCCGACCGACCGGGCCGCTCGCGACCGCGTCAAGGAGGCGGTCGCTGCGATCGCGGGCGAGCACGAGCTCGCCGTGCTCGGCTGGCGCGAGGTCCCGGTCCGCCCGGAGGAGCTCGGGACGCTCGCCCGCGACGCCATGCCTGTGATCGAGCAGCTCTTCGTCGTGTCCACGCGACGCGACGAGCAGGGGGAGACGGCTGGCGGCATCGCGCTCGACCGGCAGACCTTCTTCCTGCGCAAGCGCGCAGAGCGCGAGCTCGACCTCTACTTCTCGTCGCTCTCGAGCCGCACACTCGTCTACAAGGGCATGGTCACGACCCTCCAGCTGGAGCCGTTCTACCCCGACCTGTCGGACGACCGGTTCGCCTCCCGGCTCGCGCTCGTGCACTCCCGGTACTCCACCAACACGTTCCCATCGTGGCCGCTCGCCCAGCCGTTCCGCATGATCGCGCACAACGGCGAGATCAACACGGTGCAGGGCAACCGCAACTGGATGCGGGCGCGCCAGTCGCAGCTCGAGAGCGAGCTGCTCGGCGACCTGTCCCCGGTGCTCCCGATCGTGACGCCCGGCGCCAGCGACTCGGCCTCCTTCGACGAGGTCGTGGAGCTGCTGTCGCTGACGGGCCGCTCCCTGCCGCACGCCGTCATGATGATGGTGCCCGAGGCGTGGGAGAACCAGACGGAGATCGACCCGGTCCGCCGGGACTTCTACGAGTACCACTCGATGCTCATGGAGCCATGGGACGGCCCCGCGGCGATCGTCTTCACCGACGGCACGCTCGTCGGCGCGACCCTCGACCGCAACGGGCTCCGCCCGGGACGCTACGTCGTCACGAACGACGGCCTCGTGGTGCTCGCCTCCGAGATCGGCGTGCTCGACATCGAGCCGAGCCGCGTGGTCCGCAAGGGCCGCCTGCGGCCGGGCCGCATGTTCCTGGTCGACACGGTCGCCGGGCGCCTCATCGAGGACGACGAGATCAAGTCCGAGCTCGCCGCCGGCGCACCGTACGGGGAATGGCTCGAGAACGGCCGCATCAACCTGAAGGACCTCCCGGAGCGCGAGCACATCGTGCACACCCCGGCCTCGATCGTGCGCCGCCAGCGCACCTTCGGCTACACCGAGGAGGAGGTGCGCATCCTGCTGAAGCCCATGGCGACGACGGGTGCCGAGCCCCTCGGCGCCATGGGGTCGGACACGCCGGTGGCCGTCCTGTCGGAGCGGCCGCGCCTCCTGTTCGACTACTTCACGCAGCAGTTCGCGCAGGTGACCAACCCGCCGCTCGACTCGATCCGCGAGGAGGTCGTCACCTCCCTCAAGCTCGGCCTGGGTCCGGAGCGCAACCTGCTCTCCGCCGGCCCGGAGCACGCGCGCCAGGTCGTCCTCGACTTCCCCGTGATCGACAACGACGAGCTCGCGAAGATCCAGCACATCGACCCGACGCCGGGGAGCCGCCTGACGACGACGATCCGCGGCCTGTACCGGGTCGAGGCGGGGCCGGACGCCCTCGAGCGCCGGCTGGCCGAGATGTGCGACGAGGTCGACGAGGCCATCGAGGCCGGCGCGCAGTTCATCGTGCTGAGCGACCGCGACTCGACGAAGGACCTCGCCCCGATCCCGTCGCTGCTCATGCTGGCCGCCGTGCACCATCACCTCATCCGCGACGACAACCGGCTGAAGGTCGGCATCATCGTCGAGGCCGGGGATGTGCGCGAGGTGCACCACGTGGCCCTGCTGATCGGGTACGGCGCCTCCGCCATCAACCCCTACCTGGCCATGGAGACCTGCGAGGAACTGGTCCGCAGCGGCCTCATCACGGGCGTGACGCCCGAGAAGGCCGTCAAGAACGTGATCAAGGCGCTCGGCAAGGGCGTGCTCAAGATCATGTCGAAGATGGGCATCTCGACGGTCTCGTCGTACGCCGGGGCCCAGGCGTTCGAGGCCGTTGGCCTCAGCCAGGAGTTCGTCGACCAGTACTTCACCGGCACGACGAGCAAGCTCGGCGGCGTGGGCATCGAGGTGATCGCGGCCGAGAACCTCTCGCGTCACTCCGCCGCCTACCCGTCGGAGGGCGCCGCCCTCGCCCACGAGCGCCTGGCGACCGGAGGCGAGTACCAGTGGCGCCGGGACGGCTCGCCCCACCTGTTCAACCCCGAGACGGTCTTCCGTCTCCAGCACTCGACGCGGACGCGCCGGTACGACATCTTCCGCGAGTACACGAAGGGCGTCGACGACCAGTCGTCGTCGCTGATGACGCTGCGCGGGATGTTCAAGTTGAAGACGGGCGAGCGTCCGCCCGTGCCGCTCGACGAGGTCGAGTCGGTCGCGTCGATCGTGAAGCGCTTCTCAACCGGTGCGATGAGCTACGGCTCGATCTCGAAGGAGGCCCACGAGACGCTCGCCATCGCGATGAACCGGCTCGGAGCCAAGTCGAACACCGGTGAGGGCGGCGAGGACCTCGACCGCCTCCTCGACCCCGAACGCCGCAGCGCGATCAAGCAGGTCGCGTCGGGCCGGTTCGGCGTCACCTCGATGTACCTCACCCACGCCGACGACATCCAGATCAAGCTCGCGCAGGGCGCGAAGCCCGGCGAGGGCGGCCAGCTGCCGCCGACGAAGGTCTACCCGTGGGTGGCCCGGACCCGTCACGCGACGGCGGGCGTCGGCCTGATCTCGCCGCCTCCGCACCACGACATCTACTCGATCGAAGACCTCAAGCAGCTCATCTTCGACCTCAAGCGCGCGAACCCCCGCGCCCGGGTCCACGTGAAGCTCGTGAGCGAGTCCGGGATCGGCGCGGTGGCCGCGGGGACGGCGAAGGCGCTGGCCGACGTCATCCTCGTCTCCGGCCATGACGGCGGCACGGGCGCCTCCCCGGTCAACTCGTTGAAGCACGCCGGCACCCCGTGGGAGCTCGGCCTGGCCGAGACCCAGCAGACCCTCATGCTGAACGGCATGCGGGAGCGCGTCGTGGTCCAGGTCGACGGCCAGCTGAAGACCGGCCGCGACGTGATCGTGGGCGCGCTGCTCGGGGCCGAGGAGTTCGGTTTCGCGACCGCGCCTCTCGTCGTCTCCGGCTGCGTCATGATGCGCGTCTGCCACCTCGACACGTGCCCGGTGGGTGTCGCCACGCAGAACCCCGAGCTGCGCGCACGGTTCTCCGGCAAGCCCGAGTTCGTCGTGAACTTCTTCGAGTTCATCGCCGAGGAGGTGCGCGAGTACCTCGCCGAGCTCGGATTCCGCAGCCTCGACGAGGCGATCGGCCACGCCGAGCTGCTCGACGTGGACACGGCGATCGATCACTGGAAGGCCTCCGGCCTCGACCTCTCGCCGATCCTGCGCGGTCCGCGCTTCCGCGACGACGAGCCGCGCAAGAACGGCCGCGCGCAGGAGCACGGGCTCGATGAGCACTTCGACCGGCAGCTCATCGACGCCGCCCGTCCCGTGCTCGAGGGTCGCGGAGGCCCGGACGGCTCGCGCGTCGAGCTCTCGCTGCCGATCCGCAACACCGAGCGTGCCGTCGGCACGATGCTCGGCCACGAGGTGACGCTGCGGCACGGCGAGAACGGCCTTCCCGCGGGGTCGATCGACATCACGCTGACGGGCTCCGCCGGGCAGTCGCTCGGCGCGTTCCTCCCGGCGGGCATCACGCTCCGCCTCGAGGGCGACAGCAACGACTACGTCGGCAAGGGGCTCTCCGGCGGCGAGATCGTCGTCCGGCCGCCGCGCGACAGCGTGTTCCCGGCCGAGCGCAACGTGATCGCCGGCAACGTGATCGGGTACGGCGCCACCCAGGGCAGCATGTTCATCCGCGGCATCGTGGGGGAGCGCTTCCTGGTCCGCAACTCGGGTGCGACCGCGGTGGTGGAGGGCGTGGGCGACCACGCGCTCGAGTACATGACCGGTGGCCTGGCCGTCATCCTCGGCAGCACCGGTCGCAACCTCGGCGCCGGGATGTCCGGCGGCACGGCGTACGTGTACGACCTCGCCACCGAGCGCGTCAACCGCGAGGCCCTGGCGAGCGGCGAGCTCGAGCTCCTCCCGCTCGGCAGCGCCGACATCGAGATCGTCCGCGACCTGCTCGAGCGGCACCGCGCGGAGACCGGGTCGGCTCTCGCTGAACGGATGCTCGCCGACTTCGACCGGACGGTCGCCGCGTTCGTGAAGGTGCTGCCGCGCGACTACGCCGCCGTGCTGCAGATGCGGCAGGAGGCCGTCGACGAGGGTCTCGACCCCGACGGCGACATCGTCTGGAACCGGATCCTGGAGGTGACGGGCGGATGACGAGCTCGAGTTCCCCGGACTTCCCGCGACAAGGAGAGAACCATGGCTGACCCGAAGGGCTTCCTGAAGGTGACCGAACGGGAGCTGCCGAAGCGGCGCCCGGTCTCCGTCCGGATCATGGACTGGAAAGAGGTCTACGAAGCCGGAGACCCGGCGCAGCTGCGGCGTCAGGCCGGTCGCTGCATGGACTGCGGCATCCCGTTCTGCCACCAGGGCTGCCCGCTCGGGAACCTCATCCCGGAGTGGAACGACCTCATGTGGCGGGGCGAGGGCCGTCAGGCGATCGAGCGCCTCCACGCGACGAACAACTTCCCGGAGTTCACCGGGCGGCTCTGCCCCGCGCCGTGCGAGTCCTCGTGCGTGCTCGGCATCAACCAGCCGGCGGTGACGATCAAGCAGGTCGAGGTGTCGATCATCGACCAGGCCTGGCAGAACGGCTGGGTGCAGCCGCACCCGCCGGAGCGTCTCACCGGCAAGACGGTCGCCGTCGTCGGGTCGGGTCCCGCGGGCCTGGCCGCTGCCCAGCAGCTCACCCGCGCCGGCCACACCGTCGCGGTCTACGAGCGCGACGACCGCATCGGGGGCCTGCTGCGCTACGGCATCCCGGACTTCAAGATGGAGAAGAAGCATCTGGAGGCCCGGCTCAACCAGATGATGGCGGAGGGCACCCGCTTCCGCGCGGGCGTGAACATCGGCGTCGACATCAGCTGGGACGACCTCCGCGCACGGTACGACGCCGTGATCGTCGCCACCGGTGCCATGGTCCCGCGTGACCTGCCGATCCCGGGACGCGACCTCTCCGGCGTGCACTTCGCGATGGAGTACCTGGTCCAGCAGAACAAGGCTGGTGCCGGCGACCAGGTCGCGGACCAGATCACCGCCGACGGCAAGCACGTCATCGTCCTGGGCGGCGGCGACACCGGTGCTGACTGCATCGGCACGGCCCACCGTCAGGGCGCCGCGAGCGTGACCAACCTCGCGATCGGCAAGCAGCCGCCCGCGGAGCGTCCCGGGCACCAGCCGTGGCCGACCACGCCCACGCTCTTCGAGGTGCAGAGCGCCCACGAGGAGGGCGGTCACCGCGAGTACCTCGCGTCGACCGTCGAGTTCCTCGCGAACGAGTACGGGGAGGTGCGCGCGCTGCGCGTCGCCGAGACCGAGTACCTCGACGGCCGGCGTGTCCCGAAGGCCGGAACCGAGCGCGAGATCCCGGCGGACCTCGTGCTGCTGGCGCTCGGGTTCACCGGCCCGGAGCAGTCCGACCTCGCCGGTCAGCTGGGCCTCGCGTTCGACGACCGCGGGAACGTGCGCCGCGACGGCGAGTACCACACCGATCAGCCGGGCGTGTTCGTCGCCGGCGACGCCGGGCGGGGTCAATCGCTCATCGTGTGGGCGATCGCGGAGGGCCGGGCAGCGGCCGCCGCCGTCGACCGGTATCTTGAAGGGGAGACCCAGTTGCCGTCGCCGGTCCGTCCGACGGACCGCGGCATCCTGGTCTGACCCCCTCCACCACCGATAACGCGCCCTCGCGCGCGAGAATCACGGAGCAGCAAGAAAGCATGAGAAGGGCGAAAATCGTCGCGACCCTGGGTCCGGCGACCTCCAGCTATGACAACATCCGCGCGATCATCGACGCGGGCGTTGACGTGGCCCGGATGAATCTGAGCCACGGCAGCTACGAGGTGCACGAGGGGGTCTACGCCAACGTGCGGAAGGCCGCCGCCGACGCCGGGAAGCCGGTCGCCGTCCTGGTCGACCTGCAGGGTCCGAAGATCCGCCTGGGCAAGTTCGAGGCGGGGCCGTACGAGCTCGCCGAGGGCGACATCTTCAAGATCACCACCGAGGACATCATCGGGACGAAGGAGATCTCGTCGACGACGTTCAAGGGGCTCCCGCACGACGTCAACCCGGGCGACTACCTCCTGATCGACGACGGCAAGGTCCGTGTCCGCGTGCTCGAGACCGACGGGACGGTCGTCACGACCGAGGTCGTCGTGGCCGGTCCCGTCTCGAACAACAAGGGCATCAACCTCCCGGGTGTCGCGGTCAACGTGCCGGCGCTGTCCGACAAGGACGAGGCCGACCTGCGCTGGGGCCTCAGCCTCGGCGCAGACCTGATCGCGCTCTCGTTCGTGCGCAACGCCTCCGACATCGCGCGCGTTCACGAGATCATGGCGGAGGAGGGGCGCCGCGTCCCCGTCGTCGCCAAGATCGAGAAGCCCCAGGCCGTGGAGGCGCTCGAGGGCATCATCGAGGCGTTCGACGCGATCATGGTCGCCCGTGGCGACCTGGGCGTCGAGCTCCCGCTCGAGGCCGTCCCGATCGTCCAGAAGCGCGCGATCGAGCTGGCCCGCCGCGCGGCGAAGCCGGTCATCGTGGCGACGCAGATGCTCGAATCGATGATCTCGAGCCCGGTCCCGACCCGCGCCGAGACGTCCGACGTGGCGAACGCGGTCCTCGACGGCGCCGACGCGGTCATGCTCTCGGGTGAGACCAGTGTCGGCGAGTACCCGGCCATCACGGTCCAGACCATGGCGCGGATCGTGAAGTCGACCGAGGAGCACGGGCTGGAGCGGATCGCGCCCCTCGGCACCAAGCCCCGGACCCAGTCCGGCGCGATCACGGCCGCTGCGACCGAGGTCGCCGAGTTCGTCGAGGCGAAGTACCTCTGCGTGTTCACGGAGTCGGGGGAGTCGGCTCGTCGCATGGCCCGTCTCCGGAACCAGATCCCGATCCTGGCGTTCACGCCCGAGGAGGAGACGCGTCGCAAGATGGCGCTCTACTGGGGCGTCGAGTCGTTCGTCGTCGATCGTGTGACCCACACCGACCAGATGGTCGCCCAGGTCGACGAGGCGCTGAAGTCCACCGGCCGCGCCGTGAACGGCGACAAGGTCATCATCATCTCCGGCTCCCCTCCCGGGATCCCCGGTACCACGAACGACATCCGCGTGCACAAGGTCGGCGACGTCCTCTGACCACCCGGAGGAAGGCCCCGCTTCGTGCGGGGCCTTCCGCGTCTTCGGCGACCGCAGGAGCAGGGTCATCCCTTCGGATGACACCGCTCATCCCTGCGAACGGTTCCCCGGGTTCACATCGACTTCGCAGGGCCGGGAGGCCCTCCGCGCGCGTACCCTGAATCCATGAAGCATCGCTGGGTGCGCTGGCTGCCCGCTGTCGTCGTCCCCGCCGTGATCGCCGTCGGGGCGATCGCGGCTCCTCTCGCCGCGGGTGCGGCGGACTTGCCGGTCCGGACCCCGTCCGACGTGCTCCGCCTCGTCGCCTCGAGCGGCTCGCAGGCGTTCTCCGGAACGGTCGAGCAGACCTCGTCGCTCGGACTCCCGGACCTCCCGAAGACCTCGTCCAGTGCGTCGGACAGCAGCGCGACGAACACCCTGGAACTGCTTCTCGCCGATCACACGGCCAAGGTGTGGGCCGATGGTGCGACCCGTCAGCGCGTCCAGGTGCTCGACCAGCTCGCGGAGCGCGACGTCATCCGGAACGGCTCGGATGTCTGGCTGTACGACTCGAAGGGCGAGAAGGCCACCCATGCCACGCTGCCCGAGCACGCCGGCGCGAGCACCGCTCCGGACGCCTCCGCGATGACGCCCGAGCAGCTCGCGCAGCGCTTCCTCGCCTCCGTCGACCCGAGCACGAGCGTCACCCTCGCTGACAACGTCACCGTCGCGGGTCGGAACGCGTACGACCTCGTCCTCAAGCCACGGACCGACGCCACGCTGGTCGGGTCCGTGTCGATCGCCGTAGACGGCAGCACCGGCGTCCCCTTGCGGGTCTCGGTGACCGCGCGGGGAGCAGGCTCCCCGGCGTTCGAAGCCGCCTTCTCGAGCTTCAGCAGCGACCGACCCGACCCGGCTCTGTTCGCCTTCACGCCCCCGCCCGGCGCCTCGGTGTCGCAGCCGCCGAGTCGGGGGGAGGAATCCCCCCGGCACAGCGGCGAGCCGAAGCCGACCGTCACCGGCGACGGCTGGGCGGCCATCGTGACGCTCCCCGCGGGGTCCGCTCCGGCCTCGGTCACGAGCGACCCGCTCTTCGGGCAGCTGACGCAGCCGGTCGCCGGCGGGCGCGCGCTGAGCTCCTCCCTCCTGTCGGTCCTCGTGACCGACGACGGCCGGGTGCTCGCGGGGGCGGTGCCGGTCTCCGCCCTGCAGGCCGCGGCGCGGTGACCGACGTCGCGATCGCGACCAGCGGCCTGACGAAGCGCTTCCGGTCGCGCGCGGTCGTCGACGGCGTCGACCTGTCGGTCCCGCGCGGGTCCGTGTTCGGCTTCCTCGGCCCCAACGGGTCGGGGAAGACGACGACCATCCGGATGCTCCTCGGCCTGATCTCACCCTCGGCGGGCACGATGCACGTGCTGGGCGAGCCGATGCCGGACCGCCTGGAGCACGTCCTGCCCCGCGTCGGTGCCCTGGTGGAGGGTCCGGCCTTCGCGCCCTACCTGTCCGGTGAGGCGAACCTCATCCGCCGGGACTCGGCAGACCGGTGGGCGCCCGGCGCGACCCGCGCTGCCCGAGTCAGGTCGGCGCTCGAGCGCGTCGGACTCTCGCATGCCGCCGGGAAGCACGTCAGGGCGTACTCCCTCGGGATGAAGCAGCGGCTCGGGATCGCGGGCGCTCTGCTCACCGACCGCGACCTCCTCGTGCTCGACGAGCCGACCAACGGCCTTGATCCGCAGGGGACGCGGGAGGTGCGGTCGCTCATCCGCTCGCTCGCGGGCGAGGGGACGACGGTGTTCGTCTCGAGCCACCTGCTCGCGGAGATCGAGCAGATCTGCACGCACGCCGCGATCATGCGCGCCGGGAGGATCGTCGCCCAGGGACCGCTCGACGATCTCCGCACGGGCAGCGGCCCGAGGGTCGTCGTCGTGACGCCCGACCGGGACATCGCGAACCGCGTCCTCGCCGGTCGCGGCCTTCACACGGAGGCGCGGGACGACGGTGTGGAGGCGCCCCTCCCGCCCGGCTCGCCGCCGGCCGAGGAGCTGGCGGCCGCGCTCGTCGAAGGCGGCGTCCGCCTGCGCGGCTACGCCGTCCGCAGCTCCAGCCTGGAGGAGCGGTTCGTCGAGCTCACCGGGGAGGGCTTCGATGTCGAGCAGTGAGGCGGCCCCGGGCGCAGGCACGGGAACCGAGCGCCCATCGGCGACGATCGCCGCCGCGCGTCCGGCAGCGGACCGCCTGCAGCGTCCCTCCGCGGGCTGGGCGCTGCTGGGCTCCGAGCTCGCCGTGCTGTTCCGTCGCTGGCGCACGTGGGCCATGCTGGCGGCGCTGGCAGCGATCCCGGTGCTCATCGCCGTCGCGGTCCGGATCACCGGGTCGTCCCGCGGCCCCGCGTTCCTCAGCCAGATCACGAGCAACGGCATCTTCGTCTCGTTCACGGCGCTCGTCGTGTGCGTGCCCCTGTTCCTGCCGCTGACGATCGGCGTCGTGGCCGGGGACACCATCGCGGGGGAGGCGTCCCACGGCACGCTGCGGTACCTCGTCATAGCGCCAGCCGGTCGTCTGCGCCTGCTCGCCGTGAAGTACGCGGGCTGCGCGGCGTTCTGCGTGGCGGCCGCTCTCGTCGTCGGCGTGGCGGGCGCCCTCATCGGGATGCTGCTCTTCCCGATCGGTCCGGTGACGCTGCTGTCGGGCGTCCAGGTCGGGATCGGGGAGGCGTACCTCCGCCTGCTGCTGATCGCCCTGTACATCGTGGTCTCGCTGCTGGGGCTGTGCGCGATCGGGCTGTTCCTGTCCACCATGACCGACGTCCCGGTCGGGGCGATGGCCGCGACCGCCGTGCTCGCCGTGATCTCGCAGGTGCTCGACCAGTTGCCGCAGCTCTCGGCGCTGCACCCGTGGCTGTTCAGCCACTACTGGCTGGGGTTCGGCGACTTCCTGCGCGCCCCGATCGTCTGGGACTCGTTCGGGAGTAACGCGCTCCTGCAGCTCGGCTACATCGCGGTCTTCGGCGCTCTCGCCATCGGCCGCTTCACGACGAAGGACATCCTGTCCTGAGCTGACAGCGTGGCGGTGGCCCGTCGCCTCAGGGAATCGACTCGGCCGCCGACTCGAGCTCGGACCTCGGATGGTCGCGCTGCGTCGCGATGGTGATCCCTGCGGCCAGGCAGACGATCACGATCCCGGCCAGCTGGACGGGTGAGAACCGCTCGCCGAGGACCAGCACGCCGAAGGCGGTCGCGATCACCGGGCCGACGCTCGTGATCACGGCGTACAGGCGCGGGGTGATCCGCCGGAGGATGAAGGTGTCGAGGCTGTACGGGACGGCGCTCGAGAGCACCCCGGCGGCGAGCAGGAGCACGGCGATCCTCCAGTCGATGCGCGAGACGTCGATCAGTGCGAGCGCGATCGGCACCGTCAGCACCATCGATACCACGCTCGCCACGCTGAGCCCCTCGAGACCGGGGAGGCGCGTCGCCACCTGGCGGGTCAGCAGGATGTACGCGGCCCACGACGCCGCGGCTGTCAGGGCGAGCGCGACCCCGACCGGGTCGATCGCGCCCTCCGTTCCGGTGAGGAGGACCACACCGGCCGCGGCCGCGACGGCACAGGCGGCGTCGAGCAGCCGGCGCGAGCCGGCGAGCGCGAGCGCGAACGGACCCAGGAACTCGATCGTCGCGGCGATGCCGAGGCCGAGCCTCCCCACGGCCTCGTAGAAGCTGAGATTCATGGCGGCGAGCACCACCCCGAGGGCTAGCGCCGGCCAGAGGCGCCGCCAGGTGAGCTCGGCGCGGCGCGGCCGGTAGAAGGGCAGGACGGCCGCGGCGATCACCACCTGGCGCACAGCGACGACGACGACGGAGCCGACGACGGGGATCAGCAGTCCGGCGATCGACGATCCGAAGTTGATGCTGACCTCGGTCGCGACTTGCGTGCCCGCTCCGACGAGGCGGTCGCGCTGAGAACTCACCCGGTCGATTCTAGGTCGTCGCGCAGGCCCGATCAGCGCAACCGGAGCCGCATGATGGCGCGCGTCGCGCTCGGGCGGCGGACCTCCTCGAAGCCGGCAGCCCGGAACAGCCCGACCGTCCCGTGGTAGCGCTCGGCGCTCGACAGGGAGGGACGCACCTGCGGGTCGACCGGGTATCCCTCGAGCACCTCGGCGCCGTGGTCGCGTGCGTGGCCGATCGCGCCCGCGAGGAGCGCCCGCGCGATCCCGCGCCCGCGGAACTCGAGGCGCACCACGAAGCACGTGGCGGCCCACGGGTCGGCCGGATCGCCGTCGCGCCTACGGGTGATGGGCGACCGGGTCAGCGCGGGGTAGGCCGAGAAGGGCTCCACCGCCGCCCAGCCCACGGGAGCGCCTCCGACGTAAGCGAGCACACCCCGGTCGGTCTCGTCCAGCTGCTCGTGGAGGAGCGCGGACTTCTCCTGCCGCGATGCGGCGTCCCACTCCGACCGGCGCAGCTTGAACCACTGGCACCAGCACGACGCGGGATCGCCCCTGGTGCCCATCACGGCCGACACGTCCTCCCACCGGGCGCCGCCCGCGGCGGCCACCGTCACCTCGTCGTGAGTCATGGGTCGACCCTAGTGCCGACCGGCGGGTGAACGTCTGCTGGACGATGGCCCTCCGCCCTGTCGCCGCGGTGCGGCCGCCGCGTACGATGCGCGCGGGAGGACCACACATGACGAACGCTCCGCTCTCCGACGACACGCTGGACCGGCTGGACGCCTGGTGGCGCGCCGCGAACTATCTCTCGGTCGGGCAGATCTACCTGCTCGACAACCCGCTGCTGCGTCGGCCGCTCGCGCGCGAGGACATCAAACCGCGGCTGCTCGGCCACTGGGGCACGACCCCCGGCCTCAACTTCGTCTACGCGCATCTCAACCGCGCGATCCAGGAGAGGGACCTCGACACGATCTTCGTCGCCGGACCCGGTCACGGAGGGCCCGGCGTCGTCGCGAGCGCCTACCTCGACGGGACGTACAGCGAGACCTACAGCGCGATCGACCCCAGCGAGGACGGCCTGCGCCGCCTGTTCCGGCAGTTCTCCTTCCCGGGAGGGATCCCGAGTCACGCCGCGCCCGAGACGCCGGGGTCCATCCACGAGGGAGGCGAACTGGGCTACGCCCTCTCGCACGCGTACGGCGCCGCCTTCGACAACCCGGGCCTCCTGGTCGCAGCCGTCGTCGGCGACGGCGAAGCGGAGACGGGTCCGCTCGCGACCGCGTGGCACTCGAACAAGTTCCTCAACCCGGTCACCGACGGCGTCGTCCTCCCGATTCTCCACCTGAACGGGTACAAGATCGCGAATCCCACGGTGCTCGCACGCATCCCCGAGGACGAGCTCCTCCAGCTCATGCGCGGCTACGGGTACTCGCCCTACCTCGTCTCGGGCGGATTCGACGGGGAGGATCCCCGCGAGGTCCACAAGCGCATGGCGGGGACCCTCGACGAGATCCTCGACCGGATCGCCGAGATCAAGCGCGCGGCCGCCGCCGGTGAGCTCGACGGCCGTCCGGCCTGGCCGATGCTCATCCTGCGGACGCCCAAGGGATGGACCTGCCCGGCGGAGATCGACGGGCATCCGGCGGAGAACAACTGGCGCGCTCACCAGGTGCCGCTGGAGAACGCGCGCGATTCGGAGGAGCACACGCGGATCCTCGAGGACTGGCTGCTCTCCTACCGTCCGGAGGAGCTGTTCGACGAGTCGGGGGCCCCCGTCGAGCGCGTCCTCTCGCTCGCCCCGGAAGGCGACCGGCGCATGAGCGCCAACCCGGTCGCGAACGGCGGACTCCTCCGGCGCGACCTCCGGCTGCCCGACTTCCGCGACTATGCGGTCGACGTGCACCGTCCCGGTGAGACGGTGGCGGAGGCGACGCGGGTGCTCGGTCAGTGGCTGCGCGATGTCATGCGCGGCAACCCCGAGGACTTCCGCTTGTTCGGGCCCGACGAGATCGCCTCCAACCGGCTTCAGGCGGTCTATGAGGTCTCGCCGAAGCAGTGGAACGGCGAGTATCTGCCGATCGACGCCGACAACCACTTGGGCCCCGCGGGGCGCTCGATGGAGGTGCTGAGCGAGCACCAGTGCCAGGGCTGGCTCGAGGGCTACCTGCTGACCGGGCGGCACGGCGTCCTCACGTCCTATGAGGCGTTCATCCACATCGTCGACTCCATGTTCAATCAGCACGCCAAGTGGCTGAAGAGCTCGCGCGAGATCCCCTGGCGCCGGCCGATCGCCTCCCTCAACTACCTGCTCAGCTCGCACGTGTGGCGGCAGGACCACAACGGCGCCTCGCACCAGGACCCGGGGTTCATCGACCACGTGGTCAACAAGAAGGCGGATGTGGTCCGGGTCTACCTGCCCTTCGACGCCAACACGCTCCTGTCGACGTACGATCACTGCCTCCGTTCGGTCGACTACGTCAACGTCGTGGTGGCGGGCAAGCAGCCCGCACCGCAGTGGCTGAACATGGAGGACGCGATCGCCCACTGCACGCGCGGGATCGGCATCTTCCCGTGGGCGGGCACCGAGGCGGAGGGGGAGGAGCCCGACGTGGTCCTGGGCTGCGCCGGCGACGTCCCCACCCTGGAGGTGCTGGCCGCCGCCGACATCTTGCGCCGGCGCCTGCCCGGGCTCAAGGTGCGCGTCGTGAACGTCGTCGATCTCATGCGGCTGCAGAGCGAGGGCGAGCACCCGCACGGCCTGAGCGACCGGGAGTACGACGCGCTGTTCACGCCCGACAAGCCCGTGGTGTTCGCCTATCACGGCTACCCGTGGCTCATCCATCGGCTGACGTACCGCCGGACCGGACACGCCAACCTCCACGTCCGCGGGTACAAGGAGGAGGGGACGACGACGACGCCCTTCGACATGGTCATGCTCAACGACCTCGATCGCTACCACCTCGTGATCGACGTGATCGACCGTGTCCCCGGTCTCGCGGCCCGCGAGGCGGACCTCAGGCAGGAGATGCAGGACGCGCGCATCCGCGCCCGGGAGTACACCCGCGCCCACGGCGAGGACATCCCCGAGGTCGCGGAGTGGACGTGGGGAGGCGGCTCCCGGACGAGCAGGATCGACTCGACCGAGGCCGACAACGACTGACGCGGGTCAGAGCGGCTGGGCTCCGGCGGGGTCCACCACGGTGAGGACGGGGATCTTTGCCGTGCGGCCGTCACCCGACGACCGGCCGGTCAGCCGGCGGCCGATCCAGGGCAGCACATAGCGCCGGTAGTAGTCGGCGGTGCGGCGCGAACGGCCGCCTGCGGGGGCGCTCGCGACCTCCTCCACGCCCCACTCGGCGGGGACCGGCACGTCGAACGCCCGGAGAACGTTGCTCGCGACGCGGGCATGCCCGAGAGCGTTGAGATGGAGGCGGTCCTCGGACCAGTACCGGATGTCGCGCAGTCCGGCGTCCGCCCAGTTCTCGACGAAGGTGACCCCGTCGCGCGGGAGCTCCGCCCGGACCGCTCGTGCCAGCTCCTCGCCGCGCCTCCGGACGAGACCGCCGAGCGGCAGGTGCGCGGTCGGGTCCGCGCCGCTAAGGAGCAGCATGTGCGCCCCGCCGGCGACGACGCGATCGGCCGTGTCGATGAGGACCCGGGCCACCGACTCGATCGCGACACGGGGTCGCATGATGTCGTTGCCGCCGCCGTTGAGGCTGATCAGGTCGGGCTTCTGCGCGATCGCGGGCTCGACCTGCTCGGCCACGATCGGCCCGAGCTTCCGGCCCCGCACGGCGAGGTTGGCGTACCGCACCGGGCCCGGCGACGCAGCCGCGAGGCCCAGCGCGACGAAGTCGGCCCAGCCGCGCTGGCGCCCGTCCGGGAGATCGTCTCCGACACCCTCCGTGAAGGAGTCTCCGATCGCTATATAGCTGGTGAACACCCGACCAACGCTACCGCGCGTATCGGGGGCGGCGTCGCGTGCGCCGATCCCGCGGCTTCGCGTCAGCGGGCGATCAACGCCTGCCAGGCGAGCAGGTGCTCGACCGAGACCCCCTGATAGCCGGGGAGGGACGAGAGGGCGGCGCGCACCAGCCCGGTCTGCTCCTCCAGGGCGGCCGCCGTGTCATCGCCGAACGTCGCCGACGCGCCGCCCGCGACCGCGGGAGTGTCCGTCTCGACGCCGACCGTGAACGGGACGCCGGCGGCCGAGGCCGCCGCCGCGGCCGGTTGTGCGAGCGCGACGATGCCGTCCGGCCCCTCCGCGTGATCGCTGAAGGCGACGACCGCCACGGATGTCAGATGAGGCAGCAGTGCATCGAAGGCCGTACCTCCGTCGGGCTGCTGCTTGGCGGCGAGCCACCAGGGGAGGTCCGCCCCGATCGGTGTCGCGCCGATCGCCTCGCGGGTCGTGTCGTACATCGTCGACAACCGGGCGACGACGCCCGGGAGGTCCGCATCCGAGGAGACCGCCCAGGGTTCCACATCGAACTGGACCGCATCGAACGGCGCCGCGCGCAGGGCTGCCGCGGCCCAGGTCGCCGCCAAGGTGGGGTCGTCGGCCCAGGCCGGGTCGCCCCCGAGGGCCGCCACCTTCGTGACACCCGCTCCGTGCAGCGCTGTGACAGCGGCCGTGAGCCAGGGCCCGAAGGGTCCCTCGTCGGCCGCCCACGGGACGGAGAGGTAGACTGTGCGGAGGCCGTGACCGCGCGCGAAGTCGGCGAGCGCGTCGGGCTCGAACTGCGGCTCTCCGCGGCCTCGCGCGTCGACGGCGGGGTCGATCGGGTTGCCCCAGGCCCACAGGGCGGTGATGCCGGAGGGGGCGGACGACGCGCTCGGGTCGGTCAGCATGAGGCCGGCGCCGGTGTGCGGGCGGGCCGCGGCGGGAGCGGACGCTGCGGCGATCGTCCCGAGCGAGAGCAGCAGACCGATCGCGACGAGCGCGGAGCGGATCCGTGGAAGCTGCAAGGCGCACCCTTCGATCGACCGACGACGACGCTGCGGCTTCGGGTGTGCAGCCCTTTCATCCTCCCAGCCGTGAGCGCGGGGGACAGCCCACCTTCGGGGGACGGGCCCCGTGCGGGCCGATCAGTCCCGCCAGCCGAGCTCGGGCGCGAGCTGGGAGACGATCGTCTCCAGCAGGTGGGCGTTGTACTCGACGCCGAGCTGGTTGGGGATCGTCACGAGAAGGGTGTCGGCCTCCGCGATCGCGGCATCCTCGCGGAGCTCCTCCACCAGTCGGTCGGGCTCGCCCACGTAGCTCTTGCCGAACCGGGCGAGGCCGCCATCGAGGTGCCCGACCTGGTCGTGGCGGTCGGCGAGGGCGGAGGCGCCGAAATACCGGCGGTCGGTGTCGGTCGTGATCGGGATGATGCTCCGGCTGACGGACACCCGGGGCTCGCGCCCCCAGCCGGCCTCGGCCCACGCCTCCCGGTAGAGCCGGATCTGCTCGGCCTGGAGCTCGGAGAAGGGCACGCCGGTGTCCTCCGTGAGGAGGGTCGAGCTCATGAGGTTCATGCCCTGCTGCGCCGTCCACACCGCGCTGGCGCGGGTGCCCGAGCCCCACCAGATCCGGTCGGGAAGACCCGGGGACAGCGGCTCGATCGCCAGCGCGCCGCGCCGGCCTCCGGTCATCTGAGGGTTCGCCTCGGCCACGCCCGCGCCCGAGATGGCGGCGCGGAACAGGTCCGTGTGGTGGCGCGCGAGATCGGCGTCGGTCTCCCCATCGCCGGGAACGTAGCCGAACGACTCGTAGCCGTGGAGGGCCGTCTCGGGTGACCCGCGGCTCACGCCGAGCTGCAGCCTCCCACCGCTGATGAGATCGGCGGCCGCGGCGTCCTCGGCCATGTACAGCGGGTTCTCGTACCTCATGTCGATGACGGCGGTGCCGAGCTCGATGCGGCTCGTCCGGGCTCCCATGGCCGCGAGGAGGGGGAAGGGCGACGCCAGCTGCGGGGCGAAGTGGTGCACGCGGACGAAGGCGCCGTCCGCGCCGACCTCCTCGGCCGCGACGGCGAGTTCGACGTGCTGGCGAAGCGCGTCTCCCGCCGTCCTCGAGACCGATCCCGGGATCGCCTGATAGTGGCCGAAGGAGAGGAAGCCGATCCGTTTCACACAGGAGTCAAGCCCGCAGCGGCCGGAGCTATTCCAGCCCGGGCTCGGCGGATAGAGTCGCGTCGTGGCTGATTGGCTCTGTGCGACCTGCGCCGTCGAATTCCCCGAGGGGGAGGCGGCCCCCGCCTCGTGCCCGATCTGCGAGGACGAGCGGCAGTACGTCCCTCCCTCCGGGCAGCGCTGGACCACCCTGCAGGAGCTGCAGCGGGAGGGCGAGCGGGTCGTCGTGACCGAGCTCGAGCCGGAGCTCTTCGCGCTGCGGAGCGAGCCCAGGGTCGGGATCGGGCAGCAGGCGATGCTGCTGCGCACCCCGGAGGGGAACCTCCTGTGGGACCCGACGGGTTACGTCGACGAGGCCGCTGCCACGGCTGTGCAGGATCTCGGTGGGGCGGCGATCATCGCCTCCAGCCACCCGCACATGTTCGGCGCCCAGACGTCGTGGTCGCGCATGCTCGGCGACCCTCCGGTGCTCGTCAACGAGGCCGACCGGCACTGGGTGCAGCGGGAGGCGCCCGTGATCGAGACCTGGACGGGCGAGCTGGAGGTGCTTCCCCGCGTGACGCTCCGGACGATCGGCGGTCACTTCCCCGGCAGCGCGGTCGTCCACTGGGACCGCGGGGTCGTGCTGAGCGGCGACACCGTCTTCCCCGGCCCGTCGGAGCGCTGGGTGACCTTCCAGCGCAGCTTCCCCAACGACATCCCGCTGTCCGCGGCGGTCGTCCGGAGGGTCGCCGACCGGGTCTGCGACCGCCCGTTCGACCGGATGTACGGCAACCTGGGCAATCGCCTCCCGCGAGACGCCAGAGACACCGTCCTCCGCTCCGCGGACCGGTACATCGGCTGGGTCAGCGGCGACTTCGACCACCTCACGTGAGGATGCGGGCCAGCTCCTGGTCGAGGGCGGGCTTCGGCTTCGCGCCGATGATCGTCCCGATCACCTCGCCCTGCCGGAACACCTTGAGGACGGGAAGCGCCATCGCCCGGTAGGCGACCGCCGTGTCCATGTTCTCGTCGGCGTTCAGCTTCAGCAGCCGGAGCTCGGGGCGCTCCTCCTGAACCGTCTCGAGGATCGGCCCGAGCGCCCGGCAGGGCCCGCACCACTCCGCCCAGAACTCGACGATCGTCGTCCCGGGCGCCTCGAGCACCTCCCCCTGGAAGGTGTCGTCGGTGACGCTCGGGAGGGGGCTCCTGCTCTGCTTCATGCTCATGCCGCGATGCTAGAACCGGCCCCGCGGGTCAAGGTCAACCCTCCCGTCGAAATGCCCGTGCCCCCGCGGCGGCCCGGCGATCCTGTGCGAGCATGGGGGAGGAGGTGCCCATGGAGATCCTGAGCCCGCAGCAGATCCGCGAGTCGTTCGTCAACTGCTCCCGCAGCGAAGCCGAGGAGCTGTCCCTTCCGCCCGGCCTGCACGAGGTCGACTGGGCCCGCCGCGAGTACCTCGGGTGGCGCGACCCGCGCCTCCCGCAGCGCGGCTACGTCGTGATCCCCTCGGGCGACGGGCCCGTGGGCATCGTGCTCCGCGCCTCCGAGGCATCGATGCGCTCTCACGTGCCCTCCATGTGCGGCTGGTGCCAGGACGTGCAGCTCGTGCGCGACGTCTACTTCTGGTCCGCGCGCCGGGCAGGGCAGGCCGGGCGCAACGGCGACACGGTGGGCACCCTGGTCTGCGGCTCGTTCGAGTGCAGCGTCAACGTCCGGCGGACGCCGCCCCCGCAGTACGTCTCGTTCGACCCCGACCGGGTGATCGAGGAGCGGATCGCGGGTCTCGCCGACCGGGCGCGCCGCTTCGCGGCGACGGTGGTGGGCGCGCGCATCTGACCCCGGTCGTATCGGACCGGTCGCCGTCCATGGCGGATTCATAGGCACCCGCAAGCACCCTCCCACCCTGCGTAAGGATGCGGAAAGAAATCCGGTCCAGTCTGGTATCAGGCTCAGGGAGGGAGGACGCCATGGACGTCCGGTCAGCGGGGAAGCGCACCGCGGTGGCGGTGACGACGGTCGTCAGCGTGCTCAGCCTGGCGGTCACGGGACTGCTCTCGGGCTTCCTCTTCGTGGGCTCGAAGACCTCGGGGACCGCCTCCACCGGAACGAGCGGAACGACCTCCGGCACTTCGGGGAGCTCGTCCTCGGAGGACGGCTCGACGGGAAGCTCGGGCCAGGGCGACGACAACGGCTCCGGGAGCAACAGCTTCACCGGGCCGGGCAGCGGTATCCAGCAGGGTCAGGGGGGTGGCGTCAGTGGGCAGTCCAGCGGCTCCTGACCGGGTCGCCGCGACGCACGAAGCAGCCGAGGACTGGACCGTCTGGGGACTCGCGGCCCGGCTCGTCGTGTCGCCGGCCAACCACCTGGCCGCCGCCCGACGGCTCGCTGACCGAGAACTGGCCGCGGTGACGACCGCCTGCAGCCGGTTCGAGCCCGACTCCGAGCTCTCAATACTGAACGCTGCGCCGCGCCCGGCGGACGGGCTGGAACTCAGCCCGCTGCTCGCCGAGTACGTCGCCGTGGCCCTCGACGTCGCCCGCCGCACCGGTGGCGCCGTCGACCCGGGACTCGGCTCCGATCTGGAGGGCCTGGGCTACGACCGCGACCTTGCCGACCTGGAGCCCGTCCGCGCAGGCGGCACCGCCGTCCCCGTCACCGTGTCCGTCGCTCGCAGCCCCCGCTGGGAGAGCGTCATGCTCACGGGCCGTCGGCTTCGGCTGCCGGACGACGTGCGCCTCGATCTGGGCGCCACCGCCAAGGCGCACACCGCCGACCGGATCGCCGCCCTGGTCGCGGCGGAGACGGGGGCCGACGTCCTCGTCTCCCTCGGCGGCGACATCGCCACGGCGGGCCCGGGCCTCCGGCGGTGGGAAGTGCTCGTCCAGGACCTGCCGGACGACCCCGCGACGGTCGTCTCGCTGCCGTCCGGAGCCGGCGTCGCCACCTCGAGCACGCAGAAGCGGCGGTGGAGCGAGGGCGGCGCCGTCCGGCACCACATCCTCGACCCCCGCTTCGGCCTCCCGGTGGAACCGGTGTGGCGGTCCGTCTCGGCGGCTGCCCGCACCTGCCTCGACGCGAACGCCCTCACGACGGCGGCGGTCGTCAAGGGGAGGGACGCGGTCGCCTGGCTGGAGGCGCGGTCGGCCGACGCCCGCCTCGTCGCGCGCGACGGCTCAGTCGTCACGACCGGCCGATGGCCGGAGGAGTCGCGGCCGTGAACGAGGTGCTCTGGGCGGTGGGGCGCGCGTCCGGCGTGGTGGCGCTCGTGCTGCTCACCGCCTCCCTGTGGCTGGGCATCGTCGCGCGGTCCGGGCGCCCGCTCCCCGGGATGCCTCGGTTCTCGGTGACGCTCGTCCACCGCAATCTCTCGCTCCTCTCCGTCGTGTTCATCACCGTGCACGTCCTGACGCTGCTCCTCGACCCCTACGCGAAGATGACCCCCGCCGACATCGTCGTCCCGTTCGCGGGAGCCGTGCAGCCCTTCTGGCTGGGCCTCGGGACGGTCGCCGTCGACCTCATGATCGCGGTGACGGTCACCGCCCTGTTGCGGCGGCGGCTCGGGGTCCGCGTCTTCAAGACGATCCACTGGCTGTCCTACGCCCTCTGGCCGGTCGCGCTCCTCCACTCGATCGGGGACGGCACCGACGGTCGGTCGGGCTGGATGCTGCTGCTCGCCGCCGCCTCGGTCCTGTTCGTGATCGTCGCGGTGCTGTGGCGGGCGTCGGCCGGGTTCATCGAGGGCGCCATGACGCGCCGGAAGGAGCTGTCGTGACCATGACCTCGGAGCCCGTGACGGCGACGGCGGCGCCGGCCGGGACATCGCGACTGCTCTCGGCCGGCCCGTCGGCCGGCATGCCGGCTCACGTCGCCGCCTTCGGGCTGCGGCCGGCTCTCTCCGTGGAGACGCTCGTGCGCGAACTCGAGCGAGCGGGGCTGACCGGCCGGGGAGGTGCCGGGTTCCCCGCGTACCGCAAGCTGGCCGCGACGGCGGGCCGGCGCGCCCCGGTCGTGATCGGGAACGGCTCGGAGGGCGAGCCGTGGAGCTGGAAGGACGCCGTCCTCCTGGCCAACGCGCCGCACCTCGTGCTCGACGGCCTGCTCGTCGCCGGGGAGGCGCTCGGGGCTCGCCGGATGATCCTCTCTGTCCGGCATGAGGCGCTCGAGCCGCTTTCCCGCGCGATCGCCGAGCGCACCGATGCCCGGCGCGTCGAGCTCGTGGAGGCTGAGGACGGCTTCGTCGCCGGAGAGGCGACGGCCGTGGTCAACGCGCTGCAGACCGGCGTCGGGCTCCCGGTCGACCGCACTCGCCGCCTCAGCGAGCGCGGACTCGACGGGCGCCCCACCCTCCTCCACAACGTCGAGACCCTGGCACAGCTCGCCCTCGTCGCGCGGTACGGCGGAGACTGGTTCCGCTCGGTGGGCGACCCGGCACGGCCCGGGACGAGGCTCGTCACGGTGACGGGCGACGTCGCGGCCGAAGGCGTGCTGGAGGTCGCGACCGACGCCGACATCGCCTCCATCGTCGCTGCTGCCGGGGGACGTGCGGACACCGCGGCGGCCGTCCTGCTCGGCGGCTACCACGGGGAGTGGGTCAAGCCGTCGGAGACGAGCAGTCCCGCGGGCGCGAGCGCAGGCGCGGGCGTCGTGCACGTCCTTGGGCCCCAGCGCTGCGGGCTCGCCGCGACCTCGGAGATCGTCGACCGGCTCGCCGAGGCATCGGCGCGGCAGTGCGGGCCGTGCATGTTCGGCCTCCCTGCGCTCGCCGCGCGCTTCCGCGAGCTCGCGTTCGGCAGCGGCGGCCAGCACGCCGCGGCGGAGGCGGCTCGGCTGGCCGAGCTCGTCGACGGGAGAGGCGCCTGCCACCATCCGGACGGGTCCGCCCGGCTCGTCCGGAGCGCCCTGCGCGTCTTCGCCCGAGACGTCCACGCCCACCAGGCCGGCCGCTGCTCGAAGAGCCCGCGATGAGCGCCCGGCACGTCCTCCACGTCGACTGGACCCGCTGCGACGGCAGGGGACTCTGCGCAGAACTGCTCGAGGGATCGATCGGCCGCGACGACTGGGGCTACCCGTTCGCGGTGGGACAGCCCGTCGGCGCCCGGACCGACATCCCGGTCCGGCCGGATCAGCTCGAAGCGGCCGAGGACGCGGTGGCGCTCTGCCCCGTCCTCGCGCTGCGGCTCAGCCGGATCGAGGCTCCGCAGAGAGGTCGCGTGGCGCGCTGAGAGCAGCGCCGGAGGCTGTCGTGCCGCTGGTGGGACTCGAACCCACACGCCCTTCCGGACAAAGCATTTTGAGTGCTCCGCGTCTGCCATTCCGCCACAGCGGCGCACAACAACAACTGCACAATACCGTAGGCTTTCATGCGTGACTGACCAGGAGACCACCCCCACCGCACCCCGCCGCGTCGTCGTCGCGGAGGACGAATCGCTCATCCGTCTCGACATCGTCGAGATCCTGCGCGACAACGGTTTCGAAGTGGTCGGCGAGGCCGGAGACGGCGAGACCGCGGTCGCGCTCGCGACCGAACTGCGCCCCGACCTGGTGGTCATGGACGTGAAGATGCCGCAGCTCGACGGCATCTCCGCCGCCGAGCGGCTCTCCAAGGCGCACATCGCGCCGGTGGTCCTGCTCACCGCCTTCAGCCAGAAGGAGCTCGTCGAGCGCGCGACCGAGGCCGGTGCGCTGGCGTACGTGGTGAAGCCGTTCACCCCGAACGACCTGCTCCCCGCGATCGAGATCGCGCTCGCCCGCTACCAGCAGATCATCGCGCTCGAGGCCGAGGTCTCCGACATGGTGCAGCGCTTCGAGACCCGCAAGCTGGTCGACCGCGCGAAGGGCCTCCTCAACGAGAAGATGGGCCTCAGCGAGCCGGAGGCGTTCCGCTGGATCCAGAAGGCGTCGATGGACCGCCGCCTCACCATGCACGACGTGGCCCAGGCCATCATCGAGCAGCTCGCCCCCAAGAAGTAGGCGCTGCGCGCCTCCTGCGCTCCGGGCTTCCTGCGCTCCGCGCTCCGCGCCTCCCGCGCTCCGCGCCTCCACTGCGCCCTCCGCGCCTCCACTGCGCCCGAGATTCGTGCCGAATCTGGGCTCCGCCCACGCCTGAACCACATTCGTGCTGAATGTGGCGTCGGGCCGCTGCGGCGCCCCCACGAGATTCGTGCTGAATGTTGGGTCGGACAGCGTGCAAAGCGACATTCGTGCTGAATGTTGTTCTCGCGTCTCGCCGCGGCTCGCTGGATTCGGGCCGAATCCTGGTTCTGCCGGGGTTGAGGGCCGCATTCGTGACGAATGTCGGCGGCAAGCAGCAGCAGCGGCGGCGGCAGCGGCAGCAGCGGCGGCGGCGGCAGCGGCACAAGGCGCAAGCGCCGCGCGCCCGCCGCCTCAGCGGTCCTTGATCAGGTTCGTGATCCGGATCGTGGAGCAGCGCCTCCCCTGATCGTCGGTGACGGCGATCTCGTGGGTCGTGAGCGTGCGTCCGAGGTGGATGGGCGTGCACACGCCCGTGACGTAGCCGCTCGTCGCCGAGCGGGTGTGGGTCGCGTTGATCTCGATGCCCACGGCGAGGCGGTTCTCGCCCGCCCACAGGTTCGCCGACATCGAGCCGAGAGACTCGCCGAGCACCACGTAGGCGCCCCCGTGGAGCAGGTCGGCGGGCTGCGTGTTCCCCTCCACCGGCATCCGGGCGACAGCCCGCTCGAGGGTGAACTCGAGCATCTCGATGCCCATCTTCTCGGCCAGTGCGCCGAGGCCTCTCTGCTTCACGTACGCGAGCGCGTCGTCGGTCATCTCGGCGTCTCTCACCTTCGTCGGCCGGGCGGGGGGAGTGTCACCGGCCCCTTGTAGGCTGTACCGGTGTCGGACTCCGAAAAGCCTACCCTTCTGATCATCGACGGCCATTCGCTGGCGTTCCGGGCCTTCTACGCGCTCCCTGTCGACAGCTTCGTCAACCGCGAGGGCCAGCACACCAACGCGATCCACGGCTTCATCGCGATGTTCATCAACCTGCTCCAGCAGCAGAAGCCCACCCACCTCGCGGTGGCGTTCGACATCTCCCGCTACTCCTTCCGCACCCGCGAATACCCCGAGTACAAGGGCACCCGCGGCGAGACCCCGTCCGAGTTCGCCGGGCAGGTCCCGCTGCTCGAGGAGTCGCTCCACGCGATGAACGTGACCACGATCGCCAAGGAGGACTACGAGGCCGACGACATCCTGGCGACGCTCGCCCGGCGCGGGGTGGAGGAGGGCTACCGGGTGCTCCTCGTCTCCGGCGACCGCGACACCATCCAGCTGGTCAACGACGACGTGACGCTGCTCTACCCGAACGTCCGCGGCGTCTCCGAGCTGAAGGTCTACGATCCGGCGGCGGTGCGCGAGCGCTACGGCATCGAGCCGCACCAGTACCCCGAGATCGCTGCGCTCGTCGGCGAGACGAGCGACAACCTCATCGGCATCGACAAGGTGGGCGAGAAGACGGCGGTCAAGTGGGTGCAGCAGTACGGCACGGTCGAGAACCTCGTGGCACACGCCGACGAGATCAAGGGTGTCGTCGGGCAGAACCTCCGCGACCAGAAGGAGAACGCCCTCCGCAACCGCCGGCTCAACCAGCTCCGCGACGACGTCGAGCTGCCCGTCGAGCTCGACGACCTGCGACGGCGTCCCCTCGACGAGAAGGCGGTGCGCGACATCTTCGCGCGACTGCAGTTCAAGACCCTGCTCGAGCGCCTCCTCAAGACCGCCGCGGAGGACGGAATGCTCGAAGGAGCCGCCGGCCCGGTCGAGTCGGCCCACGCGGGTGCCGTCAGCGCCCCCGCGGTCCGCACGCTCGTCGACGAGGAGCTCGACCACTGGCTCACCAAGGCCGTGGAGGCAGGGACCCCGATCGCGGTGCAGCTCGAGCTGGGTCCGGCCGGCATCAGCGGGTTCGGGCTGGCCTCCGGAGACGACACCGTCTACGTGCCGTGGGCCGCGGGCCGCAGGGACTACGAGGGTCTTGAGCGGTGGCTCGCGAGCTCGGCGCCCAAGTACTTCTTCCACGCGAAGCCCCAGTTCAAGGCGCTGAGCCGGGCCGGGTTCATCGTCGACGGCCTCGCCTTCGACACGCGGATCGCCTCGTGGCTCGTCAATCCCGGAGCGGCGGCGCAGTCGCTGGCCGAGCAGGTGTATGAGGTGCTCGGCGAGACCCTGCCGGTCTCCGACCCCAACCAGCTCGTGCCGCTGAACGACGCCGTCAGCCCGGCGACCGAGGCCTGGTACATCCTCCGCGTCGCCGAGGGCCAGATGATCGCGCTCGACGAGGGCACGCGCGCCGTGCTCGACGACATCGAGCTCCCGCTCGTCGCGGTCCTCGCCGAGATGGAGCTCAACGGCGTCGCGATCGACACGGAGGTGCTCGGCCGGATCCGCGGGCAGCTGACCGACAAGGCCAACGACTACGCCGCCCGCGCCTACGCCGAGATCGGCCACGAGATCAACCTCGGCTCGCCGAAGCAGCTCCAGCAGGTGCTGTTCGAGGAGCTCGGCATGCCGAAGACGCGCTCCACCAAGACCGGCTACTCGACCGACGCCGGCTCGCTCGCCGACCTGCAGGAGAAGAACCCGCACCCCTTCCTCGGGCTCCTCCTCCAGCACCGCGATGCGACCAAGCTCAAGCAGATCGTCGAGACCCTCGAGCGGTCGATCACATCCGACGGCCGCATCCACACCACGTACGACCAGACCGGCACCAGCACCGGCCGCATCTCGTCCAACGACCCCAACCTGCAGAACATCCCCATCCGCACCGAGGAGGGGCGCGAGATCCGCTCCGCCTTCGTCAGCGGCGAGGGCTACGACACCCTCCTCACCGCCGACTACTCGCAGATCGAGATGCGCATCATGGCGCACCTCTCCGAAGACCCGGGACTGATCGAGGCCTTCAACGCGGGGGAGGACCTCCACCGGTTCGTCGGCTCACGCGTGTTCGGCGTCGACCCGTCCGAGGTCACACCGCTGATGCGCACCAAGGTGAAGGCGATGTCGTACGGGCTCGCGTACGGGCTGAGCGCCTTCGGCCTGTCGAAGCAGCTGCGCATCGAGACCTCGGAGGCACGCGACCTCATGAGCGGTTACTTCGAGCGCTTCGGGGCGGTGCGCGACTACCTCCGCAACGTCGTCGAGCGTGCCCGGGTCGACGGCTTCACCGAGACGATCTTCGGCCGCCGCCGCCCGTTCGCCGACCTGACCTCCACCAACCGGCTCCAGCGCGAGAACGCCGAGCGGCAGGCGCTCAACGCGCCGATCCAGGGCTCCGCGGCCGACATCATGAAGATCGCGATGCTCGGGATCGCGGGTGACCTGATCGACCAGCGGCTCGAGTCGCGTCTGCTCCTCCAGGTGCACGACGAGCTCATCTTCGAGGTGGCGGCGGGGGAGTGGGACGCTCTCGAGTCCATCGTCCGCACCCGCATGGCGGGCGCCGCCGACCTCCGGGTCCCTCTCGATGTGCAGGTCGGCCGGGGCGCCAACTGGGACGCCGCCGCGCACTGACCAGCTGCCCGTGCACCGCGGATGGGCGGGCGTGGGCGCTGGCCCGGCGGCCGCTCGCTTCAATAGGCTCGTCTCATGACGAACGCAGAGAAGCGCGAACCCACTCCGGTCGACACGATCGCCGAGAAGTGGGTCGACACCCAACTGGAGCTCTACCCCGAGTACCACGTATGGCTCGGCCGACCCGGCCGTGAGGGCGAGTACGCGGACTACTCACCGGCGGGCGCCGAGCACGCCATCGGCAAGGTCAAGGAGGCCCTGGCCGAGATCGAGACGGCCGAGCCGGTCGACGAGGTGGACCGCATCACCAAGATGGACCTGGCGCGCGAGCTCCAGCTGACCATCGAGAAGCACGAGGCCGGTTTCGGGCAGCGCGACCTCAACGTGATCGCCTCCCCGGCGCAGGAGCTCCGCGACATCTTCGACCTGGTCCCGACGGCCACCGTCGATGACTGGTCCAACGTCGCCAAGCGCCTCCACAACCTCCCGGCGGCGATGGACGGTTACGTCGAGACGCTGCGCAGCGGCATCGCAGCGGGCAACGTCCCGGCGATCCGACAGGTCCGGGAGGTCCTGGCTCAGGCCAACAAGCAGGTCGCCGACTCCGGCTTCTTCTTCGAGTTCACCGGCTCGGCGAAGGCCGGGCAGGAGGAGCTTCCCGCGTCGCTGAAGGCCGACCTGGCCGAGGGGGCGCGCGAGTCGGCTGCCGCCTACGCCAAGCTCGCCGACTTCCTCCAGAACGAACTCGCCCCGCACGCTCCCGAGAAGGACGCCGTCGGCCGCGAGCTGTACGCGCTTGCCTCGCGGAGCTTCCTCGGGGCCACGGTCGACCTCGACGAGACGTACGAGTGGGGCATCGAGGAGCTCGCGCGCATGGTCGCGGAGCAGGAGTCGATCGCGCGCGAGATCAAGCCCGGCGCGAGTGTCCGGGAGGCGATCGCCTTCCTCGACGGCGACCCGTCGCGCAAGCTCCACGGAACCGACGCGCTCCAGCGCTGGATGCAGGAGACGAGCGACCGCGCCATCGAGGAGCTCGGCCGGTCGCACTTCGACATCCCCGCCGAGATCCGGCGCCTCGAGTGCATGATCGCGCCGACCCAGGAAGGCGGCATCTACTACACCGGCCCGAGCGACGACTTCTCGCGCGCCGGCCGCATGTGGTGGAGCGTCCCGGAGGGCGTGACGGAGTTCGACACCTGGCGCGAGCTCACCACCGTGTATCACGAGGGCGTGCCGGGGCACCACCTCCAGATCGCCCAGGCGACCTACAACAAGGCGCAGCTCAACTCGTGGCGGCGCATCGCGGGCACCTCCGGTCACGCTGAAGGGTGGGCCCTCTACGCCGAGCGCCTGATGGAGCAGCTCGGCTATCTCGACGACCCCGCAGACCGGCTCGGCATGCTCGACGGTCAGCGCATGCGGGCCGCGCGGGTCGTCCTCGATATCGGTGTGCACCTCGAGAAGCAGCTGCCCGACGGCTCGGGGCCGTGGACCGGCGAGTACGCGTTCGGATTCCTCGGCGAGAACGTGAACATGAACGAGGGCTTCGTGCGGTTCGAGGTGAACCGCTACCTCGGCTGGCCCGGGCAGGCGCCGTCGTACAAGATCGGCCAGCGCATCTGGGAGCAGCTGCGCGACGAGTACGCGCGCCGCGAGGGCGACGCGTTCGACATCAAGGCGTTCCACAAGAAGGCGCTCGACATCGGCGGGGTCGGTCTCGACACGCTGAAGTCGGCCCTGCTCGACTGACGTCTCGATGCCGTCAGCAGGGGAGCGGTCGCCGTACCGGCAGGTCCTGGCCGACCGCTTCGACGAGCTGCACCCCCGCCTGCGGGCGTACTTCGACGCCATCCCGCCTGGAGGCGTCGGCCGGGGGCGGGGCGTGTTCGACACGGTCGGCACGCCCCGCCGCTGGGTGCGGCCGCTCCTGGGGCTCTTCGGGCCGGAAGTGATCTTCCCGGTGTGGGAGCGCGACGTGCCGTTCACCGTCGAGAACAGGCCCGCGACGAGGGCGGACGGTTCCCCCGCGGTCGCCGCCGTGAGGGAGTTCGCACTGGCCCGAGGGGCGCGACGCATGGTCGACGAGATCGGCGTCACCTCCGGGACGCTCGACGATCGGCTCGGGCGGCCCGTCCGAGCGGTGGCGACCTTCCGCGCGAGCATCCTGGAGGGAGGACTGCGACTCCGGAGCGAGCGTGTGACGCTCCTGGTCGGCCGGCTCAGGGTTCGCCTGCCGAGGGCGGTCGCGCCTCGAATCGTGCTGACGGAGCGATTCGACGAGGCCGCGGACCGGCAGCGGGTGGCCATCACGGTCACGATGCCGATCGTCGGTAGGGTCTATCAGTATGCGGGGTGGTTCCGCTACGAGGTCGACACGGGGGAGTCGCGGTGACCGGACGGATCGCGCTCGCGGGGGCATCGGGGTTCATCGGACGCTATCTCGCCGAGCACTACCGGTCCCAGGGCGCTGCAGTCCTCCTCGGCGGCCCCCAGGTCGACGGGCGCTGGGTGCCGACCGCATCGCGGCGCGCCGCGGGCACCTTCCACGAGTTCGGCGCCCGCGGAGGCCGTCAGCGGTTCAGCTGGGTGCACCTCGCCGACGTCCTTGGAGCGATCGAGTTCCTCCGCACGCGGCCTGAGCTCGACGGCGCCGTCAATGTGTCGTCGCCGAACCCGGTCGACAGCCGCACTCTGATGGCCACGCTGCGGCGGCTGCTCGGCGTCCGCATCGGCCTCCCGGCCCACCGGTGGATGCTCGAAGTGGGCTCGGCCGCGATCCGCACCGAGACCGAACTCGTGCTGAAGAGCCGCTGGGTGCTGCCGGAACGACTGCTCGACGCCGGCTACCGGTTCGCCTATCCCGACCTGGAGGGCGCGCTCGCCCAGGTGCTCGCCTCCCGCGGGTTGCTGCGCACAACTTCGGCCCGATAGACTGGAACGTCACTTGTGTGACATCCCTATCCGCCTGCCCTGCGCGGACCACAAACAACGCACCATCGCGCCGGGCCTGAATCCTGTCCATTACGGAGCATCCACTACATGACAACCGCAACGACCGACAAGGCACCGAAGCAGGTCGCCGTCAACGACATCGGATCTGCTGAAGACTTTCTTGCCGCGGTCGAAAAGACGCTGAAGTTCTTCAACGACGGAGACCTCATCGAGGGCACCGTCGTCAAGATCGACCGCGACGAGGTCCTCCTCGACGTCGGCTACAAGACCGAGGGCGTTATCCCCTCCCGCGAGCTCTCCATCAAGCACGACGTCGACCCCAGCGAGGTCGTCGAGGTCGGCGACACCGTCGAGGCGCTCGTCCTCCAGAAGGAGGACAAGGAAGGCCGCCTCATCCTGTCCAAGAAGCGCGCGCAGTACGAGCGCGCGTGGGGCGACGTCGAGAAGATCAAGGAGGCCGACGGTGTCGTCACCGGTACGGTCATCGAGGTCGTCAAGGGCGGCCTGATCGTCGACATCGGCCTCCGCGGCTTCCTCCCGGCCTCGCTCATCGAGCTCCGCCGGGTCCGTGACCTCACGCCGTACCTCGGCCAGGAGATCGAGGCGAAGATCCTCGAGCTCGACAAGAACCGCAACAACGTGGTCCTGTCGCGCCGCGCCCTGCTCGAGCAGACCCAGTCCGAGTCCCGCACCACGTTCCTCAACAACCTGCACAAGGGGCAGGTCCGCAAGGGCGTCGTGTCGTCGATCGTCAACTTCGGTGCGTTCGTCGACCTGGGCGGCGTCGACGGTCTCGTCCACGTCTCCGAGCTCTCCTGGAAGCACATCGAGCACGCCTCCGAGGTCGTCGAGGTGGGCCAGGAGGTCACCGTCGAGATCCTCGAGGTCGACCTCGACCGCGAGCGCGTCTCCCTGTCGCTCAAGGCGACGCAGGAGGACCCGTGGCAGGTCTTCGCCCGCACCCACGCGATCGGCCAGGTCGCACCGGGCAAGGTCACGAAGCTCGTCCCGTTCGGCGCGTTCGTCCGCGTCGCGGACGGCATCGAGGGCCTTGTGCACATCTCCGAGCTCTCCGGCAAGCACGTCGAGCTCGCGGAGCAGGTCGTGTCGGTCGGCGACGAGGTCTTCGTCAAGGTCATCGACATCGACCTGGAGCGCCGCCGCATCTCGCTGTCGCTCAAGCAGGCGAACGAGGGCGTCGACCCCGAGGGCACCGAGTTCGACCCGGCGCTCTACGGCATGGTCACCGAGTACGACGAGCAGGGGAACTACAAGTACCCCGAGGGCTTCGACCCGGAGACCAACGAGTGGAAGGAAGGCTTCGAGCAGCAGCGCGAGGAGTGGGAGCAGCAGTACGCTGCGGCCCAGGCGCGCTGGGAGGCGCACAAGCGCCAGGTCGCGAAGGGCCTCGAGGAGGCGGCTGCCGACAGCGGCACCAGCTCGTACTCCTCCGACTCGGGCCAGGGCGGCACGCTCGCCGACGACGAGTCGCTCGCGGCTCTGCGCGAGAAGCTCAGCTCCAACTCCTGAGCACCCCATCTGCGAACGGCCGGCCCTGCGGGGCCGGCCGTTCCGGCTTTAACGGGCGGTGAGCCCATAGGCTGGATGCGTGCAGCTGATCGGACTCACGGGCGGGATCGCCTCCGGCAAGTCGACCATCGCGAGCCGCCTCGGGGAGCACGGAGCCGTCGTCGTCGACGCCGACCGGATCGCCCGGGAGGTCGTCGAGCCCGGCACGCCGGCCCTGGCCGAGATCGCACGCGCCTTCGGTGACGGGGTGATCGCCGCTGACGGCAGCCTCGACCGCGCGGCCCTCGGCGCCATCGTCTTCGCTGATCCCGAGAAGCTGCAGGTTCTCAACAGCATCACGCACCCCGCCGTCCTGAAGGCGTCCACCGAACGGTTCGACGCCGCGCGGGCGGCTGATCCGGACGCGATCGTCGTCTACGACGTGCCGCTGCTCGTCGAGTCCGCGAACGAATACCCCTTCGACCGGGTGGTCGTGGCGCACGCCGACGAGGCGACCCGCATCGATCGGCTGGTCGAGCTCCGGCGCATGGCTCGGGAGGAGGCGGAGCGACGCATCCGCTCGCAGGCCTCGGACGAGCAGCGCCTCGCCGTCGCCGACGTTGTCATCGACACCGGGGGAACGCTCGAGCACACCCTGGCGCAGGTGGACGCGCTGTGGGAGGAGCTCCGGACCCGTCGCTGAGGCCGACGGGCGGCCGGGGTTCGCCCTGAGCGAGAGCCGTCCCCGGTGTCGGTGGTCCTTCCTAGACTGGAGGCATGCTACCCACGCGCTCCGTCCGTCCTTTCGAGGTCGTCAGCGAGTACCAGCCGAGCGGTGACCAACCGCACGCGATCGCCGAACTGGCCGCGCGGATCAACGCGGGCGAGACCGACGTCGTGCTGCTCGGAGCGACCGGAACCGGGAAATCGGCGACCACCGCGTGGCTGATCGAGCAGGTGCAGCGTCCGACGCTGGTGCTCGCGCACAACAAGACACTGGCCGCCCAGCTGGCCAACGAGTTCCGCGAGCTCCTGCCGAACAACGCCGTCGAGTACTTCGTCTCGTACTACGACTACTACCAGCCCGAGGCCTACGTGCCTCAGACCGACACCTTCATCGAGAAGGACTCGTCGATCAACGCCGAGGTCGAGCGGCTCCGCCACTCGACGACCAACTCGCTGCTCAGCCGCCGAGACGTCGTCGTGGTCTCCACCGTGTCATGCATCTACGGCCTCGGCGCCGCCGAGGAGTATCTCGAGGCGATGGTCGCGCTCCAGGTCGGGCAGAACATCGGCCGCGACGCTCTCATCCGCCGGTTCGTCAACATGCAGTACGAGCGCAACGACGTCGACTTTTCCCGCGGCAAGTTCCGGGTGCGCGGCGACACGATCGAGATCATCCCGGTCTATGAAGAGCACGCGGTCCGCATCGAGCTGTTCGGCGACGAGATCGAGGCGCTCTACTCCCTCCACCCGCTGACCGGCGAGGTGCTGGCCAAGCTCGACGCCGTCTCCGTGTTCCCGGCGACCCACTACGCGGCGAGCCCGGCGACCATGCAGCGCGCGATCGTGACGATCCAGGAGGAGCTCCGCGAGCGCCTCCAGGAGCTCGAACGCGAGGGCAAGCTGCTCGAGGCCCAACGCCTGCGGATGCGGACTCAGTTCGACATCGAGATGATGGAGCAGATCGGCTTCTGCTCCGGCATCGAGAACTACTCGCGCCACATCGACGGCCGGGCTCCCGGCGAGGCGCCGCACTGCCTGCTCGACTACTTCCCGGACGACTTCCTCGTCGTCATCGACGAGTCGCACGTCACCGTGCCGCAGATCGGCGCGATGTACGAGGGGGATGCCTCCCGCAAGCGGACCCTGGTCGAGCACGGCTTCCGCCTCCCGAGCGCCCTCGACAACCGGCCACTGCGGTGGAACGAGTTCAAGGAGCGCGTCGGCCAGACCGTGTATCTGTCGGCCACCCCGGGCCAGTACGAGCTCGGCGTCGCCGACGGCATCGTCGAGCAGATCATCCGTCCGACCGGCCTCGTCGATCCGCAGATCGTCGTCAAACCGACCAAGGGCCAGATCGACGACCTCCTCGAGGAGATCCGCCTCCGTGTGGAGCGTGACGAGCGCGTGCTCGTGACGACGCTCACCAAGAAGATGGCCGAGGAGCTCACCGACTTCCTCGCCGAGGCCGGGGTCAAGGTGCGGTACCTCCATTCCGACGTCGACACCCTGCGGCGCGTGGAGCTCCTCACCGAGCTGCGCGCCGGCCTCTACGACGTCCTCGTGGGCATCAACCTCCTTCGCGAAGGCCTCGACCTGCCCGAGGTGTCGCTCGTCGCCATCCTCGACGCCGACAAGGAGGGATTCCTCCGCTCCTCGACCTCGCTGATCCAGACGATCGGCCGTGCCGCGCGCAACGTCTCCGGCGAGGTTCACATGTACGCCGACGTGCTCACGGACTCGATGAAGAACGCGATCGAAGAGACGAGCCGCCGGCGCGACAAGCAGATCGAGTACAACCGGGTCAACGGCATCGATCCGCAGCCGCTGCGCAAGCGGATCGCCGACATCACCGACGTCCTCGCGCGCGAGGAGGCCGACACCGCCCGCATCCTCGCGGGGCGCGAGCAGAAGCGGAAGAGCCCGACCCCCAACCTGCGGAACGGCGGCATCGCCGCTCAGGGTGCCGCCGAGCTCGAGTCGCTGATCGCCGACCTCAATCAGCAGATGCTGGCCGCCGCGGGCGAGTTGAAGTTCGAGCTCGCGGCCCGGCTGCGAGACGAGCTGTCCGACCTCAAGCGCGACCTGCGCCAGATGGAGAAGGCCGGCCACCTCGGCTAGCGCCGGGGATCCGCGAGGCGCACCGAGCGCTGCCGGGCCGGGGTTACGGTGACTGTGTGGAGAAGACACCGGGCCGGCGACGTGTGACGCTCATCGGGACGGCCGCGCTCGTGATCGTCGCCACGATCGGCATCGCCGTGCAGGGGCAGCCGGAGTTCGGTGCTCCGCGAATGTTCCTGCCGCCCGCTCCGATCAGCACCCTCCCTCCGAGTAACCAGCGGCTCCGGGGCACGCCGTCGCCGGAGCACGCCCAGCGCGAGCTCCGCATCGACCTGTCCTGGCTCCTGCTCGCGCTCATCGTCCTCGCCATCGTGATCGTGCTCGCGCTGATCGTGCGGAGGCTTCGCCGGGCCGCCCTTGCGGCACCGCCTCCGCTCACGGCCCTCACAGACCTGCCTCCGTCTGCCCCGGTCCCGGCGCCCGACCGCGCCCCGGAGCCGGCGCGGGTTCTCCGCGGCCTCGACCTCGCCTCGGCGGAGCTCGCCGCCCACCGCGATCCGCGCACAGCGGTCGAGCGCGCCTGGGTCGGACTGGAGCAGGGCGCAGCCGAATCAGGCGTCCGTCGCCTCGCGGCGGAGACGCCATCGGAATTCACGGCGCGTGTCGTTGCTCGCGTAGCGCCGGACGAGGGCGCCGCGCGGTCCCTTCTCGGGGTCTACCTGCGAGCGCGGTTCTCCGCCGAGCCGATCACGGCGGACGACATCGCGACGGCGACAGCGGCGGTCGACGCGCTCCGCGCCTCCTGGAGCACGAAGGCCACCGGCAGGAGCTCGCGATGAAGGCGACGCGCGCCGCGCTTTCCCGCCGACTCGTCACCAGGCTGGCGCTGTGCGCGGTCTTCGGCGCCGCGGTCGGCGCCTGCGCGTGGTACCTGGGGATGGACGCTGCGCACGCGGCCGGCCTCGGCGCCATCGCACTCGGCCTCACCTCCTGCCTCTCGATGATCGGCGACGCGGCACCCGTGGCTTGGGCTCCCGACCCGGCGCCCGCACGACCCGGATCCCGGCGGGACGTCGTCCAGCTGGGCTGGGCGCTCGGCGCGCGCGGTGGCCGGGTTTCAGCCGAAGGCATGCGCAGGGTCAGATCGCTGGCGGCCCGCGCCCTCGCCGCGCACGGAGTGGACCTCGACGACCCGGCGCACGCCGACACGTTTCAGCGGTTGATCGGGCCCTCCGCGGTGTCCCTCGTCGCACGCGGAGCGCAGGCGCCGCGTACCGTGCAGGTGGAGGCTCTGCTCGCTCGCCTGGAGGAACTCTCCGTCAGCCCTGTCCGCCCCACCGAGGAGTCCCGTCATGGCCGTTGACCCGCCTGTCACCCCGCATCCTCCGGACGGCCACGCGACCGAGCCGCTTCCCGTCGCCGAGGTGGCACGCCTCGGGGCAGCGGTGCTCGATCGCGTCGGCACGGTCGTGGTCGGCATGGTGGAGCCTCTCCGCCTCGCTCTCGCGACGATCCTCTCCGGGGGTCACGTGCTGTTCGACGACGTACCGGGGCTCGGCAAGACTCTGGCTGCCCGCAGCATCGCGTCGGCGGTGGGCCTCGATTTCCGGAGGCTCCAGTGCACTCCCGACCTGCTGCCGTCCGACATCACCGGGTCCTTCGTCTACGTGCCGGCCGTCGCCGACTTCGAGTTCCGCCCGGGCCCCGTCTTCACCGGGCTGTTCCTCGCCGACGAGATCAACCGCACGTCGCCCAAGACGCAGTCGGCCCTGCTCGAGGCGATGGCGGAAGGGCAGGTCTCGGTCGAGGGGCGCAGTTTCCCCCTCCCGCGTCCGTTCCACGTCGTCGCCACGGCGAACCCGATCGAGTCGGAGGGGACCTACGCCCTGCCCGAGGCCCAGCTCGATCGCTTCATGGTGCGGCTCCGCGTCGGCTACCCGGACGCGGCCGGCGAGTCGAGTGTGCTCCAGGCGCGCGTGAGGCGGCGGCATGAGGTCGCCACGGTCGAGCCCGTGACCGATGCCGCGACGCTGCTCGCGATGCAGGCCGGTGTGGAGGCGGTCGATGTGGATCCTGACATCGTCGACTACTGCGTGGCCCTGGCTGCGGCGACGAGGCGGCACCGGTCGGTGGAGGTGGGAGCCTCCCCGCGCGGTTCGCAGGGCCTTCTGCTCGTCGCTCGCGCTCTAGCCGTGCTCGATGCCCGCTCCTACGTGATCCCCGACGACGTGAAGAGGGCGGCGGTCCCGGTGCTGGCGCACCGGCTCACGCTGACCGTCCAGGCGTGGACGACCGGTGTCCAGCCCGAGGACGTCGTGAGAGAGGTCGTGAACGGGGTGGCCGGTCCGCCCGCCGTCGGTCGCCCTGCGGCGACGGACGCGGGGGTCGCCGCTGAGCCGGCCCGGTGAGCACCACGGTCACCCGATGAACGCCCCAGAGACGAGCGGCGCTCGCGCGACGGAGCGCACAGCAGTCGGTGTCCGATGGGCGATGAGCCCCGCACTGGCGGGTGCCGTCGTCGTCGGTCTGGTGTGCGTCGTGGCCGGCTTCGTGCTGAGTCGCGTCGAGCCGGCCTTGGTCGGCGCGCCGCTGCTCATCGCGGCTGCCTTGAGCTGGGACCGGCGGCCGGCCACCGACGCGGTCGAGGTCACCACAGCGGCGGCTGTTCCGCCGGCGTTGGCGCTCTCGGCTACACCGGAAGCCGCCCTCACCGGTGTCGACGTCTCAGTCTCCGCGTCCTCCCGCTCCGATGCCCTCCACCTCCGGCTGACCCGGGCGGGCGCGCCTCCTGTCGATGCCGTGGTCACCCCGCGCGCCGGAGCGGCGCTGCGAATCGACGTCCCGCTCGTGCATTCGGGGCCGCAGCGGCTCCTCGCGGTCCGTGCGAGGCCGGTCGGTGCAGACGCCGGATGGGTGGGGGAGCCGGGGGCGGAGGCGCAGGTCGAGCGCGTGGTGTCCCCGCTGCGGCGGGTGGTGCGGAGCCTCCCGCTGCCCGCGAGGCTCCTCGGCCTCACGGGTCAGCACACCTCCAGCCGGCCGGGCGAGGGCGGGGAGTTCCGAGACATCGACGTGTTCCGGCCGGGCGACCGGCTCCGGCGCATCGACTGGAAGGCGACCGCGAGGGCCGGTCGTCAGGGGGAGCTCTACGTCCGGCGGACGACGGCGACCTCGGACGCCGCGATCCAGCTCGTGATCGACTCGCGCGACGACCTCGGTGCTCCCGTGGGCGACTGGGCGCGCGTCCATCCGCGTCCCGCCGTCTCGTCGCTCGACGTCGCCCGGGAGGCCGCAGCCTCTCTGGCCGCGGCATACGCGCGGAGCGGTGACCGGGTGGGCTTCGACGACCTCGCCGTCCCGGGCCGAGTGGTCCCGCCCCGAGCGGGAGCGCGGCATCGCGAACGCGTGCTTCGCGCCGTCGAGCTGACACGCGCGACCGGCGCGGCGCACGATCGCGTGCGCCCTCCGCGCCTGGCTCCGGGCGCGCTCGTGTACCTGTTCGCGACGTTCCTCGACGATCAGCCCGTGCGGCTCGCGCTCTCCTGGCGCGCGGCCGGGCATCGCGTGATCGCCGTCGACGTCCTGCCGCACCGCGATTCGTCGCAGCTCCCGCTGCGCGAGCGCATCGCACTGCGCGCGATCGAACTGGAGCGGGCGCTGCGCCTCGCACAGCTGGAAGCCTCCGGTGCGGAGCTCGTCCCCTGGGGCGACGCGACCGAGCGGGAGGCGCGGCTCTCGGTGCTCTCGCGGCCGAGGCGACCACGATGAGCGGCCTGGGCGTGACCGTCCCCGGGTGGGCGCTTCGGGCTTTGTTCGTCGCCATCGCGCTGGCTCTGGCGCTGATCGGCACACCGAACGGCCCATGGCAGGCGATCGCCGCCGTCCTCGCGGGGATCTCCGTCGCCGTTCCGCGGTGGCTGACGGCCTGGGTCCTGATCGGCGCGCTCGCGTTCTCCTGCCTCCTCGAGCCGGGCGGCCCCTCGGTGCGGCTGCTCGCCCTGATCGCGGGCGTCCACGCGATGCACGTGCTCGCCTCCTGGGCGCTCGTCACTCCGCTTGTCGCACGCCTGCAGCCCGCCGCGCTCCTCCCGTCGCTCCGCCGGTACCTGGGGGTGCAGGTCGTCGTCCAGCCGGGCACGGTCGCCCTCCTGCTCCTGGCGCGCGGATCCCAGTCCCTCGCGGCGATCGCGTCGGGCGCGGCGGTGGTGGCGCTGGTCGCCGTACTCGCTCCCGTGCTGCTGCGTCGCCGTCCGGACTGAGGGCCGTCGAGCTCCCGGCGCGAACGAATGTCGGTGGTCCCTTCTACACTCCCGAAGGTGGGAGCGCTCTGCCTCAAGACGGGTAGAATCGAACGGATCTTCGAGCGCCTCGCGCGCAGCAGGCCAGGTGCGCGCTGGGCGAACAGCCCCCGGAGCAGACGACGGATAGCGGAGAATGGAACGAGTGAGCAGCAGTCTGAGCGGCAGTCGGGGAAGCATGAGCAAGATCGCGGGTTCCCACCTGAGCGTGCGCGGAGCCCGCGTGCACAATCTGCACAACGTCGACCTCGAGATCCCGCGCGACTCCCTCGTCGTGTTCACGGGACTGTCCGGATCGGGTAAGTCGTCGCTCGCGTTCGACACGATCTTCGCGGAAGGGCAGCGGCGCTACGTCGAGTCCCTGTCGGCGTACGCCCGGCAGTTCCTGGGCCAGGTGGACCGGCCGGATGTCGACTTCATCGAGGGTCTGAGTCCTGCCGTGTCCATCGATCAGAAGTCCACCAACCGCAACCCGCGGTCGACGGTGGGCACGATCACCGAGATCTACGACTACATGCGACTGCTGTGGGCCCGCATCGGGGTGCCGCACTGCCCCGTGTGCGGTGAGCGCATCCAGCGTCAGACCGTGCAGCAGATCGCCGACCAGCTGATGGAGCTCGAACCCGGTACCCGCTACATGGTGGTGAGCCCGGTCGTCTCGCAGAAGAAGGGCGAGTTCGTCGACCTCTTCAAGGAACTCGCGGCGAGCGGGTACTCGCGCGCCCTGGTGGACGGGCAGCAGGTGCAGCTGTCCGAGCCTCCGACGCTCAAGAAGCAGTACAAGCACGACATCTCGGTCGTCGTCGACCGCCTCGTGGCCGGCCCCGACATCCTGGGCCGGCTGACCGACTCGCTCGAGACGGCCCTCGGGCTGACCGACGGGCTCGTGCAGGTCAACTTCGTCGACCGCGAAGGACCGGAGGCGTGGCAGTCGTTCAGCGAGAAGCTCTCGTGCCCCAACGGTCACCCGATCCAGCTGACCGAGATCGAGCCCCGCACCTTCTCGTTCAACGCGCCGTTCGGCGCGTGCCCGGAATGCTCGGGCCTCGGGACCCGCATGGCGGTCGATGAAGACCTGCTGCTCGGCGACGACAGCCTCAGCATCGCCGAGGGCGTCATCGTCCCCTGGACGACGCAGGGCAAAGGACTGTTCCAGTACTACGAGAAGCTCCTCGAGGGCCTCGCCCGCGATCTCAAGT
Source organism: Leifsonia sp. AG29 (assembly GCF_009765225.1). NCBI lineage: Bacteria > Bacillati > Actinomycetota > Actinomycetes > Micrococcales > Microbacteriaceae > Leifsonia > Leifsonia sp. AG29. Next base: position 1,733,413 of record NZ_VMSF01000001.1, on the reverse strand, counting down.
TCTCCCTCAAGACGCCGTGGGGCAAGCTTCCCGCGAACGTCAAGGAGGCCGTCCTGAACGGGGACAACTTCGAGGTCAAGGTCCGCTGGAAGAACCGATACGGCCGCGAGATGTCGTACACCTCCGGTTTCGAGGGAGTGGTCCCGTACATCGAGCGCCAGTACCTGCAGGCCGAGACCGACACGCAGCGCGCCCGCTGGGCCGAGTACCTGCGGGAGGTGCCGTGCCCGGTGTGCAAGGGCAAGCGGCTGAAGCCCGAGGTGCTGGCCGTCCTCGTGCACGGCAAGAGCATCGCCGACGCCTCCGAGCTGAGCCTCAGCGACGCCCGGTCGTTCATGGAGAAGCTGCACCTCACCGAGCGCGAGCAGAAGATCGGCGCCCAGGTCCTCCGCGAGATCAAGATCCGCCTCGACTTCCTCATCCAGGTCGGACTGAGCTACCTCGACCTGTCCCGGGCCGCGGCGACTCTCTCGGGGGGTGAGGCGCAGCGCATCCGCCTGGCGACGCAGATCGGTTCCGGGCTCACCGGCGTGCTCTACGTGCTCGACGAGCCGAGCATCGGTCTGCACCAGCGCGACAACCGCCGCCTCATCGACACGCTCGTCGCGCTGCGCGACCTCGGCAACACGCTCATCGTGGTCGAGCACGACGAGGACACCATCCGCACGGCCGACTGGATCGTCGACATCGGACCGGGCGCCGGTGTCAACGGTGGCCACGTGGTCCACTCCGGTTCGTACGACGAGCTGGTGGCGAACACCGAGTCGCTGACCGGGGACTACCTCGCCGGCCGTCGGGAGATCGCGGTCCCGTCGAAGCGCCGCAAGGTCGACAAGAAGCGCATGATCCGCGTGGTCGATGCGGAGGCGAACAACCTCAAGAAGGTGACGGTCGACTTCCCGCTCGGCACCTTCGTCGCCGTCACGGGCGTGTCCGGGTCGGGCAAGTCCTCGCTCGTGAACGACATCCTCTACCGGGTGCTCGCCAACAAGCTGAACGGCGCCAGGAAGGTCCCCGGCAAGCACCGCACGGTCACCGGCCTCGAGAACCTCGACAAGGTCGTCCACGTCGACCAGGCGCCGATCGGCCGCACCCCGCGGTCGAACCCCGCCACCTACACCGGCGTGTTCGACCGCATCCGCACGCTGTTCGCCGAGACCCCGGAGGCGAAGGCACGCGGGTACCAGCCCGGCCGCTTCAGCTTCAACGTCAAGGGCGGCCGCTGCGAGGCGTGCTCCGGAGACGGCACGATCAAGATCGAGATGAACTTCCTGCCCGACGTCTACGTCGCGTGCGAGGTGTGCGGAGGCGCCCGGTACAACCGGGACACCCTCACGGTCCACTACAAGGGGAAGAACATCGCCGAGGTCCTCGACATGCCGATCAGCGAGGCGGCCGAGTTCTTCAAGCCGATCTCGGCGATCCACCGGTACCTGCAGACGCTGGTCGACGTGGGCCTCGGCTACGTCCGGCTCGGTCAGAGCGCGACAACGCTCTCCGGCGGCGAGGCGCAGCGCGTCAAGCTGGCGACCGAGTTGCAGCGCCGGTCGAACGGGCGGAGCGTCTACGTGCTCGACGAGCCGACCACCGGCCTCCACTTCGAAGACGTCCGCAAGCTCCTCCTGGTGCTCAACGGCCTGCTCGACAAGGGCAACACCGTCATCGTCATCGAGCACAACCTCGACGTGATCAAGTCGGCCGACTGGCTCATCGACATGGGTCCGGAGGGCGGCGCCGGCGGCGGTCAGGTCATCGCCACGGGGACACCCGAGCAGGTCGCCGAGGCGCCGGGCAGCCACACCGGGTACTTCCTCAAGGAGATCCTGCAGGGCGAGAGCGCTCAGGGCGCGGCATAGGGGATGGCCGAGACCGTCAGCTACCGGCCGAAGGCCGGCGAGATCCCCACGCAGCCCGGCGTCTACCGCTTCCGCGACAAGAACCGACGGGTGCTCTACGTCGGCAAGGCCAAGAACCTCCGCTCGCGGCTGAGCAACTACTTCCAGCCGCTCCGCAGCCTCCACGAGCGCACCCGCCGCATGGTCACCACGGCGGCCAGCGTGGAGTGGACGGTCGTCGCGAGCGAGTACGAGGCGCTCCAGCTCGAGTACACCTGGATCAAGGAGTTCAACCCTCCGTTCAACGTCAAGTTCCGGGACGACAAGACCTACCCGTACCTGGCGGTGACGCTGGGGGACCGCATCCCGCGGGTGATGATCACGCGCAATCGCAACATCAAGGACGCCCGCTACTTCGGGCCGTACACGAAGGTCTGGGCGATCCGCGAGACGGTCGACCTGATGCTGAAGGCCTTCCCGGTCCGCAGTTGCTCCGACGGCGTCTACCGCCGCGCCGAGCTGACGGGGAGGCCGTGCCTCCTGGGCGACATCGGCAAGTGCGCGGCCCCCTGCGTCGGCCGGATCTCCCCGGGCGATCACAAGGCTCTCGCGATCGACTTCGCGTCGTTCATGGCCGGCAACGACAGCGGCTACCTGCGCGACCTGAACGAGAAGATGAAGCAGGCCGCCAGCACGATGGACTACGAGGCCGCGGCCCGGCATCGCGACGCGATCCAGGCTCTGGAGGGTGCGCTCGGCAAGACGGCGGTCGTCCTCCCGGAGAACGTCGACGCCGACGTGTTCGGCATCGCCCACGACGAGCTGGCCGCCGCCGTGCAGCAGTTCATCGTGCGCGGCGGCCGGATCCGCGGTGTGCGGAGCTGGGTCGTCGACAAGGAACTCGACATGGAGCTGGGCGAGCTCGTCGAGACCGTGGTCCAGAACGCCTACGAGGGTGCCGACGCTCCGCCGCGCGAGATCCTCGTCCCCGAGCTCCCGGAGGACGCCGCCGAGCTCGAGCAGTGGCTCACGCAGCGCCGGCGAGAGATCTCCGATCCGTCGGCGCCGCGCGGGCGGCTGACCGGCCGCGTGGAGCTCAAGATCGCGCAGCGCGGCGACAAGGCCGCGCTGGCCCAGACCGTGGCGATGAACGCGAAGAACGCGCTCATCCTCTACAAGACCCGGCGCAGCAGCGACTTCGTGGCGCGATCGAAGGCCCTGAACGACATCCAGGACGCGCTCGGCATGGACGAGGCGCCACTGCGCATGGAGTGCTTCGACGTCTCGCACCTGAGCGGCACGAACATCGTCGCGTCGATGGTCGTCTTCGAGGACGGTCTCCCGCGCAAGGATCAGTACCGCCGGTTCAGTATCCCCGAGTCCACGGATGACACCGAGTCGATCTACCAGGTGCTGTCGCGCCGTCTCGCCTATCTCGCCGACGACGGCGCCACGGCATCCGCCGACCCCGGCGCCGCCGGCGATGCGGTCGGCGGGGGAGACGACCCGGTCATCGACGTCTCAGCCGCCGCCGCCGAGGATTCGGCCGAACGACGCCGGAAGAAGTTCTCGTATCCACCGAACCTCCTCATCGTCGACGGCGGCCAGCCGCAGGTCGCTGCCGCCCAGCGGGCGCTCGAGGAGTCCGGCGTGCAGGGGATCCAGCTGGCGGGGATCGCCAAGCGGCTCGAGGAGATCTGGCTGCCCGACTCCGACTTCCCCGTGATCCTCCCGCGGAACAGCGACGCCCTGTTCCTGATCCAGCGGCTGCGCGACGAGGCTCACCGGTTCGCCATCACCTACCAGCGGTCGCGGCGCAAGCGCGACATCACCACCGTCCTCGGCGAGATCCCGGGGCTGGGTCCGGCGCGCGTGAAGGAGCTGCTCAAGCACTTCGGCTCGGTCGCGCAGCTGCGCAAGGCCACGCCCGAGCAGATCGCCGAGGTCCGCGGCGTCGGGAAGACCACGGCCGCCGCCGTCTACGAGCGTCTAGCAGGGGAGGGGGCGCAGCAGGCCGCCGCAGACCCGGCCGATCGCTAGGCTGGGAGGCACACGGCGAGCGGAAGGGCACCGGCGATGACGGACACCGAGCAGCAGGAGGTGCTGATCGTCACCGGCATGTCGGGCGCCGGACGCTCCACCGTGGCGAACGCCCTGGAGGACCTCGACTGGTACGTGGTCGACAATCTGCCGCCGCAGATGCTCCGCCCCCTGATCGAGCTCGCGAACCGGGCCGACTCCGGCCTGCCGCGGATCGCGGCCGTCGTCGACGTCCGCGGCCGGAACTTCTTCGCCGATCTCCGCGACATGATCCAGAGCCTCCGCGAGGGCACAAAGGTCCGGGTGCTGTTCCTCGAGGCGTCCGACGCGGTGCTCGTGCGACGCTTCGAGCAGGTGCGCCGCCCACACCCGCTGCAGGGCAACGGGACGATCCTCGACGGCATCACGGCCGAGCGCGCCCGGCTGCGCGAGATCCGGGAGGCGAGCGACATCATCGTCGACACCTCCGATCTCAACATCCACCAGCTGGCGACCAACATCACGGAGACGTTCGCCACCGAGAACACCGCCGGCGTGCAGATCACGGTGCTGAGCTTCGGGTTCAAGTACGGCCTCCCTCCGGACGCCGACATGGTGGCCGACGCCCGGTTCCTCCCGAATCCGTTCTGGGACCCGGAGCTGCGTCCTTTCACCGGGCTGGACGAGCCGGTGCGCGACTACGTCCTCGGCCAGAACGGCGCGGCGGAGTTCATCGGCGCCTACGTCGCCGCCCTGCGCCCGATCCTCGAGGGCTACCAGCGCGAGAACAAACGGCACGCCACGATCGCGATAGGCTGCACAGGCGGAAAGCACCGGTCCGTCGCGATCGTCGAAGAGCTCGCGTCCCGGTTGAGAGGCTTTCCCGGCGTCGCGGTGAACACGAAGCACCGCGACCTCGGCCGTGAATGACGCCGGCCGCCCGTCTCCACGGCACCACCCTCGCCGTCCGACACAGTAAGGAATCCGATTGGCTCTCACCGCCGACGTCAAAGACGAGCTGACCCAGGTGCAGGTCGGGAAGACCACCGTCCGCGCCGCGGAGCTCGCGACCATCCTCCGCTTCTCGGGCGGGCTGCACCTCATCGGCGGCCGCATCGCCGTCGAGAGCGAGCTCGACACGCCCGAACTGGCGCGCCGCGTGCGCAAGGACCTGGCCGAGCTCTACGGCGTCCGCAGCGAGGTGTCGGTGATCTCCGCGTCCGGTATCCGGCGGACCAGCCAGTACCTCGTCCGCGTGCTGGAGGGAGGCGAGACGCTCGCCCGCCAGACCGGTCTCCTCGACGCCCGCCGCCGTCCGATCCGCGGACTGCCCAACCGGCTCACGACGGGTTCCCGGGAGGAGCTGGCAGCCGTCTGGCGCGGCGCCTTCCTCGCGCACGGCTCGCTCACCGACCCCGGCCGCTCGGCCGCGCTGGAGGTGACCTGTCCCGGCAACGAGGCCGCGATGGCCCTCGTCGGTGCTGCCGGCCGCATCGGCGTCGCCGCCAAGGCCCGGGAGGTACGAGGCGTCCATCGCGTGGTCATCCGCGACGGCGAGCAGATCAGCGCGATGCTCGTCGCGATGGGTGCCGCGAAGACCGTCGCCAACTGGGAGGAGCTGCGCCAGCGCCGCGAGGTCCGCGCGACGGCGAACCGGCTCGTCAACTTCGACGACGCGAACCTCCGACGGTCGGCCCAGGCCGCCGTCGCCGCGTGCGCCCGGGTCGAGCGCGCCCTCGAGATCCTCGGCCCGGAGGTCCCGGAGCATCTCCGGTACGCGGGCGAGCTGCGGCTCGCGCACCGCGATGCCAGCCTCGACGAGCTCGGCCACCACGCCGACCCGCCCATGACGAAGGACGCGGTGGCCGGCCGCATCCGGCGGCTCCTGGCGATGGCGGACAAGCGCGCCGCCGACCTGGGCGTGCCCGGCACGGAGGCGAACCTCCCGTCCGACCTGGACGAGGTGTAAGTTTCGGACGAGGACCCACGGCCGCCCGGAAGCATCCGACGGCCGATCGGGTTGCTTCCAGCGGACTCGACGAGTCGCGCGAATCACAACAACAGTGGAGATGAGTAATGGCCGACTACACGCTGCCTGACCTGCCCTACGACTACTCGGCGCTCGAGCCGAACATCAGCGGCCGGATCATGGAGCTGCATCACGACAAGCACCACAAGACCTACGTCGACGGTGCGAACACCGCCCTCGCGAAGCTCGCGGAGGCGCGCGATGCCGGCGACCTCACGTACGTCAACAAGCTGGAGAAGGACCTCGCCTTCAACCTGGCCGGGCACGTCAACCACACCGTGTTCTGGAACAACCTCTCCCCGGACGGCGGCGACAAGCCGGCCGGCGAGCTCGGCGCGGCGATCGACGAGTTCTTCGGCTCGTTCGACAAGTTCCGCGCGCACTTCACGGCCTCCGCGCTGGGGATCCAGGGATCCGGCTGGTCCATCCTCGCGTGGGACTCGCTGGGGCAGAAGCTCATCATCGAGCAGCTCTACGACCACCAGGGCAACCTCGCCGCGGCGACCGTCCCCCTCCTCATGCTCGACATGTGGGAGCACGCCTTCTACCTCGACTACGTCAATGTGAAGGCCGATTACGTCAAGGCGTTCTGGAACATCACGAACTGGGCGGACGTCGACGCCCGCTTCGTCCGCGCGCGTGAGAAGACCTCGGGTCTGCTGCTACTGTCGTAACCGGATGGCGTCCCGGAGGGACCGCCTCCGGGACGCCGCCGTCCGCTTCACCAATCCAAACGAGCGCCACGGCGCCCATCGAGTAACTGGAGACATCTGTGTCCGTAAAGATCGGAATCAACGGGTTCGGTCGCATTGGTCGGAACTACCTGCGTGCGGCCCTCGCGAAGGGCAGCGACCTCGAGATCGTGGCCGTCAACGACCTGACCGACAACAAGACGCTCGCGCACCTGCTCAAGTACGACTCGATCACGGGCCGGCTGGACGCCACCGTGGAGCTCGACGGAGACAACATCGTCGTCAACGGCAAGCCGATCAAGGTCCTCGCGGAGCGCGACCCCGCCAATCTCGGCTGGGGCGAGCTGGGCGTCGACATCGTCATCGAGTCGACCGGGCGCTTCACCAAGGCCGTCGACGCGAAGAAGCACATCGAGGCCGGCGCGAAGAAGGTCATCATCTCGGCTCCCGCGACCGACGAGGACGCGACGTTCGTCATCGGCGTCAACGAGCACCTCTACGACCCGGAGAAGCACAACATCATCTCCAACGCGTCGTGCACGACGAACTGCCTCGCCCCGCTCGCGAAGGTCTTCAACGACGAGTTCGGCATCGAGCGCGGCCTCATGACGACGGTCCACGCCTACACCGCCGACCAGAACCTCCAGGACGGCCCGCACAGCGACCTCCGCCGCGCCCGCGCCGCCGCGATCAACATCGTCCCGACCTCGACCGGCGCCGCGAAGGCGATCGGCCTGGTGCTCCCGGAGCTCAAGGGCAAGCTCGACGGCTTCGCCCTCCGTGTGCCCGTCCCCACCGGCTCCATCACCGACCTCACGGTCACGGCGTCGCGCCCGGTGACCGCCGACGAGGTGAAGGCCGCGTACAAGAAGGCCGCCGAGGGCCCGCTCAAGGGCATCCTCAAGTACACCGAGGACGAGATCGTGTCCTCCGACATCGTCAGCGACCCGCACTCGTCGATCTTCGACTCCGGTCTGCTCCGCGTCATCGGCGACCAGGTGAAGCTCTCGAGCTGGTACGACAACGAGTGGGGCTACTCCAACCGTCTCGTCGACCTGACCGAGTACGTCGCCGAGCGTCTCTGACGGCAGGGAACCGACGTGACGCTCCGCACACTCGACTCACTCGGTTCGCTCGCAGGAAAGCGCGTCGTCGTCCGCTGTGATCTGAACGTGCCCCTCGAGGGCTCGACGATCACGGACGACGGGCGTGTGCGGGCGTCGATTCCCACGCTCAACGCCCTGATCCAGCAGGGCGCCCGCGTCGTGGTCGTCTCTCACCTCGGCCGCCCCGACGGCGCGCCGGACGCGAAATACAGCCTCGAACCGGTGGCCCAGCGGCTCTCGGAGCTGCTCGGCAAGCCGGTGGCCTTCGCGCACGACACCGTCGGTTCGGGCGCAGAGGAGACGGTCGCCGGTCTGGGCGACGGCGACGTCGCCCTTCTCGAGAACCTCCGGTTCAACCCCGGCGAGACCAGCAAGGACGAGGGCGAGCGCCGCGCGTTCGCCGAGAAGCTCGCCGCGTTCGGCGACGCGTTCGTCTCGGACGGCTTCGGGGTGGTCCACCGCAAGCAGGCGAGCGTCTACGAGCTGGCACAGCTCCTCCCGAGCGCCGCCGGCACCCTGATCGCGGCCGAGCTTGAGGTGCTCGACCGGCTCACCGAGAATCCCGAGCGCCCGTATGCGGTCGTGCTCGGCGGGTCCAAGGTGAGCGACAAGCTCGGCGTCATCGGTCACCTGCTGCCGAAGGTCGACTCGCTGCTCATCGGCGGAGGGATGCTGTTCACGTTCCTCGCGGCTCAGGGGCACAAGGTCGGCTCGAGCTTGCTCGAGCGCGACCAGCTCGAAACCGTCAAGGGCTACCTCGCCAAGGCCGAGGAGCTGGGGGTCGAGATCGTGCTTCCGCGCGATGTCGTCGTCGCCTCGAAGTTCGGCGCGGATGCGGAGCACGTGGTGCGACCCGTCGACGCGATCGAGGACACCGACTGGGGCGAGAAGGGCCTCGGGCTCGACATCGGCCCCGAGACGGGCGAGCTGTTCGCGGAGTACGTCCGCGGTGCCCGCACGGTCTTCTGGAACGGACCCATGGGCGTGTTCGAGCTGGCGCCGTTCGCCGCCGGCACGAAGGCTGTCGCGCAGGCGCTGACGGAGGTCGACGGCCTGAGCGTCGTCGGCGGGGGTGACTCCGCCGCAGCGGTGCGCGCCCTCGGCTTCGCCGACAGCGACTTCGGTCACATCTCAACGGGAGGCGGTGCGAGCCTCGAGTTCCTCGAGGGCAAGCGCCTCCCCGGTCTGGAGGTCCTCGGATGGCAGCAGTGAACCCGGTCCAGCGGCGGGTGCCGCTCATCGCCGGCAACTGGAAGATGAACCTGGACCACCTTCAGTCGATCGCCTTCGTGCAGAAGCTCGCGTGGACGCTGAAGGACGCGTCGCACGACTTCAGCGCGGTCGAGGTCGCGGTGTTCCCGCCGTTCACCGACCTGCGGAGCGTTCAGACGCTCGTGGCAGCCGACAAGCTGCCGCTCGCCTTCGGCGGCCAGGATGTGTCCGAGCACGAGTCGGGCGCGTACACCGGTGAGATCGCCGCGGCGTTCCTCGCGGCGCTCGAGTGCCGGTACGTCATCATCGGCCACTCGGAGCGGCGGACGTTGCACGGCGAGACCGATGAGCAGGTCGCCGGCAAGGTCGCGGCGGCGCTGGCGCACGGCGTGGCTCCGATCATCTGCGTGGGCGAGACCGCCGACGACCTCGAGAAGCACGGCGCGAGTGCGGTCCCGGTGGCCCAACTCCGGACCGCTCTGTCGCGTGTCGACTCCGCCGCTGACATCGTGGTCGCCTACGAACCGGTGTGGGCGATCGGGTCCGGCCAGGCTGCAACGCCGGAACAGGCCGAGCAGGTGGCGGCCGCGCTCCGCGGCGTGGTCGCCGAGGTGCTCGGCGAGGAGGTCGCGGCCAAGACGCGCATCCTCTACGGCGGTTCGGTCAAGTCGGGCAACATCGCCGGGTTCATGCGCGAGCCGAACGTGGACGGGGCCCTGGTCGGCGGCGCGAGCCTCGATGTGGCCGAGTTCGCGGCCATCGTCCGGTACCAGAAGCACGTCGGTCTCTGAGCCGTTCAGGTCCGATCCGCACCGACGGCGGGACGGCGGTTATACTGGTCGTTGGTTTCCCGGGTCAAGCCCGGTTGTTCTCGAAAGGTTCCGCGTGCTCATTCTCCAGGTCGTCCTCCAGGTGCTGCTGGGCATCACCAGCCTCCTGCTGACCCTGCTCATCCTGCTGCACAAGGGCCGCGGCGGCGGTCTGTCCGACATGTTCGGCGGCGGCGTGACGTCCAACCTGGGCGCATCGGGGGTCGCGGAACGGAACCTGAACCGCATCACGGTGATTCTCGGCCTGATCTGGATCACGTGCATCGTGGTCCTCGGCCTCATCACCAAATTCAGCGCATAGCGCTCATCTCACCAGAGGAGAAGCATGGCTTCCGGAGGAAGTGCAATCCGTGGCTCGCGCGTCGGCGCGGGCCCGATGGGGGAGCAGGACCGCGGTTTCCACGCGGACCGCATCGCCGTCTCGTACTGGGACGCTCTCGGCAACGAGACCGTCCGGTACTTCGCAGCGAACCTCCCCGAGGAGGAGATCCCGGATGTGATCGACTCCCCGTCGACCGGCCTGCCCGCAGGCCGCGACAAGGAGAACCCTCCGGAGGTCGCCAAGACCGAGCCGTACAAGACGCACCTCGCCTACGTGAAGGAACGTCGCTCCGAGGAGGAGGCCGAGCAGCTGCTGGAGGACGCCCTCAACCAGCTCCGCGCCCGCCGGGGCAAGCCGACCAGCAACTAGGCGAGACCCGCCAGTCCGTCGAGACCGTCCGCGTGAGCGGGCGGTCTCGTCGTTTCTGGTGTCGTGGCCCGGCCCGGCCTACACTCGGCGCTAGGAGGTACGCGCGATGCAGAAACCCGGGGAGCGTTCCGATCCTGTCGGTGCGACCGGTCGTCTGGTCGACACGCTCACGCTGCAGGCTGTGCTCGACGAGGCCGTGATCGCAGCGACGGCCGCCGACCGGCTGCTGGCCGAGTGCAGCGACGGGGAGCGGGTCAGTGCGGCCGTCGCGAGGTCGGGGCTCCGGCTCCGTCTCCGCTTCGCGCAGCTCGGACGGTGGATCGAAGACCTCGACCTGGCGGGTCGCAACGAGGAGATCCGCGACGAGTGCTCGCGCCTCCTGGCGTTCTACCTGCACCTGCTGACCCACGCGATGGACGCACCCTTCGAGCTCCGCCGGCGCAATCGTCTCACGATCCGCAGCGATGCGCCGCTCACGGGCGCGCCCGCCGCGCGGCTGCAGGTCCTGCGCGACCGCCTGCGGGCAGCGGCCTGAATACCTCTGCGAGCCCGGACGGACTGCTCAGTAGCTCGGCGCGATGAGATTCTCGGGCACGTCGACCGCGGCGTCCTTGTCGACGAAGAACACGGTGCGCTTGCGGCCCTTGGCTCCAGCCACCGGGACCTCGGTGTAGCTGGCCCCAGCGAGGGCCAGCCCGAGAGCACTCGCCTTATCCGTGCCCGAGAGGACGAGCCAGATGCGGTCCGACGCATTGATCACCGGACGGGTGAGGCTCAGGCGCTGCGGGGGAGGCTTGGGCGAGTTGCGCTCAGCGATGACCGTCGCCTCCGTCTCCCGGATTCCGGGCCGGTCCGGGAAGAGCGACGCGATGTGACCGTCAGGCCCGACACCGAGGAAGGTGATGTCGAACTTCGGGAACAGCTGACCGTCGGCGGCGAACGCCTCGAGCTCGGACGCGTAGACCCGCGCGGCCTCGTCGATGTCGGCGATCTCATCCGACGCGGGGAAGGGGTGGAGGTTCTCCGGCGGCACGGCGATGTGGTCCAGCAGAGCGGCGTGTGCTTGACGTTCGTTCCTGTCTTCACTTGCACGCTCGACGAAGCGCTCGTCGCCCCACCAGAAGTGGACCCGGGTCCAGTCGATGGTGTCGCGGGCGGGTGAGGCGTTGACGGCCTGGAGGACCGCATCCCCCATGCCGCCGCCGGTGAGAGCGATGTCGGCGTGGCCCTGGTCGTCGAGGATGTCGATCGTCTTGGTGAGGAACCGGGCCGCCACCGAGGCGGCCAGCGCCTCCCTGTCGGGGTGGACCAGCACCCGCCGTTCGTTCGTCATGCTGTCGCGCCCGCTCCTTCGTCGGCGGCCTGCAGGAGTGCCAGGCCCTCTGTGATGACCTCACCGTACAGGTCGTCCGGGTCCAGCCTACGCAATTCCTCGGCGAGGCAATCGCGGAGGCTGCGGCGGGGGAGCGAGAGGTCGTGGGAGGGCTGACCCGGCTGCGACAGCTTGGCCACATTGGGGATCTCGCGCTCGAGTTCGATCGTCCCCGAGGCGCGCTCCATCCGGACGCCGTGGATCCCGCCGGAGCCGATCGCGCGCGAGGCGAGGTCGTACTGCACCGGGACCTGGAGCTGCTTGCGCAGCCACGCGGCGAGCAGGAGCGTCGACGGGGAGTCGGCGGCCCCGGCCACCTCGACGGAGGTGATCGGCTCGTAGGGCGGCTGATCCAGCACGGCGGCGAGCTGCGCCCGCCAGAGCGTCAGGCGCGTCCATGCGAAGTCGGTGTCGCCCGGCGCGTACGTCTCGGAGAGGTGGAAGAGCGCCTCCTGCGGGTTCGGCTGCGCGGAGGCGTCGGTGATCCGTCGCGTCGCGATCCGGCCGAGCGGCGAATGCGACACCTTGGCCGGTGCGATGCCCGGCCACCAGACCACGACGGGCGCGTCCGGGAGGAGCAGCCCGGTGACGAGGCCCTCCTCGTCGCTCGCCGTCTCACCGTAGGCGCGCAGGACGATGACCTCGCTGGCGCCGGCGTCGCCGCCGACGCGGATCTGCGCGTCGAGGCGGCCGTCGCCGTTGTGGCTGCGCTCCTCCTCCGTCGAGACCACGATGACGCGCATCGGGTGCTCGCGGGAGGCGTCGTTGGCGGCCTCGATGGCCTCCTCCTCCTGACCGAGGTGCGTCGCGATGACGAGCGTCAGGACGCGGCCGAGGGCGACGGCGCCGCCCTCCTCGCGGATCTTGACGAGCGCCTTCGAGATGTTGCTGACGGTCGTCGCGGGAAGATCGACGATCATGGACGCCTCCAAACGCGGCCGTCACGGGCGAGGAGCTCGTCGGCCGACTTCGGGCCCCAGGTTCCGGGGCGGTACTGCTCGGGCTGACCCTGCGTCGCCCAGAACTTCTCGATCGGGTCGAGGATCTTCCAGGAGAGCTCGACCTCCTCATGACGGGGGAAGAGCGGCGGGTCGCCGAGAAGGACATCGAGGATGAGGCGCTCGTAGGCCTCGGGGCTCGCCTCGGTGAAGGCGTGGCCGTAGCCGAAGTCCATGCTCACATCGCGCACCTGCATGCCGGCGCCCGGCACCTTCGATCCGAACCGGATCGTCACGCCCTCGTCCGGCTGGACCCGGATGACGAGCGCGTTCTGACCGAGCGCGCTCGTCTGCGACTCGGCGAAGAGCTGCTGCGGCGCCCGCTTGAAGACCACGGCGATCTCGGTCACGCGACGCCCGAGGCGCTTGCCGGCCCGGAGGTAGAAGGGCACGCCCGCCCAGCGCCGGGTGCCGATGCCGAGCTTGATCGCGGCATAGGTCTCGGTCGTCGACTCGGGGTTCATCCCGTCCTCCTGGAGGAAGCCGACGACCTTCTCGCCGCCCTGCCAGCCGTTCGAGTACTGGCCCCGGGCGGTGGAGGTGGCGAGGTCCTGCGGGAGGCGGACCGCGGCGAGCACCTTCTCCTTCTCGGCGCGCAGGTCTGCGGCGTCGAAGGAGATGGGCTCCTCCATGGCCGTCAGCGCGAGCAGCTGCAGGAGGTGGTTCTGGATGACGTCGCGCGCCGCGCCGATGCCGTCGTAGTAGCCGGCCCGGCCGCCGACGCCGATGTCCTCGGCCATCGTGATCTGCACGTGGTCGACGTAGTTGGCGTTCCAGATCGGCTCGTACAGCTCGTTCGCGAAGCGGAGCGCCAGGATGTTCTGGACGGTCTCCTTGCCGAGGTAGTGGTCGATGCGGAACACCGAGTCCGGCGGGAAGACCGTCTCGACCACCTTGTTCAGCTCGCGAGCCGACTGCAGGTCGTGCCCGAACGGCTTCTCGATGACGACACGCCGCCACCCGGTGCCGCTCTGATCGGCGAGGCCCGACTTCCGGAGCTGCTCGGTGACGATCGGGAACGCCTTCGGCGGGATCGACAGGTAGAAGGCGTGATTGCCCATCGTGCCGCGCTCCGCGTCCAGCGCCTCGACGGTCTCCTTGAGGCGCTGGAAGGCCGCGTCGTCGTCGAACTCGCCGGGCACGAACCGGATGCCCTGGGCGAGCTGCTGCCACACGGCGTCGTCGAAGGGGGTGCGCGCGTACTGCTTCACGGCGTCGTAGACGACCTTCTCGAAGTCCTGGTCCTCCCAGTCGCGCCGGGCGAACCCGACGAGGGAGAACCCGGGCGGCAGGAGGCCCCGGTTCGCGAGGTCGTACACGGCCGGCATCAGCTTCTTGCGCGACAGGTCTCCCGTCACGCCGAAGATGATCAGACTGCTCGGCCCCGCGATCCGGTTGAGCCGTCGGTCGGAGGGCAACCGCAGCGGGTTGAACTCCGGGGTGATTTCCACCGGGGACATCGCCCTACTTTCTTTAGAATCCACGGCCTCAGTTCACGGCCTCGAACAGCGAGACCACGTCGGCCTCGGGGTTCGCGAGGGTCAGGGTCAGCACGGGACGGCCGTGCTCGCCGAGAACGCTGGCATCGCCGGCGGCCTGGGCCTGGATGAGCTGGCCGAACGTGAACGGCCGTCCGGGGATCTCGAGGTCCTCCACGGGGGCCTGCGTGATCTGGAGGAACACGCCGACCGCCGGGCCGCCCTTGTGGAACTGACCGGTGGAGTGCAGGAACCGCGGGCCCCAGCCGAACGTGACCGGACGCTTCGCCTTCGCGGCGAGGAGGTCCCGGATGCCGGCGAGCTGGGGCAGCGCGATCCGGTCCACGTAGGCCTGCACCGAGACGTATCCGTCCGGTCCCAGCTGCGCGAGGAGGGCGTCCACGGCGGCGTCGAGCGTGGTGGCGTCGCCGAGGAAGGAGCCTGTGGTGCGCACCTCCACGCCTCCGGCGGTGAACGCGGGGGCGGCCGGCTCGGGCCGGTTGTCGAGCAGCGAGCGCGCGGCGACCTTGGCGGCCTCGACGTCGGGCTGGTCGAACGGGTTGATGCCGAGCAGTCGGCCGGCGACCGCGGTGGCGTACTCCCAGACGATGAGCTGTGCGCCGAGGCTGCCCGAGACGAGGATCTCGCCCTCGTGGCGGTCGGCGGGGAACAGGTGGTGCGCCTCCGCGTTGGAGACGAGCCGCACGACCTGGAGGTCGGCCGGCTTGAGCTCGAGCTCTGGCGCGAGCTTGTCCAGGACGACGGGCAGGAGTCCCGTTCCCTCCTTGCCCGTGGACTCGGCGATCAGCTGCTCGGCCCAGTCGGCGAACCCGACGATGTGGGTGCCGTCGGCGACGATCCCGAGCTTGTCCTTCAGCGGGTTCGTGCCCGCGATCGCGGCGCCGAGCA
This sequence comes from Leifsonia sp. AG29, assembly GCF_009765225.1. Lineage (NCBI taxonomy): Bacteria > Bacillati > Actinomycetota > Actinomycetes > Micrococcales > Microbacteriaceae > Leifsonia > Leifsonia sp. AG29. The sequence continues at coordinate 1,718,242 of NZ_VMSF01000001.1, read as the reverse complement.
CGAGGCCCGGGTTCTGCTCGTTGTCCACGGCGAGCTCGACGAGCGTCGCGTCGGCCTCATCGAGCAGCTCCGTGAGGTCGACACCCGCGAGTCCCGAGGGGACCAGCCCGAACGCGGTGAGGGCCGAGTAGCGGCCGCCGACGTTCGGGTCGGCGTTGAACACCCGGTAGCCCGCCTCGCGGGCGGACTGGTCGAGCGGCGAGCCCGGGTCCGTGACGACCACGATCCGGCCGCGCGGGTCGATGCCGGCGTCCTGGAACCACTTCTCGTACACGCGGCGCTGGCTGTCGGTCTCGAGGGTGGAACCCGACTTCGACGAGATGACGACGGCGGTGGCCTCGAGACGGTCCCGGAGGGCCGACAGCACCTGGCCCGGCTCGGTCGAGTCGAGCACGGTCAGCTCGGCCTCGGCGGTGCGCGAGATCACCTCGGGGGCCAGGGAGGACCCTCCCATCCCCCCGAGGACGATGTGGTGGACGCCCTGCGAGCGGAGCTCGTCGCGCAGGGCGACGATCTCGGCGACCAGCGGGCGCGAGATCGCGACCGCCTCGGTCCAGCCGAGGCGCTTCGACGCCTCGGCCTCGGCGGCCGGTCCCCAGAGGGCCGGATCCTGCGCGGTGATCCCGGAGGCCACCTTGTCGGCGACCAGCTGCGGCACGACGGTGCGGACCGCCTCAGCGGCCGCGCCCGTGACGTGGATGCGGAAGGTCACTTGGCGGCTCCCTCGAGGGCGGTCTTCACGGTCTCGACGAGCTCGCCCCAGGAGACGACGAACTTCTCGACGCCCTCGCGCTCGAGGGTCTCGGTCACGTCGTCGTAGCTGATGCCGAGCGCGGCGAGGCGGTCGAGCACCTCCTTGGACTCGGCGTAGGCGCCCGTCACCGTGTCGCCGGTGATGGTGCCGTGGTCGAAGGTCGCGTCGAGCGTCTTCTCGGGCATCGTGTTGACGACGTTCGGGGCGACGAGCGCCTCGACGTAGAGGGTGTCCGGGAGGCTCGGGTCCTTGACGCCGGTGGACGCCCAGAGCGGACGCTGCTCGTTGGCACCCGCCTCGACCAGCTTCTTGGCGCGCTCGTCGGCGAAGGCCTGCTCGTAGACCTCGTAGGCGAGGCGGGCGTTGGCGATGCCGGCCTTGCTCTTCAACGACTCGGCCTCCTCGCCGCCGACCGCCGAGAGGCGCTTGTCCACCTCGGTGTCGACTCGGGAGACGAAGAAGGAGGCGACGGAGTGGATGCCGGACAGGTCGATGCCCGCCTCCCGCGCCTTCTCGAGGCCGGTGAGGTAGGCGTCGATGACCTGGCGGTAGCGGTCGAGGCTGAAGATCAGGGTCACGTTGACGCTGATCCCGGCGGCGATGGTCTCGGTGATGGCCTCGAGGCCCTCGACCGTCGCCGGGATCTTGATCATCACGTTCTGCTTGTCGATCTTCGCCGACAGCTTCTTGGCGGCCTCGATCGTCGCCTTGGCGTCGTGTGCGAGGCCCGGCTCCACCTCGATGGAAACGCGGCCGTCGACGCCGTTCGAGCGCTCGAACACCTCGTGGAAGACGTCGCTCGCGTTGGCGACGTCATCGGTAGTGATCTCGAAGATCGCGTCGTCCACGGAGAGGCCCCGGGCGGCGAGTTCGCGGACCTGGGCGTCGTAGGCCTCGCCCTTGGAGAGCGCGGCCGCGAAGATCGTCGGGTTGGTCGTCACGCCGACCACGTTCTTCTCGGCGATGAGCTTCTGGAGGCCGCCGGAGGTGATGCGCTCACGCGACAGGTCGTCGAGCCAGATGCTGACGCCGGCGGCGGACAGCGCCGCCGTCGGGCTTGCGGTCGTGGAAGTTGCGTCGGTCATTGTTCTTCTTCTCTTCCTTCTGCCCGCGCTCAGAGCGACGCGAGCGATTCTTTCGCGGCGGCGACGGCGTGCTCGGTCGTGATGCCGAACTCGCGGAACAGCGTCTTGTAGTCGGCCGAGGCGCCGAAGTGCTCGATCGAGACGCTCCGGCCGTGGTCGCCGACGATCTTGTCCCAGGCCAGAGCGAGGCCGGCCTCGATCGAGACCCGGGCCTTGATCGCGGCCGGGAGCACGGACTCCCGGTACTCGGCGGACTGCTCGGCGAACCATTCGAGGCTCGGGGCCGAGACGACCCGGGCATTGATGCCCTCGCCGCGGAGGACCTCGCGGGCCTCGAGGGCGATCTGCACCTCGGAACCGGTGGCGATGAGGATCACGTCGGGCGTGCCTCCCGGCGCCTCGGCCAGGATGTAGGCGCCCTTGGCGACGTTCTTCGCGGAGGCGAGGGTGTCGCCCTCGGCGTCCCCCTCTCCGCGCTCGAAGACCGGGATGTTCTGGCGCGTCAGCGCGATGCCCGCGGGGCCCTTGCGGCGCTCGAGGATCGTCTTCCAGGCCCAGGCCACCTCGTTCGCGTCGCCCGGGCGGACGACGTCGAACTGGGGGATCGCGCGCAGGGTCGAGAGCTGCTCTATCGGCTGGTGGGTGGGGCCGTCCTCGCCGAGGGCGACCGAGTCGTGGGTCCAGACGAAGATCGACGGCACCTGCATCAGAGCGGCGAGACGCAGCGCCGGGCGCTGGTAGTCGCTGAAGATGAGGAACGTGCCGCCGAACGGCCGCGTCGGGCCGTGCAGCACGATGCCGTTCAGGATCGCCGCCATCGCGTGCTCTCGGATGCCGAAGTGGAGAACCCGGCCGTAGGGGTTGCCGCTCCACTCGTGCGTGGAGCGCTCGGTCGGGACGAACGAGGGCGCGCCCTCGATGGTCGTGTTGTTCGACTCGGCGAGGTCGGCGGAACCGCCCCAGAGCTCGGGCATCACGCCGGCGATCGCGTTGATCACCTTTCCGCTCGCAGCGCGGGTGGAGACGTCCTTGCCGGGCTCGAAGACCGGGAGGGCCTCCTCGAGGCCCTCGGGAACGGCTCCCGACAGGAGGCGGTCCAGAAGCTGCTTGCGCTCCGGGTTGGCCTCCGCCCAGGCGTCGAAGCCCTTCTGCCACTCGGCCCGCTGCTCGGCGCCGCGCTCGACGGCCTTCCGGGTGTGCTCGAGGACCTCGTCGGCGACCTCGAAGGTCTTGTCGGGGTCGAAGCCGAGCACCTCCTTCACCGCGCGCAGCTCGTCGGCACCCAGGGCCGAGCCGTGGATCTTGCCCGTGTTCTGCTTCTTGGGCGACGGCCAGCCGATGATCGTCTTGAGGATGATCAGCGACGGCTTGTCGCTGACGGCCTGGGCGTTCTGGATCGCCTCGTAGAGCTCCTCGACGTCCTCCTTGTAGACGCCGGTCTTCTTCCAGTCGACGACCTGGACGTGCCAGTGGTAGGCCTCGTAGCGCGCGCGGACGTCCTCGGTGAACGCGATGTCGGTGTCGTCCTCGATGGAGATCTGGTTCGCGTCGTAGATCGCGATCAGGTTCCCGAGCTCCTGGTGCCCCGCGAGGCTGGAGGCCTCGGAGCTGATGCCCTCCTCCAGGTCGCCGTCGGAGGCGATCACGTAGGTGAAGTGGTCGAAGGGGCTGGCGCCGGGGGCGGCGTCCGGATCGAACAGGCCGCGCTCGAAACGCTGCGCATAAGCGAAACCGACGGCAGAGGAGATGCCCTGACCGAGCGGGCCGGTCGTGATCTCCACTCCGTCGGTGTGTCCGTACTCCGGGTGGCCGGGTGTGAGGGAGCCCCACGTGCGGAGGGCCTTGAGGTCGTCGAGCTCGAGGCCGTAGCCGCCCAGGTAGAGCTGGATGTACTGCGTCAGCGAGCTGTGGCCGGCGGAGAGGACGAAACGGTCGCGGCCGATCCAGTGCTGGTCGCGAGGGTCGCGGCGCATCACCTTCTGGAAGAGCAGGTAGGCGGCGGGGGCGAGGCTCATGGCGGTGCCGGGATGCCCGTTGCCCACCTTCTCCACCGCGTCGGCCGCGAGAACGCGGACCGTGTCTACCGCCTTGTTGTCAATGGGATCCCACTGCAGTGCTGCCACGTGAAAACTGACCCTTCGTAGAGATGGTGAGGGCCGTCTGTGGAACCCGCACCGGTTGAGGTAGTGCGCGCCGTGGACGTCATCGGCGCCGGAATCCGACCGTGACGGTCGGCGAACAGTCGCGGGTTTCGGGGGCTCCGGCTGGCGAGCACCTCCAAGTATAGGTAACACGCACGAAACGTGGGGTGTTCCCCCAGACGGTTGTGTAACACAGCGACCCGGGGTAGCGCCCCGCATGTGACGTAGACTGTCGGAGGGTCGCCCGCGGTGCGCGGGCGCCGTCGCCGGGCCGCTCCGCGGTCGCGCAGCACATGGACAGGACAACAGCCGAGGAGCAATGGACGTCGCCGTAGAGAGCCGTGTCGGACCGAGCCGCATCGGCGCCGCCCGCAAGGTGAAGGCGTACGTCGCCCTCACCAAGCCCCGCGTCGTCGAACTGCTGCTCGTGACCACGGTGCCGACGATGATCCTCGCCGCCCGCGGCATCCCGAACCTGTGGCTCGTGCTCGCGACGGTGGTGGGGGGCTACATGTCGGCGGGCTCCGCGGGGGCGTTCAACTGCTACATCGACCGCGACATCGACCGTGTGATGAGGCGTACCAAGAACCGCCCGCTGGTCACCGGCGAGCTCAGCGACCGCGAGGCGCTCGTCTTCGCGTGGGCCCTCGGCGTCGCGTCGGTCCTCGTGCTCGGCGTGTTCACCAACTGGCTCGCGGCGGGCCTCTCGGTGCTCGCCATCCTGCTCTACGTCGTCTTCTACACGCTCATCCTCAAGCGCCGGACCCCGCAGAACATCGTCTGGGGCGGCATCGCCGGCTGCATGCCGGTCCTGATCGGCTGGGCCGCGGTGACGGGGTCGCTCGACTGGGCGCCGCTCATCCTGTTCGGCATCATCTTCCTCTGGACGCCGCCGCACTACTGGCCGCTGTCGATGAAATACCGGGCCGATTACCGCGACGCCGGCGTCCCGATGCTCGCCGTCGTCCGAGGCCGTCAGGCGGTCGGCCTGCAGGTGATCCTGTACGCCTGGGCGATGGTCGCCTGCTCGCTCCTGCTGATCCCCGTCGGCCACATGGGGCTGCTGTACACGGCGGTGTCGCTGGTCGCTGGCGGCTGGTTCATCTACGAGTCGCACCGCCTCTACAACCTCGCGATCCGTCACGAGTCTGTGTCGCCGATGCGCGTGTTCCACGGCTCGATCGCCTACCTCACGCTCATCTTCCTCGCGGTCGCGATCGACCCGCTCCTCCCGTTCTGACGCCCGGACGCGCTCTGCGACACGCAGCCCCTACCATGGGCGCATGACGCCGCGGCTGCTGACGGAGCGCCTCGTGCTCGACGCGCCGCGCGAGGAGGACGCCGACGCGGTGCTCGCCATCTGCCGCGACCCGGAGATCCTGCGCTGGGTGCCGCTCCCGTCGCCGTTCACGCGGGAGGACGCGGAGTTCTTCGTCCGCAGCTACGGCCTGCACGGCGAGACCAGCGGCCGCTACACGGTGTGGGCCGTCCGCCTGCGCGGCACGCCGACCCTCCTGGGGGCGGTCGAGCTCCGGCGCGACGACGCCGCGCGGTCCGGGTCGTTCGGGTGCTGGCTGGCTCCGGGCTCGCGCGGGCACGGGTACATGCGGGAGGCGGTGGCCGCGGTGTGCCGCTACGCGTTCTCGCCCGCAGGCCCGGGCTTCGAGCAGTTGCGCTGGGAATGTCTCGCCGGGAACGACAGGAGCAGGCGCCTGGCAGAGGCCGTCGGGTTCGCGTTCGACGACCGCCCCCGGTCGGTGGAGTTCCGCGGCGAGCAACGCCCGGCCGTCATCGGTACCCTGACGCGGGCGCTGCCGGCGGTGTGAGCGTGGTCAGGCCCGGAGGGCCTCGGCGGGGGTGGCGTCGCTCGGCTCGAGCGCGGCGACCGGGGCCTTGAGCGCCAGCACGACGGCCGTCATGACGGCGGCGAGAGTCGCGGCGAGGACCATGTGGATGCCGACGAGGATGCCCGGGAGCCCGGTGTTCGCCTGGATCAGTCCCACGGCGATCTGGGCGACCTCGACCGCGAGGAGCCAGAGCGCGTAGCGGTGAACCGGGGTCGTGCGCAGCCGGAACGAGCCGGCGACCAGGACGAGGGTCAGCGCGAACGTCACGTACGCGGGCACCGCGTGGACGTGCTGGAGGATCTCGGGGTTCAGCCCGTTGCGCTTCGCCCCGCTGTCGCCGGCGTGCGGGCCGGACCCCGTGGTGAGGATGCCCATGAGCACGGTGAGAGCCACGAAGGCGCTGGTCAGGTGCGCGATGCCCGCGAACCAGCCGGGCACCGCCCGCACCCGCGGACCCGGCACGGCGTAGACGCGGACGAGGAAGGCCGTGCAGACCGCCACCAGCGCGATGGACACGACGAAGTGCAGGCCGACGACGTAGGGGTTCAGCCCGGTCAGGACGCTGATCCCGCCGAGCACGGCCTGCGCCGGGATGGCGAGCCCCGCGCCGAGCGCGAGCCAGAAGAGGTCCCTGCGGGAGCGGTACATCCGCACGACCATCAGGAAGGCGATGACCGCGACGACGGCGAGGAGGGCGCTGAGCACGCGGTTGCCGAACTCGATGACGCCGTGGATGCCCATCTCGGGCGTGTTCACGAGAGAGGCGTCCGTGCACTTCGGCCAGGTCGGGCAGCCGAGCCCGCTGGAGGTCAGGCGGACCGCACCTCCCGTGCCGACGAGGACGATCTGGCCCACCAGGTACACCCAGGCGATCGCCCGCAGCGGCGTAGCGACGCGGGTGGGCAGCCAGGCGATGATTCGCTTCATGGGTGTGGTTCCTCGTTCGGGGGTGGGGGATACACGGCCAACGCGCAGCCGCTCCTCTACTTTTACCGTCCTGCACCTGTAGAATCGATGGGTTCGAGAAACGCGCGATCCTGCGCGTGCCGGCACGGCCTCCTCCCCGCTCGAGAGAGCGGCGGCAGCCGTGCAAGCCGGGGCAGCGTCGCCCGTGTCCTCGAACAGTTTAGGTACGCACACCAGCCACCCGCGCAATCAGGACGCTCCGTCGCCACCCCCGGCGGCGGAGGGGAATGAGCCGGACTGATATCCGGTTACGAGTGGAAGGAAGACGAGGTAGATATGTCAGACATCCTGATCGACCGGCCGGAACTCGCCTCACTGGGGCAGTACGAGTTCGGCTGGGCCGACTCCGATGCGGCGGGTGCCTCCGCGCGTCGTGGGCTGGGTCCCGGGGTGGTGAAAGACATCTCGGCCCTCAAGAACGAGCCCGAGTGGATGCTGCAGCGCCGGCTCAAGGCGCTCCAGCTGTTCGAGCGCAAGCCGATGCCCACCTGGGGCGCCGACCTGTCGGAGATCGACTTCGACAACATCAAGTACTTCGTCCGCTCCACCGAGAAGCAGGCGCAGAGCTGGGAGGACCTTCCGGAGGACATCCGGAACACCTACGAGAAGCTCGGCATCCCGGAGGCGGAGCGCCAGCGCCTCGTCGCCGGCGTCGCCGCGCAGTACGAGTCCGAGGTGGTCTACCACCAGATCCGCGAGGACCTCGAGCAGCAGGGCGTCATCTTCCTCGACACGGACACCGCCCTCCGCGAGCACCCGGAGATCTTCGAGGAGTACTTCGGCACGGTGATCCCCGCAGGCGACAACAAGTTCGCCGCGCTGAACACGGCTGTGTGGTCGGGCGGGTCGTTCGTCTACGTGCCGAAGGGCGTCCACGTGGAGATCCCGCTCCAGGCCTACTTCCGCATCAACACCGAGAACATGGGCCAGTTCGAGCGGACGCTGATCATCGCCGACGAGGGCAGCTACGTCCACTACATCGAGGGCTGCACCGCGCCGATCTACAAGTCCGACTCGCTGCACTCCGCGGTGGTCGAGATCATCGTGAAGAAGAACGCCCGCGTCCGCTACACGACCATCCAGAACTGGTCGAACAACGTCTACAACCTCGTCACCAAGCGGGCGACCGCCGCCGAGGGCGCGACGATGGAGTGGATCGACGGCAACATCGGCTCCAAGGTGACGATGAAGTACCCCTCCATCTACCTGATGGGTGAGCACGCCAAGGGCGAGACCCTCTCGGTCGCCTTCGCCGGGCCGGGCCAGCACCAGGACGCCGGCGCGAAGATGATCCACATGGCGCCGTACACGCAGTCCTCGATCGTCTCGAAGTCGATCGCCCGCGGCGGCGGCCGGGCCGGCTACCGCGGCGAGGTCCGTGTCGACGCGAACGCGCACCACGCGGCGAACACCGTCCGGTGCGACGCCCTGCTGGTCGACACCATCTCGCGCTCCGACACGTACCCGGCGATCGACATCCGGGTCGACGACGTGCAGCTCGGCCACGAGGCGACCGTCTCGCGCGTGAGCGAGGAGCAGCTGTTCTACCTGATGTCCCGGGGGCTCCCGGAGGACGAGGCCATGGCGATGATCGTCCGCGGCTTCATCGAGCCGATCGCTCGCGAGCTCCCGATGGAATACGCACTCGAACTCAACAAGCTCATCGAGATGGGCATGGAAGGCTCTGTCGGCTGATATGACGACCGCACCCACCCCGACGCAGACCCCCGACGCGCCGGCGACGCACTTGCGCGCGCCCGTGCCGGTGCAGACCCGCTCCGAGCGGTTCACCTCCACTGAGGTCGCCGACTTCCCGGCCGTCACCGGCCGCGAGGCGATGTGGAAGTACACGCCGGTGGCCCGCATCGCCGAGCTCACCTCGGGCGATCTCGACGGCTCGCCGTACGTCTACGACGTCACCGCGGCACCCGGCGTGAGCACCGCATGGATCGAGCGCGACGACCGCCGGATCGGTGCCGCAGGCAAGCCCGAGGACCGCGCCTCCGCGAACGCGTGGTCGGCCTTCGAGCAGGCTCTGCTGGTCCGGATCGAGGCCGTCGAGGGCGATCACCGCGAGATCACGCTGAGCCGGAGCGCCCTGGGCGCAGCACCCAGGGGCGCCCATACCGTCGTCGACGTCGCCCCGGCGGCAGAGGCGACGCTGATCCTCCAGAACAGGGGGGCGGCGCACCTGTCCGAGAACGTGGAGTTCCTCCTCGGCGAGGGTGCCCGGCTGACCGTGGTCACGCTGCAGGAGTGGGACGACGACGCACTCCACGTCGCCGCCCACTTCGCCGAGCTCGCCGATGGCGCCCACCTCAAGCACGTGGCGGTGACCCTCGGCGGAGGCGTGGTGCGCCTGAACCCGTCGGCCCACCTCGCCGGCGCCCGGTCCGACGCCGAGCTCCTCGGCGCCTACTTCGCCGACGCGTCCCAGCACCTCGAGCAGCAGGTCTATGTGCATCACGACGGTCCCGAGACCCGCAGCCGCGTCACCTACAAGGGCGCCCTGCAGGGGCACGGAGCCCGCACCGTGTGGATCGGCGACGTGCTGATCGGCCCGAAGGCGGTCGGCACCGACACGTACGAGCAGAACCGCAACCTGGTCCTCACGGACGGCGCGCGCGCCGACTCCGTCCCGAACCTCGAGATCGAGACCGGCGACATCGTGGGCGCCGGGCACGCGAGCGCGACGGGCCGCTTCGACGACGAGCAGTTGTTCTACCTGCAGTCCCGCGGCATCCCCGAGCAGGAGGCGCGGCGCCTCGTCGTCCGTGGCTTCCTGTCCGAAATCGTCCAGCAGATCGGCTCGCCGTCGCTCCAGGAGCGTCTCCAGGCCAAGATCGAGGCGGAGCTCGACAGCTCCCCGGTTGCGCAGGCCGACGCCGGGGCGGAGGCCTGATGGCCGGCCAGCGCGCCGTCGCCGTCGACGAGCTCGTCGAGAACCAGGCCAAGCGAGTGGTCCTCGACGGCGTCCCCATCGCCGTCGTCAAAGACTCCGCGGGCGACATCCACGCCATCGGCGACACCTGCACGCACGGCGAGATCTCGCTCTCCGAGGGCTTCGTCGAGGACGAGACCCTGGAGTGCTGGGCCCACGGGTCGCAGTTCTCGCTCGTCACCGGCAAGCCCCTCAACCTCCCGGCCTACGAGCCGGTCCCCGTCTTCACGGTCGAGATCATCGACGGAGACGTCTACATCGACCCGCACGCAACGAAAGAGATCCAGTAAGCATGTCAGTCCTCGAGATCCGCGACCTGCACGTCACCGTCGAGACCGACCAGGGCACGAAGCCCATCCTCAACGGGGTCGACCTCACCATCCGCGAGGGCGAGATCCACGCGATCATGGGCCCCAACGGCTCGGGCAAGTCGACGCTCGCCTACACGATCGCCGGCCACCCGAAGTACACCGTCACGCAGGGGAGCATCACCCTCGACGGCGAGGACGTCCTCGCGATGACCGTCGACGAGCGGGCTCGTGCCGGGCTGTTCCTCGCGATGCAGTACCCCGTCGAGATCCCCGGCGTGACGAACACGAACTTCCTCCGCACCGCGAAGACGGCGATCGACGGCCAGGCGCCGGCCATCCGCACCTGGGTGAAGGACGTCCGCGAGACCATGGGCCGGCTCCGCATGGACTCCTCCTTCGCCGAGCGCAACGTCAACGAGGGGTTCTCGGGAGGCGAGAAGAAGCGCAACGAGATCCTGCAGCTCGAGCTGCTCAAGCCGAAGTTCGCCGTGCTCGACGAGACGGACTCCGGGCTCGACGTCGACGCGTTGAAGGTCGTCTCGGAGGGTGTGAACCGCGCCAAGGAGACCACCGGCCTCGGCATCCTCCTGATCACGCACTACACGCGGATCCTCCGGTACATCAAGCCGGACTTCGTCCACGTCTTCGTGGCCGGCCGCGTCGCCGAGGAGGGCGGCCCCGAGCTGGCCGACCGCCTCGAGGAGGAGGGCTACGACCGCTTCGTCGACGCCCCCGAGCCCGCCAAGGCCGACGCGGTCGAGCTGGCCGAAGCGTAGAATCCTGACATGCCCGCCACGCTGAGCCCCGCGCTCTTCGACCAGGTCGAGGAGGCGCTCAAGAACGTCATGGATCCCGAGCTCGGGATCAATGTCGTCGACCTGGGTCTCATCTACGACCTGGCCTGGGACGACGAGAACAACGCCCTGATCATCTCGATGACGCTGACCAGCGCCGGCTGCCCGCTCACGGACGTGCTCGAGGAGCAGACCGCCGAGTCGCTCGACGGCATCGTCGAGGCATTCCGCATCAACTGGGTGTGGATGCCGCCGTGGGGTCCGGAGCGGATCACCGACGACGGCCGCGACATGATGCGCGCCCTCGGCTTCGCGATCTGACCGTCGCCCACCGACAGCACTGACGAAGAGGTCCCGGCACGAGCGTGCCGGGACCTCCGCACGACCACCGAACGTAAGGACCCTCACTGTGCTCGCCGTGCACGACCTCGAACTGCGCGTGGGCGCCCGCCTTCTGATGGAGGACGTCAGCTTCCGCGTGGCCGACGGCGACAAGATCGGACTCGTCGGCCGCAACGGCGCCGGCAAGACCACCCTCACGAAGGTGCTCGCCGGCGACCTCCTGCCGACCGCCGGCAAGGTCGAACGCTCGGGCGAGCTCGGGTACCTCCCTCAGGACCCCCGGTCCGGCAACCTCGACGACCTGGCGCGCACGCGCATCCTCGACGCCCGGGGCCTCGGCTCGATCGTGCTCGGCATGCAGCAGGCGACGCTCGACATGGCGAGCACGGACAGCACTGTTTCGGAAGCCGCCATGAAGAAGTACGGCCGGCTGGAGGAGCGCTTCCACCTGCTGGGGGGCTACGCGGCCGAGGCCGAGGCGGCCTCCATCGCCTCCAATCTGAACCTCCCGGACCGCATCCTCGATCAGCCGCTGAAGACGCTCTCGGGTGGCCAGCGGCGTCGCATCGAGCTCGCGCGCATCCTCTTCTCCGATGCCCGCACCATGATCCTCGACGAGCCGACCAACCACTTGGACGCCGACTCGGTCGTGTGGCTGCGAGACTTCCTCAAGAGCTACACCGGTGGCTTCATCGTGATCTCCCACGACGTGGAGCTCGTCGGCGAGACGGTCAACCGCGTCTTCTATCTCGACGCCAACCGTCAGGTCATCGACATCTACAACATGGGCTGGAAGAACTACCAGCGCCAGCGCGCCGCCGATGAGGAGCGCCGGAAGAAGGAGCGGGTGAACGCCGAGAAGAAGGCGAGCGCGCTCCAGCTCCAAGCGGCGAAGTTCGGCGCGAAGGCGACGAAGGCGGCCGCCGCGCACCAGATGGTGGCGCGGGCGGAGAAGCTGCTCGCCGGGCTCGAGGACGTCCGCCAGGTCGATCGGGTCGCGAAGCTCCGCTTCCCGACGCCCGCACCGTGCGGCAAGACGCCCCTCCAGGCGTCGGATCTGTCGAAGAGCTACGGCTCGCTCGAGATCTTCACGGCGGTGGATCTCGCGATCGACCGCGGATCGAAAGTGGTGGTGCTCGGCCTAAACGGTGCCGGCAAGACGACGCTCCTGCGCATGCTCGCCGGTGTCGACAAGCCGGACACCGGCGCGGTCGAGCCGGGCCACGGGCTCCGGATCGGCTACTACGCGCAGGAGCACGAGACCATCGACGTGGAGCGCACCGTCCTGCAGAACATGGTGTCGTCGTCGCCGTCGCTGACCGAGACCGAGGCGCGTAAGGTCCTGGGCTCGTTCCTCTTCACCGGAGACGACGCCCACAAGCCGGCCGGTGTCCTCTCCGGTGGCGAGAAGACGCGCCTCGCGCTGGCCATGATCGTCGTGTCGGGTGCCAACGTGCTGCTGCTCGACGAGCCGACGAACAACCTCGACCCGGCGAGCCGCGAGGAGATCCTGGACGCTCTCGCGCACTACGAGGGAGCGGTCGTGCTCGTTAGCCACGACGAGGGAGCGGTCGAGGCGCTCAATCCCGAGCGCGTCCTCATCCTCCCCGACGGGGTCGAGGACCACTGGAACAAGGACTACCTCGACCTGATCTCCCTCGCCTAGGCGTTCAGCTCCAGAACGGTGTGAGAGCCGGCGCGAGGTCCAGCCCCTGCTCGAAGCCCGCGCGGGCGGCGGCCGGGCGCAGGGACAGGTCCATGCCGTTGACGCCGAACAGCGGCTCGGCCTCCGCCGTCGGTGAGACGAGGCGGACGTCGCTGCCGGAGGCCCGCACGGTGTCGAGCTGCGTCGAGAGGTGCACGCCCCACCGCTCCGGAGTCAGCGAACGTCCGCCGAGCGGCGACAGCACGAGCACCCGGCCGGCGCCCGCGGCGAGGTCCGCGTTCTCCGCATTGATCCGGAAGCCGCCGTCGATGTAACGGTCGTCGCCCAGCCGGAGGGGGAGCCCGCTCGACGTGCTGGCCGCGACCGCGTCGGCGATGTCGATGCCGCTGTCCCTGTCGAACACGACCGGGAGGGAGGTGCGCGCATCGACCGCGGTGATCAGCACGCGTCTCTCGGGCCAGTCGCGGCCCGGGAGGCGCCCGGCGGCGATGGCCCGCCACCGCTCCGACCAGGAGCCGTCGGACTCGGCGTCCAATTCGAGTGCGGAGGCGCTCATGCGCCGGCGCATGTCGTCCATGTCGTGTGCGGAATCGATGATGCTCTGCACGCGGTGCACGCCGGTGACCGCGGGCCTCGCGGGCGACGCGCCTCCGGAGTTCGACGGGGGAGCGGGTCGCGGCGGGGGAGCGACCAGGGACGCTCGGTAAAGGCCTGCGGGAGACGCGCCCGCCAGCTGTGCGGCTGCGGTGGCCCCCGCAGATGTCCCGACGGTCAACTCGGCGGCTGTGACGTCGAGGCCGCCTTGGGCGAGGCCGGCGACCACGCCGATCAGCCACGCGTTGCCGGTGGAGCCGCCTCCGCCGAGGACGAGTGCCCGTTCAGCGGGCCGTGCGGTGGACCCCGTTCGCGTGTGCGCCGGGTCGGAATGCGGTGAAGAGGTGGGGGAGTTCATGGGAGTCGCCGTTTCTACGAGGAGGGCGGCGCTCCGGTGGCGACGAGGTCAGTCGCGCGATCGTGGACGAGAGGGAGCGCCCACTGCTGTCATTGCGTACATGGGTCTCACCTCCTGACGTCGGAACACGATCGTGACGTCGGAACACGATCGTGACGACGATAGCACGCGATCAGCGGGCGGCGTCGAGCAGTTCGTCCTCGACGTCCGCATCGGTGCGGCGGGCCCGGCGCCGGCGCTCTCGCTCGGCCGCCCGCGCCCGCTCCGCGGGGTCGTCGGAGTTGCGCCGGCGGTACTCGGTGACGAGGGCGTAGCCGAGTCCGAAGAACCCGATGAGGGCGAAGATGATCCACTGGATCATGTACGACCAGTGGAGGCCCTCGTCCTGCGTCGGCGGGGAGGTGACCGTTGCGGTCGGCGCCGTCGCGGGCGCCGGCGTCTGCCGGTCCAGGAGGCCGTAGGCGCCCGTGTAGACGTCCGCGTCGCCGAGCTTCTCCTTGACGACCGAGAGCTGGATGGTCCCCACCTGATTGCCCGTGGCGGTTCTGCCGGGAATCGCCGGCTCACTGGCCTTCAGCCGCGCGATGACGGTGACCTTGCCGCTCGGGGCCGGGGGAACGGAGTCGGGAGAATCGGTGCGGCTCCCGGTGGGGAGCCACCCGCGGTCCACGATGAACAGGGCGCCGTCGGCGGTTCGGAGCGGCGTCAGCACCTCGAAGCCCGGGTTGCCGTTGAACGGACGATTGCGCACGAGGAGCTCGTGGTCGCGCTCGTAGGTTCCCGTCACCGACACCCGCTGCCACTCCTGCTTCGCGGAATAGGAGGCGAGACCCGGCAGTGCCTGGGTGAGCGGAACGGGCTTCGCGGAGAAGTTCGCGGAGATGACGGCATTGGCCGCGGCCGCCTCCTTGCTCCGGGCCAACTGCCAATTCGACAGGAAGCCGCACGCGACGGCGAAGACGATCGCGAACGCGAGATAGCCGAGCCACCGGCGCGAGAAGGCGAAGCGCCAGCCGGGCGATGCCGTCGCCTCGGGCGCGGTGTCGCTCATGCCGTCGACCTCTCGTCCGCGATCGCGGCCACGACGACCGGGAAGTCCCGTGCCGCGAGGAAGTCGCGGAGGAAACCGACGTGCTCGTCGCACGCGAGCCACACCTTGACCCGATCTTCCGAGTGGATCTTCGGATTGCGCCACTCAATGCGCCACGCGGCCCGTTCACGGCACCCGGCACGGGAGCACGTGAGGGGCTCGGGCTCGCCCAGCCCGATCATGGGCAGCCTCCGCTCATCGGTCCTCCGGCTCATGGATGCCGGGGCTCACTCGTCCGCCGGCCGGTCGCCGCCCCCTCCGGGTGGAGGCGCTACCGGAAGGATATTGCCTGGACGCTGGACTTCTGCTTGGCGCGGCTCCACGGAGACGTTCGCGATGACGACGGCGAAGTACGGGAGGAAGATCGCTCCGATGATGGGCACGGCGGCCCACCACCCCGGTGCGAGGATGGCCGCGAACAGGCACACGACGCGCACGCCCATGGCGACCGAATACTTGATCATCCGGTGCTTGCGCTCCTCGTCGGGGGACAACGGGAGGCTCGTGATGGAAGGGCGTGAAGGCTTCATGTGCGTCGCCTCCAGCGTACGTCCATAAACTGGGTTCGGCCCTGATCGAGAGGAAAAACCCTATGACCACTCCGCGCACCGTGCTCGTGACCGGCGGAAACCGAGGCATCGGTTACGCGATCGCCGAGGAGTTCCTCGCTCAGGGGCACCGCGTCGCCGTGACGGCTCGGTCGGGCGAGGGCCCTGCGGGAGCGCTCACCGTGCGCGCCGACGTGACGGACAGCGCCTCCATCGATGCGGCGTTCGCGGAGGTCGAGGAGCAGCTCGGTCCCGTGGAGGTCGTGGTCGCGAACGCGGGGATCACGAAGGACACCCTCCTCATGCGCATGTCGGACGAGGAGTTCGACTCGGTCGTCGACACGAACCTGGGCGGGGCCTTCCGGGTCGTCAAGCGCGCCTCCAAGGGCATGCTGAAGGCCCGCTTCGGGCGGATCGTCCTCATCTCGAGCGTGGTCGGCCTGTTCGGCGGCGCGGGCCAGGTCAACTACTCCTCATCGAAGGCGGGCCTCGTCGGCATGGCCCGGTCGATCACCCGCGAGCTCGGCGCCCGCGGCATCACCGCGAACGTCGTGGCTCCCGGATTCATCGAGACGGACATGACAGCCGAGCTGCCGGAGGCGCAGCAGGCCGAGTACAAGAAGAGCATCCCGGCCGGGCGGTTCGCGTCGCCCTCCGAGGTGGCGAAGGTCGTCGCCTGGGTCGCGGGCGACGACGCCGGTTACATCTCGGGGGCGGTCATCCCGGTCGACGGCGGCCTCGGCATGGGGCACTGACGCCGGTCAGCCTCTCAGCCCGAGGAGCGGCAGCACCTGCGACAGGTCCTGCCGGTCGATGACCAGGTCGGCCTCGGCCCGCACCTTCGGCTTCGCATTGAAGGCGACGGCGAGGCCCGCCTCAGCCATCATGCGAAGGTCGTTGGCGCCGTCGCCGATGGCGATCGTCTGCCGAAGGTGCACGCCGGCGGCGGCCGCCCAGAACAGCAGGGCCTGAGCCTTCGCGGCGGCATCGACGACCGGTCCCTCCACCTCGCCGGTCAGGACGCCGTCGGTGACGGCCAGCCGATTGGCGCGCCAGTGGTCGAGGCCGAGCCGCGCACCCAGCGGGTCGAGGATCTCGTGGAAGCCTCCCGAGACCACGCCCACCTCGCCGCCGGCGGCGTGGACGCCGGCGATCAGCTCGGGAACGCCGTCAGTGACGCGGATCCGCTCGCCGACGTGCTCGAAGACGGAGACGGGGAGGCCGGCCAGGGTGCGGACGCGCTCACGCAGGCTCTGCTCGAAGTCGAGCTCCCCGCGCATGGCGCGCTCGGTGATGTCGGCGACCTCGGTGCGCGAGCCGGCCTCCTCGGCGAGCAGCTCGATCACCTCGTCGTGGATCAGGGTCGAGTCGGCGTCGAGGACGACTAGGAAGCGGGCGGGATCATCGGCGGCCCGGTGGTGCTGCTCGGGAGGCGTCATGGGACGACGTGGACTCCCTTTCCGACCACGGTGATGCCGGATTCCGTCACGGTGAAGCCGCGTGCGCGGTCGCGCTCCTGGTCGACGCCGATGCGGGCGCCCTCGGCGACGACGACGTCCTTGTCGAGGATGGCGCGGCCGACGAACGCGTTGGGCTCGATGATCGCCCGGTCGAACACCACCGAGTCGACGACCTTCGCGCCGGAGTCGACCTTCGCCCACGGTCCGAGGACGCTGCGCTCGAGATGCGCGCCCGAGATCACCGAGCCGAGCGACACGATCGAGTCGATCGTCGTGCCGAGGGCGCCGCGGCCGTCGCGCACGATCTTCGCGGGCGGCGAGTTGAGCACCTGGCTGAAGATCGGCCAGGACCGGTTGTAGAGGTTGAAGACCGGGAGCGTCGAGATGAGGTCCTGGTGGGCCTCGAAGAACGAGTCGATGGTCCCGACGTCCCGCCAGTAGTAG
The DNA here is from genome assembly GCF_009765225.1 of Leifsonia sp. AG29. NCBI lineage: Bacteria > Bacillati > Actinomycetota > Actinomycetes > Micrococcales > Microbacteriaceae > Leifsonia > Leifsonia sp. AG29. The sequence goes on along the minus strand of NZ_VMSF01000001.1, from coordinate 1,700,901 downwards.
CGGTCGCGATCGGTCGCACCGGGGACGTCGTTGTTGTTGAAGTCGTACACCGCGGCCTCGTCGCGCGAGACGAAGTCCGGGATGATGTCGCCGCCCATGTCGTGGTTCGAGTCCGGCTTGTCGCCGTCGCGGATCACGGCGTCGATGAGCGCGTCGGCATCGAAGACGTAGTTGCCCATGGAGGCGAGCACCTCATCCGGCGAGTCCGGCAGGCCCACCGGGTCCTTCGGCTTCTCGCGGAACGCGGCGATCCGGTCAGGCCTCGCACCGTCGACCTCGATGACGCCGAACTGGTCGGCGAGTGAGATCGGCTGGCGGATCGCGGCGACGGTGGCCGCGGCTCCGGAGTCGACGTGTGCCTGGATCATCTGCCCGAAGTCCATCCGGTAGACGTGGTCTGCGCCGACGACGACGACGATGTCGGGGCGCTCGTCTCGGAGGAGGTTGAGGCTCTGGAGGATCGCATCGGCCGACCCGCTGAACCAGCGCTTCCCGAGGCGCTGTTGCGCCGGCACGGAGGCGATGTACGAGTTCAGCATGCCGTCGAGCCGCCAGGTCTGCGAGACGTGACGGTCGAGCGAGTGGGACTTGTACTGGGTCAGGACGACGATCTGGCGCAGCTGCGAGTTGATGAGGTTCGACAGAGCGAAGTCGATGAGCCGGTACTGCCCGCCGAACGGGACGGCGGGCTTGGCCCGGTCCGCTGTCAACGGCATGAGCCGCTTGCCCTCTCCGCCCGCGAGGACGATGCCGAAGATCTTCTTCCCTGCTGCCATGCCCCTAACAGTAGAGGTCAACTGTTCGCTGTACTAGCGTTCTCGTCATGCGCGTCGACCTTCTGACCCGGGAGTATCCACCGGACATCTACGGGGGTGCAGGGGTCCACGTCACCGAGCTCGTCCGGGCCCTCCGCGCCGACACGGAGGTGCTGGTCCGCTGTTTCGGCGAGGAGCGTGAGGAGGCCGGCACCTTCGCATACCGCGTTCCCGAGGAGCTCCGGAAGGCGAACGGAGCCATCGCGACGCTCGGCGTCGACCTCCAGATGGCGCAGGACGCCGGGGGAGCGGACGTCGTCCACTCGCACACCTGGTATGCGAATCATGCGGGCCACCTCGCGAAGCTCCTCCACGGTGTTCCCCACGTCATCACCGCGCACAGCCTCGAGCCGCTGCGTCCGTGGAAGGCCGAGCAGCTGGGCGGCGGCTACCGGGTGTCCAGCTGGATCGAGCAGACGGCGTACGCCTCGGCGGACATGATCATCGCGGTGAGCGAGGGCATGCGGCGCGACATCCTCGCGGCCTACCCGTTCCTCGACCCGGCCCGGGTGACGGTGATCTACAACGGGATCGACCTCGAGCGCTGGACGCCGCTCCACGACGACGAGCGGGCTCGAGCGCTGGGCATCGACCCGGAGCGCCCGGCCGTCGTCTTCGTCGGCCGGATCACCCGCCAGAAGGGCTTGCCGTACCTGCTGCGCGCTGCGCGCAGCCTCCCTCCGGAGGTGCAGCTGATCCTGTGCGCCGGCGCCCCCGACACCGACGAGATCATGGCCGAGGTCACCGGACTCGTCGAACAGCTCCAGCGCGAGCGCGACGGCGTCGTCTGGATCGACCGGCTGCTGCCGAACGACGAGCTGCGGATCGCGCTCACCGCCTCCACGGTCTTCGTCTGCCCGTCGATCTACGAACCGCTCGGGATCGTCAACCTGGAGGCGATGGCCTGCGGGCTCCCGGTCGTCGGCACCGCCACGGGAGGCATCCCGGAGGTCATCGTCGACGGCGTCACGGGTCGCCTCGTCCCCATCCAGCAGCTGCAGGACGGCACCGGCACCCCCACCGACCCGGAGCGCTTCGTGGCCGACCTGGCGGCGGCGCTGACGGAGGTGGTCTCGGACCCCGTGCGCGCCGCCGAGATGGGCCGCGCCGGACGTGAACGCGCCGAGACGTCGTTCAGCTGGACGGCCATCGCGGAGCAGACGCGCGACGTCTATCGCTCGCTCGCGCCGTCGGAAGCCGCGGGCGCGGCCGACTAGGCTAGAGAGCATGGCCGACAGCGTTCTCAGACTCTCCGACGTGTCCGTTGTGCGGGACGGCAACACCGTCCTCCAGGGAATCGACTGGGCGGTCCAGCCGGACGAGCGGTGGGTCATCCTCGGGCGGAACGGCGCCGGAAAGACGACGCTGCTGCAGATCGCGGCCGCGTCCCTCCACCCCACCTCCGGCGAGGCGACGCTCCTCGGCGAGGCGGTGGGCCGCAGCGACCTGGCCGAGCTGCGACCGATGCTGGGCTTCGCCTCCAGTGCGCTGGCACGGCGCATCCCGCGCGGTGAGAAGGTGCTCGACGTCGTGATGACCGCGGCGTACGCGGTCACCGGCCGCTGGAACGAGGTCTACGAGGAGATCGACGAGCGCCGCGCCCGTCGCGTGCTCGCCGAGTGGCACCTCGACCACCTCGCCGACCGCACCTTCGGCAGCCTGTCCGACGGCGAGCAGAAGCGCGTGCAGATCGCCCGGTCGGTGATGACCGACCCCGAGATCCTGCTGCTCGACGAGCCGGCCGCGAGCCTCGACCTCGGCGGCCGGGAGGAGCTCCTCCAGCTGCTCGGCGGCTACGCGCGCGACCCGAAGTCGCCCGCGATCGTGATGGTGACCCACCACGTCGAGGAGATCCCGCAGGGCTTCAACCGTGCGCTGCTCCTCAAGGAGGGGCGCGTCGCGGCGCAAGGACCGCTCGCCGAGGTCCTCACCGGCGAGAACCTGAGCGAGGCCTTCGGGGTCGACGTCGAGATCAGCGAGGTCGACGGCCGGTACGCCGCGCGCGCGCGGCAGTCCGCGACCGACTGACCGATCTGCTAGAATCGATAGCTGGTCCTCGACATCTTCCTGCCGTAGTGCGGGCCGGAACCGTGGCGGACCGTAAGCTTCCCGTCCTCGCGGTCCAGCGCGGACAAGACCGACCGAACACGATACGCAACAAGGAAGTCCTGATGAAGACTGGCATCCACCCCGACTACGCCCCCGTGGTTTTCCGCGACCTGGCCTCGGGTGCGACGTTCCTCACCCGTTCCACCCGCTCCAGCGACAAGACCATCGAGTGGGAGGACGGCAACACCTACCCGGTGATCGACGTCGAGATCTCGTCCGAGTCGCACCCGTTCTACACGGGCAAGCAGCGCATCCTCGACTCGGCCGGTCGCGTCGAGAAGTTCAACTCGCGCTACAAGAACTTCGGCAAGAACTAACTGGCTCATCACCACCTCGAAAGCCTCGCCTCAGAGCGGGGCTTTCGTCGTACGCAGGGGAAACTGAGACCGTTGAGCAACGTCCCACTGGCCGGGCTGATCATCTCGACGGTAGCGAGCACGGGATTCACTGTCCTCGGCATCTACGGCCTCAGGCATCCTGATCGTCTCGTGGAGTTCTTCCGGCGCCGAGGGACGGACCGCTTCGGAAAGAGGGTCGCCGATCGCATTTACACAACGAGCAACCAGCGATGGGCATTAGTACCTTTCGTGATCATAGGGCCGCTCATCGCGGTCGTGGGGGTCGTGAACATCGTGGCTCGGATCACTTCGTAGCGAGCGATGCCATGCGTTTGCACGTTCAAGAAGTTGTCGGTCGGCGAGGCGGTGCTTTCGTTTCACTTGACTCGTGCGGTCCCTCGAAGGCGGCCAAATGAAGGATCGCAAGTTCCGACACCATAGGCTGCGATCGGTCCGACGAAGCTGAGGGGGCTGGGACTACGGTGCTGGCATGGAGTTCGATTTCCGGCTTAGGCGGGCTGGCTGGGCCTACGCGGACGTACGCTACGGGGTTCAGTCCGCCCACGTGACTGCGTCTTACCTGAGCGACGCGTTAGGAGATCTCCTCCGAGCGGTTGAAGGCTTGCTCGACGGCGCTGCCGCTGCGCGATGTTTCTGGTCCGAAGAGCCCGGCGCATTTTGGTGGCAGTTCGAAAAGCAACAAGGTCGCGTGCGGCTTCAAATCATCTGGTTCGGAACTTGGGTCGACGAGCCAGACGCCACAGGGGTGGTCAAGTTCGATGCGACAATGCCGCTTCGAGAACTGGCGCAGGCGATTGCCGAGGGAGCCGCAGCAGTTCTTGCAAGGCACGGGACCGGGGGCTACTACGAGCTGTGGATGGAGGATCAGTTCCCGTCGAAATTGCTCGAGAAGATCCAGACTCGACTTTCGCGAGCACGAGCGTAGATCGGCACCTCGGGCGGCAGGGCTGCTGGGGCAGAAACGACGAAAAGCCCCCGGGCTCGAGAGTTCTCGAAGCCGGGGGCCTAATCGCGCACCCGAGAGCGCGCCGATCTGTATTCCTTCCATTGGAGACGCTCAGGCGAATGCCACCATCGGAGGGGCCGGAAGCGCTGGACGACCCCTTGAGTGACGGTACCGGGTTGGACGTGTCGGGTTACCTCGTGGCCGAACGTCCACGTCAGGGTTGACCGAGCGGGGAGAGTCGCGGGAAGTTCGGGTCCGTCGACTGCTCTGCCGTTTGCCCGCTCGTTCTCGACCGACGCATAGTACTGACCCCGTCTGCTGCCCTTCTCTGCAAGTGCGACGTTCCACACTGTTGTCGGCTCGGCGCCCATATTGGTTGCCGACACCAGGTAAAGGACCTCGCGTCCGTCGCCGGGTCCGTTGACGGTGGCGAAGGCGCTTTGACGAATGTCCGTGGCCACGCGCGGCCAACGGACGAACGTCAGAGCGATATTCCAAAGCAACGCAATAAGGGAGAGAGCGAACGCCGCGATCGCTAGTCCATCTGGTGCGGGCGCGGGGTGCGCCCAAAAGTGCGCCACCAGGTGAATCATGATCGGAGTCTAGCCCGGGGCGTGAACTCGGCGAGCGGCAGGCAGCGCCTTAGACAGGTGGGAGCCAGAGGGACCATACGGCGGCCACCGTGGAGCACAACACTCCGGCAGCGACCAGCGCGACGTTCCACCCTTGGCCCCTGCCGAGTAACCGGAGAACGGGGAGTATGGCTAGATCACCCGTAGCGTTTTGACCCGCCGTATCGAAGGACGGGACTAGGAGCCCACGCTCCTTGAACTGCTGGTGATAGTGCGCCGTGATCTTCCGAGATTCGGCGTTCCAGGTAGCGGCTGACTGCATGGCCGCCGCTTGAGCCTTTCCCCATTCAAGACGGAGGGCCTCAGACTCGGCCATGTCCGCCTCATGCCTTCTGAGCGTCTCTCTTCCGTTCCGGTAGGCCAGGCCGGCCCCAAGGACCGGCAACCCCGCGCCCAGGAGGATCAATGCGAGAAGGAGCGTGCGTTGAAGGTCCACGCTCCCTAGGTTCACCATCGACCGGATGCACACGTGCCGCGACTCGCGGTCGACGGCAGACTCAGTTGACGCCGAACAAGGCACAGCGAAGTGTGTGCGTAGGCGAGCAGTTGTTGTGGTGGGTGGGCGGAGTCAAAGCGGCGGCTCAGCCCTCGGACCGCGGGCGCGAGGCGTCTCACTCGAGCTGCTCGAACCCCCAGACTCGCGCGCGCCCCGAGGCCCTATGCCTAACCGGGCCGGGAGGGAGGGGGGAGGGGGGAGGGGGCCCCCAGGGGTCCCGGCGTCGTCGCATTGCGGGGTGTGGCTCGGCGCAAGGCGCAATGATGGTCATGCCTGTGACAGGTCGGTTCATGCGGTGCAATCTGCCGTTTTGCGCGTACCGCGGTCGACAGCCCCGCCGCGTCTAAAGAGACAATACCGGGCGGTCCCGACTGGTGTTCGCGCCACCCAAGGCCCTTGGAGCGAGCGCGGCGCGTCTTGATGCCCGGAGCCAGGAGGCTCGATGGCTGCGAAACCATAGTCATTAACGAATGAGGCCCCGGGAGATTACTCGGCGTGTCGTCGTTTTCGCGTCGTAGGTGTCGCGCAGACTTGAGACAAGAACAAGAACGCCCGAGACACGGGCTCTACCGTTCTCGGGCCTCTTGGGTCGAATCTGGCCGGATTCTCACTCGAGGGTATCCCAAGTACGTCGGGATGCGGATCACCCGGACTAGGCGGCGCGCCGCCACGGTAGGTGGCTTGTTCCCGAAAGGAAGCGGCCAATGACCGCCTATTTGATCACCTACGACCTCAACACACCTGGGCAGAAGTACGAGAAGCTCTCGCAAAAGATCAAGGCATATGGAGCGTGGGCCAAGCTGATGGAGTCGACGTGGATGGTGAGCGGATACTCGCTCACAGCGCAGGGCATCTATGACAACCTCGGCCCGGTCCTCGACGCGAACGACAACATCTTCGTGGTCAACGTGTCCGGGCAAGACCGCCAAGGATGGCTGGACAAGGAGGTCTGGGATTGGATCCGTAAGAACGCCTAGTACGAGAATGTGCCGGGCCCGTCGTCCTTCGAGAGAGGGAGGACGGGCCCGGCCCGTCGTCATCCGCGTCACGGCGGAGAGGCAGCGACGGCGCCGCGTCAAGCGGAAAGGGCAAGGGCCTCGACGCGGCGCTAGCCGATGCGCGCGTCGTCGCGCGTGCCGGACAGTTAGGGGCGTTGCGGGTAGGCGCTAGGGGTGCGGATCGAGCCGAGGAACCGGCCCGAGCCACCGAACGCGGCCCGTTGGAGTTGCATGAGCTCGCGGGGCGTGAGGTACACGCCGGAGGTCTCGGTAAGGCCGATCGAGTGGTCGCCTTGGGTCTCCTGCTGGACACCTCGCGGGTTCTCGTACTCGCGGCGGGCGGCCTTGAGCACGACGAGGGTGACGACGGCGGGAGCGTCGACGTGCCAGCGTTCGCCGGCCACGACGCCGGCCTCGGCTACGGCGAGGACGGCGGCGTCGTTGAGGGCGGCCCAGGCGCGGGCGAGGTCATCGCCGTCAAGCGTTCCAGAGGCCAGGCCGAGGCGTGCCTCGAGGTCCGCGACGGGCGGCGGGAGCGCGGTCACTCGGAACGTCTCGAGGGCGCCGGGCGAGGCGGGATGCTCGGCGTGGGGTAGGGCGCGCGAGGCATCCGAGGTGCGGGCGGCGGCGTGTACTTGCCCTTGAGGAACCGCTTGGACGGTCCGGCCATCACCCGCCTCCGCTCTCGGCGACTACCTCGAGGGCGATGGCGCGCCCTGCGCGCTCTGCCTCGATGCTGGCGAGGACCTCGTCGCGGGCGGCGTCGAGGACGGCTTGGGGCGTCGTGTGCTGGCGCTCGGCTTGAGCCTCGAGCGCAGCGCGCTGCGCAGACGAGAGCGCCGAGAGGTTGACAGGGTAGTCGCGGACGGCCGCCTCGACGATGCTGAGGTACCGTGCGCGGTCGAGGTTAGTCATACGTGACCTTTCGGAGAGGTGAGGGGCTCGCCCGCCCGCTGGCCTAATACCTGCGGGCGAGCCCCGGTCTGGAGGGGGCGGTTACGCCGAGGCGACGTGCACGATGCCCCCGTTGGTCACGAGGGTCACGCTCCCGGCGTCCTCGTCGACAACCGGAAGCGGCATGGCCGCGACGCCGACGAACGTGTTCACGTACGAGGTGTCGACGCCGACGCTCGGGTCCCAGGCGTTGACGATGCGGACGGCCCCGCCCTCAACGGCCTGCGAGGCCGAGAACGGGGCGCCCTGCGGTGCCTCGGGGGCGACCACGGCGAGAGCGATGCTGTTGCGGATGTAGCCGATCAGCTCGCCGGCCTCGAGACGGTTGGACTCGATGACGGTGAACGACTTGGCGACGCTGAGGCCGCCGTCGGTCGCGTTGTCGTTGAACGCGCCAGCGGCCAGGAGGTCGCCATACACGTCCGGCGCGACCGCGAGGTGAAGCTTGGTGGACGCGGGGACGCCGTTGGAGCGGAGGCGGGTGCGGATCGCAGCGAGGGCGTCGGTCGGCTTGGCCGGGTCGTAGGCGATGCCCGCGTCGACGGGCGCTGCCTTGAGCTTGGCGACGACGTCACGCTCGATGGAGTTGGCGATGGCCGAGACCTGGGGCGAAAGCACCTGGACGCCGTACTCCTTGAGGTTGAGCGTGTAGTCGGCGTCGCTGATCGGGACGACCGAGCCGCGGTCGTGCTCAAGGGTGACCGTAATGTACTGCTCGGCGATGTTCTGGCGGGTGAGCGGCGAGACCTCGCCGACGCCGCGGTCGATGGCCTTGACGGCGCCCGGGACGCGGACGCGGATGCTAGAACCCACGCGGTCGGCGAAATCTGCCCGCACGTCGGTCGAGACGGTGGCAGCGACGCCGAGGTCACCGGCCAGGAGTTCGGCGGCGAGCGAGGCGACCTCGGAGGGGACGAGGAGGGTGTTGGTAGCCATGGAGGCACTCCTAGGGAGTTAGCGGCGCCTGTGGGCGCCTGACGGGAGGGATGGGACGCGCTTGCGTAGTTGGACGCGCCGGACTCTGCCCGGTCGTCGAGGAGCGCCCGAGGGCGCGAGTGGGTCTCCGCCCGCCCGGCACTACCGAGTAGCGGTTGGGGACGTCAGCGGCTTTACCGGCCGTCGAGTGCTCGTTCGACGCCAGCCATGGCGTCAGCCAGGGGCGACCTCACGGATGGCGGCGAGGACGGTGAGCGTGGCGATGGTGGAGGCGGCACGCCCGCGGCTCGCGGCAGCCCGACAGGGAGCACCGCAATAGCGAGCGTCTCGCCGCTTGCTCGTTATTGCAACGCCACACTGGGAGCATCGCGAACTGCTGGACATGGGGGCCTCCTCGGGAACCGAACGTGCACATCTTGGTACACCTGAGTAGTGCGCCAGTGTGCCCACCGCTGGCCGCGCCGAGAGTGCTAAGCGCCCATTTCCAGGCGCCGGATGAGGTTGTGTGACGCAAGTGACGAAAATGACGTCACCCTCTATTCCGGCCATAAGAGAGAGAGACTCGTACAAGTAATAGAAGGTGACGTCATTTTCGTCACTTTCGTCACACTCCCGACACCGGAGCGCTCCGCCTCACCTCGCTCGGCGTGCAACGTGGCGGACTGCGGCGCCAACGGACTGCACGGCTGGGCCTAACCGGCGCCGCTACCATTACCTTGTGACTGACGGCACGTGGGACGACCTCGACAACGACGTCATCATGGCGCTTGGGAGGCTTGCCTGGGCCGCTATCAATGTTGAGGACAGGGCGCGGGCCGTCGCCGAACAAATTCTTAAGAGTATCGGTTCCAAGAAGAACCTAGGACGGCTGATTGACGACGCGGTCGCGTTACTCAAACACGACGGGCGGCCACAGGCGCTTCACTGCGTCGACTGGTTAGAGCGGGCAAAATCAGCCGCGAGACAGCGCAACGCCGTACTACACAGCATCCCGGGCAACTTGGTCGAGAGCGGGCGGCCGGTACTGGTTCACATTCCCAACTCAGGCGGATTGCCGCAAAATACGCCGCTGGAAGCCTCCTATCTCAACGGGCTTGCTGAGGAATTCGCAGCCATTCATCATGGCTGGATAGAGGCGTTCGATCCGATCGCCTATGAGCGAGCGATGGACCATGCGTCGCCCGCAAATGCCAACTCCAGAGGCGCCTCTGGACGTACGGACCAAGCGTCGTAGGGCGCTCCGTGCGCCGCTGCATGGACGCTCGGTGACCCGCGCTGACACTGGCGGCCGCGACGTGTACGGTGCCTCGGGCTCGGCGCTGAGCGCGGGGCGCGCCGCCCAAATGCCCCCAGGCGAAAGCGCGCGCTAGGTGATCTGGACGCTATGAGCGCCTGCCGATAAGAGCCAGTCCGGGTTCCGGGAGGCTAGACCGATATCGGCGTCATGGCCCCCATGCGGTCGAGAATGTCGAGAGGCGAGTGGTGGCTCACCCCGCCGGTGACCTTGTCCACAAGCACGGCTGGCGCGTCGTCGACCATCGGCGGCCCGCACGGGTCGGAGACGGGGACGAGGTAGGCGCTGCCGTCCTCGTAGCCGTCGGGGTCCGTGTGGAACGTGCCGCCAGGGTGCGACTCGAGCCACGTGGCGGCGTAGTCTTCGCGGACTCGCGCCATTGCCTCGGCATAGGTCAGCATCCGGATCCTCGGCTAAAGCTCTGAGACGCGAACGGAACGCGGCGCGCGACGATTGGCGGGGTTGTCGGGGCCGCTGGAGTGCCCTTCTGGCTGGTCGATGCCCTCGTACCAGTGGGCGACTACTCGGTCGGTGTTCGAGCGTGGGTAGACGCTCACATGGTCCAAAGCGTCCAGCAACATCGCTCGTCGTCCGTCCGTGTCGGCGTCTGCCCACGCGGCCGCGAAGGTCCGACCGGTCTCAACGACTTCAATGGTCCGCCGTGGCTTGATGGCTTGCAGTTCGCTCCGGCGCCGTTTGAGGTCTCCGATGGTCGCAAGGACTGCATCTGCCTCATCGCCATCGAGCGCGGCCCACCGTGCCGTCTCCACTGAGATTTGTTCGGACACCGTCGCGAGCAGGGCGACCGTTTCAGGATCGCTCAGATGTTCCACCACTCGAACCTCCGGTGCGTCCCCGCGGACCGCCAGGTACAGGTCTGACACCATGGATTCGACGAGCGCGGCGTCGATCCGTGGTTGAGGGCACTTCTTACCGCGGGCGACGCCAGAGCACTGATAGTAGGGAACACCACGTGACACCTTAGGGTAGGACTTTTCGTCGCAGATACCGCAGTAGGCGACCCCGGAAAGTAGCCGAGCTGCGCGCCGTAGGCGTTGCTCGCCGCGCTTCGCTGAAAAGCGCTCTCGTATCTTGAGTATCGTTTCGAGGTCGAGGATGGGCTCGAACGGAGTGAGCGGGAGGCCAGTTGATACGTCGAGAACGGGTGCGCCCTTGAAGCTGACGCGCCCGAGGAGATGGTCACTAATCCATGTGTCTCGGATGCGGGGCGGCTCCCAAGCGCCCCTGTCCAGGCCAGTGGGATCGTCACCCGCTAGTAGTGCCTTGCGGTATTTCGACCGCGCTCGAGGGAACCCTCGCTCCGTCAAGTCGTAGCCGATTTTGACCGTAGACTCGCCGCGGACGAGGCGATCCGCAATCTCTCGGATAATCTCCGCTTCCTCGGGAATCACGAGCAAGCCACGTCCAGTCGAGAGCGTCGGATGAGGGCCGGTTCGGTAGCCGAGCGGCGGTGTGCCATAGCCGGGGTTGCGACCCTCCCGGCGCATCCTGTCGCGAGCTGCGATCTGGCGCGCACGAGTGCGGTCGCGTTCCTTCTTCGCGATGTCGGCGGCGAACGCCAGTTGCATTTCCCAGTCGTCACGGTCAGAGCGGATGCCCTCCCGCTCTGCGAAGAATAGCGCCGGGTGGCCAGACTCCTGGCGCTCGCGGACAAGCCGGATCACGTCGGCTGCTTTCTCGATGCCCTGACGACTCCATCGGTCGTATGCGTAAACAGCGAGGACGTCGGCGGCGCCGCTGTATACCATGTCGTAGGCAGCTTGAGCGTTGGCGCGCTCCTTGCCGCCCGAGCGGCCGTTGTCCACGAATGTCGCCACGACTTCCAGCCCTCCCGGTGCGCGATCGCGTGGAGGTCGGAGTGCTGGCCCGCGATGGATGTTGAGCGCTCGGAGTCCTTCGAAAGGCGCACGTAAAGTACGGCACGTCGTGGCTGGGTTCTGCTCATGTGATCGACCGTACCAGTTAGGTGCGGTACAAGAACTTCGGCAAGTAAGCCGCCGGCGGCGTTCGCGCCGCAGAGATGAAGGCCCCCGCCGCTTGGTGGGGGCCTTCGTCGTGCGTGGGGGGCGTGGGCTCGCCGGCTGGGTCGGCACCAATGGCCCCGCGGCCGGGATCGGCCGCTGAGTCGGCACCAACGGCCCCCTCATTGCCGACAGCGGAACTGAGTTGGCACTAATGGCCCCCTCATTGCCGACATCGGCAGCTGAGGGGGCCATTAGTGACCATTCGCGCCCGGCGCAGGCCGGGAGGCTGTGGATCGTTGCGCGTCCGGCCAGAACCGGATCAGTGAGGTCGGTGAGGGCCCCGGCCAGGGAGCCCGGTCAGGAACCCGAGTAGTGACCGGCGGCCGCCAAGCCGACGATCGCGATGATCGAGATGACGGTCAGGACGATCGAGGCGAAGCCGAGGATGACGGCTGCCAGCGCCAGCCCGCGGCCGCGCTCCCCGGTGCGCTTGATCTGGGAGAGCGCGATGAAGCCGAGGATGATCCCGACGATGCTGACGAAGAAGGTGACGATGAACGCCACGATCGACATCGTGTTCCATCGGGGTTCGGCGGCAGCGCCGTAGGGGGCCGCCTGCGGCGGGAGGGGCTGGGGATTCAGAGAGGAGTCCGTCATGCGCCAGACACTATCGGCCGGGGCAGGGCCTCAATAGCCCCACGAGAAGGGGGTGCCGCTATCGGGCACGTGCCTAGTAGGTGCGGTAGTGGCTGACCGCCGCACCGAAGATGACCGAGAAGACGATCGCCAGGAGGATGCCGAGCGCGATCTCCGCGAAGCCGATGACGACCGCCGCGATCGCGAGCCCGCGCCCCTGTTCGCCGGTTCGCTTGATCTGACCGAGCGCCACGAACCCAAGGATGATTCCGACGATGTTGACGAAGAACGCGAGGATGAAGCCGACGATCGCGAGCGCGTTGTACCCGGGCTGCGCAGGAGCGCCGTACCCGGGGGCACCGTACGCGGGCGCGCCGTAGCCGGGCTGCTGGGGCGAGCCGTAGCCGGGCTGCTGGGGCGAGCCGTAGCCGGGCTGCGGTGCCGGATACCCAGGCTGCTGCGGCGCGGCATCGGCCGGCGGGGGAGTCGCACCGGTGTTCCCCGGCTCTGGCGGGGCGCCCGCGCCGTGCTCCGGCGGGAGGGGCTGAGGGTTCAGATCGGGGTCGCTCATGGCCCCGACCCTAGCGGTCAGGCGACGGCGGCAGAAGACCGGGTTTCGTCGTGCGCCGGCGGCCGGACCGGCCAGTGCCCGGACGCGGTGAACTGCGGGTCGCGCACGCGTCGCATGTACTCCTGGAAGTCGGCGGCCTGCTCTCGGCACCAGTCGACCTGGCGCAGGTGGAGCTCGGCAGCCTCCATGGCGAGCGCCTCGGCGTGCACGCGGGCGAGCGCCTGCGCCACCCGTCCCGCGGCGATCGCGTCGGCTCCGGCGTCATGCGCGTCGAGGAGGCTCACGCCGTAGTGCACCGCTGTGACCGACAGCGTCCGCTTGCCGCGGCGGTAGCGGTCGACCGCGCGGTCGATCACCAGCGGGTCGACGACCGGCAACGGCGACTCGAGCGGGGCGATGTCGTGGCGCCGTGCCTCCCGGTCGAGCAGCGTGAAGTCGTAGGGCGCGTTGTAGGCGACGACGGGGATTCCACGCTCGAACAGACTCCGCAGCTGGGCCACGATCGCCGCGACCCCGGCCGCGGCCTGCATTCCGTCCCGGCGGGCGCGCGCCGTCGTGATGCCATGGACGGCCGTCGCCTCGGCGGGGATATCGGTGCCCGGGTCGAGGAGCCAGTCGCGGCGCCGGACGACGTCGCCGCGCTCGTCGAGGAGACCGACGTGCGCGGTGACGATGCGAGCCGATTCGACGTCGATGCCCGTCGTCTCGAGGTCGAAAACGCCGAGTTCGCGGTGCCACGTCATGTATTCAGGCTAGGGAGCACCGCAGCGCACATCGCGGCGACTCGCCGAGCCTGTGGAGGGACGCGCCCCTCCACAGGCTCGATGGGTCGCCGCGCTGCTCAGTCGCGACGCGGCTCGATGTGGAGCCAGTAGAAGTTCTGGGTGCCGAGCGTGAGCGTGAACCGGCCGTCGTCGGCGATGGTCGGGAACTCCGCGCCGCCGAACAGATCGTAGAGGGCGCTCCCCGCGTACTCGGGCGCCTCCAACGTGACGGAGACCGGGTTGTGCGCGAACGAGAACACGCAGAGCACGTCTTCCGGCTGGTCGCCGAAGTGCGAACCGCTTCCGGCGTACGACCGCACGAACGCCAGCACCGACTCGTGATCGGTGGGCAGCACGCGGATGTCGCCGAGCCCGAAGACCGGGTGCGCCTTCCGGACGTGGATGACGTTGCGGATCCAGTGGAGGAGCGAGCGCGACTGGGCGAGCTGCGCCTCCACGTTGACCTGGTTGTAGTGGAACACGAGGGACTGCACGACCGGGAGGTACAGCTTGCCCGGGTCGGCGGTCGAGAAGCCGCCGTTGCGGTCGGGCGTCCACTGCATCGGCGTGCGGGAGCTGTCGCGGTCGGGGAGCCAGATGTTGTCGCCCATCCCGATCTCGTCGCCGTAGTAGAGGAACGGGCTCCCGGGGAGGGAGAACAGGAGGGCGTGGGCGAGCTCGAGCTCGGCCCGCGAGTTGTCGAGCAGCGGGGCGAGGCGGCGCCGGATGCCGATGTTGGACCGCATGCGCGGGTCGTAGGCGTACCAGCCGTACATCGCCTGGCGGTACTCCTCGCTGACCATCTCGAGCGTGAGCTCATCGTGGTTGCGCAGGAACACGCCCCACGCAGAGCCCTCCGGCACGTCGGTGGTCTCCGACAGCACCCGGATGAGCTCGTTCGCCTGCTGTGAGCGGAGCGCGTAGAAGATACGCGGCATGACCGGGAAGTCGAAGGCCATGTGGCACTCCGGCTCGTCCTCCGTGCCGAAGAACGCCGCGACCTCGCGCGGCCACTGGTTCGCCTCCGCCACCATGATGCGGCCGGGGTACTCGCGGTCCACCCATTCGCGAAGGCGCTTGATGAACTCGTGGGTCTTCGGCTCGCCCTCGCCGTTGCCCTCGTCGGATTCGTAGAGGTAGGGGATCGCGTCGAGACGGAAGCCGTCGACGCCCAGGTCGAGCCAGAAGCGGATGACGTCGTACATCGCCTCGTGCACGGCCGGGTTCTCGTAGTTGAGGTCGGGCTGGTGCGAGAAGAAACGGTGGAAGTAGAACTGGCGGCGCGCCTCGTCGAAGGCCCAGTTGGAGTCCTCGGTGTCGACGAAGATGATGCGGATGTCCGGCCACTTGTCGTTCGTCTCGTTCCACACGTAGAAGTCGCCGTACGGGCCCTCGGGGTCCGATCGCGACTGCTGGAACCACTCGTGCTGGTCGGAGGTGTGGTTGATGGGGAGGTCGATGATGATGCGCATGTTGCGCTCGTGCGCCTTCGTCACGAGCTCGCGGAACTCGTCGATGGTCCCGAACTCGGGGAGGATCGCCTTGAAGTCGGCCACGTCGTAACCGCCGTCGCGGAGCGGGGACATGAAGAAGGGAGGCAGCCACAGCGCGTCGATGCCCAGCCACTGCAGGTAGTCGAGCTTGGAGATGAGCCCCGCGATGTCCCCGGAGCCGTCGCCGTTGCTGTCGACGAAGGAGCGCACCATGACCTCGTAGAACACCGACCGGCGGTACCACTGAGGGTCGAGGGTGAGTCCGGGCAGCGTGATAGGCGCGGTGAAACTCACGGTTCTCCTTTCGGCGGGGGAGCCGATCGATGCCGATGCAAGCGATTGCAACCAGGAAAGTCTAGGGCGTCGGAACGGTGCCCTGTCCAGTCTGCCTAGACTGAGTCGGATGACTGTTTCCTCACCATACGCCGCGGCTCTCGACCGGGTACCGGTGCGCACGGGTGAGGTCCGCCTGCTCGGCGGGACGACCCGGTTCTGGGACTACGGCGACCCCGCATCCGACACGGTCCTCGTTCTCGTGCACGGCTTCCGCGGCGACCACCACGGGCTCGAGCCGGTGGTCGCGCAACTGCCCGGTCTGCGGCTGATCTCGCCCGACCTCCCGGGGTTCGGCGAGTCCACACCGCTGACCGTGGCCGCGCACGACATCGACGGGTACAGCCGGTGGCTCCGCGCGTTCGTCGCCGCCGTCGACCCGGGCGGTCGGCTCGTGCTCCTCGGGCACTCGTTCGGCTCCATCGTCGTCGCCGCGGCGCTCGCCGGAGGCCCGGGCGAAGGCACGGATGCGGAGCGGGCGGACGGCCTCCATCCGGACTCGGTCATCCTTGTCAATCCCATCGGACAGCCGGCGCTCCGCGGACCGCGCGGCGTCCTCACTCGGCTGGCCATCTTCTACTACTGGCTCGCCGCCGCCCTCCCGGAGCGGCTCGGCTTCGCGCTGTTGCGCAACCGTCTCATCGTCCGTGTCATGAGCGAGGCCATGGCGAAGACGCGCGACAAGCGCCTGCGCCGCTGGATCCACGACCAGCACGACCGCTACTTCTCGGCGTTCAGCGACCGGAGGGTCGTGCTCGAGGCGTTCCGCGCCTCCGTCGCCCACGACGTGAGCGAATACGCCGCCCGGATCCCGGAGCACACCCTCCTCGTCGCGGCGGAGAAGGACGACATCACGCCGATCGCGGCGGAGTACCGCCTTCAGCGTCTGTTCCCGGATGCGGAGATCGTGGCGATCCCGGAGGTCGGCCACCTGATCCACTACGAGACCCCCGCCGCGGCCGCACAGGCCGTTCAGGCCTTCCTCAAGTGACGGCGGCCGACATGAGGATCGTCTTCGACTGCCGCTACACGCGCATCGGCCGGCACGACGGCATCAGCCGGTACACCGCGGGCCTCGTGGCCGCCCTCGGCCGGCGTCATCCCGTCACCATGCTGATCAGTGACCACCGCCAGCTGGAGATGCTGCCCGACCTCCCGTGGGAGCTGGCCCCATCGCCGACGTCGCCGCGCGAGCCGTGGGTGGCCCGCCGGGTTAACAAGCTGCGCCCCGACATCGTGTTCACGCCGATGCAGACGATGGGCGGCTTTGGTCGGCGCTACCGACTGGTGCTCACGGTCCACGACCTCATCTACTACCGCCACCCCAAGCCTCCTCGCGACCTGCCCGCGTTCGTCCGGGGGCTGTGGCGCCTCTATCACCTCGCCTGGTGGCCGCAGCGGATGCTGCTCAACCGGTCGGACGCCGTCGTCACGGTCTCCGAGACGACGAAGGCGCTCATCGCCGAGCACCATTTGACCCGCAAGCCCGTGTACGTCGTACCCAACGCGGCCGACATGCCGCCGATCTCGCCGGAACGGGCCTCGCGGACAGCACCCGAGACGAAGAGCCTCGTCTACATGGGCTCCTTCATGCCCTACAAGAACGTCGACACGCTGGTCCGCGCCATGACGCTCCTCCCGGAGTACACCCTCCATCTGATGAGCCGGGTCTCCGAGGCGGAACAGCACCGGCTGAGCGGGCTGGCTCCCGGAGCGCGGCTCGTCTTCCACGACGGCGCGAGCGACGAGGAGTACGCCGAGACGGTGGCAGCGGCGACGGCGCTCGTCAGCGCATCCCACGATGAGGGCTTCGGGATCCCGCTCGTCGAGTCCATGATCCTCGGGACCCCGGTCGTCGTGAGCGACATCCCCATCTTCCGCGAGATCGGGGGCCAGGCGGCGCTGTTCTTCGCCCCGGATTCAGCGGAGCAGCTGGCTGCGCGGGTCAAGCACCTCGAGGAGCCGGGCATCTGGGCGGCGCGGTCCGCCGCCGCTAAGCGGGAGGTGGAGCGCTACACCTGGGAGCGCTCCGCCGCCCACCTTCTCTCCGTGCTCATGGCGACCGCGGAGGTCACATCACCGAAGCGGTGAGCAGGTCGTGGTCTTCGGGCCCGAGGTTGAATCGGTCGAGCGTCAGGCGGCCGCCGGCATAGCGGAAACGATGCACGGACCCGTTGGGGATCACCTCGCCCGGACCCGGCAGCGCGTGATCGGTCACGTGCCGCACGAGCGACGAGATGACGCCGCCGTGACTCACGACGATGACCTGCTCGTCGGGGTGGCGCTCGCCGAGCTGCTTGAGGGCGGGAAGCGCCCGCGCCACGACCTCCTCCCGGGACTCGCGGCCCGGAACCGGGATGCCCTCCGGCCAGCGCTCGAGGATCTCGGCTCCGGTGAGCCCCTCGGCCTCGCCGTACTGGCGTTCGGCGAGCGCAGGCAGCCGCGTCGGCTCCGGGAGCCCGACATGCGTCGCGATGATCCGTGCCGTGTCGAGCGCCCGGCTCAACGGGCTCGCGTAGATCGCGTCGAACCGGCCTCCGGCGAGGGCGCGCCCGGTGGCCTCCGCCTGGGCGCGGCCGGTCGCGTTGAGCGGGATGTCACTCGACCCCTGGATGCGTCTGGCGAGATTCCAGTCGGTCTGGCCGTGCCGGACCAGCGAGATGAGCGTCACGCACGTCCTTTCGTCGCGGGACGCCTCCGCGGTCGGCCGGAGCCGGTCAGGCGAGCCGGCGGGCCAGCTCGACCATCGTCTCGGTCGTCCCGGCATCCAGCTTAACGGTCGCGCGCGAGTCGCCCTTCGTCTCGCCCCGGTTGACGATCACGATCGGGAGGCGGCGGCGCCGGGCCTGCTCGAGGAGCCGAATGCCCGAGTTGACGACCAGGGAGGAGCCCGCGATCACGAGCGCCTCGGCCGAACGAACGAGCGCGCTGGCCTCGCGGTACTTCTCGGCCGGGATGAACTCGCCGAAGAACACGACGTCGGGCTTCAGGTGACCGCCGCACACGGTGCAGTCCGGCACGTCGAAGGCGTCGATGTCCGTCACCACGGCGTCGCCGTCCGGTGCGATCTCGACCGCGCCCTCGGTGTCGAGCCACGGGTTGGCGGCGTCGATGCGCGCGGTGATCGCCTCACGGGCGAAGATCTGCCCGCACACCAGGCAGAGGACGCGGTCCATGGCGCCGTGCAGGTCGACGACTCGCTGCGAGCCGGCCTGCTTGTGGAGTCCGTCGACGTTTTGCGTGATGACGCCGTTGGACGCTCCGGACGCCTCCAGCCGGGCGATCGCCCGGTGCCCGTCATTGGGCCGAGCGGCGGCGAAACGGCGGTAGCCCAGGTGGCTTCCGGCCCAGTAGCGCTTGCGGTAGCGATCGTCGGCGAGGAACTGCTGGAAGGTCATCGGCGTCCGCTTCGGAGCGCCTTCGCCGCGATAATCCGGGATGCCCGAGTCGGTCGAGACGCCCGCGCCGGTGAGCACGGTGAAGCGGCGCCCCACGAGGAGCTCAGCGGCCTGGTCGATGCCCCGGAGCACCTCCGGGGACAGCTCGCTGGCCAGCGTGTTCACGTGCACCTCCCGACGACCCCTCCACCCAGCCTAAACACCCCAGTTTTCGGAATTGTTTCCGGCTGCTGGCAATCTGGACCCATGCGCCTCCACCGGATCACCGATCTCGACGATGACGGCCTCGCCGACTATTCGCGGCTCACCGACGTGGCGCTCCGGCGTGTCACCGAGCCGGAGGGCGGCCTCTACATCGCGGAGTCGACCAAGGTGATCACGCGCGCCCTCAGTGCGGGCCACGTTCCGCGATCGGTGCTTCTGCAGGAGCAGTGGCTGCCGGACGTGGAGGCGCTCCTCGCGGATTACCCAGAGGTTCCGGTCTTCGTCGGCGACGCCGCCGTGCTCGAACAGCTCACCGGATACCACCTGCACCGCGGGGCACTCGCGGCCATGCATCGACCGCAGCTCCCCGACCCGGCAGAGCTTCTGCGCGATGCCCGGCTCGTCGTCGTCCTCGAGGACATCGTCGATCACACGAACGTCGGCGCGATCTTCCGTTCGGTGGCCGGCCTCGGCGCGGACGCCGTGCTCGTCTCGCCCCGGTGTGCGGACCCCCTGTACCGCCGAAGTGTCCGGGTGAGCATGGGTACCGTGCTGCAGGTGCCGTGGACGCGCCTCCCGGAGTGGGATGCCGCAGCGCCCGTGCTGCACGACGCGGGCTTCTCGATCGCAGCCCTCGCCCTCGCCGAGGATGCCGTGAGCCTCGACGCCTTCGCCGCGTCCGCGCCTGAGCGCGT
Source organism: Leifsonia sp. AG29 (assembly GCF_009765225.1). NCBI lineage: Bacteria > Bacillati > Actinomycetota > Actinomycetes > Micrococcales > Microbacteriaceae > Leifsonia > Leifsonia sp. AG29. The sequence goes on along the minus strand of NZ_VMSF01000001.1, from coordinate 1,681,283 downwards.
GGCCCTCGTCCTCGGTTCGGAGGGGGACGGCCTGAGCCGGCGCGCGCTGACGGCCGCAGACGCCGTGGTGACCATCCCGATGCTGCACGGGGTCGATTCGCTCAACGTCGCCTCGGCGAGCGCGGTGGCGCTCTGGGCGCTGCGGGCGCGTTCTCAGGGTGCCCGGCGGGCGGTCTCGCTACACTCCTGACGTGCCCCAGCAAGTCTCCGTCGATCCCTCGCGCCGTCTGTCCCGCCGTCAGGTCTACCGGCGCCGGCGCATCCTCGTCTTCGGGGGAGTGGGGGCCGTGCTCGTGTTCTTCCTCTACGTGGTGGGATCGCTCGTCGCTCCGCTGCCGGCGACCGCGGCGGCCACCGATCAGGAGAAGGCCATCGTCCAGCCGGCCGCACAGCTGGCCTGGCCCGGCTATGGTTCGGCCGCGATCACCGCGCCGGACGTCCCGAACGCCACGCAGGCGCACGGCGGTACGGCCAGCGTGCCGATCGCGAGCATCACCAAGACCGTCACGGCTCTCGTCGTCCTCGACAAGAAGCCGCTGAACGGCGACGACCAGGGGCCGAGCATCGCGTTCACGCAGGCCGACGTCGACATCTGGCACGAGGTGGTCGCGGCCGGCGGTTCGTGGGCTCCCGTCCAGGCGGGAACGAAGATGACCGAGAAGGAGGCGCTCACCGCGATGCTCCTGCCGTCGGCCAACAACTACGCGATCTCCCTCGCGAACTGGGCTTACGGCTCCGAGAGCGCTTATGTCTCTGCGGCGAACGGCTGGTTGAAGGCGCACGGCTTCACGGCGACGCGCATCGTGAGCGCCGACGGCCTCGACCCCGGGAACGTGAGTAACACGACCGACCTCATCGGCATCGGCAAGCTCGTCCTCGCGTCGCCCGTGCTGTCGTCGATCGTCTCGCAGAAGACGGCCACGCTGCCGGGGGCGGGCGCCCAGGACAATACGAACACGCTCCTCGGCTACTCGGGCGTCGACGGCATCAAGACCGGCAACACGGACCAGGCCGGGAACTGCCTCCTGTTCTCGGCGCAGCTCCCCGTCGGCGGGTCGAACACGGTGCGGGTCCTCGGGGTCGTGCTCGGCGCCCCGACCCACGACGACCTGTGGGCCGGCGTGAAGGGCCTCCTCGACAGCATGAAGGCGGGGTTCCACGAGGTGACGGCCGTGACGAAGGGCCAGGAGTTCGGGACCTACACAACCGCGTGGGGAGCCACCTCCAAGCTCGTCGCGACCACGACGAAGACCTTCGTCGTGTGGTCGGACACGCCCATCGAGGTCTCGCTCGAGTCGAAGCCGCTGCACTCGGGCTTCAAGGGCGACACGGTCGGCACGGCCCGGTTCACGCTCAACGGCAAGACCGAGACGGTCGATCTCGCGCTCACGAAGGACGTCCCCGACCCCGGGTTCCTGTGGCGCCTTGCGCACCCCGGAGGCCTCGGCGCCTGAGATCGGGTCATCGTCGGGCGGCTGAACCCCGACCCGGGGTCAGTCCGTTCTGCTCTCGTCCCGGGCGAGGTGGAACGGACCCGCATCGGGGCGCTTCGGGGTGATGTGATCGCCCGAGGACTGGTGCCGGATCCGCCGGAGAACCCACGGGACGAGGTACTCGCGCGCCCAGGAGAGGTCTTCGGAGCGCGCCTGACGCCACGTCCGGGGAGGGAGCGGCTCGGGCTGGAGCGGCTGCAGCTCGTTCTCCACGTTGAGCGCCGCCAGCACCATGCGCGCGACGGTGTGGTGCCCGAGCGGAGCCAGGTGGAGGCGGTCGGGCGCCCACATGCGCACGTCCTGGATCTCGGTGAGCGCCCACTGGTCGGCGACGATGCAGTCGTAGCGCGCGGCGATGGCGCGGATGTTCTCGTTGTAGATGGCGACCTTGCCGCGGATGCCGCGGAACACGGGGGAGAAGCCCACGTCGACCCCGGTGAAGACGACGACCGTCGCTCCATCGGCGCTGAGCCTCCTCACCGCCTCGTCGAAGAGCGCCGCGATCTGGTCCGGGTCGGTGCCGGGCCGGATGACGTCGTTGCCGCCCGCGGAGAGCGTGATGAGGTCGGGCCGCAGGGCCACCGCGGGCTCGACCTGCTCGTCGAGGATCTGCTTGATGAGCTTGCCGCGAACGGCGAGATTCGCGTACGCGAAGTCCTCGGTCTTCTGGCTGAGCACCTCCGCGACGCGGTCGGCCCAGCCGCGATGACCTCCCGGGCTTCGCGGCTCGGGGTCGCCGATGCCCTCGGTGAACGAGTCTCCGAGAGCGACGTAGCGGGACCAGGGGTGCTGGGGTTCGACCATGCTCCCATTCTGCAACGCCCCCGAGGCCCGGGCGGGGCGCCCCGAGGGAGGGCGTCAGTGCTCTCGGGTAGATTGGATCCAAGTGGACACGACAGCTTCAGCCCCCGAGCCCGCCGATGCGGAGGACCGTCCGGGCGCACACGCCGGAAGCTTCGCGGCCGAGCATCTGTCCCCGTCCTTCCCCGAGCGGGCCGCGTGGGGAACCGCGGGAAAGCTGCGCGCGTGGCAGGCGGAGGCCCTCGACGCGTACTTCGTCAACGAGCCCCGTGACTTCCTCGCCTCCGCGACACCGGGTGCCGGTAAGACCACGTTCGCGCTCCGGCTCGCCACAGAACTGCTCTCGCGCCGGACGGTCGAGCGAGTCACGGTGGTCGCACCGACCGAGCACCTGAAACGCCAGTGGGCGGAGGCGGCCGCGCGCGTCGGCCTCGCGCTCGACCCCGACTTCAAGAACTCCGACGGGCGGTACGCGCGCCACTACAAGGGCGTCGCGGTGACGTACGCCCAGGTCGCGATGCGGCCGAGTCTCCACAAGGACATCACCGAGTCGCACAAGACGCTCGTGATCCTCGACGAGGTCCACCACGGCGGCGACGCCCTCAGCTGGGGCGACGGCATCCGCGACGCGTTCGAGCGGGCCACCAGGAGGCTGTCGCTGACGGGGACGCCGTTCCGTTCCGACACGGCCCCCATCCCGTTCGTGACCTACCTGCCGGACCGGCAGGGGATCCGGACGTCGCTCACCGACTACAACTACGGCTACGGCCGCGCCCTCGCCGACGGGGTCGTCCGTCCCGTCATCTTCATGGTCTACGCGGGCCACATGCGCTGGCGCACGAAGACCGGCGACGAGATGGAGGCGCGCCTCGGCGAGGGCAACACCAAGGACATCACGTCCCAGGCGTGGCGCACCGCGCTCGACCCGCGCGGCGAATGGATCCCGGCCGTGCTCGCGGCCGCCGACCGGCGCCTCAGCGAGGTCCGCGCCTCCATCCCGGATGCGGGCGGGCTCGTCATCGCGACCGACCACTACGCCGCACGGGCCTACGCCGACCTGCTGCACCAGATCAGCGGCGAGCCGGTCACGGTCGTGCTGTCCGACGAGAAGGAGGCGAGCGACCGGATCGACGAGTTCTCCCGCGGCGACTCGCGGTGGATGGTCGCCGTCCGCATGGTGTCGGAGGGCGTCGACGTGCCGCGGCTCGCCGTCGGCGTGTACGCGACGAGCGCCTCCACGCCGCTGTTCTTCGCCCAGGCGATCGGGCGCTTCGTGCGAGCACGCCGGCGCGGTGAGACCGCCTCGGTGTTCCTGCCGAACGTTCCCACGCTGATGGCGCTTGCGAACGCGCTCGAGCTGGAGCGCGACCACGCGCTCGACCGGGTCTCGGAGGAGGGCGCCGAGGGTGATCTGTGGAACCCCGAAGACGCCATGGTCGCCGAGGCAAACCGCGACGATCGCGCCTCCGAGGCGCTGACCGAGGAGTTCGCGTTCGAGGCGCTCGGCTCCGAGGCGAACTTCGACCGGGTGCTTTACGACGGACGGGAATTCGGCGGGTTCGCCGTGCCCGGGACGGACGAGGAGTTCGACTTCATCGGGCTGCCGGGAATCCTCGAGCCCGACCAGGTGCACGAGCTCCTCATGCAGCGGCAGCAGCGGCAGGCGAGGAGGCACACCGCGCGTCCCCAGGAGGCGCAGGGCCACCCTCCGGCGCCCCTCCACCGCACGCTCAAGGAGCAGCGCCAACTGCTCAACAGCCTCGTCGGGCTCTACGCGAAGAACTCCGGCGAGCCGCACGGTCTGATCCACGCCGAGCTCCGTCGGGCGTGCGGCGGCCCCGCGGTCGCGCAGGCGAGCGTCACCCAGCTCCAGGCCCGGATCGACTACCTCCGCAAACGACTCGGCGCGCACTGACCCCGCTCCCGGCCGCGAGGGGTTGGATGTGCGTATGACCCGCGCACGGTTCCTCGACCTCGCCTTCCGGGTGACCGTCTTCCTGAAGGGGCTGGACGGTGTGCTCGAGCTCGTCGGCGGGGCGCTCCTCCTGTTTCTGACGCCCGAGCGGATCCACGCGATCGTGCGCCTGCTGACCCAGCACGAGCTCTCGGAGGACCCGACCGATCCGGTGGCCGGCTGGCTGCTGCACTGGTCTCACCAGGTGACCGGGTCCGCGACGCTGTTCGGTGCCTTCTACCTGATCGTCCACGGGCTCGTGAAGGTCGTGCTCGTCTGGGCGGTGCTGCGCGACAGACTGTGGGCGTACCCGTGGATGCTCGGCTTCCTCGTCGTGTTCATCGGCTGGCAGGGCTACGAACTGGCTCGGCACTTCTCGTGGGGCCTGTTCGCCTTGACCGTGTTCGATGTCCTCATCGTCGCGCTCACCGTTCGGGAGTACCGCGTGCAGCTCCGCAAGCGGGCCGACCGGGCCGAGGGAGGCGCGGCGGTGACACCCGCGAGTTAGGCGTGCCGTACCTTCCTGGCGGAGGAGCGCGCCGGCTTCCTAGGCTGTGCATATGACCGACGACGCGACGGAGACCCCCAACGCCCACGCCTCCGAGCCCCACCGGGGCGGCCTCTCTCAGCGACTGAACTGGCTCCGGGCGGGCGTGCTCGGCGCGAACGACGGCATCGTCTCCGTCGCCGCAGTCGTCGTCGGTGTGGCGGGCGCCACCGGCTCGGTGGCGGCGATCCTCACGGCCGGGCTGGCTGCGCTCGTCGGAGGCGCGATCTCGATGGCCCTCGGCGAGTACGTCTCGGTGAGCAGCCAGCGCGACAGCGAGCACGCGCTCATCGAGAAGGAGCGCCGCGAGCTCGCGGAGATGCCCGAAGAGGAGCTGGCCGAGCTGGCCGGCCTCTACGAGGCGAAGGGCCTGCGCCCGGAGACCGCGCGGCAGGTCGCCCTCGAACTGACCGAGCACGACGCGCTCGGAGCCCACCTGTCGGCTGAGCTCGGCATCGACCAGGACGACGTGGTGAGCCCGTGGCACGCGGCGCTGGCCTCTGCCGTCGCGTTCACGATCGGTGGGATCCTGCCGCTCGTCACGATTCTCCTGCCCGCGGCGGTCCGCATCCCCGTCACCTTCGTCGTCGTCCTCGTCGCGCTCGCCATCACCGGCTACGTGGCGGCGTGGATCGGCGGAAGCTCGCGCGGTCGTGCGATGCTTCGAGTGGTGATCGGAGGCGCGCTCGCGCTGGCGGCGACGTTCGCGATCGGCGCGCTCCTCGGCACCAGGATCGGCTGACCGGCCGTCCGGCGCAGCGCGCCGGGGGCTCTGCCGGTTCTCGGATCGGGAAGGGAGCGCGGTGAAAGAGAAGTCGGAGATCGTCCGGGACTGGCTGCCCCGGTACACGGGGACCCCCCTCGACGAGTTCGGGTCGTACGTCCTCCTCACGAACTTCGTCGACTACGTCGAGCGGTTCGCCGCCTGGAACGACGTCGAGGTGCGCGGCCGCGACCGGTCGATGCCGAACGCGACGGCCGACGGCATCACCATGATCAACTTCGGGATGGGCAGCCCCAACGCCGCGACCATCATGGACCTCCTGAGCGCCGTCTCGCCCGAGGCGGTGCTGTTCCTCGGCAAGTGCGGGGGCGTGAAGAAGAAGAACCAGCTGGGCGACCTCGTGCTGCCGATCGCGGCGATCCGAGGCGAGGGCACCTCCAACGACTACATGCCGCCAGAAGTCCCGGCGCTTCCGGCGTTCCAGCTCCAGCGCGCCGTGTCGACGACGATCCGCGATTTCAAGCAGGACTACTGGACCGGGACGGTGTACACGACGAACCGCCGGGTCTGGGAGCACGACGACGCGTTCAAGACCTACCTGCGGCAGACGCGGTGCATGGCGGTGGACATGGAGACCGCGACGCTGTTCGCGGCCGGGTTCGCCAACCATATCCCCAGCGGCGCGTTGCTGCTCGTGAGCGATCAGCCGATGGTGCCCGAGGGCGTGAAGACCGCCGCGAGCGACCTGGGCGTGACGCGCGAGTTCGTCGAGACGCATATCAGGATCGGGGTGGAGTCGCTCCGCCTGGTGCGCCGGAACGGTCGCAGCGTCCGGCACCTGCGCTTCGAAGACGGCTGAGGCGCCGGCTCGCGTGTGGCCGCTCGGGGTCAGTGGAAGTCGCGCGACACGGTCCGCATGCCCGTCTCGAGAGGTTCCATGCGGTCGGCCACCACGTTGACCACGCCCTCCTCGCTGCGCTCGAGGATGCCGCGCACGATCATCGCCGGTGACTGGCGCGCCACCCGCCGGAACCTGTTCCAGACCCCGACCGGGCAGATGACGTTGACGAGGCCGGTCTCGTCCTCGATGTTGAGGAAGGTGACGCCCGCGGCGGTCGCGGGGCGCTGCCGATGCGTGACCACGCCGCCGACCTCGATGCGGCGCCCGGACTCGGCGGTGCTGAGCGACTCGGCCGTCCGAACGCCCCGAGCGGCGAGCGCCGGGCGCAGGAAGCGCACCGGATGGTCGTCCGGAGAGATCCCGGTCGCCCACAGATCGCTCGCCAGCTGCTCGGCGGGGGAGAGCAACGGCAGGAGGGGCGGCTGCACGGTGATCGCCGTGCCCGCGAGGAACTCGGGACGTTCCTGCGCGGCGTTGCCCGCCTCCCAGATCGCCTGACGGCGACTCAGATCGAAGCCGTCGAACGCGCCCGCCGCGGCGAGCGCCTCCAGCTGGGCGGTGTTCAGGCCGACGCGCCGGGAGAGGTCGGCCAGGTCGCGGTAGGGGCCGTACGCCTCCCGTTCGGCGACGATGCGCTCGGCGAGGCTCTCTCCGATGGAGGTGACCCCCGCGAGTCCCAGCCGCACGGCGTGACCGGCGTCGCGGCGGTGGGCGGCGTAGTCGAGCGGGACCGTGCGGTCGAACGGCGCGATCTCCGGCTGGTCGGCGGCGAGGCACGGGTCGGAGCCGGTCGGGCCGGCGGTGCCGGCGGTCTCGTCGATGGGCTCGAGCAGCGGGAACACCCCGGAGCGCTGGATGTCGGGGCGCCGGACGACCACGCCGTGCCGCCGCGCGTCGGCGGTCAGCGTACGCGGCGAGTAGAAGCCCATCGGCTGGGCCCGGAGGAGCGCGGCCAGGAAGGCCCCCGGGTAGTGCAGCTTCATCCACGAGCTCACGTACACCAGCAGGGCGAAGCTGATCGCGTGGCTCTCGGCGAATCCGAAACTGGCGAACGCCTCGATCTTCTCGTAGATCGCGTCGGCGTCGTCGCCCGTGATCCCGTTGCGGGCCATGCCCTCGTAGAGCTTCGCCCGCAGCGCGCCGATCTTCTCGACGCCGCGCTTGGAGCCCATGGCCCGGCGCAGGAGGTCGGCGTCCTCCGCGGTGCAGTCGCCGACGGCGACCGCCATCTGCATGAGTTGTTCCTGGAACAGGGGCACGCCCATCGTCCGCTCCAGAACGGGGACCAGGGCCGGGTGGAGGTAGGTGACGGGCTCCTTGCCGAGCTTGCGGCGGATGAAGGGGTGCACGGCGCCGCCCTGGATCGGGCCCGGCCGGATGAGCGCGATCTCGATGACCAGGTCGTAGAACCGGCGCGGCTGCAGCCGGGGGAGGGTGCCGATCTGCGCGCGGCTCTCGACCTGGAAGACGCCGATCGAGTCGGCCCGGCAGAGCATGTCGTAGACGCCCTGCTCTTCTTTCGGGATGCTGTCGAGCGTCCACGACTCGCCGAGCGACGCCTCGATGGTCCGCATCGAGTAGTCGAGCGCGGAGAGCATGCCGAGGCCGAGCAGGTCGAACTTGACGAGTCCCATCCAGGCGCAGTCGTCCTTGTCCCACTGGAGCACGGTCCGCCCCTCCATGCGGGCGTGCTCGATGGGGCACACCTCGCCGACCGGCCGGTCGGTGAGCACCATGCCTCCCGAGTGGATGCCGAGGTGGCGGGGGAACTTCAGCACCTGCTGCGCGAGCCCGACGACCTCGTCCGGGATGTCGTGGTCGTCGGTGGTCTGGACGGTGCCCCAGGAGTCGATCTGCTTGCTCCAGGCGTCCTGCTGGCCGGTGGAGTAGCCGAGCGCCTTCGCCATGTCGCGCACGGCGTTCTTGGGGCGGTAGGTGATCACGTTCGCCACCTGGGCAGCGTTGTGCCGGCCGTACTTTCGGTAGACGTACTGGATGACCTCCTCGCGCCGGTCGGAGTCGAAGTCGACGTCGATGTCGGGCTCCTCCTCGCGCATGCTCGACAGGAACCGCTCGAACGGGAGGCCGTACTTGATCGAGTCGACGGCCGTGATGCCGAGCAGGTAGCAGACGGCGGAGTTCGCGGCCGACCCGCGCCCCTGGCACAGGATGCCCTGACTGCGGGCGTAGCGGACGATGTCGTGGACGATGAGGAAGTAGCCGGGGAAGTCCTTCGCCTCGATGACGTCGAGCTCGCGCTCGATCCGCTCGCGCTTGGCGGGTTCGCGGTCGAGGTCGGGGTAGCGCTCGGCCGCCCCGCGCCAGGTGAGCTCGCGCAGCCAGCTCATCGGGGTGTGCCCCTCGGGGACCTCCTGGCGCGGCAGCCGGGGGCGGGCGCTCCGCAGCCGGAACGACAGGTCGTCGGCGATCTCGACCGTGCGCTCCACGGCGCCGGGGTAGCGGGCGAACCTCGCCGCCATCTCTTTGCCGCTGCGCAGGTGGGCGGCCGCGGAGGCGGGCAGCCAGCCGTCGAGCTCGTCGAGGCTGCGGCGCGCGCGCACGGCGGCGACCGCGGTCGCGAGCGGGTACTGCGCGGGGCTCGCGTAGTGCACGTTGTTCGTCGCCACGGTCGGGAGGCGGAGCCGCTCGGCGATGCGGGCGAGGGCGTCGTTGTCGGCGCTGTCGCGGGGGCCGCCCTGATCGATCAGCTCGACGAGCACGTTGTCGCGGCCGAACAGCTCGGCGAGGCGCCCCACCTCCCGCTCGGCCGCCTGTTCGCCGGCGCGCTGCAGGGCACGGCGGACGTCGCCCTTGCGGCACCCGGTGAGCACCATCCACTCGCCGCCCGCCTGCTCCGACAGCTCGTCGAGGCGGTACAGCGGCCGGCCCTTCTCGGAGCCGGCGAGCTGCCCGGCGGTGAGCGCGGACGCCAGGCGGTGATAGCCCTCCTGGCGCCGGGCGAGCAGCACGAGATGCTCGCCCTCCGGGTCGGCCTCCCCGTTCTGCGGCTTGCTCAGCGAGAGCGACAGCTCGGCGCCGAACACGGTGCGGACCCGGTCGTAGGCCTCGGCCGCCTCGGCCAGGCGCACCGCGCCGTACAGGCCGTCGTGGTCGGTGATCGCCAGCCCGTGCAGGCGCAGCCGGGTGGCCTCCTCCATCAGCTCCTCCGGCGAGGAGGCGCCGTCGAGGAAGCTGAAGGTGCTGTGTGCGTGGAGCTCGGCGTAGGGGACGTGCCCCTTCTCGACGCCGTCGGGGATCGGCTGCGGCACGTACTTCTGCCGTTTGCGCGACGAGGGCCGCTCGACCGGCTGCTCGCCCGTGCGGCGCCCGGACAGTCGGCGCTCGAACTCGGCCCACGGAATCGGCGGGTTGTTCCAGCCCATCAGCGCCTCCCGCCCATCAGTCGTACCTCGCCTCGGCGAACCAGGCGGAACCGGTGAGCGCGAGGAGCCACGCGGTGCCGTCGGCGTCGACCAGCTGGAAGCGGTGCATCGCCCGGGCGAGGGAGGCGTCCCACCAGCGCTCGCGGACCGGCCACGGCCCCGCCCACGAGTCGACGGGCCGGGCGTCGCGCGCGGCGCCGGTGGCCGAGAAGCTCGCGATCGGGGCGGTGACGTCGCCGCGGTCGGTGACCTCGACCGGCTCGCCGTCGGCGTTCAGCACGGCCACCGGGCGCGGCACCTCGAACACCGTCGACGGAGCCGGGGCCGGGAGCGAGCCCGGCCACGGCCGGTCGGCCTTCGCCACCCCGACGGGCCGGTCGCCCCACGGCACCAGCACCTGACGGTCGGCGGGCCCGCGGCCGCCGCCGATCGTCGCCATCATCACCGCGTCGTGACCGAGCATGCTCTGCACCCGGGTGAGCCCGTGGTGGATGCGCTCGTCGGCGCCGCCGCCCCACAGGCCGTCCTCGTGGTGGCCGATGTCGTCGACCGCCTCGGGAGCGACGGCCACGCGCACGATGGGGGAGGCGAGCCCCGAGTCGGCCGGTCCGGAGCCCTGGAGCTGCCACCGCACCCGGTCGACGACGTCGGGCGCGGAGAACAGCCGCGGGTGCAGCCAGGTGCGCTCGCTCACCCGGCCCGACTCGTCCGTGACCTCGACGCGCAGCGAGGTGCAGACCAGCCCCGCCTTGGTGAGCCCGGCCGTGAACTGCTCGGCGACGCCGCGGAACGCGAACGTCACCTGGTCGACGCGGTCGAGGGGAGGCTCGAACTCGATCGAGCGGTCGAGCTGCCGCGGAGGGGTGCGGGGCACCACGGCCGCCCCGTCCATCCCGCTGGCCAGGTCGTGCGCGTGCTCGCCCTGCTCGCCGAAACGCTCGCGCACGTCCGTCCGGGGGAGGGACGCGAGATCGCCGAGCGTGTGGAGCCCGAGCCGGCGCAGCAGCGGGGTGAGCGCGTGCAGCCCCAGCTGGGCGACGGGGAGCGGCGCCAGGAACGCGGGGGAGCCGCCCGGGGGGATGATGCGCACGCGGCCGGGGTGCCCCGGCACCGACGTGGCGCGGGCGGCCTGCTCGGCGGCGAACGGGCCGTCGGCGATGCCGACCCGTGCGTCGGGCAGGCGCAGCCCCGTCTCGCGCTCGAGCTCGCCGAGCCGGCGCAGCAGCTCGGCCGCCGCCCCCTCCTCGCCGCCGTAGTACCGGGCCGGTCCGCGCGCCCGGAGCACGCAGGTGCCGGGACGGACGGGCTGGACCCCCGGCATGATCTCCTCGACCGCGGTGATCACCGGGTCGAACGCGCGGGCGTCCAGCCCGGGATCGTAGGGGAGCACTTCCAGCTGCGGACAGCGCGCCTGCGCCTCTCGCATCCGCAGGCCGCGCTTGACCCCGTCGGCCCGGGCCGCAGCCGAGCAGGCGAACACCACGCCCTTCTCGACGAGCGCGACGGGGACGTCCTCGGCGAGACCGAGCCGGAGCCGCTCGGCGATGACCGGCCAATCCGGGCACCAGAGGACGATTGCGCGGACGACCTCGCGCATCAGCCCGCCGCCTCGAGCCGGGTCTCCAGGCGGGTGGGGCCGGAGGTGCGGAAGCTCTCGTCGGGACCCGGCAGCCACAGCTCGGCACGGCGCCGGGGCCCGGCCCCGCCGCGGGGCACCGACTCGACGGTCACCCGGCGGGAGGCGAGATGACCGTGGCCGGCGCCGAGCCCCTCCCACCCGCTGCGGGCGACGCTCAGGGTCGCCTCCGCCTGCGGCCACGGCGCCGTGGCGATGAGGACGGACTCGCGCTGCCGCAGCCGGGCGCTCAGCCGCGCCACGTCGCCGTCGGTCGCGCGGGAGGGGGGCGCCACGATCACGACGCTGAGGACGTCGACCACGGCCGCGGTGACCGTGAGCCACTGCTCGCCCGGATGCGGCACCAGGACCAGCCGCTCCAGGTCGACGCCGAACCGACCGGCCGCCTCGGCGCCGAAGTCGGGCATCCCGACCACGCCGCACCAGGCTCCTGCCGCGCTGGGGCCGGCCAGCAGCGCCATCAGGAGGGTGGTGGACCCGAGCACCGTGTACGCCGCGCCTGCCTTGAGGGCCCCTCCCGGCAGCAGCGGACGGAGGGCCGGATGCGTCTCGAGCGACCGGCTCTCGAGGCGCGTGGCCTGCATCTGCCGGATCCGGGTCTGCAGCTCGTGCACCTGCGCCCGGTCGACGACCGGTGCGGGAGCGGAGACGGCTGCCAGGGACATGCCTCCATTTTCGAACATATGTTCGAGTACCGCAAATGCTTTTTCGAACGCCTGCGGCGGAGTATGGGTGCCCCGGGACACTCTACGTCCGGCCTCTGACAGGAGGCCTGTCGGCGACGACCCGACGAGCGGGACGCCTAGGGGGCGGGCTCCGTCACGAAGTCGATCAGGCGCTCGACGCGACCCAGCAGCTCGGGCTCGAGGTCTGCGTAGGTGCTCACGCGCCCGAGGATGAGCTTCCAGGCCCGGGCGATGTCGGCCTGCGTCTCGTGGGGGAGGCCGAGTGCCGCGCAGATCCCGTGCTTCCAGGGGACGGAGCGGGGGATCTGCGGCCACGCGTCGAGGCCGACCCGGCCGGGCTTCACCGCCTGCCAGATGTCGACGTACGGGTGGCCCACCACGAGCACATGCTCGCCGAACGGCCCGCGCGCCACGGCGTCCGCGATCCGGCTCTCCTTCGAGCCGGCGACCAGGTGGTCGACCAGTACGCCGATGCGCCGCCCGGGGCCCGGCGCGAACTCGCGCACGATCGCGTCGAGGTCGTCGACGCCCTCCAGGTACTCGACGACGACGCCCTCGACCCGCAGGTCGTCGCCCCACACCCGCTCCACCAGCTCCGCGTCGTGCCGGCCCTCGACGAAGATGCGGCTGGCGCGGGCGGTCCGGGCCTTCTGCTCGGCGACCGCGAAGGACCCGGAGGCGGTCCGGGAGGGGCCGGACGCGGCGCGTTTCGGCGGCACGAGCCGGACCGGCTCCCCGTCGATGAGGAAGCCGGAGCTCACCGGGAACACCCGCTTCTTGCCGAAGTAGTCCTCGAGTTCGACGGTCTGCGCCTCCAGGCGGGTGATCGCCCCGCAGAAGCCGCTCGCGGCCTCCTCGACGACCAGGTCGCGCACCGCCTCGACCTCCGGCACGGGCTTGCGCCCCGCGCTCCTCCAGTCGCCGGCCAGCACATCGGTCCCGTAGCGATCGTCCCTCACCCGGCGAGGATAGACGCTCCCCTGCCGGGCGCGGCCGAGGCTCGCCAGCAACGGGAGGCCCGTCTCAGTCGAAGACGCGGACGAGCCGCCAGGAGCGGTCCGCCGGATCGTGCCGGACATCGAACACGTGCGCCTCCCCCTGCTCGCTCGTGCCCTGGAACCGCCAGCCGCCGATCTCGCGCGGAAGGCTCCCGATCGCGTACCGGTGCTCGCCGAACGGGCGCCACCAGGCGCAGACATCGGCCCACACCGTCGGCGTGTCGGTGACCCGGTAGCGCGTGGATCGCCAGACGAGCCGGGTCGGGATGCCGTCGTCGGTCGTCCACACGGCGACCGCCTCGTCGATCTCGGTCATTGCTCCACCTCATCCATCGAACATATGTTCGATACCGAGTGTACGACCGCGGATCCCGCAGCGCACCCCTCCTGGTCGCGACGCTCCGCTGCCATACTGGGCGTCATGACGGACGTGAACGACCCCTCCGGCGCGCTGCGCCTCAGCAACGACGAGCGCGAGCGCGCGGTCGCGGCGCTCCGGGCGCAGGCGGACCAGGGGAGGCTCTCCCCGGCCGAGCTGGACGCGCGCTCGGCGTCGGCGCGCTCGGCCACGACGCGCGGTGACCTGACGCCGCTCTTCGCCGACCTCCCCGTCCGTCCCGATTTCGACCGGCACGACGCCGCGCCAGGATCCGGGACCGGAGCGCCCTACCCTCCGCAGCCGGGCTACTCGCAGCCGGGCTACTCGCGGCCGGGCACGGGCTGGGGAGAGCCCGCCCGGAGCTCGAACCGCACCAGCCTCATCCTGGTGTCGATCATGCCCTTCGTGTCGCTGATCCTCTTCTTCATCACCGGTTACGTCTGGGGATTCCAGTACAGCTGGCTGTGGTTCCTGCTGATCCCGCTCGTCGGAGCGATCTCGTACGGCGTCGACGGCGGCCGCAGGCGCTAGCCGACGGTCGCGCCGAAGAGGAGTCCGAGCAGGTAGGTGGCCGCGGCCGCTCCGTATCCGATCAGAAGCTGGCGGACGGCGCGCTTCAGGGGCGATGCGCCCGAGAGCAGTCCGACGACCGCGCCCGTGCCGAGCAGCACGATGCCGACGAGCAGGGCCGAGACGACCACGGCGGCGGTGCCCGTCAATCCGAAGAGGAAGGGGAGGATCGGGATGAGCGCGCCGGAGGCGAAGAAGCAGAAGCTCGACACCGCAGCGCTCCAGCCGTTGCCGATGGCCTCGTGCTCGTCCTCGCCGTCGGGCGCCGGGCGGACCGCCGGGAAGTCCGACGTGTAGGCCTCGAGGCTGCTCAGGACCTCCCGGGCGTGATCCGCGGCCTCCTCCGGCGCCATCCCTCGCGCGCGGTAGACGAGGGTCAGTTCGTTGGCGTCGACGTCGAGATCGGGCAGGGCGGAGTTGGTGGCCGGGTTGGGGCTGGAGGCCTCCAGGAGCTCGCGCTGCGACCGCACCGAGACGTACTCGCCCGCGCCCATCGACAGAGCGCCCGCGAGCAGGCCGGAGATGCCGGTCAGGAGCACGACGTGGGTGGGCACGCCGCTCGCGCTCACGCCGAGCACGAGGGCCAGGTTGCTCACGAGACCGTCGTTCGCGCCGAAGACGGCGGCGCGGAAGGTGCCGGAGAGCCGTTGCCGGCCGCGGGCGGCGAGAGCGCGCACCACCTCCTCGTGCACCTGCTCGTCCGCTGCCATCCGGGGCGTCGCGTCGGCGTCGCCGGCGTAGGGGGAGCGGGCCTCGGCGCGCTGGGCGAGAGCCAGCACGAAGACGGAGCCGAACCGGCGCGCGAGCCAGCCGAGGAGGCGCGTGCGCAGATCGCCGCGGAGCGGTCGCCCCACGTCGTCGCCGAGGAGCTCCAGCCAGTGCTGCTCGTGGCGTCGCTCGGCTTCCGCGAGTTCGAGCAGGATTTCGCGCTCCTCGCCCTCGCGGCGGCCGGCCAGATCGCGGTACACGGCGGCCTCTGCGCGCTCGTCGGCGAGGTACCGCCTCCAGCGCTTGATGTCGGCCGGGGTGGGGCTGGTGGCGTGAGTCGTCATCGACTTGATTCTACGTGAGCCGCTCAGAAGGGGTCGGAGACGGCCTCGGACAAAACGTCAGGCGACGTGCTGCTGTCCGGTCCGGGCACGGCGCGAGGGGAGTCTCCGCTCGGAGCGCGTGACGACGAACGTCGTGTACGCCGCGGTCCTCGCCGCCAGGTGAAGGCCCAGGCGCTGGGCCAGCCGCGCCGACGGCGCGTTGTCGGCGCGCACGACCGCGGCGACGAGGCACGCGCCGACTTCGCCGAACGCGATGTCGAGCATGGCGTCGGCGGCCTCGGTGGCGAAGCCTTGCCCGCACTGCGACGACCGCTGCAGCCAGCCGATCTCGAGCGAACGCGTCTCCGCAGCGACCGTGCGCAGGTGGAGGGACACGTCGCCGATGACGTGCCCGTCGCGCACCACGGCGAGCACGAGGAGGTCGCCGGCCTGCGCCAGGGCGGTGTGGTGCGTCCGATGGCGCAGGTGCCGGAGTGCCTGTGCCCCAGTCCGTTCGGGCCAGCCCAGTCCCTCCCGCACGGCGGGGTCGGCCTCGATCGCCAGCCAGTCGTCCGCGTCCGTCATGCGGTACGGGCGCAGCGTCAGCCGCGGTGTCGTCCACTCGCCTGCCGAGAAGGGAACGGCGAGCGCTGGGCCGCGCACAGCGCGAGGGCGGTGCACGAGCAGGGTCACGCGGTCCACCCTGCTCCCGCTTCAGCCTCGGGGGCTAGGCGGCGCCTATGCCCGGTCTATGAACCGGTGTCGATTCGCTGAGAGGTCTCTGAGGAATTCATAGGCTGGCCGTCGTGAGGGCCGGAGCACCGGGGCGGGACAGCGTGAGCACGGCCTCGGCGATGTGCGGGCTCTCCTCGATCGACCGCTCGATCGACTGCAGCCGGGCGGCGACGTCGGACTCGCTGTCGTCGCCGACGAGGTCGACGGCGGCGACGAGGTAGAGGCTCTCGGGTCCCACGTACTCCAGGTGCAGATACGTCACCTTGTCGACCTCGGCGCGGTCGAGGATGGCCGAGAGTGCGACTTGCTGCACCCGCGGGGAGCCCTCCACTCCGACGAGGAACCGTCGATTCCGCTCGATCAGGACGAACGCGACGAGCCCGAGCAGCAGGCCGATGAGGATGGAGCCGAGCGCGTCCCACACCGCGTTCCCGGTCAGCTGGTGGAGCAGGACCCCGAGGAAGGCGAGCAGGAGGCCGATGAGAGCGGCCGAGTCCTCGGCGAACACCGCGCGCAAGGTCGGGTTCGAGGTGGTGAGGACGTGGTCGACGGTGCTGGTGCCCCGGCGCGAGGCCCCCTGCCGGGCCTGCCGGAACGACTGGAGGAACGAGATGCCTTCGAAGACGAAGGCCACGGCGAGGACGACGTAGTTGACGGTGTAATCGGTCTCGTGCTCGTGCGAGAACAGCTGGTTGACGCCGTGCATGATGGAGACGACCGCCCCCGCGGTGAACAGGCCCACCGCCGCGAACAGCGACCAGACGTAGGCGTCGCGCCCGTAGCCTCCGGGGTGCGACTCGTCGCGAGGGCGGGAGGCCGCACGCTCGGCTTTGATGAGGAAGATCTCGTTCCCCGCGTCCGCCCACGAGTGGGCGGCCTCGGCCACCATCGAGGCGGACCCGGTGAGGACGGCGGCGATCGTCTTGGCGAGCGCGACGAAGATGTTCGCGCCGAAGGCGAGCAGCACGGTGAACAGACTCGCTGTCGGTCGCTTCCGGGAGGCCATGGCGCCACCATAGACCCCAGGCGGGGGAGGCGAGCGGCCGGTCCGCGACAACGAGAAAGGCCCCGGTCTGTGACCGGGGCCCTGCTGTGTCCGAGGGGGGACTTGAACCCCCACGCCCTATACGGGCACTAGCACCTCAAGCTAGCGCGTCTGCCATTTCCGCCACCCGGACAGGGTGCCGCCACCCGGAGGGTGAGCGCTTCGGCATGCCGTGTTCCGGCTGCCGAAGAAAGACATTAGCACGGATTACCAGGCCGGAATCACATCGTCCGGCATCCCGGGCGTGGCGCGAGCGCGACCCCGCTCCGGGTAGCGTTGACGGCATGACGGAGACCTCGGAGACCACGTCCGCGAACGACGGCGACGGCCCACTCGACGAGACGGCGGTCATCGCCCGCGACCTCATCCGGTTCGACACGACGAACTACGGCGAGGGCCGCTCGAACGGCGAGACCGACGCCGCGGAGTACGTGGAGGCGCGGCTCCAGGCCCTCGGCCTGAAGCCGCAGCTGTTCGACTCCGATCCCGGCCGGACGAGCGTCGTCGCGCGCGTCGAAGGACGGAATGCTGGCAAGCCGGCGCTGGTGGTGCACGGTCATCTCGACGTGGTCCCCGCCGACGCGCGCGCCTGGTCCGTCGACCCGTTCGGCGGCGTCATCAAGGACGGCCTCCTCTGGGGCCGCGGCGCGGTCGACATGAAGAACATGGACGCCATGATCCTGACAGCGGTCGGGGACATCCTGGGCGCGGGGGAGCAGCCCGAGCGCGACCTCGTCGTCGCGTTCTTCGCCGACGAGGAGGACGGCGGACGACGCGGCTCCCATCACCTCGTCGACACCCGGCCCGAACTCTTCGCCGGCGCCACCGAGGCGATCAGCGAGGTCGGCGGCTACTCGATCGACCTGGAGGGACGGCGTGCCTACCTCCTCCAGACCGGCGAGAAGTCGCTCGTCTGGATCAAGCTCGTCGCCCGCGGGCTCGCGGCGCACGGATCGCGGCTCATCCGCGACAATGCCATCACCCGGCTGGCCGAAGCCGTCGTCGCCATCGGGCGCGAGGAGTGGCCGGTCCGGCTGACCGGCACGACCACCCGCTTGATCGGAGAGCTCGGCCGCCTGCTCGGCGTCGATCCCGAGCAGGTCGGTCCCGACGACCTCGTGATCCGTACGGGGACCGCGGCCGGCTTCATCCTGGCGACGCTGCGCACGACGACGAACCCCACGCTGCTCGAGGCCGGATACAAGCACAACGTCATCCCCGACACCGCGGAGGCGCTGATCGATATCAGGACCCTCCCGGGCGAGGAGGACGCCGTTCTCGAGCGCGTCCGCGAGCTGGTCGGAGACGACATCGAGATCCGGATCATGCACCGCGACATCGGGCTCGAGGCAGCGTTCGACGGGAGCCTCATCGACGCCATCACCGAGACGCTGGAACGGCATGACCCCGGGGCGCCGGTCCTCCCGTACCTCCTGTCGGGCGGCACCGACAACAAGGCGCTCAGCAAGCTCGGGATCACCGGCTACGGGTTCGCGCCGCTCCGCCTCCCGAGCGATCTGGATTTCCCGGGCATGTTCCACGGTGTCGACGAGCGCGTGCCGCTCGATTCGCTAGTGTTCGGAAGGACCGTGCTGCGAGACCTCCTGCGCGGCTACTGAGCCCGACCCGCCGCCCCCGGCCGGCCCGGACCCCGGAAAGACACGTATGAACCTCATCAACGCGCTCATCCTCGGCCTCGTGCAGGGCCTCACCGAGTTCCTCCCCATCTCCTCCAGCGCGCACATCCGCATCGTCGGCGAGCTGCTCGGAACCGGTGGCGACCCGGGTGCCCGGTTCACCGCGATCATTCAGCTCGGGACCGAGGCGGCGGTCCTCCTCTACTTCTGGCGCGACATCGTCCGCATCGTGTCGCGCTGGTTCCAGGCGCTCTTCGGGCGGATCCCGCGGAACGACCCCGACGCGCGGATGGGCTGGCTCGTGATCGTCGGCAGCATCCCGATCGTCGTGCTGGGACTGCTCTTCCAGAACCAGATCGAGACCACCTTCCGGTCGCTGTGGATCGTGGCGACGACGTTGATCGTCTTCGGCATCCTGCTCGGCGTGGCCGACGCGGTCGGCCGCAAGACGAAGCGGCTGCGCGAGTTGACCTGGGGCGACGGGATCATCTACGGCTTCGCGCAGGCGCTCGCACTCATCCCCGGCGTCTCCCGGTCGGGCGGCACGATCACGGCCGGGCTCTTCATGGGCTACCAGCGTCGCGCGGCCGCCCGGTACTCCTTCCTCCTGGCTCTGCCCGCCGTCTTCGGCAGCGGCCTCTACCAGCTGTACAAGGCGGTGAAGGAGCCGTGCACCGACGCGCTCGCCGCCGCCGGGACATGCACGGTGGAGGTGTTCGGCCCGGTCGAGACCGCCGCGGCCACCGTCGTGTCGTTCGTCGTCGGACTGCTCGTCATCGCGTTCTTCATGGGGTACATCTCGCGGAGGAGCTTCCTGCCGTTCGTGATCTACCGCATCGTGCTCGGCGTGCTGCTCATGATCCTCCTGGCGACCGGCGCGATCGCCGCCTGAGCGCGCTCTGAGCGCCCGGGGGCGTGCTGCGATCAGCCGCGGCGAGGATCGTCGGGCGCCCGCCCGGGTCCGCCGTCGCGGCCGTCGCCTCGGCGGCGCAGATAGCGCTCGAACTCCTGCGCGATCGCCTCGCCGCTCGCCTCGGGCGAGTCGACCGTGTCGCGCGCCTGCTCGAGCTGCTGGATGTAAGCGGCCATCTCCTCGTCGTCGGCGGCGAGCGCGTCGATGCCGGCCTCCCACGCGGCGGCCTCCTCGACCAGCGTGCCGCGGGGGATGGTGACGTCGACGAGCTCCTCCAGCTTGTCGATGAGGGCGAGCACCGCCTTCGGGCTCGGGGCGTTGTGCACATAGTGGGGGACCGACGCCCAGATCATCAGGGTCGGGATGCCCACGTCCTCAGCGCCCTCGGCGAGGGCGCTCAGGATGCCGACCGGGCCCTCGTAGGTCGACCGCTCGACGCCGAGCTCGGCGCGCACGGCCGCGTTCTCGCTGGAGGCGAAGACCGAGATCGGCCGGGTGTGCGGCACGTCCGCGAGCATGGCGCCGAGGAAGACGACGGCGCCGATGTCTGCGGCCAGCGCGACGTCCATGATCTCGGCGGTGAAGCTCTTCCAGCTGCGGGAGGGCTCCGTCCCGAGGAGGAGGAAGATGTTGCCGGCGTTGTCGCCGGTGACGCTCAGGTCGGCGTCGCCGGCCAGGTCCTCGCCGGGCCGGCCCGGGCGCGCGGGACCCAGCACGACGGCCGAGGGCCAGATGAGACGGCGCCGGCCGTCGTCCTCGGCGACCACGGGGCGGTTGAACTGGAAGTCGAAGTAGAGCTCGGGGTCGACCTCGGCGATGGGCACCACGTCGAGCTGGTCCTTGAGGGTCTTCACGGCCCCGCTGGCGGCCTCCCCGGCGTCGTTCCAGCCCTCGAACGCGACCACGAGGATGCGGCCGCCGAGGATGTTCTGTCCGTCCGTCACGAAGCTGTCCCTGGCCCTCCCTGGCGTCCGGTCGGGCGCCATCCCACCAGGATAGGCCCGGTTCCGCCCGATAGACTTGCCCGTTGTGACCGCACCCCTCGCACCGCGCCCGCCCGCCGCCGTCCTCTGGGACATGGACGGCACCCTGGTCGACACCGAGCCGTACTGGATGGTCGCCGAGCACGAGCTCGTCGGATCGTTCGGCGGCACGTGGACGCACGACGACGGGCTCCTCCTCGTCGGTCTCGGGTTGTGGAACTCGGCTGCGATCCTCCAGTCGCGCGGAGTCGACATGGACCCTGACGGGATCGTGCACTGGCTGACGGACCGGGTGCAGACCCTCCTCGACGAGCGCGGGGTGCCGTGGCGGCCGGGGGCACGCGAGCTCCTCCAAGATCTCCGGGAGCGGGGCGTCCGGACGGCGCTCGTCACCATGTCGGTGCGCCGCATGGCCGAGCAGATCGTCTCGCACATCCCGTTCGACGCCTTCGACGTGATCGTGAGCGGCGACGAGGTCGAGCGCCCCAAGCCCGATCCCGAGCCGTACCGGCGGGCCGCGGCCCTGCTCGAGATCGAACCGCACGAGGCCGTCGCCATCGAGGACTCGCTGGTCGGGCTCGCCTCCGCGGTGGACTCGGGCGCCGTCACGATCGGCGTCCCTCACATCGTGCCCCTCCCCGAGTCCGACGAGCACACGCTCTGGCCGACCCTGGAGGGACGCACCGCCGAAGACGTCTTCGCCGTCGCCGCCGCGCGGGCGGCCGTCCGATGAGCGCCCCGCGCAGTTCGGGTCCCTTCCGGGCGGGTGACCGCGTCCAGCTGACCGGTCCGAAGGGCCGGATGAACACGATCACGCTCGAGCCGGGAAAGCTGTTCCACAGCCACCGGGGCGTGCTCGCCCACGACGACATCATCGGCCTCCCCGACGGGTCCGTGGTCACGAACAACGCGGGCGTCGAGCATCTCGCGCTCCGGCCGCTCCTCACCGACTTCGTCATGTCGATGCCGCGCGGCGCCGCGATCGTCTATCCGAAGGATGCTGCGCAGATCCTCGCGCTCGCCGACATCTTCCCGGGTGCCACGGTGGTGGAGGCCGGCGTCGGCTCCGGTGCGCTGTCCCTGTGGCTGCTCCGCGCCATCGGGCCGGAGGGCCGCCTCCACTCCTTCGAGCGCCGGGAGGAGTTCGCGGAGGTCGCGCGCGCCAATGCCGTCACCTTCCTCGGCTCGGATCCGAAGAACTGGACGCTGACCGTGGGTGACCTGCAGGACAGCCTCCCCGCGGCGGTCGAGCCGGCAAGCGTCGATCGCGTGGTGCTCGACATGCTCGCCCCGTGGGAGACGCTCGATGCGGTGACGGCGGCGCTCAAGCCGGGAGGCGTCGTCATCTGCTATGTGGCGACGGTGACCCAGTTGTCCCGCGTGGCCGAGGCCATCCGCGCCTCCGGCGACTACACCCACCCGCAGTCGAGCGAGACGATGGTGCGCGGCTGGCACGTCGAGGGACTCGCCGTCCGTCCCGATCACCGCATGATCGCGCACACCGGTTTCCTGATCACCGCCCGGCGGCTGGCTCCCGGGACGCTCCTCCCGGAGCTGAAGCGCCGCCCCTCCAAGTCCGACTACAGCGACGAGGATGTCGAGGCGTGGACCCCCGGCGCGCTCGGGGAGCGTCAGTCGAGCCCGAAGAGTCTGCGCAAGCGGATGCGCGAGGCATCGGCGAGTGCCGAACTCGCGCGCACCCGCGGCGACGGCCCGGGGGAGGGCGACTTCGCCGACACCGAGTGGTCGGAACCGGCGGTGGCCCCGGACGAGGGCGCTCCCGGCGTCGGCTAGCATGAGAGACCGTGGGCCGCAGTGCCTGCATCCCCCGACCGATCGCACCGAAAGAGGACCCGTGCGCAGAGCTACCGCACTCGTCATTGGAGCGGGCCTCGTGGCCCTCGCGCTCACCGGCTGTTCGTCGAGCCCCGAGGCGAACTGTGACAGCGCGCTCCCGTCGGGATCGGCGTCCTCCCTCGTCAGGGCCAGCGGACCGATCGGCAAGGAGCCGAAGGTCACCGCTCCGAGCCCGATCGCCACGTCGTCCTCGAACCGCACTGTCCTCACCGAGGGGAGCGGCGCGACCGTCACCGGCGGCCAGCTCGTCGAACTCGGCTACACCCTCATCGACGGCAGCACCGGTGCCGTCGCGGGCAGCGGCTACGGCAACCAGTCCGGCGTCCTTCCACTCGACACCAAGGCGTCGGGCGTCGCCGGCGTCCTCAGCCGCGGCGTGCAATGCACGAAGGTCGGGTCGCGGGTCGCGATCGCGATCTCCCCGAAGGATGCGGGTGCGCAGTCGAGCGCGGCCGGAGCCGCCCAGATCTACGTCGTCGACGTCGTGAACACGTCGCTCGCCGCCGCGAACGGCGCCGTCCGCCCCTCCGTGTCGGGCTTCCCGACCGTCGTCCTGGCGCCCAGCGGTCAGCCGGGGATCACGCTCCCGTCCTCGGGCGGGGCCCCGAAGAAGGTGCGCAGCGAGCTCCTCAAGGAGGGGGATGGCGCGACGGTGAAGAAGGACAGCATCGTCGTCCTCCAGTACACCGCCGTCGGCTGGGACAACAAGAACGTCCTCACCACCAGCTGGGGTGCGGGCGGCCCTGACCTCGCCAGCATGAGCACCGGCCAGAGCAACATCCAGAACCAGAACAGCTCGGTGCTGCCGCAGGCGATGCTGGGGCAGCTCGTCGGGAAGAAGGTCGGCTCGCAGGTGGTCGTCGAGACGCCCGCGAGCGGGTCGGTCCCCGCCGCCGCGTGGGTCGTCGACATCCTCGGGGTGCGCTAGCCCGCACTAGGATGGACGGGTGTCCCGATCCTCGTCATCGCCGTCGCGCGTCCCGGTCGAGGAGCGCCTGTTCAGCCTCGTCCTCGCGCTGCTGGCGACGGAGAACGGCCTGACCAAGAACGAGATCCTGTCGACCGTTCAGGGCTATCGGCAGCGGTACGCGCCTCATGGCGACAACTCGAGCCTCGAGCGCCAGTTCGAGCGCGACAAGGACGACATCCGCGACCTGGGTGTCCCGCTCGAGACGGTGGAGGCGCCGGACGCGGCCGGCAACAATCAGCTGCTGCGCTATCGCATTCCCAAAGGGGCATACGACCTTCCCGAGGACATCTCGTTCTCGCCCGCGGAGATCACGCTGCTGGCCCTGGCGGCGACCGTGTGGCGGGAGGGATCGCTCTCGGGCGAGTCCCGGCGCGCGCTGATGAAGCTGCGGTCGCTCGGCGTGGAGGCGGACGACCCGGTCGTCGGGTACGCCCCGCGGTTGCGCGTCCGCGAGAGCGCTTTCGAGCCGCTGAGCCAGGCGCTGGAGCGTCACGTGCTGGTGCAGTTCCCGTACCTGAAACCCGGTGAGAGCGCGTCCCGGGTGCGCACTGTGGCACCCTTGGCGCTCGTTCAGCACGAGGGCCGGTGGCACCTCCAGGGCATCGACCGGGGCGTCGAGGAATCGCGGACCTTCCTGCTCTCCCGCATCGTCGGACCGGTCAAGCTGACCTCGCGCCCGTTCGATCCGGCCGACTACGAGGCCGACGGAGAGGGCTTCGCCGAGCGCGCGCTCGACGAGCTCGAGCGGATCTGGCGGGCCAACGTCGCCGAGATCGAGGTCACGGCTGGGACGGACGCGGCCACCCGCCTCAGCAAGCGGTACGGCGACGCGGTCTCCGCGGGGGCGGACGGTGAGCCGTCGCGGCTGACGGTCAACTACTCGGACGTGAACATCCTGGCCGACGAGCTCGCGTCCTACGGGCCCGAAGTGCTCGTCCTCTCGCCGGACGAGGTGCGCAGGAAGGTCGTAGAGCGGCTGGACAGCGTGGCGTCGGCTCACGACGACTCGGCCGCCGGCGCGCGTGCCACCCGGGAGGAGCGTGCCGATGGCTGAGCGCCGCAAACCGATGCAGGCTCAGGACAAGCTCGCCTTCCTCCTCGCGCTCGTGCCGTACCTCATGGACCGCGACCGGGTGAGCGTCGCCGAGGCGGCGGATCACTTCGGCGTCGACCAGGAGCAGTTGCGCGACGCCGTCCGGCTCATCGCCGTCTCAGGCGTGCCGGGGGAGACCAACGCGTACCAACCGGGCGACCTGTTCGACATCTCCTGGGACGACTTCGAGGACAACGACCAGATCGTGCTCACGCACCAGGTCGCGATCGACGACTCCCCGCGTTTCTCCGCGCGGGAGGCTGCCGCGCTCATCGCCGGCCTCCAGTACCTCACCGCCCTGCCGGAGAACGCCGATCGCGATGTGATCGGGTCGCTGATGGCCAAGCTGGCACGCGGGGCGTCCGCGGCGCCCAGTCAGCTCGCGGTGGCCCGGTCGCACACCGACGAGACTCTTGCGACGATCCGGGACGCGGTGGTGGCCGGGACCCAGGTCGAATTCGACTACCGGAACTCGCGCGGAGAGAAGGAGCGCCGCCGGGTGGACCCGCTCCGCATCGAGTCGGTCGACCAGGACTGGTACCTCCGCGGCTGGGATCACCTCCGCACCGCGATCCGGACCTTCCGGCTGGACCGCATCGACGGGCTGGTCGCCACGCAGGAGGCGATCACGTACCGCCCGGGCGACGTGAAGCTCCCCGAGACGCTCTTCACCGGCACGCCCGACGACCAGCTCGTGTCGGTGGAGGTTGCCGCTTCGGCGGTGCCGCTCATCGAGGACTACATCCCGGAGGGTGCGGCTCGGTCGGAGCACGATGGAATGGTGCGCACGAGCGTCCGGGTGGCGCACTTCCACGGACTGAAGCGACTCGTGGCGGGACTGGCCGGAGTCCTTACCGTCCTGGATCCGCCTGAGGCCCGGCGCGTTGTGGCGGACTGGGCACGCGCGGGCGCCGACCGCTACCGCTGATCACGTCCTTCCCGGGTAGGCTCGCTGCATGCCCTGGTGGTCCTGGCTCCTGATCTGGTCGGTGCTCGTGCTCGGCCTTCTGGGCATGCTCGCCTTCTTCGCCTGGTGGCTGTTCCGGAAAGTTGTCGCCGCCGGACGCGACGCGGCCGACCTGCTCGCGAAGACGGAGGTGCTCGGCCGCCACGCTGACGAACTCAGCGAGGAGCCGTTCCATCCCGCGGTCTTCGCCGACCTCGCGGAGCTGCACGAGCAGCGCTCGGAACGCTTGGCGGAACGCGCGGTCGCAAGGCAAGCTCGCAGGGATGCCCGGGTCAGACGCGGTAAACTACTGGTCCAGGCGGACCCGAACCGCTACGCCCACCTGATTCGAAGGACTTGATCTCATGTTCGCAGGCCTGACCGGATGGCACCTGCTCATCATCCTCGCTGTGATCCTGCTCCTCTTCGGTGCGCCCAAGCTTCCCGCTCTCGCCAAGAGCATCGGCCAGTCCATGCGGATCTTCAAGGGCGAGGTCGAGGAGATGAAGAAGGACGGCAAGGAGACGCCCGAGACGTCCGCGACGGCTCCCGCGACCCCGGCCGACACCGCGGTCACCCCGGCACCGGCCCCCGCCGTGACCGACCCCGCGACCGAATCCAAGCCGAAGCCGTAACCCGGTGGCCTCGACGAAGCGAGGCAAGAACCGCGAAGGGCGGATGTCGCTCACAGAGCACTTCATCGAGCTTCGCAAACGCCTCTTCCGTTCCGCGCTGGCTCTGTTCGGCGGCTCGATCATCGGGTGGTTTCTCGCCGGCCCGGTGATGGACGCCCTGCGCGGCCCGATCACCGAGATCGCGAAGCAGCAGAACCGCGAGGCGATGCTCAATTACGACAGCATCACGGGCGCCTTCGACCTCAAGATGCAGATGGCGATCACCATCGGCGCCATCATCTCCAGTCCGGTCTGGCTCTACCAGATCTGGGCGTTCTTCGTCCCCGCGCTCACGCGCAAGGAGCTGAAGTACGGGTTCGGCTTCTTCTTCACGGCGGTCCCGCTGTTCATCGCGGGGGGCGTTTGCGGCTGGCTCCTCGTGCCGCACATCGTCAGCCTCCTCACGAGCTTCGCGCCCGAGCAGGACTCCGCGATCATCCAGGCGAAGACGTACTTCGACTTCATCATGAAGCTCGTGATCGCCGTGGGGATCGCCTTCGTCCTCCCGGTGTTCCTGGTGCTGCTCAACTTCGTGGGCGTGCTGAGCGCCAAGTCGATCATCGCGTCGTGGCGCTGGGCCCTGATCCTCATCGCGCTGTTCACCGCCATCGCGACGCCGGCGGCTGACGTGCTCTCGATGTTCCTCCTGGCGATCCCTATGGTCGCGCTGTACTTCGCGGCCTACGGCGTCGCGTGGCTGCACGACCGGCGGGCGGCCCGGGCGGCCTCGCGCCTCGAAGCGGAACTCGCGGCATAGGCGGGCCCGTCGGTGCCGTGGCCGTCGCGGCATAGGGTGGGATGGTGACCGACCAGACGCTGTCTCCGGCGGAGCGCTACGCGGCCTCCCGGCAGAGCGCCCGACAGCCCCTCCTCGCGACCTTCCGGGCCGCGCAGCGGTTCGACCTCGACCCGTTCCAGCGTGAGGCGTGCGCCAGCCTCGAGAACGGTCGGAGCGTGCTCGTCGCCGCTCCGACCGGAGCGGGGAAGACCGTCGTGGCCGAATTCGCCGTCTTCCTCGCGATGCGCGAGGCGAACGCCAAGGTGTTCTACACGACGCCGATGAAGGCGCTGAGCAACCAGAAGTTCCAGGAGTTCGCGGAGGCGTACGGACCGGAGTCGGTCGGCCTCCTCACCGGCGACACCAACATCAACTCGCACGCGCGGATCGTCGTGATGACGACCGAGGTCCTGCGCAACATGCTGTACGCCGACTCCGACCTCCTGAGCGATCTGGCGTATGTCGTCATGGACGAGGTGCACTACCTCGCGGACCGGTTCCGCGGCGCCGTCTGGGAGGAGGTCATCATCCACCTCCCATCGGAGGTGCGGATGGTCTCCCTGAGCGCCACCGTCTCGAACGCGGAGGAGTTCGGCGACTGGCTCCAGGCCGTCCGCGGCGACACCGACGTCATCGTGTCGGAGGAGCGCCCCGTTCCGCTCGAGCAGCACATCCTCATGCGCTCCAAGCTGATCGATCTCTTCGACTCCTCGGGCCTCGCGGCGACGAACCGGGTCAATCCGGAGCTCGTCCAGATGGCTCGCTACGGCGGGCGCACGCTGAGCAGTCGCCAGATGAAAGACGTCGGGAGGTATCACTCGCGGGGCGGGCGCCCCGACTCGTTCCGGATGAGCCGGGCCGACATCGTGCACCTGCTCGGCGAGCGGAACCTGCTGCCCGCCATCTTCTTCATCTTCAGCCGCAACGGTTGCGATCAGGCGGTGCTGCAGACCCTGCGGTCCGGCGTCCGGCTCACCGACGCCCGGGAGCGCGAGGAGATCCGCGCGCTCGTCGAGGAGCGCTGTCGCACCCTTCTCGACGAAGATCTCGCCGTCCTCGGCTACTGGGAGTGGCTGGAAGGCCTCGAGCGAGGCGTCGCGGCCCACCACGCCGGACTGCTTCCGGCCTTCAAGGAGGTGGTGGAGGAGCTGTTCCGGCGCAAGCTCGTGAAGGTGGTCTTCGCGACGGAGACCCTCGCCCTGGGGATCAACATGCCGGCCCGGACGGTCGTGCTCGAGAAGCTCGAGAAGTTCAACGGCGAAGCGCGCGTCCCGATCACGCCGGGGGAGTACACGCAGCTGACCGGGCGGGCGGGCCGGCGCGGCATCGACGTCGAGGGCCATTCGGTGATCCAGTGGGAGGACGGACTCGATCCGCAGTCGGTCGCGGCCCTCGCCTCCCGGCGGAGCTACCCGCTCAACTCGAGCTTCCGGCCGACGTACAACATGGCGGTCAACCTCATCGACCAGTTCGGGCGTGCGCGCACTCGCGAGATCCTGGAATCGTCCTTCGCCCAGTTCCAGGCCGACCGGGCGGTCGTCGATCTGGCGCGCAAGGTGAAGCAGCAGGAGGAGTCCCTCGCGGGTTACGTCGACGCCATGACGTGCCATCTGGGCGACTTCCGCGAGTACGCGGGCATCCGCAGGGAACTCACCGATCTCGAGCGGAAACGCGTCGACAACGCCTCCAATGCCGAGAAGGAGCGCCGCCAGCGGCAGCTCAACGCTCTCCGCAAGCGGATGAAGGAGCACCCCTGCCACCGCTGCCCGGATCGCGAGCAGCACGCGCGGTGGGCGGAGCGGTTCTTCAAGCTCAAGCGCGACACGGACCGCCTCAGCGCGCAGATCCAGTCGCGCACGGGGGCCGTCGCCAAGGTCTTCGACCGCGTCTCGGATGTCCTTCTCGAACTCGGCTACCTGACCTCGGAAGACGGTGAAACCGCTCTGACGGTGCACGGACGCACGCTCAAGCGGATCTACGGCGAGCGGGACCTGCTCGTCGCCGAGTGCCTGCGCCGGAACGTCTGGAAAGACCTCGATGCCCCCAGCCTGGCGGCGATGGCGTGCGCGCTCGTCTTCGAGCCGCGCCGCGACGAAGGGCTCGCGCACGAGCGGTCGCTGCCCCGCGGCGCCTTCCGCCCGGCCCTCGACCGCACCACCGACCTGTGGGCGCGTCTCGACGACCTCGAACGCGAGCATCGCCTCCCGGGCAGTGAGCCGCCCTCGACGGCGCTCGCCCTGGCGATGCACCTGTGGGCGCGCGGCTCGGGGCTGAACGCGGTCCTCACGGAGGCGGACATGGCCGCGGGCGACTTCGTGCGCTGGGCCAAGCAGACGATCGACCTGCTCGATCAGCTCTCCCTGGTCGCCCAGGGCAACGTCGGCCGGGTCGCGCGCCAGGCTCTCGACGCGATCCGGCGCGGGATCGTGGCGTACTCGTCCGTTGCCTGAGCGGGCCGCTGAGCCGCATGCCTTAAGCTCTCCCTTCGTGACCCCACCGCGCCTCGCCCCGCTCCCGCTGTGGCTCGCGCTGCTGATGGCGGCCGCCGCCGGGCCGGTCCTTGATGCGGGCTTCCCCGACAAGGATTGGTGGCCGCTCACCTTCCTGGGTATCGCCATGGTGCTGCTGGCCCAGCGGGGACGCCGCGCGGGCACCGCCTTCCTCATCGGCTTCGTCGCGGGTGAGGCCTTCTACCTCGTTCACGTGTCCTGGACGGCGCTCTATCTCGGCCCGGTGCCGTGGGTGGCCCTGTCGACCTTCGAAGCGCTGTTCTGGGGAGCGGGAGGCGTACTGATCTCGCTCGCCTACCGGTGGGTGCCGCGAGCCTTCCCCACGCTCCTCGGGAGGCTGGGCCTGGTCCCGGTCGTGGTCGCCGGCCTCTGGATCCTCCGGGAGTATGTCACGGGGACCTGGCCCTACGGCGGCTTCTCGTGGGGCCGCGTCGCGGAGTCGCAGTCGACGAGCCCGTTCGCCCCGCTGGTCGCGTGGCTGGGGATCTCGGGCGTCGGCTTCGCGATGGTCTGGTTGGTCGCGTTCGCGGTGGAGCTCGCCATCGCGGCTGACCTTCCCGGCGTGCAGCGGTGGCTCCTCGCGGGCGTCGCCGTATCGCTCGTCCTCGCGATTCCCGCCTGGCCGGCGACGACGCACGGCTCCACCCGTATCGCGGCCGTGCAGGGCAACGGCCCGGCAGGCTACTTCGACAATGCGCCGGTCGGCGCGGTGTTCAACGCGCAGGTCGCAGAGACCCTGAAGATCACCGATCAGAAGGTGGACATGGTCGTGTGGCCGGAGGGGTCGGCGCTTCCGGACCCCACCCGCGAGCCGAGCTACGCCTCCATCCTCGACGCGCTGAGCCGCAAGATGGGCGCGCCCTTCGTGGTCGGCACGATCACGTACCGCGGTGGCGACTACTACAACACGTCATTGCTGTGGAAGGCCGGGCGCGGTGCCGTCGACTTCTACGACAAGAAGCATCCCGTTCCTTTCGGGGAGTACGTTCCGGATCGCGCCTTCTGGCGTCCGTTCGCACCGAGCCTCATCGATCTCATCGGACGCGACTACACGCCGGGGACGAGGGACAACGTCTTCGCCGTCGACGGTGTGCGCGCGGGCATCTCGATCTGCTTCGACATCGTCGACGACCAACTGCTGACCGACATGATGCACGGCGGCGCCCAGATCATCCTCGCGCAGACGAACAACGCGGACTTCGGGGAGACCGACGAGAACCAGCAGCAGCTCGCGATCGCCCGCCTGCGCGCCATCGAGTCGGGGAGATCGCTCGTCAACATCTCCACCGTCGGAAGCAGCCAGATCATCGGGCCCGACGGCCGGACCATCGCGAGCACACCGCCGTTCCGGCCGGGCCACATGATCGCGGAGGTGCCCCTCGGGACCACGACGACACCTGCGACTCTTCTCAGCCGCGGAATCGAGATCCTCGTCATGGGACTCGGTCTCTTCGGTCTGATGGTCGCGTCCGCCTCCCGGCGTGAGCCGTCTCCGGCACCACGCCGAGCACTGCGCTGAACCGGTCCGGGATCGAGCCCGGACAGGCGAAAGCCGCCCTCGCCATCGGCGGGGCGGCTTTCGGGGTCCGGGAGAACCCGGGAGCGTCAGGCGCTGTGCTTGTGCTCTCCGGCGCCGCGGCGGGCCCGGAGGTACTGGAGGCGCTCCTCCAGGAGTTCCTCGAGCTCGGCGCGGGTGCGGCGCTCGAGCAGCATGTCCCAGTGCGACCGCGGCGTCTTGACGTCGGAGTGGTCGACCTCGACGGGGATGTCGCCGACGAGCAGCCGGGCCTCGTGGCCGCAGTGCTTGCACTCCCAGGTGTCGGGGGCCTCGGCGTCGGCGGAGAAGACCATATCGGTCTCCTTGCCGCAGACGGTGCAGGCGTAGGTGTAATGGGAACGCGGAGAGTAGACGACGCCTTCTTCGCTTTGTAGGCTCTGGGCGCCAAGCCTCATTCCGCGCAAACTGCGATCTGCCATTGTGTGGTCTCCTCTGTGCGCGAATCCTCACAGTTATAAACCGTCAAGCTGGGGATTCTCTTTCCGGGGCCGCCCTACTGTCAGCGGGCTCACAGTGAACGGCGGCGGCGGAAAGGATCAGGCTCGTCGCTCCGCGAGGAGCGCGTGGAGGACGTCGCAACGGTCGGTGACGATGCCGTCCACGCCCAGGTCGAGCAGCTGGGTCATCTCCGCCGGGTCGTTGATCGTCCAGACGTGGACCTCGACGCCGGCCTCCTGGAAGCGCCGGACCGTGCGCCGGGTGACGATCGACACGGGTCCTCGACGCCGAGGCGCCTGGACAGCCGTGAATCCGGCGAGCGACCGCCGCGTGACGGCGCCCAGACCGAGCTTGGCGCCGGCCAGCGCGGTCGTGAACTCGGAGACGCCCGGCGAGGTCGCGACTCCGGGCAGTGCTTGGACGACGCGCCGCCTTCGGGCCGAGGAGAAGCTGGTGATGAGCACCCGATCGGGGGCGCGCGCCTCGCGGATCGCGCGGACGGTCGGCTCGACGGCGTCGTCGCCTTTCACATCGACGTTGAACCGGGCCTCAGGGAAGGCCTCCAGAGCCTCGGCGAGAGACGCGAACCCCTGTCCCTGGCCCAGCTGGACGCGGCGGAGCTCCGTCATCGTCAGCTGCCCCACGCGGACCTCGCGGCCTGCGGTCCTGGACAGGTCGGGGTCGTGACTGATCACGGCGACCCCATCCGCCGAGGCGTGCACATCCGTCTCGAGGTGCGTAGCGCCCGCGCTCAGCGCCTTCAGGAAGGCGAGGAGCGTGTTCTCCGGTGCCTCGAGAGCGAGGCCTCGATGCGCGATGATCCGCGGCTTCGGCCCCGAGAGGAAGGTCACGCCGGAGCGGGCCCGTCGCCGGCGGGGACGGCGACGGTGTCGGTCGCGCCCGGCGTGACGGGGCCGGCGTCGCCGGCGCGGGTTCCGAACGCCTGGCCGATGCCTTTGAGGGCCTCCGTGAGTTCGCTCGGGATGATCCAGAGCTTGTTCGATGCGCCGTCCGCCAGCTTGGGCAGGGTCTGCAGGTACTGGTAGGCGAGCAGCAGGCTGTCGGGGTTGCCCTCGTGGATCGCGCCGAACACCGTCGTGATCGCCTTCGCCTCGCCCTCGGCCCGGAGCACGGCGGCCTTCGCCTCGCCCTCGGCCCTCAGGATCGCCGCTTGCCTCAGGCCCTCGGCGTTGAGGATCTCGGACTGCTTGTTGCCCTCCGCGGTGAGGATCACGGCACGCCGGTCGCGCTCCGCGCGCATCTGCTTCTCCATGGAGTCCTGGATGGACGCGGGCGGCTCGATCGCCTTCAGTTCGACGCGCGAGACGCGGATGCCCCACTTGCCGGTCGCCTCGTCGAGGACGATGCGCAGCTGGCCGTTGATGTTGTCGCGGCTGGTGAGGGCCTGCTCCAGGTTGAGGCCGCCGACCACATTGCGGAGGGTCGTGGTGGTGAGCTGCTCGACGGCGCCGAGGTAATTGGCGATCTCGTACGTCGCGGCCCGCGCGTCCGTCACCTGGAAGTAGACGACGGTGTCGATGGAGACGACGAGGTTGTCCTCGGTGATCACCGGCTGCGGCGGGAACGAGACGACCTGCTCGCGCATGTCGAGCAGCGGGCGGACCTTGTCGATGAAGGGCACGACGACGTTCAGCCCGGGGTTGAGGGTCTTGTGGTACCTCCCGAGTCGTTCGACCACCCCGGCTCGGGCCTGGGGGATGATCCGGACCGACCGGAAGAGCGTGACCAGGACGAAGATCGCGATCACCAGGACGATCGCGGTCACCACGATCGTCACGATGAGCTGGCTGACGTTGTTCACGGAACGCTCCTCTCGGTGATGCCGTCGGTGCCGGCCGAGACCGGTGCCGGGGCGACGACGGCGGTCGCACCCTCGATCGAGACGACGACGACGTGGTCGCCGGGGACGAGCTGGGGCGGTGCGTCGTGGGCGTGCACCAGGCGGGCGGTCCAGGTCTCGCCGATCTGGAGCTTCACGAGGCCCGAACTGCGCGAGACCGTCTCGACGACCGTTCCGCTCATGCCGATGAGGCGTTCGACGTTGCTCTTGTACGGGTCTGAGCCGCGCTTGAGGGCGTGGAGAAGCGGAGGCCGGATGAAGAAGATCAGGACCACCGACAGCGCGGCGGCGATGATCAGCTGGCCCCACCAGGGAACGCCGACGAGGCCGGAGACGAGGCCGCCCAGGCTGCCGATGGCCATCATCAGGAAGACGAGATCGAGCGAGAGCATCTCGATGATGATGAACACGAGGATGAGGACGAGCCACACGATCCATGCGAAGGATGTGATGTCCATGGTGTGCCTCTTTCACTGCTTTCTCTGACGCTAGCAGGTGCTTGGGACAGCGCCGGGAACCCACTTGGTAGTCTCAGAAAGCAGCTGTCCACAGTCCGAGGAGAACCCGTGTCCAACCCTCTCGCCCCGCAGTCCCTGGCCGGAAGGCGCGCCCTCGTCACGGGCTCGTCGCGCGGAATCGGGGCCGACACCGTCCAGTACCTTGCTGAGGCCGGGGCGCGTGTCGCGATCAATTACCGCAACAAGGAGGCGCGGGCCGTCAAGCTCGCCGACGCCATCCGCGAGCGCGGGGGCGAGGCGCTCGTCGTCGGTGCCGACCTCACCGACCAGGAGTCCGTGGAGGCCATGTTCCGCACGGTCGAGCAGGAGTGGGGCGGCCTCGACGTCCTCGTGCTCAACGCGTCGGGCGGCATGGAGTCCGGCATGGCCGAGGACTACGCGATGAAGCTCAACCGCGACGCCCAGGTCGGTGTCCTCACGGCAGCGCTGCCGCTCCTCGCATCCGGGTCGCGGGTCGTCTTCGTCACGAGCCACCAGGCGCACTTCATCCGCACCACGCCGACCATGCCGGAGTACGAGGCCGTCGCCCTCAGCAAGCGCGCGGGCGAGGACGCTCTGCGCGAGCTCCTCCCGAGCCTCACCGAGAAGGGCATCGAGTTCGTGGTCGTGTCGGGCGACATGATCGAGGGCACCATCACGGCGACGCTGCTCAACCGGCTGAACCCGGGAGCGATCGACGCCCGCAAGGAGGCCGCCGGCAAGCTCTACAACGTCAGCGAGTTCGCCGCCGAGGTCGCCGCCGCCGTGGTCGACCCCGTTCCGGCCGATCACACCCGGCTGGTGGGCGACGTCTCCAGCTTCGCGCCGGTCGCGGAGTGACGGCCGCATCGTGAGGGCGACCGATCTCGACCTGCTGACGAGCGTCTCCGCACCGACCGTGCACCCGGGCGCGTCCCGCGCGGTCGTCTCGGTGACGCATCCCTCCCTGGCCGCCGATGCCGCGGTCGGCCAGCTCTGGACGATCCCGTTGACCGGGCACGCAGCGCCGCGCCGCCTGACGCGGGGTTTCCGTGACACGTCGCCGGCGTTCTCTCCGGACGGGCATCTGCTCGCTTTCCTGCGCGCGGCACCGAAATCGCCGCCGCAGCTGTACGTGATGGACGCGGTCGGCGGCGAACCGGTGGCGGTGACCGATCGCAAGCTCGGCGTGTCGGAGTTCGTGTGGACGCCGGACGGTCGTTCCCTGCTCTTCGTCAGCCGGGAGCCCGAGCAGGGCCGATACGGCACCGTCGAGGGTATCGATCCCGCTGCAGAGCCCGCTCGGCGCATCCACGGACTGAAATATCAGTCGAACGGTCTCGGATACACGATCGATCGCCGGGCGCACGTCTACCGCGTCGCCGTGCCCGACGTGTGGGCCGAACCCCAGCCGGCGCCGGTTCCGAACCCGGACGGCAGCACCGGCGAGAAGCCGCGTGCGGCCGATCCGGTGCAGCTCACGTGGGGGGAGTGGGACGACGGTTCGATCGCGGTGTCGCCGGACGGAGCGACCCTGGCGTTCGTGTCCGCCCGGCACGACACGCGCGACGCTGACCTGCGCTCCGGCGTTCACCTCCTTCCGGTGGACGGGTCCGGAGAAGCAGTCGACATCACGGGCCCGCACGGATCGTTCAGCGTGCTCTCGGTCGAATTCGGTGGTGACGGAGCCCTCT
Organism: Leifsonia sp. AG29; assembly: GCF_009765225.1. Taxonomy (NCBI): domain Bacteria; kingdom Bacillati; phylum Actinomycetota; class Actinomycetes; order Micrococcales; family Microbacteriaceae; genus Leifsonia; species Leifsonia sp. AG29. Next base: position 1,646,012 of record NZ_VMSF01000001.1, on the reverse strand, counting down.
ACTTCCTCGCCCAGGACGTGGGGGAGAGCGGCCGCGACTTCGTGGCGCGGAACACCTCCCTCTACGTCGTGGAGAGCCCGGGAAGCGTTCCGCGCCTCCTGACCGATCCCGAGTCCGTCGACCTCACCGAGTCGGACATCGTCTCGCTCCGCGACGGCGCGGTGCTCGTGCGCGACCGGCGCCGCGGCGCACTCGTGCTCGCCGAGGTCGATCGTTCGAGCGGCTACCGCGCCCTGACGGACGAGAGGACCGTCGTCACCGGAGCGGCAGTCGTCGCTCGCGACGGGGGTGCGACCACCGTCGTCGTCTCGTTCGCAGACAGCCGGACCGCTGGAGATGTGGGCGAGGTGACCTCGAGCGGCCTCCGGCGGCTCACCGACTTCTCGGCGCCGCTGCGACGCGCGGGCGTGATCGAGCCGCGCGAGGTCACTGTGGCGGGCCGCGACGGCTACCCCGTTCACGGCTGGGTGGTCGTTCCGGAGGGGGAGGGGCCGCATCCGGTCCTGCTCGACATCCACGGGGGTCCGTTCGCCGCGTACACGCACGGTCTGTTCGACGAGGCGCAGGTCTACGCGGGCGCGGGCTACGCCGTGCTGCTGCCGAATCCCCGGGGGTCCGCGGGATACGGCCAGGAGCACGGGCGCGTGATCAGACAGCGCATGGGCACGGTCGACCTGAACGACGTCCTGGACTTCCTCGACGGGGTCATCGCGCAGGAGGCGAGGCTCGACGCCTCCCGCGTCGGCATCATGGGAGGCTCGTACGGCGGCTACTTGACCGCGTGGACGATCGCGCATGACCACCGCTTCGCCGGAGCGATCGTGGAGCGGGGTTATCTGGACCCCGAGGCGTTCGTCGGCACGAGCGACATCGGCAGCTTCTTCAGCGACGAGTACACCGGCACCGACCCGGAGCAGGTGCGTTCGCAGAGCCCGCAGGCCGTGGTGGGCCAGGTGCGTACACCCACGCTCGTGCTGCATTCCGCGAGCGATCTCCGGTGCCCGCTGGGCCAGGCGGAGCGGTATTACGCGGCGCTTAAACGGAACGGCGTGACTTCGGAACTCGTGATCTTCCCCGGGGAGGACCACGAACTGAGCCGGAGCGGCCGGCCGCGGCATCGTCGTGAGCGGTTCGAGATCATCCTCGAGTGGTGGGGGAGGCACCTCCCCGTCGGGAGGCGCGCCTGAGGCGGCGCTGCGCCGTCAGGCCGTCTGCGGGGCGGAGGCCGCCAGTGCTGCGCGTCCGAAGGTGAACGCCCGGACGATGGCGATGATCCCGAGGATGATCAGCATGATCGCCGCGAAGATCAGAAGGAAGAGGGCGGACGACGCCGGGAGCACCAGCACGAACAGACCGGCGATGATGCTGATGATCCCGTACGCGATGGCCCAGCCGTGCGAGGCGGCCGCGCCGGACTCGACGAGCGCCATCACGCCCTCGATGATCCATCCGACGCCCACGAACGCCACGGCGAGGATGACGAGGGTCGCCGCGGCGACCGAGACGTTCTTGAGCGCGATCACTCCCGCGAACACGAGCAGCGCGCCGAGGATGATGTTGAGCGTCCGGATTCCGGCTGTGATGCCGCGCGCGAAGATGCCGATCGCCAGCCGGACGACCCCGGCGACGATGAAGTAGATGCCGAGGAAGATCGCGAGGACGGCGAGCGTCTTCTCGGGCCAGAACAGCAGCACCACGCCGAGCAGGACGGCGACGGCGCCGCTGACGCCGAGTCCGGTGCGGACGCCGTTGATCGCGGACCGGTTCATCCGGCTCGCGTCGAGAGAGAGTTCGTGGAGCACGGAGTCGACCGGGTCGGTGGCGCTCATGGTTCATCCCTTCTTATGGCGGTGGCCGCGGAATGCGGGCTCGATCGAACACTAACGGCGGTTATCCGCACTGCGGAAGAGTGATTCTCGCCGCCGGGAGGCCGGGGGAGTCAGCCCCACGGATCGGACGTGTTGCTGCTTTCTACGGCGGCAAGCGCCTCCAACGCCCCTCGTGTCGGTGCTACCTGGACGAGCCCTCGGTACAGAGTCAGCAGCGCGGCCCGGTCGAGGGTGCCCGTGCGTGCGCGATCGCAGTGTACGGACTGGATCGCCGCCTCCAGCTGGAATCTGCCCAGCCGGTGTTTGTCGCCCTCGCTCGACAGTCGCGCCGCGCGATGCAGGAGGGATTCGGCTTCAGCGATGAGGTCGGCGTCCCAGAGGGAGGTGTCCTGCTCGTCGAGCGGCGGCCAGGGCGTCGCCGCACGAGCCGGCGCCCGGGACTGCGCGAACGTGAGCAGGGCGGCCAGACCCCACGCCTCGGCATCGGTCTCGAGGAGGGAGGCGGTGAGCAGCGCCAGCCAGCGCGCCTCCTCGGCGATGGACAGTCGCACGTCGTCGTGATCGTCGAGCCAGCCGAGCGCGTAGGCGCCGTAGATCGCTTCGAGGACAGCGGTTGTCCGCGTGGGCATGTCCAGGCGTGTCGGAAGCGCGAAGGGAATGCCGGCATCGCGGATCTTTCGCTTGGCCCGCACGAGGCGCTGCGACATCGTGGCGGGCGCCATGTCGAAGGCAGCCGCCACGCGAGCCGCGTCGAACCCGAGGATGGCCTGCAGCATCAGGGGAGTGCGAGCGGCCGGGTCGATCGCGGGGTGGGCGCACGCGAACAGAAGCTCGAGGCGGCGGTCGGGGATCCGCTCACCGCGCTCGAGAATGCTCTCGATGTCAGCGGTCACCGCCCTGATGGGGTCTGACTCTTCGTCGAGCGGCACGCCGGAGCGGCGCGCTGCTGACTTGAGGACGTCGCGCAGACGGTTTCTCGCCACGGTCACCAGCCATCCTTCCGGGTTGCCGGGCACCCCGGTTGCAGGCCAGAGCCGGAGCGCCCGCTCGAGAGCGTCGGACAGGCAGTCCTCCGCGAGGCCCAGATCACCGGTGGAGCCGGCCAGCAGGGCGATGAGCCGGCCATAGGAGGCGCGCACGGCGGATTCGACCGCGCTGCGCGCCTCCTGGCTGCTCGTCACGTCGGCGCCTACCGCACAGGTACCTGGCCCTGCCAGGCTCCGTCGACGAACCGCGTCGAGACAGGACGGATCTCGACGCCGCCCCAGGCGACCGACGGAGCCTGCTGGGCCCAGCGGATCGCCTCGTCGAGATCATCGACCTCGATGACGAACGTGCCGCCGAGTTGCTCCTTGGTGTCGGCGAAGGGGCCGTCCTGGATGAGGAGCTGCCCGTCCCGGACGCGCACCGTCGTCGTCACCGCGGAGGGCTGGAGCACCTCGGCGCTTCGGAGAACGCCCGAGGCATCGAGGGCCTTCGCGTACTCGTCGAACGCCCGCATGCCCTCGGCCAGAGCTTCGTCGCCGAGTTCGTCCAGACTCATCTCGGGATAATGGAGAAGCAATTCATAACGCATGAGATTTCCTTTCGTGAGCATCTGTCACGGAGATGACGATCGGGCCCGGTCGGCTTCGACATCGGGAACGGAATCCGGTGCAGCTTCTGTGACGCCGAGTTGCCGATCCAGATGCTTCTGTGCGATTCGACTCGGTCACAGTGTGCGCCGGGAACATGCCCGGAGCCTAGTCGGCGCCGTTCGCCGCGGCTCGAGCAATATCGCTGATAATGCACATTATGTCAGTTTGTCTCGGGAGTACTTGCAAGATCTGCAGATACACCCTCCCCTACAAGGGAGCTTCGTCCCTCGTGTGCTTGTGGCGCTCTCACCGGTCCTGGGACGCCGCTGAAGTACCCGCGTTCTCGCGAAGGTCAGAGACTCCGCGGTGACACGGAGTCCGGAGGTCGACGAACTGCTCGCAGGCTGGCGCGGGCTCTTAATGGTCGCAATCACTCCGACCCTCGCCCCGACGTCAGCTCTTCAGCGCATCGCTGGGCGGTGGCTTCGTCTGTCCGGAAGTACGTGAGGACTCCCTTGCGCCGGGCGATGAACTCGTAGGGTTCCACCGAGTGGCCGTCGTGACGCTCGATGCGAACACCCGAGGACCCCAGCCGGTCGACGCTGGCGAACGCGTTTAGAGTTGTGGCCGCATCGCGCGGAAAGGATACGAGCAGCCGTGGCTCGCGTTCGGCCGTCCACACGTCGACCGTGGAGTTGCTCGCCGAAAGGATCAGGTCTTGCGGAATCGTTGCGCCCGGCCTTGACCGGTGCAGCTCGGTAGCGAATTGGTCGGTGCGGAAGGCCGGCCAGGTCGCGCGCGCTTTGTCGATGCGCAGAACTGCCCTTCGGAAGCGCTGCCACGCAACCACGCTCGGCATTATGCTCGCGAAGCACACAATGGCGACCAGTGCGATCACGGCCGTCCAATCGAAAGCGGCACCCCCTGCCAATGCCCAGGCGATCCGAAATGCCGCATAGGCGACGAAGGCAGCGAACCCAACCCATATCCAGCCGTAATGAGAACGCGAAGCGGACTCCACGCGGCCGATCTCCGGCTCCGACAGCGGCACGCTCGACGAGCTGGCGAACACGAGTGGCGATGCGTCGCCAGCAGAACTCACGGCCGTGCGCGCCTCTCGCCGCCGAAATATGTCAGCGGTATATGCCAACGAATACGGGACAAAGAGGCACACCATCAAGACCCAGAACGCCCAGCTCGAACGCATGAACCCCTGAATATCCAGAATTGCGAAGCCCACCATACTCAGCCCGATGGGCGCCAAGACGGCCACCACGATCAGAGCCAACCGGCGCCATCCAGCCGAGGTACTCAGACTCGCCATTACTCCTAGCGCATGGACTGCCGCTCGATCCAGTTCTCGCCGAATGAGTTTACTGCACCCATCCCGCTCCCCATCACTCCGACGGCGCCCGCCGCCTGATGGGCTGCCTCCAAGCCATCGCCTACTTTCGAGACCATTTTCGTTGCCATAAAGAGGCCCCCTCCTGGAATTAGGCCAACGAGATCGGCTGAGCAACCGACGGCATCATGGAGGCCGAAGCAGTCGATTCCAGCTGCGGCCGCACCGGCCGCTAGCGATATGGGCTCCGCAATAACAGCGCAAGCTGCGCAAACCAGGGATACAAACCCAGCCGCCGCGCCGATGATTGCGAGCACTCCACTTACCGCCCGGAGCGCAGCTTTTTGCTGTCCGTCTGAAGACTTTGAACGCCCTCCCGCGCTAGCCGAACTGCCGTGTTTTACGGTTGCTCGAGCTTCATGCTTAGTCATGAGCACACCTCGGTGGACGACAATGCTCCCGTTGTTGATGCCTAGCAAAGTGCTGGGGGTTACAGGGGCGGTTGCCTGGTCCCGCATCACTAAGCATCAAACTCCACATGCCGTTGAGGTCACTGCTGTTCACCGGGTCGTTGGGGTAGTTGTAATCATTTTCGTTGCCCCCAGCGACGGGCGTGAGGAAGGAATTGGTGACAGCTGATCGTTAGTGACGTGGGGTGCTAACGGGGAGGATGTCATCATGCCCGCTCCCTATCCCAGAGAGTTCCGTGACGATGTCGTCGCGGTTGCCCGGCGCCGTGAGGACGGCGTCACGATCAAGCAGATCGCCGCTGACTTCGGTATCAGCGCGGCGACGTTGCAGAACTGGTTGCATCAAGCCGATGTCGAGGACGGCAACCGTCCCGGTCAGACAGTCGACGAGGCCGCGGAGGTGCGCGAGCTGCGGCGTCGTAACCGGCTGCTGGAGCAGGAGAACGAGGTGCTTCGGAAGGCGGCAGCGTATCTGTCGCAGGCGAACCTGAAGCTCGGTGGCTCCCCAAAATGACATACCCGCTCGTTGCTGAGCTCGCAGCTGCGGGGATTCCCGTGACGGTGTCGTGTCGGGTTCGGGGGCTCGCTCGTCAGCCCTACTACCGGTGGCGCAACGATCCGGTCCGTGACGCGGATGTGCTGCGCGCGCACCGGATCAACGCCCTGCATGACGCCCACCAGGACGACCCGACCTTCGGTTACCGATACTTGGCCGATGAAGCGCGCCGGGCCGGCTGGCGGATGAGCCGGCGCACCGCGTGGAAACTGTGCTCCCAAGCCGGGATTCTCTCCTCCGCGCAACGCCGCCGCCGCGGGAAGGGCAAGAAGGCCGGGCCGCCTGTGTTCGATGACCACGTGCAGCGGCAGTTCCGTGCCGACGCCCCGAACCGGGTCTGGCTGACCGACATCACCGAGCATTGGACGGACGAGGGCAAGCTTTACTGCTGCGCGATCAAGGACGTCCACTCCAACCGGATCGTGGGCTATTCGATCAGCGACCGGATGACCGCGAAACTCGCCGTCGACGCGCTCCGCAACGCCGTCGCCCGTCGTGGTGAGGTTGCCGGGTGCATCCTGCACGCGGACAGAGGCAGCCAATTCCGAAGCCGAGCCATGGGCCGCGAACTGCGCCGCCACGACATGGTCGGATCGATGGGCCGGGTCGGTGCTGCCGGAGACAACGCCGCCATGGAGAGCTTCTGGTCGCTGTTGCAAACCAACGTCCTCAACCAGCGCCGATGGGCGAACCGGCAGGAGCTGCGTCGCGCGATCGTGGTCTGGATCGAGCGGAAGTATCACCGGCAGCGCGCTCAGGATGCCCTCGGCGGCTTGACGCCCATCGAGTTCGAAGAGAAGCTACCCACGACGCCGCGAACCCTCGCGGCCTAAACCCAACCTGACACCGATTCGTACCTCACGCCCGCTTCCGTAACGTCACCGGTCGAACCAGGACGCCCTCCCCAGCGCCTACACCACATCAATCCCGACTCCCCGTCGAAGCGCTTCAAGCTAATCCGCTCCCGCGCCCTCAGCGCTCGTTCTACCGTTTCTGAGTCGCTGAGCCATCGGCAGGGACGTTGCCCGAATCCACCCGCCTCCCGATAACCCCGTTATCCAGTCGCGCGCCCGCTACGTACCTTCCAAGCCCCGTCGGCGGTGACCTTCCGGGCCACAGTCAGCTCAATTTGTTCGGGTCTCGTTCCACACTCTTGGATCCGGACTGCGCGAGACGACGGACCTGACTGACGAACTCGCGCGTTTCTGTTGCTGTCATCGGTTTGAGACCGCTGCCGCGGCCGCTAATCACGATGAATGGCAGTTTGATTTCGGGCGTGCGGGCGAGGACGAGTGCGGCAGCCGGTCGGCTGGCTCCGGACAGCAGCACCGTTGTCTCAGTCACGTCCGAAACGTCGTCGGTCGTGAGCCGGAACGACGGGACTGTGGGCTTCGCGGGCGACCAGAACTCGAAAGCGTCGGGTGCGACGCGGAGTACGAACATTCGCCCCAAGGAATGGGCCGCCTCCTCGCCCGAAGGGCCAAGTAATCGCAGCCCCAAATACAGGTCGTCCACCCCCGTGGCCTGGACGACGAAACCAGCGGCGCCACGAGATTGCAGCGTCTCCTGCAAGTGACGAAGTGGTCGCCTTTTCACCGCGACAAGACCGGTGACGGCACCGATGAGCGCCACAGATCCCAGGGCGATCAGGAGGAAGGTGAGTAATACCGCCATCGGTCCTCGCGCCGCCGCTCCGACAGCGACACGCACCCCCATGACGATCACGAAGGCAACCCACGCCGCAACGGGCCAACTCCACCGCAGCCGCCCGGATCCTTTCGCCATCACGCTGCGCTGCGATTCTCAGCGCGAGCAAGAGCAGTGCGCCGCACGCGCTCCTGCTTCGTTAGGAACGCCTCTCCCGGTTCACGAATGACGGCTCCGCTCCTCGGGTCGATCTGCGCCGCATTAGCGTTCCCACTCGGAAGACTCGTGTACCCCCGGGCGAGTTCCCGCCGCGACTGCAACGCAGAGATCCCGCCAGCCGCCATACCCCCGACGATGCATAAACCTTCCAAGCAGAGGGCCACTACAAACAACACGGCGACGTGCTGAATCCCTATGGCGAAGCAAACGAGCATAACCGCAAGCGCAACCAAAACACCGGCTATTGCTAGCAATGTCACGTCGGTCCACAGATTCGAGCTGCCGCCGCCGATCTTCTTCATTTGGCGAAACCTCGGAAGTTCAGTTTCCACCGATCTCCTCTCCCTGTCTGATCGCCACTGGCCGTCAGGCTTCACGTAAGGCGCGCAGCAGAGCTTCCCGGTTTCGCCGAGACATTATGACGTGAATCGCTCCGACTTCATCGTCTATCAAAGTGAGCGTACGTGAGTCGCGACGAGACTCACCCAGGGCCACGGCGGAACCGAGCGCCACCGCTTTTCCACCTGTTCGAGTCAACGTGCAATAGACGGAAAGTGACTCGCCCACTATGGCAACCCAAACCTGTATCGCAGCTTGGTAGAAGACACCATTCGCAGATATCCGAGACCACAGCGCTCGGTAGGACCTTCGCGTTAGTCTTGCGCGAAAGACCGCTGACGAACTTGAGGCGCTTCGGACGGTGGCTGCCTGGGCGCGGTTGGACCAACACCGGAGAAGGAGGCCGGCAGCAGCTAGGAACGCGGCGGCCCCGACTGCTGCGACCACGATGGGGACCGGGCGAGACGTTACGACTGCGGCTACTGGGATCGCAACCATCAGGAGCGTCAGCAGCACAAACGGGACTTGACGAGATCCGCGAGCCAAGACGTACAACGGCTTCTCCTCTCAGAATTCCCATCGCGGCGGGCCGTCCCCGATAAGTTGCACTCCTCCGACAAGTGCCGAGAAGATGGGGCCCCCTGGAATCTCGGCCAGCATGAATCCCATTCCAGTAATCAGCGCGCTCGCGATGCAGGAGGAGTTTATCCCGGTGTCCATGCATCCAGCCGCTGTGCTGACTGCTCCGAAGCCAGCTGCGATGTTGGCCGTGATTACTGCGCTCCCCCAGAGTGCGCCCGCGCCATACTCGTCGCCGGTCCCAGCTGATACAAAGGCCGCCGCAGACGCCACCGAGGCATACACGTTGAGCGCCTCACCTATCCATGCAGCGTCAACAGCGATTGTCTTCAGAGTGCGATGTAGATGCTGATCAGCACTGAGCTGTTTTGTTTTGGCAGCAGGCCGCGAGGGCTTCGAAAGCCCATAGCCGTTGTATTCGAGGCGGTTACTCGCGAGAAGCCTGACAGCTGTCGGCGAGATCGCCGCCCCGATACCAGGTCCCCCGTCGCTGAGCATGAGGCCCCATTTTCCAGTGAGGTCGTTGCTGTTGATGGGATCGTCTGGGTAGACGTAGTCGTTCGCGTTTCCCCCCGTGACAGGGTCGACCGAGAGGAATCGGCCGAGCAAGGGCACGTATTGGCGTGCCCCCATTTCGATGGTGGCGAGTCCGTCAAGGGTGAGGAGGCCTTTGCCGTGTGCGCCCTCGAATCCGTTGGAGACGTTGGGTGTGGTCGTGTTGGTTGGACCACTCCCGTCGGCGGCGGTGGTACCGATGCACCCTGTAGATCGGTTGATGGGGTCTCCGAAGGGGTCGTAGAGGGCGAGTGCCCCGGTTCGGGTGCCGGCGCCGTCGGTCGTGACCAAGACGTGCCCGGTTAGGCCTGGGTAGGACCATGCTTGCGCGGTGGGCCGGATACTCACGCTGACGCCACCGGCCAGACTGAGTGTCTCTTCTTGGGTGACATTGCTGGCGGTGAGGGTGAACCGACCTATGCCGGCGTATGTGTAGTGGACGGTCGTGGCCGTTCCGCCCGCGGGGGTTTGGGTCATTCCGATGATCCGGTCGGCCGCATCGCGTTGGTAGGTGACCGTGGTGCCGTCGGTCAGGGTTGTTGCCAGGTGACGGTTGGTGTCGTCGTAGCCGAGGGTCTCAGTGCCGAGCGTTGTCACGTTGCTGTGGGTGTCGTACGCGAGGTTCGTGCCAGCTCCCGTGCTGGTGAGGTTGGTTCCCATCACGATGTCGGGGTTTGCGGGGGCGCCGGTGATGGTGTCGGAGGTGAGCCGGTCGGCGTTGTCGTAGCAGTACCCGACCGTGAGGGTGGGGTTCGGGGTGGTCGCGCCGGGAGCCGTGGTCACATCAGTCATCGAGGTGCGGTTCCCGTCAGCCCCGGCCGCAGTATTTTGACCACAACCACCGGTTCCGGCGTACGCGTAGGTGAGCTGGTTGTACGGAACAATCGCCGTGGTCAACCGGCCGACACTGTCGTAACCGTAGGTGGAGACATAGTTGGTGGATCCGTCGGTGATGGTGTCCTTCACGATCCGCCCGGCCTGAGATCGAGCAACCGTGTCCGTCAGGGGGGATTGCCCGGAAGCGAACGTCCAAGCGGTCGCCGTTTGGGATCCGGTGGGGCCATAGCTGAATGTCCCCGAGGTTCCGTTCCCGGCGTTGCCGGTCCCGTTCGGGTAGCTGACGCTGGTGAGGACACCGGTCGTGTAGGTGGACTGGGCGATGGGCTTGCCGTCCTCCGCCACGGTGATGGCCTGACCGTCCGCATTGTAGGTGTAGGCCTCGGTGTGGGTGGTCGCGTCGGGCAGCTTCACCGTAGCCGTGAGGGTTTGCATGGCCTGGTTGTAGGTCGTGGTGGTGACCGTCCCCCAGCTGTCCGTGGAACTGACCTGCTCGCCGTCGAGGTTGACCTGGGTAGTGAGGGTGCCCTTGGTGGGGGTGGCGGTCTGGGTGGAGTCGGTGACGGTCGTGGTGAGCGGGTCGCCGGCCTGGTTGCCGTTGCTGTCGTAGCCGCCGGCGGAGTACGTGTAGGTGAGGGTGCGGGCGGGCTGGGCGCCGAAGGCGGGGTAGGTCTGTTTCTGGGTCCTGCCTCGGTTGTCGTAGGTGGTGCACGCCCAGGTGGTGTCGCCGGGGGCGAGGGTGCCGGCGACGCGGCCCATGATGTCGTACACGTACTTGGTGACCAGTGCGGTCCCGGTGGCGGGTGCTGGTCCGGTGACGGACATGGCCAAACCGTCCTGGGGGGTGGTCACTGGCACCCCGCAGACCGGGGTGGTGATGTTAAGTGCGGTGCCGTAGGAGATCGTGGGGGTGGGGTTCGCGATCGAGGTGCCGCCGTAGTAGGCGGTGTTAGTGGCGGTGGCCGCCCCGGCGGGCTTCTGCGAGCTCGTCTGTCGGAGGTACCCGTTGCCGGGCGACTCGGATGTGGTCACGGTGGTGAGGTTCTGGCCGCCGGGGTCGGCGATCGCGGTGACGTTGGTGCCGAACCACGGGTAGGCGTAGCTAGCGCTCGCGTTCGCGGAGGGCACGTTCGTGTTGCTGATCCCGGCGACACCGGTGGGGGCAGAATCCGGGGTGCTTGTACCGGTGACCAGCCCGTAGCTGGAGGACAGCTGTGTGGTGGGGATGAAGACGCTGCCCTGCCCGGGCACGATCCACGCCATCCGGAAGGTGGGGCTGGCAGCGGTGGCGTGCGTGTACCCGACGCGGAGCCGCGCGACTTGACTGGCCTTGATGTTTTTCAGTTGCGCGGAGTAGGTGCCGGACGTGGTGGCGTTGATGACCAGTCGATCGTCGACGAATACTCGGGCGGTGTTATCGGTGTAGATCGAGAGCTGGTAGTCGCCGGCGCCCGGGAACGTGAGCGTTCCGGTCAAGGAGGCGGACCAGTTTGTGGTCCCGACCCCGGTGGCGGGGATTCCGGACCAGACCTGTTGGGCGTCTGTGCCGGTGAAGACGCGGCCGTATCCGGTGGGAGCCCCAGCGAGGGTGAGGTTGTTGAAGTAGGCGGCCGCGAGCCCGGCCAACCCACCGTCATAGGTGGTGGTGGAGGTGGCGATGGCCACCCCGTTCATCGCCGCACAGGTACCCGCCACCGGAATTGGCCCATTAGCGACCCCCGACGCGTTGGTCGGGACGGTGCCGAAGGGCGCGCTAGTGGTGGCGCCGAAACATGTGGAGGGCGCTGGCCCATAGGTGGTGACCGGTCGGTCTTGGCTGTCGTAGGTGGTGGTGGACTCGTGTCCCTGGGGGTCGAGGGTGGCCAGCGGGTTGTCGTGGTTGTTCCACAGGGCGCGGGAGGTCAGTCCCGAGGCGCTGGTGGCGGAGGTCTTCCGCAACGCCGTGTCGAAGGTCACGGCCGCGTTGTGGCCCATTCCCCCGGCGGGCGGGGTGAGACCGGCGACGTCGACATAGCTGGTGCCGTCCGCGCTCGCGCTGGCGGCGGCGGCGTAGGTGTAGGTCTTCGCCGGTGCCGGGCCGCCTCCGCTGAGTTGCGGGAGGGTGACACCGATGGCGCGACCCGCGGTGTCGTAGCTGATGATGGTCTGCGGTGCGGCGGCGTTGTTGACCGCAGCCCAGTCGTTCGCGGTCGGCGTGGTGACACCGGTGAGCAGGTTCTGCCCGTTGACGCTGGTGTAGGCCAGCAGTGTCCGGGATCCGCCGGGGGTGAGCACGCCGCCGAGCTGCCCGGTGGTGGTGTATTCGAGTTGGGTGGTCGTTCCGTCCGGGTAGACGATCGCGCAGAGCATCCCGGACGGTGCCGAGGCCCACCCCGATCCGGTTGGGGTTTGGCAGACGGCGCCCGAAGCGGTGATGCCGGCGTTGGCGGGGATGCCGAGGTCGGAGTATTGCTCGTTCGCGTAGGCGAAGTACACCGCGCGTTGATACGACGGGGTGCCGGAGCTGGCGGTGTTGGAGAGCGGGTCCGACAACGATCGCAGCGCGTTCGTCAATGCGCTCGTGGTCACATAGGCAGGGACCGGGGTGGCGGGTTTGGCTCCGGCGTCCACGGGTGGGGTCGCGGAGACCAGCTTCCCGGAAACGTTGAACAGGTACACGGTGCCATCGGTTCCGGTGAGCGAGAGCGCCCCGTTCGCATCGGTGGTCAGGGTGGTGGACTCCCCCGCTGGCGGGCTGTATCCACCGGCACTATTGCGGGAGAACACGTGCGTGCCGCCATTGGCGTCGGTGATGGTGACCGAGCCGCCGTTGTTCTTCGCCGCAACATACGTGGCGGCGTCGCCCATGATCGGTTGCGAGGTGGCCCACCCGTCCGGCAGCGGCGGGTTGGTGTGCGTGAACCAGTTCGCCGGCACCACCTTCACCGTCGTCGGATCCCCCGTCACCTGCGAATACAGGTACAGGGACGCGCCGCCGGCCATCTGGTAGTAATTCACCGTGATCGGCACCGGGTACGCGATCGCCTGCCCGCCCAGGGTCGCGGTCAGAGTCCCACCAGTCCCGGACACCACCAGCGTTTGCGCGGCAGCCGTCTCCATTTGCGGGGTGCCCTGTGCGGGGTGCGCGTTGAACTGGTCCGTGATCACCGGGGTGGTTCCCAAGGTGAGCTCGGCGCCGTCGTCCGAGGAGAACCCGAAGTTGTACGACCCGGTCGGCGGGGAGATGAAACCGGTCCACTGCGCCTGGAAGTACGTCTGTGACACCCCCGATGCCGGGGAGTCGGTCGCCCCCCAGTTGAAGGCGAGCTGCGAGTCCGTGCGCACCAGCGAAGTCTCGCTAGCCGGCGGCAGCGTCGTGTACGAGTAGGTGTTCGGGCTACCGGGGAGGTTCCAGTAGTGGCCGACCAGTCCGGCGTTGGAGGCCTGTTCGGAGTTGTAGGTCAGCTGGAACCCCATGGGACCGCCGACCGTGTTCACCGACGGTGTGGTGATACTAGTGGAGACATTCCCGTTGGCCAGGTTCACGCTCACCGGCCCAGCAGTATCCGTCGGTGCCGGGCCCGGATTGGTCACCCGCAGATTGACGGTCATCCGCTGCACGCTCGGGATCCAGTCGTCGTACCCGTCGTTGACCAGCAGGGTCCACGTGTACGCGGTGCCGTCTTGGAGGATGTTCGGCAGGACGTCCCAGGACACCATCCCGTCGCTACCAGGCGAGACGATCGGCGAGAGCACAACCTGGCCGGTCGTCCCGTCGCTGCCGGTGGCGATCCGGAACGCGTAGCGCAGCGGCTGCCCATTGGTGGACGTGGAGGGCGGCGCCTTCAACGTCGGGACTGTGCTCGCCACGATCGAGTTATCAGCCGGGGTGGACACCCCCGCGTTCTGGACGGGGTTAGTGGAAGTTTTCCAGGAGTACACCGGCGACGCACCGACCGTGCCGTATTCGTCCTGGACTTGCGCCTGCCAGTAATACGTCGTCCCCGGCTGCAACACTCCCGCCGGGACCTGGACTTGGTTGGTGGAGGTCCACCCGGTCTGGAACACGGGGGACGCCATCGACGAGTTCGGCGACACCGTATAGGCCCGATTGACCGCGGCGGACCCGTTCGAGGAATCCTGCGTTGTAGTGGTCGTGAAGGTCGGGGTGGCCGAACCCACCGCCCCACCGGTCGGGTTGGTCATCGTCCCCGGCGTGAACCCGTTCGGGTCCGGCACCGCCGTCGGGCTCGAGGCGGCGATCGTCGGCTTCGCCTCGTAGCTGATGAACAATTCAAGACCCAGCGACTTGTACGTGTACAGGCCCGCGGTCTCCTGCCCGCCGAGCATGAAATAGTTCCCCGCCCAGCCGGCGTTCACCCACGACGCCAACGTGTTCGCCAGACCCGGGTCCTGGGCATACCCGCACCCGGAAGTTCCCGCTGAGATCGTGATGCCCGACAGGGCGGTGCCGACGTCGTTGTAGCCCTGCCCGGAGGCGATATCCACCATCCCGATCGTGGAGTTGGTGGTCCCACTGCCGCCGTACCACTCATCCAACGTGGCCCCCAGAACCTGGTAGCCGAACAGCTGCTCATAGTTGAAATGAGTGACCGTGCGCCACATCGTGTCGCCACCCGCACGCGAGTTGCCGACATAGGCAACACCCGTCAGGGTGGTTCCGGTGTTCTCGAACGAGGTGGAATTGTCCGAATACGGCGACGCCGTCGACGGATCCAGATACACCGGGTAGACCCGGGCCGGGTCATCCAACCACGATGGGTCCGGGGTCAACGTCATCCGCCAGTCATCGGTGGAGGTCTGCGTCACCGTGAGTGGCACGTTTGTGATCGCGGCCCCCGAGACCCCGGCAACGGCGGAAGAGTCCATCATCGCCGGCACCGGCGTAAGGAACACGAGCTTCCCCGTGACATCATCCGTGAACGTCACATCGCCCAGCTTGTCCTTGGCCAACGTCAACCCCGGCGCGTGAACACTCCACGAGTACGACGGGCTCGAACTGGTCGGCTGCGCGTTCAGGATCAGGGTCTCCTTCACCTGACCCGGCGTCACCTGATACGTCAGGTCCGTGTTGGCGGCCACATTGTCGTACGCGACAGAGGACCCCGCATCCCCGCCAGAGAACTGCCGCTGCACACTGGAAGCCACACCGGCCGGCTGCTGCTGCTCCCCCACCAGGCTGAACGACACCGTGTGCCCATCCGCCGTCACCTGGTAGTCCCCACCCGATGCCCCGGACGCAGAAGCGAACTTCGGAGCCAACGGGTGATCACTCACCGTCCGATCCCCGGACGCGCCCGTCGTGACCTGGGTGTTCACCGGCACCCACGAGCCGTCCGATCTCTCCACGTTCAGCGGGTCGGTGGAAAACTGCGCCGTCTTCGTACCATCCGTGTTCTGAAACACCGTCTCGAACTGCGACCGAGACGACACACTCGACGTGTTCGCGTCGAAACCCTCCACCCCACCACGGCTGTGCGTCGCATGCGCCTTACCCGGGACCGACGGCAACTCGCCCTCCCGGCGAACGCCGGCGTCCGTCAACACCGACCCCGGAGTCTGGTCACCGGTCACATGCTGAGGCAGCGCACCCGCGTCGGCCGCCTGCGGCGATTGATCCGCACGCGCCTCGGGCACCTGGAACGGCTGCACCGTCAAGGTCACAGCCACCACCGCGGTAGCCACAACGGCAACCGCCTGACCCCAACGCCGTCCTGAAACTCGGCGGACTCCCCCACCGCGACGAGCAAAACGCACGACAACGCCCTCCCTGAGAAACCACCGCCAGGACGGGACGTCTCACACGAATCACGAGTTGCACTCCCCCGAACAACTGAGCGCGACGCCAATCTAGAGGCGGGGCCAAGCTGCAAGGAATAACAGAATGCTGAAGGAATTCACATGATTCCACCCCAAAACTGGGTCTTGATTCAGTTGGCGAGGCCATTCGAGTCCGGAAGTGGCTACAAACCTGCCAATCCCGAATGCAATACCCCCGGACTGATACCCCCGTTATCCAGTCGAAGATGGCCTGTCCCATTGAACGCGAGTTCGCCGCCGCTCAATACGCAGCCTCACCACTCGTCGGCATTCCAGGCATTGAAACCAATCATCCCGGACAACTCGTGATCGGCGACCTGCCGAGCGGAGGGAGCAACACGTCACGCATCTCTCAGCCAACATGCAGGAGCGCGTAAGAGAACCCAAGCGCACCGACCACCATCATTACGATGCCCGTCTATCAGCGCGCCGATCCAATGCCCAATGCCATCAGCGGACATGGGATGCTCCTCCATTAGGCATTCCGGGGCTCCCAATTGTTCCGGTCATGCAAGCAGCTGCACGGCTCCAACGAGTGCGAATGCTACGGCCACCAGAAGCAGGAGCACCCCGAGTGCCCAGAGAGGTGGTCGCCCGCGCACGGCTGTCAGCGGGCGGCGATACCAAGCTAGACGCCGCGGCTCCCCTACCCACCTTGATCCGTCGTAGTAGACCCAGAGTCGGTCCGGACCAGGACATTCGTAGTAGCCGACGACGGGTTTCTGCGGAATGTCGGGCAAAGGCGATCGGTGGTCGCCCGCAGCTGTCATCTGCCGGCCCCGTTGGATGAGAGATGCACAGAAGCACCGTACAGTCCGAACTCGGAATGGTGAGTCAGGCTTGAAGAGCCTTGATTATGACAATCAGCCCGACGAGAACGCCAAACGCTCCGGCGAGGGCCATCTTTCCGGGAGTTGAGATGCGGTCCGCGACACCGGGCAACGATTTATCGAACTTTGCCCGGGCGTTCGCTTTTTGCATCTCGGCGATCTTCTTCCGAAAGATGATGATCGCAACCGCTGCGACGACGGTCAAGATGCCGACCGGCGACATGATGAGCGATTCCGCTTTCACTTGATGATGCCCTTTTCTCCACCGCTCAATCGGAAGTTCTCTTCATGGCATCCGAGAGCCGCCTCGCAAGCGCATGCACCTCTGCGTCTCTCCACGTCAAGGACCGCTTGCCGTCGTCCGAAACCGGAACGATCGGAAGCTCCGTGAACCCAACGCCAGTCCGCACTCGCAACACGACTGCCAGAGCTATTTGCGGGTATGGAGGCGAAGATCGCGTCTCCGCAACCGAAACAGACTGAATGCTTGTTACCGGAAGATCCCAGAGCAGTTTCGGCTTGCGCCACGCGACGAGACTCAACAGCCCCCCGTCCACCACCGCAGCGAATGCGGATGGCAGGCGGGATCCACCCAAAGAACGCACCGCACGCGCCGTGGTGGGAAACCGGACCGCCAGGACGGCCGATCCCGCCGGGAAACGAGCCATCAAGTCGGACACTCTCCGAATCCTAGATCCACGCAACCCGGGCACGAATACGCCGCCGCCGAATACGCTCCCTCACCATTCGGGAACGTCTAACCCCCGACCTAGAGACCACCGCCGGACAAATGCGGCGGTCCCGCTCAGCGAGGTTACTTCGAAAGCCGCGCCGACAGTCGAGTCGAAGCGATCAAAGCCGCGTTATCGCGTGAGACGCTAGCTCAGTGCACCAGCCTGGCGGACCCGAGAGCGAGATACTGTCCATCGCAGTCGGCGGCCTGACCCGTACCGAACTCCGTGCGGCGCTGAACTCTCGCGAGGTCATGCTCAATGCGCACGCCGAGACGCTGCTCGACCATCCCGTCTTCGACGTTCGCGACCCCGTCGAGATCCTCGTGACCGAGCGCAGCGTGGAGGAACTCGGTCTTGCCGACGTCGCAACGCTGCCGGTGGTGTTCTCGACAGCGCAGGAGCAAGGCCTCCGCTTGTGCCCTGCGGATGCCGGGCCATACGTCCGCCTCGCGATGATGGAGCAAGCGAATGCTCCAGACTCGGTGCTCTCGGGAGGCCACTCCCCCGCCGGTGCCATCAAGGTCGCCTCCGCACCGCTGAGCGACGACGTCGACTTCCCCAAGGGCTTCTACCTGCGCGTCGTCGACGGGCAGCACTGGCTCCGAGGGTTTCGCTGCGACGACGAATACCTGTTCGGCCGCGCCGACCGTTTCCTCTTTCAGCTGAGCGCGGCCTGACTCGCGAGTCTCATTCCGCCATGAGAAGGGGGCGCACTTCAAGTCGGCGGTTGCACGCCCTCGAGCCCTCGGTCATCAATTCCAGCGCGTCGTCGAGTCCAGGCGCCTCGATGATCCAGAACCCGGCCGCCCACTCCTGGGTCGGGGCGAACGGTCCGGGCGTGCGGCTGTCAGTGTCGCCACGGGCATCGATGACCGTGGAACTCGACGGGTCCGCGAGTCCCGCCGCAAAGACCCAGTGGCCCGCGGCCTGGAGTTTCTCGTTGAAGGCGTCGATCGCGACCGCCTCCTCCTCCGTGCCGGACTCGCTTCGGCTGTCGATGACGTTCACCAAGAACTGCATGGTTCCATCCTCCCGATTCGTCTCTCGCCCGTCCAGAGCCCGATGAAGTTGCCGTGGCCGCTTCCCGACTCGGGTCGTTCGGCACTAGGCACGGCACTCCGCTCAGCCCACGATGGCCGCATGACCGAAATCACGATCTCTCAGCATCAAGCGCAACCGACGGCCGTCGTCCGGGCGCAGATTCGCATGGACGAACTCCCCGCGTTCTTCTCGCGCGCGTTGCACGACTCCATGACCGTCCTTCAGTCGCAGGGCGCGCACCCCGCCGGTCCGCCGTTCGGCAAGTACTACGGAATGCCGACCGACGTCGTCGAGGTCGAGGCGGGCTATCCCACCTCGAGTGCGATCCAGCCGGCGGGTGACGTCGTACCCGGAACGCTCCCCGGTGGCCGAGTCGTCGAGGCGCTGCATGTCGGGTCGTACGACACCCTCCAGGAGGCGTACGCCGATGTCCGGCGCTATTTCGGAGACGCCTGATTGACGCCGGACGACGTCATGTGGGAGTCGTACCTCAGCGACCCGAGCGCACAACCCGACTCGTCGACGTGGCGGACGCAGATCTGCTGGCCGGTGGCCGAACGCTGAGCGATCGCGCCTCCGCCCGATAGTCAGCAGGCTGACGAGTCCTCTAGTGTGGAGGCATGGTCGCCACGTCTCAGCCTGCCCTTCGCCGCGCCGGGCGCATCGCGGTAGCGGTTCTCGTCGTCTTCGCGCTCGTCGCCGTCGGCTTCCTCGTCTGGGCCAACGCGGTCATGATGGGCGATCGGGAGGCGGCCCTCCATGTCTGGCGCGATCCGCGCGTCAGCGTCCGAGACGTGGGCGACGCGGTCGAACTCGCGCCGACGGGCCACGCCTCGGGAGACGGCCTGGTGTTCATCCCCGGCGCGAAGGTCGACCCGTACGCGTATCTCTACAAGCTCTCCGCGACGGTGGCCGAGACGGGACTGACCGTCCTCATAACGAAGCCGACGCTGAACCTCGCCTTCTTCGACCAACGCCCCCTGAGCGAGTTCACGCGGCACGTTCCGGAGGTGCAGCGCTGGTACGTCGGAGGGCACTCGCTCGGCGGTGTCCGCGCGTGCCAGCTCGCCGACGACCCGGCAGTGTCGGGCCTGGTCCTGTTCGGCAGCTATTGCGCCAACGACCTGTCGAAGAGCCATCTGCGCACGCTGTCGATCAGCGGCACCCATGACGGACTCTCGACGCCGGAGAAGATCCGCGATACCCGAGACCTGCTTCCCCCGGACGCCACGATGATCGCCGTCCCCGGGATGAATCACGCGCAGTTCGGCGACTACGGCCCGCAGCCCGGCGACAACCCGTCGGCGATCTCCGATGACCGTGCCCGTGCCGCTGTCACCGCTTCACTGGAGAGCTTCTTCCGCCCTTGACGCGGCGGAGGGCGTCACGGCTGAGTGCTGCGCGAGACCTCGTGCTCGAGCTGCTTCAGTTGGTC
Organism: Leifsonia sp. AG29; assembly: GCF_009765225.1. NCBI lineage: Bacteria > Bacillati > Actinomycetota > Actinomycetes > Micrococcales > Microbacteriaceae > Leifsonia > Leifsonia sp. AG29. The sequence continues at coordinate 1,626,202 of NZ_VMSF01000001.1, read as the reverse complement.
ACCCAGCGTCCCGGACACGGACGGGTAGCTTGTGACCGGGTCTGGGCGGCTCGTGCCGCCGGCCGAGAGGCTCAGGACGACGGCCACGATCGCCGCGCCCGCCACGATCGCATCGATCACGAGGATGAGGCGCGCGCCCGCTCGCGAAAGACGACGTCGCGCCGGGCGCGGCGCTTCCGGGAGCGCGGGTGCGGACCGCGCCGGCTCGGCGCCAGGCAGCACGACCGTCGCGTCGGTGACCGGCTCCTCCCCCGACGGCAGGAGCCGCGTGTGTCCCGGTTCGTCGTCGGGCGAGACGGCCGGGGCCATCGCGACCGTTTCGGTGAGCCCCGAGTCGAGCGGGAGGGTCGGCTCGGGGTCCCGGAGAATCGCGCTGAGCCGTTCGGCCACCTCGGCGGCCGCGGGCCGGGACTCCGCATCCCGCGCCGTCATCGCCTGAAGCAGTCGGCGGAGGGCGGGAGTCACGTCGTCGGGTACCTGAGGGTCGCGAGACAGGCGGGCGATCGCGGATTCGACCGCGGTGCCGGGGAACTCGCGCTTCCCCGTCACGCACTCGAGGAGCACCAACCCGAACGAGTAGACGTCGCTGGCAGGCGTCAACGGCCTCCCCTGCGCCTGCTCGGGGCTCATGTAGCTGGCCGTTCCGATCACCGAGCCTGTGGCGGTGATCCTCGCGTCGTCGACGAGCCGAGCGATCCCGAGGTCGGTCAGCTTGGCTGCGACGCCGGACTCCTCCGAGCGGGGCAGGAGGATGTTCGCGGGCGAGATGTCGCGATGCACGACTCCCTGCGCGTGGATGTACGAGAGCGCGCGAGCGATGTCGACACCGATCGCCGCGACCGCGGGGACGGGCAGCGCTCCCTGCTTCATCCGGGCGCCGGCGTCCGTCCCGTCGACGAACTCGAGCACCAGGATGCCGCGACCGCCGTCGTCCGAGATCGCATCGAACAGTGTGACCAGGGAGGGATGCGAGAGCCGGGCGAGGAGCTGGACCTCGCCCTGCTGCCGCTTGAGGTCGTCGGCGGACGCGAGCTCCCGGCGGAAGATCTTGAGCGCGACGTCGCGCCCGAGCGCCTCATCGTGCGCGCGGTACACCTCGGCCATGCCCCCCGAGCCGATCCGGTCGGCGATGCGATAACGGTCGGCGATGACGTCCCCGGACCGGTGGGAGACTCCGGTGGCGTCACCGTCGGTCTGCGTGCCACCCATCAGCCGTCCTTCCCGCCCTTCTTGGAGTCGCTCTTGTCCTTCGGGGCCGGCTTCTGCTGCTGTTGCTGTTGCTGTTGCTGTTGCAGCTGCTGGAGCTCCTGAAGCTGCTGCTGCAGTTGCGCCTTCTCGGCGTCGGCTTGCAGGCGCGTCAACTCAGCCCGGATGGAGGCGATGGAGCGCGCGACAGCGGCATGTCTCGCCGAGCTGATCGCACCGTTCTTGAACGCCGACTCGTTGGCGCTTTCGAGCGCATCGAGCTTGGCCAGCGCCGCGGTGAAGTCACTCCCCTGCGCCGCCGTCGCGACATCGAGGACGCCGTGTTGCAGGGTGCTCGCCGTCTTCGCCGAGTAGTCCTCGCCTCCAGCGCAACCGGTGAGCGCCACGGCGAGGGCCAGTCCGATGGCAGCGACGGGAGAAGCGGATCTCGCGATGACCGTACCTCCTTCTGAAACCTCAGCACACCGTAGACGCTCCGCGCACACAAGTCGAGTCCCGCCGGACCGGCGGGACTCGACTTGCGGCCTTGGCGGCCGACGGGCGGGGGCACGAACTCAGGAACCCCCCTCCCTCCCGGCGACCATGTCGGGGAGGAAGCCACGGGTGGCCTCCTCGTAGCTGACGTGCGGGCGTTTCGGCTGCGCCGGTGAGGGCGCGGGCACCTCCGCGTGGGTGAGAGCGTTGAGAACGAGCTGCTCCACCAGTTTGCTCGCGGTGGTGTGGCGCTTGGTCGCGATGCGGACAAGCGCGGCGTATTCCTGCTCGCCCAAGTGGATCCGAAGCGGGATCCCCCCGGGCGCGGCCCCCGGACTGAGTGTGGAAGCCGAGACGATGTCGGCGTTCATGGGCTGATTGTGACTCATCGGCGAGCTCTTGGGAACCCTCCGGTTCTGCGGGGCGGGAACGGCCGATTTGCCGTCTTGCCGCGGAAGAACGGCGAGGTGCATCATGCCGCCGAAGACACTGCCGGGTCACCGCGCATCGGGGCGGGGTGAGCGAGCGGTCGGGAGAACCGGAGGTGGCGTGGTCATGGATGACAACACCTTCCTCGCCATCCTGATCTTCCCGGACGAGCAGCGCGAGGCCTTCAGCCTCCGCCTCCCCCTGCTCGGACCCCGACCTCCGGGACTGCTGCGGACGGCGGCCACGTTCGAAGGGGCGGCCGCCGTCGACGTCTTCCGACTCGCGGACGCCGGTTCTTGGCCTGTCGCCGCCGCCTACCTCTACCAGGAATCGGTGCCGGGCACGCTCCGCGACGGAGCCGAGGTCGAGCAGGTGGCGACGCCGGACGATTGACCGGGAGAGGTCAGCGGGCCCCCCGTGCGGTCACCCTCACTCTGACCACGCGATAGCCGACGCCGACCGCGAGCACGACGAGGCCGGCCGCGATGGAGGCGGGAGGAAGTGTCGCGACGAGGACCACGCACCCCACGGCTCCGGCGACCGCGAGCCAGCGCCAGTAGCGGCGATGGGCGGCGCCTTGAGTCCTAGCGGACGCGTTGGCGACGAGGTAGTACAGGAGCACGCCGAACGACGAGAAACCGATAGCCCCGCGAAGGTCGCTCACCGCTACGAGGACGCAGACGACCAGGCCGACCACCAGTTCCGCACGGTAAGGCACGCGGAATCGCGGGTGCACGGCCGCGAGCCACCCGGGCAGGTCGTGGTTCCGCGCCATCGCGAGACTGGTCCTCCCGATGCCCGCGATCATCGCGAGGAGAGCTCCGAGCGAGGCCGCGGCGGCGCCGATCCTGACGACGGCGCCGGGCCACGCCGCACCGCTCGTCGCGGCGACCGCTCCGAGCGGGGCGGGTGCGACGGCCAGTCCCGCGGGGCCGATCGCGTGCAGCGCCGCCAAGGCGACGATCGTGTACACCACGAGGACGATCGCCAGGGCCGAGGTGATCGCGCGAGGGATGGTGCGCTCCGGGTCGACCACCTCCTCCCCCAGGGTCGCGATGCGCGCATAGCCGGCGAAGGCGAAGAACAGGAAGCCCGCGGACTGGAGCACGCCGTAAGCGCTCACCGGGACTCCGGGAGCAGCGGCGGCCGGCGAGGTGCGCGCGAAGCCGATCGCGACCGCCACGGCGAGAGCGACGAGGGCGATGACTACGAGCACTCTCGTCAGCCCGGCGGTCCGGGTCACGCCGAGCGAGTTGACGAGCGTGAGGAGCACCACGGCGAGGAGCGCGACCGGCTTCACCCACGGCGCGGGGACCGCGTAGGTGGCGAAGGTGATGGCCATCGCGGCGGAGCTCGCCGTCTTGCCCACGACGAAGGACCAGCCCGCGAGGAAGCCGGGCCACTCGCCGAGCCGTTCGCGGCCGTAGACGTACGTCCCTCCCGACGTGGGGTACTGGGCGGCGAGCTGCGCCGACGATGTCGCGTTGCAGAAGGCGATGAAACCGGCGATGAGAAGTCCCACCAGCAGTCCCGCTCCGGCGGCTGCGGCGGCCGGCCCGAACGCGGCGAACACGCCGGCGCCGATCATCGATCCGAGGCCGATCGTGATCGCGTCGCCGAGGCGCAGCCGGCGAGCGAGGGAGTGGTCGGGCGCGCTCGGTGCGGGTGTCGTCACACGGGGATTCTGCCAGCGGTGTCAGTCGTCTCCGTCATCGAGGAACGACTCGTGGCGGTAGCCCTCGTCATCAAGGATGGCCACGGTCGACTCCGGCACCTCCTTGAACGCTCCGGGGAGGTCGTTGAGCGGCTCCGAGACGACCACTTTCGCGTGGTCCCCGAACACGCTCAGCCGTTCGGCGTCGGGGTACATCTCGCGCAGTTCCGGGACCGCCACGGAGTGGAACAGGCTGCGCGTGCGGTGCGCGGTCGAGTACCGGAACGCCCACATGGTCGATCCGTTGGAGAGAGCGAGGGTCCCCTGCATCGGGAACTTGACCCCGTGCTTCGCGCCGACCTGCTCCACCATGCGGACGGCCTTCGTCATGGCGCCGATCGGGTCGTCCTGGAGGCCGAGCGTCAGGGCCAGGTAGAAGAGCACCTCCGAGTCGGTCGTCCCGAGGATGTTCGGGTAGAGCGACTCGTCGACGGCGAGGACGAGGTCGCGTTTCATGAGGTGGAATCCGTCGAGGAAGCCGTTGTGCATGAAGAGCCAGTCCTCGTACCGGAACGGGTGGCAGTTCGTCTGCTGGATGGGAGGCCCGGCGGCCGCCCGGACGTGCGCGAAGAAGAGCGGGCTGCGCACGGCGTCGGTGAGCTCGCGCAGGTTCTGGTCGTTCCATGCGGGTTCGATGCTGTGGAAGATGGCGGGCCGCGATCCGGCGTCCGGCCCCGCCGGGTACCAGCCGAAGCCGAAGCCGTCCCCGTTCACCGTCTCAGCGCCGAGGGGCGAGTTGAGCGACTGCGCGACGAGGGAATGCTGGGCGTCGAGGATGAGCACGGAGGGCTGCAAGGGCTCCCCCGAGTAAGCGAGCCAGCGGCACATGGCGACCACCTCCGATGTGTCAGGGTGCCGATGGCGCCGACCATAGCGGGCGGTCCGGCCGGTGGGAAGACCGCTCCTCGCGCTCTTCCCACCGTCGCGCGGGATCAGGCGGAGGGGCTCCCCGCGATGTTGACGAGCCACTGGACGCCGAACCGGTCGATGCCCATCCCGAACGAGTCGCCCCACGGCGCCTTCGACAGGGGCTCGATGACCGTGCCCCCCTCCATCAGCTTGTCCCACCAGCCGCTCAGCTCGGCCTCGTCGGAGCCGCTCAACGAGATGGAGATCGCCGAGCCCTGCTTCAGCTCCATGTGCTCCGGCACGTCGGCCGCCATGAGGGTGAAGCCGGCCGGCGAGGTGAGCTGCGAATGCATGATCAGGTCGGCATCGGCCGGGTCCTGGGCCATCTGGAAGTCGGCGAAGGTGCTGCGCTGCACCTCGCCGCCGAAGACCGACTGGTAGAAGTCCATGGCCTCGCGAGCCTGCGTCCGGAAGTTCAGGTACGGATTCAGGATGGACGGCATTGTTCTCCTCCTCGTGAGAGTCCCGCGACGGATCGGACGACCCGCCGCGTCGGCTGTCAGCGTAGCCAGCACCGGTCCGCAGGGCCAGAGCCGCGCCCGTCGGTGGGCGACGTCCGTTCACCGGCGCACCGATCGAGAATCCCATCACCGCAGGTACGCGCTGACGAAGAGACTCCCCCGGATCTCGCCGAGGCGATCGATGATCCGCGCGACGACCGAGTCCGAGACGCCGCCGGCGACCACGTCGTAGGGTCCGATCGGTTGCAGTTTGCCGCACCGGACCCGCACCACCTCCCACCCCGCCGCTCGCAGCAGGCGGTCCTTGCGCCGGTCGGACGCCTCCCGCGGGCCGACGTGCTCGAGGCCGTGGCGGCCGGTCGTGTCGTACTCCACCGCCACCTTGAGCTCGGGGATCACGATGTCGGGCCAGACCTCGAGGTGGGAGTGGAACGGCTTGGCGACCCGAACGGCGTTCGCCGAGAGGTCGACGTCGAGACGTTCGGCGAGGCGACGACGGAGGTCGGGCTCGGCGGCGGACGCCGGCCGCGGCGCCCAGCGGCTCGTGAACGCCTCGCCGACGGCGACGGCGGCAGCGCCGGAGAGGGCGTGCCGGCACACCGGGCAGCGTTTGCCGCCGAGGATCTTCTCGATCGTCGCACTGAACGACGGGTGCCCGGCGGTGCACTGCCAGGAGTAGCGTCCGCTCGTGCCGTTCTCGTCCGACACAGCGGCTCGAGCGCCGGGGGTCGCCATCGCGACGAGCTGGTCGCGCTTCAGCGCCTCCCGGTCGAGCCGACGGCAGAGGTAGCAGCGGTCGTCGGCCGGATCGGCCTCGATCCGGCGCGGATCGCGCGCATGGCCGCAGACGTGGAGACCGGCGTCGGGCTCGGGACGCCGGATGCGCCGTGGCGCGGCGAGCTCGGCGCAGTGCGGGCACCACACCGAGCGCCGCCGAGCGCCCCCGGGTCTCGAACGCTGCTCCTCCGGCGTCGCGATGAAGAGATGGCCGGAGTCGCACTGCCAGAGCAGGTAGACGTCGGCAGCGGGCGGGATCTGGCTCAGGGTGATGCCGTGATTGAGGTCGGGATGGTACTGACGCACCAGAACCGGATAGCGCTCCCAGTCCGCCCGGTAGCGGCCGACCGGGTACGGGACGGGGACGCCCTTCGACCACTGACGGCGGCGCCACCACTGCTCGACGTTCTCGGTCACCGACCCGTTCCTCCCTCGTTCAGCGCCGTGGACCACGCGTGCGACGGGCCCTCGCGGACAGCATAGGGACGACCTCCGTCACCGCTCCCCGGGCCGTCATCGGGCGTTCACTTGCACGCCACCGGAGCGCCCTTATGATTGCTTGAATCCGCAGGCGGCATCAGCACGTGGCGACTCCCTCCCAACCACGAAAGGCCGCTCGATGCTGAGCTCATCCCTCGATGCCCCTGCCCGCTTCCGCACCGGTGCCGCCGACGCGTCATCCACCCCCGTCTCGCCGGTCAGCGGGCCCATCCCGACGCTCGGCGGCCCCGTCCCGGCGGAGCGACTGCTCCGTGCCAAGGCGGCGTACAGCACCCGCTACCTCGCGGCCGCGCTCGCCGAGGACGCGACCCGCTACCACCTCGAGTCCGCACTCGACACCGTCCCGCAGCCCGGTGACATCGTGCTCGCGCGCGTGGAGGAGCTGGGGCACCTGAGCTGGATCGAAGGCCCCGGATCGCGCCGCCAGACGCTCTTCGCCGGCGACGAGGTCCTCGTCGCCTACGGACACCGCTACGCGCCGGATGCCGTGCTCGCCGAGGTTCCGGGCGACCTCGGCCCGTGCCACCTCATCGCGGCCGGCGGCGTGGCCGGTTCCGTGCTCGCCGCGCACGGCTCGATGGCGGCGCCGACGACCCTCTCCCCCATCGGGATGCTCGCGGACGCGGGCGGCCGGCTCACCCTCCCGCGCCTCGCGCCGCACCGGGCGAGCAGCATGCTCCCCGTCTCCGAGCCGGGCTCGGCGCTCGACGCGCCGCGCGTCGTCGTCGTCCTCGGCACCTCCATGAACTCGGGCAAGTCGACGGCCGCGGCGAACCTCGTCCACGGGCTGTCCGCTTCCGGGCTTCGCGTCGCCGCGGGCAAGGCCACGGGCACGGCGGCGGGGGGCGACCCGAACATGTTCCGCGACGCCGGGGCGATCGCTGTCGCAGACTTCACCGACTTCGGCTATCCCACGACGTTCCGCGTCGGCTCCTCGGAGATCCTCGGACTGTTCCACTCGCTGGTCGACGTTCTCGCGGCCGCAGGCCCCGACGTCATCGTCATCGAGATCGCCGACGGCGTCTACCAGGACGAGACCCGCGGGGTCCTCGGGGAGCCGTCCCTCCAGGCGCGCGTCGACCGGCTGCTCTTCGCCGCGACGGACGCCCTCGGCGCAGTCGCCGGGATCGCGGAGCTGCGGAGCGCCGGGCTGTCGCCGGCTGCGGTCTCGGGCATGGTGACCGTGTCTCCGCTCGCGTCGCGAGAGGCCGCGGCGCGCGTCGGCGTCCCGGTCATCGGCACGTTCGAGCTGGCGCGTGCCGAGGTCGCCCGCGAACTGCTCGGCTGACTCCTCCTGCTTCGGTCAGAGGAGGAACGGGACGAGCGCCCGTCGTTCGCTCGGGTAGTCCGGGAACGTATCGCGGTACCAGCGATGGTTCGCGAACGCCCGGGGCGCCAGGTTCGCGGCGGTGTAGACGGCGAAGGCGGTCCCGGCGAGCGACCACGTGGCAACCGCCCAACCGGTCCACTCGATGATCTCGCCGAGATAGTTCGGGCTGGAGACGTAGCGGAAGCCTCCCCCTGACGGGATCGCGTACCCGGTGCTGCCTCGCCGAAGCCTGCGGAGGATCCGGTCGGACGACGTGTTGAGGGCTAGACCCGACGCGAACAAGAGGGCGCCGACCCAGAAGCGCGGATCGCCGAGCCAGGACACCGGGTAGTCGCCGTACTCCGAGACCCACCGGGCGTTGACCCACGCGTTGAGCAGGTTGAACAGGATCGCGAGGAGCATGACGAGGACGGGCATGCGAGCGCTCGTGCGCAGGAGGAACGGGTACACGAAGGCTCGATACACGTAGTGCACCTGCCAGAGAGCGAGGAAGACGAGCGGGACGAGCTGGGACCGGTGCTGCCCCAGGAGGAAGAAGGCTGCGAAGAGGAGGCTGGCGGGCGCCTCCATGATGAGCCAGCCGACCCGGGCGGGAACGGTCGGGCCCCAGCCGGCTCGCCCGTGCCTCCCGCCGTACGGTGCGACGACGAACAGCAACGCGACGAAGGTGATCGCCGCGAGCGCCAACTCGGCGACGACGAACCAGCGGTACGGCCCCTCCGGCATGCGGGGAGTCTAGTGGGCTGGGGGTGCCAGGTGGGTGGGCCCTGCCGGGTTCGAACCGACGACATCCACGGTGTAAACGTGGCGCTCTACCAGCTGAGCTAAAGGCCCGGGGTGCTCCCAGCCTAGCGGGCGGCGAAGGGAGGATGGTTCGGGCGGCTCGCCGCGCGAGGTCGGGGAGCGGAGGTCATTGCGTGCATGGCGCGCGGCTCATCCTCCGTTCGCGATGAACAGAACGGTGCCGCCGCGCGTCACACGTGCGCGGGCAGCTCCTCCAGGGCGGCGCGGTAGGCCTCGATCGAGCGGGCCTCGCCCGGGGCGGTGATGAAGGAGGCGCGGATGATCCCGGTCTCGTCGACGACGAACGTCGCCCGGTTGGCGAACCCCTTCTCGGGGAGGAACACGCCGTACTCCTTGGCGGTCTGCCCGTGCGGCCAGAAGTCGGCGAGGAGGCTGAAGTCGTAGCGCTCCTGCTCGGCCCAGGCGCGGAGCGTGTACTTGGAGTCGACCGAGACTCCGAGGAGCTCGACGCGATGGTCGCGGAACAGCGAGATGTTGTCGCGGAGCTCGCACAGCTCTCCCGTGCACGTTCCCGAGAACGCCAGCGGGAAGAAGACGATGGCGACGGCCTTGCGGCCGCGGAAGTCGCTGAGGCGGATCGGCTGCCCGTACTGATCGGGCAGTTCGAAATCGGGTGCCTGAGTGTCGTTCTCGAGAGCCATGGGGCGTCCTTCCCTGCCCGCGCGTTCTGGCCGGTCCCGGGCACGAGGACCCAGCTTAGACCGGCACGCGCCCGAAGCAAAGGGAGGGCCGATGGCGGGCGGCCGACCGCGGTCACCAGTCCGGCGCGAGTGCGGCTAGGCTGAAGGATGGTGCCCGCGCTTGTCGAAACCCGACAGCGGTATGCATCGTCTTTCGATCCATCCGACACAAGAAAGAGGTCGAGGGTGACTGTGAACGACCAGGACCCGTATTCGGTGAATCACATCGATTCGGACCCGGAGGAGACCGCCGAGTGGCGGGAATCCCTCGATCAACTGGTTGCGGCCCATGGCCACGAGCGGGCGCGGGAGATCGTGCTCAGCGTGCTGAAGCGCTCCAAGGAGCTCCACCTCGGCGTGCCGATGGTGCCGACCACCGACTACATCAACACCATCTCCCCGGAGAACGAGCCGGAGTTCCCCGGTGACGAGGAGATCGAGCGCCGGTACCGCGCCTGGATCCGCTGGAACGCGGCCATCCTGGTACACCGCGCTCAGCGCCCGGGCATCGCCGTGGGCGGCCACATCTCGACGTACGCGTCGAGCGCCGCGCTCTACGAGGTCGGGTTCAACCACTTCTTCCGCGGTCAGGACCACCCGGGCGGCGGCGACCAGATCTTCATCCAGGGCCACGCCTCCCCCGGCACCTACGCCCGCGCCTTCCTCGAGGGGCGGCTCAGCGCCGACCAGCTCGACGGCTTCCGTCAGGAGAAGTCGCACGCCGGCGGCGGCCTCTCGAGCTACCCGCACCCGCGCCTCATGCCCGACTTCTGGCAGTTCCCGACCGTGTCGATGGGTCTCGGGCCGATCAATGCGATCTACCAGGCGCAGCTCAACAAGTACCTGACCAACCGCGGCATCAAGGACGCCTCCGACCAGCACGTCTGGGCCTTCCTCGGCGACGGCGAGATGGACGAGGTGGAGTCGCGCGGTCAGCTCCAGGTCGCGGCCAACGAGAAGCTCGACAACCTGACGTTCGTCATCAACGCGAACCTGCAGCGCCTCGACGGCCCGGTCCGCGGCAATGGCAAGATCATCCAGGAGCTGGAGAGCTACTTCCGCGGCGCCGGCTGGAACGTCATCAAGGTGATCTGGGGCCGCGAGTGGGACGAGCTGCTCGCTCGCGACACCGACGGCGCGCTGGTCAACCTCATGAACGAGACGCCGGACGGCGACTACCAGACGTACAAGACCGAGAACGGCGCGTACGTCCGCGAGAACTTCTTCGGCCGCGACCCGCGAACGCTCGAGCTCGTCAAGGACTACACCGACGACCAGGTCTGGAACCTGAAGCGCGGCGGCCACGACTACCGCAAGGTCTATGCGGCGTTCAAGGCGGCCGTGGAGCACAAGGGCCAGCCGACCGTCATCATCGCGAAGACCATCAAGGGCTACGGGCTCGGCCCGTCGTTCGAGGGCCGCAACGCGACCCACCAGATGAAGAAGATGACGCTGGACAACCTCAAGACGTTCCGCGACGCCATGCGCATCCCGGTCAGCGACGCGCAGCTCGAGGAGAACCCGTACCTCCCGCCGTACTACAACCCGGGCCCCGAGGACGAGGCGATCCGCTACCTCCACGATCGCCGCCGTGCGCTGGGCGGCTACGTCCCCGAGCGCCGCGTGAAGTACACCCAGGTCAGCCTCCCGGACGACTCCGCGTACGCGATCTCCAAGAAGGGGTCGGGCACGCAGGAGGTCGCCACCACCATGGCGTTCGTCCGGCTGCTGAAGGACCTCCTCCGCTCGAAGGACTTCGGGCACCGGATCGTCCCGATCATCCCGGACGAGGCGCGCACGTTCGGCATGGACGCCTTCTTCCCGAACGCGAAGATCTACAACCCGAACGGCCAGCACTACACATCGGTCGACCGCGAGCTGCTCCTCGCCTACAAGGAGAGCCCGCAGGGGCAGATCATCCACGTTGGCATCAACGAGGCGGGCGCCCTCGCGGCGTTCACCAACGTGGGCACGTCGTACTCGACCCAGGGTGAGCCGCTGATCCCGGTGTACGTCTTCTACTCGATGTTCGGGTTCCAGCGGACCGGCGACGCCCTGTGGGCCGCCGGAGACCAGATGGCGCGCGGCTTCCTGATCGGCGCGACGGCCGGCCGGACCACGCTGACCGGTGAGGGCCTCCAGCACGCCGACGGGCACTCCCCGCTGCTCGCCTCGACCAACCCCGCGGTCGTCTCGTACGACCCGGCCTACGGGTACGAGATCGGCCACATCGTGCGGGCCGGACTCGAGCGCATGTACGGCGACTCGCACCCCGACCCCAACGTCATGTACTACCTCACGGTGTACAACGAGCCGATCGTCCAGCCGGCCGAGCCGGAGGGCGTCGACGTCGACGGCATCGTCCGCGGCATCTACAAGCTGCGCGAGGGCGAGGGAACCGGTCCGAAGGCCCAGCTCCTCGCCTCCGGCGTCTCGGTGCCCTGGGCTCTGGAGGCGCAGCACCTGCTCGCCCAGGACTGGGGCGTCTCCGCCGACGTCTGGAGCGTCACGTCCTGGAGCGAGCTCCGCCGCGACGGTCTCCGCGCCGAGGAGCACAACTTCCTCTACCCGCAGCAGGAGAAGCAGGTCCCGTACCTGACGCGCAAGCTCCAGGACGCCGAGGGTCCGTTCGTGGCCGTCAGCGACTACGAGCACGGCGTGGTCGACCAGATCCGCCAGTTCGTCCCGGGCGAGTACGCCACGCTCGGCGCAGACGGCTTCGGCTTCTCCGACACCCGTCCGGCGGCGCGTCGCTTCTTCAAGATCGACGGCCCGTCGATGGTCGTCCGGACGCTCGAGCTGCTCGCGGCGCAGGGCAAGGTCGACCCGAACGCCCCGGCGTGGGCGATCGAGAAGTACCTGCTCCACGACGTCAACGCCGGCACGACCGGGACGGCGGGAGGCGAGTCCTGAGCGGCGCGGGGGCACTGCGGTGACCCCGCGCCCGGAGGGACGCTCGAAGGCCGACACCCTCGCCTGGCTGAGGAAGATCTCCGGCGAGCTTGCGACGAGCACGCTCAAGCGGCTGGAGGACACGCTCCCCTGGTATCGCGACATGCCCCCGGGCCGGCGCAGCGCCGTCGGCCTGGTGGCCCAGGCGGGCATCTCGTCGTTCATCTCCTGGTACGACGACCCGCGCTCGACACCGTGGATCGCAGCCGACGTGTTCGGTGCCGCCCCGCGTGAACTGCTGCGGAGCGTGAGCCTGCAGCAGACCCTCCAGCTCATCAAGATCACCGTCGAGGTGGTCGAGGAGCGAGTGAAGGCGGGGGGCGGCGAGGATCTCCGGGAGGCGATCCTCCTGTACTCGCGGGAGATCGCGTTCGCGGCGGCCGACGTCTACGCGCGTGCCGCCGAGGCCCGGGGGCTGTGGGATGCACGCCTGGAGGCGCTGGTCGTCGACAGCATCCTCACGGGCGAGTACGACGACGAGCTCCCCAGCCGCATTGCGGCTCTGGGCTGGCACGGGCACGGCGAGGTGAGCGTCCTCGTCGGGACCGCACCCAAGATGCTCGACGTCGACCAGCTGCGGCGCACCGCGCGACACATGTCGGCCGACGTGCTGATCGGGGTCCAGGGCAGCCGCCTGGTGCTCGTCATCGGCCGCGCCTGGCCGAGCAACAGCACCCCGGAGGATGCCATCGGGCCGACCCCGGTCGTCTCGTTCATGGAGATCGCGGAGCAGCTCGAGCCGGGCTTCGGCGCCGGCCACCTCGTGCTCGGTCACGAGGTGCCGAGCCTCGTCGACGCCTCCAAGAGCGCCAAGGCCGCCCTCGCCGGATTCGCCGTCGCCAAAGCTTGGCGCAACTGCCCGAGACCCGTCCACGCCGACGACCTCCTCCCCGAGCGCGCGCTGGCCGGCGACGGACTCGCCCGCGCCACGCTGATCAGCCGCATCTACCGTCCGCTGCAGGCCTACTCCCCCGAGCTGCTCACGACCCTGTGGTGCTACCTCGACAACGGCCGCTCTCTCGAGGCGACGGCGCGGGAGCTGTTCGTGCACCCGAACACCGTCCGCTACCGCCTCAAGCGCGTCTCGGAGGTGATCGGCTGGGATGCCACGGGCGCCCGCGAGGCCCTGATCCTCCAGGCCGCGCTCATCGTGGGTTCGATCAACGAGCCCGACGGGGCCCGACGCGGGCACTGAGTTGTAGATAACCACAGCGAAGAACCGAATACTTCGTATCCAACCGACACATCCGCGCTGCGGAAGATTGGCAGACTGGAAACCGTGATCGTCATCGTGTGCCCGGGTCAGGGATCCCAGACCCCGGGCTTCCTGGACCCCTGGCTGTCCGAGTCCTCGTTCCGCGATCAGCTGACCGGCATCTCCGACGCCGTCGGCATCGATCTCGTGGCCCACGGCACGGTCAGCGACGCCGACACGATCCGTGACACCGCAGTGGCCCAGCCGCTCATCGTGTCCGCGGGTCTGCTCACGCTCTCCGCGCTGTTCGCCAACGGGCGCCGCGAGCGCATCGGCGGTATCGCCGGGCACTCCGTCGGAGAGCTGACCGCCGCGGCCGGGGCCGGCGTGCTGAGCGAGACCGACGCGGTCGCCTTCGTCCGCGAGCGGGGTGCCGCAATGGCCCGTGCGGCCGCGGAAGCGCAGACGGGGATGAGCGCGGTGATCGGGGCTGACGAGACAGAGCTGCTGGCGCGGCTCGAGGAGCTCGGCCTCTCCCCCGCGAACTTCAACGGCGGCGGTCAGATCGTGGTCGCCGGCGCGCTGGATGCGCTTGCTCAGCTGGCGGAGAACCCGCCCGCCCGCGCGCGCGTCATCCCGCTGCAGGTCGCGGGCGCGTTCCACACGCGCTACATGGCCTCCGCGATGCCGGCCCTGGAGAAGTTCGCCTCCACCGTCAGCACCAACGACCCCACCCTGCGTCTCTGGAGCAACAAGGACGGCTCCGAGGTGACCGACGGTGCGGAGTTCCTGCGGCTCCTCGTCGGGCAGATCTCGTCGCCGGTACGCTGGGACCTCGACATGAAGGCGTTCGAGGAGGCGGGTGTCACCGGCCTGATCGAGGTCGCGCCCGCCGGCGCCCTCGTCGGCCTGGCCAAGCGCGGTCTGAAGGGCGTGCCGACCGTCGCGATCAAGACCCCGGAAGACCTGCCCGCCGCCTTCGACCTCATCGACCAGGCCGCGTAAGGCCGCTAGGAGCTCCCCGATGACCCGACCCACCCTGCAGCAGTCCCACGGTCCGCAGTACACCCGCATCCTCTCGATCGGCGCGGCCCGGGGCGAGAACGTCGTCCCGAACGACGACCTCGTCGGACCGATCAACTCGTCCGACGAGTGGATCCGCCAGCGCACCGGCATCATCACGCGCACCCGCGCGGGCCGCGACGTCCTCGCCGTCGACCTCGCCACGGAGGCGTCGAAGGAGGCGATCGCGAAGTCCGGCGTCGACCCGCAGCTGATCGACGCCGTCATCGTCGCGACCGTCTCGAACGTGCAGCAGACCCCCTCCATCGCTGCGGTCCTCGCCGACCGGGTCGGCGCCAACCCCGCGGCCGCGTACGACATGAACGCGGCTTGCGCCGGGTACGCGTACGCCGTCGCGCAGGCCGACGCGCTCATCCGCACCGGAGCCGCTCACTACGCCCTCGTCGTCGGAGCCGAGAAGCTGTCGGACGTCGTCGATCCGACCGATCGCACGATCTCCTTCCTGCTCGGCGACGGTGCCGGCGCCGTCGTCATCGGCCCGAGCGAGTACCCGGGCATCGCGAAGACGGTCTGGGGCTCGGACGGGTCGAAGGCCGACGCCGTCGGGATGAGCAACACCCTGCTCGAGTTCCGTGACGGCGAGAAGCCGTGGCCGACGCTCCGGCAGGAGGGGCAGACGGTCTTCCGCTGGGCCGTCTGGGAGATGGCCAAGGTGGCGAAGCAGGCGCTCGACGAGGCCGGGGTCACCCCGGACCAGCTCGCGGCGTTCATCCCCCACCAGGCGAACATGCGGATCGTGGACGAGTTCGCCAAGCAGCTGAAGCTTCCGGAGACGGTGGCCATCGCGCGTGACATCGAGACGACCGGGAACACCTCGGCCGCATCGATCCCGCTGGCGACGCATCGCCTCCTCCAGGAGCACCCCGAGCTGTCGGGCGGCCTCGCGCTCCAGATCGGCTTCGGCGCCGGTCTGGTCTTCGGCGCGCAGGTCGTCGTGCTGCCCTAGACTGTTCCACGGTCAAAACGACACCCCCTCAAGGAGAAATCACCATGGCATTGTCCACCGAAGAAGTTCTTGCCGGCCTGGCCGAGCTCATCAACGACGAGACCGGCATCGCGACCGACACGGTTGAGCTGGACAAGTCGTTCACCGACGACCTCGACATCGACTCCATCTCGATGATGACCATCGTGGTCAACGCCGAGGACAAGTTCGATGTCAAGATCCCGGACGAGGAGGTCAAGAACCTCAAGACCGTCGGCGATGCCGTCGAGTTCATCGTCAAGGCGCAGGACGCCTAGGGGCTCGCAAGAAATCTTCCTCCCTCGCGGGCGGCGCCCCCACGGGCCGCCCGTGAGGGTGGCGGGCGGGGTGCGCCCGTCGACAATCCCGATTCCCGGAGAGTTGCCGTTATGACCAAGAAGATCGTCGTCACCGGTGTGGGCGCCTCGTCCCCGCTCGGTGGCACCGCACCGGAGAGCTGGGCCGCGCTGCTGGCCGGCGAGTCCGGCGCCCGGACGCTCGAGCACGACTGGGTCGCCCAGTACGAGCTCCCCGTCACGTTCGCCGCCGAGGCGAAGGTGCGCCCGGAGGAGGTGCTGGAGCGCCCCGTCGCCAAGCGCCTCGACCCGTCGAGCCAGTTCGCCCTGATCTCCGCGATGGAGGCCTGGAAGGACGCCGGCGAGCCCGACGTCGCCCCCGAGCGGCTCGGCGTCGACTACGCCACCGGCATCGGCGGCGTCTGGACGCTCCTCGACGCGTGGGACACGCTCCGCGACCGCGGCCCCCGCCGGGTGCTGCCCATGACCGTGCCCATGCTCATGCCGAACGCGGCCTCCGCCGCCGTCTCGATGCACTTCGAGGCCCGCGCCTTCGCACGGACCGTGGCCTCCGCCTGCGCGTCGAGCACCGAGTCGCTCGTCAACGCCTACGAGCATCTGCAGGCGGGTCTCGCCGACGTCGTGATCGCCGGCGGCACCGAGTCCGCGATCCACCCGATCACCATCGCCTCCTTCGCGTCGATGCAGGCCCTGTCGCGCCGCAACGACGACCCGGCCACCGCCTCCCGGCCGTACAGCGTGGACCGCGACGGTTTCGTCATGGGCGAAGGCGCGGCGAGCCTGGTGCTCGAGACCGAGGAGCACGCGCTGGCCCGCGGCGCCCGGATCTACGCCGAGCTCGCGGGCGGAGGGGTCACCGCCGACTCGTATCACATCACGGCCAACGACCCGGAGGGGCGCGGGGCGAGCCGTGCCGTGCGCCTCGCGCTCGGCCAGGCGGGCGCCGCTCCCGACGAGGTCGTGCACATCAACGCCCACGCGACGAGCACGCCGGTCGGCGACCCGTCGGAGTACGTCGCTCTCCGCGAGGTCTTCGGGGACCGCGTCCACGCGATCCCGGTATCGGCGACCAAGGCGTCGACCGGTCACCTCCTCGGCGGCACCGGCGCTCTCGAGGCCGTCTTCACCGTGCTCGCCCTCCGCGATCGGGTCGCCCCTCCGACCATCAACATCACGGAGCTCGACCCGGCGATCCCGCTGCAGGTGTCCGGTCAGCCGCAGCCGCTCCCCGAGGGGCCGGTGCTCGCGATCAGCAACTCGTTCGGCTTCGGCGGTCACAACGCCGTCGCCGCCTTCCGCAGCGTCTGATCCGAAACGCGCGAACACGAAGGCCCCGGTCCGTCCGACCGGGGCCTTCGTCGTTCACCGCGAACGGGCGGCCGTGCCGGGCCCGCCGCGGGAGCGCGATCAGCCGACCTTGTGGAGCCAGGTGACCGACGTGTCGTCGTGCGCGTGGCGGAACGGTTCGAGCTCGTCGTCCCACGCCTGGCCGAGGGCGAGCCGGAGTTCGCGGTGCAGCTCGATCGCGTTCCCGCCGGCGATCTCCATGGCGTACCGGACGCGATCCTCCGGGATGACCGTGTTGCCCGCGGTATCTACCTGCGCGAAGAAGATCCCGAGGTCGGGGGTGTGCATCCAGCGGCCGCCGTCGGTGCCGAGGCCGGCGTCCTCCGTGACCTCGTACCGGAGGTGCTCCCAGCCGCGCAGCGCCGTGGCGAGACGCGCACCGGTGCCCTGGGGTCCCTCCCAGAAGAACTCTGTCCTGTGGGCGCCCCGAAGGACCGGCTGTGCCTCCCAGGTGAAGTTCACAGCACGGCCGAGAGCGCGACCCGCCGCCCACTCGATGTGGGGGCAGAGCGCGCTGGGAGAGGAGTGCACGTAGAGCACTCCTCGAGCTGCGTGTGCCGCCATGGTTCTCCTCCGTTCGTTGGTGCGTCTTCCCCTACGACCAGGAACGTCGGATGCTGCGGCTTGTGAAGTTGGACGCACTCGGGTGCGCTGCGTCGATTATGCCGGAGAATCGCGCGTAGTTACAAGATTGTGATTCGGTGATTCGGTCGCGACGGGAACGTCGAAGCGGAATAGCATACCGAGTATGTCGGTGCAGAACGGTTTCCTCGCCCTCCTGACGCAGGGCCCCGCGTACGGATCGCAACTCCAGAGCGAGTTCCTGTGCCGGGCCGCGCACCGCCGGGTGCTCAACGCCGGGCAGGTCTACTCCACCCTCGATCGCATGGTCGACCAGGGTCTCGTCGCCTCTGCCGGAACGACCGAGGACGGCCTCCCGCTCTACGCGCTGACCGACGCCGGACGGGACGCAGCGCGGCAATGGCTGACGGCCGGGCCGGGTGACGCCCGACCCGACTGGGACGAGATGCTCGACCAGGTGCTGATCGCCGCTTCTCTGGCGGAAGCCGACGCGCGGGCCATCGTCGACGACTACCGGGCGGCCTTCACCGAGAAAATCCGCTGGCTCACGCACGAGGCGGACTCGCGGGCGCTCCTCGCCGCGAACCGGGCGGCAGAGCTCGGCGCTCGCGCCGCGATCGAGTGGCTCGACGAGGTCGCGGCGGCACTGGAGGCGCACCCGGGAGCCCTCGTCCAGGCGCGCTCCCCCGAGCGACCGCGCCGCGGGCGCCGCCCGGCCGAACCGGCCGACGCCCGCTGAGCGGCTCCGCTCAGTGGAGGAGTTCGCCCTGCTTGTTCAGGACGTTCTTCTCCCCGGCCTCGATCGGCACGGCGAAACGGTTCTGCTTGGGAGGCAGCGGGCAGTTGAAGTTGTAGCTGAACGCGCACGGCGGCAGGACGGCGAGGTTGAAGTCGAGCGTCACCGTGCCGTCGTCGTTCGGGACGACGAAGAGGAACCGGCCGACCGAGTAGGTGCTGTCGCCGTTCGTCGCGTCGGCGAACACGAGCTGGAGGGCCCGCCCGGCCTTGAACGCGGCGAGGTTGTAGTCGACGCCGTCCTTCGTGAAGGTGATCTCGCCCGGGATGACCATGTCGCGGGTAGCGCCGTCGTCCTTGAGGTGCTCGAAGCCGACCGTCTTGCCGCCCTCGATCGGTGTGAAGGCGGCCCTGATGATCCACTCGGGGTTGAACGGGAACGCGTCGATCGATCCGAACTCCTGGATGGCCTCGGAGTTCGCGTCCCACACGCGAAGCGCGTACTCGCCCTCCTCGCTGGCGATCACGAAGCCCGTGACGGTGTCGCTGAACCGGATCGAACCGGGGTTGGGGTCGTCCTTGCCGCGGACCACCGCGGAGCCGTCGACCAGCTCGCCGTCGACGACGATGCCGTCGGAGGCCGCCGCCGTGACCGTGAGGCCGGATTCTCCGTGAGGCAGCGGAGACCACAGGCCCGGCACGCCCCACACCGGTTGCTGCGTGTCCGGGTCGCCGGTGATCCACTGCGTGTTCACGAGGGCGAGATTGCCCTGCGGCGCGGTGACGGCCTGCTCGCGGCGGGCGCGGTAGCGCGCGAGGACCGCGTCGGGATCGGCGGGGGCGGTGGCGGTGTCGGTCATGGGATCCATCCTCTGTCAGGTCGACGGGAACAACCAGCCGCGACACCCTCTCATTCCCCGGCCGAGGGTCGCAACCGGCTCATTTCGCCTCGGCGTAGCTGTCGACGACTGCGGCCGTGACCGGGAACTCGACAGGAAAGCTTCCGAACAGGAGGACTCCGGCGCGCCGGGCGGACTCGGTGACGGCGGCCGCGGCGGCCGGGGCGAGCTCCGCGGGGGCATGCACGATCACCTCGTCGTGGAGGAAGTAGACCAGGTGCGGCGCGTCGGTGATCCAGGTGCCCGGCGCGAGGTCGACGAGCCGGTTGCGGAGCTCGGCCATCCAGCAGAGCGCCCACTCGGCCGCCGAGGCCTGGACGACGAAGTTCCGTGTGAACCGCCCCCAGTCGCGCGAGACCGACCGGGCCCTCCGCTCGTCCGCGGCGGTCGAGCCGTCGCCGGAGGCGGCTGACTGGGCCGACTGCCAGGCCGCCCCGGGAGGAGGCGAGCTCCGGCCGAGGCGAGAGGTCGCGATCTCCCCGCGCTCGCCCGCGCGGGCGGCCTCCTCGACGAGCCGCACGGCGCGGGGGAAGGCGTTCGCGAGCCGGGGCATCAGGCGGCCGCTCTCCCCCGTGGTGGCGCCGTACATCGCGCCGAGCATCGCGACCTTGGCGTGTGCGCGCTCCTCCACGGCTCCGGTGGCGACGATCCCTTCATACAGGTCTTTGCCGCGGCCGGCGGCGGCCATCGTCTCATCGGAGGCGAGACCGGCCAGGAGGCGCGGCTCAAGCTGCGCCGCGTCCGCGACGACGAGCTTCCAGCCGGGATCGGCGACGACCGCGCCCCGAACCTGGCGCGGGAGCTGGAGCGCCCCTCCCCCGCGCGTGGCCCAGCGCCCGGTCACGACGCCGCCGGGCACGTAGTCGGGGCGGAACCGGCCGTCGCGCACCCAGGTGTCGGCCCACGTCCACCCGTTCGCGGTCAGGAGGCGGCTGAGCTTCTTGTACCGCAGCAGGGGGTCGATCGCCGGGTGCTCGAGGCGCCGCAGCTCCCACGACCTCGTCGAGGAGACGACGAGACCGGCCCGCTGAAGGGCGCGCAGCACCTCCGGCGGACTGTCGGGATTGAGGTCGGGCGCGTCGAGGGCGCTTCGGATGTCGGCGGCCAGGTCTTCGAGCACGGCGGGCAGCCCATACGGCGGCCGGGGCCCGAGGAGGC
The DNA here is from genome assembly GCF_009765225.1 of Leifsonia sp. AG29. NCBI lineage: Bacteria > Bacillati > Actinomycetota > Actinomycetes > Micrococcales > Microbacteriaceae > Leifsonia > Leifsonia sp. AG29. The sequence goes on along the minus strand of NZ_VMSF01000001.1, from coordinate 1,605,685 downwards.
CAGCGAGTAATTCGTCGTGGCGGCGTGCGCTGTAAGGCAGCCCGGCGTGGTGCATCTCGGCGGCGATCAACGCCCCCGCGGATTCGGCGGCGAGCAGGAGGCGCAGGCGGCCGGGCTCGCGACTGGCGGAAAGCGCCTCCTCCTGCAGAAGGAACTCCGCCAGCGGCGAGGGCTCGGCCCGATCGTCGTCGAGGTCGAACAGCGGAAGGTGCTCCGGCCTCCGCGGGACCCCTCCTTCGGCGGAGGCGCCAGGCGAGTCCCACGGCCCGGGCGGCGCCGTGGCGAGCGCCGATCCGGCGGAGAGCGTCGACCCCCGCAGGATGGCATGGCACAGGCGCAGGTCGACGCTCCGCTCGACTCGCACGTGGGCCGCCAGCAGCGCCGGATACCAGGCGCGCGTGTCGTTCCAGACCCAGCGCGGCCTCTCCTCCGCTTCCAGCGCCCGGACGAAGGCCGGCAGGTCTCCGGCGGACACGATGGATTCGTCGAGTCGAGCCCCGCGTGCCACGGCGGAGTCGTCCCCCGCTCCCCGGAGGCGAACGGCGCGGACGGAATCGCGGCCGAGGCGCTCGAGGATGACATGCACCCCTCCATTCTCCCGGCGCCATCCGACATCGGCGTGGCGCTTGCCACCAGGAAGAGAGATGAGGATAATTCATCGCACGAATGCCGACCCGAAAGGCATGATCGACGATGACCGTCTACCTGCACGACAGCCAGGGCGTCTGGATCGCGTTCCGGACCGACCCGCAGGACCGCTACCTGTTCAATCCCGACGGGGACTGGATCGGCTGGTTCCCGTGGAACGACGAGGACGCTGTCACACCCGATGGCCGATACCTCGGGACCATCCGGGGCGACCGGATCTTCGCGGAGCGAGCGCATCCGTACCGCGGCGATCCCGGCTACCCCGGCGCGCCGGCACATCCCGGCCAGGCGCCGTACCCGGGCGCCGGCTACTACACGGGTGTGCCCGACGACTGCGACGATGTCGCCAGCGCCCTGCTCTGGCCGCGGCTCGCCTCCTGACGGCCCGCGCGAGCGGGTCGCGTCGCCGGGTCAGTCGGACAGGCCCATGAGCCGTGCCCGCAGGGCCGGCCACGACTCGTTGAACCCCGGGTGCAGGGGAAGTTCGGACACGCGCTCGATCGCGACCCAGCGCAGCTCGATGCTCTCCACGTCGGCCATGTGGACGTCGAAGGGCCGGAGCGCCTCGGCGACCACCGTGGTGTACGACCAGTAGCCGAGATCGAGCACACTCTCGAACAGCACGTTCACGGCGTCGGGAGGCACGGCGGCCTCCTCGAGCGCCTCCCGGAGGGCCCCCTCCACGGCGGACTCGCCCTCGTGGCGCGCCCCGCCCGGCAGCCCCCAGGTGTTCCCGAAATGACTCCAGTCGGCCCGGTGCTGGAGGAGGACTCCCCGGCGCACGTCGTGCACGAGGAGCCCCGCCGCGCCATAGCGCCCCCAGAAGCGCCGGCCGTCCGGTCCCTCCACCCACGCGTCACCCGAGTTCACGTCTCCACGTTAGTCGCAGCACCCGCGTGCCGGACCGGGGCCGTCACGCCGGGTCATCCCGAGCCGTCCGAGGCGCCGGCACAGGCCTAGGGTGGAGGGATGACGGCACGGAGCGCGGGGATCCTCCTCTACCGCCGCAGGGACGACCTGGAGGTCTGGATCGCCCACATGGGCGGTCCGTTCTGGGCGCGCAAGCAGGAGGGTGCGTGGTCGATCCCGAAGGGTCTCACGGAGGAGGGCGATGGCGGTGACGAGGTCGCTGCGGCGGTCCGCGAGTTCACCGAGGAGATCGGCACGCCTCCCCCCGACACCGGATACACGCTCCTCGGCGAGTTCCGGGGCTCGGGGAAGATCATCGTCGCGTTCGCCGCCGAGGCCGACTCCTTCGAGCCCGAGACCGTCACAAGCAACACCTTCGAGCTCGATTGGCCGCCCGGTTCCGGACGCACCCGGACCTTCCCGGAGGTGGACGACGCGCGGTGGGTGCGCCTTCAGGAGGCCCGATCCCTGCTCACGAAAGCGCAGCGTCCGATCCTCGACGCTCTGCTGGCCCACCTGTCTCCCGCGGAATGAGCACAACTCACCTCTAGCCACGGACGGGCCGCCTCCGCGATACTCCTCATCGAGGGACCACCATGCGATCCGGGCCGACGGCGGCGGCGGGGCGGGAGGACGACTGTGGCGAAGAGCAAGGCCGAGAAGGCCGCGGAGAAGGCACTGCAGGCCGCGCGCGAGGCCGTCGACGAGGCGGAGCGCGCCGTGCGCAAGCTGGACAAGAAGTCGCGCAGAGAGGCCGAGGCGCTCGCGGACCGTCTGCAGACGACGGAGAAGGACGCCCGGAAGGCGGTGCAGCGCTCCAGACGGGCCGCTCCGGCCGGCGGATCCGCGGGGAGCGCAGCCTCCCGGCCGCCCGCCCCGCAGCACAGCACCGGCATCCCCACCTTCCGCGATCTGCGCGACCGGGCGAAGGCCCGCGGCATCCAGGGCTACTCGCGGATGAACAAGGCCCAGCTCCTCCACGCGCTCGGCGAGGGATGACCGTTCACCCCGCGGTAACCGGGCCGCCGTAGTCTTCCCGGTCGTGTCCGACCCCTCCGCGACCGATGTCCGGGCGTTGCTCCTGCGCTCGGGGGAGGCGGCGCCTCCGCGGACGCTCATCGATGTGCTGGCCGAGAGTGCTGCGCGGCACCCGCTCGCGTCGGCGCTGGAGGACGCGGACGGCGCTCTCAGTTACCGCGAGCTGCTCTCCCGCGTCAACGCCCTCGCGGCTCGCCTGCGACAGAGCGGGATCGGTGCCGGGGACCGCGTCGGCGTCCGGATGAGCTCGGGGAGCCGGCAGCTGTATCTCGCGATCCTCGGGGTGCTCGCCGCGGGCGCCGCCTACGTGCCGGTCGATGTCGACGACCCTCAGGAGCGCGCGGACCTCGTGTTCGGCGAGGCGCGCGTGCGGGCCGTGCTGACGGACGACGGTCTCCGGGTCGACGGCGGCCCGGCGACCACCGTCGCGGCGATGGACGACCCGTATCCCAGCACAGCGGCCCTCACCGTGGTGACGCCTCCCGCGCCCGACGACGACGCCTGGATCATCTTCACGTCGGGATCCACGGGCACGCCGAAGGGCGTCGCCGTCCGCCACCGCTCGGCTGCCGCCTTCGTGGACGCCGAAGCGCGCCTCTTCGTTCAGGACGAGCCGATCGGACCCGGCGATCGCGTCCTGGCCGGTCTCTCGGTCGCCTTCGACGCCTCCTGCGAGGAGATGTGGCTCGCGTGGGGCCACGGCGCCTGCCTCGTCCCGGCACCGCGCTCGCTGGTCCGCACCGGCATGGACCTCGGCCCGTGGCTGTCCGCCCACCGCATCACCGTCGTCTCGACGGTCCCGACGCTCGCGGCGCTCTGGCCCGTCGAGGCGCTCGACAGCGTCCGCCTGCTCATCTTCGGCGGGGAGGCGTGCCCGCCGGAGCTCGTGAACCGCCTCGCGGTGGAGGGACGCGAGGTCTGGAACACGTACGGCCCGACCGAGGCGACCGTCGTCGCCTGCGCGGCGCCCCTGGCCGCGGGCGAACCGGTGCGCATCGGCCTGCCGCTCGACGGCTGGGACCTGGCCGTGGTCGACGAGGAGGGACGCCCCGTCGCCCACGGCGGCAGCGGCAAGCTCGTGATCGGCGGCGTCGGACTCGCGCGGTACCTCGACCCGGCGAAGGACGCCGAGAAGTACGCCGCGCTCCCCTCGCTCGGCTGGGAGCGCGCGTACCGCAGCGGGGACCTCGTCCGGCACGACCCGGCCGGGCTCTTCTACCTCGGCCGGGCGGACGACCAGGTGAAGGTCGGAGGCCGGCGCATCGAACTGGGCGAGGTGGAGGCGGCGCTCCAGCAGCTCCCGGGCGTCTCGGGTGCCGCAGCGGCGGTGAGACGGACCGCGGCCGGGAACGACATCCTGGTCGGCTACCTCGCCGTGCCCGATCCCTCCCTGTTCGATCGGGCAGCGGCGATCGCGCGGCTCCGGCAGGAGCTCCCCGCGGCCCTCGTGCCGTTGCTGGCGATCGTCGACGAGCTGCCGGTCCGCACCTCCGGCAAGGTCGACCGGGCGGCGCTCCCGTGGCCCCTCGACGATGCCGGGGCGGCCCCCGACGACACGGACTCGGACCAGGCGGCCGATCCCGCGTCGCGCGAGCTGGCCGCGGACTGGAGGAGCGTCCTCGGGATCCCCGTCTCCGGACCGGACGACAACTTCTTCGACCTCGGCGGAGGGTCGCTGGCGGCGGCTCAGCTGGTGTCGCTGCTCCGCCGCCGGCACCCCGATGCCACCGTGGCCGATGTCTACGCCCACCCCCGCTTCGGCGCGATGGCCGAGGCGCTCGCCGAGAGCTCCCCGTCAGGATCCGCGGCCTCCACCCACGAGGTGCCCCCGACGCCCCTCGTCATGCGCGTTCTCCAAACGGTGCTGGGCATCCCGCTGTTCATCCTCAGCGGGATCCGCTGGCTGCTGTACCTGCTCACGGCAGCGGCACTGCTGCGGCCGCTCGGCGGCTTCGAATTCCTGCCGAGCGTGCAGCCGGTCTGGCTGATCGTCGGCCTGCTCCTCTTCGCGACACCGTGGGGGCGGATGGCGATCTCGGTCGTGGCCGCGCGCCTCCTCCTCGCCGGTGTCCGGCCGGGTGACTACCCGCGCGGCGGCCCCGTGCACCTCCGGCTGTGGCTCGCCGAGCAGGTCGCCCACCAGATCGGGGCGGCAAGCCTCGCCGGAGCCCCCTGGATCAGCTATTACGCGCGGGCGCTCGGCGCGACCATCGGGCCCGGCGTCGACCTGCACGCCCTCCCACCGGTCACCGGGATGCTGCGCATCGGCCGAGGTGCCTCCATCGAGCCGGAGGTCGACCTGGCCGGCTACTGGATCGACGGCGACGTGGTGCGGATCGGCGAGATCAGGATCGGCGCGGGGAGTTCGGTCGGCGCCCGCAGCTCGCTGATGCCGGGCACGAAGATCGGGAGGGACGCGACCGTCGCCCCCGGCTCCGCGGTCTTCGGCCGGGTGCCGGCGGGTCAGAACTGGGCCGGCTCCCCCGCCGTCCGCGTCGGCCGTTCGCAGGTGTGGTGGCCGCAGGAGAGACCGCCCCGGCGCACGCGCTGGCTCGTCGCCTACGGCGCATCCTCGGTCGTCGTCTCGCTGATCCCGGTCGTCGCGCTCGCCGTCGGCGGTGCCGTCGTGGCCGCGTTCGTGCGCGGAGCCGCCACGGCGGGCGAGCTGATCGGCCGTGCCTCGGCGGGCCTCATCCCGGGGGTGCTGGCGGCGGGAATCGTGCTGGCCGGGCTCGTCGTCGTCCTCGTCCGGCTGCTCGGGCTCGGGCTCCGCGAGGGGGTCGCGCCCGTGAGGAGCCGGATCGGATGGCAGGTGTGGTCCACCGAGCGCCTTCTCGATCTCTCGCGGACCGTGCTGTTCCCGCTCTATTCCAGTCTCTTCACGCCGGTGTGGCTCCGGCTCCTCGGAGCACAGATCGGGAGGGACGTGGAGGCGTCGACGGTCCTGCTCCTCCCCCGGATGACCCGGGTCCGCGACGGCGCCTTCCTCGCCGACGACACGCTCGTCGCTCCGTATGAGCTCGGGGGCGGGTACGTCCGGATCGCGAGCGTGGAGATCGGGGCGCGCGCCTTCCTCGGCAACTCCGGGATGGCCGGGGCGGGGAACCGGGTCCCGCGGGACGGCCTCGTCGCCGTGCTGTCGTTCGCGCCCCGGAAGGCGAAAGCGGGGTCGTCGTGGCTCGGCTCGCCGCCAGTCCGATTGCGTCGCCAGGCGCAGGACGCCGACGTCTCGCGCACCTACGCGCCGAGCCGCGCTCTCAGGGCCGCCCGGGCGACGTGGGAGGCGCTGCGGATCGTCCCGGTGTTCGTCACGTGCGCCATCGGTCTCGGGGTCCTCTTCGCCCTCGGGGGGATCGACGCCGCCTGGGGCACAGGCTGGGCCGTCGCGCTCAGCGGCCTCGTGCTCCTGGCGGCGGGCGGTCTCGCCGCGATCGTCAGCTCGGCGGCGAAGTGGCTGCTGCTCGGCCGGCTGCACCCGGGAGAGCACCCCCTCTGGTCGTCCTTCGTGTGGCGCAGCGAGGTCTCCGACACCTTCACCGAGATGGTCGCCGCGCCGTGGTTCGCCTGGTCCGCCGCCGGGACGCCCGCGCTGGTGTGGTGGCTGCGCAGCCTCGGGGCGCGGATCGGAACCGGCGTCTGGATCGACAGCTACTGGCTGCCCGAGGCCGATCTCGTCTCGCTCGGCGATGCATCCACGGTCAACCGCGGGTGCGTCGTGCAGACTCACCTGTTCCATGATCGAATCATGTCCATGGATCAGGTCACGATCGAGCGAGGCGGAACCCTGGGGCCGCACAGCGTCATCCTCCCCGCCGCCGCCATCGGCGAGCACACGACGGTCGGACCGGCGTCGCTCGTGATGCGCGGCGAGACCGTGCCCTCGCGGAGCCGCTGGAGCGGCAATCCGATCGGGCCGTGGCGCGAGGTGGTGGTCCGGGAGTACCGGGCGCGAGCCGCCCGATGACCGCCGTCTCGCCGGGCGCCACCGCGCGTCACGTCTACCTGCCCCGTTCCGGCAGCGCCGATTACGCCGTCTCGAGCTACGACCTCGCCCTGGACTACCGCGTCGCGACCAACCGGCTCGACGCGACCGCGATCATCACCGCCCGGGCGCTCGTACCCCTCGCGTCCATCCCGTTCGATCTCGTGCACCTCCGAGCCAAGCGGGTCCGGGTCGACGCGGAGAAGCGCGCCCGCTTCACACAGACGACGACGCACCTCAACGTCCGTCCCGCGGCTCCCATCCCGGCCGGTGGCGAGTTCGTGGTCACGATCGAATACGGCGGATCCCCGACGCCGCGGAGGACCCGCTGGGGCGCGCTCGGGTGGGAGGAGCTCACCGACGGCGTCCTGGTCGCGGCGCAACCATCGGGCGCACCGACGTGGTTCCCGTGCAACGACCGGCCGTCGGACAAGGCGACGTACCGGATCAGCGTGACGACCGAGCAGCCGTACACGGTCATCGCGACCGGCGAGCTCGAGGAGCACACCGTCGACCGGGGTCGCGGGACGTGGACGTTCGTGCGTGACGAGCCGACCGCCTCCTACCTGGCCGCGGTCCAGATCGGCCGCTACGTGGTCGAGCCCCGTCGAACGGCCGGTGTGGACAGCATGATCGCCTACCCCGGCGCACTCGCCAAGCGGGTCCTCAGCGACCTCGCGCCCCTCGGCCGCATGCTGTCGGCCTTCCAGGAGGCGTTCGGCCCGTACCCCTTCCCGTCGTACACGGTGGTCGTCACGGAGGACCCGCTCGAGATCCCGCTCGAGTCGCAGGGCATGGCGACATTCGGCTCGACGCACATCGACGGCCGAGGCGGGTCGGAGCGGCTCATCGCGCACGAGCTCGCGCACCAGTGGTTCGGCAACAGCGTGGGGCTCGCCTCCTGGCGCGACATCTGGCTGAACGAGGGGTTCGCCTGCTACGCGGAGTGGCTGTGGTCGGAGGCGTCAGGCGGTCTCAGTGCCTCGACCCACGCACGTGCACATCACGCCCGTCTCCGCCTGGCGCCCAAGGACCTCCTGCTGGGCGACCCCGGACCGGACCTGATGTTCGACGACCGTGTCTACAAGCGGGGGGCGTGCCTGCTTCACGCTCTCAGACGGCGTATCGGCGACGAAGGATTCTTCACGATGCTGCGGGCCTGGACCGCCGACCATCGCTTCGCCGTCGTGACGTCGGCGGACTTCGAAGCGCACGCGGCTCGCTATTCGGACACGCCCCTCGATGGGTTCTTCGACGGGTGGCTCCGGTCGACGGCGCTTCCCGCGCTCAGCGACTGACCTCCGACATCGCGACGGCGATGGTCACGAGAGAGCGGTCGGCGAGCCAGGTGCGGAGTCCGTAGTCCGCGCTGTCGAGCCGTGCCCGGCTGCGGCGCACGTCGACCCGGGCGGGGTCCACGCGCAGTCCCCTGCCATCGGCCTTCAGGACCGCCTCGACCGCGGTCCAGCGCCGGAGAGGGTCGCCCCTCCCCGGTGACATCGCCTCGATCGCGCTCAGCCGGTCAGGTGCGGTGTCGACCGGCTCGGCGTCGATGCCGACCGGAAGGGTGGCGGCGACAGCGTAGGCGCTGCCTGCCGAGTGGGTGAGGGCCACATGGACCATCAGGGCGCCCTCCGCGAGAACCGGACGTCCGTGAGACAGACCGCAGTCCGGGCAGATCGCCGTGATGCGGGCGTCCGCACCCGCGCCATGGGCTCGCGCGGCGCGCAGGAGGGCCTCACGCCCGGCCAGGAACGCCCCCCGCGGGCAGCCGCGGAGGGAGGCCAGACGATCGCGGTCGCCCTCCGAGAGGGCGACCGCGATCTGCTCGGACGCGTCGCCGTGGCGCACCACGAAGACCTCGCTAACGACCCCCGGCGCCCACACCACGGGCCGATCGTATCGCCGGGATCAGCGCGGAGGCTCGGTGTGACGCCCGCCATCGATGCGAGGAGCCTCGTGCGCGGTGCCGTCGTCGACGCGCGGCGCCTCGTAGGCCCGGTCGGCCGGCGCCGCGGTCGCCGCGGTGCCGGCGGGAGCCGCCTCCGCACCGTCGGCCGAGTCGACGCGGTTGCCGTGGCGGTCGGTGCGCACATCGGGGTCGACATCGTCGGCCTTGCGGAGCTTGTCCTCCGACTCGGCGCGCACCTCCGCCGCGGACCGCTCGCGCTCGTCGGCCTCCCGGCGGAGCCTCTCGGCCTCGACCTCGGCCTGCTTCGCATCGGCAGCAGCGCGAGCCGCCTTGGCCTCGCGCTCCCGGGCGGCGAGGTCGTGCTCCGCCGCCTCCTGCCTCAGCTCGCCGGCGCGCTGCCGGTCAGCCTCCTGCTTGCGCCGGCGTCCCACCGTCGACGCGATCACGACGATCGCGATGATGACGATGACCACGACGACGATCAAGACGATCCATCCGGTAGTGTTCATGCCCGGCACGGTACGCCGCACCGCGGATATTGCTAGGAGGGTGAACGGTCACGCCCCGCGGGACGAGATTCCCGTGAGCACGAGAACGACCGCCAGAACCGCCAGGGTCACGGCCGCACCGCCGAGGGCCGCCCCGACGGTGCCGAGGACCAGACTCGTCCGCTGATGCGATCGCCGCGCCTTGACGGCCGCAGGGATCCCGGTCGCTAGCGCGGTCGTCCCGCAGCCCACGACCAGGAGCGCGAGCAGCGGGTCGAGCCCTCGCGTGCCGAGCAGGGCGAACCCGGCCGCAACGACGCCGAACACGAGGCCGACCACCGCGGCGGCGTTCCCCGGGCGCGCGGCCACGGGCACGGGAGCGGCCGTGACGACGTCGGCCTGCCGCACGGTCTCGGTCCACGTGCGGCCGTCCCACCAGCGCTGCCAGCTCGGATCTCGGGCGTCGGGATACCACCCGGGGGGCGGCAGCTGGGTCATCGGCGGCTCGGAGCTCATGCCCTCGACACTGCCAGGGCCACGGCGGGACCGGCAGTCCCCAGCCGGGGGTGGCGGCTCGGCGGAACGCTGCGACGCTCAGCGCTGAGCGCACCGCGCTGTAGGGCGGACGGGACTTGAACCCGTGACCGAACGATTATGAGTCGCTTGCTCTAACCGGCTGAGCTACCGCCCCTCGGCGCCGGACCCCGTCACTCGGGGGCCGGGACGCCGGGCGCCGACTCCGTCACGGGGTCGGCCACCGGCTCACCACGATACAGGCTTTCGAACGTGCTGATCGTGGTCTGGATGTCGTGCGAGGCCACGATCCGCAGCGACGCCTCTTTGAGACGGTCGAGCTCGTCCTGCGGCATCGTCAGCACCCGCTCGAGCTTGTCGGCGAGGTCCTGAGCGTCGCCCGGGGTGAACAGGTACCCGTTCTCCCCGTCGTGGACGAGGTGCGGGAGGGCCATGGCGTCCGCGGCGACCACCGGCAGGCCGGATGCCATCGCCTCCATGGTGGCGATCGACTGGAGCTCGGCGATGGAGGGCATCGCGAAGACCGTGGCCCGCGTGTAGGCGGAGCGGAGCTCCTCGTCGGTCACGTACCCGGTGAAGGTGACGCGGTCGGCGATCCCCAGCGTCTCGGCGAGGGCCTGCAGGTTGCGGAGCTGGTCGCCGCCGCCGACGATCTCGAGCCGTGCGTCGAGCGACGCCGGGAGGCGCTTCACCGCGTTCAGCAGGACATCGATGTGCTTCTCCCCGGTGACACGGCCGACGAAGAGGATGCGGTTGGCCGTCCGCGGGGAGAAGTCGGGGGTGTAGTTCTGGGCGTCGATCCCGCACGAGATCGCGTGGACGCCGCGCAGCCCGGTGGCCTTCTCGAGGAACTGGGCCGCCTTGCGCGTCGGCGTCGTGACCGAGCGCGCCTTGTCGAAGCTCTTGCGTGCATCCTTCCAGGCGAGCTTCACGAAGGTGTTCTGGAGGAACTTGGGCAGGATCGTGAACTCCATGATGTTGTCGGGCATCACGTGGTTCGTGGCGACGATCGGGATCCCGCGCTTCTCGGCCTCGTAGGCGAGGCCCCGGCCGACGACGATGTGCGACTGCATGTGCACGACGTCGGGCCTCACCTCGTCGAGGACGCGGCGGGCGTTGGCCTTGCTCATCCACGGGAGGGCGAACCGCAGCCAGTCGTGCGGGTACCAGCGCCAGCTGCGCAGACGGTGCACGGTCATCGGGCGGCCCTCGTGCTCTTCGATCCAGGTCCCGTGACGCCGGCTCGCCGCGGGGGCGACGATATGCACGTCGTGACCGCGCTCGACGAGACCGGCCGCGAGACGCTCCGCGAAGCGCGCGGCGCCGTTGACATCCGGCGGGAACGTGTCGCAGCCCATGACGATGGTCAGAGGAGGCTGCGCGGGCTGGGTGGGATGCGGTCCGCTCGTCTCAGGCACGTTTTTCGTTCCCTCACGGTCGTGGGCCGGGATGGTGGATCCGGCGAAGGCCTCGCCGGGAGCGCGCCCCCGGCCGGTTCAACGGCCTAGTCTAGGCGGTTTACTCGGCCGCGTCGGCAATCCGCTCGGCCACCGGCGCGTCCTCCCCCGTCTGCGGGTGGTACTTCGCGAGCCGGAAGACTCCGACGATCGCCACCGCGCCGGTGAGCGCGAACCCGACCATCGCCCACCACGGGGCCCCGGCCGCCTCGTCGAGCACGACGATGCCGATCGTGACGGCGACGAGCGGGTCGATGACGGTCAGGCCGGCGATCACGAGGTCGGGCGGCCCCGACGAGTAGGCGTTCTGGACGAAGTACGCACCGAGCACGGCGGCCGCGAGGAGCGCGACGATCACGAGGACCAGCAGCCAGTCGATCTGCTGCTGGGAGATGCGGTCGATGGCCACCTTCGCCAGGGTCGCGACGAAGCCGTAGAGCACCCCGGCTCCGACGATGTACATGATCGCCTTGAACCGGTGGCGCAGGAAGACGAACAGGAGCGCGAAGGCCACCAGGACCACGGCGAGGATGATGAGGATGATCACGAGGGACCGCGTCGTGACGGGCAGATCGCGCGCGAAGACGGCGGCGAGCAGCACGAACGCCGCGACGCCGCCGACACAGAGCGACACAGCGACGATCGACTGCCGATTGAGCTTCACGTGGCTGACCCGCGCGTTCAGGATGCTCGTGATCACGAGCCCGACGACGCCGAGCGGCTGCACCAGGATGATCGGCGAGAGCTTGAGGCTCACCAGCTGGAAGACGATGGCGAGCCCGAGGAGCAGGGTTCCGATGACCCAGGAGGGACGGGCCAGCAGGAGGCTCAGCTGGCGCGGGTTCAGGCCGCTCGACGCGCTGCCGGCCATGGCCTCCACCTTGGTGACCCCGTGGTGCTGGAGCTGGGCGCCGATGGAGAGGAAGCACGCGCCGACGAGGGCGACGGGGATGCCGAGGAGCTGGCTGGGCTGGTAGCTCAGATCGAGCCCGCTCATCAGTTCCGTTCCCACCCCACGACCCTACAAGGAATGATCCCGATAGTCTTGCTGAATGGCCGTCCTCCCGATCCGGATCACCGGTGACCCCGTCCTGCACGAGAGAGCCGCCGAGGTGACCGTCGTCGACGACGAGCTGCGCCGCCTGGTCGCCGACATGTTCGAGACGATGGACGAGGCGCCCGGAGTGGGCCTCGCCGCACCGCAGGTCGGCGTCCCGCTGCGCCTCTTCGTCTACGGCTGGACCGACGACGACGTGCTCCATCGCGGCGTCGCGGTGAACCCCGTGCTGTGGCTGAGCCCTCTCACGGTCGGCGAGCCGGACGAGGAGAACGAGTCGGAGGGGTGCCTCTCGTTCCCGGGCGAGCGCTTCCCGCTGCGGCGCGCCGACCGGGCGATCCTCCAGGCCACCGATCTGGACGGCCGGGAGTTCGAGATCCGCGCCGAGGGGTGGCTCGCCCGCATCTTCCAGCACGAGTACGACCATCTCGACGGCGTGCTCTACGTCGACCGCCTCGACCACCCGTACGGCAAGGCGGCGCTCAAGACGCAGCGCAAGAACGGGTGGGGTGTGCCCGGCCTGAGCTGGCTGCCCGGCCGGGACCACCTCGAGGACTGATCGCTCAGCGCGTGAGGTCCACGCCGTGGACGCCGTTGTGGTGGCGGAGCGCGGGGAAGACGGCCGACACCGAGAAGCCGACGCCGGGGACGGCCCGGGCGTTCACGGTCCCGCCGAAGACCTCGGCCCGATGCCGCAGCTCGGCGAGCCCCTCCCCCTCGAACTCGGCGATGAGCGCCTCCACGTCGTCGGCGATGCCGTAGGCGGTCGCCTCGTCGACCCCGGCGCGGTCCAGGCCCGAGCGGCGCGCCGCCGCCCGGATGCCGTCGTCGTCGACGCTCACCTGGAGCCCGACGTCGGTCCAGGCGAAGGTCACCGCGGCGGTCGTTCCCGATCCGCCGTGCTTGAGCGAGTTCTCGAGGCTGGTCTGCAGGATCCGGAGGACGGCGACCTCCGCGCCGGGCCGGAGCTCGAAGCGCTCACCGCGCTCGGCGAAGGCGACCGAGAGGCCCCGGTCGCGGAGCTCCGCGAAGAGGTCCCGAACCGAGTGGAGGCTCGGCGCCAGCCCGGCGGCGCCACCCTCCCTGGCGACGCTCTGGAGGCGCCGGAGCTCGCCCAGCGCCTCTTTGGCGGAGTCCGCCAATTCGGACGAGGCCCGGGACGCCGTCGGGGAATCGGCCGCGGTGTAGCGGATGCTCTCCGCCTGGCTCACGAGCCGGGACACGGCCTGGACCGCGACATCGCCCAGATCGGCCACGATCCGGAAGCGGCCGGCCTGCTCCGCGAGCTCCAGCTCGCGGTCTAGGCGGTCCCACTCCGTCTCCTCGCGACTCCGCGCCAGGCGCACGCGCCGGGCCCGCTCCGCGAGCCAGAGGACGAGCAGGGCCAGAGCGGCCACCGAGGACACGACCGCAACGACGATCCAGAAAACCATGGGTCCCTTCCGGCCGGAGGTGGTGCAGCCCGGTCGATCCTACCGGGCCGCACCACGCGGGCCCTCGCGTCGGGCGCTCCCGGCCTCAGGACCCGTCGCCCCGGTTCGCCCGGAGGACCTCCAACCGGGCGCGGTACTCCTGCTCGTCGATGTCGCCGTTCGCGTACCGCTGGGCGAGCGTCTGCTCGGCCCCGCGGGTCCCTCCGGGCCCCCAGCCGTATCCGGCCCGCGCGGCTCGCCGCCAGCGACGCCCCGCGAGCGAGAAGAGCAGGACGAAGAGCCCGATCCAGAACAGCGGGATGAGGAACCACCACCACCCGAACCAGGGGCCGCCCCAGGCGGCGACGCAGGGGACGGCGACGGCGAGGGCCGATGTGCTCAGCATGGTGCATCCAATCGATGGGGCCCGCCTCGGTAGCGGGCCGTGCTCTCCCAGCGTGCTGCGCACGCGACCGCCGCGAATCGGCCCGGCGGAGTGACCTGGACTACTCCGCGCGGAGCAGCGCCTGCATCGCCCCGTGCTACTGCCAGCCGGGCTGGACGATGCCCGTCTCGTAGGCCAGCACGACGAGATGGACCCGGTCGCGCGCGTCGAGCTTGGTCATGATGCGCGAGACGTGCGTCTTGGCCGTGAGCGGGCTCACATACAGGCGCTCCCCGATCTCCGTGTTGGTGAGACCCTGGCCGACCAGCTGTAGGACCTCCCTCTCCCGGTCGGTGAGCGAGGCGAGCCGGGAGGTGTCGGGCGGGGGCCGCAGGCCACCGGCGACGCGCTCGATGAGCCGCCGCGTCACGCCGGGAGAGAGGAGCGCCTCCCCCGCGGCGACCACGCGGACGGCGCGGATGAGGTCGACGGGCTCCGTGTCCTTGACGAGGAAGCCGCTCGCGCCCGCGACGATCGCCTGGGCGACGTACTCGTCGAGCTCGAACGTGGTCACGATCACGATCCGGGTGGCTGCGAGCTCCGGGTCGGCCGCGATCTCCCCGGTCGCCCAGAGGCCGTCGCCGTCCGGCATGCGGATGTCCATGAGCACGACGTCCGGGCGCAGGTCGCGGACCAGCCGCAGTGCTTCGCGTCCCGTGCCCGCCTCGCCGACCACGTCCACGCCGGGCTCGGACTCGAGCAGCGCACGGAAACCCGCCCGCACCAGATGCTGGTCGTCGGCCAGAAGCACCCGGATCACGCCGTCTCCGCTCTTCTCGCGGGGATGCGCGCCTCGACCACGAGTCCGCCGGTCGGCGGTTCCCGCGTGGTGAACGACCCTCCGAGGAGCTCGGCCCGCTCACGCATACCGAGCATGCCCTTGCCTTCGGGCTCGGTGCCCGCGCCCCGGCCGTCGTCGGTCACGGTGAGCACGTAGTCGCCCTCCTCCTCGGTGAGCCGGATGGAGACCGTGCTCGCCTGTGCGTGGCGTCCGATGTTCGTGAGCGATTCCTGCACGATTCGGTACAGGGCGAGCTGGGCTGCGGCTGAGGGCGTGGACGTCAGACCGTTCTCGTAGACCACCACGAGTCCTGCGCGCCGGTAAGTGTCGACGAGGACGGGTACACGAGCGAGATCCGGTTCCGGCGTCCGCGCGGCGTACCCGTCGGATCGAAGGAATCCGAGCACCCCCCGCACCTCCTCCAGGGCCTGACTGCTCGTGCTGCGGATCGCCTCCAGGCTCTCGCGGGCCTTCTCCGGGCGGGAGTCGAACAGATGGAGGCCCACGCCCGCCTGCACGCTGATCTGAGACAGCGAGTGCGCCAGGACGTCGTGCAGCTCGCGCGCGATCCGCAGCCGCTCCGCCTCGGCCGCGGCCTCGCGCCTCGCCGCGGCGGCGCGCGCGACCTCGCGGTACCGTTCGCGGCGGTTCCGCACGGCCTCGCCGACCCCGACGAGGAGGCACAGGATCAGCGCTGTGATGAGCGGCCGCACGGTCGCGACGGGCTGGTCCCGCAGGAGGTACGCCGTCGCGGGCCCGATGACGGCGAACCCGGCAAGCGTCCACCAGGCCCACACCCGCGCTCCGCGCACGACGGCGCCGATGACGGCGAAGGCCACGGGGACGGCCGAGAAGGCCGGGCCGGAGGTCACGGCGACGGCCGGCAGGCACAGGGTCGCGACAGCGACCACGACAGGCCCCGGATAACGCTTGCCGAGGAGCAGGAGGAACGACGCGAGGAATGCGAGCAGAAGGAAGACGAAGGTCAAGGGCTCCCCCGCCGCGCGCATCCCGGCGATGATCAGCCCGGGGAGCTGGACGGCCAGGGCGATGACGACGGAGAACCAGCGCGCGCCGTGCGGGCGGCGACCGTCCCAGCGTCCGCTCGGGGGCCCCCAGGGCGCGGCCGTCTCGTCAGGAGCATTCTGCCTCGGCGCGAAGGCCGGGCGCGCCTCCTCACCGGGCGGGAGGCGGCGGGACCACGGCATCTCCCCATGCTAATCAGGGCGGTCCGCCCGGTCGTGCGCCGGCGGTCGTCTCGGGGCTACTCCCCCGGGTGTACGGGGACGATGCCCGCGCGCTCACGGATTGTGCTGGGCGTCGAAACCGGAGTCGTCGGGCGGGTTCCCGAAGATCCGTCCGAAGGCCGGCCCTCCGAACGCGGTCAGGCCCGCCTCGCGCTCGAGGGAGGCTCGCTGCTCGTCGGCGTCGTTCTCATACTCCTCGAGCGCGTCGTCCGGCTCCTCGCCCTCGTGTTCCCGGTCGCCGTGACGGCGGGACTTGTCGCTTTTCTCGTGCTCGGTCATGGCGGCATGCTAGGCCGTCCGGCGCGCCTCGGGGATGCCCGACCGAGGACGGACGCGTCCATTCCCGTCGCGGCATACCGAGGCAGCCGGCGAGAGGAAACGGCGAAGGCCCCGTTCCGGAGGGAGGATTCCCGCGCGGACCGGGGCCTTTCGACCTGGTGTGGCTCCCCGACTTGGACTCGAACCAAGAACCTGCCGGTTAACAGCCGGCTGCTCTGCCAATTGAGCTATCGAGGAATGCTTGATCAGCGAAGCTACTGTAGCAAGATTTCGATCGGTGCAGAAATCGGTCGGCGTCCCGCGCGCGTCGCCTTCAGTAACCGGCCTGCGGGTCCACGACGCCGACGAATCGCCCGTCGCCGAGGAAGGCCGACACGTTCAGCCGGATGCGCTCGGCGAGCAGCGGAGCGGTCATCTCGGGGGTGTCCGCCTGGTGCGGCGTGATGAGCACGCGGGGTTCGTCCCAGAGCGGATGGCCGTCCGGCAACGGCTCGGGTTCGGTGACGTCGAGACCCGCGCCGGCGATCTGCTCGCCCCGGAGAGCGGTCAGCAGGGCGTCCGTGTCGACGAGTCCGCCGCGCGCGATGTTGACGAGATAGGCGGTGCGCTTCATGGCGGCGAACTCGGCCTCCCCGAACAAGTGTCTCGTGCCGGTCGTGAGCGCCGCGGCGACGACGACGACGTCGGCCTCCGGGAGCACCTCGGCGAGGCGGTCGGCGGTGACGGTCCGGATCGCGCCCGGCACGGGCTGCTCGGAGCGCCGCACCACGGTGACGCGCACCGCGAACGGCTCGAGCAGGCGCATCAACTCCAGGGCGATGCCCCCGGCCCCGACGATCACGATGTTCCTGCTGTAGAGCGAGCGCCCCTCCTGGTGCGTCGCCCAGCTGCGTGCGCGCACGCGCTTCGGGAGGACGCGGAGCAGGGCGAGCGTCAAGGCGAGGGCGTGCTCGGCCACGGGCTGGGCGTATGCGCCCTTCGCGCTCGTCCAGACGAGTCCGGGCCTGTCCTCGCGGCCGAGGATCTCGGCGAACGCGTCCACACCGGCGTACGGCAGCTGCACCCACCCGATCGCGGGATGCTCGCGCAGGATCGGTGGGAAGGCGGCCGCATCGCGGTACGAGAGCCAGACGACACCGCGTGTGCGCTCGGAGAGCGGTTCGACCACCCCGCCGGCCTCCTCCACCGCACGGACGAAGGTCGGGTCCGGCTCCGGGAGCACCGCGATGGGGCCCGGTTCGGGACGCATGCTCTCGGGAAGCGGTTCGACGTCCGCGGCGAGAACCGCCCGGTGCTGGGGAGTCCCGTTCGTGCGGTCGGTCATCGGTCGTCTCCGGTCTTTCGGCTGGCCGCGGCGCGCTGCGGGCGGCGTTCCGTGCGCCGGGAGGCCGGCCCGAGCGCCTTGGCGAGTTCGGCGACGAACGGGTGCGCAGGCTCGGCCAGGACATGCTCGATGGGTCCGTACCCGACCGGGCGCCCGCCTTGCAGCACGAGGGAGGCGTCGGTCGCGCGACGCAGGACGGCGAGATCGTGGCTGACGATCACGGCGGAGAAGCCGGCGTGTCCCCGCAACTGGGCGAGGAGGTCGATGACGGCGTCGCGCACCGTGGCGTCGATTCCCGCCGTGGGCTCGTCGGCGACCAGGATGCTCGGTCCGAGGACCAGCGCACGTGCGAGCGCCACGCGCTGGCGCTGGCCGGCACTGAGCTCGTAGGGGTACTTGTCGAGGACGCTCAGCGGCAGGTGGACGGTGTCGAGGATCGTCGCCGCGCGCGCGCCTGCTTCGCGACGCGGGTAGCGCTCGTCGCGCTCGAAGATCGGCAGCGCGACGTTGTCCTGGACGCTCAGCGAGGGCTCGAGCGTGCTCGCCGCCTCCTGGGGGAGATAGCCGACGTGGAACGTCACCTCGGCGACGTCGCGCCGGTGCGCCTTGCGGAGCGGGCGTCCGAGCACGCGCAGCTCGCCCCCGGTGATCCGCGGTCCCGCCTCGGACGATCGGATCGGCAGTCCGCGGCCCGCGATGACCGCCGCCAGGGTGCTCTTGCCCGAACCCGTCTCTCCGAGTACGCCGAGCACCTGGCCGGGATCGAGCCGGAAGGACACCCCGCGCAGGGCGACGCACGAGGGGCTGGCGCCCCGCGCGGGGTATTCGACGGACAGGTCGCTGGCGACGATCGCGGGCTCGGAACTCACAGATCGACCCTAGGCGCTCCCGGTGCGCAGAGCCTGCAAGGCCTGCCGCCTCTGCGCCTGCTCGACCGGGTCCGGTACCGGGAGGGACGCGAGCAACTGCTGCGTGTACGCCTCCCGGGGCGCGCCGAGCACCTCCGCCCCGGTGCCCTCCTCCACGAGCCGGCCCCGGTGGAGCACCGCGATCCGGTCGGCGAGGAGGTCGACGACGGCGAGATCGTGGCTGATGAACAGCGAGGCGAAGCCGAACTCGCGCTGGAGCTCGGCGAAGAGCTCCAGCACGCGCGCCTGAACGGACACGTCCAGGGCCGACGTGGGCTCGTCCGCGATGAGGAGGCTCGGCTCGAGCGCGAGCGCCCGCGCCAGGCTGGCCCGCTGCCGCTGGCCGCCGCTGAGCTCGTGCGGGAACCGGTCGCCGTAGGCCCGCGGCAGCTGGACGGCCTCGAGCAGCTCGTCGACGCGGCCGCGCGCCTCCTCGGCCGACCCGGCGCGCCCGTGGACGACCAGTGGCTCGGCGACGGCCTCCGCGATGCTCAGGAGCGGGTTGAAGCTCGACGCCGGGTCCTGGAACACGAAACCGATGTCGGAGCGCACCTTCCGGAACCTGCACTCGCTCACGCCGTTCATCTCGACGCCGAGCACGCTCAGCGAACCGCCGGTGACGCGGTTCAGTCCCGCGATGGCGCGGCCGATCGTCGTCTTGCCCGAGCCGGACTCCCCCACCAGGCCGAGCACCTCGCCGGGCCGGATCTCGAACGAGACCCCGTCGACCGCCACGAAGCCGGGCCGGCCGAGGCGTCCGGGGTACTGGATGCGGAGGTCGCGCGCGACGACGACCGGAGCCTCCTGGGGTCGCTCGGCGCGGGCGATCGCGCGGTCCTGAGTGGCAGCGGCCCCCTGTCCGATCTTCGGGACGGCGGCCAGCAGGCTCCGGGTGTACTCGGCCTGCGGCGACCGGAAGAGCGTCTGCACGTCCGCCTGCTCGACGAGCTTGCCCTGGTACATGACGGCGACCCGGTCGGCGAGGTCGGCGACGACGCCCATGTTGTGCGTGATGAGCACGATCGCGGCGCCGAACTCGTCGCGGCAGCGCCGGAGCAGGTCGAGGATCTCGGCCTGAACGGTCACATCGAGCGCCGTGGTGGGCTCGTCCGCGACGATCAGCCCCGGATTGAGCACGAGCGCCATCGCGATCACGATGCGCTGCTTCTGGCCGCCGGAGAACTGGTGCGGGTAGTACTTGACCCGCTTCTCCGGCTCGGGGATTCCGACCCGCCTGAGGATGTCGACCGCCTGCTTCAGCGCCTCCTTCTTGGAGAGGCTGGTGTGGGCGCGGAGACCTTCGGCGATCTGCCACCCCACGGTGTAGACGGGGTTCAGCGCCGTGGACGGCTCCTGGAACACCATCGCGACATCGGTGCCGCGGACCTCCCGCAGCTGGCGCTTGGTGAGCGACACCACGTCGGCCTCGGTCGCGCCGTCCTTGCTGCGCAGGATCACGGCTCCGGAGGCGGTCGCCGTCTCGGGGAGGAGCCCCAGGATCGTCTTCGCGGTCACGGTCTTGCCGGAGCCGGACTCGCCCACGATCGCGAGCACCTCCCCGGGGGCCACCTCGAGCGAGACGTCGTCGACGGCCTTCACAGCGCCGGCATCGGTCGAGAACGACACCGACAGGTTCTTGATCTGGACCACGTTCGTCATGGCCGCACCTCGATTCCGTGCTCGTCGAACGATTCGCCGCCCTCCAGGCCGTCGATCCCGGCGGGGCCGGCGGTGAGCGGCCCCCCGGGGACGACGGATGTCTCGGCGACCTCGCCGGAGGCGATGGCCGCCCGGCGGCGGCCGCGGAGCCGCGGATCGGCGAGGTCGTTGAGGCTCTCACCGACCAGGGTGATGCCGAGCACCACGAGGACGATCGCGAGGCCCGGGTAGATGGAGGTCCACCAGATCCCGCTCGTGACATCGTCGAGCGCCTTGTTGAGGTCGTAACCCCATTCGGCGGCCGCCGTCGGCTCGATGCCGAAGCCGAGGAAGCCCAGCGCGGCGAGCGTCAGGATCGCCTCCGACGAGTTCAGCGTGAAGATCAGCGGCAGGGTGCGCGTGGAATTGCGGTAGACGTGGCGGAAGAGGATGCGGCTGCTCTTCGCGCCGATCACCTTCGCCGCCTCGACGTACGCCTCGTTCTTGATCCGCACCGCCTCCGACCGGATCACCCGGAAGTACTGCGGGATGTAGACCACGGTGATCGAGATCGCCGCCGCGAGGATGCCGCCCCACAGGCTCGACTGACCGCCGCTGATGGCGATGGCCATGACGATCGCGAGGAGCAGCGACGGGAACGCGTAGATGGCGTCGCAGACGACGACCAGCACGCGGTCGAGCCAGCCGCCGAAGTACCCGGACACCAGACCGAGCAGCACGCCGATGATGATCGACAGGATGACGGCGACGATGATCACGAGGATCGCGGTCTGCGTTCCCCAGATGACACGCGAGAAGACGTCGTACCCGCCGGAGGTGGTCCCCCAGATGTGCGCGGAGCTCGGCGGTTGCTGAGCCCCGAACGATCCGTTTGCGTCGCGGAGCTGTGCGAAGCCGTACGGCGCGATCAGCGGGGCGAAGATCGCGAGGAGGATGAACAGGACGGTGAGCGAGAGGCCGGCGATGAGCATGCCGCGCTGGAGGCCGACGCTCTGCCGGAGCTGGTGGACGACCGGGAGCCGGTCGAGGAGGCGGCGCTTGGCGGCCATGTCAGTACCTCACCCTCGGGTCGATGAGCGCGGCGATGATGTCGACCACGAAGTTCGTGAGCGTCACGATAACCGCGAGGAGAACCACCATGCCCTGGACAGCGACGAAGTCGCGCGCCTGTACGTAGTGGACCAGCTGGAAGCCGAGGCCCTTCCACTCGAACGTCGTCTCGGTCAGCACGGCGCCGCCGAGGAGCAGCGCGATCTGCAGGCCGATGACCGTGATGATCGGGATGAGCGCCGGGCGATACGCGTGCTTGCGGACGAGCCGCAGCTCGCTGACGCCGCGCGACCGCGCCGAGTCGACGTAGTCGGTCGAGAGCGTCCCGATCACGTTGGTGCGTACCAGCCTCAGGAAGATGCCGGCGGTCAGGAGACCCAGGGTGATCGCGGGGAGGATGGCGTGCGTGAGCACGTCGCCAACGACCGCGGGGTCACCGGTGCGGAAGGCGTCGATCAGGTAGATGCCCGTCTTGTTGTCGAGCGTCTGCAGCTCGATCTCCGAGCTGGTGGAGGCGCGCCCGGCGACCGGGAGCCAGCCCAGCCAGATGGAGAAGACGAGCTTGAGGACCATGCCCGCGAAGAACACCGGCGTGGCGTAGCAGAGGATGGCGAACACGCGCAGGGTGGCGTCCTGCCCGCGGTCGCGGAAGTACGCCGCCACCATGCCGAGCGGGATGCCGACGATGAAGGCGACGATCAGCGCATAGATCGCCAGTTCGAGCGTTGCCGCGCCGTACGTGATGAGCACCTGGGTCACGGGCTGGTGGTCCGAGAAGGTGGTGCCGAAGTCGCCGCGCAGCAGCTGGCCGAGGTACTCGACGTACTGGACGATCAGCGGACGGTCGAAGCCCGCCGCGGCGATGCGCTGGTGCAGTTCGGCCGGGGGCAGCTTGCCGCCGAGGGAGGCGGTGATGGGATCGCCCGTCGACCGCATCAGGAAGAAGACGACGGTGACGAGGATGAAGATCGTGGGGATGATGAGGAGCGCTCGGACCAGGATGTAGCGGCCGAGGCCGCCCCCTGGTCGTCGCGTCCGCGTTCGGGCGGGTCCGGGGGCCGTGGCCGCTGCCGGATCGCTGACGGTCGCTGTCATGGGAGCCAATCGTGGGTGGTTCGTGGGAGGGGGCGGCTCGCGTTCGGCGAGCCGCCCCCGGTGGTGCGAGTCGGGCCGATCAGCCCTTCGAGAGCGCCGCGTAGCGGAACTTGAACGACGGGTCGAGCGTCTTGTCGGCGCCGGAGACGTTCTTCCCGACGACGGCGACCTGCGCGCCCTGGAGGAGCGGGAGGGTGCTGAGGTCGGCGCCCACCTTCGCCTGGATCTCCTCGATCAGCTTGGTGCGCGCGGCCTTGTCGGTCGTGCCCAGCTGCTGCTCGATGAGGGACTGCACCTCGGCGTTGTCATAGTGGTTCGCCAGGAAGTTGTCCTTGATGAAGAACGGCGACAGGTAGTTGTCGGCGTCGGAGTAGTCCGGGAACCAGCCCAGCTGGTAGGCCGGGTAGACGTCCGCGGTGCGGTCCTTCGAGTACTGGACCCACTCGGTCGACTGCAGGTTGACCTTGAACAGGCCGCCGTTCTCGAGCTGCTCCTTGACGAGCGCGTACTCGTCGCCCGACGACGGGCCGTAGTGGTCCGGGTTGTACTGCAGGTTGAGCGCCACAGGGGTGGTGACGCCGGCCGCCTGGAGCGCCGCCTTGGCCTTGTCGAGGCTGGGGCCGCCGTTGCCGTCGCCGTAGAGGTCCTTCAGCACGGTGGTCGCGCCGGTGAGCCCCTCGGGGACGTACGAGTACAGCGGGGTGTAGGTGTCCTTGTAGACCTGCTTGGCGATCGCCGCCCGGTCGACGAGGTCGGCCGCGGCCTGACGGACCGCGAGGGCCTTCTTGGGGTCGGCCTGCGGGGTCGTGGCGCCGTAGGGCTGCGTGTTGAAGTTGAACACGATGTAGCGGATCTCGCCGCCGGGGCCGGTCACGACCTTCGTGTTCTTGTTGCCCTTGAGGCTGTCGATGTCCGTCGCCGACAGGCTCCGGTACGCCACGTCGATGGCGCCCTTCTGGATGTCGAGCTTCAGGTTCGAGGACTCGGCGTAGTACTTGACATTCACCTTCTCGGTGGCGGGCTTGCCCAGCAGACCCTGGTAGTTCGGGTTCGCCTTGTACGCGATGAGGTTGTTGAAGTCGTAGCTCGTGATGTCGTACTGGCCGGCGAAGGCGTGGCCCTTGACGATCGTGTTGTCGGGCGTGACCTTGTCGGCGGAGAACACCTGCTCGTCGACGATCGGGCCGGCCGGGCTCGAGAGCACCTGCGGGAAGGTCTGGTCGTTCGCGACCTTCAGCTTGAAGACCGCGGTCGTCTTGTCCGGCGTGGAGACGCTGTCGAGGTTCGCGAGCAGCGAAGCGGGCCCGTTCGGGTCGTTGATCTTCAGCTGGCGGTCGAAGGTGAACTTGACGTCGGAGGACGTCAGGTCGTGGCCGTTGGCGAACTTCAGCCCCGGCTTGAGCTTGACGGTGTACTCGTTCGGCGAGGTGAACGACGCGCTCTGGGCGATGTCCGGCTTGACGTCCGGGCTGCCGTAGGGGCTGTTCAGGAGGAACGGGTAGACCTGGTTCATGACGGCGAACGAGCCGTTGTCGTAGGAGCCGGCGGGGTCGATCGACGTGATCTTGTCGGTGGTGCCGATCGTCAGCGTGCCTCCGCCGCCTCCCGAGCCGTTGTTGCTGCTGGAGCAACCGGCGAGCACGAGCGCCGTCGCGGCGAACGCGGCCGAGAGGGCCAGCAGCCGGCGTCCGCCGTTGTGTGCGGATCTCATATCCGAGTACCTCTTCCTGGTGTGGGGTCACCGCGACGCGACAGCGCGTGTGCGCCGTCGCCGAACGCGTAGAACTGTCCTAGCACGAAACCGCGATCGGACCCGCATCGAGGACCGGATCGAGTCGCGATCTTTACATGCACGCAATAAATCCGTGCTCATTCGCGCAAGACGTGACGAATTCCGCTGTCGGTCGGATGAGGGAGCGGGCGGTCGTCACTCGCCCCGGAGGCGCATGCGCTCGCGGTCGATGGACGCGAGGGCGACCTGCAACGACCTGCGGAGATCGGTCTGATCAGGGTCGGTCCGGGCGAGCCGTGAGGTGAGCTCCGCCTTCTCTCGGAGCAGATCGCGGTCGATCAGACCGTCGACGATCGAGCGCGCGTATCGCCCCGGGTCTCCTCCCTGCGGGAGGGCCGCCACCGCCAACGCGTTGACCGTCGGTGCGTACGCCTGCGGCACCTCGGCGACGACGCGGTCGACCCAGCCGGCCTGACCGATCGTGGCGAGCTGGCTCGCGATCGCGTCTCGCACGACGGCGTGGGTGGGGTGGGTGAACCGCACCTGCAGCACCCGCGCGGCCCGTTCCGCTCCGACCTCGCCGGGGAGCTGCAGGAGCACCATGAGCGTCTCCCGCTCGGTACGCTGCGTGGGGTCGGTCAGGTCGGTCGGGGTGAGGGAGGCGACGTTCGGCGCTCCCTGCGACCCGGGCCCACCCGGTCCGCCGCTCCCCGCACCAGGGACGTCGTTCCGGCGTCCCCCCGGCCGGGTGCGGTCATCGGAGCCCGAGCGCTCCGGGCCGGCGCGCTGAGCGGACCGGACCGCGCGCACGGCGTCCCGCAGGTCGGCGCCCGACAGCCGCGCCAGCTCACGGGTGTAGCCGTCCTGCGAGGCGGGATCGCGGATGCTCGCGACGATCGGTGCGCCGGCACGCAGGGCGCCCGTCCGGCCTTCGACCGAGTCGAGGTCGAAGCGCTCGACGACCTGGCGGATCATGAACTCGAACATGGGCTTCTTGGCGTCGATCATGCGGCGCACGGCGTCGTCTCCCTGAGTGAGTCGCAGATCGCAGGGGTCGAGGCCGTCCGGTCCGACGGCGACGTAGGTCTGCGCCGAGAAGCGCTGCTCCTCGCCGAAGGCGCGAGCCGCCGCCTTCTGACCGGCCGCGTCGGGGTCGAAGGTGAAGATCACCGACCCCTGGCTGTTGTCGTCGCCCATGACCCGGCGGATGACCTTGATGTGGTCGATGCCGAAGGAGGTTCCGCAGGTGGCCACAGCCGTTCCGATGCCGGCCAGGTGGCAGGCCATGACGTCGGTGTAGCCCTCGACCACGACGACCTGGTCGTCGCGGGCGATGTCCCGCTTGGCGAGGTCGAGTCCGTACAGGACCTGCGCCTTCTTGTAGACAGCGGTCTCGGGCGTGTTGAGGTACTTGGGGCCCTTGTCGTCGTCGAGGAGGCGTCGGGCGCCGAAGCCGATCGTCTGACCGGTGACATCGCGGATGGGCCAGATGAGCCGCCCGCGGAACCGGTCGTACACTCCCCTGTCGCCCTGCGAGACGAGACCCGCCGCGAGCAGCTCCTCCTGGGTGAAGCCCTTGGCCCGCAGGTGCTTGGTGAGCTCGTCCCAGCTGCGGGGTGCGAACCCGACGCCGAACCGGGTCGCGGCGGCGGCGTCGAAGCCGCGCTCGCCGAGGAACCGGCGACCGGGGTCGGCGTCGGGCGCCTTCAACCGCTCGCGGAAGAACTCCTCGGCCGCCGCGTTGGCGGCGAGCAGCCGGGCGCGGTTGCCGTGCCCGTCGCTCGGGGAGCCCCCGCCCTCCTCGTAGTGGAGCTGGAAGCCGATCCGCGCGGCGAGGCGCTCGACCGCGTCGGTGAACGACACGTGGTCCATCTTGAGGAGGAACTCGTAGACGTCGCCGCCTTCGCCGCACCCGAAGCAGTGGTAGCGGCCGACGCCGGGCCGCACGTAGAAGCTGGGGCTCTTCTCGTCGTGGAACGGGCAGAGCCCCTTGAGCGCCCCGACACCGCCGGTCTTCAGGCTGACGTAATCGCCGACGATGTCAGCGATGTTGGTGCGGGCTTTGACCTCTTCGACGTCGCTTTGACGGATTCGGCCGGCCATATGCTCGATTCTAGTGAGCGCGACCGACGTCAGCCGCGCGGCGGCCGGCGGCGGGTGTTCTGGGCGATCTCGATGATGGCGCAGAACACCTCGATGCCCACGCGCAGCAGGAGGACCGCGAGGATCGCCGCGACCACGGTGACGAGCACTCCGAACAGGAACACGAAAGCGCCGGCGGGCGAGTGCGTCGTGATGGCGGCGCTGAGCCAGTTGCCGAAGCCTACGATGATGCCGAGCCCGATGAGGACGAGCCCGACGATGTAGACCGGTCCGGCGAGCTTGCGCGTCACGTAGTTCGTGAACGTGACGTCGAAGAGCGCGGAGAAGAACCGGGAGTCGTCGAGCCGGTCGGCCAGCTGGTTCACCGTGTAGCCGGCGTGCGGACCGCCATCGCGCGGTCCTCCGGGGATCGGTGGGGCGGTCTCCGGTGTCGGCGTCGGTGTCGGCGGGGCGGTCTCCGGTGTCGGCGGGGCGGTCTCCGGTGTCGGCGTGGCGCTGCCGGCGTTGGCGGTCATCGTGGGCCCCTCTGTCGTCGGTGCTGGCTCTTGCTGCGCTGGCTCTGCCGGAGTGCTCGCGACGTCGCCTCCCCGGCCCTCCGACGCGTCGCCCGGCGTCGAGAGGAACCACCGGGTGAACCGGTGCCAGGTCTGCCGGGCGGGCGACCCGTCGGTTGAGGTCGCTTCAGGCCCCGTTTGCGCCTCCGCGGGCAGTGCGGCGTTCCCGCCGAAATCCGCCTGAGCAGCTCGCTCCGACGCTGCTTGCGCGTCCCGGGATTCGGGCAGGACGGTCGTGGCGACGGAATCGGGGTCACGGTGCAGCGCCGGCGCCGATGCCCGGGCCGGTGCTGACGACGGAACCGCTGGCCCCGTCGCGTCAGCGGCCGGAATCACGGTTCCTGCCGCCTCGACTGCACCGAGCCCCTTCGGGTACGGGAGCGTGCGCGTCGGCTCCTCGCTCCCGGTCGGCTCGGTCGGCAGCGGCTCCGCGGGTGACGTCGAAGTGTCGGCCGGCGCCGGGGTGGCCTCCCCCGCGAGCGGCGTGCGGGCGCCCAGCGTCGCGTCCATGATGTCGGGCGCCTCGCCGACGGGATCGATGGTGGGCGGCTTGGTCGTCGTCCGGCGCGTCCTGCCCGCCGTCGTCCCCTTGGCCGCAGAGGGAGTGGTCCTTGACGTCTTGGCGGCCGGGGTCTTGGCGGCCGGGGTCTTGGCGGCCGGGGTCTTGGGCGTCGGGCTCTTGGACGTCGGGCTCTTGGACGTCGACGAGGCGCCGCCGGCGGTGCGCGTGCCTGCGGCCGCCCGCTTCCGGGGAGCCGGGGAGGCGGCTGACGGTTCTGTCGTCGCCGCGGAGGGCGCCGGCTCGGGCCGCTCGTCTTCCGGCCAGGATGACGCCGCTCCGTCGGGCGCGCCCGCTGCGGGGTGCTCGCCGTCGGATGGTGGTGGTGCGGTCGTCATCAGGTTCCTTCCGGTGCCGTGGCTTCAAGCATTCTGCAGGGAGGCGGCCGTTTCAACCCCGTCATCGGCGATGCGCCGGAAACCCGCGGCTTCGCCTGAGCACACGCTACGCGAAGCCCGGGCGTTCGTTCAGTGCTGAACGAGCCGTTCGTACCAGCTGAGGGCCGACTGGTCGGTCAGGCTCGCCACCTGGTCGACGATCACCCGCTTGCGCTCGGTGTCGTCGCGGGCGAGCCGCCAGTCCTCGGCGAAGCCGGGATCGAGTTCGGCGGGCGCGCGGGACAGCAGGAGATCCGCGAGGGTCGTCAGAATCTGGCGCTGCTGTGCGTAGATCGGCTGACGGGTGTTCCGCGACATCACGAAGGCGGCCACGATGCCCTTCAGCACGGCGATCTCGGCGCGGACACCGGCCGGCACGACGACATCGGCGCCGAAGCGGATGAGCCGGCTGTCGGCCGCGTTCTCCTTCGTGGCGTGCACGGCCGCATGGGCGAAGCGACCGATCAGCTGGCTGGTGAGATTCTTCAGCCGCGCCTGCGAGCGCCGGCTGCCGTCCCATCCGTCGAGCCAGATGTCGAGCCGGTCGAGCCGGTCGAAGGCGGCGATGAGCTCGTCGTGGGAGAACTCGCCGCCGACCCACTCGTACATCGAGTGCACCAGGTCGTCGTGGTCGACGCGGCTGCCGAGGGCGGCGACGTCGATGTAGCCGTTGACGACCGCGTCCTCGAAGTCGTGGACGGAGTAGGCGATGTCGTCGGACAGGTCCATCACCTGCGCCTCGATGCAGCGCTGGCGGTCGGGGGCGCCCTCCCGCATCCACTGGAAGACCGGGCGGTCGTCCGCGTAGTAGCCGAACTTCGCGCGCCCGCTCGGATCGGCCACCGAGGAGGTGGCAGGCCACGGGTACTTGCAACTCGCGTCGAGACTCGCCCGGGTCAGGTTGAGTCCGTAGGGATGGCCGTCGCGACCGAACACCTTGGGCTCGAGGCGGGTGAGGAGGCGCAGCGTCTGCGCGTTCCCCTCGAACCCGCCAATGTCGCTCGCCCAGGCGTTGAGGGCCCGTTCGCCGTTGTGGCCGAACGGCGGATGGCCGATGTCGTGCGCGAGGCACGCGGTATCGACGATGTCGGGGTCGAGCCCCAGGCTGTTGGCGAGTTCGCGGCCCACCTGCGCCACCTCGAGCGAGTGCGTGAGCCGGTTGCGGGCGAAGTCGAGGCCGGCGGTCGGACTGAGCACCTGGGTCTTCGCCGCGAGACGCCGCAGGGCGCTCGAGTGCAGCAACCGGGCGCGATCGCGGGCGAAGTCGCTGCGACGGTTCGAGTGCAGCTCGGGGAGCCAGCGTTCCCGATCGTGCTCGCTGTACCACCGGGATTCGTCCGACTCGGTCGCCGCCACCGGGTCACCCGCCACTGTTGTGCACCTCCGCCTCGGCGACCTCGGCGCGCTGGGCGCCGTCGACCTCGCGGCTCTCGAGCCACCCGTCGGGCAGGGCGGGTCGCTTCGGGGAGCCGGCGCGGCCGCGCTGACCTTCCGCCGCTTCGCCCGGATACTCCTGGCCCCAGTCGAGCGTCGCGAGCAGGTCGTCGAGGTGGGCGAGCGTGTCGACCGTCGCCAGGCTCGCGCGGAGGTCGCCGCCGACCGGATAGCCCTTGAAGTACCAGGCAACGTGCTTGCGGATGTCGCGGCAGCCGCGCTCCTCGCTCTCGAAGAATTCGACGAGGAGTTCCGCGTGGCGCCGGAACGTCGCGGCGACCTGCCCCAGCGTCGGGTGCGCTTGTGCGGCCGACGCCTCCTCGGCGGAGATCTCCCCCGCGCGGGCCCGGAACGCCGCGGCCAGGTCTCCGAAGAGCCACGGCCGGCCGAGGCACCCGCGCCCGACGACGACGCCGTCGCAGCCGGTCTCGTCGACCATCCGGATCGCGTCGGTCGCGGACCAGATGTCGCCGTTGCCGAGCACCGGGACGCCGGAGACCGTCTCCTTCAGCTTGGTGATCGCCGACCAGTCGGCGTGACCGGAGTAGAACTCCGCGGCCGTGCGCGCATGGAGCGCGATGGAGGCGACTCCCGCACCCTCCGCCGCCTTGCCCGCCTCCAGGTAGGTGAGGTGGTCGCCGTCGATCCCCTTGCGCATCTTGACGGTCAACGGGATGTCGCCGGCAGCCTTCACCGCGCCCTCGACGATCTCGCGGAACAGCCCGAGCTTCCAGGGCAGCGCCGCTCCCCCGCCCTTGCGGGTGACCTTCGGCACCGGGCAGCCGAAGTTGAGATCGATGTGATCGGCGCGGTCCTCTGCGACGAGCATCGTGACCGCCTCGCGCACGGTCTTCGGGTCGACGCCGTAGAGCTGGATCGAGCGGGGCGTCTCGGACTCGTGGTGCGTGATCAGCCGGAGGGACTCCGGGGTGCGCTCGACCAGGGCCCGGGAGGTGATCATCTCGCTCACGTAGAGCCCCGCACCGAATTCGCGGCAGAGGCGGCGGAACGCCGTGTTCGTGATCCCGGCCATCGGCGCGAGCACGACGGGGACGTCGAGCTCGAGCGGACCGATGGTCAGCCGGGCTGCCGGGCTTATCGTTGCTGTAGTAGACATCTCACTCGATTCTCCCAGAAAGCGTGCTGAGCTATGGCCGAGAGCCCGGAATCCGTGGACGACCTCCGTCCGAGCGACGCTGTGGAGGACGGCCGGAGCCGAGTCGCCTCGGACGCCGCCCGCCGCGGCGTGGCCATCCGCATCGTCGAGCGCCCGGCGGCGCGGAGCCTCCATGAGGCCGCCGCGCTCCTCGGAATCGAGCCCTCGGACATCGTGAAGACGCTCGTCGTGAAGCGCAGCGACGACACCTTCGTCTTCGCTCTCGTCCCCGGCGGGCGCAAGATCTCTTGGCCGAAGCTCCGCGCCCTGCTCGGCGTCAACAAGCTGCAACTCCCCGATGCTTCGGTGGCGTTCGCGGCGACCGGGTACGAGCGCGGCACGATCACGCCCTTCGGCAGCACCACGGCGTGGCCCGTCGTCGCGGATGCAACCATTTCCGGGCGCACCGTGTCGATGGGCGCGGGCGACCACGGCTACTCGCTCTTCGTGGAAGCCGACTCCCTGGTCGCCGCGTTCGGGGCCACGGTGGCCGACATCACCGAGCCGGAGTGATCAGGCGCTCGCCTCGGGGACGATGCACACGTCCCCGTCGCAGATCGGCGCCGCAGAGGCGTCGCCCAGCAGTGTGAGCGCGGGCCGCGAGAGGGAAGCAGCGCCGCCCTCGGACTCGCGTGCCGATTCGACAGGCGCCCCGCTCACGCGGACACCGCCGCCCGCTCCGACCAGACCTGCTCGAGCACCTGCGCGAACGTCTGCGCGTCCTGCGCGCCCGAGACGCCGTACTTGCCCTCGATGACGAAGAAGGGGACACCGGTGATGCCGAACTCGGCCGCGGTGCGCTGATCGGCGCGGACATCGGACAAGAACTCCTCCGACTCGAGCGCTGCCAGCGCCGCATCGCGGTCCAGACCGATCTCCGCGGCGAGGTCGGCCAGGTCCTCGGCGCGACCGACGTGGCGGCCCTCGACGAAGTACGCGCGGAACAGCCGCTCCGCCATCTTGAGCTGCCTTCCCTGCGCTTTCGCGAAGTGGAGCAGTTCGTGCGCCTTCACCGTGTTCGTGTGCTTGAGGCTGTCGTAGTCGTAGTCGAGACCGACCGAGGAGGCGATCTCGGTCACTCGGGAGATCATCTGCTCGACCTGGGTGTGCGGGAGACCCTTGTGCCCGGCGAGGAAGTCGACCTCGCTGCCGTCGAAGTCGACCGGGGTGTCGGGCGACAGCTCGAACGAGTGGTACTCGACCTCCACGTCGCGTCCCTCCCCAGCGCCGGCGAACAGGCCGCTGCCCGCCTCGAACTTGCGCTTGCCGATGTAGCACCACGGGCACGCGATGTCGGACCAGATGTCGATCTTGATGGGTTCGCTCACATCAGAGGGCAACGAGCTGCGCGGTGGCTTCTATTCCGCTTCGGCCGGCGCGTCCACCGCTCCCCCGAAACGGCGGTTCCGCTGCGCGTACGTGCTGATCGCCTCCCACAGGTCGGTCCGGCTGAAATCCGGCCACAGCGTGTCGAGGAACACCATCTCGGCGTAGGCGCTCTGCCAGAGGAGGAAGTTGCTCGTGCGCTGCTCGCCCGAGCTGCGGACGAAGAGGTCCACGTCGGGCATGTCGGGGAGGTAGAGGTGCCTCTGGATGGCCTTCTCGGTCACAGCCGACGGGCGCAGGCGGCCGGCGGCGACCTCCTCGGCGATGCCGCGCACCGCGTCGGCGAGCTCGGTCCGGCCGCCGTAGTTGACGCACATCGTGAGCGTGAGCACGTCGTTGCCCGCCGTGAGGCGCTCGGCGAACTGAAGCTCCTTGATCACCGACGACCACAGCCGCGGCTTGCGGCCCGCCCACCGGACCCGCACTCCCCACTCGTTGAGCTGGTCGCGCCGCCGGTGGAGCACGTCGCGGTTGAACCCCATCAGGAAGCGCACCTCCTCGGGCGAGCGCTTCCAGTTCTCGGTGGAGAACGCGTACACGCTGAGGTGCTTGACGCCGATCTGGATGGCCCCCGCGACGACGTCGAGCAGAGCCGCCTCCCCGGCCCGGTGGCCCTCGATCCGGGTGAGCCCGCGCCGGTTCGCCCAGCGGCCGTTGCCGTCCATGACGATGGCGACGTGGTCGGGCACCGCACCCGCGGGCATGGCGGGCGGATGGATGCCGGTCCAGTCGAGCGGCCGGTACTCGACCGCGTCCTTGTGGGTGTACGGCTTGGGGCTCATCCGCCTGCCTTCTGGTCGGTGCGGCCGGCGCTGCCCGGCCGGTCGTGCTGGACGTGCTGGAGGGACCGCAGCCCCCGCTCGAGGTGCCACTGCGTGTACGCGGCGACGACCCCGCTCGCCCGGCTCCGAGTCTGCTCGGAAGATCCGTCGGCGAGCGTCCAGTCGCCCGTGAGGAGCGCACCGAGCAGGGCGATGGTCTCCGGGTCGATCTTCGGCGCGCCGGGCGGTGCGCAGTCGGCGCAGACGACGCCTCCGAGCTGGACGACGAGCGACCCGTGCGGCCCGGGCGCACCGCACCGGGAGCAGTCCTGGAAGCTCGGAGCCCAGCCGGCCAGAGAGAGGGCGCGGAGCAGGTACGAGTCGAGCGTGAGCGTGGGACCGTGCTCGTGGCGGGACAGCGAGCGCAGGGCCCCGACGAGGAGGAGGTACTGCTGGAGGGACGCCTCGGCGTCGGTGAGCCGGTCCGCGGTCTCGACCATGGCGTTGGCGGCGGTGTAGCTCGCGTAGTCGTCGGCGATGAGGGTGCCGTACGCCCCGAGCGTCTCGGCCTGCGTCACGACGTCGAGGGAGCGCCCCTCGTACAGCTGCACATCGGCGACCATGAAGGGCTCGAGTCGCGAACCGAACCGGGAGGCTGTGCGCCGCACGCCCTTCGCGACCGCCCGGATCTTGCCGTGCTGCCTGCTCAGCATCGTCACGATGCGGTCGGCTTCGCCCAGCTTGTGGGTGCGCAGCACGACGGCTTCGTCGCGATAGATCTTGGGCACACTCCAGTATCCCGCGCCCCGCTGACAGGAGGCGCGAACGGCGCGTGATACACATGGTGGGTGAGCACGACCGCCCTGACCATCCCGCTCTGGGGCGACCTGCTCGCGGTCGGCGTGGGAAGCCTCCAGGGGGCCATGTTCGCGTCCGGTTTCCGCGACCGCCGGCTCGACCTCCTCGGCATCGCGATCATCGGAGTGGCGACCGGTGTCGGCGGCGGCCTCCTTCGCGACCTGCTGCTCAATGTCACGCCGATCGCACTGCAGTCGAACTGGTACCTCCCGATCACCGTGGTGGCCGCCCTGCTCGGCATGCTGCTCGTGCGGCTGTTCCGCCGGCTCGATCCGGCGATCACGTTCCTCGACGCGCTGACGATCGGTCTTTTCGGCGCGATCGGAGCCAGCAAGGCCCTCTCGCTGGGCCTGCCGGAGGTCCCGGCCGTCTTCGTGGGAGTGGTGTCGGCGGTCGGCGGCTCGATCCTCCGGGACGTTCTGCTGACCCTCCCCATCGCCCTGATGCACGTCGGCTCGCTGTACGCCGTTGCAGCCGGTGCGGGCACGATCGCCCTCGTCGTGCTCGTCGATCTCCGCGTGCCGCTGACGATAGCGGCCGTGGTGTGCGTCGTCGTCACCCTGATCATCCGGCTTCTCGCCGTCCGCTTCGGCTGGAGCCTCCCCGAGCAGCGCGAACTCGGACGGCTGCCCCGACTCAGCTGGGGCATGTTCGTGCGCCGGCCGTCGGCGCAGCGGGTCGCGGAGCGCACCGACACCGGCGCGATCCCGCGCTACCGCATCGAGCGTCCCGGCGAGACAGACTCGCGCGACTGAGCCGGCCCGGCATAGCGGAGGCCCCGCCGCCCGGAATCGACCGGGCGGCGGGGCCTCTGAACGACCGCCGACTCAGACTCCGACGAGCTCAGCCTTCTCGGCCTGCCCGGCCGTCAAGCGGATGGCGCGGTTGACCGCGGAGACGACGGCCTTGAAGGAGGCCGTGGTCGTGTCGGCGTCGATCCCGACGCCCCAGCGACGGATGCCGTCGACGTCGACCTCGACGTAGGCCGCGGCCAGCGCCGACTCGCTCGCCGACAGCGTGTGCTGCGAGTAGTCGTAGAGGTGGGCGTCGATGCCGTGCTGACGGAGGATGTCGAAGAACGCGGCGATGGGGCCGTTCCCCTCCCCCGTGGCCTTCGCGACCGTGTCGCCGTCGCGCAGGGCGACCGTCAGCGTCACGTGGTCGCCCGACTCGTTGCTCGTCGATGTGCTGCCGAGCTCGAAGCGGCCCCACTTGGCGTCGGGTGCGCTCGAGGGAGCGGGCAGGTACTCGTCCTGGAAGATCTCCCAGATCTGACCGCTCGTGATCTCGCCGCCCTCGGCGTCGGTCTTCGCCTGGACGACGCCCGAGAACTCGATCTGCAGGCGCCGCGGCAGGTCGAGAGAGTGGTCCGTCTTCAGGAGGTACGCGACGCCTCCCTTGCCCGACTGCGAGTTCACCCGGATGACGGCCTCGTAGCTGCGGCCCAGGTCCTTCGGGTCGACGGGCAGGTACGGGACGGCCCACTCGAGTTCGTCGATCGGGACGCCGGTCCGCTCCGACTCCGCGGCCATCGCCTCGAAGCCCTTCTTGATGGCGTCCTGGTGGGAGCCGCTGAAGGCGGTGAAGACGAGGTCGCCGCCCCACGGGCTGCGCTCGCCGACGGGCAGCTGGTTGCAGTGCTCGACCGTCCGCTTGATCTGGTCGATGTCGCTGAAGTCGATCTGCGGGTCGATGCCCTGCGTGAACAGGTTGACGCCCAGGGTGACCAGGTCGACGTTGCCGGTGCGCTCCCCGTTGCCGAACAGGCAGCCCTCGATGCGATCGGCGCCGGCCATGTAGCCGAGCTCGGCCGCGGCGACCGCGGTGCCGCGGTCGTTGTGCGGGTGGAGGGACAGGATCACGTTCTCGCGATGGTTCAGATGCCGCGACATCCACTCGATCGAGTCGGCGTAGACGTTCGGCGTCGCCATCTCGACCGTGGCGGGCAGGTTGATGATCACCTTGCGCTCGGGCGTGGGCTCGAAGACCTCCAGCACCTCGTTGCAGATCTCCGCGGCGAACTCGAGCTCGGTTCCCGTGTAGCTCTCGGGAGAGTACTCGTAGTAGATCGTCGTGCCGGGGACCATCGACTCGAACTGGCGGCACAGGCGGGCGCCGGTGAGGGCGATGTCGACGATGCCCTGCTTGTCGGTGCGGAACACGACCTCGCGCTGGAGGATGCTGGTGGAGTTGTACAGGTGCACGATGGCCTGCTTGGCGCCGACCAGCGACTCGTAGGTGCGCTTGATCAGGTGTTCGCGCGACTGCGTCAGCACCTGGATGGTCACGTCGTCGGGGATGGCGTCCTCTTCGATGAGGCTGCGGACGAAGTCGAAGTCGGTCTGGCTCGCGCTCGGGAACCCGACCTCGATCTCCTTGTAGCCGAGCCGCACCAGCAGGTCGAACATGATGCGCTTGCGCTCCGGGCTCATGGGATCGATGAGCGCCTGATTGCCGTCGCGGAGGTCGACCGCGCACCAGCGCGGGGCCTTCTCGATGCGGGTGGACGGCCAGGTCCGGTCCGGCAGGTCGACGCGGATCTGCTCGTGGAACGGCCGGTAACGATGGATCGGCATGGCGCTCGGCGCCTGTGTGTTCTTCATGGTCTTTGTGCTCCTCGCGGTGTGGTGTGGAGAGCCGACGACGAACTCCGCGACGAGGGAGGCCCGGAACTAGGACTCGTCGCGGCAGCTAAGAAGGAGCAGACCGTACACAGGGTCGAGGATACCACGGGCCGCTGCGGCGGTCACCCGATCGTCAGGCGCGGCCGCGCACCAGCGAGGCCGCCTGGCGCACGGAGAGTTCGGGCAGGTAGGCCCGGACGAGCGCCAGGCCGATCGCCGGGAGGGCCACCGGATCCGGGTACGCCATGATCAGCGGGTGCAGCTCCGGCTGGAACTTCTGCTTGTAGGCGAGGAGGGACCGGAAACCGTACACCGGCTCGAGCGAGGTCCCGAGGTAGTCGAGCACACGATCCATGACGCCGCGGTCGTCGTCGCGTGCGCCGGTGTGAGCGAGCGGCGCGGCCGAGAGCGACATGAACTCGATCCCGTCCGCCTTCATCCGCGTCGCGGCCTCGGCGATGAGGAACTCCATCACGCCGTTGATGCTGTCGGGCCGGCGGCGCATGAAGTCGAGGGTCCAGCCCACGACGACGCCGTCGCGATAGGTCGGGAGCCAGCTCGTGACGGCCTCGACGCGACCCTCCTCGCCGACGGCCAGCATGAGCCGGACGGAGGGGTCGTGGAGCTCATCCAGGCCGCCCAGCGTGAAGCCCATCTCGGGGAGGTCCTTCTCGGCGACCCACTGCTCGGAGATCTCCGCCAGCTGCGCCGCCATGCCGAGCGGGAGCGCTCCGTAGGTGGTCCACTCGGCGCGGATCCCGGCCCGCTGCGCCCGGTTGATCGACGTGCGGACGTCCTGCCACTTCTTGCCCGTGGTCGCCCACAGCTGCGGGCGGATGACCGTCTCCTCGGCCACCGTCATCGTCGACCAGCCCAGGCGGTCGAAGAGCGGCGTGAGGTGCGCGTCGACGCTGTAGAACACCGGGATGCGCCCGTTGTCGTCGCAGAACCGCGCGAATCGTTCGACGGCGCCGTCGTGCGGCGCGGGCGTGCCGAACGGGCCGCCCGTCGTGATCGCCACGCTGCCCACCACGCGGTAGGCGATGACGGCGCTCGACTCGGGGTCGAACCAGTAGCTGTTGCCGGGCCACGTCGCCATGAACGAGATCGCGTCGCCGCCGCCCCGCTCGAGGGCCGCGCGGACCCGCGGAGCGTCCCCGATCGATCGCCGGAGGAGCGGCCGGCCGAGCATCGGCGGGATCGCGCCGATGATGACCACGAGCCAGAACACCGTGCCGATGTTGTGGTAGATGATCGTCGCGAGCGGTGTCGTCGGGAGGTACTGCGCGGGCTCGCGACGCAGGAAGCTGACCGGCACGAAACGCTCGAGCACGTCGTTGAGAAGGTCTGTCACGTCGATAGGCCGCGTGAATCCGGTGTCGCGCTGGATCCAGCCGACCAGCACGTAGAGGAGGACGAGCCCGATGCCCGTCGACAGCACGAGGACGACATACCTGCGCACCGCCCGCGGCGCCGGCATGACGGGGAAGTGCCGCCTCAGCACGATGAGGAGGACCGTGATCGCGGCCGGCACCAGCGTGGACAATGCCAGGATGACGGTGATCTCCCAGTAGCGGGGGGTCAGATTCGCTGGCGCATACGCGATGGGGAGGATCCCGAAGTAGAGCGCCGAGAGCACGGCCAGGAGTCCGTTCACCGCGACGCCGAGCCATACGGCGAAGCGCCGCCCGCGGAGCAGCCCGTAGGCGACCACCAGCAGCACGAGGAGGGGCAGGACGGACAGCAGGACCGGCCCGAATCCGTTGATCCGTTCGAACGTCAGATCCCGGATGCAGCTGCGGGTCACGGCGAAGGCCTGGCACCGGTCCGCGACCGAGCCGGCGTCGGGGGTGCGGTCGCCGAACAGCATGGCGATCGGCGAGAGCATGCCGTAGCGGGAGGTGGTGAGCAGCCCGATGACCGGCCCGAGCGCGCTGATCGTGATGGCGGAGGCGAGGAGCACCCGGACCTCGTGGGACGAGCTGCGGCGCCAGCCGGGCAGTCCCTCCCCCCGCCTCAGCAGGATGCCGAGGACGAGACCCGCGACGACCGCGAGCAGGCGGTACAGATCCGACGGCAGCCCCGAGTACAGCACGTACATGATGGCCACGAGCATCGTTATGACGCGGATGCGGCGACGCCAGAGGAGCCCGGCGAACGCGCTCGCGGTCATCAGCGCCCCGCCGATGCCGGTGAAGACGTCGAGGACGACGAGGGAATGCACGTTCCTCGCCCAGAGCTCGCCCGCCTGGCTGGCGAGCAGCTCCGCCCCGATTCCGGTGAGGATCCCCACGACGGCGGTGGCGACGAAGGCGACCGCCGCGCGGATCGTCCCCATGAGCCGCTCGGACCATCCGATCAGCACGACCGTCGCCGCCAGGGCGACGATGAGCTCCGCGAGGTCGTTCGTGAACAGGATCGACGTGACCGGCGACCACCAGTGGCCGTCGACGAGCTCGGTCGCGCCTGTGCCGAGCCAGCCGCGCAGCGGGCGGTGCGGGCCGTGCAGGGGTCCGGTCGCGAGCGCGAGCGCGAGGATCAGGAGGGTCAGGCCCGTCGTGAAGGGATACCGGGCGGGGAGCGCGAGGAGGCGCCGCCACCCCGTCTGCCCGCTCGGGCGGGGATCGTCGGCGCGCCCGGAGCCGGTGGCCACGGCCTCGTCCACCGCACCCCCGGACTGCGGTGAGCTCATCCGGCTGCCTCGGTGGTCACGGCG
Organism: Leifsonia sp. AG29; assembly: GCF_009765225.1. NCBI lineage: Bacteria > Bacillati > Actinomycetota > Actinomycetes > Micrococcales > Microbacteriaceae > Leifsonia > Leifsonia sp. AG29. The sequence continues at coordinate 1,567,200 of NZ_VMSF01000001.1, read as the reverse complement.
CCCGGCAGGGTGAGCCCCATGCGGGCGGCCATGGCCGGGAATCCGTGGTCGAGGGTGTACCGGACCGTGTTCCAGTCGTGCGCGGTGCCCGGGGAGACGAGGAGCTCGCTGCGGATCCCGGCCCGGACGGCGTCGGCGCGGAGGCTCTGGGCGTAGCCGAGGTAGCGCTGGTCGTTCTGGCCGACCCCGAGGACGATCAAGGAGTTCGGGTACGGCGCGCGCGCGGCCATGGCGCTGGCCGGCTGGGCCTTCTCGAACGCCGCCAGGGATCCGCCGAACGCGGTGTCGACCGTGAGCTGCTTGTTTCCGAGCGTCGGTCCGAGCTCGCTCGAGGACGCCAGCGCCGAACCGAACAGCTCGGGGTGGGCGGTCGCGAACTGCACGGCGCACGTGGCGCCCTCGGAGTATCCGAACACCCCCCACGCCGCCGGATCGCTGCTCACCCGGAGGTGGGACGTGATCCAGTCGCGGACATCCGTGAGGAGGTAGGTGGCCGAGTTCCCGTAGGTGCGGGAGTCGACGCACATCGGGTTGCGACCCGGGCCTCCGAGCTGGTCGGCGGCCACGACGATCGGCGCGTAGCCGCCGTGCTTGGCCGCGAACGCGTCCATCGCGGGCCCGAGGCGTCCGGCCGTGAACATGTCTGCGGGCGAGCCCGGCTGACCGGACAGCGCGTACAGCACCGGGAGCACGGGCGGGTGAGCCGTCAGCGCGATCGGGGGCAGGTAGACGACCGCCGAGCGCGCCGGGAAGTTGGAGACCGTCCCGGGGATGCGCACCTTGCCGATCTCTCCGCGCGCGGGGATCACGCTGCCCGGACCGGGAGTCGTGGCCGCGTAGTCGATTCCCGAGTGCGAGAGCTGGCCGTGCTCGTTGTGGAGGTCGAGCGCACGGTACGGGACGACGCCGACGGCGTCGTTGAGATTACGGTAGGCGCCGAAGTCGACGTTGATGCCCGCCGCCGCCACGATGACGAACACCGGGATGGCGGCCACGGCCACGAGCTTGCGCCACCAGCGCGAACGGAACAGCACCGCGATGGCGAGGGCGACCCCGCCGAATCCGAGCGCGGTCCACATGGTCGTGACCGGGGTGAGACCGACGCCGAAGAGGTTGTACACGTCGGTCGCGAGCCAGACCGCGAGCCAGCCCACGAGCGCGCCGGCCACCGCGGCTGCGAGCCCGATGAGCGCGCGCCTCCAGGAGGGGCGGACGAGCAGGTACGCCGCGAACACCACGGCGATCACGTCCATGGTGATGAGGAACGGCGGCTTGTCGATCCTCAGGGTCATGAGCCAGGACAGGGGTGTTTCCTCTCGGTGCTGATTTCTGGTCCTTCCAGTGTGGCCCACACAGCCTGCGGCTAGCTGATGCTCTGTGAGAGTTCAGACAACTCGGAGGCTCGTGCGCACAGCTTCTATTCGACGGCCAGCGCGCTGACCGGCGAGACGCTCGTCGCGCGCCGTGCCGGCGTCACCGACGCCCCCACCGCCAGCACGGCAGCGAAGAAGACGATGACGACGATGTACGGCCACGGCAGCGCCGGCGGCAGCAGCCCCCCACCGGGAATAGACCCTAGCAGCGACTGCGCGCCGATCCACCCGTATGCGACGCCCAGCACGAGCCCCGTCGCGACACCGGTGACCGTCAGCTGCACGCTCTCCGAGAGCACCATCCGCCTGACCTGGGACGCGCTGAAGCCGAGGGCACGCAGCAGCCCGAGCTCTCGCGTGCGCTGCAGGACCGCGAGCGACAGGCTGTTGACCACCCCCACCGCGGCGATGAGGGCCGAGAAGCCGACGAGCACGCTGAAGATCAGCATGGTGGTCATGAGGATCGTCTCGGCGCCCGAGTACAGCTGCGGCTCGCGCCGCGAGGCCGTCTTCAGGAGGTCGAGCCAGGTGGAGGCGGCGACCACGAACATCGTCACCAGGGTCACGCCGATCACGAGGCCGACGGCGGTCCGGGAGCTGCGCTCGGGATTGCGTACGGCGTTGCCGGCCGCCAGTCGCCCGGGAGCGCCGCGCCCGAGCACGACTCCGACCCACCGCAGCAGCGTCGGGAGGAACAGCGGCGCCCCGATCACGATCCCGCTGAACGAGAGGATCCCGCCGGCGAAGGCGACCAGCACGCCGAGAGGACCCCGGCCGAGCAGTCCGAGACCGAGCAGCAGACCGAGGAGCAGGAGCGCCGAGCCGGAGGCGCCGAGGACGATCGCGGTGACGACGCGGGAGGTGCTGCGCACCGCGGCCACGGGCCGCTCCTCCGCCGCGCCGAGCGCCTCGATCGGGGCGACGGTCAGAACGCGGCGGCTTCCGGTCCACGACGCGAGCCACGTCGTCGCCACCACGATGACGGGAGGAACGAGCAGCGGTGGGGTGAGAACGGGGTAGTCGTCGTCCGGCAGCACGCCCACGCCCATCAGGACGCGCACGGCGACCAGGACGAGGACCGCCGCGATCGCGCCTCCGGCGGCCGAGCCGACCGCACCCGCGACGAGCCCCTCCGCGGCGACCGCTCTGCGCTGGGTCCGCGAGCTCGACCCGACGAGACGCAGGAGCGCGATCGTCCTGGTCCGGCCCGCAATGATGGTCGCGAACGTGTTCGTCGTAACGATGGCACCCACGTAGACGGCGATCACGAAGAAGATGGCCGCCACGACGGCCAGGGCGACGCGCACGGAGCCGTGGCCGCCCATCCCCGAGGCGCCGATGTACGCGCCGAGCACGTTCGTCGTGGCGAGCAGAGAGACGCCGAACGCCGAACCGAGCGCTGCGACGAGCACGCTCGAGCGGTGCTCCCGGCCGTTCGCCCGGAACGCGCGGACGGCGCCGTTCCGCGCGGTCATGCGCGCGCCTCCATGGCCAGCATGAAGGCGGAGATCTCCTCGGCCGTCCCGCGGTCGCGTTCCGCGGCGATCCGGCCGTCGGCGAGGAAGACGAGCTGATCGGCGAAGCTCGCGGCGACCGGATCGTGCGTAACCATGGCGATCGACTGGCCGTACTCGCGTGACGCCTCCCGGAGCACGGAGAGCACCTCCCGTCCCGTCCGCGAGTCGAGATTCCCGGTCGGTTCGTCGGCGAAGACGAGATCCGGCCGCGTGGCCAATGCGCGCACGATGGCGACGCGCTGCTGCTGACCCCCGGAGAGCTCGTGCGGCCGGTGGGTCAGCCGGTCGCCGAGCCCGAGCGACGCGATGAGATGGTCGATCCACTCGCTCTCGGCGGCGGTCGGGCGCCTCCCGTCCAGCTCGAACGGGAGGACGATGTTGGCGCGCACATCGAGCGTGGGCATGAGATTGAACGACTGGAACACGAAGCCGACGCGGCGCCGCCGGAGGACGGTGAGCTCGCTGTCTCCGAGCGCGGTGATCTCCGTGTCGCCGAGGAACACCCGACCGGTTGTCACGGTATCCAGCCCGGCCATCACGTGCATGAGCGTCGACTTGCCCGAGCCGCTGGGTCCCATGATCGCGGTGAACCGGCCGGCTCGGATCCCGAGGGTCACGCCGTCGAGAGCAGCGACCCGCCCGGCTCCGGTTCCGTACGTCTTCGTGGCCGCCTCGACGCGCGCCACGGTTTCGGTGAGGGTGTTCTCCATGCCTCCGACGCTACGGACCGGAGGCGGCGAGCGGATCGGGCCCGGGAGCCATCCCGTGTCATCCTCTCGATGGACGCCGCGTCACTCCGTGCCGGTGAGGCCGTGCTCGAAGGCGTACACGACCATCTGCACCCGGTCGCGCAGCCCGAGCTTCGAGAGGATGCGCGAGATGTGGGTCTTGACCGTCGCCTCGCTGAGGAACTCGGATCCCGCGATCTCCGCGTTGCTGAGGCCTCGGGCCGCCAGCGCGAAGATCTCCCGTTCGCGCGCGGTGAGGGAGGCGAACTCCTCGGGCTCAAGCGCCGGTCGCCTGGCCGAGAAGTACTGGAACAGCTCTCGCGTGGCGCCCGCCGCGATGACGGCGCTCCCCGCGTGCACGGTTCGGACCGCTGCCAGGAGGAACTCCGGCTCGGCGTCCTTGAGCACGAATCCGCTCGCCCCGCCCCGGATGGCCCGGGCGGCCGCCTCGTCGAGGTCGAACGTCGTGAGCACGATGATCCTCGGTGCCTGGCGGCCCTCCCCCTCGGCCTCCGCGATGATCCGGCCGGTCGCCGCGATCCCGTCCATGACCGGCATGCGGATGTCCATGAGGACGACGTCGGGGCGGGCCTCCCGAGCCAGGGCCGCGCCCTCCTGACCGTTGGCGGCCTCCCCGGCGAACTCGAGATCGTCCTGGGAGCTCAGAAGCATCCGCACACCGGCGCGGAACAGCGGCTGGTCGTCGACGAGCAGCACGCGGATCGGTGCGCCCTGCCCCTCGCCGCTCACGCGACCGCCCCGGAGGCGACCGGCGTGGCCGGGATGAAGGCCGAGACGACGAACGAGTCGTCCTGCGGTTCGGCGATCAGCGTTCCTCCGGCGAGGGAGGCGCGCTCGCGCATGCCGGGCAGGCCGTGCCCGATGCGCGGCACGGCTGCCGTCGAGGGGAGCTCCGGCGGGGTGGTCCTCATCCTGTTCCTCACTGTGATCGAGAGTCCGTGCGAGCCGTCGGGGCGCGACGCCCCGGCGAGCACAACGGAGGCCGGGTGAGCCGTGTCGCCGTGCCTGAGGGCGTTGGTCAGCGCCTCCTGGACGATGCGGTAGGCGGCGAGCTGCTGAGACGAACCGAGGTCGTCGATCCGCCCGGTTCGCTCGAGCGTCACCGGGAGCCCCGCGGCGCGCACCTGGTCGACGGTCTGGTCGAGATCGGCCAGGGAGGGCTGCGGCCCCTCGGGCTGCGCCTGTCGCAGCTCGGCGAGCAGCACGCGCACGTCGGCCAGCGCGGAACGGGCTGTGGAGGCGATGGTGCGCAACGCCTCGTCGACCGCTTCCGGATCGCGGCTGCGCGCGTACCTGGCGCCGTCGGCCTGAGCGATGACGACGGCCAGCGAGTGCGCCACCACGTCGTGCATGTCCCGCGCGATGCGCGTGCGTTCCTGCTCCACGACGACGTCCTCGACCGCCCGGTTGCGGTCGAGCTCCGCGACGGCACGGGCACGGCGTGCCTCCCGTGCGGTGCGCCAGGTCCGGACGAGGAGACCCAGTACCCACGAGAGGCCGAGCACCGTCGCGCTCACGACGAAGAGGAACGCGAACTGCAGCGCGATGCTCGTGAACTGTCCCGAGAGCAGGTCGTAGTAGCCCTGCGCCAGTGCGGACGTCAGTGCCAGGTATAGCGCCGCCACCAGAGCGCCCACACCGGCCGAGATGAGTCCCGCCGCGCGCACGACGCGATCGCCGTAGGCCGCGGTCGCGTAGAGGACCCCGAGCACGGCGACATCACTGGCGAGGATGCTGTGACCTGTCGTCATCTGCAGGACGGCCGCGAGCCAGGCGACCGAGAGCGACACTCCCGGAGACAGCCGTCGGAGCGCGACGGCCACGGCGAAGACGATCATCACGACGTAACTGCTGCGGTCCCCGGCTTCCAGGAGGAGCGCGAAGACGGCGAAGACGACCGCACCGGCGATGTCGGCGGCGAGCTGCGGCCTGCGGAGCGGCCGTACGAGCACGAACCGGTCGGGGTCGGCCTCCGCCTCGCGGGCGTCTCCACCGGAGGCGAGCCAGAGGAGGACCGAGTTCGCGCCGGAGGCCTGGGCGGCGCGCTGGCGCGAGATCAGGAAGCCGAGGAGCCACGCGGCGACCAGGACGACCGCGAGGAGAAGGCTCATCAGGGCCAGCCCGAAGCCTTGGCTGCTGTCGTAGCCGGCGATCAACGGCCCGAACCGCGGGAACCTGAGATCGCCGCGGACGGTGTACAGGTACGCGCTGAGGGGCGCCAGGAGGATCGCCGAGGCGAAGTCGAGCCAGCGGACCAGCCGGTCGCCGTGGGCGGCGATGCCGGTGACCGAGACGGCCGTCGCGACCGTGGCGAGAATCCGGAACGGGTCGTGCATGCTCGACGACTCGGCGAGTTCCACCGCGACGGCGACCCAGGTGAGGCCGAGAGCGAGGGCCGGCAGCACCCGGGAGAGGGCGACCGCGCCGCAGTAGAACACGAGGGCGAGCGCGGCTGCCGCGTCGAAGGGGAGGCCCGCTATCGCCCAGGCCGCGAAGAGGGCGAGCGCCAGCGCGGGCTCCAGCAGCCAGCGGCGCGAGGCCACCGCCGAGAGCACGCGGTTCCGGTCGGGCATGGTCCTACGGTACGGGCCGGGCGCCCTCCCCGGCGCATCCACGCGCGCGAATCATCCTGCGGATGTATGCGCTCCGCGGCGTGGACGCAGACCAGCGCTCAGAAGCCGAGGCGGCCCAGCTGCTTCGGGTCGCGCTGCCAGTCCTTCGCGACCTTGACCCGGATGGAGAGGAAGACGTGCCGCCCGAGGAGCGCCTCGATGGGCACCCGCGCCGCCGCACCGACCTCCCGGATCCGGCTGCCGCCCTTGCCGATGACGATCGCCTTCTGGCTGTCGCGCTCGACGAAGAGGTTGGCGTAGACCTCGACCAGGTCCTTGTCGTCGCGTTCGATGATGTCGTCGATCGTTACGGCGAGCGAGTGCGGCAGCTCGTCCTCCACGCCTTCGAGGACCGCCTCGCGGATGTACTCCGCGATCCGGTCCTCCAGACCCTCGTCGGTGATCGTCTCCTCCGGGTAGAGCGGCCCCGGGGCCTCGGGCAGCAGCTTCATGAGCTCGGAGGTGAGGGTGTCGAGCTGGATGCGGCTTGTCGCCGAGAGCGGGATGATCGCCTCCCAGTCGCGCAGCGCGGAGACGGCGAGGAGCTGCTCGGCGACCTGCGGTTTGCTCGCGACGTCGATCTTCGTGACGATCGCGACCTTCTTCGCCTGCGGGTAGTCGTCGAGCTGGTCGTTGATGAACCGGTCGCCCGGCCCGATCTTCTCGTCGGCGGGCACGCAGAACCCGATGACGTCGACGTCGCCGAGCGTCGACTGCACGAGCGTGTTGAGGCGTTCCCCGAGCAGCGTCCGCGGTCGGTGGATGCCCGGCGTGTCGACCAGGATGAGCTGGCCGTTCCGCTGATGCACGATCCCGCGGATCGCGCGCCGGGTGGTCTGCGGCTTCGAGCTCGTGATCGCGACCTTCTCGCCCACGAGCGCGTTGGTGAGTGTCGACTTGCCCACGTTGGGGCGGCCGACGAACGATACGAATCCGGCGTGGTAGTCGCTCACGCGCGCGCCTCCTTCTTCTCTTCGCGCTTCTTCTCGCGCTCGTGCCTGTCGTGCGGCGCCGAGGTGGGCCGCATCGCGTCATCGGGGCCGGCCGGGGGTGCGAGGAGCGCGGCGTCGCGCTCGACGAGGACGGTGTTCACGTGCTTGTGCCGCCCCTCCACCCGGTCGACGGTGAACTGCAGTCCGTGCACGGTCACGGTGGACCCGGCCTCGGGGAGGCGGCCGAGCGCCTTCGCGACGAGGCCGCCGACGCTGTCGACGTCGTCGTCCTCGATCTCGACGTCGAAGAGATCGCCCAGGTCGTCGATCGGCATGCGGGTCGCGACACGGTAGCGCCCCTCGGCGACCTCCTGCACCAGGGCCGCCTCGTGGTCGTACTCGTCCGAGATGTCGCCGACCAGCTCCTCGATGAGGTCCTCGAGCGTCACGAGGCCGGCTATGCCGCCGTACTCGTCGACGACCATCGCCAGATGGTTGGACTCGAGCTGCATCTGCCGGAGGAGCGCGTCGGCCTTCTGCGACTCGGGCACGAACAGCGCGGGGCGCGCGAGGTCGCGCATGGTGAGCTCGTCCTCGCCGAGCGGGCTCTCGTAGCTCAGCTTGGCCGCGTCGCGCAGGTAGAGGATGCCGACGACCTCGTCGGGATCGCCGTCGATCACGGGCATCCGCGAGACCCCTTTGCTGAAGAACAGTCCCATGGCCGTGCCGAGCGTCGCGGAGGCGTCGACGGTCGTCATGTCCGTCCGGGGGATCATGACCTCGCGGACGACCGTCTCGTTGAACTCGAAGATCGAGTGGATCAGCTCGCGGTCCTCTTCTTCGAGCACGTCGAACTCGGCGGCCTCGTCGACGATGGAGAGCAGCTGCTCCTCGCTCGTCACCGGGGCCGACCGGGCGCGGGAGGGGGTGACCCGGTTCCCGAGCGCGACGAGCCCTCCGGGGATCGGCCCGAGCACGACGCGGATGCCTCGGACGACGGGGGCGGTCAGTCGCAGGAGGAGCGTGGAGTTGGCGCGCCCGACGCTCCGGGGGCTGACGCCGACGAGGACGAACGACACTCCGGTCATGATCGCCGCCGACAGGATCAGCGACAGCCACCACTCGGCGAAGATCTGCTCGAAAGCCAGCGTGACGAGGACGGCGGCCGTCGTCTCCGCGATGATCCGGCTGAAGTTCAGCGCGTTGAAGTACGGGCCCGGGTCCTCCGCGATCGCCAGGAGGGAGGTGCGGGCACGCGAGGTCTCGGCCAAGTCCGCAAGATCTCCGCGCGACTGCACCGACAGGGCCGAGTCGACGGCGGCCGTGAGACCGCCGAACGCGACGAGCACGAACGCGATGACGAAGAACAGCGTCGGCAGCATCCGCCGCCTACCGCTGTCGGTCGTAGCGCGCGAATCCGATGAGGATGTCGCGCTGGATGCCGAACATCTCGCGTTCCTCGGCGGGCTCGGCGTGGTCGAAGCCGAGCAGGTGCAGGATGCCGTGCGTCGTCAGGAGGAGCAGCTCGTCCATCAGGCTGTGCCCCGCGGTCTCGGCCTGCACCTGCGCGACCTGCGGGCAGAGGACGACATCGCCGAGGAGGCCCGCCGGCGAGGGCTCCTCCTCGGTGCCGGGCCGCAACTCGTCCATCGGGAAGCTGAGCACATCGGTCGGGCCCGGCTCGTCCATCCACTGGACGTGCAGCTGCTCCATGGCCGCCTCGTCGACGAGCACGATCGCGAGCTCGGCGTCGGGGTGGACGTGCAGGATGTCGAGGGCGTACCCGGCCAGGCGCTGCAGCGCCGCCTCGTCCACCTCGACGGTCGACTCGTTGTTGATCTCGATGCTCACTGGAGGCCCTTGCGGTCGCGGTCGGTCGGCATTGGTCGGCGGCCGCGGTCAGCGGCGCTTCGGGAGGTGGTCGCGGGGCGAGCCGCTGCGGCGCTCGGCGCGGTTCGCGAACTCGGCCGCCTGCTCGCGCTCGAACTGGCGGGCCTGCTGCTTCGCGTCGTACTCGGTGTAGGCGTCGACGATCCGCCCGACAAGGTTGTGGCGGACGACGTCGTCGCTGGTCAGCCGGGCGAAGTGGATGTCGTCGATGTCCTTCAGCACGCGAGTGACGAGCCGGAGGCCGCTCGCCGCGTTGGGGAGGTCGATCTGCGTGATGTCGCCCGTGACGACCATGCGCGAGTTGAACCCGAGCCGCGTGAGGAACATCTTCATCTGCTCGGGTGTCGTGTTCTGCGCCTCGTCGAGGATGATGAACGAGTCGTTCAGCGTCCGCCCGCGCATGTACGCCAGCGGCGCCACCTCGATCGTTCCCGCCGCGAGGAGCTTCGGCACCAGCTCGGGGTCCATCATCTCGTTGAGGGCGTCGTAGAGCGGGCGCAGGTACGGGTCGATCTTGTCGGTCAACGTTCCCGGGAGGTACCCGAGCCGCTCCCCCGCCTCCACGGCGGGCCGCGTCAGGATGATGCGGGTGACCTCCTTGCGCTGGAGGGCCTGCACCGCCTTGGCCATGGCCAGGTAGGTCTTCCCGGTTCCGGCCGGCCCGATGCCGAACACGATCGTGTTGTGGTCGATCGCGTCGACGTACTGGCTCTGCCCGAGCGTCTTGGGGCGGATGCTCTTGCCCCGGGCGCTGAGGATCGCCTGCCCGAGGACGTCGGCCGGGCTGAGGTTCAGATCGGTGCCGAGCATCCGGGCGGAGCTCGTGACCTCGGCGGGACTGAGCTCCTGCCCGTTCCGGACCATGAGGAGCAGCTCCTCCAGCAGACGGCGGGCCGCGTCGACCTGGGACGCCTCGCCGGTCAGGGTGATCTCGTTGCCGCGGACATGCACGTTCACCAGCGGATACTGCCGCTCCATCGTGGTGAGCAGCCGGTCCTGAGGCCCGAGCAGCCGGACCATCTGCACCCCGTCGACGCTGAGGCGCGCCTCGGCGCCACCGGTCTGCGGTGCGGGATCGCTAGTCGACAAGAGTTCCTTCCTCGAGGCCGCCGCGACCGGCGGTGCTCAGTACGTGCGCGTGGGCGTGGAAGACGGTCTGACCCGCCCCGGCGCCCGTGTTGAAGACCAGGCGGAAGTCGCCGTCGCCGTGCTGCTCGGCGAGCAGCCGGGCGGTGGCGACGAGCTCGGCCAGCAGCTCGGGGTCGCCCGCCGCCAGCTCCACCACGTCGCGGTAGCGGTCCGTCTTCGGGACGACGAGCAGATGGAGGGGAGCCTGCGGGTTGATGTCACGGAACGCGATGAGGCGCTCGCCGTCGTAGACGATGTCCGCGGGGATCTCCCCCGCGATGATCCGCGAGAAGATCGAGGGCTCTGCCGTCACCATGCCTCCATCCTATTCGCCCCTCCGTCGCACGATCAGCCCGTCACCAGCGTCGGAGCGCGGCGGCGAGGACCGCGAGAGCGGCGGGGCCCGCCGTGGAGGTGCGCAGCACGGTGTCTCCGAGCCGAACGAGCTCTGCACCGGCGCGCTGGAACGCGTCGAGCTCGGCCGGAGCGATCCCGCCCTCGGGGCCGACGACGATGACGATGTCCCGGCCGTCGGGAGCGACGCCCGTCAGCGGCCGATCCGCGTCCGGCTCGAGGACGAGGACGCGGGCGTGGGCAGCGAGCGCGGCCACATCGGTGGTGCTCGCCAATTCCGCGACCTCCGGCGTCCACGCACGGATCGACTGCTTGGTCGCCTCCCGGACGATGCTCGCCCAGCGATCGCGGCCCTTGGCGATCTTCGGTCCCTCCCAGCGGGACACGGACCGGGCGGCCGACCACGGCACGATGCGGTCGACGGCCAGCTCGGTCGCCGCCTGGATCGCCAGCTCGTCGCGGTCGCCCTTCGCCAGGGCCTGCACGAGCGTGATCCGGGGGGACGGCACGTCTGTGTGCGAGACGGTCTCGACCTCGACCGTGAGCTCGCTCCCCGTCGCGACGACGACCCGCCCGCCCGCGAGGAGGCCCCTCCCGTTGCCGATGAGCACCGACTCGCCGGCGCGCGTCCGGTTGACGGTTGCCGCGTGACGGGCTTCCGGTCCGGTGAGGGTGATCCGCCCGCCCGGCTCGGCCCGGTCGAGCTCCTCGCTCAGGTAGAGATTCGCCACGGCGCCGCTCAGAGGTTGAGGAAGCGATCGCGCAGCTTCGCGAAAAGCCCCTGCTGGAACCGGGCGAGCGAGGGCTCGACCGACTTGTGGCTGGCGGCGAACTTCTTGATCAGCTCCTTCTCCTTGTGGTCGAGCTTGGTCGGCGTGACCACCTGGATACCGACGCGGAGGTCGCCGCGCCCGGTGCCGCGGAGGTGCGTGATGCCGCGGTCCTTCACGGTGATGATGTCGGCCGACTGGGTCCCGGGCTTCAGCTCCAGGCGGATGTCGCCGTCGAGCGCCTTGACGGTCGCCGTCGTGCCGAGGATCGCGTCGGCCATCGAGAGCTCGAGCGTGCAGAGCAGGTCGTCTCCGTCCCGGCTGAACACGTCGTGGTGGCGCACCTTGATCTCGAGGTAGAGGTCGCCGTTCGGCCCGCCCGCGGGGCCCGCCTCGCCGCTGCCCGGCATCTGGAGGCGCAGCCCCGTCTCGACCCCGGCGGGGATGTCGACGGGGACGGTGCGGCGAGCCCGGACGCGGCCCTGCCCCTGGCAGGTCACGCACGGCGTGGCGATGATGGTGCCGTACCCGCGGCAGCTGCCGCACGGGCTCGACGTCATGACGTTGCCGAGGAGCGAGCGGACGGATCGCTGGATGCTGCCCGTGCCGTGGCAGATGTCGCAGGTGACCGGCTGCGTCCCCGGTGCGCAACAGGAGCCGTTGCAGGTCTCGCAGACGACCGCGGTGTCGATCTCCAGCTCGCGGTGGGTGCCGAAGACGACCTCGTCGAGGTCGACCTCGACCCGGAGGAGGGCGTCCTGGCCGCGCTCCCGGCGCGAGCGGGGGCCGCGCGTCGCGCCTCCGCCTCCACCGAAGAAGGTCTCGAAGATGTCGCTGAAGCCCGCGAAGTCCGCGCCTCCCGGGCCGGCGCCGAAGCCGCTCGGGCCGCCGAGGTCGTACTGCTGGCGCTGCTGCGGGTCGCTGAGGACGTCGTACGCGTGCGTCACGAGCTTGAACCGCTCCTGCGCCTCCGAACTCGGGTTGACGTCGGGGTGGAGCTCTCGCGCCAGGCGCCGATACGCCTTCTTGATCTCGTCGGGGCTGGCATCGCGGGCGACGCCGAGGACTTCGTAGTGGTCGGCCACGGGGGCTGTTCCTTCTTCTTTCGTTTCGTGTCTACTGATCGCCGAGAAGGCGGGAGAGGTACCGGGCGACGGCGCGCACAGCGGCCATGTTGCCGGAGTAGTCCATGCGGAGCGGGCCGAGGAGGCCGACGCGTGCGACGTCGGACCCCGCTGCACTGTAACCGCTCGAGAGCACGGATGCTTCCGTGAGGCCGAAGCCCGCGTTCTCGCGGCCGATGCTCACGGCGACGCCGTGCTGGTCGTGCGCCATCTCGTCGAAGAGCCGCAGCAGGACGACCTGCTCCTCGATCGCCTCCAGCACCGGGGTGATCGTGCCCGGGAAGTCGTCCTCCGTGCGCACGAGGTTCGCGGCTCCGGCCATGACGAGCCGCTCCTGGCGGTTGGCCGCGATCTGGTCGAGCAGCGCGTTGGCCACCGGCTCGACCAGAGGGCGCGTGCGATCGGTCAGGGCACCCGGCAGCTGGCGGAGGCGTGCTGCCGCGTCGGCGAGCGAGAGTCCGGCGACGGCGCCGTTGATAGCGCCGCGGATCTCGGCCACCTCGGTGTCGCCCAGCTCCGCGCCGAGCTCGATCACCCGCTGCTCCACCGCTCCGGAGTCGGTGATGAGGACGCTCAGGAGCCGGTGCGGCGACAGCAGCACCAGCTCGATGTGGCGGATGCGAGACCGGGCGACGGACGGGTACTGCACGAGCGCGACCTGGTTGGTGAGCTGGGACAGGAGGCGCACTGTTCGCGAGAGCACATCGTCGAGATCGACGGACTGGCCGAGGAAGGCCTCGATCGCGGCGCGCTGTGCCGGGCTCAGTGGGCGCGCCTCGGCGAGATGGTCGACGAACAGCCGGTAACCCTTGTCGGTCGGAACCCGCCCGGAGGACGTGTGCGGGGCCGCGATGAGCTCCTCCTCCTCCAGCTGCGCCATGTCGTTCCGGATGGTCGCGGCAGAGACGCCGAACGAGTGACGTTCGACGATGCTCTTCGAGCCGACCGGCTCCCGCGACGCCACGTAGTCCTGGACGATCGCCCGGAGCACTTCGAGACTGCGTTCCGAGACCATGCCCGCCTCCGTCCTCTTAGCACTCGTCGTTCTTGAGTGCTAATAGTAGCGCGCCACGCGGAGAGGACGATGATTGCACGCGGGGGCTCGCAGCAGTACTTTATGCGCACCGGTGGGACATCGACGTCCCGCGAGATCGGAAGGGCAAGGACCATGACCGACCCGAATCAGCCCGCACCCGGGGACGCCGCCGTCCCGCCGCAGCACCCCGGTGCGGTGCCTCCCCAGCAGCCGTACGGGGCTCAGCAGCCCGCCTACGGCACCCCGCAGCCGGGCGCTCAACCGCAGTACGCCGCCCCGGCCGGCGCACCGCTCGACGCCACGCAGGACAAGCAGTGGGCCTCGTTTGCCCACCTCGGGGGCATCCTGTGGTTCCTCCCGTCGCTCATCATCTGGCTCGTCTTCAAGGACCGCGGCCGGCTCACCGCCCAGGAGTCCAAGGAGGCACTGAACTGGCAGATCACCTGGATCAGCGCCTGGGTCGTCTCCCAGATCATCGGCATCGTCCTCGCCTTCACCGGCGTGGGATTCCTCCTGTTCGGCCTGCTCATCCCCTGGGCGCTCTACATCGTGAACCTGGTGTTCTCGATCCTGGGGTTCGTGCGCGTCAACAGCGGCGGCGCCTACCGGTACCCGATCAACTTCCGCTTCATCAAGTGACGGGGGGCTCTCGGCTCCTTCCCAGGAACGCGCATCGCGCCCTAGGCTGAAGCCGACCGTCCGTCCCGAACCAAGGAGGAGATCATGTCCGCAACGCCCCCACCGCCCCCGCAACAGCCGTACGGAGGCTCGGCGCAGCAGCTCAGCCCGGCCGACGAGAAGCTCTGGTCGACGCTCGTGCACATCGGCGGCATCCTGTTCAGCTGGATCCCGGCCCTGATCGGCTACCTGGTGCTCAAGGACCGCGGCCCGTTCGTCCGTGCGCACACGGCGACGGCGCTCAACTTCCAGATCACCATGTTCATCGCCTACGTGGTCGGCGGCATCCTCTCGGTCGTGGTGATCGGCCTGTTCATCATCCTCGCCGTCTGGGTGCTCACGATCGTCTTCAGCATCATCGCGGCGATCAAGGCCAACCAGGGCGAGTACTACACCTACCCGCTGGCGATCAAGTTCGTCAGCTGACGCCGTCGTCGGCGAGCAGCCGGCGCACGACGGCATCGGCCAGAAGCCGCCCCCGCAGGGTCAGCACCACCGACCCGGCGAGGGCGGCTTCGCCGTCGATGAGACCGTCGGCGATGAGCCCGGCGACCTCACGGCGGCCGGGCGCCTCCAGCTCGGCGATGCGCAGCCCGTCACGGATGCGGGTCAGGAGGAGCACGCGTTCGACCCGACGCGTCTCAGCGTCGAGCGTCTCGCGGCCGGCGGACGGCGACTCGCCGGCGAGCACGCGCTGGGCGTAGGCGGCGGGGTGCTTGACGTTCCACCAGCGGACGCCGCCGACGTGGCTGTGCGCCCCCGGTCCGATCCCCCACCAGTCGTGTCCGAGCCAGTACGAGAGGTTGTGGCGGGAGCGGTGCTCCTCGTCACGAGCCCAGTTGCTCACCTCGTACCAGCCGTAGCCCGCCGAGGCGAGCCGCGCGTCGGCGAGCTCGTACATGTCGGCCTGGAGGTCCTCGTCCGGCTCGGGCACCTGTCCCGAGCGGATCTGACGCGCGAGCTTGGTCCCGGGTTCGACGATCAGCGAGTACGCAGACAGATGGTCCGGCTCGCACGCGAGCGCCGAGTCGAGGCTGCGCGACCAGTCGTCCAGCGACTCGCCCGGGGTCCCGTAGATCAGATCGAGGCTCACCTGGAGGCCGGCATCGCGAGCCCAGCCGACGACGAGCGGTACGCGCGCCGGGTCGTGCGTTCGCTCGAGCGTTGCCAGCACGTGAGGCACCGCGGACTGCATGCCGAAGGAGACGCGGGTGAAGCCCGCATCCGCCAGACGCCGGAGATCGTCCGCATCGACGGAGTCGGGGTTCGCCTCGGTGGTGACCTCGGCGCCGGGTGCGATGCCCCAGGCGTCGCGTACCGCTCCGAGCATCGCCCCGAGGTCGCCGGGCGGCAGGAGGGTGGGTGTGCCTCCGCCGAAGAACACTGTGGAGACGGGACGCGGCGGGAGCCCGCTCGCGCTCAGCGCGTGCGCGGCGAACTCGACCTCCCGCACCGCGTGCCCGGCGTAATCCGACTGGGACACGCCGCGGAGCTCGGTGGCCGTGTAGGTGTTGAAGTCGCAGTAGCCGCAGCGCACCCGGCAGAACGGCACGTGGAGGTACACGCCGAAGTCGCGCCGGTCGGCGCCGGGACGTGCGGAGGCCGGGAGGAGCCCGTCAGCGGGGGCCGGGTCGCCGAGCGGAAGCGTGCTCGGCATCAGGCGGACCGTGCGGGGTGGAGCGCCCGCAGGTACCGATTCGTGTAACGGCGCTGGACCATGCCGAGCACCGGGGAGCCGAGGCGGTAGAAGGCGTTCGACGGGCGCGAGAAGGCGCGGAGCACGAACCAGACGGTGTCGTCGTCGCGATGCTCGACCATGAACAGCTCCTCGCCGCTCTCGGGATGCCCGTGCAGGGTGCCGTAGGCGAACCCCTTGCGGAACGGCTCGTCGATCACGTACACGACCCGAACCGGCGCCGACACCTTGAACGGGCCGAAGGGGACCTTGAGGAGCGCCGTCATGCCGTTGCGGACGAACGGGGTGCCGTCGTCGGTGAAGACGTGCTCCTCCGGCTCCTGCTCACGCGTGCGCATCCGCACCGGGGAGCCGTCCGGATTGAACTCGATCCCCTCGTACTGGACACCCGTGCCCTCCCGGACATCCGTGACGAGGATGCCGCTCCCCCGCTGGACGCCCCAGGCCATGAGCGCGGTGGCGGCCGTGTCGAAGCGCGCGTCGCCGCTGCCCAGCCGGATAGACCGCTCGAGCGGCTTGTAGCCCTTCGGCGGGTAGTAGAGCAGATCGGACGCCTGGGTGCCGCCGACGGCACCGTACGTCACGGGCTGGTCGGTGAAGGTGGAGCGGCGCATGGCTACGAGCCTACTTCTTGTCCTTCTTCTCGGTGTCGCCCGAGAGCGCGGCGATGAACGCCTCCTGGGGCACTTCGACGCGCCCGACCATCTTCATGCGCTTCTTGCCCTCCTTCTGCTTCTCGAGCAGCTTGCGCTTCCGGGTGATGTCGCCGCCGTAGCACTTCGCGAGGACGTCCTTGCGCATGGCGCGGATGTTCTCGCGGGCGATGATCCGGGCGCCGATGGCCGCCTGGATGGGCACCTCGAACTGCTGTCGCGGGATCAGCTCGCGGAGCCGCCCGGCCATCATGGTGCCGTAGGCGTAGGCCTTGTCGCGGTGGACGATCGCGCTGAAGGCGTCGACCTGCTCGCCCTGGAGGAGGATGTCGACCTTGACGAGGTCGGCCTCCTGCTCGCCGGCAGGCTCGTAGTCGAGGGAGGCGTATCCCGCCGTGCGGCTCTTCAGCTGGTCGAAGAAGTCGAAGACGATCTCGCCGAGCGGCATCGTGTACCGGATCTCGACGCGGTCCTCGCCGAGGTACTCCATGCCGAGGAGCGTGCCGCGCCGGCTCTGGCAGAGCTCCATGATGACGCCGACGTAGTCCTTCGGCGCGAGGATGGCCGCCTTGACGATCGGCTCCTCGACCTTCGCGATCTTGCCGCCGGGGAACTCGCTCGGGTTCGTGACCGTGATCGTCTTCTTGTCCTCGGTGGTCACCTCGTAGATCACGCTCGGCGCCGTGGTGATGAGGTCGAGGCCGAACTCGCGCGACAGCCGCTCGGTGATGATCTCGAGGTGGAGGAGCCCGAGGAACCCGCAGCGGAACCCGAAGCCGAGCGCGACGGAGGTCTCGGGCTCGTAGACGAGCGCGGCGTCGGAGAGCTTGAGCTTGTCGAGCGCCTCCCGGAGCTCGGGGTAGTCGCTGCCGTCGATCGGGTACAGCCCCGAGAAGACCATCGGCTTCGGTTCGGTGTAGCCGGGCAGCGCCTCCCGTGCCGGCTTGGCCGCCGACGTGATCGTGTCGCCGACCTTGGACTGGCGGACGTCCTTCACGCCCGTGATGAGGTAGCCGACCTCGCCGACGCCGAGGCCCTTCGATGCCGTCGGCTCGGGCGCGGACACGCCGATCTCCAGGATCTCGTGGGTCGCCTTCGTGCTCATCATCTGGATGCGCTCGCGCGGCTCGAGCTTGCCGTCGACCATGCGGACGTAGGTGACGACCCCGCGATAGGCGTCGTACACGGAGTCGAAGATCATCGCCCGAGCGGGGGCGTCGGCGACACCGACCGGCGCCGGGATCTCCTGCACGACGCGGTCGAGCAGCGCCTCGACGCCCAGTCCCGTCTTGCCCGAGACGCGGAGGACGTCCTCCGGGCGGCCGCCGATGAGGCTCGCGAGCTCGGCGGCGTACTTCTCGGGATCGGCGGCGGGGAGGTCGATCTTGTTGAGCACGGGGATGATCGTCAGATCGTTCTCGAGCGCGAGGTACAGGTTCGCCAGCGTCTGGGCCTCGATGCCCTGCGCGGCGTCGACCAGCAGGATGGCTCCCTCGCACGCGGCGAGAGATCGGGAGACCTCGTATGTGAAGTCGACGTGACCGGGCGTGTCGATCATGTTGAGCGCGTACGCCTGGCCGTCGACCTCCCAGGGCATGCGCACGGCCTGGCTCTTGATCGTGATCCCGCGCTCGCGCTCGATGTCCATGCGGTCGAGGTACTGCGCGCGCATGTCGCGGTCGGAGACCACCCCGGTGATCTGCAGCATGCGGTCGGCGAGCGTGGACTTGCCGTGGTCGATATGCGCGATGATGCAGAAGTTGCGGATGGACGCCGGGTCGGTCGCGGCGGGCGCGGGGGCCTGGAGAGCACGTGGAGACATCGTCCGGCCATTCTCCCATGAACGGGCCGGCCCGGACGCCCGCTGCGCGGTGTCAGGCGAAGCGCTCGGCGCGCTCCACGACGTGGGCGGCGCCGTCCTCCCAGCGGTAAACCTCGCAGCCCTGGATGAAGACCCGCTCGGCCCGCGAGTTCACGTCGAGCGGGTCGCCGGACCAGACGACGACGTCGCCGTCGCGGCCGGGCGTGAGGGCGCCGATCCGCTCCTCGAGGCCGAGGAAGGTCGCCGGGTTGATGGTCAGCGCCTCCAGGGCGGTCTGGCGTGGCAGACCGTCCTTGACCGCGAGGGCCGCCTGATAGACGAGGAAGTTGATCGGGACGACCGGGTGGTCGGTGGTGATCGCCACGCGGACACCGGCGGCGGCCAGGAGCGCGAGATTCGCGATGGCCCGGTCGCGCAGCTCGACCTTGGACCGGGAGGTGAACATCGGCCCGAAGATCACGGGGATGTCGCGCTCCGCGAGGACGTCCGCGATCTTGTGCGCCTCGGTGCCGTGGTTGACCACGAGCTTGTACCCGAACTCGTCGGCGAGGCGGATCGCCGTGGCGATGTCGTCGTGGCGGTGCGTGTGCTGGTCCCAGTACAGCTCGCCGTCCAGCACCCGCGCGAGCGTCTCCTTCGCGAGATCGCGCGCAAAGGGCTTGCCGTCGCGCTCGGCCTCCTCGCGCTGGGCTCGGTAGTTCTGCGCCTCGACGAACGCCTCGCGGATGATCATTGCCACGCCGAGCCGGGTGCTCGGCGTCTGGTTCTTGCCGCCGTACACGCGCTTCGGATTCTCACCGAGGGCGGACTTGACGCTGACGGACTCGCGGATGACCTGCTCGTCGATGACACGGCCGCCCCACGTCTTGATCGCGACGGTCTGGCCGCCGATCGGGTTGCCGGAGCCCGGCTTGACGACCACGGCCGTGACGCCTCCCGAGAGCGCGTCGCGGAAGCCCTCGTCGTCGATGTTGATCGCGTCGACCGCGCGGACCGCCGCCGTGTTCGGCGTCGTCATCTCGTTCGTGTCGTCCCCGGCCGGTCCATTGGCCTCCTCGTGGATGCCGACGTGGCCGTGGGCCTCCACGAAGCCGGGGAGCACCCAGCGGCCGCCCGCGTCGACCGTGCGCACGCCCTCCGGGACGCTCACCTCGGAGGAGGGGCCCACCGCCGAGATCACGCCGTCCTGGACGAGGACCGTGCCGTTCTCGATCGGATCGCCGACGACCGGGACGACGTGCGCACCGACGATGGCGACCGAGGCGGAGAAGCGAGGGGAGGCGGCGGATTCCATACGATCGGTCATGCTCTCGAGCCTACGCCGGGAATGCCTCCGGCTCTCCGGCGTTCGCTTACGGTATGAGCATCCTTCTGACCGGCGCGACCGGCTACATCGGCACCTCCGTCCTCTCCCGCCTCATCGAGGGGGGCCACTCCGTCACCGCCCTGGTGCGCGACGAGGCCAAGGCGGCCGCGGTGGAGGCCGCCGGAGCGCGCGCTCTCGTCGGCGACGTCACCGATTCGGAGCTCGTGGCCCGCGCCGCCGCCGATTCCGACGGGGTCATCCACGTGGCCTCGACGAAGGACGGAGACCCCGTCTTCATCGACGCGGCGCTGCGAGGCCTCGGCGACAGCGGAAAGGCGCTCGTCCACACGGGCGGCCTCTGGACCTACGGCTCGGGCGAGGACCTGACAGAGGACTCCCCCGCGGCGCCGCCCGCGATCACGGCGTGGCGCGGCGCGAACGAGGCACGGGTCCTCTCGGCCGAGGGCGTCCGCGGCATCGTCGTCGTCCCGTCGATCGTGTACGGCAAGGGAACCGGGCTCGCGCGCCTCGTGGTCGACGCACCGCGCGAGACCGAGGGCGAGCCCGCGATCCGCCTGATCGGCGACGGGAGCCAGCACTGGGGCACGGTCCACGTGGACGACCTCGCTGAGCTGTACGTCCTCGCGTTCGAGCTGGGCGGCCGCGGCGAGTCGTACATCGGAGCGAGCGGCGTCAACCCGACCGTCCGCGAGCTCGGGGAGGCCGTCGCCGCAGCCTACGGCGTCGTCGGCGGTGTCCGCGCCGAGACCGTCGAGGAGACGCGGGGCCGCCTCGGGGAGGCGCTGGCCGATGCTCTCCTGCTCGACCAGCAGGCGCGCGGGACCAAGGCCCGCGTCGAGCTGGGCTGGGAGCCGAACCGCGCCTCCCTCGTCGAGGAGCTCTCCTCGGGTTCCTACGCGCCGGCCTCCATCGGCGCGGCCGAGTAGCCCACGAACCACGCCGGCAATCACCGGTTTTGGTGCGGGAGCGGCCCACTGGTAAAGTTGTTTGTTGGCTTGCGTGTGGGTGTCTCCGCACGAACGCCGCAAGGCGCCCTCTCTCGCTGAGCGGCACATCCGATACTCACTGACAAACGAAAGTAACCCTCCGTGGCAAACATCAAGTCGCAGATCAAGCGCAACCGCACCAACAAGAAGGCTCAGGAGCGCAACAAGGCCGTCAAGAGCGAGCTCAAGACCGCCATCCGCGCCACCCGTGAGGCCGTCGCCGGCGGCGACAAGGACAAGGCGACCGCGGCGCTGCGCCTCGCTTCCAAGAAGATCGACAAGGCGGCCAGCAAGGGCGTCATCCACAAGAACCAGGCGGCGAACCGCAAGTCGGCCATCGCCAAGCAGGTGGCCGCTCTCTGAGTCGCCTCTGACGTCGAGAGCCCCCGCCGGACCCGGTCCGGCGGGGGCTCTCGTCTTGTCGGTGGTGTGTCGACCAGAGCCGGCGATCAGCCTCGGCCCCGGGCGCTGATGACGCGGATCATGCGCTCGAGCGCGAACACCGGGTCGCGACCACCCCCCTTGACGGCGAAATCGGTCTCGGCGAGGAGTTCGATGCAGCGGCCCAGGCCGTCCTCCGTCCAGCCCTGAAGGTCGCGACGGGCCCGGTCGACCTGCCAGGGGGCGAGCCCGTACTGCTGCGCCAGCTGGGCGGAACCGCCTCGGGAGCCGGCCAGCTTCGCCATCGTGCGGAGCTTGCTGGCGAATGCGGCGACCATCGGCACCGGGTCGGCGCCGGACGCGAGCGCGTGCCTTAGGGTCACGAGTGCTTCTCCGTGACGACCCGCGATCGCGGCGTCGGCGACCTGGAAGGCGTTGGTCTCGACCCGTCCGCCGTAGTACTTGTCGACCGTGGACTCCGTGATCTGTTCCGCCGAATCGGACAGCAGCTGCTGGCAGGCGGCCGCGAGTTCGGCGAGGTCGTCGGAGAACGCGGAGACGATCGCGCGGAGCGCACCCGGTGTGATCTTGCGTTTCGCGGCGGCGAACTCCGCCTGAGCGAAGTCGTACTTCTCTGCGTCCTTCTTGAGCTCGGTGCAGACGACCTCGATGGCGTCCCCGCTGCCGGAACGGATCGCGTCGAGAAGCTTCTTGCCGCGGACGCCGCCGCTGTGGCGGAGGACGACGACCGTGCCGTCCGCCGGCGACCCGAGGTAGTCGAGCATCTCGGCGAGGAACCCCTCGCTGCACTTCTCCACACTCGCCACGCGGATCAGCCGCGGCTCGCCGAACAGGGAGGGGCTCGCGAGCGTGAGCAGCTCGCCGGGGGCGTAGTCGGCGGCATCGAGATCGCTGATCTCGAGGCTCGGATCCTCGGCTTTGAGGGCGTCGCGCAGCGTGCGGATCGCCCGGTCGGCCAGGAAGCCCTCTCCGCCCGTCACGAGGACGACGGGTGCCGGGCGGATCTGGTTCCAGGCCAGCTGGGGGATCGCGACGGAGGCACGGCTCTTGGTCGCGCCTCCTCGGGCTGCGGTTCTGGTCGCCACTGTTCTCCTCGTTCGTCTCCGTGATCGGAGCCCTGTCCCAGGATACGGGCGACCACCGGCGCCCGACCCGCACGCGTCGCGGACGCCGGGTCGGCGCTCCCGCTCGTGGGTTCGGATCGTTCGCTCCAGACCACCGGCTCTCCGCCGCTGTCCGGAGCGATCAGCAGCAACCCCTGCTCGTCGGTGCGCGCGACCGCCGTACCGGATCGCGCGAGCATCCGGAGGGCGGATGCGGTGGGGTGGCCGTACCCGTTCCGCCGCCCCACGGAGAGGAGGCCCAGCCGGGCTCCGATCGAGTCGTACAGCCGCGGGCTCTGGTCGGCGGACCCGTGATGGGCCACCTTGACCACGTCGACCGGTCGGAGCGCTCCGGTGGCGAGCAGCTCGTCCTGCGCCTCCTCCCCCAGGTCGCCGAGGAAGAGCGCACGGATGCCGAGTCCTTCGGTCTCGACGGTGAGACTGCCGTCGTTGCCGCTCGCCGCGGGGGCACCCGGTGGTGCGCTCGGCCAGAGCAGGCGCCAGGAGATCCGGCCCAGCGAACCGCGCATCCCCGCCGTACCCGTCTCGACCTCCACGCCTGCGGTCGCGAGGAGGGACAACCTCCTGTCGTCGGCGGCCCGCCCCGGAGATCCGACGAGGGCACGGTCGGCACGCGTCGCCACGGCCTCGAGGCCACCGACGTGATCCGCGTCGAAATGGGTCAGCACGAGAACGTCGACCCGGTCGATCCGCAGGCGGTCGAGACAGGCCGCAGCCAGTTCCGGATCCCTGCCGACGTCGATCATCATCACGGCATCCCCATCACGCACGAGCAGGGCGTCGCCTTGACCGACATCGCAGGCGGCGATCTGCCAGTCCTGCGGGTAGCCCGTCGAGCGCCCGATGCCCGCGCCGGTGAGGACGCCCAGGTACACGACGGCCGACGCGACGAGCAGAAGGGCCGTGAGCCGGACGACCGCGCGAGGGAGGCGGCCGCGCGCGCTGACGAGCGCTACCGCGATGAGCAGGAGGGCGCACAGGAGGACGCCGAGCAGCCCGTCCGGCCAGGGCAGCGCCGTCGCCGGCAGGTCGGTCGTGACCCGCGCGACACGGGCGATCCAGGCCGAGGGGAGCCACGCGAGCTGAACGCAGAGGTCGCCGAGAGCGGGCCACCACGGCAGAACGGCGCAGGCGACGCACCCGAGGACGGTGGCGATCGGAGCGGCGGGCTCGGCCAGCAGATTGGCCGGTACGGCGTAGAGCGGCAGCGACGGCGTCAGCAGGATCAGGATGGGCTGGCACGCCAGCTGCGCCGCCAGGGGGACGGCGATGACCAGCCCGAGGACCCGGGGCATCCAGCGGGAGAGGGCGTCGGCGAGCGGGCGCGCGAGAAGCAGCAGGCCCGCTGTGGCGAACACCGAGAGGGCGAACCCGTAGTCGCGCGACAACCAGGGATCGTGGACGAGGAGCGCGATGACGGCCAGACCGAGGGCGGGCACGCCGTCGGCCGGACGTCCCCGAGCCAGCGCGAGGAGGAGGACGGAGGCCATCGCCGCCGCGCGGATGACGCTGGCACCCGGACCGACCAGCACGACGAAGCCGGCCAGCGCCACCCCGGCGAGCACGACGCGGGAGCGGCGACCGAACCCGAGCCGTGCGGCCAGGAAGAAGACGAGCCCCGTCACGAGCGCGCAGTTCGCCCCGGACACGGCCGTGAGGTGGCTCAGCGAGCTGGCCTTCATGGCGTCGTCGAGGGACCGGGAGACCGCCGTCTCGTCGCCGATGGCGAGCCCCGGAAGCAGGTCTCCCCCGTCGCCGGGTGTTCGCGAAGCGGCCTCGGCGAACGCGGCGCGCACGGGCACGGCCCAGGCCAGCCACCACGGCGGCGGCTCGAGGACGGCGGGAACCGTCGCGGCGCGAAGCGTGAACGACGTCGCCTCTCCCGCCTCGTTCGCACGGAGGCGTCCCTCCGCCGACACGGTCGCGCCCAGGACGACGTCGGCGATGTCGCGTCGAGGGGCAGAGACGACCACGGTGACCGGTGTTCCGGCGGACTCGTGAACGTGCGGTGCCGTCACGCCGTCGACCACCGTGCCCCGCCACGACCATCGGGGCGTGCCATCGAACCCCGGAGCCCAGGGACGCGCGGCCGTCTCGATCCGGAGGACGACCTTCGCGGCGTCGCCGGAGGCGGCCGCGGCGGCGAGCGGGCCCCCGGCGCGCCCCGGAGCCTCCACCGCCACGACAGACGATCCGAGCGCCGCCGCTCCGATCGAGAGCGCCGCCAGAAGGAGCAGACTGCGGGCTCGGGCGGACCTCACGCGGTGCGCCCGGCGTCCCATCACTGCAGCGCCCAGCAGGAGGAGGAGGGCCGCCGCCCCGAGCGCAACGGCAGGCGCCCATCCGATGGAAGGGATGCCGATCGAGAGGGCGCAGGACGCCCACAAGGCCGCCCCCGCGCACGCGAGACGGAGATCGGGCATCACACGGTCACCAGGTCTTTGAGACCGGCGAAGATCTTGTCTCCGATGCCGGTGACCTTCTGCAGATCGGAGACGGACGCGAACCGGCCGTTCGCCTCCCTCCAGTCGACGATCCGCTGGGCGAGGGCGGGCCCGATGCGCGGCAGGGCCTCGAGCTCCCCGGCCGTGGCGCGGTTCAGGTCGATCTTGCCGCCGCCCTTAGCGGAGGGCGGCCCTCCACTACCCGCACTGCCGGAGCCGTCGGCCGAAGCCCCGGCGACGCTCCCGCTCGGCGCCTGCTCTCCGACGCGAGGAACGTAGAGCTGCTCGCCGTCGCTGACGGTGCGCGCAAGGTTCACGCCTCCGGGGTCGGCGTCGTCGGTCAGGCCGCCGGCCGCGGCGACCGCGTCGACGACGCGGGCACCGCTTCGGAGCGATACGAGTCCAGGAGTCCGGACGCCGCCGAGCACATGCACCAGGACCAGCGGCCCAGCAGCTGCCGCGACCCCCGGCGGCGCGGTCGACGATCGAGCGGTCGGGATCGGCAATGGGCTGCTGCTCCCGCTCTGCGACAGCGCTGAGATCGCGACCGCGATGACGAGAGCCGTCACGAGCAGGACCACGACGGCCCCCACACCGAGACGGACGCGCGCCGGCCGGGGCGCCGGGGCGAGCGCGTCGTCGGCCGGTTCAGCCGTTACGACGAGGGGCGGGTCGTCACCGGCCCCCTCGCGCTCGTGAGCTGTCGGGCGGTGGTGCATCCCTCCACGCTAGGAAGCCTCCCGGAGCGACACGGAGAAGGGGCCGGAGCCGTGCATCGCGCGCACGGTTCCGGCCCCTGTGGACGAACCGGGGATTCGGCCCTACCCGCGAGGCTTCGTCGCGATGTTCACCAGGCGAGGAGCCCGGACGATCACGTTCACGATCTCCTGATCGCCCACGGATCGCGTCACCGCTTCCGAGGACCGGGCGAGCTGCTCCAGCTCGTCGGAGGCGATCTTGGGCGAGACCTCGAGGCGGTCGCGGACCTTCCCGTTCACCTGGACGACGGCTGTCACCGACTCCTCGATCAGCAGGGTCGGGTCGGGCTTCCGCCACGGCACGAGCGCCACCGACGGCTCATAGCCGAGCTGCTCCCACATGTCCTCCGCGGTGTAGGGCGCGAACAGGTTGAGCGCCATGGCCGTGACCTCGGCCGCTTCGCGCACCGCGGCGTCGCCCGCTCCCGCACCGCTGTCGATCGTCTTCCGCGTCGCGTTGACGAGTTCCATAAGGCGGGCGACGACGACGTTGAACTTGAACGCCTCCACGAGCCCAGGAGCATCGGCGAGGAAGCGGTGCGTCACCCGGCGGAGCGCCGGGTCGCCGGTCTTCCACACCACGTCGGGCGCGCTCGTGACGTCGTGGGCGATCCGCCAGGCGCGCGCGAGGAACTTGGCGCTCCCCGACGGCGAGACGTCGGCCCAGTCGATGTCGTCCTCCGGCGGCCCGGCGAAGGCCATCGTCAGGCGGACGGCGTCGACGCCGTGCTCGTCGAGCTGCTCCGAGAGCTTCACGAGGTTGCCCCGCGACTTCGACATGGCCGACCCGTCCATCAGCACGAGACCCTGGTTGAGGAGGGCCGTGAACGGTTCCGTGAAGCTCACGTAGCCGAGGTCGAACAGCACCTTGGTGATGAATCGCGAGTACAGGAGGTGAAGGATCGCGTGCGAGACGCCGCCCACGTACTGGTCGACCGGCGCCCACTTCTCCGCTTCGCGCGGGTCGAAGGCCTGCGTGTCGTCGTTCGGCGACAGGAAGCGCAGGAAGTACCAGGAGCTGTCGACGAACGTGTCCATCGTGTCGGTGTCGCGCTTGGCCGGACCGCCGCACGAGGGACAGTCGACGTTCACCCAGTCGGAGGCCGCGCCGAGGGGGCTCGTGCCCTTCGGCTGGAGGTCGAGGCCCTCGGCCGGAGGGAGCAGCACCGGCAGGTCGGCCTCCGGGACGGGGACCTCGCCGCACGCCTCGCAGTGGATGATCGGGATCGGCGTGCCCCAGTAGCGCTGCCGGGAGATCAGCCAGTCGCGCACGCGGAAGTTCTTCGCCGGCGAGCCCAGGCTGGACGCCTGCAGCGCCTCCGTCACGCGGCGGATCGCGTTCGACTTGCTGAGCCCGTCGAACGGCCCCGAGTTGATGAGCCGCCCCTCGCCGGTGAGCGCCACCCCCGTCTCGGACGGGTTCTCGAGCCGGATGTCGTCCGGGAGGATCGGCTCGCCCGTCGACGGGTCGGTCCGGATGACGGGAATCGCCCCGGTGACCGGCTGCGTCGTGTCCACCACGACGCGCACCGGGAGGTCGAACGCGCGCGCGAAGTCGAGGTCGCGCTGGTCGTGTGCGGGCACGGCCATGATCGCGCCATGGCCGTAGTCGCTCAGGACGTAGTCCGCGGCCCAGATCGGGATGCGCTCCCCCGTCAGCGGGTTCACGGCGTGACGCTCCAGGAAGACGCCGGTCTTCTCGCGCTCGGTGTTCAGCCGGTCCATCTCGGTGGTGCCGCGCACCGCCTCCAGATAGTCGTCGAAGCGCTTCCGCACCTCGGGCCGCGCGCCCTCGACCAGCTCGGCGGCGAGATCGGAGTCGGGCGCGACGACCATGAACGTCACACCGTAGAGCGTGTCGGGACGAGTCGTGTAGACGGTCACCGGCTCGTCGCGTCCCTCGATCAGGAAGCGCACGTCCGCTCCGGTCGAGCGGCCGATCCAGTTGCGCTGCATGGAGATGACCTTGGAGGGCCAGGCGCCCTCCAGCTGGTTGAGGTCGTCGAGCAGCCGGTCGGCGTAGTCCGTGATCCGGAAGTACCACTGCGTGAGCTTCTTCTTGGTGACGAGGTTGTCGCAGCGCTCGCAGCGTCCGCCGACGACCTGCTCGTTGGCGAGCACCGTCTGATCGAACGGGCACCAATTGACCTGGCTCGCCTTGCGGTAGGCGAGACCCTTCTCGTACAGCTTGAGGAACAGCCACTGGTTCCAGCGGTAGTAGGACGGGTCGCACGTCTGCAGCACGCGGTCCCAGTCGAAGCTCGGCGCGTAGCGGCGCATCGAGGCCTTCTGCTGCGCGATGTTGTCGTAGGTCCAGCCCCGGGGGTCGAGCCCGCGCTTGATGGCGGCGTTCTCGGCGGGCAGGCCGAACGCGTCCCAGCCGATGGGGTGGAGCACGTTGAAGCCCTGGTGACGCCAGTACCGGGCGATCACGTCGCCGAGCGCGTAGGCCTCGGCGTGACCCATGTGGAGGTCGCCCGACGGGTACGGGAACATGTCGAGGACGTACTTGCGCGGGCGCTTGTCGGCCGGGTCGTCGGTCGCGAAGGGCCGCAGATCGTCCCAGACCGGGAGCCACTTGTCCTGGATCGCGGCGAAATCGTACTGCGCGGAATCGGTGCCCGCGCCCGGCGCCGTCGTGCCGGCTGAGTCGTGCTCGTGTGCCACGTGACCTTCAATCTCGTCGTGCGCCGCCGCTGCTGGTGCGCGGCGGGAGGATGTCCGGGCGAGGGCCCGGCTTCCAAGTTTACTGAACGCGGGAGGCGCTCAGTCCGTTCCCAGCGGCCCCGCAGCACCGAGGGCGGTCAGGAGCGCGCGGGCCTTCACGCGGACCTCCTCGAGCTCCGCCTCCGGCACGGACAGCGCCGTGATCCCGCCGCCCGACCCGATCTCGGCGGTTCCCTGCGCGAAGCGGATGCTCCGGATCACCATGGCGAGGTCGGCGCTCCCGTCCGAGCCGAGGTAGCCGAAGCACCCCGAGTACGCCCCGCGCGGCCCGCGTTCGAGCTCGTGGAGGATGCGCATGGCGCTCAGCTTCGGCGCGCCGGTCATCGAGCCCGCGGGGAAGCACGCGCGGAGGGCGTCGAGGGCCGAGAGTCCCGGGCGGAGGCGTCCCTCCACGGTGCTCACCAGCTGGTGGACGTGCGCGTAGCTCTCGACCTCGAGCAGGTGCCGCACCTCCACGCTGCCGGTGCGGCAGACCCGTCCGAGGTCGTTGCGCATGAGATCGACGATCATGACGTTCTCGGCCTGCTCCTTCTCGCTCGCCTCCAGGTCGGACCGCAGCGCCAGGTCGGCGGCCAGGGTGGCTCCGCGGGGACGGGTCCCCTTGATCGGCTTCGTCCGCACCCGCCCGTCCGGATCGACCTGGAGGAACAGCTCCGGCGAGGAGCTGACGAGCACCTCCCCCGCGATCCTCAGGAAGCCGGCGTGGTGCGCCGGGCTCGCCCGGCGGAGCGAGAGATGCACGCTCAGCGGATCGGCATCGGTCGCGGCGCTGACTCGGTTCGTGACGCAGAGCTGGTACGCGTCCCCGGCCCGGATGCTCTCCTGTGCGGCCCGGATCATCCGCAGATACTCGCTGTCGTCGTGCCGCCAGAAAGGGCTGGAGGGTATGACCGGGTGCTCCTCCTCGTAGCGTCGAGCGAAACCGGCTGCAGCCTCCAGCCGCGCCTCCGTGCTCCTGCACCAAGCGCGGCCCTCCTCGTCGTCCGCCGCGATGAGCTGCACCGAGCGGGAACCGTGATCGAACACCAGGAGGCGCTCGGCGAACAGGAGCCCTGCGTCGTGGGTACCGGTGTCCGACGGGGAGACGGGTGCTCCGGCCGCGACGGCACCGGCCTCGTACCCGATCCAGCCGTACCACCCGGTCGGTGCTGGGAGCCGCCGGCCGCGTGAGTCGAGTGATATCGGCTGCGCCAGGGCCGTCGCCGTTGAGAGGAGGTCGCCGGCGCTCTTGTGCCCATCCACGGTAACCGTCCCGGTTGCCAGCTCGGCGGTCAGCACGCGCTCCCCGGTCGCGATGATGCTGAGACCGCCGTCGGCGTCGGGACCGGAGTCGAGCCAGACGACGTCGTCCGTGGAGCGGGCGAACAGCGCGGCGAAGGCGTCGGCCGGGTCCGTCCAGCCGTCGAGCGCCCGCACGAGCAGCGGGAGGGGCATCGCTCCAGATTAGGGGACGGTGACTCGCCGGACACCGTCGCCCGGGGACGCTAACGTGGTCCGGATGGAATCGACGAATGCGGTCTCCGACTGGGCCGGCGGATCACTCGTCCCGCGCGTTGATTGCGAGCCGACCGAGACGGAGCTGCTCGTGGCTGACTCGTTCCTGGTGCGGGAAGGGCGCGTGCTCGCCCTCGGTCTTCATCGCGCCCGGTTCCTCGACTCGGTCCGCGAACAGGGCGCGGGAGACCGCGGCGACGTCGAGGCGTTCTGGGCGGCCGCCGTCGCGGCGCTCCCGAGCCACGGAGACTGGTTCCCGCGCTTCGAGGCCATCCGCGTGCGCGGGGCGGCACGGCTGCGCTTCCGGCTCCGCTCGGCGCCGCAGCTCAGCGAATCGCTCGTCGTGATGACGGCAGCGCACGACCCGCGCCGCACCCCCCGGGTCAAGGGCCCGGACATCGAGCGGTTGGGAGCTCTCCGCCAGGCGGCCCAGAAACGGGGAGCTCAGGAGGCGGTCATCCTCGACGAGGGCTTCGTCTCCGACGGGGCCACCAGCGCGCTGCTCTGGTGGCGTGGCGGGATGCTGTGCGCCCCTCCCCTCTCGCTGCCGCGGGTGGACAGCGTCGCAGCGCGGACCCTCCGCGGGATCGCCGCCGCTCTCGGCGTCCCCGTCGACGAGGAGGAGGCCGCTCCGCCCGATCTCGAGGGCACGGAGCTCTGGGCCGTCAATGCGCTCCACGGGATCCGTCTGGTGACCCGCTGGATCGACGGGCCCTCGCTCGCGCGCGACCCCGCGCGATTCGCCGCGTGGCGGGGCCGGTTCGATGCGCTGGCCCGCCCGCTCCCCGGACCGGGCGATCGGCCTTAGGCCACCACTCGCCCCTCCTCGAGGCGCAGCGAACGGTCGAGCAGCTCGGCAGGCACGTCGTCGTGCGAGATCATCAGGACCGTGCGCCCGTCGGCCGCGGCTGTCGACAGGACGTCCCGGACGATGGCCCGGCCGGTCTCGGCATCCACGTTCGCGGTCGGTTCGTCGACGACGAGTACCGGGAAGTCGGCGAGGAGCGCCCGGGCGAGGGCGATGCGCTGGGCCTGTCCGCCGGAGACGAGGGCGCCGCGCTCT
Organism: Leifsonia sp. AG29; assembly: GCF_009765225.1. Classification (NCBI taxonomy): domain Bacteria; kingdom Bacillati; phylum Actinomycetota; class Actinomycetes; order Micrococcales; family Microbacteriaceae; genus Leifsonia; species Leifsonia sp. AG29. The sequence goes on along the minus strand of NZ_VMSF01000001.1, from coordinate 1,536,541 downwards.
CCGACGGTGGCGTCGAGCCCTCCGCGCGAGACCGCCCAGTCCCCGAGCCCGACGCGGTCGAGCACCGACATCAGCTCTTCGTCGGTCGCGGTCTCCCGAGCGAAAAGGAGGTTCTGCCTCAGGTCGGCGTCGAAGAGGTACGGCCGCTGCTCGCAGAGCCCGACGACGCGCCGCACCTCGTCCTGCCGGACGGTCCGCGCCTCCCGGCCGTCGATCGTGTACGACCCGGCGTGCTCGAGGAACCGGACCAGCACGTGCGCGAGAGCCGTCTTGCCCGCGCCGGTGGGGCCGCTGAGCAGCACGCGTTCTCCCGGTCGGAGGCGGAGATCGACTCCGCTCAGAACGTTTCCGTGCTCCTCCGGCCAGCTGGCGGATACTCCGGAGAGCCGGATCTCGGGGACGCGCCGCCTTCCGTCGGTCTCGAGGGGCCCGGCGTCCGCGCCGTCGACCGGAACGCCGGCTGGGACTGCCACCGGGGCGGTCTCAGCGATGCGATGAGCCGCCACACTCACCCGTCGCCACGCCGCCCACGCGGTCGGCATGGTGCCGAAGACCTCGAAGACCGCGATCGGGAACAGCGCGAGGACCGCGAGCTGCGGTGCGTCCACGACTCCCGACCGGAAGGCGGGTACGCCGAACGCGAAGGCACCTGCCGTGGCGAACCCCGCGGCCAGCGAGACCGCCGCTGCGGCGAGGCCGGCCCCCGCAGCACGCCTACGCACGGCCGCCGCGAGCGCGGCGGACGCTCGGGACGCACGGGATCGGGCTGCATCCAGGGCGCCGTAAGCGGTGAGCACGTCGAGGTTCCGGACGAGATCGTGGATGCCGTCGTCTAGCTCTGCCCGCAGCGGGGAGATGGACCGCTCGGCCGAGGCTGACGCCCAGCGGTTCAGAAGCGTTCCGGCGGCGAAGGCGGCGACGAGCGTCACCGCGAGCACGGCACCCGCCGGCGGGAGGATGAGGGCTGCGAAGACCACGCTGAGCACCGCGACGAGTCCGGCGGAGACGAGAGGCTGCACGACCCGTAGGGAGAGGTCCTGCAGCTCGTCCACGTCGTCGGCCACCCGCGCCAGGAGGTCGCCGTCCCGAGTGCCGCGCAACCCGTCCGGGGCGAGCGGGACCAGACGGCGGAACATCAGCGCGCGGACCGTCCCGAGCTGCCGGAACGCCGCATCGTGACCGGCGAGGCGCTCGAGGTAGCGGAACGAGGCGCGCCCGAGGGCGAAGGCCCGCACGCCGACGACGGCGGCCGACAGGTAGAGCATCGCGGGCTGCTCGGATGCGCGCGTGATCAGCCAGGCGGACACCGCCAGCAGGGCCACGGCGGACGCCGCGCTCAGGACGCCCAGACCGACAGCGGTGGCGAGGCGCCGGCCGTCGGGCAGCGCGAGTCGCAGGATCCGGTCAGACACGCGCCACCCCCTGGAGCTCGATGACCCGATCGGCTGCGGCCGCGACGGCGGGGCGATGGCTGGCGACGACGACCGCGATGCCCTCGTCGGCGATGTGCCGGAGGGAGGCGACGAGCGCCCTCTCTGTCATGGTGTCGAGCGCCGATGTCGGCTCGTCGAGGATGAGCACGGGGCACCCCCGCGTCCGGAGGCGATAGAGCGCGCGGGCAACGGCGACGCGTTGCGCCTGGCCGCCGGAGAGGCCCGAGCCGCCGCTCCCCAGGACCGTCTCGGGCGAGAGGTCGCCCGCGGCCGCCTCGGTGAGCGCCCGGTGGATGGCCGCGGCCGACGGGGCCGGGTCGCCCAGGGCGATGTTGGAGGCGACCGTGCCCGCGAGGAGTCCCGGGAGCTGTCCGCTCCAGGCGATCGCGTCGCGACGCCCGTCGACGTCGTCACGGCCGCCTGCCGAGATGCGACCATCGAAGCGGGTGAAGCCGAGCGCGGCGCGCAGGAGGCTCGTCTTGCCGCCGCCGCTCGGAGCGCTGAGCACGACCAGTTCACCCGGCAGCACGGACGCGGAGAACCCCGCGGCGGGCGGCTTCCCGCCGTGTCCGACGGTGACGTTGTCGAAGCGGATCCCTTCACCGGCCCGGTCCGCGCCAGCCCGAGCCGCCGTCGGCGCGACGCCCGCGGCTGCCGCGCGGGGAAGATCTTCCGCCTCCTCGATCACGGCGAAGGCCCGCGATGCCGCCTCGATGCCCTCGGTCGCCGCGTGATAGCCGGCGCCGACGTTGCGCAGCGGAAGGAAGGCCTCGGGCGCCAGCAGCAGCACGAACAGGCCCACCGTGAGGTCGAGCGACCCGCTGAGGAGGCGCAGCCCGATCGTCACGGCGATCACGGCCACCGAGAGGCTGGCGGCGAGCTCGAGCACGAACCCCGACAGGAAGGACATGCGGAGCACGCGCATGGTGTGCAGCCTGTACTCCTCGCTCACCGCGCGGATGCGCGCCTCCTGGCGGTGCTGGCGCCCGTAGAGCTTGAGCGTCGACAGACCGCCGACGACATCGAGGAAGCCCCGCGAGAGGCTCGAGAGCGCGGACCACTGCCGGCTCTGGGCGGATTGCGTGGCCCACCCGACGAGAACCATGAACACGGGGATGAGGGGCAGGGTGACGAGGAGAATGACGCCGCTGGTCAGGTCCTGCCATCCGATAACGACGACGAGGAGGGGCATGGTCACCGCGGTCGCGACCAGTTGCGGGAGGTACCCCGAGAAGTAGCGGTCGAGGGCCTCCATGCCGCGCCCGGCGACCAGCGTCACGTCGACGGCGCTCCGGGATGCCGTCCATCCTGGTCCGAGCCGGGCCACCGAGCCGAGCAGCCTCTCGCGCAGCTGCCCGACGACGGTCGCGCCGCCTCGCGCGGCCGTGACCTGCGCCGCCCAGAGGAAGCCGGCCCGCACGGCGACGACGACGAGGAGCGAGCCGAGCTGCACGCCCAGCTCGGCGGCAGCCTCCCCGCGGATGGCGCCCACGACGAGGTCCGTCACGAGCCACGCGAACGCCACGGTGGCGGCGGTCTGCAGCAGGGTCAGGAGCGCGCCGGCCGCCAGCACGCCGCGCGTGGCGGATGCGTAGCGGAGCAGCCTCGGATCGAGCGGGCGCACGTCAGACCGCTGCCCGTTCCCCGGGCTCGCTCCCGGTCTCCTGAGGGATGTGCTCGCGCGTCACGCGCTTCCGGAAGATCCAGTAGGTGAACGCCTGGTAGACGAGGATCAGCGGGAGGAACACCAGCGCGACCCACGACATGATCGTCAGCGTCAAGGGAGAGCTCGACGCGTTCGCGATCGTCAGGCTGTTCTCCGGATTCGGGGAGGACGGCATGACGTTCGGGAACAGGGCGGCGAACAGCGAGACCACGGCCAGGGCGATGGTCGCCGCCATGAGGCCGAACGACCACCCCTCCGCTCCCCCGGCGTTGGCGATCCACGAGCCGATGAGCGCCAGAGCCGCGAGCCCCGCGAGCAGGACGAAAACCGGTGAGAAATGCGCGGCAGCGGTCCACCCGAGGAAGACGGCGGCGACGACGATCGCCGCGATCCCCGAGCGGGAGGCGAGCCTCCGGGCCCGGACTCGGATGTCGCCGTCGGTCTTCAGCGCGACGAACAGCACCCCGTGCGTGAAGAACAGCAGCAGGGTGGTCAAGCCGCCCAGCAGCGCGTAGCCGTTGAGGAGGTCGAAGAGCGTCCCCGTGTAGTCGTGGTGCGCGTTGAGCGCCACGCCCTGGACGATGTTCGCGAACGCGACGCCCCAGAGGAACGAGGGCACCGCGGACCCGACGATGATCATCCCGTCGAACCAGCGCTTCCACCGCGCGTCCGGACGCTGATGCCGGTACTCGAACGACACGCCCCGCACGATCAGCGCGAGGAGGATGAGGAGGAGAGCCAGGTAGAAGCCGCTGAACAGCGTGGCGTACCACTCCGGGAACGCGGCGAAGAGAGCCGCGCCTCCCACGATCACCCAGGTCTCGTTGAGGTCCCACACCGGGCCGATCGTGTTGATCAGCACGCGACGGTCGACGTCGTCGCGGCCCAGGAAGGGCAGCGACATGCCGACGCCGAAGTCGAACCCGTCGAGCACGAAGTAGCCGACGAAGAAGAACGCGACGATGCCGAACCAGAGAACCGCCAGATCCATCCGAATCCCTCTTTCCTAGTAGACCGTCGCGACCGGGACGTGCTTGCCCTCGTCGTCGAGATGCTTCTCGACGGGATCGGGGCCCTTCTGCGCCGCGCGCTTGATGACCAGGAACTCGACGACGGCGAGCACGCCGTACACCGCCGTGAAGGCGAGAAGCGAGATGAGCACCTCGAGTCCCGTCGTCCCGGGAGAGACGCCGTCCTTCGTCTTCATGAGGCTGAAGACGATCCACGGCTGCCGGCCCATCTCCGTGAAGACCCAGCCCACGATCATCGCGAGCAGCGACAGCGGCATGCCCCAGATGGCGATCCGCCACTGCCAGCGGTGCTGCGGCATCCGGCCCTTCCTCGTCAGCCACAGGCCGACGACAGCGATGAAGGCGTGCAGCATGCCGAGCCCGATCATCCAGCGGAACGCCCAGTAGGTCACCCAGATGACCGGGGTGTAGTCGCCGGGGCCGTAGAGCTGCTGGTACTGCGCGTTCAAGTCGTTGATCCCTTCGACCGTCCCGTTCAGGGTGTGGGTCGACAGGAACGAGAGGAGGTACGGGACCCGGATCGAGAACAGTTCGTGGACACCGTCGGGCGTTCCGAGCGTGAAGATCGAGAAGGACGCGTCCGCGCCGGTCGACGTCTTGTACAGCGCCTCCGCCGCAGCCATCTTCATCGGCTGGGTCTCGACCATGGCGAGCCCGAGCTGGTCTCCGCTGATGACCGTCCCCACCGCCGCGCCGACCATCAGCCACAGGCCGAACTTCAGAGCGGGGCGCATGGAATCGAGGTGGTGTCCGCGCGACAGATGCCAGGCCGCGACCGAGATGATGAGGCCCGCGGACACCATGAAGCACCCGAAGATCGTGTGCGGGAACGCTGCGAGGGCCACCTTGTTGGTGAGCACCGCCCAGAGGTCCGTGAGCTCCGCCCGGCCGCGCGCATGATCGATCGTGTACCCGACGGGGTTCTGCATGAACGCGTTCGCCGCGAGGATGAAGTACGCCGACAGGATCGAGCCGATCGCGGTGACCCAGATCGTGGCCAGGTGGAGGCCGCGCGGCAGCTTGTCCCAGCCGAAGATCCAGAGACCGATGAAGGTCGCCTCCAGGAAGAACGCCAGGAGGCCCTCCAGGGCGAGCGGCGCGCCGAAGATGTCCCCCACGAAGCGGGAGTAGTTGGACCAGTTCATCCCGAACTGGAACTCCTGCACGATGCCCGTGACGACGCCCATCGCGAAGTTGATGAGGAAGATCTTCCCGAAGAAGTGCGTGAGCTGGAGGTAGTGCGGCTTCCCTGTGCGGTACCAGGCCGTCTGGAAGATCGCCGTGACGGTCACGAGGCCGATGGTGAGGGGGACGAACAGGAAATGGTAGATCGTGGTCAGTCCGAACTGCCAGCGGGAGAGCAGCAGCGGATCGAGGAGATCGTGCACGACGTCACCTTTCCGGTCGACTTCTACATGTCGTAGAACTTACTTCTACGCAGTGTAGAACATTCGCGGCGTCGCCGGGTATCCTTGTGTCGTGGCAAATCTCGGAGAACTGGAACGCGCGGTCATGGACGCCCTGTGGGACGACGGCGCGCCCATCAGCGCCAACGACCTCCGCGACAAGCTCGCCGCTACCCGGGGCGACCACAAGCCGCCGGCGCTGACCACCGTCCTCACCGTCCTCTCGCGCCTGGAGTCCAAGGGTTTCGTCCGGCGCGATCGTGACGCGCGTCCGCACCTCTACACGTCCGCGCTCAGCCGGGCCGGCCATGTCGCCGACCTCATGCGGGAGGTCCTCGAGTCGTCCTCCGACCGGAGTGCCGCGCTCGCCTACTTCGTCGGCACGGTCGACGACTCGGAGGCGCAGGTCCTCCGCCGGCTGCTCGACGCGCGCGCCAGCTGACACGTGGCCGTCGACACGACGGCGCTGGTGCTCGGCGCGCTCGCCGTCGCCCTCGCCTGGCCGATCCCCCTCCTCCTCGCGCGAGCGACGTGGCCGACCGCCGCTCCCGTCCTCGCCGTCGCCCTCTGGCAGTCGATCGCGCTCGCCGGCGGGATCTCGATGATCGGCTCGCTCCTTCTGGCCGGGCTGCAGCCGTTCGGCGACGACCTCGTGAGCCGGATCCAGGGTGCTGCGGGGGCTCTGTTCACGGGCCCGCTCCCCCCGCACGCGACGCTGTTCAACGCGTTCCTGCTGAGTGCCGCCGTGCTGCTCACGGCGCACCTCCTGCTCAACCTGGCCCTCACCTCCGTTCGCAGCCGCAACCAGCGTCACCGGCACATGGAGCTGCTCCGGCTGCTCTCGTCCCCCATGCCCGACGCACCGAGCACGAGGGTCATCGATCACCCCGCGCCGGCCGCCTACTGCCTCCCGGGGGCACGGAGCGTGACCGTCCTCTCCGAGGGGATGATCGACCTCCTCAGCCCGCCCCAGCTCGACGCCGTCGTCGCGCACGAGCGCGCCCACCTCCGCCAGAAGCACCACCTGCTGCTCGACGCGTTCCGGTCGTGGAAGCGGGCGCTCCCCTGGTTCCCGATCGCGACCCGGGCGCAGGATGCCGTGGCGCTCCTCCTCGAGATGCTGGCCGACGACACCGCGCGCCGTGACGCCGGCGATGCCGTGCTCGCCCAGGCCATCCGGCTCGTCGACGACACGGGTCAGGCCGGCGCGGCGCTGGGGGCGCCCAAGGACCGCCGTACCCCGGAGCAGCGGCGAAGCGCTCTGGTGGCGAGGGAGTCGCGGCTCGAGCACGGCGGACGTGTCGTCGGTCCGGTGCTGCGCGCCACGGTGATCGCTTGCACCGTCCTGCTGGTCCTGGTTCCTCCGGTCCTGGTGCTCACGAGCTGATCGCGGGCCGGTCCGCGGCCTACCGGCGCGCCCACCGGCGTGCGCCGCGGGACAGCACTCGGCGCGCCGGTAGCATTCCGGTATGCCGAAGAAGGGGTCATACGCGAAGGGGATCGCCAAGCGGGAGGAGATCCTCACCCGGGCCCTCGAGGTGTTCGCCGAGAAGGGCTACCGGAAGGCCTCCCTGCGGGAGATCGCCGAGTCCGTCGGGTTGAGCCAGGCGGGTCTGCTGCATCACTTCTCCTCGAAGGAGGAGCTGTTCGCCGAGGTCCTCCGGAAGCGCGACGAGGTCGACACCCGGGGCGAGGGGCTCGACGCCGCCCGGCAGGACGCTTTCGCCGGCCTCACCCGGGTGATCCGGCACAACGCGGAGGTCCCGGGCCTCGTCCAGCTGTACGCCACCATCTCGGCCGAGGCGGCGGACCCGGACCACCCGGGCCACGACTACTTCGTGGAGAGATACGCCTCCATCGTGGGCGCCCTGGAGGCGTACATCCGCTCGGAGCAGGACGCCGGCCGCGTCCGCAGTGACGTCGACGCGCGGCAGCTCGCCCGCCTGAGCGTCGCGGTCGCGGACGGCATGCAGGTGCAATGGATGCTCGACGACACAGCGGACATGGTCAGCGCCGTGGAGAGCTTCTGGTCGTTGCTGGCCGCGGCGCCGTCCGCATCCGCCCCGCCGGAGGGGCGAGATTCGTCACGAATGTAGGCGACGGCGGCTCAGAAAGCGACATTCGGCACGAATGCAGAAGACCGCTTGAGACGACGAAAGCGGCGGCCCGGTCGCCCGAGCCGCCGCGTCGTGGAGGGGTGGAGTCAGCCCTTGATCGGGTGCTGCTTCAGCCACTCCTTCGCGAGAACATCGGGCTGGGTCTTGCTCGCGCCCTGGTTCTCACCGTTGAGCTGGATGAGGTCGTCGGTGGTGAGCTCCTTGGAGACGGCGTTGAGGACCGACTTGACCTTGTCGGAGGCCTTCGAGCTGTTGATCAGCGGCAGGATGTTCTGCGCCGCGATCAGGCTCCTGGGGTCCTTCAGGGTCACGAAGCCGTTGTCCTTGATCGCGGGCGTCGTCGTGTAGATGTCGGCCAGCTGCACGTCGCCGTTCTTGAGCGCGGCGACCGTCAGCGGGCCACCCGAGTCGTTGATCGGCTTCAGGGTCGCGGTCACGCCGTAGGAGGACTTGAGTCCCGGGATCCCGTAGGGACGTGTCTCGAACTCGGGGTTCGCGCCCACGGTGAGCGGCTCCGTCACCTTCTTCAGGTCGTCGAGGCTCTTCACGTTGTACTTCTGCGAGAACTCCTTGGTGACGTTGTACGAGTCGGCGTCCTGCGCCTCCGACTGGTCGAGCACCTCGTAGCCCTTCGGCAGGGCGTCGTTCAGTGCCGCGTAGACGTCCTTGCTGGAGCTGGCGGTGCTGTTCTTGTCGTAGAACTGCAGCAGGTTGCCGCTGTACTCGGGGATGAGGTCGATGGAGCCGTCCTGGAGCGCCTTGAGGTAGACGTCGCGCTGGCCGATGCTCGGCTTGTACGAGACCTTGACGCCGTTGGCTGCGAGGGCCTGGCCGTAGATCTGCATGAGGATCTCGGACTCGCCGAAGGCGGCGGAACCCACCGTGATGGAGCCCCCGGAGCCCGAGCCGGCCGAGGAGGAGCTGGAGTCCGTGCTGAACGCGCCGCCACCGGACGAGCACGCGCTGAGCGCGAGCAGGGCTCCGGCCGCGAGCACGCCGGCCGCTACGCGGGCCTTCGTGGATCGGAACATGGTGTCTTCTTTCTTCTCTGTGTGCAGTGGTGCGTGGAACGGATCGTGGTGCGGGTCTAGAGGTCGGCCTGGCGCCCGGGGAGGGTGATCCCGAACGCGCGGCTCTGGTCCTTGGTGTGGGAGGTGCGGACCGCCCCGGCCGCGACGCCTCTCGGCACCACGATCTTCTGGACGATCGCGAACACGCCGTCGGTGACCAGGGCGAGCAGGACGACGATGATGGATCCGCCCAGCATCTGGGGATAGTCCTGCACGGCGAGGCCGTCGATGAGGAAGCGCCCGAGGCCGCCCACGGGCAGGATGGCAGCGACGGTCCAGGTCGCGATCACCTGGAGGCCGCCCGACCGCACACCGCCGATCACGAGCGGCAGCGAGAGCGGCAGCTCGACCTTGGTGAACACCTGCCAGGCCGTCATCCCGATCCCTCGGGCGGCGTCGATCGTCTGCCGGTCGACCGACTGCAGCCCGGAATAGGCGCCCGCGAGCACCGGTGGGATCGCGAGGATGGTGAGGGCGATCAGCGGAGGGACGATGGTGAGGTTCGTGGTCAGGAGGGCCAGGTAGATGACCAGACCCAGCGTGGGGAGAGCGCGCAGCGCACCTGACACGCCGACGGACAGGCCCCGGAACCGACCGGTGTGACCCACCGCGAAACCGATCGGCAGGGCGATCGCCGCGGCGAGTATCAGCGTCAGGAACGAGTACCAGATGTGCTCGAGCGTCCGCACGGGGATGCCGCCCGGGCCCATCCAGTGAGCCGGGTCGGTGAGCCAGCCGAAGGCGGCGACGAAGTCGGTCATGCGCCGGTCACCGCCTTCATCGCGGCCGCGCTGCCGAGACGCCGGGCCCGGCGGTCCCGGTGCGTCCACGGCAGCACGAGGCGTCCGAGTACGACGAGCACCAGGTCGAAGACGAGAGCCACGATCATGATCATGACGATCCCGACGGCGACCTCTTCGGTGTACGCCCGGTTGAGGCCGTCGGTGAACAGATAGCCCAGATTGAGCACGCCGAGCAGAGCTCCGACGCTGACGAGGCTCACCGTGCTCACCGACACCACACGGAGCCCGGCGAGCAGGACCGGACCCGCCAGGGGCAGTTCGACGGTCCAGAACCGCTTCCAGGCGGAGAACCCGATCGCCGTCGCCGAATCGATCACGTCGCCCGGGACCGACGCGAGGGCATCGGATGCGGTCCGCACCATGAGCGCGAGCGCGTAGATGCTGAGCGCGACCACGACGTTGGCCGGGTCGAGGATCTTCGTTCCGATCAGCGCAGGCATCGCGAAGAACAACGGAAGCGACGGGATGGCGTACAGGATGCCGCCGATGGTCAGCAGCACCGGCCGGCTCACCTGGTAGCGGTTGGCGACCCAGCCGATCGGGAGGGAGAGGATGAAGCCGACGACGATCGGGATGGCGCTCAGCCACACGTGTGCGAGTGTGAGACTCCAGACCTGGCCGAGATTCGACCACAGGAAGCTCACGAGAGGTCCTCACCCTGCGCCGGAGCACCCGCGACCGGAACGGTCGCGGCCTTTGCCTCGGAGTGGGGGTGTGCCCGGTCGAGCACGCCCGCGGGACGCCCGTCGGCGTCCACCAGCACGGAGCCGGTCGGTGTCTGCTCGAGGTGCAGCGACCGCCTCCCCCGCTCGGCGCCGATGAAGGAGGCGACGAAATCGTCGACCGGGGCGGCGAGGATCTCGGAGGGCGTGCCCTTCTGCGCGACGACGCCGCCCTTCCGGAAGATGACCACCTGGTCGCCCAGCTTGAACGCCTCGTCGATGTCGTGGGTGACGAAGACGACCGTCTTGCCGAGCTCGCGCTGCAGGCGGAGCAGCTCGTTCTGGAGCTCGTCGCGGACGATCGGGTCGACGGCGCCGAAGGGCTCGTCCATCAGGAGGATGTTCGGGTCGACGGCGAGACCGCGCGCCACGCCGACGCGCTGCTGCTGGCCGCCCGACAGCTGGCTCGGGTAGCGGTCGGCGAGCGAGCGCTCGAGCCCCACGGTGTCCATCAGCTCGAGGGCGCGCGACCGCGCCTCCTTGCGCTTCACGCCCTTCAGGAGCGGGACCGTCGCGATGTTGTCGACCACCTTGCGGTGCGGGAGCAGGCCGGAGTTCTGCATGACGTAGCCGATGCTCCGCCGGAGCGCCACCGGCTTGAGCTGCTGGACGTCTTCGCCGTCGATCTCGATCGTTCCGCTCGACGGGTCGACCATCCGGTTGATCATCCGGAGGATCGTCGTCTTCCCGGAGCCGGAGGAGCCGACGAGGACGGTGATCTCACGGGACGGGATGACGAGCGAGAAGTCGTCGACCGCCAGCGTCCCGTCGGGGAACCGCTTGGTCACCGACCGGAATTCGATCACGATCGCGACCGATCTCGGGTGGGGGCTGGAGTTGCCATCCTCTCCACCCAAACAGCGTTCGGTGATTTTGGCAACGAATTGCGTCGAAATGTGGCATCCAGGGTCCGTCGCACGCGGGCCCCCCTTCCGTCGGGAATCGGTCTGCACGTCGTATTCGGTGCACAGCCGCTGTCGGATGCCAACCTGCCAGGCCCCACCGACATTCCCGGCCTCGGACCGCCCGGAGCCTACGACTCGTCGCCGTAGCGGCGCTCGAGGTACTCGCGCGCCACGGTGCGCGCCTCCTCGATGTAGCGTTCGTCGCCGCGCGGGTCGTCGACGAACGCGCGGTTGACCAGCGCGTCCATCATCTCCACGACGATCTCGAGCCGGAAGGCGAGCTCGTCGCCGGCGGGCAGGTCGTACTCCTCGGCGAGGATGGTGGCGAACCGCGTCGCGAACGAGACGTCGCGCGCCACCTCCTCCTCGGGCACCCCCGAGCGCTCGGCGTCGGTGAAGCGGATGATGCGGAAGCCGGGCTCGGTGCGGAACATGTCCACGAAGGCGTCGATCGCGCACTCGACGGCGTTCCACCAGTGCTCGGGCTGCTGCGCGTCGATCGCGAGGACGACGCGTCGGCGGTAGCGGAGCACGGCGCGGTCGCGCAGGGCTTGAAGCAGAACGATCCGGTCGGGGAAGTACCGGTACACCGTGCCGATGGAGGCGCCCGCGCGCTCGGCGACCATCGCGGTGGTGAGACGGTCGAACCCGATCTCGTCGACGACCTCTGCTGCGGCGTCGAGGAGGGCGTCGATGCGCGCGGCGCTGCGCTCCTGGATGGGCTCGGTGCGGACCAGGGGCGCTCCGACGGCGTTCTGACCGGCGACCAGGTCGTTGATGGGCACGAGGGCGACTCCTTCTCTCAGTCGATGATTGCGGTGGTTCGGGTCCCCAGCCCTGGCCGGCATGCCGACGCTCCCCCGATCATATTCGGGGAAAGCTCACTTCTGGGCGGGAATCGGCTGTGACGCGCCGCAGAATGGCCCCCAGATCGGGGGCTGGCGAAGCGCGTCGACTCTCCATGAGACACTAGGGCGCATATGCCCCCCGAAGCAGAAGCCCTTGCGCACGGCCCGCTCATGCACCGCGCGGCCCGGATCGAGGACGCCTTCCACGAGTTCCGCGCACGCCGGGCGCGCCGTCGCGGGTTCCTCGCCACGGTGGTGCCGTACACCGGCTACGGGGCGCCGACCTGGGTGCGGATCCTGGGGCGCGTCGTGCTCGCGAAGGAGCCCCGCCCGGGCAGCCGCGCCGAGCGCAAGCACAAGCGCCGGGAGGAGTCGATCCGCGGGTGGCGCTCCTTCGTCAGCGTCCCCGTCTCCGACACCCCGGTGACCGTCGAGATCGAGGGCGACCGGCACGTGGTCCACCCCGACCGCGGCGGCGTGATCGACACCGTCGTCCCCGTGCAGCTGACTGCCGGCTGGCACACCGTGCGGCTCTCGACCGCAGAGTCGTCGCGGGTCTTCGAGGCTCCCGTGTTCGTGGTCGACCCGGCCGCCACCTTCGGAGTCATCTCCGACATCGATGACACCGTCATGGTGACGGCGCTCCCCCGCCCGCTCCTCGCCGCCTGGAACACCTTCGTCCTCGACGAGCACGCCCGCGTCCCCACGCCCGGCATGGCCGTCCTCCTCGAACGACTGGCGACCGCGCACCCCGGCGCGCCGGTGATCTACCTGTCGACCGGGGCGTGGAACGTGGCGCCCACGCTCTCGCGCTTCCTGTCGCGGAACCTCCTGCCGCCGGGCCCGCTCCTCCTCACCGACTGGGGTCCCACGCACGATCGCTGGTTCCGCAGCGGGCGCGAGCACAAGCGCACGAGCCTCGCCCGGCTCGCCGAGGAGTTCCCGGGCCTCAAGTGGCTGCTCATCGGCGACGACGGTCAGCACGACGAGGCGCTCTACGCCGAGTTCGCCGCCGCGCACCCCGAGAGCGCCGCCGCTGTCGCCATCCGCCAGCTGTCGAGCGGCGAGGCGGTGCTGGCCGGCGGCCGGTCGAAGGCGGAGAAGCACAGCGGGGCCTCCGGGACGCCGTGGATCTACGCCCCGGACGGCGCGGGCCTCAGCGAGCAGCTGACGGCGCTCGGCCTCCTGCCCTGATCGGGCCATCCCCGTCGCCCTGAGCCCACCGCATCCGGGACGGCAGCGCTGTCGGCGGTCTCTGCCAGGCTGGAGCCGTGTCCGCCCGACGAGCTGATCTGCTCCGCATGCGTCGCCTCGCCCACGCGCTCGACGGCGATCGCGAGACGTCTCCGACCGCGGTCGTCGACCGCCTCCTCGCTGTGCAGGCGCAGGACTTCGGCGCCGCATGCTTCGCCCTCGCCGTCCGCACCGAGCGCCCTTCCCGCGCCGAGGTGCTCGCCGAGCTCGATGCGGGTCGCATCGTCCGCTCCTGGCCGATGCGAGGCACGCTCCACTTCGTCCCGGCGCGAGACCTCGGCTGGATGCTGGCGCTGACCTCCGAGCGCATGGTCGCCGGGCTCGCGGCACGACAGCGGGCGCTGGACCTCGGTCCGGCCGACTTCGACCGCGCTCGCGACCTCGTCACGGCTGCTCTCGAGGGAGGACGAAGCATCGACCGCGCCTCGCTCATGGATCTCTGGGAGGCCGGCGGCGTCAGTACCGCCGGACAGCGCGGCTACCACCTGATCTACTACCTCGCCCAGATCGGCGTGCTCTGCTGGGGCCCGACGCACCGCACGCAGCAGTCCCTCGTCCTCCTCGACGAGTGGGTGACGGACCCGCGATCGCTCGAACCCGACGAGGCGTGGGCGGAGTTCCTCTACCGCTACCTCGCCGGGCACGGTCCGGCGACCATCGCCGACTTCGTATGGTGGACGAAGGGTACGGTCGCCGGTGCCAAGCGCGGCCTGGCGGTGCTGGGTGACGCCGTCTCATCGTTCACGGTCGACGGGATCGACTACTGGGTGACCGCCGAACTCGCCGACCGGGCAGCAGGGGCGCCGGTCTCCCGGGCGGAGCGCGAGGCCGTTCATCTCCTGCCCGGCTTCGACGAGTACCTCCTGGGGTACCGCGACCGGGGACCCGTCCTCGATCCGGAGCATTTCGACCGGATCGTGCCCGGCGGGAACGGGGTCTTCGCTCCGATCATCGTGGCCGGCGGCCGGGTGGTCGGCACCTGGAGGCGCCGCCCCGACGGGTCCGTCGAACCGGCGCCGTTCGACCCGCTCAGCGCCACCCGGCAACGCGCGGTCGACCGGGCCGCGGAGGCGTACCGCCGCTACCTCGCGTGAGGCGACCCGGACGGCCTCCGACTACCCTGGAGGGGTGGCTCTGAAACGCCCCCGCAGGCTCCTCCCGTCCGGTGTCGCGCTGCCGGCCAACATCACGGCGCAGACCCGGACCCCGTTCCTGCAGGTCGCCAAGACCGCCGCGGCCATGATCATCTCGTGGGGGGTCGCCTGGCTCCTCCTGCCCGGCGAGCTCCCCGTGTTCGCGACCATCGCGGCGCTCCTGGTGGTGCAACCCAGTGTCAACCAGTCGATCGGCCGAGCCGTCGAGCGGTCGATCGGGGTCATCGTGGGCGTGGTGGTCGCCTACCTCATCGGGCTCGCATTCGGCACGAACAGCTGGATCGTGCTCCTCGCCGTGGTCGCGTCGCTCCTGCTCGCCTGGGCCCTCAAACTCACACCGGGCACCGCCAACCAGGTTCCGATCAGCGCGATGCTCGTCCTCTCGATCGGGGCGACGAATCCCGGGTACGCCTTCGCACGGATCATCGAGACCGTCATCGGCGCGGCCATCGGCGTCATCATCAACCTCGTGGTCGTCCCTCCCGTGCTGACCGGGCCGGCCCGGGAAGCGGTTCTGGCTCTCGGAAACGAGATCGCCGCCACGCTCGACCGGCTCGGCACCGCGCTCACGACGCCGCAGACGTCCGGTCAGCGCGACGCGCTCCTGATCGAGGCGCGCCTCCTCCGGCCGATGGAGAAGAAGGCCGACACAGCGCTGACCGCGGCCCGAGAGAGCCTGACGCTCAATCCGCGGCAGTCACGTCACCGGGAGGAGCTGGAGCACGACGAAGCCCTGTTCGAGCGCTTGAAACCGCTGATCAACCGCTCGATCGGCATGACGAGAGCGGTCCACGACCACTGGGACGACGGCCTCCTCGACGAGCCGACCATGTCGGCGGTCGCCGAGGAGCTGCGCCGGGCCTCGCATGACCTGCGTCTGCTGACACGCGACCCCGAGGCGCCGGACAGCGAGCCCGACACACTGACCGCCGGCGTGCCCGTCCTGACCGCACCCCTCGTGATCACGACGCCGAACCCGCAGCACTGGGTGCTCCTCGGGTCGCTCATGGAGGACCTCCGCCGGGTCCACTCCGAGATCACCGGCGACACCGACGCCCCCTGAGCCGGGCCCGGGCGCGCGACACCCGCTCAGCGCGCGGCGGTCAGTCGCGCGACGGCGTCGTCGATCGCGAGCGTCGTGCGCTCCCCGGTACGGCGATCCCACAGCTCGACCTCGCCGTCGGCCGCGCCGCGCCCGACAACCACGACCTTCGGGACGCCGATGAGCTCCGCGTCTCCGAACTTCACGCCCGGAGACACCTTGGGCCGGTCGTCGTAGAGGACGTCCAGGCCGGCGGCCTCGAGCCGGCCGACGGTGTCCTCGGCGACGCGGTACGCGAGGTCGTCCCGACCCGTGGCGACGATGTGCACGTCGAACGGCGCGATCGACTCCGGCCAGATCAGGCCCTTCTCGTCGTTGTTCTCCTCCGCGATGATCGCCATGATGCGCGTGACGCCGATGCCGTAGGAGCCCATGGTCACGGTCACGAGCTTGCCGTTCTCGTCGAGCACCTTCAGCCCGAGCGCCTCCGCGTACTTGCGCCCCAGCTGGAAGACGTGCCCGATCTCCATCCCGCGCGCGAGCTCGACGGGGCCGGAGCCGTCGGGCGCCGGGTCGCCGGCCTTCACCTCGGCGACCTCGACGACGCCGTCCCAGCCGAAGTCACGGCCCGCGACGAGGCCGAAGACATGCTTGCCGGCGATGTTCGCTCCGGTGATCCAGCCCGAACCGTCGGCGACGCGGGGGTCGACGACGTACCGGATGCCCGTCGAGGACTTCTCGCCCAGCACCGCGCCGGCCTCGGCCCACGGACCGATGTACCCCTTCACGAGACCGGGGTGCGCTGCGAAGTCCTCATCGGTGGCCGCCTCCACCTCCGCCGGCGCGAACGCCACCTCGGCTCGCTTCAGGTCCACATCGCGGTCGCCGGGGAGGCCGACGATCACGAGGTCGCGGGTCCCATCGAGGTGGGTCAGCGCGAGGACGACGTTCTTCAGGGTGTCGGCAGCTGTCCAGGCGCGTCCGTCCGGCCGCGGGTGCCTCTCGTTGGCCAGCTCGACGAGGGACTGGATCGTGGGCGTGCCGGGGGTGTCCAGCACTTCCTGGGGGGTGAGCTTCTCGTACGAGCGCGAGGGGGGCGCGACCGTGGTGAACGCCTCCACGTTCGCCGCGTACCCGCCCGCGGAGCGGACGAACGTGTCCTCGCCGACGGGCGTCGGGTGCAGGAACTCCTCGCTCCGCGAGCCGCCCATGGCGCCCGCGTCGGCTTGGACGATCACGTAGTCGAGCCCGAGGCGCGAGAAGATGCGCTCGTACGCGTCACGCTGCGCCTGGTAGCTCCTGTCGAGGCCCTCGTCGGTGTAGTCGAACGAGTAGGCGTCCTTCATGGTGAACTCGCGGCCGCGGAGCAGGCCGGCCCGCGGACGCGCCTCGTCGCGGTACTTGTCCTGGATCTGGTAGATCGCGAGCGGGAGGTCCTTGTAGGACGAGTAGAGGTCTTTCACGAGGAGGGTGAAGACCTCCTCGTGCGTCGGCGCGAGCAGGTAGTCCGCGTCCTTGCGGTCCTTCAGCCGGAAGATGCCGTCGCCGTACTCCTCCCAGCGGCCGGTGGCCTCGTAGGGCTCGCGCGGCAGCAGAGCCGGGAAGTGCACCTCGTGCGCCCCGGCGGCCTCCATCTCCTCGCGGATGATCCCCTCGATGCGGTTCTTCACCCGGAGACCGAGCGGCAGCCAGGCGAAGATGCCCGGCGCCTGACGACGGATGTAGCCGGCGCGGACGAGAAGGCGGTGGCTCGTGACCTCGGCGTCGGAGGGGTCTTCACGAAGGGTCCGGAGGAAGTAGTTGCTCAGGCGAGTAGGCACCGTTCCATGTTAGAGGGAGCGGAGGGGCGCCTCCGCGCTCAGTGCGCGCCGACGCTGACGGTCGGCTCGCCCGAGGGCGCGTCGCCCATCTCGGCGGCGATGCGGTTCGCCTCGGCGATGAGCGTTGCGACGATCTCCGACTCGGGCACGGTCTTGATGATCTCGCCCTTGACGAAGATCTGGCCCTTGCCGTTGCCGCTGGCGACGCCCAGGTCGGCCTCGCGGGCCTCGCCCGGACCGTTCACGACGCAGCCCATGACGGCGACGCGGAGGGGCACGCTCATTCCCTGGAGCCCCTCCGTCACACTGTCGGCCAGCGAGTAGACGTCGACCTGCGCCCGGCCGCAGCTCGGGCACGAGACGATCTCGAGCTTGCGCTCCCGGAGGTTCAGCGACTGCAGGATCTGGAGCCCGACCTTCACCTCCTCGGCGGGAGGCGCGGACAGCGACACGCGGATGGTGTCGCCGATGCCCTCGCCGAGCAGGATGCCGAAGGCGGTCGCGGACTTGATGGTGCCCTGGAACGCCGGGCCGGCCTCGGTGACGCCGAGGTGGAGGGGCCAGTCGCCGCGCTCGGCGAGCATGCGGTACGCCTTCACCATCACGATGGGGTCGTTGTGCTTGACCGAGATCTTGAAGTCGTGGAAGTCGTGCTCCTCGAACAGGCTGGCCTCCCACACGGCCGACTCGACGAGCGCTTCGGCCGTCGGCTTGCCGTACTTCTCGAGGAGGCGCCGATCGAGCGACCCGGCGTTGACGCCGATCCGGAGGGACACCCCGGCCGCCTGCGCGCGACGCGCGATCTCGCCGACCTGGTCGTCGAACTTGCGGATGTTGCCCGGGTTCACGCGCACTCCGGCGCAGCCGGCGTCGATCGCCGCGTAGACGTAGTTCGGCTGGAAGTGGATGTCCGCGATGACGGGGATCTGACTCTTCTTCGCGATGATCGGAAGCGCTTCGGCGTCATCGCGGCTCGGCACCGCGACGCGCACGATGTCGCAGCCGGAGGCGGTCAGCTCGGCGATCTGCTGGAGCGTCGCGTTGATGTTCGTGGTCGGCGTCGTGGTCATCGACTGGACGCTGATCGGGGCGTCGCCGCCGACCAGGACCTTGCCCACGCGGATCTGACGGGACTTGCGACGGGGTGCGAGGGTCTCGGGGACTTTCGGCATCCCCAGGTTGATTGCTGCCACGCGTTCATCCTACGCGGGAGGGTGGGAGGCGGCTGGGCATCGGCCGAGTGCCGGGGCGGCGCGCCCGGTCAGCCGAAGAGGTTCACCGGCTTGACGATGTCGGCGTACATGAGCAGGAGGCTCATGCCCCCGAGCACGACGACGACCGCGAAGGTCAGCGGCATGAGCTTCGCCATGTCGACGGGGCCCGGGTCGCGCCGGCGCATGACCTTGGCGGCGGTGCGACGCAGTCCCTCCCACAGCGCGCCGGCGATATGGCCGCCGTCGAGCGGGAGGAGGGGCACGAGGTTGAACACGAACAGGGCGATGTTCAGCGACGCGAGCATCCCGATCATCGTGTAAACCTTGTCGACCACCGGCACGCCGTTCAGAGCCGTCAGCTCCCCCGCCGCGCGTCCGATCCCGACGACGCTGATCGGGCCGTTCGGGTCGCGCTGGCCGGAGCCGAACGCGGCGTTCCAGACGTCGACCATGCGCTGCGGCAGGTGCACGAAGACGTTCACGACCGCGCCGGTCTGGGCTCCGACGGCGGGGAGGACCGCGGTGGCCGGTTGCGGCACGAGGTGCGGCTCGGCCCCGATCCCGACGAAACCGACGGTCATCGTCTCGGTCTTGCCCGCCGAGTCTTTGACGACCGCGCCCGCGGAATCCGTCTTGGGCACGGTGTTGGTCACCGGCGTCAGCTGCACGGTGCGCTCCGTGCCGTCGCGGCGGACGACGACCGTGAGGGTCCGGCCGGCGGACTCACGGATGATGGTGGTCGACTGCGCCCAGGTGCTGATCGCACGCCCGTCGATGCTCACGATCGTGTCGCCGGGCTTCAGCCCCGCCTTCGCGGCCGGGCCGGCGGCCATGTCCGAGGTGCAGGTCTGGGAGGCGCTCGTGGCGGGACGCACGCACTGGCTCACGGACCCGATCGTCGTCGAGCTCTGCGGGGTCCCGAAGCCCATGAGGAGGACGCCGAAGAGCACGACACCGATGACGAGGTTCATGAACGGACCGCCGAACATCACGACGATCCGCTTCCACACCGGGAGGCGGTAGAAGGTGCGGTCCTCCTCGCCGACGGCGACGGTCTCGGAGCTCTGCGTGCGGGCGTCCTGCACCATCTGCTGCATGAAGCCGGTGGTGGCGTTGCGGCCGGCGCCTCCCTCCTTGCCGGGAGGGAACATGCCGATCATCGAGATGTAGCCGCCGAGCGGGATCGCCTTCACGCCGTACTCGGTCTCACCGCGGCGGAACGAGAACAGCGTCTTGCCGAAGCCGATCATGTACTGCGTCACCTTGACGCCGAACAGCTTGGCCGGGACGAGGTGGCCGAGCTCGTGCAGGGCGATCGAGAGCGCGAGGCCGATCAGGATGATGACGACGCCCAGGATGAACAGGAGCACGGAATCCACGGGCTCAGGCTAGCGGGGACGGCTTGGAGGGAGCCGGATGCTCGCT
Organism: Leifsonia sp. AG29; assembly: GCF_009765225.1. Taxonomy (NCBI): domain Bacteria; kingdom Bacillati; phylum Actinomycetota; class Actinomycetes; order Micrococcales; family Microbacteriaceae; genus Leifsonia; species Leifsonia sp. AG29. Next base: position 1,516,631 of record NZ_VMSF01000001.1, on the reverse strand, counting down.
ATGCGTCGGCGATCAGCCGGCGCGCCGCGGAGCGCGCCCAACGCTCCGCCTCGGCGAGCGACTCGCGCGTGAGCTCCTCGTCCGGCCTGTGCTCGTCGACGACGCGCGCGACGGTGTCGACGATGTCGAGGTAGCCGAGGGCTCCGGCGTGGAAGGCGGCGACCGCCTCCTCGTTCGAGGCGTTGAAGACGGCCGGGTAGGTCGCGCCGGCCTCCCCGACGCGCTTGGCCAGCGCCACGGCCGGGAACGCATCCGCGTCGAGCGGCTCGAAGGTCCACGCGTGCGCCGCGGTCCAGTCGAGCGGTGCCCCCACCCCGGCGACGCGATCGGGCCAGCCGAGGCCGAGGGAGATCGGGAGGCGCATGTCGGGCGGCGACGCCTGCGCGATCGTCGACCCGTCGACGAACTCGACCATCGAGTGCACCACCGACTGCGGGTGGACGGTCACCTCGATCCGGTCGTAGGGGACATCGAACAGGAGGTGCGCCTCGATCACCTCGAGGCCCTTGTTGACGAGGGTCGACGAGTTCGTCGTGACGACGAGCCCCATGTCCCAGGTCGGGTGCGCGAGCGCCTCCTTCGGCGTGACGCTCCGGAGGGAGTCGCGCGACCGGCCGCGGAAGGGGCCACCCGATGCCGTGAGCACGAGACGGCGCACCTCGCGCGGCGTGCCGGCGCGGAGGGCCTGTGCGATGGCGGAGTGCTCCGAGTCGACCGGAACGATCTGCCCGGGAGCGGCCGCGCGCTTCACCAGCTCGCCGCCGACGATGAGGCTCTCCTTGTTGGCGAGCGCGAGCCGGGCGCCGCTCTCGAGGGCGGCGAGGGTCGGCCCCAGCCCGACGGACCCGGTGATCCCGTTGAGGACGACGTCGGCCTCGACCGAGCGGACGAGCAGCTCGGAGTCCGCCGCGCCGAGAGCGGTGTCGACGACGCCGAAGCGCTCCGCCTGCTCGGCGAGCTGCGCTGCGTTGCTCCCGGCGCTCAGGCCGACGACCCGGAACAGGTCCGGGTTCGCCGTGACGACGTCGAGGGCCTGGGTCCCGATCGATCCGGTCGATCCGAGGATGATGACTCTGCGCACGGACTCATCGTACGAGCACCGGCTCATCGTCCGGCGACCGGCCGGTGCCGGCTCGCGATCAGCGCGCGGTCTTGAGGATGTCGATGACGAACACCATGGTGTCGGTGCCCTTGATCTCCCCGGATCCCTGAGCGCCGTAGCCGTCGGCGGGCGGGATGACGGCGATCACCTGGCTGCCGACCTTCTGGCCCTCGAGCGCCTTCTGGAAGCCGGCGACCACGCCGGTGGTCTGGAAGGAGGCGGGGGCGCCGCGGCTCCAGCTGGAGTCGAACATGCTGCCGTTCCGCCACAGGACGCCCTTGTACTGGACCGTCACCGTGTCGCCGGACTGCACCGTGTCGCCGCTGCCCTGCTTGAGCACGGCGACCTTCGTCTCGGTCGGCGGATCGGTCTTCGGGATCGTGATGCGGGGCTCGCCGGTCTTGGCGTCGAGCTTGACCGTCGGGAAGCCAGCCGGAGGCGTAACGGACTTGCCGTCGGCGCGCGTCGGCGTCAGCGAGATGACGTCGGCGACGAACACGACCGAGTCCTTCGCTGTCAGGTTGAGCTTGGAGATGTCGACGCTGCCGAACGCCTCCTTCGCCGGAGCGGTGAGGACCACCCGCGTTCCGAGGCGCTCGCACTCGATGGCGCGGACGAGTCCCGGGACGAAGGCCTTGTCGTTGACCTGCACCGTCTGCGCGGGCTGGTCCCCGAACCCGGAGGCCGGGGTCAGCTCCTTGCCGGTCGTCCCGTTGTACGCGGCCAGCGCGATGTCGACCGACGACCCGCCCTGAACCGTCGCACCGTCGCCCTTGATGACCACGGTGCGCTCCACATCGCTCGTCTTGAGCGGCGACGGGATGGTCACGGTCGGCGCCGCGCGGAAGGCGCCCTCGACCTTGACGGAGTCGGACGTCTTGCCGGATTTGACGTTCTGGCAGGCGTTCGCGGCGGGCGTCGCGCTCGAACTGGGGGACGGGCTCGAGGCGCTGCAGGCGGCCAGGCCGGTTGCGAGGAGGACGGCGGCGGCCGCGGCGGTCAGCACGGAGGAAGTCTTGGGCACGGTCCCCCATCCTGCCCTACCTCCCCGACGTCAAGCTGACAGGTCGGCCAGGGACCGCTGGGAGCGCCGCCTACGATGGAACCATGACGCGCGAATTCTCGGTCCCCCAGTCCCGTCACCTCGTCACCGACCTCCCCGGCCCGCGATCGCTCGCGCTGCAGGAGCGCCGTATCGCCTCGGTGAGCCGCGGAGCGGGGACCCTCGCGAACATCTACATGGAGTCGGGGTCGGGGGCGATCCTCGTCGATGTCGACGGCAACCGCCTCATCGATCTCGGCTGCGGCATCGGCGTGACGACGATCGGACACGCGCACCCCGCGGTCGCGGCTGCCGCGGCGGAGCAGGCGGCGAAGCTCACCCACACCCTCTTCACGGTCACTCCGTACGAGAACTACATCCGGGTGGCGGAGAAGCTCGCCGAGATCACCCCGGGCGACTTCGAGAAGCACAGCATCCTCGTGAACTCCGGGGCGGAGGCGGTCGAGAACGCCGTCAAGATCGCCCGTCGATTCACCGGCCGGCGCGCCATCGCGGCCCTCGATCACGCGTTCCACGGCCGCACCAACCTCACCATGACGATGACGTACCGGCCGTGGCCGGAGCGCGCGGGCATGGGGCCGTTCCCCGGCGAGATCTACAGCCTCCCCACCAGCTACCCGTTCCGCGACCCCGACGGGATGACGGGCGAGGAGGCCGCCGAGCGGACGATCGACTACATCACGACCCACATCGGCGCCACGGAGCTCGCCGCGCTGTTCGTCGAGCCCATCCAGGGCGACGGGGGCGTCATCATCCCCGCTCCGGGATACTTCCGGCGGCTGTCGGAGTTCTGCGCCGAGCACGGCATCGTCTTCGTCGCCGACGAGATCCAGGCGGGCATCGGGCGCACGGGCACCTGGTACTCCATCGAGCACCACGGTGTCGTCCCCGATCTCGTCACCAGCGCGAAGGGCATCGCCGGCGGCTTCCCTCTGGCTGCCGTCACGGGCCGAGCCGAGATCATGGACGCCGTCCAGCCGGGAGGCATCGGCGGCACGTTCGGCGGCAACCCCGTCTCGACGGCCGCCGCCCTCGCGGTCTTCGACGTCTTCGAGCGGGAGGGTCTCCTGGCGGAGGCACAGCGCGTCGAGCGCGTCTTGCAGGCGCGCATCGGCGACTGGGCCGACCGCTTCCCCGTCGTCGGCGAGGTGCGCGGCAAGGGCGCCATGTTCGGCGTCGAGCTCGTGGAACCCGGCACCCGGAACCCGAACCCGGGCGCGCTGCGGGAGGTGCTCTCGCACGCGACGCGCAACGGTGTGATCCCGCTCGACGCGGGCAGCTGGGACAGCGTGCTGCGCCTCCTCCCCTCGGTCGTCATCAGCGAGGAGCTGATCGACGATGCGGCGACGGTGCTCGAAGCGGCCCTCGGCCGGGTCTCCTGACCGACGGATCGCCGTGGTCTCCCGACGTCCGGCGCGCCGCACGCGCCGAGCACACCGGTGGCCGTCCCTCCCTGCGCTGCGTGCCGTCCTCGCCGGGCTCGCCGGCCTCATCCTGGCTCTGCTGACCGCGCTCGTCCCGGCTTCCGCGATCGCCGAGCCTCCGCCGCCCTTCGAGCCGGGCGACATCATCAGCGACGACAGCTTCTACAATCCGGACGCGATGACGGCGCCAGAGATCCAGGCCTTCCTCGAGAAGCGGGACTGCGCACCGAAGGACGCCTCGCCGTGCCTGGCGGACTTCCGCATGGACACGCCGGCGAGGGCCGCGTCCGCCGGGCGGTGCGCGGCGCTGCCCTCCCGCCGGGACGAGCCCGCGAGCAGCATCATCGATCGCGTCGCGAAGGCGTGCACGATCAGCCCGCGCGTGCTGCTCGTCCTGCTGCAGAAGGAGCAATCGCTTCTCACCACGCCGAGCGCGGCCGGGTATCAGCGCGCCACCGGTTACGCCTGCCCCGACACCGCCGAGTGCGACAAGCGCTACTTCGGCTTCTTCAATCAGGTCTACCGGGCCGCCTGGCAGTTCCGGGAGTACACGGTGCATCCCTCCGACTGGCGCTATCGCATCGGCCGGAACGCCATCCAGTACCACCCCGACGCGAAGTGCGGATCGAGCGAGATCACGATCGTGAACCAGGCGACGGCGAACCTCTACAACTACACGCCCTACCAGCCCGACCGCGCGGCCCTCGCCGCGCCGAAGGGTCCCGGAGGGCCGTGCTCCGCGTTCGGCAATCTCAACTTCTCGAGGCTGTACCAGGCGTGGTTCGGATCGCCTCTCGCCGTCCGCTACTCCGGCTTCGTCGAGCCGTGCCTCATCTACACCGGGGGGTTCGGGTGCCCGCCCGTGCTCCCGCTGGGCCGGTGACGCGCGTGGCTTCCCGCCTCCATGCCGGAAGCGGAATACGGCCGCGTCTAGTCTCATCGGGTGAGTATGCGCGCCCCCGCTGACGGGACCGTCTCCGGCGACGACGCCGGCGCGGTCAAGAGCCCGGGTGCGCTCTACTTCATCGGTCGCTGGATCGTCGCCCCGATCGCGAAACTCGTCTACCGCCCGCGGGTCATCGGCCGGAAGAACGTGCCCGAGCACGGCAAGGTCATCCTCGCGAGCAACCACCTGTCGTTCATCGACTCGGTCCTCATCCCCATGACGTCGCCTCGCCGGGTGCAGTTCCTGGCCAAGTCGACGTACTTCGAGGGCCGCGGCCTCAAGGGCCGCGTGTCGCGCGCCTTCTTCACGGCGATCGGCGCCGTCGGCGTCAAGCGGGGCGCCGGCCAGGCGGCCCAGGAGGCGCTCGAGCAGTCCCGGCGGATCATCGACTCGGGTGCCGCGTTCGCCCTCTATCCGGAGGGGACCCGCTCGCTCGACGGCCGGCTCTACAAGGGCCGCACCGGGATCGGCTGGCTCGCGCTCACCACCGGCGCGGTCGTCGTCCCGGTCGGGCTGATCGGCACGGACGAGATGCAGCCTGTCGGCGTGTCGTTCCCCCGGGTGCGTCGGGTGACCGTCGCGTTCGGGGAGCCGATCGATGTGTCGCATTACGGGTCTGCGGAGTCTGGCCGCGCACGCCGGCTCGCCACGGACGAGATCATGGCCGCGATCCACGCCCTGACCGGTCAGGAGCTCGCGGGCGTCTACAACGAATCGCCGCCGGCGAACACGGTGGAGCGGGTGAGGCGCGCCCTCCGCCCGGAGCGGCTCTGACCCTCCCCGGTGCCCCGCGGAAGCTCAGACGAGCGTCAGAAGCTCCGGCTCGTGGATCACGGGGAAGTTGACGCTCGCCGCGATGAAGCACTTCTCCGAGGCCGGCCCGTGGAGGCTCGCGGCCAGCTCGGCCTGCGCCGGGTCGGCGATGGTCACCCGGGGCCGCAGCGTCGCGCTCGTGAAGTGGCCCCCGCCGTTCGAGGTCTGCTGCATGGTGCCCGTGGCCTCGTCGGTGTACCCCACGACCTCGACCCCGGCCCAGGCCGCCTCGGCCAGATAGCTGAGCATGTGGCACTGGGCGAGGGCCGCCAGGAGGAGCTCCTCCGGGTTCCAGCGGTCCCGGTCGCCGAAGAACGCGCGGTCCGCCGAGCCCTCGATCGGGTGCTTGCCCTCCGCACTCACGACGTGATCGCGACCGTAGGCCTTGTAGCCGCTCGTGCCGGTCCCCCGGTTCCCCGTCCATTCCACTGCGACCGCATACGTGTGCTCGAGCTTCATGGTCCGATTCTCGCACCGCGGTTAGACTCGGATCACCATGACTGACACCGTGAGCACGACCGCGCCCGTCTACACCGTCCCCCAGGAGCGCCGCATCGTCACCGCCGTGCCGGGCCCCCGATCGCAGGAGCTGCACCAGCGGCGCCAGGCGGTCGTGCCGGTGGGCGTGTCGTCGGCCCTCCCCGTCTACATCGCCCGCGCGAACGGCGCGATCCTCGTCGACGTCGACGGCAACCAGTTCGTCGACTTCGGCGCCGGCATCGGGGTGACCACGATCGGCCACACCGAGAGCACGGTCGTGGCGGCGGCCGCCGATCAGCTCCAGGACGTCATCCACACCCTTTTCACGATCACCCCCTACGAGGAGTACGTGCGCGTCGCCGAACTCCTCGCCGAGCACACGCCGGGCGACCACGCCAAGAAGACCGTGCTCGTCAACTCCGGCGCCGAGGCGGTGGAGAACGGGGTGAAGATCGCGCGCAAGCACACCGGCCGTCGTGCCGTCGCCGTCCTCGACCACGCCTACCACGGGCGCACCAACCTCACGATGGCGATGAACTACAAGGCCATGCCGTACGCCAGCGGGTTCGGGCCCCTCGCCGGTGACGTCTACCACGCGCCCGGCTCCTACCCGTACCGCGACGGCCTCAGCGGCGAGGAGGCCGCTGCCCGCACCATCGGCTACCTCGAGAAGGTCGTCGGCGCCTCCGACCTCGCGTGCCTCGTCGTCGAGCCGATCCAGGGCGAGGGCGGCTTCATGGTCCCCGCCGACGGATTCCTGCCGGCCCTCCAGGAGTGGTGCACTGCGAACGGCGTGGTGTTCATCGCCGACGAGATCCAGAGCGGCATGGCCCGCACCGGCCGCTTCTACGCGAGCGAGCACTTCGGCCTCGTGCCCGACCTCGTGCTCAGCGCCAAGGGCATCGCGGGCGGCCTCCCGCTCGCCGCGGTCACCGGCCGCGCCGAGATCATGGATTCCGCGCAGCCGGGCGGTCTCGGAGGGACCTTCGGCGGCAACCCCGTCGCCGCCGCGGCGGCGATCGCGGTCTTCGAGCAGCTCGAGAAGAACGATCTCGTCGCCGAGGGTGCGCGGATCGAGCGCGCACTCAAGCCCGCGCTCCTCGAGCTCCAGAAGAAGTACGACGTGATCGGCGACGTGCGCGGCATCGGCGCCATGATCGCCATCGAGCTGGTGCAGCCGGGCACGGGCGAGACCACCAAGGTCCCGAACCCGGAGGCGGTGGCGGCGATCATCGCGCACGCCGCGCAGAACGGCGTCCTGCTGCTCAACGCGGGCACCTGGGGCAACGTGCTCCGGTTCCTCCCGAGCCTCGCGGTCAGCGACGAGCTCATCGCCGACGCGGTCTCCGTCATCGACGACGCCCTCGCCTCCCTGTGAGCGGAGCTGTGAACGCGTCCCCGGCGGTGTTCGCGGGCTCGGAGGCGGCTGAGCTGGCCGTCGTCGAGCGCAGCGGATTCGTCGAGTCCCGCCATCTCGGTTCCGCGGTCGTGCTCGCGCCCGACGGCACGGTGGCGCGCAGGCTCGGCGCGCCCGACAGCCCGATCTTCCCGCGGTCCACCATGAAGCCGTTCCAGGCGGTGGCGGTGATGGGCGCCGGCGTCCCGCTCGAGGGCAGCTCCGCTGTGCTCGCGACCGCGAGCCACGCCGGCACACCGGCCCACCTGTCGGTCGTCCGCAAGCTCCTCGCCCAGGCCCAGCTCGCGGAGGACGCCCTTCAGTGCCCGCCCGACTGGCCGCTCGACGCCAAGGCGCGGGAGGAGGCGATCCGCGCCGGCGATCAGAAGCAGCCCCTGTTCATGAACTGCTCCGGCAAGCACGCTGCCATGCTCATCGCCTGCCGGGTCAACGGGTGGCCCACCGAGAGCTACCTCGACCCGCAGCACCCCCTCCAGCACCACATCCGGGATACCGTCGAGCGGCTCACCGGCGACAAGGTGGTGGCGACCGGCGTCGACGGCTGCGGCGCCCCGGTCCACGCGATGTCGCTGCCCTCGCTGGCCCGCGGCATCCAGCGCTTCGCGACGGCGTCCGACTCGTCGCCGTTCGCCCTGTTCCGCAATGCCGCGACGATCCGGAACGCGGTGCTCGCCGACGGCTGGGCGATCGACGGCCCGGGGCGCGCCAATACGGTCGTGATCGACGAATTGGGCATGTTCGCCAAGGGCGGTGCGGAGGGCGTCATGGTCATGGCCGCGCCCGACGGGACGACCGTCGCGCTGAAGGTGCTCGACGGCAGTTCGCGCGGCGCCACGGTCGCTGCGCTCACGCTGCTGGCACGCGCCGGAGCGCTCAGCGAGAGCGCTGTCGCGACCGTGCTGGAGAAGCTCGACCTCTCCGTGCTCGGCGGCGGCCGACCCGTCGGCAGCATCCGCGCCACCGTCTGAGCTCCCGGCGGGAGGGCGCGAGTCGCCCCCTCCCGCCGGTCAGCCGACGCTGCGCGCCAGACGACGCGCTCGAGCGGCCGCGGACAGCTGGGTGATGAGGACGACGAGGATCGTCAGGATGAACACCGCCGACGCGATCACGTTCGCCTGTGCCGGGATCCCACGGGACGCCGCGATGTAGATGTACATCGGGAAAGTCGTCACCGCACCCGCGTTGAAGTTCGTGATGATGAAATCGTCGAAGCTCAGCGAGAACGACAGCAGCGCGGCCGACAGGATACCCGGCAGCAGCAGGGGGAACGTGATCCGCCAGAAGACGGCGTTCGGCGAACCGTACAGGTCACGCCCGGCCTCTTCGAGGGCAGGGTCGAGAGAGGCGACGCGCGCCTTGACGGTCACGACCACGAAGCTGATGCAGAACATCACGTGCGCGACGATGATCGTCCCGAAGCCTTTGTTGACGCCGAGGCTCAGGAACTGGGCCGCGAGGCCCGCGCCGAGCACGACCTCCGGACTCGCCATGGGGAGGAACAGCAGCAGGCTCGTCTGCGAGCGGAACCGGAAACGGTACCGCATGAGCGCTATGGCGATCATCGTCCCGAGGACCGTCGCGACGACGGTGGCGATGAGCCCGATGATAATGCTCGCCATGAACGCATCGCAGATGCCGGCGGCGTCGCAGACGTTCGTCCAGTTCCGGAGGGTGAATCCGCGCCAAGCGATGTTGTTCTTGATGGCGTCGTTGAACGAGAACACGAACGTGTAGACGATCGGGATCAGCAGGAAGGCGAGGGCCAGGAACGCGTAGACGCCGAGGCCGAGGCCCGGGAACCGGAAGCGGTTGCGGCCGGTGTCGCTCACAGCAGGTCCTCCGTTCCGCTCCGTCGCACGTAGACGCCGACGATCACGAGGATCACGGCCATGAGGATCACCGACATCGCCGCCGCCGTCGGGTAGTTCTGCAGGACGAGGAAGTTCGACTCGATGACGTTGCCCATCATCGAGGTGTCCGCCGCCCCGAGGAAGTCCTGCGAGGCGTTGATGTAGTCACCGGCCGCCGGGATGAACGTCAGGAGCGTCCCGGAGACGATGCCCGGCATCGAGAGCGGGATCGTCACCTTCCGGAACGTCGTCCAGCTGCTCGCGTACAGGTCCTGGCCCGCTTCGAGGAGGCGGGTGTCGAGTCGCTCGAGCGTGGAGTAGAGCGGGAGGGTCATGAACGGGATGAAGTTGTAGGTGAGCCCGAAGATGACCGAGAACGGTGTCCCCGTGATGTGAGCGTCCGGCGGCAGGATGCTCAGCGCCTTGAGGCTGCTCGCGATCCACGCGTCGTCGCTGAGGATCGCCTTCCAGGCGAGCGTCCGCAGCAGGAAGCTGATGAAGAACGGCGCGATGACGAGGGTCATCAGGAGGTTCTGGAGCACCGGCCGGGCACGCATCTTCACGCCGATGAAGTACGCGAGCGGGTAGCTGATCACGAGCGCGGCCGCCGTCGCGATGAGGGCGTAGCCGAACGACCGGAGGATCTGGGGCCAGTACTCGGCGATCGAGTCGGTGTAGTTGCTCCATTGGAACGCCGCCTGGTACTCGCCGATGTCCCCGTCGACCACCGGCGCCTGGAAGGACGTGATGATGAGCGAGACGAGCGGCGTCAGGAAGAACAGCACCAGATAGAGGACGCCGGGCAGCAGGAGCACGAGCGCGATCCCTGACTTGCGGCGGACAGCGGGCTCCCGGTCCTGGGTGGCAGGGGCACTCGTGAAGGCGGCGATCGCCATCAGGCCTCCTCGAGCTCAGCCAGCATCCGGTCCTTGGCCTGCGCTGCGACGGCGCGCGTGTCGGTGTCGTCGACGAAACGCCCGTCGGCGGGAGGCTCGTCGGCCAGGACGAAGGTGTGCGATGCGTCCCAGGAGAGCCAGACCTCCGCCCCCAGACCCGCGACCGGCCCGCTCGTCCTGTTCTGAGCGAAGACGACCATCGTGCCGACACCGGGCACATCGACCAGGTACTGCGTGCTGACGCCCGAGAACGAGACGTCGATCACCCGGCCCGGCCCGAGGAGGTTCACGCCGGCCGGTGCGGCGGCTTCGCTCTCGTGGAGCGAGAGCTTCTCCGGCCGCACACCCACCGTCACACGTCCCGACGCGCGTTGCGCGCGGGATCGCGGAATCCTTATGCGGGCGCCCGCCACCTCCACGCCGATCGTCTCCCCGCTCGTCTCGATCACCGGACCGGCGAAGAGGTTGGACTGCCCGAGGAAGTTCGCCACGAACACCGTGGCGGGCAGTTCATAGAGCAGCTCGGGCGCCCCCATCTGCTCGATCCGTCCGCGGTTCATCACGGCCACGGTGTCGGCCATCGTCATGGCCTCCTCCTGATCATGCGTGACGTGCACGAAGGTGAGCCCCACCTCGGTCTGGATCGACTTCAGCTCGAGCTGCATCTGGCGGCGCAGCTTCAGGTCGAGCGCTCCGAGCGGCTCGTCGAGCAGGAGGAGCGCGGGTCGGTTCACCACGGCGCGCGCGAGAGCGACGCGCTGCTGCTGGCCTCCCGACAACTGCGCCGGGCGGCGCGCCGCGAGGTGGTCGAGCTCGACGAGCCGGAGGGCCTCGTGAGCCTTCCCGATCGGGTCGGAGATGCGGCGCCGGCGCAGGCCGAACGCGACGTTCTCGAGGATCGTCATGTGCGGGAACAGCGCGTAGCTCTGGAACACCGTGTTGACGGGCCGCTGGAAGGGCTTCGTCGTCGTGACGTCGCGGCCGCCGATCAGGATCCGGCCCTCGGTCGGCTCCTCCAGCCCCGCGACGAGCCGCAGGGTCGTGGTCTTGCCGCAGCCGCTCGGACCGAGGAGCGCGAAGAACGATCCCGCGGGGATCGTCAGGTCGAGCTCCTCGATCGCGGTGAACCCGGGGAAGCGCTTCTTGATGCCGACGAGCTGCAGGTCGGCGCCGGACTCGGCGAAAACTCCCTTCGCCATCAGGCCCCCAGGATCACCTTCTGGAACGCGGCCTGGTACTTCTGCTCCTCGGCCGGGCTCAGCGAGCGGAACACGTGGGCCTTGGACAGCGTCTCCTCGTCGGGGAAGATCAGCTGGTTGTCGGCGAGAGCCGGGTCGATCTTCGTCGCCGCCTCCTTCGCACCCTGCACCGGCGTGATGTAGTTGACCCAGGCGGCCACCTCGGCAGCGACCTCGGGTTCGTAGTAGTAGTCGATGAGCTTCTCGGCATTGGCCTTGCGGGGCGACCCGACCGGGATCACGAAGTTGTCGCTCCACAGCGTGCCGCCGGCCTCCGGCAGCGCGAACTGCCAGTTGTCACCGGCCTCCGCATTCAACTGGGTGATGTCGCCCGACCAGCAGATCGCCGCGAGCGTGTCGCCGGACTTCAGGTCGTTCAGGTACGAGTTGCCCTTGATGTTGCGGATCTGGCCGTCGCTGACCTCCTTGGTCAGCTTGTCGATCGCCTTGTTGAAATCGTCCTCGCTGAAGTCCTTCGAGATGTCGACGCCCTGCTGGAGGAGGAGCAGGCCCATCGTGTCGCGCATCTCGCTCAGAACGCCGACCTTGCCCTTGAGCTCCGGCTTCCAGAGGTCGTCGACCGAGCGCAGGCCTCCCGGGAGCTTCTCCTTGTTCCAGCAGATGCCCGCGAAGCCGCTCTGCCACGGCAGGGACTTGGTCCGGCCCTTGTCGAAATCCACGTCCACGAGGTTCGCCACGAGGTTCTTCTTGTTCGGGATGGCGGACTCGTCGAAGCTCTGCACGTACCCGAGGCGGATCCACCGGGCGATCATCCAGTCGGTGAGGCAGACCGTGTCGGCTCCGATGTCCTTGCCGAGCGCCAGCTGGTCCTTCACCTTCGCGTAGTACGTGTTGTTGTCGTCGACGGCGACGTCGTACTTGACCCGGAGCCCGGTCTGCTTCTGGAAGGACTCGAGCGTCGGATACTTGCCGTTCGAGTCCTGATCGAGGTACGCCTGCCAGTTCGCCCAGGTGAGCGTCTTGTCCGACGCTGACTGGTCCTTCGCCGCGGAGGGCCGGCTCGATGCTCCGCCGGAACAGGCGGCGAGCGTGAGCGCGGCAGCACCGGCGCCGACGCCGGCGAGGAGGCCGCGCCGCGTGAGCTGGGAGGCGCGGGCGGCCTGGACCAGCCGGCGGGTCATCGGGTCTTGCGGGAGGTGCGTGGAATTCACTGATGCTCCTTCAGGGTCGGACACATGCCACGGCCGGGCGCCCCGCCGACGCACATCCTCGTGGCGCCGCGTGGGTCCGATCCTGGCATAGATGCGTTGCGATCCGCAGCAATCGCAGTGCGAATCGTCCATCCGGAAACACACTTGTTACGAAATCCGTTCCGTTCCGGTCGTTTTGCCCGGGAAACCGCATCTGTCTGTATGGTTTGTGCTCCGAGGGCGCCCGAACCACCGATTCCGCAAGTCAGAATGCACGGTCATCACGGATTCAGCACGAAACCTTCCAGAAATCAGTCGAGATCCTCCGTGAACCCCGCTATCGTGAGAGCGAACCACCACGTCGAAGTGAGAGGAAACCCATGAAGGTCGCGATCCCCCGCGAGATCAAGAACAACGAGTTCCGGGTGGCGATCACGCCGGCCGGCGTGCACGACCTCGTCGGCGGCGGCCACGAGGTGTTCGTCGAGTCGGGTGCGGGCGAGGGGTCCTCGATCCCCGACGAGCTGTACGCGGCGGCCGGTGCGACAATCCTCCCCGACGCGGCCGCCACCTGGGCCGCCGGCGAGCTCGTCCTCAAGGTCAAGGAGCCCATCGAGAGCGAATACGGGCACTTCCGCCCCGGCCTCGTCCTCTTCACGTACCTCCACCTGGCCGCGGACGAGAAGCTGACGCGCGCGCTCATCGACAGCGAGGTCGTCGCCATCGCGTACGAGACGGTGCAGCTGCCGAGCCGCGCGCTCCCCCTTCTCGCCCCCATGTCCGAGGTCGCCGGCCGTCTCGCGCCGATCGTCGGCGCCAACACGATGCTGAAGCCGAACGGCGGACCGGGCCTGCTCGTCCCCGGCGTCCCGGGGACGCACCCGGCCGTGGTGACCGTGCTCGGCGGCGGCGTCGCCGGAACCAACGCGGTCTCGGTGGCCGTGGGCCTCGGCGCCGAGGTCACGGTGCTCGACACCAACATCCAGCGCCTCCGGGAGCTCGACGCCCTCTACGCCGGTCGCATCAAGACGATCGCGTCCAACGGCTTCGAGATCGACAAGGCGGTCGTCGCCTCCGACCTCGTCATCGGCTCGGTCCTCGTGCCCGGTGCCAAGGCTCCGAAGCTCGTCACCAACGAGCTCGTGTCCCGCATGAAGCCGGGCAGCGTCCTCGTCGACATCGCCGTCGACCAGGGAGGCTGCTTCGAGGACTCGCACCCCACCACGCACGCCGACCCCACGTTCACGGTCCACCAGTCGCTGTTCTACTGCGTGGCGAACATGCCCGGGGCGGTGCCCCACACCTCTACCTACGCCCTCACCAACGCGACGCTTCCCTACGCGCGTGCGATCGCGGGCAAGGGCTGGCTGGAGGCACTCCGTGCGGACGGATCGCTCGCGCTCGGCCTCAACGTTTACGCCGGGCGGGTGACCAACCGGGGCGTGGCCGAGGCCCACGGCCTGGAGGCGGTGGAGATCAGCGAGGCGCTCGCCTGATCGCCGAGCGGGGCCCGGGTCAGGAGACGTCGAACCACTGGTCGCCGATCTCCACCCGGGTGCCGCGCGTCACCCGGTAACGGCGTCCCGCCTCGCAGTGGCGCGCGACCCCTCCCAGGGGGTGCGCGACGGTGCCGTTGCCGGAGTACCGGTCGCAGATCCAGAGCTCGCCGCCTTCGAGGCCGAACTCGAGGTGCGTCTTCGAGACGCTGCGGGCCGGGTCGGACACCACGACCAGCTGGTCGACGGTCTCTCCCGGCTGGGTGATCGGCCGGCGCCCGAGAAGCCCCGAACCGGTCACCTCCACCACCTCGCCGGTGGAGAAGCTGAGCGTGAAGGGGCGCGGCGCGGTCGCCCTCGGCGCGGACTCGATCGGCAGCACGATCGCCTCGGTGGGCGCCAGGCCGTCGTCCTCCTCTGCGTCAGCGCTGCGGAGACCGCTCGGGAATCGGCCCGCGACAGCGGGAGCCGGAGGGCGATCGGCCGGCCGGTCCGAGATGATCGACGTGTCGGAGGGGCGCGGATCGGCGACCTCCCGGGGGCGCACCCTCGATGCCGTGACCGAGCTTCCGCAGTTACCGCAGAACAGGCTCCCCGCGGCGAGCTCCGCTCCACACACCCGGCAGTTCATCGTGCGCGCTTCCTTCCTCGTCCCGTTCTCCCACGGTAACCGAGGGAGCGCAGCGAGACGGCCGCGACGAGCCTCTTCCATCGCGTGTCGCGGTGGTCGAGCTGCCGCCGCAGGTCGTCGACGGCGGCCCACACCGAGTCGGCCTCGTCGGCGCGGGGCGGGATGGGACTGAACACGGCCCGGTCGGCGACCCGCGCGAGGGCCCCGGCTCGGGATCCCCCGATCGTGGACGCGAACTCGACGCGGGTCGAGGCCGGCGGCGGGTCGTACCCGTGGTCGACCGCGGCGTCGGCGAACTCGCGCCAGCCTCCCACGATCCGTTCGGCCGGGGTGCGCGCGGACCGCCGGAGCGCGCGCCGCCTCCACTTCGCTGCGATCACGGCGAGGAAGGGCGCTGCCAGGACGGCGAGGACCAGCGCGGTCCAGCCGACGACGGCGAGGACCGCCAGCAGCGTCTCGATGATGGGGTTCGGCGGCTGAGGGTTGGTGGAGTCGACCTGCGCCTGCGGGGGCTCCTCGTTCTGTTGCGGGGTGTCGTCGACCGGAGGCTGCACATTCGTCTGCGGTCGCGTGATCTGGGTCGGCTGGTCGGGCTGCTTCGGCGGCACCGGTCGCTGCGGGGGCGTCGGGTCGACCGTCACCCAGCCGGTCGTCGTCTGCACCTCGATCCACGCGGAGATGTCCGAGCCGAGGAGGGTGACAGACGCGCCCGGGGGCGTCCCCTTCGGGGCGACGAAGCCGACGACCACGCGGGCGGGGAAGCCCAGCTGTCGCGCCATCAGCGCCGCGGTGACCGCGTACTGCTCCTGGTCGCCGAGCATGGGCACGTCCGTGAGCAGTTCGGTGATCCGGTCCGCGCCGTGACCGGAGCGACTCGGCGGCTCATCCTTGCCGACACCGTGACTGAGGTAGCCGTCGGTGGCGAGGCCTTCGAGCGCCGCGGCGAGCTTCGGCCCCGCGCCGCTGACGCCGGCGGTGTACTTCTGCAGCGTCGCCTGCAGCTCGTCGGGAACGACGGTCGGGCGCGGGACGAGGTCGGTTCCCGGTGCGACCCTCTCCAGTGCGGACGGCGTCACCGTCGGCCGCACCACGGACTGCGCACTGTAGGAATCGCCCGGTCGGAGCGGCGCGGTGACAGCCCCGGTCCCGGTCACGTCGTTGTAGTAGTACGCGTCGGCGAGGGCCGGCGCGTCCTTCCCACTGAAGCTGATCTGCTCGAGCTGACCGCTGCCGGGAACCCAGGGCCCGCGGTAATCGCGGACGACGACGTCGATGCTCGACCGCCTCCCGGACACCTTCGACTGGTCGATGCGATACGGCACCCGCGTGAACGACCCGGAGGGACTCGTTGCTCCGTCGCTCCCGACGGAGTAGGTGACGCCGTCGTACGTGTCCAGCGTCGCTATCCGCAGGCGGCCATCCGCCGGGAGCCCGGAGACGGTGAGCATCGGCTGCTCGTCACGAGGCTGCTCGAGGTAGCCGCGGAACCCGCTCAGCGGGCTCGGATAGGCGCGGGGGTCGAACGGCTGCTCGACGGCGGTGCGGACGACCGCGCGATCGCCGGCGGGAGGGACCAGGGCCGCGGCCGCGATCCCCGCCGCTGACGCGCCGATCACCATCACGGTCGCTCCCGCGGCCGTCAGCACGGCCGTCGATCGCCGCTCGTGGCGCGATTCGGACAGCAGGCCGCTCTGCTCGCGGAGGGTTCGGACGGAGGCGGCCCGCGCCCGCAGACGGAACCGGATCAGCCAGGCGAGCAGGAGGGCGAGCAGGGCGAGGACGAGCGGTACCGGCACCGCCGCCACCGACGAACCGAGAGCGACCCCTGAAGCGAGGAGCAGCACCGGCGGCAGCGCGGCGAACTCGGACCGTGACGCACGGAGGGCGATGGTCGTCGTGATCACCGCCGCGAGCAGGGTGAGGAGGAACGCCGGGACGAGCAGCGCCTGGTAGGCGCCGACGGGGATGCTGATCGTCACCAGCTGCTTCCAGCTCAGCCAGGTGGCTGTGACCAGGTCGACCAGCCCGGATCCGGTCGGGAGGAGCCCCGCCGCCGCCGCCTCACTCGGAACGGCCAGCTGCACCCCGAACCCGAGGAACGCTACGACGAGGGCGACCGCAACGACGATGCTCGGCCAGCGGAGAAGGGCGCCGGCCACGCCGACCACGCCACCGAGGAGGAGCGTGGAGGCCAGCATGAGGACGAACGCGGGCGACTGGTAGACCGGCCAGAACGACCACGCGGCGAGGCCGACCGCAGCGATGGCGAGCGCCGCGTCGATCAGGGACACACGGCGCGCGGGCCGGGGGGCGGTGCGCTCGGTGGTCATGTGGCGAGCCGATGGGCGAGACTCCGCTGGAGGTCCTCCAGGTAGCCGATGGTGAGGACGCTCAGGTCCGCGACGCGGCGCAGAGCCGGGACCGCGCCCTCGTCGCACACGATCGCGACGACGTCGACGCCGAGCGGGAAATGCGCGGCCGCCGCCCGCAACTGCCCGGGCGTCAGCGTGGACCCGCAGACGAGGAACGCGATGGAGACGCCCGTGGCTCCGTCGGCCGAGACCTGGGCCAGCTCCGGGAGGCGCAGGGCAGATCCGGACGTCTCGACCCCGGAGAGGTCGTCGAGCAGGCGCCCGCGGTTGATGGTGCTGAGCCGCCGCGAGCCGAGGACCATGCGCTTGGCGAAGTCGGGGGTCTCCACGCTGGCGACGACGGACACCGTCCGGGAGTCGGCGATGGCCCGGACGCCGAGGGACCCGGTGACGCTGACGGCGAGCTCGAACTCCTCCTCGGTGGCGTAGTCGGCCGCCGAGAGACTGAGAGCGACTAGGAGATGGCTGCGCCGGGTTTCCTCGAACTGGCGCACCATGTAGCTGCCGGTCTTCGCAGTGCTCTTCCAGTGAATGAAACGGCGCTCGTCCCCGGGGACGTACTCCCTGATGGCGTGGAAGGCGATGTCGCTCGCGGTGAGGTCGCGCGTGGGCGACCCCTCCAGATCCCGCACGAATCCGGTGCTCATGCTCGGGATGGCGATCGTCCGGGGGTGCACGAAGAGGTCCAGCGACTCGGCCCAGACCACCTCGCGGCGAAGCAGGCCCACGGGGTCCGCGCGAACCGTTCGCACCGGGCCGATCGGCACGATTCCCCGACGGGACGTCGGGACCACGAACACATCGGAGTGCTCCTCCCCCGGCGCGAGGGACGGCGCGGCGAACTCCGCCAGGCCGCCCCCGACGGGCACCTCGACGCGGAGGCCGGGCTGCCGGCGACGCCGCGGATTGCGCACGCTCACCTGCCCGGGCGCCCGGTCGCCGACGACGACCCGGTTCGACGGGAGCGACAGCCCGACCTCGAAGCCGATGCGGCCGACGAGGTACCCGGAGGCGATGACCAGCAGGGCGAGCGCCGCCCAGCCGGCGACCACCGCCTCCACGAGCCGGAACGCGTACCCGGTCACGAGGGCCGCGGCCGCGAGCACCAGCACCGACCAGCCCACGCCCGTGACCACGGAACCGACCCGGCGTGCGGCGACGGAGACGGCGCGCCCGGCCACCGCGCTCGTCCGCACGACCCAGACGATGGCGTCGGCGAGCAGGCCCTCGCGCGTCCCGACGATCCGGGCACGCGCGTTGGTCAGCTCGGTGGAGGTGCGGGTGACCGTCGTCACACGGCGATCCGTTCGCTGGGAGGCGGCACCTCGATGAGGAGCTGCCCGACGACGCTCGACGCGCTGACGCCCTCGAACTCGGCCTCGGCGTCGAGCACCAGGCGGTGCGCGAGAACCGGTTCCGCGAGGGCCTTCACATCGTCGGGGATGACGTAGTACCGGCCAGAGGCGGCAGCGAGCGTCTTGGCGGCGCGGAGCAGGGCGAGTGCGCCGCGCACGCTCACGCCGAGCCGGATCTCGTCGGCGGACCGGCTGGCCTCGACGAGGCGCGAGATGTAATCGTTGATCGTGGGGTCGACGTGCACGCCGCGCGCCATCGTCGCCATCTCGATCACCGTGCCCGCCGAGATGACCTCTGGGACGACCACCTCATGAGCCCGCCGCTCCGAGCCCTCGAGGATGCGCAGCGTCGCCTCGTGGTCCGGGTAGCCGATCGACGCCTTCATCAGGAACCGGTCGAGCTGCGCCTCCGGGAGGCGGTAGGTGCCCGCCTGCTCGATCGGGTTCTGCGTCGCGATGACCATGAACGGCGAACCCACCGGGTGCCGCACGCCGTCGACCGTGACCTGCTGCTCCTCCATGACCTCGAGGAGCGCCGACTGCGTCTTCGGGCTCGCGCGGTTGATCTCGTCGGCGAGCACGATGTTCGCGAAGACGGGACCGCGGTGGAACTCGAACGCCCCGGAGCGCTGGTCGTAGATGTTGACACCGGTGATGTCGCCGGGGAGGAGGTCGGGCGTGAACTGGACGCGGTTGCTCGTCCCGCGCACGCTCTCGGCCACGGCGCGCGCGAGTGATGTCTTCCCGGTCCCCGGGAAGTCCTCGAGGAGGAGGTGCCCCTCGCTGAACAGGGCGGTCAGGACCAAACGGATCACGTGGTCCTTGCCGAGCAGCACGCGGTCGATGTTGCTGACGAGACGTTCGAAGACGCCGGAGAACCACGTGGCCTGCTCAGGGGTCATCGTCATGGCTGGTCGTTCCTCCTCGTGATGGGCCGGCACGGGGCCCGGCCCTCCTCAGTATGCCGTCCGGCTCTCACGGCAGCGTCGATCCCGGGTACGGCACCGAGTACGTGTCGCCCCCGACGCGGACGGTGACCGTGAGGACGGGGTTCGGGTCGTCCGCCCCGGCGGTGCAGGCGGCCGTCTGCCCGAGGGGAGGCATGGGCAGCTGCGTCGTCCCGTCGCAGCTGTACGTCACCGCGGTGTACGAGCCGGTCGGCCAGCTGGTCCACGTGAAGACGTGGGTCGCCGGGTCGTAGCGGGCGCCGCCGATCGCCGCGTTCACGGCGACCCCGAGGTCCTGCGTGAAGCCGGAGTCGGTGCACAGCTGGGAGCCGTCGGGATAGCCCTCGCAGATCCTCGTGATCACGAGCGTCAGCGGTCGCCCGTAGTGGTCGGAGCCGGAGCCGGTCAGCGTCCCGCTCGTGCCGGCGAGCTGTCCGCTGTCGAGCACGGTCGAGCCGTCCTTCAACTGGTAGGAGACCGTCGGACCGCTGCCGCTCCCCGGCCGGTAGTCCACGCCGACGGTGAAGTCCCACGTCGTGGCGCCGCTCTTCGTGAGGGGCGACGTGACGCTCACCGACGTGACGGCACCCGGGGCCTTGCGCGGTGTCGCGGTCACGACCGCGCTCGGCGTGCAGCCCTGGCCGTTGTACGCGTAGACGAGGAAGTTGTAGGTCGTGTTGGGGCTGAGGCCGGAGAAGCTCACGCTGCCGCTCGAGGTCCGGACGAAGCTGTCGGACAGCGGATCGTAGTGCAGCACGGGTGCGCCGTCGGCCACGCCGGTCACGCTGCAGCCCGGCACCGCGCCTCCCTGGTACACCGCGGCGAAGTAATCGGTGACCTGTTTGCCGTTGTCGCCGAAGACGTTAGACCAGCTGAGGGTGGCGCTCGTCCCGTCCGTCGTGCTCGGCGTCGCTACCGGGGCCGTGCCGGTCAGGGTCGGCGCACCGGCGGGGACGCCGCTCCCCTGCGTCTGGTTCCAAGCGGCTCGCGACTGGTAGTAGCCGTTGCGCGAGGCGACCGTGAAGCCGAGGGAGGCGCCATTGGCGAATCCGGGGTCGCTCACCGGGAGCGCATAGGTCGTCCCGACCGGATCGCCCGGCGAGACCTGCAGCGCGCTCTGCACGCCGCCGACGGTCACGAGGTACGACGTGATCGGGCTCGCGCCGGATGCGTCGGCCGGCTTCGTCCACGTGACCCGGAGGCCGTGGTCGAGCGGCGTGGCACCGACGGACGCCGGTGCGCTCGGTACGACGTCCGACCACGCGGGCTCCGCGTACGGGGTGGGATCGGACAGCCCGAGGGCGTTCCGCGCGCGCACGCTCAGGACGACCGCGTTCCCCGGGCCGTTGCCCGGGGTCCCGACCGCGCAGACCGTCGCGGAGCACGGGGTCGTCGAGATCACGGCACCGGTCGTCGGAGAGCTCTCGGTCACCTCGAATCCGGTGATGGCGGAGTTGTTGAATGCGCCCGGAACCCAGCTGAGCGTGAGCTTGCGGTCGTCGATGGCCGTGATCTGGACGTTCGACACGGGCGCGGGGCGATCCTGCACCGAGACCGTCACGGTGCCCCACGTGTACCGGTCGGGGTCGCCGGTCGCATCGGCGACCTCGTACTGCAGGGTCGTATCGGCCGGCTGTGCCGACTGGTCGACCGAGATGTCGAGGACCGATCGGTCGCCGCTCGGGGTGATGGCGACGCCGGCGGGCAGGTCGCCTCCGAGGCCGCGCACGGCCACGACATGCAGCGGCTTGCCGGGGAACGGGTTCGTCGCGGCATCGTTGGCGAGCACGTCGACACTGGTGGTCTGCCCGCGGGGAGCGACGACGCGATCGGGCTGCGGACTCGCCAGCGGCCGGGTCGACGGGACGACGGAGATGTCGATCCGCCCCGCCTGGCCCGCGTTGACGGCGTCCTTCACGCCGATCGGGATCGAGGGCGTCGAGCCCTTGGCCGTCCCGGTCGGGACGGTGATGGTGAGCGTCTGCCCGTCGAGCGACGTGGTCACCCCCTCCGGCCTCGGGCTCTGGAGGGAGTAGCTGAGCTCCCCCTGGTCCTTCGCGTACGGATAGCTCGTCAGCTTGGTGAGGTCGACGGTCTTCGTCTGGCCCGGCTCGAACTCGATGAGCGCGCCGGTGAAGACGGGCGGCTGGTTCTGGCGGGGCGTCACCTGGATGGGCAGCACGATGGTGGCGACGTTGCCCTTCGGATCGGTCGCGCTCGAACCGTCCGTCACCTGGAAGGAGATGGACGCCGGTCCGAAGTAGCGCGAGGACGAGGTGAACCGCAGCGTGTCCTGGTCGACGACCAGGTCGTCGCCGTTCGCGTGCGTGGCGCGCACCGTCGCGGCGTCGGTCAGCCGGACCTGGCGGCCGCCCACCGCCACGATGTAGTCGTTCAGGTGGATCGTCAGCGACTTCTCGCTCACGACCGAGAGGGGCGGAGCGCCGCGTTTCAGCTGCGGGAGCGCGTCGTCGAATCCGGGGACGTGGACGAAGCCGTAGGCGGCCACCGACGGGTCCTCGGGGTTCGCCACCTTGAACGGGATGATCTGGCTCTTCGCGCCGATGGTCACCCGGATGCGGTTCGACGACGTCACCGACGCATCGGCCCCGTATCCCGGGACGACCGAGAGCTTCAGCGACCCCGACGACCCGTCTGCGAAGAACACGTTGGCCAGGACGTTGACGTCCACGTGCTCCTTGCCGAGGATGTCCGACAGGCCGAGCGTGGTGTCGGAGACGATCGGCCGTGCCGGCGGCGCGTTTTTGTCCACCGTCAGCCGAAGGAACGCCTGGCTCGTCCCGCCCCGCTCGTTCTGGATGGTGTACAGGAAGCCGTACGCTCCCTCCTGCTTGGGCGCCGTGACGACGACGAGCTGCCCGCGCACCTTGGCCTTCGCGCGGCCGTCGAGCGAGGTGACCGAGCTCACGCTCAGGGGGCTCCCGTCCGGATCGCTGTCGTTCGCGAGGACCTGCACGCTCAGAGTGCGACCGGGCCGGGTCGTGACGTCGTCCTCCACCGCGACCGGGTTGCGAGCGCCCTCGGCGCGGGGGGCGATGCCGACGCGGACGGTGCCGGTGGCGCGGGCCCCCAGCGCGTCGACGACGGCGTACGTGAAGGTGTCGGTGCCCGCGGCATAGTCGCCCGCCTGGAAGTCCATCCAGTCCGGTCCGGAGGCGATGACGGCCCCCTTCTGCGGGCTCGTCTCCTGCCCGATGAACTGGACCGAGTCGCCGTCGGGGTCGATGCCGGACAGCGGGATCGTCACCCGAACGGTGTCCCCGGCGAGGACCCGCGCCGTGACCGTCTTCGGGACGGGCGGGTTGTTCGTGGCCGGGTCGCGCTCGCGGACCGCGATGGTGACCTCGGCCGTCGCCCACTGGCCGTCCTCGCCGTAGACGCGGTAGGCGGCGGTGTAGTTGCCGGGCTTGGAGGGCGCGAGGTAGCGGAGGTGGTCGCCGCTGGCGAAGAGGAGGCCCGCGCCCGCCGGCAGCGGCGCGGCCAGTGCCGGGTCGAGGGTGAGCTTGTCGCCGTCGGGCTGCACGTCGTTGGCGAGGACGGGGATGTCGACGACGTCGTCGACGCGCACCGCGACGCTGTCGGGCGCCGCGATCGGCGGCTGATGGACGGTCAGAGCCGGAAGCTGGACGACCGTGACGGTCCCGACGGTGTCCGCCAGGCCGTTGCTCAGCCGGTAGTGGAAGTCGACCGGCCCCTCCAGCGGCCTCGTGAGCGTCACGCGCAGCGTCCGCTGCTGCAGGATCTGGACCTTGATGCCGCTGGCGGCGTCGGGCTCCGTGGCACCCGTGACGAGCAGCACGCCGCCCGACGGGTCGATGTCGGTGGAGAGCACGTCGACGTCCTGCGTCGACTGCTCGCGGATGAACGCTGTGTGCGGCACCGCGATCGGCGCGGTCTTCGCGCCGGGCGGGGCCTTCACCTCGACCCGGACGAGCCCGGTCGCCGTGATCGTGCCGTCGGTGACCGAGTACTCGATGTTGTGGGTGCCCGCCTGATCCGACTCGAAGCGGAAGGTCCCTCCCTGGTAGTCGGGCGTCAGCGTCGCGTCGGCCTTGGTCGGGACCGAGCTGAGCCGGACCGTGCCGTTGCCCCCGCGGACGTGGTCCAGCGGGCCGATCGTGATCTCCTGTCCCTGATACGCGAGCACGGCGAACGGATCGGCGATGATCGGCACCTGTCCGGGAGGCTGCACCGTGACGGCGAGAAGGCCCGCGGACTGCGCCCGGCCGTCGGACAGGGTCAGCGTGACGTCCTTGACGGAGCTGCCGGCGCTGTGGTCGGAGTAGGCGACCTGGCCCTGGGGCGTGAAGGTCGCGGTGTCGGGGCCCGGGACCGCGGCGCCGGCCAGGTAGAACGAGTCGCCGTCGGGGTCGTAGCAATCGCCGAGGACCGCCGTCGTCACCCGCCCGCCGACCTGGACCACGGCCTTCGCGTTCCGGACGCAGACCGGCGGGGAGTTCTGATCCGGTGTCCGGACCGTGACGACCACGTGCGCGGTGGCCGTGCCGCCACGCCCGTCGGAGATCGTGTAGTCGAACCGGATCACACCCGTTGCCGTGTCCGGGAGACTGATCTGCAGCTGCTGATCGGCATTGATCAGCTCGAGCGAGCCCTGCTCCTGCGGGATGGCGGTGAACGAGTCGATCGTCAGGACGTCGCCGTTCGGGTCGTAGTCGTTGAGGAGCACCGGGAGCGGGGTCACGCGCCCCGGGCGCGCACCGAATGCATCGTCGACGGCGACGGGAGGCTGCTCCTGCTTCTCGTACTGCGGTGCGGTGTCCTGCTTCGACTGGTCGACGAGCTCCTTCGTCGTCTTCTTGGAGACGAGCTCGTCCCAGTTGTCGATCCGCGCGTTGCCGCTCTGCACGGCCCACGAGACGCCGGACTTGCCGTCGTTGAGGACGGCCCGGTCCCGGTTCACCCGGAAAGCGAGCGCCGCACCGCCCGGCACCTGGTCGAGTCGGGAGGCGCTCCCCGGCCCGGTCGTCGAGCACCGCCGCCAGACCTCCCCCGTGGTCCACGCCGCGTAGGTGCACCCGGCGACGGTCACCGGAGCGACCGGCGAGCCGGAGCCGCCTCCGGAGAACCGCTCGGGCTTCCCCCCGTCGAGAGGGACCCGGATGACGCCGTCGCCGGCACCGATCCAGACCGCATCTCCCGCGGCGGCCGGCTGCTGGAGCACCGGCGCACCGGTCGTGCCGAGCAGACCGCTCAGGCTCACCGCCCGGCCGTCGATCCAGACGGTCCGCTGGTCCGGGTCGAGAAGAGCCCAGTGGCCGCCGACGGCGGTGAGCGAAGCCCGGGCGCCGTCGCCGCGGGTCGCGACCTTCTCCGTCGTCGTGGCCGGCTGATCGCCGGAGAGCTCGATCCGTACCACGGAGCGCGTCCCCGGCTGATAGGCGAAGAGGACGCCGGAGGGGTCCATCGCCGCCACCGCGCGCCCCCCGAGATCGATGGTCGCTCCGGCACCGGCGTTGAACTGCTCGAGCTGCTGCACCGTCGTCAGCCACAGCTGCCCGGTCGTCTGCGAGAGCAGGGCCACGTGGTCGCCGGCCAGGGCGAGCTGGGGCGAACGGGGCGGGAGGGCCACCGACTTGCCGCTCTCGGCGGTGGCGGGGTCGACGACCGCGACGGTGCTCGCCTCCCGGTCGACCAGGAGCACGGTGGAGCCGTCCTGAACGACATCGAGGGACTCGCCCGTCCCCGGCACGACCGAGTTGAGCCGGTCGATCTCGGTGTTGGCCCGACCCACGGACTTCTTCGCGTCGCTCGAGACCCACACCGACGCATCGTTGAGCTGCAGGTGCTGCGCGCTGTAGCCTCCGGACACCACAGCGAGGGTCGTGACGAGCGCCGCCGCGGCCGTGCCGCTCACCACGGTCGCAGCGACCGACTTGTGCGCGGCCAGCCAGGCCCGGATCACGGTCCCGTCCTCTGGACGCACTTCTGGCCGCTCGGCGAACCCGCGCGGCCGTCGCGGTTGACGGTCACCGTGACGCAGACGGTCTCACCCGGTCTCGCGTCGACGCGGAACTCGCTCGCGTGCTGGCTGCTCGGCGGCTGGTCATCGACCGTGACCTGGTAGGTGTCGTCGGTCTGGAGGCCCGGGTCGCTCCACGTGAAGACGATCGTCGTGCCGCTGAGCCGCCCGCTCAGGTCGCGCACGGTCGGGATGTCGCCGGCCGAGCCGGCTCGGACGAGGACGACGCCCGCCGTGACCGCGAGCACGACCACGAGCACGGCGCACGCGATCAGCGCGCCGACGAGGGCGCGCGAGGCGCGCGCGGGTGGCCCGGTCTGCGCCGGCAGTCCGGCGCTGCCGGCGCTCTCGCGCACGATCGTCCGGGTGGGCGCGTGCGTCGCGGCCGCCGCGGCCGCCGGCGAGCGCCGGCGGCGACGACGCGCCGCGGAGGGATCGACGACGGTCACACCCCGGATGCGGGTGCGGTCCTCCGGGTCGTCCGCGGTGGCGAGCGCCCAGTCGTCCATCGCCACCTCGATCGGCGTCTGCGGGAGGCCGAGCTCGGCCTCCACGGCCTGCAGTTCGCGGATCAGCTCGAGAGCGCTCCGCTGCCGCTGCGACGGTCTCCGCGACAGAGCGCGCAGGAGCACCTGCTCGAGGCGGGGAGGGACGTCCGGCCGCCCGATCGGGAGCGGGCGCCCCTTGGTGATCCGCTGGATGAGCTCGGCCGAGGTGTTCTCCTTGCCGGGCACCTCGAACGGGGATCGTCCGGCGAGCAGGGAGTAGACGGTCGCCCCGAGCGACCACACCTCGCTCGCGATGGTGCCGCTCGTCTCGTCGAGGACGACCTCGGGGGCCGACCACGGGATCGAGAGGCCGATGGCCTCGGTCACATCGGCCTCGCTGAGCGTCGCGGCGATGCCGAAGTCGCTCAGCACCGGATGCCCGTACGCCGTGGTCAGGATGTTGGACGGCTTGATGTCGCGGTGGAGGACGCCCGCGCGGTGGGCGGTCTCGACCGCGCTCGCGATGCGGATCCCGATGCTCAGCACCTCCGGTACCGGGAGCGGGTCGCTCCGGTAGCGCTGACCGATCGCCGCCGAGCACAGCTCCATCACGAGATACGGACGGCCGTCGGCCGACACGCTCGCCTGGTACACGGTGAGGATCGACGGGTGCGTGCTCAGCTGCGCCATGAGGTTCGCCTCGGCCTGGAACATCTGCTTGACCTGGCTGGTCACGACCTCCGCGAGCATGACCTTGACCGCGACCTGCCGCCGCGGCATGTTCTGCTCGTAGAGGAAGACGTCGGCGAAGCCACCGGACCCGAGCACCCGGACGTAGGAGAAACCGGGGAGGTTCGGCGGCTGGGACGGCAAGCGCCGGGCCAAGGTGCTCCCTCCCGTTCGTCGATGAGGCTGCCTTCGCGGGTGCAAAGCGTCTGATAATTGTAGGCAGCGCCTCTCCCCGACCGGTGGTGCGCGACCCGTTCGGGGGACAACGCGGGCACCCCCAAGTCGGGGGACAAGTCCGACGGCGGGAGACCTCCTAGGAGCGACCGAGGTCAGTGACGGCGCGCCGCGCGGCGCGAAACGCCGTCGCGGTGAGCGCCGCTCTCGGGCGTCGCGAGCACGTCGACGACGACGACCGTCACGTTGTCACGGCCTCCGTTGCCGAGCGCGGCGTCCATCAGCTGCTGAGCCGCGTCGAGCGGTGTGCTGCCCTCGGAGAGGAAGTAGCGGATCCCGTGCTCGGTGAGTTCCTTCGTGAGACCGTCGGAGCAGACCAGGAGGCGCGAGCCCGCGACGATCGGGAACAGGAAGAAGTCCGGGACCGGGTCCTCGTTGAACCCGACCGCCCGGGTGATGACGTTGCTGTGCGGGTGGACCTCCGCCTCGGCCGGCGTGATCGCCCCGGCGTCGAGCAGCTCCTGCACGATCGAGTGGTCGACCGTGAGCTGCTCGAGCACGCCGTCGCGGAAATTGTAGACGCGCGAGTCGCCGATGTTGAACACGAGCCAGTAGGGCGATCCCTGGACGAGGGTGAGGGCGATGCCGGTGACCGTCGTGCCGGTGCCGAGGTCCGTGTGCCCGACGCCGCGGCCCATGTCGTCGACCGCCGCCCGGAGCGCCGAGGTGAGCGCCTCCTCCCCGACGAAGTCGGAGGCGACCTGCTCGGCGAGCCGGGTGACGACCGCAGTGCTGGCGAAGTCGCCGGCCGTGTGGCCGCCCATCCCGTCCGCCACCGCGAAGATGGGCGACCGGGCCAGGAGGCTGTCCTCGTTGACGCTGCGGCGGTAGCCCGTGTCGCTGAGCGCCGCCCACGACAGGCTGATGCGGGCGTCGGGGGTGCCCGGGACGGCCACGGTGTGGCGTCTGCTGCTGCGACCGATCTGGGTCACTCGCGTCCTTCGTCTCGGCGGGCGGTGATCTCGATGATATTACCGTCGCCGATGTCCACCCTCGCGCCGATGAGCACGACGCGGGACTCCCCTGGCCGCAGACGGACCGAGCCGCCGGGTCCGGTGACCCGCGTCCCGTTGGTGGAGCGCAGGTCGGTGACCACCACGGCATCGCCCGATTGCTCGATCCGCGCGTGGGTGGAGGAGACCTCCTGCGTCGCCGACGCGACCGCGACGAGGCGCGGCACCGGTCCCGATCCGACCCGCGGTGCCACCGGTCGTCTCCCGAGCACCACGGGCTCGTCGAGCGGAATGCTCTCGCCGGAGGGGAGGCGGACCGCGAAGCTCGCGGGCGCTTTCGGGCGGATGACGGGCTCTGTCTCCGGCAACGGGTCCGCGATCGCGGGCGCGCCGACGAGCGGGACGGGACCCGGACGATCCGAGATCCCGGGCGTGCGGACGACGGGCCCGGCGGCCGGAGGCTCCTCGATGTCGATCGCACCCGGCACCTCGTGGCTGACCGGATGTCCGCCCGGGATGACGGGCGCCTCGGGGTGCAGGAACAGGCTGGAGCCGGGTTGACGGCCGCGGATGATCGTCTCGTCGACCGCGGCCGGATCCGACGGCGCCTCGGGGGCCTCGGGCCGCGCTTCAGCGGCGGCTGCTCGTTCGAGCGGAGACGCGCTCCAGGTGAGCAGCTCCCCGTCGACCACGGCGATGCCGATCGGGAGCGAGCCCGTTGCGCGTCGTGCCACGGGCCCCGTCGGCGCATCCTCGCCGCCGAGGACAAGCCCCGTCACACCGCGGAACTCCGCCAGCACCCAGGGCTGGACGCCGCCCGACCCGAACCGGCGCGCGCCTCCGACCGAGAACACGTCGATCGCTGCCGACCCGCGGACCACGGCTGTGACGACGGTCTCGCCCTCCGGGCCGATCGGTCCGAGCTCCGCCACGGCGAACGAGCGCACGCTCTCCGGGCCCGCGAGAGGGAACGCCCCGACGACCGACTCGATCATGGCGAGTTCCGACCCGGCGAGCCAGAACAGCGTGTCGACGATCGCGTCGGAGACCGTGCTCTCGACCGCGGCGAGGAACGTCCGGCCGGCGATCACGAGCCATCGGGAGGGCCCCGCGGTCGGCGCGTAGCGGGCGTAACCGGGGGTCATCGCTCCCGCCTCCCGGTCGTGGTCCGCACCAGCCGGAACGGCGTTCCCGGGCACTCGAGCGCCGCGGCGCCCTCGACGACGAGGACGCTGCCGCCCGCCACCGTGGGATCGGTCGACACGACGACCCTCCCGTGCTCGTTCACCAGGGCGAGCGGCTCACCGGACTCGAGCATCGACGGGAGGAGCTCCCGCTCCAGCCGCTTGACGTACAGATCCGCGCCGACGACGCCGATCATCGCTCCGTCCCGTTCGACCGGGATGGTAACCGTCACGATGTAGTCGCACGCGCACAGATGGTCCACGTACGGGCCGGTGATGTGCGCCCGGTGCGTCGAGGCGGGGATGCTGTACCACTCGAGGGAGCGGAAGTCGCGCAGATAGTCCGTGTAGTACCGCGTGGCGAGGTCCAGCCGGGTCGGCTCGCTCGTCGCACCGAAGACCGGGTTGGCGTCGAGGGGCCCCAGCCACCAGGCGAAGTGCAGGTCGCGGCCGCCCAGGAGTTCGGGCGCGGCGACGAACCCGGCGCCGACGAGCAGCGCCTCCGGTTCCGCGAGAGGCGGGAGGACGAGCGCGCTGACCAGGTCGTCGAGAGCGGCCGAGGAGGGATCCTCCGCGAGCCCGAGCAGCACCCGCCGACGCCACCCGGTGAGGGTTTCGTGCACCTCGGCGAACAGCGTGCCGACGTGTTCGGCCGCCACGCGGACGGTGTCGAGCGCGATCGTCTCAGGCATCCATACCGCCTCCCGTCTCGATCCGTGTCTTGGCCGCCAGCAGCCATTGGGCGATCGCCGTCAGCAGCTCGCCGATCTCCGACCGGGCGGCGGCGGCATCCCGCTGCGCGACGGCACGCGCCACCGCGGCGATCCACTCGGCCGTGCGCTCGCGGAGCGCGGGATCGCGCATCCCCACCCAGAGCAACGGGCCGTGCTCCGCCTGCAGCCTGATCTGCTCGCGCACCAACCTGGTGGATTGGCTGAGGACGGCGAGCTCCAGGAGGAAGCCGCCGGCATTGCGGCGGGCCGCGGCCGCCGTGGAGAAGTCCGCTGCGGCGACCCATCCGGCCAGTCTCTCGTCGTCGATCGCCGTCGCCCGGAGCGCCGCCTGATCGGCGCACCCCGCGGCGATGGCCGTCAGATACACGGCCAGGTCGGAGAGCTCGACCCGCGAGATCCCCCGCAGGCGCGCGACGAGCAGGGCGTCGTCGGCATCGGCCGGTGCCACGACGAAGCTGCCGCCGTCACGGCCGCGCCGCGTCTCGACGAGACCCGCCTCGCGGAGCATGCCGAGCCCCTCCCGCGCCGTCACCAGCGCGACACCGAATCGCCGCGCCAGCTCGGCCTCGCTGGGGAGCCGCTCGCCCGCTGCGAGCACGCCGAGGACGATCGCGTCGGCGAGGCGCTGGGCGACCTGCTCCGCGCGGCCGGCGTCGGCGAGCTGGGCGAAGACGGCCGCGCGCGCCCCTGGCGCGCCGCGTGTCGTGAGGTCGGTCACGCCCCCACGATAGCCGCGAATAATCATGCGGTATAGGATGAATGAGCGTGTCCGCGCCGAGGCGGCACGCGCAAGGGGGTGCGCATGGCCGAGGGAGTGCTCGCGGGTCTCCGGGTCGCCGACTTCTCCCGCGTGCTGGCGGGGCCGTACGCGACCATGATGCTCGCCGACTTCGGGGCGGACGTCGTCAAGATCGAGAGCCCCGCCGGAGACGACACGCGCTCCTGGCGACCGCCGGTCGACGCCTTCGGCGAGTCCACGTACTTCGCATCGGTGAACCGCGGCAAGCGCTCCGTGATCTGCGACCTCTCCCAGCCGGACGGGCTCGCCACCGCCCGCCGGCTCGCCGAGACAGCCGACGTCGTCGTCGAGAACTTCCGGCCCGGCGTCATGGAGGGATTCGGCCTGGACGAGGAGATTCTGCGACAGCGCAACCCAGGGCTGATCTATTGCTCGATAACCGGCTTCGGGCGCGCGGGAGGCGCGGAGCTGCCCGGCTACGACCTCCTGGTCCAGGCGGTCGGCGGCCTGATGTCGATCACCGGTTCGCCCGAGGGCGAGCCGACCAAGGCGGGCGTGGCCCTCGTGGACGTCCTCACCGGCCAGAACGCCCTGGCGGGGATCCTCCTCGCGCTGCGCGAACGCGACCGGACGGGCCTCGGCACGCGGGTCGACGTCGACCTCCTCAGCTCGCTGCTTTCCGCCCTCACCAACCAGGCCTCCAGCACGCTGGCGACCGGCCGCTCCCCCTCCCGCCTGGGCAACGCCCACCCCTCGATCGCCCCCTACGAATCGTTCAGCGCCGCCGACCGCGACCTCGTCGTCGCCGTGGGCACCGACCGGCAGTTCGCTGCCTTCGCGGAGGTGCTCGGCCGCCCGGACCTGGCCGGGGACGAGCGCTTCCGCACCAACGACCGCCGCGTCGCCTCCCGGGAGGAGCTCCGCGCCGAGCTGGCGCCGCTGCTCGCTGCACGGAGCGCCGGAGAGTGGGTGACCGCCCTCGGCCGGGCGCGCGTGCCGGCAGGCATCGTGAACACGATCGCCGAGGCCTTCGCCTTCGCCGAGGCGCTCGGCCTCGACCCGGCCGTCGTCGCGACGGATGCCGCCACGGGCCGCACCTCCCGCCAGCCGGCGACTCCCATCCGCCTGCGGGACGCCCCCGCGGAGCACCGCTCGCCCGCGCCCCGGCACGGCGAGCACCAGGCCCTGTGGGCCGATGAGATGGCCGCGCAGGACTCCCCCGCGCTCACAGAAACGGAGA
The DNA here is from genome assembly GCF_009765225.1 of Leifsonia sp. AG29. Lineage (NCBI taxonomy): Bacteria > Bacillati > Actinomycetota > Actinomycetes > Micrococcales > Microbacteriaceae > Leifsonia > Leifsonia sp. AG29. The sequence goes on along the minus strand of NZ_VMSF01000001.1, from coordinate 1,485,148 downwards.
ACCCCGAATGACCCCCGACCCGCGAGCAGCCCTGGAGGACGTCTTCAGCATCGACCCGCTCCTCACCGAGGAGGAACGGGGCTGGCGCGATCGGGCGCGCTCGTTCGCCGAGCAGCGCATCCTCCCGATCATCGAGCAGGACTTCGAGGACAAGCACTTCCGGACGGAGCTCGTGAGCGAGCTCGGCGCCGCCGGGTTCCTGGGCATGCACCTCATGGACCCGGGTTGCGCGGGCGCCGGGGCGGTCTCGTACGGGCTCGTCTGCCACGAGCTCGAGGCCGCCGACAGCGGCTGGCGCACCTTCGTGTCGGTGCAGGGCTCGCTCGCCATGAGCGCGATCTCGAAGTACGGCTCCGACGAGCAGCGTGCCGAGTGGCTTCCGGCCATGGCGCGCGGCGAGCGGATCGGGTGCTTCGCCCTCACCGAACCGGACGGCGGAAGCGACCCCGGCGCGATGCGCACGTCGGCGCACCGCGACGGCGACGACTGGGTCATCACCGGCTCCAAGCGCTGGATCGGGCTCGCCTCCCTCGCCCACGTCGCTGTCGTGTGGGCGGCGACGGAGGACGGCGTCCGCGGCTTCCTGGTCCCGACCGAGTCGGTCGGGTTCTCCGCACGGCCCATCGAAGGCAAGCTCTCGATGCGCGCCTCGGTGCAGTGCGACGTGACCCTCGACGAGGTCCGCGTGCCATCCGACGCCCTGCTGCCGGGCGCGCGCGGGCTCTCCGGGCCGTTCGGGTGCCTGAACGAGGCCCGCTACGGAATCGTCTGGGGGGCGATGGGCGCGGCACGCAGCTGCCTGGAGGCGGCCCTCGGCCGTGCCACGAGCCGCCAGGTGTTCGGGCGGCCGATCGGGTCGACCCAGCTGATCCAGGCGAAGCTCGCCGACATGCTCGTGGAGTACGAGAAGGGCGTCCTGCTCGCGCTGCATCTCGGTCGGCTGAAGGAGACCGGCCGGCTCACGCCCGCTCAGATCAGCGTCGGGAAGCTGAACAGCGTGCGCGAGGCGCTTGCGATCGCGCGCGAGGCGCGGACCGTCCTCGGCGGCGACGGCGTCACGAGCGCGTTCCCCGTGATGCGCCACATGGCGAACCTCGAGTCCGTGCGCACCTACGAGGGAACGGATGAGATCCACACGCTCGTCCTCGGGAGGGCGCTCACGGGGCTCGGAGCGTTCGCATGACGGGCGTCGAGACCGCCGGCGCCGCCGTCTCGGTCGACGAGGCCGTTGCCGCTGCCCGCGCCGCGTTCCGCACCGGCGCGACGCGCGCCGAACGCAGCAGGTGGCTGGAGGCGCTCGCTGCTTCACTGGAAGCGGATCGCGACGAGCTGGTCGCGCTCGCGGCACGCGAGACCCATCTGGCGGAGACGCGCCTGACCGGTGAGGTGGCCCGGACCGCGGCGCAACTCCGGTTCTTCGGCGCCGTGGTCCGCGAGGGCGCCTACCTGGAAGCGGTCGTCGAGTCCCCGGATCCGGGGTCGATCCCCCCTCGACCGGACCTCCGGCGCATGCTCCGGCCGCTCGGCCCGGTCGCCGTCTACACGGCGTCGAACTTCCCCTTCGCCTTCTCGGTGCTCGGAAACGACACGGCGTCGGCGCTCGCAGCAGGCTGCCCCGTTGTCGTGAAGGCTCACCCCGGGCACCCGGAGCTCTCACGCCGCACGGCCGCTCTCGCGGCACAGGCGCTGCCTCCCGGCTGGCTGACCCTGGTCGAGGGCATGGAGGCGGGGCGCGAGCTCGTCCAGCACTCGGGCGTCGCGGCGGCCGGCTTCACTGGATCGGAGCGCGGCGGACGGGCCCTGTTCGATCTCGCCGCCGGCCGTCCGCAACCGATCCCCTTCTACGGGGAGCTGGGCAGCATCAATCCGGTCGTCGTCACCGCATCGGCCGCGGCCGAGCGAGCGGAGGCGATCGGCGCGGGCCTGGTGGCCTCGTTCACCCGGGACGCCGGGCAGTACTGCACGAAGCCCGGACTCGTCTTCGTCCCTCGCGGCGGCGGCATCGAGGATGCCGCGCGAGCCGCCCTGGCCTCGGCGCCCGCGAGCCGGCAGCTCACCGAGGGCATGACCGCCGCCTTCCGGACCGGGCTCGGCCGATACTCCGATTCGCCGGGTGCGGAGGTGGTCACCGAGCCCATCGCGGAGTCCGACGCGTCCGCCCCGTCGCTCGTGCTCGTCGACGCGGACGAGTTCCTCCGCGAGCCCGCCGTTTACCTCGCCGAGTGCTTCGGCCCCGTGTCGGTGCTCGTCCGGTACAGCGACCCGGAGCTCGAAACACTGCTCGACGCCCTCGAGCCGTCGCTCACCGGGACGATCCACCGCGGCTCGGCCGAGGACGTGACCGCGCTGGCCGGGCGTCTCGGCGGCCGCGTGGGGCGCCTCCTGTTCGACGGCTGGCCCACCGGCGTGGCGATCGGCTGGGCGCAGCATCACGGCGGCTCGTGGCCCGCGACGACCGCGTCCGTCCACACCTCGGTCGGTGCGACGGCGATCCGCCGCTGGCTGACCCCGATCGCCTACCAGGACGCTCCGGCGGACGTCCTCCCCGCCGAGCTGCGCGACGGCAACCCGCTGGGCATCCCGCGCCGCGACGCCTGAGCCGGGAACGGCTGAGGGCCTCCCCGAACGAGCGGAGGAGGCCCTCACCGGGCGGTCAGGCGCCGGGCGGTTGGGCGGCGACGGTCAGGCGCGCGGTGCCTCGGTCGGCGCGGGGACATTCCCTGCTCGCCGCTCGCGCAGCAGCTGCGCCACGCGGATGGCATCGCCCTCGGGCGCATCGGAGCTCCGATCCGGCCGGGCGAGGAACAGGTACAGCAGTCCGGCACCCGCGACGATGCCGAGCCCGATCAGCACGATCCAGTCGTTGAAGGGGTTCCCGGTCGCCGTCGGCCAGGCGAGCAGCACCATGGCGAACACCCCGTAAGCGAGCGCCACGATGTTGATCACGAGACCTGCGCCTCCCAGGCTGAACGGTCCCGCCGGACGCCACCCCTTGACGCGCTGCCGGAGCGACGCCAGCACGACCGACTGGAACGCGACGTAGATCCCGAGGACCGCGAAGGCGGTCACCTGGGTGATCAGCCCGTCCGGTCCCACGTAGACGATCAGCGTGATGACGACCGGGATGCTGCAGGCGACGATGAGGGCGTTCACCGGGACCTTCGTGCGCGGCGACACCCGGGCCAGCCAGCGGTGCGCCGGGATCATGCCGTCGCGCGCGAACGAGAACAGGAGGCGGCTCGCGGCGGCCTGGAGGCTCAGCACGCACGAGAGGAAGGCGGTCACCGCGACGACCAGGAAGATCTTCGCTCCGACCGTCCCGAGCGCGGACTGGAGGATCCCCGGGATCGGGTCGGCGTCCTTGCCCGAGACGATCTTCTCGAGGTCCGGCGCGGCGAGCACGTAGCCGCCGAACGCGAACAGCGCCGAGACCCCGCCCACGAGGATCGTCATCATCATGGCCTTGGGGATCCGGCGCGCCGGATCTGCGACCTCCTCCGCGACATCGCCGCAGGCCTCGAAGCCGTAGAACAGGAAGAGCCCCGCAAGCGCCGCGCCGAGGAAGGCAGCGACGTACGACCCGTCGCCCTGGACGCCCATCGTGTCGAAGAACACGGAGAACGGGTGCTTCCGCTCGAAGATCAGCAGGTAGAGCCCCACCGCGATGACGCCGATGAGCTCGGCGCCGAGGCCGATCCGCGCGACCGTCGCGAGCGTCTTCGTTCCCGTGAAGTTGAGGGCGAGCGCGACCACCAGGAGGAGCACGGTCAACCCGAGCGTCGATTCCTTCGTCACCGGCATCCCGAACAGGCTGGCCAGGAAGCCGCTCCCGTAGCCGGCCACCGCGGTGATCGTGACGATCATCGCCCAGATGTAGACCCAGGCGGCCATCCAGGCGTAGCGGCGCCCCCAGAGGCGCCGGGCCCACGGGTAGATGCCGCCGTGGATCGGGTACTGCGAGACGACCTCACCGAAGACGAGGGAGACGAGCAGCTGGCCGGCCCCGACGATGACGATCCACCAGATCGAGGGCGGGCCGCCGGTCGCCATCGCCACGGCGAACAGCGAGTACACGCCGACGAGCGGCGACAGATAGGTGAAGCCCAGGGCGAAGTTGGCCCACAGGGTCATCGACCGGTTGAAGGAGTCCTCGTACCCGAGGACGGCGAGGTGCTCGCCGTCTCCGAGGTGCGTGGACGAGGGTTCTGCAGACATCGGATGCCTTCCACTCTGATCCGCACCACTTCGTGCGTTCGTGCAGCGTAGCGGAGGACGGCCGCCGATACCTATAGGACAGGATGTTTCCACCGCGCGGCGTGTCGCCGGAGCCCGGCGGGACGTCACTCCCCGATATACGACATGACGTGCTTGATGCGGGTGTAGTCCTCGAAGCCGTACATCGACAGGTCCTTGCCGTAGCCCGAGTGCTTGAAGCCCCCGTGCGGCATCTCGGCGACGATCGGGATGTGCGTGTTGATCCAGACGCAGCCGAAGTCCAGCCTCTTCGCGAAGCGCATCGCGCGGCCGTGGTCGCGCGTCCACACCGACGACGCCAGGCCGTACTTCACGCCGTTCGCGTTCGCGAGCGCTTCCGCCTCGTCGCGGAAGCTCTGCACGGTCTGCACCGGGCCGAAGATCTCGTTCTGGACCGCGTCGTCGTCCTGGTGCAGTCCAGACACGACCGTCGCCTCCCAGAAGTAGCCTCGATCGCCCTGCCGGCGGCCGCCGGTCTCGATGCGGGCGTGGTCGGGCAGCCGGTCGATGAAGCCGCTCACCTGGGCCAGCTGGTTCGCGTTGTTCAGGGGCCCGAAGAGGACGCCCGCCTCGCGGGGCGCCCCTGTGCGGGCGTTGTCCCGCGCGTACTGCGAAAGGGCCGCCACGAACTCGTCGTGGATCCCCTCCTGCACGAGCAGACGGGTCGCGGCGGTGCAGTCCTGGCCGGCGTTGAAGTAGGCCGCGGCGACGATGCCCTCGACCGCCTTCCCGATGTCGGCGTCATCGAACACGATCACCGGCGCCTTGCCGCCGAGCTCCAGGTGCACGCGCTTGAGGTCGAACGAGGCGGCTCGCGCCACCTCCATACCGGCGCGGACCGAGCCCGTGATCGAGATCAGCTGCGGGATGGGGTCCGCGGTCATCGCGGCACCGGTCGTGCGGTCGCCGAGCACGACGTTCAGCACGCCGTCGGGGAGGAACTCGGCCGCAACCTCGGCGAGCAGCAGCGTCGACAGCGGCGTCGTCTCCGACGGCTTCAGCACCGTCGTGTTGCCGGCCGCCAGCGCCGGCGCGAATTTCCACACCGCCATGTTGAGCGGGTAGTTCCACGGCGTGACCTGCCCGACCACCCCGATCGGCTCGCGGCGGATGAAGGAGGTGTGGTCCTTCATGTACTCGCCGGCCGACTTGCCCTCGAGCGCGCGTGCGGCGCCTGCGAAGAAGCGGATCTGGTCGACCGACAGCAGGATCTCGTCCTCGACGAGGCTCGCCCGCGGCTTGCCCGTGTCCTGCGACTCGAGGTCGGCGAACTCCTCCGCTCGCGCCTCCATCGCGTCGGCGATGCGGAAGAGGGCGAGCTGTCGCTCGGCCGGGGTCGTCTCGCTCCAGACGGCGAAGGCCTTCTCGGCCGCCCGGTAGGCGTCGGCGACGTCCTCCGCGGTCGAGATCGGCGACGTCGCGTACTCCTGCTCGGTCGCCGGATCGATCAGGGGGAAGCCCGCGGTGCCGCGCACGTCGACGTGCCGGCCCGCGACGAAGTTGCGGAGATCGGGTGTCTGCATGCCGGGAGTCTACTGATTTCGACACCCAATCGGTCAAGAATGTGCGGATTCGCTTGCCAGGAGCCTTTTCCGCTGTCAGAATCGCTCCATGAGCACCCCTCGGGCGACGAATGGCACGAAGGCCGGGCAGATCGACGAAGTCTCCAAGGCGATCATCGAGCAGCTCCAGGTCGACGGGCGCAAGTCCTACGCGGAGATCGGCAAGGCCGTCGGTCTCAGCGAGGCGGCCGTCCGTCAGCGCGTCCAGAAGCTGACCGAGTCGGGCGTGATGCAGATCGTGGCGGTGACCGACCCGATGCAGCTCGGCTTCTACCGCCAGGCCATGATCGGCGTCCGCTGCACGGGCGACACCCGTGCGGTCGCCGACAAGCTCGCGGCGATGCCGGCGGTGGACTACGTGGTGCTCACGGCGGGCACCTTCGACATCCTCGCCGAGGTCGTCTGCGAGAACGACCTCGATCTCATCACGATGCTCAACTCCGAGATCCGGACGCTCGATGGCGTGCTGTCCACCGAGACGTTCGTGTACCTCAAACTCCACAAGCAGTTCTACAACTGGGGAACGCGATAAACCATGACGACAACCGTTGAAACCTTCGGCGAGCCCATCACGCCCGACGAGGCCGACCTTCAGGCGAAGGCCCGCGACCACCTCTGGATGCACTTCGCGCGCCAGTCGGTGATGGAGGAGGGCCACGGCGTCCCCATCATCACGCGCGGCGAGGGCCACCATATCTGGGACGACCACGGCAAGCGCTACATCGACGGCCTCTCGGGCCTCTTCGTCGTGAACGCGGGCCACGGCCGCCGCCGCCTGGCGGAGGTCGCCGCCAAGCAGGCCGAGCAGCTCGCCTTCTTCCCGATCTGGTCCTACGCCCACCCCAATGCGATCGAGCTCGCGGACCGCCTCGCGCACTACGCGCCGGGCGACCTGAACCGGGTCTTCTTCTCCACCGGCGGCGGCGAGGCGGTCGAGACCGCCTTCAAGCTGGCCAAGTACTACTGGAAGCTGCAGGGCCGGCCGACCAAGCACAAGGTGCTCTCCCGCGCCGTCGCGTACCACGGCACCCCGCAGGGCGCCCTGGCGATCACGGGCATCCCGGCCATGAAGGAGATGTTCGAGCCGCTGACGCCCGGCGGCTTCCGCGTCCCGAACACCAACTTCTACCGGGCGGGCGAGATGGGCGCACCCACGGACGACCTCGAGGCCTTCGGCGTCTGGGCGGCCAACCGCATCGAGGAGATGATCCAGTTCGAGGGCCCCGAGACCGTCGCGGCGATCTTCCTCGAGCCGGTGCAGAACTCCGGCGGCTGCTTCCCGCCTCCCCCCGGCTACTTCCAGCGCGTCCGCGAGATCTGCGACAAGTACGACGTCCTTCTCGTGAGCGACGAGGTCATCTGCGCGTTCGGCCGGATCGGCCACATGTTCGCGTGCGACCAGTACGGGTACGTTCCCGACATGATCACCTGCGCGAAGGCGATGACGTCCGGCTACTCCCCCATCGGCGCGACCATCGTGAGCGACCGGATCTACGAGCCTTTCAAGCACGGCAACACGTCGTTCTACCACGGCTACACGTTCGGCGGTCACCCGGTGTCGGCGGCCGTGGCGATGGAGAACCTGGACATCTTCGAGGAGGAGGGTCTGAACGACCGCGTCCGCGAGAACTCCCCGTTGTTCCGTGCGGAGCTCGAGAAGCTGCTCGCCCTCCCGATCGTCGGCGACGTGCGCGGCGATGGCTACTTCTTCGGGATCGAGCTGGTCAAGGACAAGACCACCAAGGAGACCTTCGACGACGACGAGTCGGAGCGTCTGCTGCGGGGCTTCCTGTCGAAGGCTCTCTTCGACGCGGGGCTGTACTGCCGCGCCGACGACCGAGGCGACCCCGTGGTCCAGTTGGCGCCGCCGCTCACGATCGGGCCCGACGAGTTCACCGAGATCCGGCAGATCCTGGAGTCTGTCCTCACCGAGGCCCAGAACCACCTCTAGACCCCCAAAGATGAGTCCGGAACCGCCTTGCGGTCCCGGACTCATGGCTGGGGCCCGCGAGGGCAGACACCGACGGAGGAGTACGTTGGACTACCGCACCACCGGATTCTGGTTCGACTCGATCGCGGAGCGGGAGAGCGGGTTCGAGCCGCGTGCGGGGCTCGACCACGACGCCACCGTCGACGTCGCGATCGTGGGCGCCGGTCTCACGGGGCTCTGGACGGCCTACTACCTCCAGGAGCGCGACCCGTCGCTGCGGATCCTCCTCATCGAGAAGGACATAGCCGGGTTCGGCGCCTCCGGGCGGAACGGCGGCTGGTGTTCCGCGCTGTTCCCGTGGTCCGCCTCCAAGCTGGAGGCGCGCTACGGGTTCGATGCGGCGGTCGCCATGCGGTCGGCCATGGTCGCCACCGTCGCCGAGGTCGGCCGAGCCGCCGAGGCGGAGGGCATCGACTGCGACTTCCTCCGCGGCGGGACGGTGACCTTCGCTCGGTCGCGCCCGCAGCTCGACGCCGCCCGCGCCGAGTTCGCCGAGTCGGAGCGCTTCGGGGTCGACCGGATCGCCTTGTGGGGAACGGAGACGGTCCAGGCGCGTTTCGGGGTCCCGGACGCCGTGGCGGCCACGTACACACCGGCCTGCGCTCGCGTTCACCCGGGCAAGCTCGTCCGCGGCCTCGCCCGCGCCGTCGAGCGCCGCGGCGCCACGATCGTCGAGCAGACGGAGGTCCTCTCCTGGACTCAGGGAGTCGTGCGCGCCCGCTCCGCCGGCGCGGAGCATGTCGTCAAGGCTGGCGTCGTCGTGAATGCGACCGAGGGCTACGGCTCGAAGGTCCGCCAGGTCGGCCGGCGCATCCTCCCGCTCTACTCGCTGATGATCGCCACGGAGCCGCTGCCGGACGCCGTCTGGGAGAGCATCGGCATCGAGCACGGGCAGACCTTCACCGACTTCCGGAATCTGATCGTGTACGGACAGCGGACCGCCGACAACCGGTTCGCCTTCGGCGGCCGCGGTGCCCGCTACCACTTGGGGAGTGCGATCCACCCCGCATACGACCGGTCGCCCACGGTGCGTGCGCACCTGATCCGGACGCTCTTCACCCTGTTCCCCGCCGCCGCCGGCGCGCGCGTGACGCACCACTGGGGAGGACCGCTCGGGGTGCCCCGCGACTGGCACGCGAGCGTCGGCTTCGATGACGCGTCGAGGGAGGCGTGGGCCGGGGGCTACGTCGGAGACGGCCTCAGCACGACCAACTTGGCGGGGCGCACTCTCGCCGACCTCCTCACCCACACCACCTCGGAGCTGGTCACGCTTCCGTGGGTCGGGCACCGGTCCCCGCGCTGGGAGCCGGAGCCGTTGCGCTTCGCCGGCGCGAACGCCGGCCTGGTCGCGATGGAGGCCGCGGACCTCGAGGAGGGTGTGACCCGGCGGCCGTCGCTGGTCTCGCGCGCTCTCGGGCCGCTGATCGGCCACTGAGCCCGTCGCCCCCGGCGACGCCGCAAACGCGGAGAGCCGCCGGCCGCGCCGGCTCGCCTCGACCGAGGCGAATCCGGTGCGGAGCCGACGGCTCTCGAGGATGGTCTCCTGCGTCAGTCCTGCTGCAGCACGGCCTGGAGCTCGAGCGTGATCGTGACCTCGTCGCCGAGCAGCATGCCGCCCGTCTCGAGCGCCGCGTTGTAGGTCAGGCCGAAGTCCTCGCGGTTGATCTTCGTCTTGGCCGTGGCGCCGGCCTTGTAGTTGCCGTACGGGTCCTGGCCGAAGCCGCCGAAGTCGAACTCGAACGTGACCGGCTTGGTGACGCCCTTGATCGTCAGGTCGCCGTCGACGAGGAACTCGCCGCCCTCGTGGCGCACGCCGGTCGAGACGAAGTCGATCGTCGGGTGCTCCTCGGCGAGGAAGAAGTCGCCGGTGCGGAGGTGGGCGTCGCGGTTCTTGTCCTTGGTGTTGATCGAGGCGACATCCGCCTTGGCGGTGACGCGCGACTCCAGCGGGTTCTCGGCGGTGACGAAGGTGGCGTCGAAGTTCTCGAACACGCCCTTCACCTTGCTGATCATCAGGTGGCGGATGCTGAAGCCCACCTCGCTGTGCGTGGGGTCGATGGTCCAGGTGCCTGCCTTGTAGCCCGGGATGTCGATGGTCATGATGTCTCCTCGAAGTGTCGGAACGCTTGAGTTCAAGCTGTCACTGTGTATGCAAGCGCATCGATCCCCTCCCTATTCCGGATCGGCGGAAAAAAGTTGACGTGTCACTGTACGCTCGGATCCTCCGGGCGAGCCCGATGGCTCGCATACGATGTGGGGATGGCCAACCGAGGGACCGCCCTGCTGCTCGCGAGCCATCCGGGTCCGACCCTCGTGGTCACGGCCGTGGCGACCGGCCTGGGGTTCGGAGTCGGCCTGCCGCCGGGGCGCTTGGCTCTGCTCGCCCTGGCGATCCTCCTCGGTCAGCTCTCCGTCGGCTGGTCGAACGACTGGCTCGACGCGGCGCGCGACCGGGAGGTGCGGCGGACGGACAAACCGGCCGCGCGCGGGGACGTGCCGGAGGCCGTCGTCCGCACGGCCGCCTTCGTGGCCCTCGCCGCCGCACTCCTACTGACGCTCCCGCTCGGCTTCGGCGCGTTCGTCGCTCACGCGATCGCGATCGGCGGAGGCTGGGCCTACAACCTGGGACTCAAGTCGACCGTGTGGTCGTGGGTGCCGTTCGCCGTCAGCTTCGGCATCCTCCCCGCCATCGTCACTGCGGCGCTTCCCGAGCCGCAGCTGCCGGCCTGGTGGGTGTTCGGCGCGGGCGCTCTCCTGGGTGTCGCGGCCCACATCACCAACGTCCTCCCCGACCTCGAGGACGACGCGCGGACCGGGATCAGCGGTTTCCCCCACCGCCTCGGCCCGCGCCCCAGCGGGCTGCTCGCCTTCGGCGCTCTGGCGGGGGCGACCGTGCTCATCACGTTCGGACCCGGTCTTCCGGTGCGCCCCGTACTCATCGTCGGCCTCGTGATCGGACTGGCCGCTGCGGCCACCGGCTGCGTGCTCCTCCTGCGGCGCAGTCCGACGCGACTGCTCATGCAGCTGATCATGGCCTGCGCCGTCGTCGACGTGGCGATGCTCGTCGTGGCTGGTCAGTCGGTCACTGTCTGAACGGGTGCCGCCACCGGTTGCCGGTTCCGGATCCCGATGGCTGAGACGACGCCTCCCACCAGCAGCAGTCCCGCCGCGACGAGCATCGCCCGGTGGAGGCCCGCCGCGTCGAGCTGCTGACCCACGATCAGCCCTGCCATGGCCACGGTCAGGAGACCGGCGATGCGTGCCACCGCGTTGTTCACGGCCGAGCCGATCCCGGCCTGCTGGGGATGGATGGAGCCGAGGATCGCGCTCGTCAGCGGAGCGACCGTCATCGACAGGCCCACCCCGAACAGCAGGACCGCCGGCAGCAGGCCGAGCCAGTAGTTCACCTCGGTGCCGAGCATCAGCAGCCAGACGAACCCGACGGCGGCGACCATCGGCCCGACGGCCATGAACAAGCGCGGGCCGTACTTGCCAGCCAGGCCCCCGAAGAACCCCGAGAGGAGCAGCATGCAGAGCGTCGACGGGATGAAGACGAATCCTGCCGCGGTCGCCCGGAAGCCGGCGCTCTGCTGGAGGAAGAGCGTCACCATGAGCGGTCCGAAGGCCAGAGCACCGTAGACGAAGAAGGTCGCGATGTTGCCGACCCAGAAATTGTGCACGCGGAAGAGGCCGAGCGGCAGCATGGGCTGCTTCACCCGTGTCTCGGCGAAGAAGAAGGCGGCCAGGGAGAGGAGGCCGATCAGGAGCGGGATCCACACGCGCGGGCTGCTCCACCCGTAGGTGCCCTGTTCGATCAGCGCGAAGACGGTGCCCGCGAGGCCCACCGACCCGAGCACGGCGCCCACGATGTCGACCCGGCCGCCCATCCCTCGGTCGGCGCGGCCGAGCGTCGCCATGAGGATGAGGGTGACCGCGATCGGCACCACGTTGATCGCGAAGACCCAGCGCCACGAGAGGGTGTCGACGAAGAGGCCGCCGACCACGGGCCCCGCGATCATCGCGACGCCGGTCCAAGCGGTCCACCGGCCGATCGCCTTCGCCTCGGCAGCCCCCTCGAACTGGGAGATGATGATCGCGAGCGAGCTCGGGACGAGGAGCGCGCCCGCGACGCCCTGCAAAGCCCGCGCCACGATGAGGAAGACGCCCGTCGGCGCCAAGGCGCACAGCAGTGAGGTCGCACCGAAGCCGATCAGGCCGACATAGAGGACACGCTTCCGCCCGAACACATCGGACAGGGAGCCGGCGATCAGGATCAGCGAGCCGAGCGTCAGCAGGTAGGCGTCCACCACCCACTGCTGCAGGGCGAGCCCTCCGCCGAGCTCGCGTTCGATCGCCGGCAGCGCGACGTTGATCACGGCTCCGTCGAGGAAGGCGACGAAGCTGGACAGGATCGCGATGATCAGCACCCGCAACTGAAGGGACGTCATGCGATCCGTAGCCATGGACCCATTCAACGGGTGAGCGCCCGGCGAAGCAACAGTGCGCGCGAGACTCGCCGGTCCGGGTGCACGGATCGCCGGGACCCGGTGGCGTCGAGCGTAGAGTACGGGCATGTCGCAGGAGGAACGTGCCTCGGCGTCCGCCCCGGGAGCGCCCGGCGCCGATCCCGCGCGGACCCGGAGCAGGGAGGCGCGAACGGCTCTCCCCTGGATCGGTATCCTCCTCCTGACCGCGCTCTTCCACGCGATCAGGGGCGCGCCCGTCGACTCGGCGATCTATGCCGCTGTGGCGGCGGTCCTGTGCCTGGACCTGATGCGAAGGACCCGGCGCGCGGCTCTCGATCGCGTCGGACTCAGCGGCCCTCCCGGCGGGACGCGCGTCACCGTCGCGCTGATCCTCGTGGCGACCGCCGCCGTCGCGCTGGCCCCGCTTTACGGCACGATCGACGCGGCGATCGTCCTGGGGATCGGGGTGCTGCTCCTCCCCCTCGTCTGGGCGCAGCCCGCACTGCCGGACCGGCGGACGCGTGGTTCGGTTACCCGCGAGCCTTCGGCCCGGGCCGTCCGTCGTACAGCCGTGGTCTGGTCCTGCGTCATCGCCGCCGGCTGCGCCTGGGAGGTCGCCGCGTTCTTCCTCGGCCGGGCCATGCCGACGCGCCAGGCGGAGTTCCCGGCGCTCTCCGACCTGTTGGACCCGCTCATCGCCTGGCCGCCCGCCCGGGCACTGCTGGTGCTCGCCTGGTTGCTCGGCGGGTGGGCGCTGACGCGACGGGGGCGGGGACCGTGAGAGACATCACCGTGGCCGGCTTCATCGTCTGCGGTCTGCTCATCGCCGGTCTGGTCGCCGAGGCGCATCGGCGGCACGCGGTCCTGGTGCCGGTGAGCACGCTCCTCGACCGGATCATGACGGACCGGGCCGCGAGAATGACCGTCCTGCTCTTCTGGTGGTGGATCGGCTTCCACTTCCTCGTGGTGCCCCCGCAACCCTGATGGTCAGTTGTTGCCCTTGGTGCAGGTCTGCTGCGCGGCCGTCTGGCCGGTGATCGTGGACGGCAACGCGACCGGGCCGGCGCTCGGCGCGGAGCTCGGCGCGCTGGTCGCCGGCGCACCGGCGGCCGCCGAGGGAGGGGGCGTCGATCCGGCGTCGCTCGGAGCAGGGCTGTTCGTCGCCGACGGGTCCTCTGCTGCGCGCCCCGTGGTCCCGGTGAGCGTGACGGGCTGATCCGCGACGAGGGCCTTGTCGAGCGGCTCCGCGGCCGTGTCGTCGGGCACGACGCGGTTCGGGTTCTCCGGATCGGTCATCGCGGGGTACTGGACGAACACCATGTTCTGGAGCCCGGTGTCCTTGAGCGCCAGTGCGATCTGCACCAGTGTCGTCGGGTTCGTCAGGGTCTGGGACGGGATCGTGTTCTGGACCGTCGCCTTGGCGAGCCCGTACAGCTCGACCGGGTTGGACAGCACCCCGCCGGAGACGACCTTGCGGGCAAGGGCGGAGAGGAACACCTGCTGGTTCGAGATCCGGCCCAGGTCGCTGCCGTCACCGACGCCGTGGCGGCTGCGGAGGAACGACAGCGCGGCGTCGCCGACCAGTGTGTTGGTGCCGGCTGGCAGGTCGAGCGGCGGATTCGTGTAGGCGTCCTTCACCGGGGTGGCGAGGCAGACGCTGACGCCTCCGACGGCATTCGACATGGCGCTCACGCCTTTGAAGTCGATGACCGCGCCGAACGGGATCTGGACGCCGGTCATCGCGGTCACGGTCGCCGCGACGCAGCCCAGGCCGCCGCGGGAGAGGCCGGTGTTGAACTGTGCGTACGACTCCGCGGGGAGTGTGCCCGAGCCCTTCGGGTCGGCGCACTTCGGGATGGACACCATCAGGTCGCGCGGGAAGCTGACCACCATCATGCTCTTGTGGTCCTGAGCGATGTGCAGCAGCATCGTGACGTCGTTGTTGCCGACCCCGCTGGAGGCGTCCTGCTCGGCCGCCGAGGAGTACGCGCCTCCCTGATCGCTTCTCGTGTCGGTCCCGACCAGGAGGAGGTTCACGCCCCCGTCGATGGCGCTCACGTCGGGGACGGCCCCCTGCGTGTGGCCGGGGCCGGACGCGCCGGGGAGTTGCACACCGGTCTTGATGGAGCGCGCGACATCCCAGACGGCGTAGGCCGCAACGGACCCCACGCTGACGAGACAGACGGCCACGACGGCGGCCAGCAGCTTCAACGCTGCCGCGGTCGCGCGCCGACGCGGGAGACGGCCGTGACGCACCGCGAGCGGACCGGTCGTCCGCAGCCGGCGCCTCGGCAGGTCTGTCATGGGTCTCTTCTCGTGTGGGGCGATGGTCATCGGGGACAGCGGGCGCTCTCGCCCGCCCGTGCGATCCTACCGGGCACAACCTCCCCGACTCCTGCGAATCCGAGGCCGCCCGAACGACAATGCCCCGGTCAGAAGATGCTCTGACCGGGGCTTTCGGTGGATCTGAGGGGACTCGAACCCCTGACCCCCTGCATGCCATGCAGGTGCGCTACCAGCTGCGCCACAGACCCGTTTCGCTGCCCGCCCGGTTCTCTCGAACCCCCGTGACAACTCCTCTACCCTACTACACGCTCCGCGTCAGAAAAAACTGAGGGCGGCTCGGCACGGTCGCCGCTACTCCGCCGCGCCGTGCACCGGCAGCTCGATCGGGAGGACCGGGCAGTCCTTCCAGAGTCGCTCGAGCGCGTAGTACATGCGGTCCTCCTCGTGGAACACGTGCACGACGAGGTCGCCGAAGTCGAGGAGGACCCAGCGGCCTTCGCCCTTGCCCTCGCGGCGGAGGGTCTTGACGCCTGCCTCGTTGAGGCGGTCCTCCACCTCGGATGCGATCGCCACCACGTTCCGCTCGACATGGCCGGTCACCAGGAGGAACGCGTCGGTCAGCGGCAGCGGGCCGGAGACGTCGAGCGCGACCAGGTCGAGTCCGCCCTTCGAGTCGGCCGCGGCCGCGGCGATCTGCAGGATCTCCCGGGCGTGCGGGGATGCGGTCACGAACGGTCCTCCGAGTGGGCGGATGCGGTGGGAAGGGCGAGGGAGGCGGTCACGCTGACGATCAGAACACCTTCAGGACGTACGCGGCCACCAGGAGGCCGATCACGCCGACGGCCAGGACGCCCGCGGTGATCATGAGGACCACGGGGAGCAGGTTGCCGCGCTTCTTCGGCGGGGTGATCACGCCGCGCGTGGACGTGTGCGTGCTGATGGCGCGCGATGCGCGCACCGGCGCGACCTCGGAGGTGTTGAACTCGTTCTCCTCGCCGTCGAGAAGGCGGTCGAGGTCGGAGGAGTCGATGCGATCCGGGTGAGCGCCGGTGGAGCCGAGGGTGCGCGGCAGGTCGATCGAGCCGGTCACGAGGATCTCTCCGGTGCTCGTCAACGGCGCCGTGGCGTCGGGCTGCGGCAGCGACGGGAGGATGAGCGCGTTCGTCGTCGTCGCCGCGGTGGAGTGACCGACGTTCCGCGTGGTGATCGGCTCGTTCTGGTCCTCGAGTTCAGCCGCGGTCGACCAGTGACCCGTGGGTGGCGTGAAAGGTCGGCGCTCCTGCGACGAGGTGTCTTCAGCGGGAGCTTCCGTCTGGGCGGCGGCGGCCTCCGTTGCGGGGACGCCGATCGGGTTCGCCGCCGGGCGCGCGGACGTCGGCGCCGACGATCCGAACGAGGCGAACGGCGAGGCAGGCGACGAGGTCACCGTCGTGTCGGTCGCGGCACGCTGCGGCGCCGCCGACGGCGTCAGCGGCGCGAACGGCCAGGCCGTCTTCTCGGACGAATTCGGTTCCGCGACCGTCTCCTCAGACGCGGGGGCGGGAGCGGGAGCGGTCGCCGACTTCACGGGTGCACTGGCGCCCTCGCCGGGCTGCGCCGTGAAGGTGACGGGGAACACCGCGTCGCCCGCGGGCATCGGGTGGTTGGCCTGGTCGTTCGCCTGCTGAGCCTGCAGCATCGCGCGGAGTTCGCGGCGTGTGAGCGTGCGCTCCGGAACCGGGCCCGCCGCACCGTCCGAGGGCCGCGCGTCGCTCGGAGTCGCGGGGTCGGCGCCGCCGGCCTTCGCGGGAGGCGTGACGATGGCCATCGGCTGGGTCACGGGCTCGGGGCGGGAGGTGTCCGGCGCCTGCCGGAAGAGGGACGAGCCCGTCGCGGGGGTGCCGGCCGGGGATGCAGCGGGCTCACCGGAGAACAGGGAGTCGAAGTCGCTCCGCGACGGCGCGGATACCCCGGGCTCCGCGAACGCGGTGGCGGGGATCGCGGGCCGACCCTCAGCGGGCCGGCCCTTCTGGTCGGGGGTGGCCGCGCCGGCCGGAGCAGCGCCCTCGGTCGACGCCGCGGGGCTGACGGTATGGCCGGTTCCCGTCATCTGCGGGATGTCGCCGGCACGGGTCGGTTCGGCCGTCCCCGCGCGCCGCGCGGCCTGCGATCGCTCGCTCTCGCGCGCCTGACGCCGTGTTCGCGGCTGCGCGCCCGCATCCGTCGGCTGATCAGGCCACAAAGTCATGCCACGCTCCGATACAAGTGGTGTTTGGAGATGTACTGGACCACCCCGTCGGGAACGAGGTACCAGACCGGGAATCCCCTGCTCACCCGGCTCCGGCAATCGGTCGACGAGATCGCCAGGGCCGGAACTTCCAACAAGCTTACGTCCTGCTTCGGCAATCCAGAAATACTCAAGTCGTGTCCCGGCCGACTCACAGCTACGAAGTGGGCGAGCTTCCAGAGCTCGTCGACGTCGCGCCAGCTGAGGATCTGTGCGATGGCGTCCGCACCGGTGATGAAGAAGAGCTCGGCGTCGGGGCGCTGCTCGTGCAGGTCGCGCAAAGTGTCGATCGTGTACGTGGGGCCGTCGCGGTCGATGTCGACGCGGCTGACGGTGAACCGGGGGTTGGACGCTGTGGCGATCACCGTCATGAGGTAGCGGTGCTCGGCGAACGTGACGTCGCCCTTCTGCCAGGGCTGGCCCGTCGGGACGAAGACGACCTCGTCGAGGTCGAACGACTGGGCGACCTCGCTGGCGGCGACGAGGTGGCCGTGGTGGATCGGGTCGAACGTTCCGCCCATCACCCCGATCCGGGGCCGGATCTTCTCCCGCAGCTCCATCCGGCGGGGAGAGCCTAGTGCCCCTGACCCGGGTGGCCGGAGCCGTGATGCGTCGCACCGGGGGCGCCCGCGTGCGCGGCGGCGTCCGGAGCGGAGCGGTGGCTGTGGCGGTTGGCCACGTCGCGGAAGCTCATCAGCACACCGAGAAGCACGAGGAAGGTGACGATCGCGATCGCCCCGAACACCCAGGCCGGCATCGGCAGCTCGACGTGGGCCTCTGCGGCCGCGAGGGCGGTCAACACGTGCGACATGTGAGATCTCTTCCTTTCATCGGGCGCGGAGCCCGCACCCAGTCTAGTGGCCGGTCAGTGGCGGATCTGCCCGGACCCGCGGACGATCCACTTGGTGCTGGTGAGCTCGGGGAGCCCCATCGGGCCCCGCGCGTGCAGCTTCTGGGTGCTGATGCCGACCTCGGCGCCGAAGCCGAACTCCCCTCCGTCGGTGAACCGGGTCGAGGCGTTGACCATCACGACCGCGGAGTCGACCTCGGCGAGGAAACGCTCCGCGTTCGCGAGATCGTTCGTGATGATCGATTCCGTGTGCTGGGTCGAGTAGCGGCGGATGTGGTCGATCGCCTCCCCCAGGTCGTCGACGACCTTGACCGAGATGTCGAGGCTCATGTGCTCTGTGGCCCAGTCCTCCTCGGTGACGGGCACCGCACCAGCGGCGTAGCCGATCGAGCGCTCGTCCGCGTGGATCGTGACGCCGGCCTCCACGAGCGCCGAGAGGACGGGAGGGAGGAGGCGGTCGGCGGCGCCGCGGTGGACGAGCAGCGTCTCGACCGCGTTGCAGACGCTCGGCCGCTGCACCTTGGCGTTGCGGACGATGTCGACAGCCCACGCCTCCGGGGCGCTCTCGTCGAGCACGATGTGGACCACGCCCGCGCCCGTCTCGATCACGGGGACCGTCGACTGGGAGACGACGGTCTGGATGAGCTCGGCACTGCCGCGCGGGATCAGCACGTCGACGAGCCCGCGCGCCCGCATGAGCTCGGACGCGCCTTCGCGGCCGAAGTCGTCGATCGTCTGGACCGCGTCCGCAGGGAGACCGGTCGACGCCAGCGCCTCCCGGATGACGTCGACGAGGACGCGGTTGGTCTGGATCGCCGCGCTCCCTCCGCGGAGCACGGCCGCGTTGCCGCTCTTCAGAGCGAGCGCCGCGATGTCCACGGTCACGTTCGGGCGCGCCTCGTAGATCGCCCCGACCACCCCGAACGGGACTCGGACCTGGGTGATCTTGACGCCGTTCGGGAGGGAGCTGCCGCGCACCGCCTCCCCGACCGGGTCGGTCAGGCCGACGATCTCGACGACCGCGTCGGCGAGGCCGTGGATGCGGGCGGGGCTCAGGGTGAGCCGGTCGAGCAGACCGGCTGAGAGGCCGTTGTCGCGACCGTTGGCGAGGTCGAGCTCGTTCGCCTCCACGATGCGAGAGGACGCGGACAGCACGCCCTCCGCGATGGCGCGGAGCGCAGTGTTCTTCTGCTCCGTGGTCGCCGTGGCAAGGGTGAGCGACGCCTCCTTGGCGGCCGTCAGCCTGTGCTCGAGGGAGACCGGCGCGGTGGTCTGTGACATGGGTCGATTCTAGGACGCCGCGGCGTCGTCGGCGTCGAGTTCGCCAGGCGCCGGTTCGAACCACGTGCCCACGGGCGCACCTCGCAGCGCCTCGGCGACGAGTGTGGCCGAGGTGAGCACCACCGCGGTGCCGTGCTCGGCGGCCTGACGTGCGGCGGACACCTTGGTGAGCGCTCCCCCGGTGCCCACGCCGGACAGGCCGGTCGAGCCGATCTCGACGCCCTCGAGCTCGTCGTCCCAGGCGACGCGGTCGATGCGGACGGCGCCCGGCTCCTGCGGCGGCTTCGTATAGAGCGCATCGACGTCCGACAGCAGCACGAGCAGATCGGCGTCGATCAGGAGCGCGACGAGCGCGGCCAGGCGGTCGTTGTCGCCGAACCGGATCTCGTGGGTGGCGACGGTGTCGTTCTCGTTGACGATCGGGAGGATCCGCAGATCGAGCAGCCGCTCCATCGCGCGCTTGGCGTTGCCGCGGTGCGTCGCGTTCTCCATGTCCCCCGCGGTGAGCAGCACCTGCCCGGCGACGATCCCGAAGCGGTCGAGGCTGTCCTGGTAGCGGTAGATGAGCACGTTCTGACCGACGGCCGCCGCCGCCTGCTGGGTCGGCAGGTCGGTGGGGCGCTCCGTGAGCGAGAGGTACGGGATGCCGGTGGCGATGGCGCCCGACGAGACCAGGACGACCTGCGTGCCGCGGCCGTGCGCCTCCGCCAACGCGTCGACGAGCGGCCCGATCTGCCCGGCGTTGTCGCCGCTGATCGAGGAGCTCCCGACCTTGACGACGATGCGGCGGGCGGAAGGGATCAGGCTGCGGTCGTCGATGGTCATTCCCGGTCGGGGCCCTTCTCGCCGCCGTGCGCAGCGTCCAAGGCGTTGTCGTCGTACGTGTCGTCCTGCCAGAGGCCGGCGTCGCGCTCGCGGAGCAGCTGCTCGCGCGCCTCCGCCTTGGCGTCCATGCGGTCGAAGTAGTCCTCGCGCCGCTGCGCGCGGGTCGGACGCTGGTTGCCGTCGAGACGCGTATCGGTGCCGCGCGGCGACGCGATGAGCTCGGCGGTGGAGGTGAGGGTCGGCTCCCAGTCGAAGACCACCCCGTTGTGCCGGCCGATCACGACCGTCGAGCCCGCGACCGCTCCGGCGCGCACGAGCTCGTCCTCGACGCCGAGCTTCGCGAGCCGGTCGGCGAGGTAGCCCACGGCCTCGTCGTTGGCGAAGTCGGTCTGCGCCACCCAGCGCTCGGGCTTGCCTCCGAGGATGCGGTACACGGGGCCGTCCGAGCCGCCCTCGACCTTGACCTGGAACGCCGCGTCGTCGACCGCCTTGGGCCGCATGACGAGCCGGGGGCGGACCTCCTCGAGCCGCGCCTGCTCGGCGCGGGCGTGCTCGACGAGCTCGGCGAGCGCGAACGACAGCTGGCGCAGGCCCTCGTGGCTCACGGTCGAGATCTCGAACACGCGGTAGCCGCGCTGCTCGAGCTCGGGACGCACGAACTCGGCGAGCTCGCGGGCGTCGGGCACGTCGACCTTGTTGAGGGCGATGAGCTGCGGGCGCTCGAGGAGCGGCCGCTGCCCTTCCGGCACCGGGTAGGCGGCGAGCTCGGCGAGGATGACGTCGAGGTCGCTGATCGGGTCGCGCCCGGGATCGAGCGTCGCGCAGTCGAGCACGTGCAGCAGTGCGGAGCAGCGCTCGACATGGCGGAGGAACTCCAGCCCGAGGCCGCGCCCTTCGCTGGCGCCCTCGATGAGCCCCGGGACATCGGCCACCGTGTAGCGGACGTCGCCGGCCTGCACGACGCCGAGGTTGGGGTGGAGGGTCGTGAACGGGTAGTCGGCGATCTTCGGCTTCGCGGCGGACAGCGCCGCGATGAGGCTCGACTTGCCGGCGGACGGGTAGCCGACCAGGGCGATGTCGGCCACGGTCTTCAGCTCGAGGAGGATGTCCCCCTCCCAGCCCGGCGTGCCGAGCAGGGCGAAGCCGGGCGCCTTGCGCTTCGGGTTCGCCAGCGCGGCGTTGCCGAGACCGCCGACGCCGCCCGGCGCCGCGACGAACCGCATTCCGGGTTCGGTGAGGTCGACGAGCTCGGTGCCGTCAGCGTCCTTCACCACCGTGCCGACCGGGACCGGAAGCTCGAGATCGGCGCCGGTGTGGCCGCTGCGGTGGTCGCCCATCCCGAACCCGCCGTTCTCGCTCGACTGGTGCGGGTGGCGGTGATAGCCGAGGAGGGTCGTCACCTGAGGGTCGGCGACGAGCACGATGTCGCCGCCGTCGCCTCCGTTGCCGCCGTCGGGCCCAGCGAGCGGCTTGAACTTCTCCCGCCGCACGGAGACGCACCCGTTGCCGCCGTTGCCGGCTCGCAGATGCAACGTCACGCGATCCACGAACGTCGCCATGGTGCTCCCTTACTTGCTCTAACGACGGATGGGCGGGCCGAAGCCCGCCCATCCGTGAGGTCGTGTCGTGGTGAGGCTCAGGCCTCGGCGGCCACGATGTTGACGACCTTGCGGCCGCCCTTGGTGCCGAACTCGACCGCGCCCGCGGCCAGCGCGAACAGCGTGTCGTCGCCGCCGCGGCCCACGTTCACACCGGGGTGGAAGTGGGTGCCGCGCTGGCGGACGAGGATCTCGCCGGCGTTGACGGTCTGGCCGCCGAAGCGCTTCACGCCGAGGCGCTGCGCGTTGGAGTCGCGGCCGTTGCGAGTGGAGCTCGCTCCCTTTTTGTGTGCCATGTCAGTCTCTCCTCGAGGTCAGGGTCGGCTACTTGATGCCGGTGATCTTGACGCGCGTGAGCTCCTGACGGTGGCCCTGGCGCTTCTTGTAGCCGGTCTTGTTCTTGAACTTCTGGATGACGATCTTCGGACCGCGGAGGTCGCCCAGCACCTCGGCGGTGACCGTGACCTTGGCCAGCGACTTGGCGTCGGAGGTGATCTTGTCACCGTCGACCAGCAGCACGGGCGCCAGCTCGACGGTGCCGTCCTCGCGGGCCTTGATGCGGTCCATCGTCACGATGGTGCCGACCTCGACCTTCTCCTGCCGGCCTCCGGCGCGCACAACTGCGTAAACCACTTTCACGTACCTTTTTCGTCGGGGAACAGCTCCCGGCGCAGCCGCGGACCTGGTCCTGCTCTTCTTGTGTTCAGGAAGTTACTGGCGAGTCCTGCCCTCCGCTGCGCGGCGGGCGGCTCTCAGAAAACCGTGATGGCGGCACGGGGGTTCCGACACACACCAACGGTCAACTTTACCGGACGCCACACCCATCGTCAATTCAGCGACGCTCCGTGGAGGCGCCGGGACGCGGGGGCCGGGACCGCCCGGCACCGCACGCGGCGCCGGTTCCTAAGATCATTGTATGACGGTGCTGATCGATCCCCCGGCATGGCCGGCGCACGGCATGTTGTGGTCGCACCTGGTCAGCGACGCGTCGCTCGAGGAACTGCACGCCTTCGCGTCCGCGAACGGCATCCAGCGCCGCGCGTTCGACCTCGACCACTACGACGTTCCGGACCGGCGCTACGACGAGCTCGTGGCCGCAGGAGCCAAGCCGGTCGGCGGCAAGGAGCTCGTGCAGCGGCTCATCGCGAGCGGGCTCCGGGTGCCGGCGCGGGATCGGTTCCCGCACCGGCACTGAGGGATCATTCGCCCGAGGACGCCAGTTCTCCGCCGGCGATGACCGCCGTGCTGGCGCGACGGCTCCGGCTGCGGCCCTGACCGGGCTCCTTCGGCGCGGGAAGCGCGTCGAGAACCGAATCGAGGAGCAGCTCCGTCTCCTCCGGGGAGGGACGCGTCACGGCAGGGGCGGCGGCCGGCTCGGGCAGCGGCAGCTCGATGAGCGGGACGAAACCGTCGTGCTCAGCGTCCTCTGTCTGCGCCTCAGCCGGCCCCGGCTCGGTGCCGTTCTCCGCAACGGCGGTCTCGGCGTCCTGCTGGGCCTCGGGCTGTGGTGCGCCCTTGCCCTTGCGACGGCGGCGCTTCGACGCGCCCTCGCGCTGCTCGGGGCCGGCGCCCTCGGCGGCGGCGGTCTCCAGCGGCGCGGACGCCGCGGACGTCGCGGCAACGCCCGACGGCGCCTCCGCTTCGTGCTCCTCGTGATGCGCGTGGATGGTGGAGGCGGCGATCTGGGCCAGGGCGTTCTTCGCGTCGTCGGTGATGGCGTGAGTCCCCGCGTGCGGGGCTCCGCTCGGACCGGAGCTCGCGGCCGCGGGCGCGCCGTTGCCGCCGTTGCCGCGGCCCCGTCGGCGCTCGGTGGGCTGCTGCTGCGGCTGGCGGTGCTTCACGACCGGGTCGTGGTGGACGATGACCCCGCGGCCCGCGCAGACCTCGCACGCCTCGCTGAACGTCTCGAGAAGCCCGAGGCCGAGCTTCTTCCGGGTCATCTGGACGAGGCCGAGCGACGTGACCTCGGCCACCTGGTGCTTGGTCCGGTCACGGCTCAGGCACTCGATCAGGCGCCGGAGGACGAGGTCGCGGTTCGACTCGAGGACCATGTCGATGAAGTCCACGACGATGATGCCGCCGATGTCGCGGAGCCGCAGCTGCCGGACGATCTCCTCGGCCGCCTCCAGGTTGTTCTTGGTGACCGTCTCCTCCAGGTTGCCGCCGGAGCCGACGAACTTGCCGGTGTTGACGTCGACCACGGTCATGGCCTCGGTGCGGTCGATGACGAGGGAGCCGCCGGAGGGCAGCCACACCTTGCGTTCGAGCGCCTTCTCGATCTGCTCGGTGATGCGGTACTCGTCGAACGCGTCGCGGTCGCCGGTGTACGGCTCCACGCGGTCGAGCAGGTCGGGGGCGACCTGCCTCAGGTAGCTCTCGATGGTCTGGCGGGCGTCGTCGCCGGCGATGATCAGCTTCTGGAAGTCCTCGTTGAAGACGTCGCGGATGATCTTGATCAGGAGGTCCGGCTCGCTGTGCAGGAGCGTCGGGGCCTGGACGGTCTCGACCTGCTTGCTGATGTCGGCCCACTGCGCGGTCAGCCGGGTGACGTCGAGCGTCAGCTGCTCCTCGGTGGCGCCCTCGGCCGCGGTGCGGACGATGACGCCCGCGCTCTCGGGGAGGACCTCCTTGAGGATCTTCTTGAGGCGCGCGCGCTCGGTGTCCGGGAGCTTGCGGGAGATCCCGTTCATCGAGCCGTTGGGGACGTAGACGAGATACCGCCCGGGGAGGGAGATCTGGCTGGTCAGCCGAGCACCCTTGTGACCGACGGGGTCCTTCGTGACCTGGACGAGCACGCGGTCGCCGGGCTTGAGCGCGAGCTCGATGCGGCGCGGCTGGTTGCCGGTCTCGACGGCGTCCCAGTCGACCTCGCCCGAGTAGAGCACGGCGTTGCGTCCGCGGCCGATGTCGACGAAGGCCGCCTCCATGCTCGGGAGCACGTTCTGGACGCGCCCGAGGTAGACGTTCCCGATGAGGGAGGCCTCCTGCGAGCGGGCGACGTAGTGCTCGACGAGGACCTTGTCCTCGAGCACGCCGATCTGGATGCGGCCGCCCTTGGAGCGGACGACCATCTGCCGGTCCACCGACTCGCGGCGCGCGAGGAACTCGGCCTCGGTGATGACGGGGCGGCGGCGGCCGGCGTCACGCCCGTCGCGGCGGCGCTGCTTCTTCGCCTCGAGGCGCGTGGAGCCCTTGACCTTCTGGGGCTCGGTGATGAGCTCCGGCTCGCGGGGCGTGCGGACCTTCACGACGGTGTTCGCCGGGTCGGAGCCGTTGTCGCGGCCTGGTTCGCCGGCGCGGCGGCGCGAGCGGCGCCGCACGGTGCCCGCGGGCTCCTCCGCCTCGGGGAGGGGCGGCAGCGGCGGGAGGTCGGGGGCTTGGAAGACCAGTGTGGTCGGCGGCAGGCCGGGAGCGGCGGCCGACGCGATGGCCTCTTCCTCGCCGTGCTTCTCCGGAAGGGCGGGCGGCTCGATGGGACCGGCCGGGACGACGCCCGCCGGCGTCGCAGAAGCGTCGCCTCCAGGGGTGCCCTGATCAGTGGCGGGCGTCTCCGGCACCGGGACGTGCTCGGTCTCGGCGTGCTCGTCCGCGCTCGGCGCCGCGGCGCTCACGGCGTCCGCGTTCGGCACGGCGGTCTCGGCACCCGCGCCGAAGTCCTGCCCGACAGCGTCTGCCGCGGGCTCGTGCCGCTTCACCACGCGTCGCGTTCCGAAGAGGCCCCGTCGCCGGCGCCCTCCCGTCTCGCTGTCGGATCCGTTCGTGTTGTCGATATTCTCGTTTTCCACCATCGCTGGTGCACTCCTCGACCGGCGATACGGTTCCCCGCCCGCCGGGTACTCTCCGTCGGAGCCGGCGCTCGCGCCGCTTCCGTCAATCCTTGTCGGATGCGGCCCGGGCTCGTGGCGCGGTCCGCATCGTCACATGTCTACGGCCGGCACCGGGCCGGCCCTGTCACCGGGCGCTCCCGCGCCCTCAAGCCTTCTGTCGTGCGTTCCCGGCCGGTGCCGGGACGACTGCTGCATCGATTATCGCATGAGCTCCGGCCGGACCGCCGCCTCCCAGAAAAGGCGCGCGTGGCGCATGCCATAATCCGAGGGTGCCAGACAGTTCAGCCGAGGCGGTCGCGTACCGCCGCCCGACCGCTCTCGCCGTCTTCCTGATCGTCGCCGG
The DNA here is from genome assembly GCF_009765225.1 of Leifsonia sp. AG29. Classification (NCBI taxonomy): domain Bacteria; kingdom Bacillati; phylum Actinomycetota; class Actinomycetes; order Micrococcales; family Microbacteriaceae; genus Leifsonia; species Leifsonia sp. AG29. Next base: position 1,459,600 of record NZ_VMSF01000001.1, on the reverse strand, counting down.
GCTCATCGGCCTGTGGGCCGCCTTCATGCTCACCGTCGACAAGTTCACGATCCTCGAGAACCCGAAGGCGCAGCTGTCCTGCAACTTCAGCGTGCTCGTGGGCTGCTCGAAGAACCTCGCCTCGTGGCAGGGGTCCCTCCTCGGTTTCCCGAATCCGATCCTCGGTCTCGGCGGGTGGACGGCCACGATCGCGGTCGGCGCCGGCCTCCTCGCGAACCGCGCCCGGTTCGCGCGCTGGTACTGGCTGGCCTTCAACGCCGGCGTCGTGCTCGCCCTGGCCCTCGTGATCTTCCTCATCACGGCCTCCGTCACCGATCTCCGGGTGCTCTGCCCGTGGTGCATGGTGACGTGGTCGGTGACGATCCCCACCTTCTGGGCCGTGACGCTCTACAACCTCAAGGAGGGACACCTCCCGGTGCCACCGCGGGCCCGGCGCTTCTTCGCCAGCCTGTACGGCTGGGTGCCCCTCATCACGGTGGTCTGCTATGTGGTCGTGGCGATCATCGCCCAGATCGAGCTCGACTGGATCCACCGCGCCTTCGTCTGAGCGCGCCTCCCCCTGACCGACGGCTTCATTCGTGCCGAATGCCGGCTCCCGCTCCCGCGAGGCCGGCATTCGTGACGAATCGTGGTGGGTTCAGCCGAACCACAGCGCGAGCTCGCGCTGAGCGGACTCGGGCGAGTCGGAGCCGTGCACGAGGTTCTGCTGGACCTTGAGTCCCCAGTCGCGCGCGAGGTCGCCGCGGATGGTGCCCGGAAGGGCCGTGGTCGGGTCGGTGGCGCCGGCGAGAGAGCGGAAGCCCTCGATGACGCGGTTGCCCGCGAGGCGGATCGCGACGATCGGCCCCGACTCCATGAACTCGACGAGCGGCTCGTAGAACGGCTTGCCCTCGTGCTCGGCGTAGTGCTTCGCGAGCAGCTCGCGGTCGGCCTGGAGCATCCGCAGGTCGACGAGCGAGTACCCCTTCGCCTCGATGCGGCGGAGGATCTCGCCCGTGAGGTTGCGGGCGACCCCGTCGGGCTTGATGAGGACGAGGGTCTCTTCGACGGCGGTGGTCATGGGTTCTCCGTTCGGTTGGCGGTTCGTTCTAGACGGGAGGCGGTGATCATGCAGTAGGTCCACATCGCGGTGAAGATCGCTCCCACGATGAAGAAGGCGGGCACGAGGAATCCGGCGGCGACCACGATCAGCTGGACCAACCAGCCCAGGATGACCCCGACCGGGTACCGGAGCAGCGCGATGGCGACGATCATGAGCAGGACGAGCGCTGCCCCTCCGCCGAGCGCGAGCGGCGCGGGGAGGGACTTCAGCCCGAACAGCACGAGGGCCCCCAGGAAGACCACGAGCACCTCGAAGCCGAGCACGATCGCGCCGAGCGACTCGCGGAGCGACCGCGGCCGTCGCTGACGCCCCGCCGGTGCTCCCTCGGCCCCGGGATCCGGCGACTCGTCCTCGGGCCCGGGCGACGGGTCGGTCACGACGCGGCCTGCTTCCAGCCCTGCTCCTCGGCGTACGCCATGGCGGCGCCCACGAGCACGATCGATCCGGTGACGACGACAGCGCGCCGCGGCTCCTCGGCGGCCCACTCGCGGGCCGTCTCGAGGGCGTCGATCGCGTCGGAGAAGACGATCGTCGCCTCGTCGCCGACTTCGTCGCGGACGAGCTCGCCCAGGTCCTCGGCCTCGCGCGCCCGCTCGGAGCCCGGCTCCGTGACGTAGAACTGGGAGGCCACGGGCGCCAGGGCGCGGATGATCCCGCGGGCGTCCTTGTCGCCGAGCACGCCGATCACGAAGGTGAGCTCGTCGAAGTCGAAGTACCGACGGAGCGCCTCGGCGAGCGTCTCCGCCCCGGAGGGGTTGTGCGCCGCGTCGACGAGGATCGTCGGCTCGATGCCGATGAGCTGCAGACGGCCGGGCGAGGTCGCGGTGGCGAACCCCTCCTCGACCAGCTCGGGCTTGAGCTCCTGGCTGCCGCGACCGAGGAAGGTCTCGACCGCCGCGATCGCCACCGCCGCGTTCTGCGCCTGATGATCTCCGTAGAGCGGGAGGAACACATCGGGGTAGGTCCCGGCGCGCCCGCGAACCGTCACGAGCTGGCCGCCGACGGCGACCTGCGTCGAGACGACGTCGAAGTCGCGCGGCTGGGCCGCCAGCGTGGACTCGGTGAGCTCAGCCGCCTGCTCGAGAACGCGCATCGCCTCGGGGGCCTGGGACGCCGAGACGACGTCGGCGGACGGCTTGATGATCCCCGACTTGGTGCGGGCGATCTCCTCCACTGTGTCGCCGAGGGCCTTGGTGTGGTCGAGCGAGATCGGGGTGAAGACCGCGACCTGCCCGTCGCCGACGTTGGTCGAGTCCCACTCGCCGCCCATGCCGACCTCGATGACGGCCACGTCGACGGGTGCGTCGGCGAAGGCGGCGAACGCCAGTGCCGTCAGAGCCTCGAAGAAGGTCAGCGGCGCCTTGCCGGCCGTGGCCAGTTCCGAGTCGACGATCTCGAGGTACGGGCGGATGTCCTCCCAGTTCCGGGCGAGCGCCTCGTCGGAGATCGGCTCGCCGTCGATCACGATCCGCTCGTTGAAGCGCACGAGGTGCGGGCTCGTCAGGAGCCCGGTGCGCAGCCCGTACGCCCGCAGGATGCTCTCAGCGATCCGGCTCGTCGATGTCTTCCCGTTGGTGCCCGTGATGTGGATGATCGGGTACGCCCGCTGCGGGTCGCCCAGCAGCTCGACGGCCCGCCGGGTCGCGTCGAGCCGGCGCTCGGGAGCGCCTTCTCCGACCCGGGCGAGGAGCTCCTGGTAGACGGCCTCCGCGCGATCGCGCTCGTCCTCGTCGGTCATCGGGCTACCACCTCCGCCTTCGTCACGTGCACCCGGAATGCGCCCGCGTTCGCGAACTGTCCGGCCTCGAACCGCTTGGCGAAGCCGCGGTCCTTCTCTCCGGCCGCGGAATCCGTCCATCCGATGGCGATGTCCGCGGCGAGCGTCTCCCCGGCGATGTCGACGAGCCCGGCGGCGGACTCGATGGCGGCCGCGTCGTCCCGGTCGTCGAACCAGAGGTCCAGCGAGATGCGGTCGCTCACCTCGAGCCCGGCTGCCTTGCGGGTGTCCTGGACGGCCCGGATGACGTCGCGTGCGAGACCCTCCGCTTCGAGCTCCGGCGTCGTCTCGGTGTCGAGCAGCACGAATCCGCCGCCCGGAAGGAGCGCGAGCGCGGACGCCGACTCGCCGTCGGCCTGTGCCGTCTCGAGCACGAGCTCGTACTCGCCCTCGCGCAGCTCCACGCCGCCGACCGTCACGACGCCGTCCTGCTCGGTCCAGTCGCCCGCGCGGGCGGCCTGGATCACCTGCTGGACCTGCTTGCCGAGCCGCGGTCCGGCGGCGCGCGCGTTCACGGTCAGCCGGCTCGTGATGCCGTACTCCGCCGCGCTGCCCTCCCGCAGCTCGACGAGTTCGACCGCTTTCACGTTGAGCTCGTCGCGCAGGATGCCCTCGAAGCGGCGCAGCGCCTCCGCGTTCGCGGCCACGACCGTGAGGGCGGCGAGCGGGAGCCGGACCCGGAGGCCGGCCTGCTTGCGCAGCGACAGCACGGTCGAACTGATCGCCCGGATCCGGTCCATCGCGTCGACGAGCTCGTCGTCGGCGGGGAACTCCTCGGCGACGGGCCAGTCGGTGAGGTGCACGCTGCGGCCCCCCGTGAGGTCCTTCCAGATGCGCTCGGCCACGAGCGGGAGGAGCGGGGCGGCCACGCGGGTCACGGTCTCGAGCACCGTGTAGAGCGTGTCGAAGGCCTCGGTGCCGGTGCCGTCCTCGGCGACGCCCGTCCAGAAGCGATCACGCGACCGGCGGACGTACCAGTTGGTCAGCACGTCGGCGAAGTCGCGCAGCTTGGCCGACGCGAGCGTCGAGTCGAGCGCCTCCAGGTCGGCGGTCACCGCCTCCACCAGATCCCGCGTCTTGGCGAGGAGGTACCGGTCGAGCACGTCGGAGGAGCTCACCGAGCGCTTCGCGTCGTACCCGGTCGCGTTGGCGTAGAGCGAGAAGAAGTACCAGGTGCTCCACAGCGGGAGGAGCACCTGGCGGACACCCTCGCGGATGCCCTCCTCGGTGACGACGAGGTTCCCTCCGCGGAGCACGGGGCTCGACATGAGGAACCAGCGCATCGCGTCCGACCCGTCGCGGTCGAAGACCTCGTTCACATCGGGATAGTTCCGGAGCGACTTGGACATCTTCTGCCCGTCGCTGCCGAGCACGATCCCGTGGCTGATGACGTTCTTGAAGGCGGGACGGTCGAAGAGCGCCGTGGCGAGCGTGTGCAGCAGGTAGAACCAGCCGCGCGTCTGCCCGATGTACTCGACGATGAAGTCGGCCGGGTTGTGCGTGTCGAACCAGTCGCGGTTCTCGAACGGGTAATGCACCTGGGCGAAGGGCATCGACCCCGAGTCGAACCACACGTCGAGCACGTCGGGGATGCGGCGCATGGTCGAGCGGCCCGTCGGGTCGTCCGGGTTGGGCCGGGTGAGCTCGTCGATGAACGGCCGGTGGAGGTCCGGCTCGCCGGCGGCGTTCAGCGGGAGACGACCGAAGTCGCGCTCGAGCTCCTCCAGGGAGCCGTAGACGTCGACGCGCGGGTACGCGGGGTCGTCGCTCTTCCAGACGGGGATCGGCGACCCGAAGTACCGGTTGCGGGAGATCGACCAGTCGCGGGCACCGGCGAGCCACTTGCCGAACTGGCCGTCCTTCACGTTGTCCGGGACCCAGGTGATCTCCTGGTTCAGCTCGACCATCCGGTCGCGGAAATCGGTCACCCGCACGAACCAGCTCGAGACCGCCTTGTAGATGAGCGGGTTCCGGCACCGCCAGCAGTGCGGGTACGAGTGCTCGTAGCTGGCCTGGCGCAGGAGGCGCCCCTGCTCGCGCAGCATCTTCGTCAGCGGCTTGTTCGCCTCGAAGACCTGGAGGCCGGCCACGTCGACGACGTCGGGGAGGAACCGCGCACCGTCGTCGACGGAGATGATGACCGGGATCCCGGCCGCCTCGGTCACCCGCTGGTCGTCCTCGCCGTACGCAGGCGCCTGGTGGACGATGCCGGTGCCGTCCTCGGTGGTCACGTAGTCGTCGACGAGGATCCGCCATGCATTCTGGGTGCCCCAGCGCTCGACGTCGGCGTAGTAGTCCCAGAGCCGGTCGTACTCGACGCCCTCGAGCTCGGAGCCGAGCACGGTGCGCGTGATGGCTGCGACGGCGTCGGTGGCGGACTCGTAGCCGAGGTCTTTGGCGTACGCGCCCACGAGCTCGAACGCGAGGAGGTAGCGGCCGCTCAGCACCTCCTCGTCGGGCGTGCCGTGCGCGTCAGCGGCGCCATTCGGACCGGCGGGCAGGACCGCGTAGCGGATGTCCGGGCCGACCGCGAGAGCGAGATTCGTGGGGAGCGTCCACGGCGTGGTCGTCCACGCGAGGGCGCGGACACCGGTCAGGTCGAGCGCCTCGGCCTTCGCCCCGACGAGCGGGAACGTGACCGTCACGGTCTGGTCCTGCCGCATCTTGTAGACGTCGTCGTCCATCCGGAGCTCGTGGTTCGACAGCGGGGTCTGGTCGCGCCAGCAGTACGGCAGCACCCGGTAGCCCTCGTAGGCGAGGCCCTTCTCGTGCAGCGTCTTGAAGGCCCAGATCACCGACTCCATGTAGGTGGTGTCGAGCGTCTTGTAGTCGTTGTCGAAGTCGACCCACCGTGCCTGGCGGGTGACGTACTCCTGCCACTCCTTGGTGTACCGGAGCACCGAGTCCTTGGCGGCCTGGTTGAAGGCGGCGAGCCCCATCTCCTCGATCTGGCTCTTGTCGGTGAGGCCGAGCTGCCGCTCGGCCTCGAGCTCCGCGGGGAGCCCGTGGGTGTCCCAACCGAACCGGCGCTCCACCTTCCGGCCGCGCATGGTCTGGAAGCGCGGGAAGACGTCCTTCGCGTAGCCGGTCAGCAGGTGCCCGTAATGCGGCAGGCCGTTGGCGAAGGGCGGCCCGTCGTAGAAAACCCACTCCTCGCCGCCTTCGCGGTTCTCGATGGAGGCGCGGAACGTCCCGTCCTGCTCCCAGAACGCGAGCACCTCCTGCTCGATCCGGGGGAACACCGGGCTCGGGGTTACGTCTGCGCGCTCGGGCTCGGCTCCGCCCGGCGCGGACTGGGGGTACGGCATCTCTCTCCTGGCAGATTCTCCACATGCTGCACGAGGACGCCGGGCGCCTGAGCGCCCGTCGCGGTACCACCCCGCTTGCCCGGCCCGCCTCCGGTGGCGGGATGGACCTCTCAACGATCGGCTGTGACGGGCCGCTGCCGTCCGGTTCTACTGAGCGGGAGCCCTCCCGCGGTTCTTCCGGAGACTCGCCGGTGATGGCCGGGTCGACGTCTGTGCTCCCAGTCTAGCGGGTCGCGCCGCGGTTCAGGGGTGGTCCCAGGCATCGGCGTACCCGCGGCAGACCGGCTCGACGGCCCGCCGCACGAGCGGGGCGAGCGGGCCCCGGCGCACGCCGGCGGCAGCCCAGAGGGTGGCCGCCGAGACCCCGGCGCCCACGACCGCGGTCGCCGCGGCTCGCGGCAGCAGCTCGTCGCGCCTCGTGGCGGTCCTGTCGGCGATGAAACCAGTGAGCGCTCCCACGAGCGCGAGGAAGCGCGGAAGCGCCGACGCGCGCAGTTCCGCGTCGGTGCCCATCAGCTCGACCTGCGTGACGGCGAGCGGGAGCCGTCCCGGCCCGAAGCCGTCCGCCAGCGCCAGCACCGCGGCGAGCACCGCCTCCATGGGCGGGAGCTCGCGGCTCACCCCGTCGAGGGTGCTGTCGAAGCTCTCGAGCGACTCGTCCACCTCCAGCCAGAGCAGATCGCTCTTCGCGCCGAAGTAATTGAAGAAGGTGGCGCGGCTCACCCCCGCTCGCCGCGCGACGTCGTCGATCGTCGTCCCGGCGTAGGTCTGCTCGAGGAAGAGCTCCCCCGCCGCCTCGGCCAGCATGCGGCGCGAAGAGGCGCGGGGCCGGCCCGATCCCGCATGCCCGGAATGACGAGCTGTCATCGCGTGTTTCCTCCCGTGCCAATATTGGACGCGGTCCAGCAACCGATCAGAAGGACACCCGTGACCACCCTCACAAGCCCCTCCCCGAGCCTCACCGACCGCCCGGGCATCACTCCCGGGACCGCCCGGCGCGTCACCGTCGCGTCGTTCGTCGGAACCGCACTCGAATCCTACGATTTCTACCTCTACGCGTACTTCGCAGCGTTCTTCGTAGGCCCCCTCTTCTTCCAGCCCCTGGGCGCCTTCGGAGGTGCGCTCGCGGGCTTCCTCGCGATCGCCGCGGGCTTCGTGATCCGTCCCGTCGGCGCGGTGGTGTTCGGCAACCTCGGCGACCGGATCGGCCGTCGGCCCACGCTCCTCATCACGATCCTCATCATGGGGCTGAGCACCGGGCTGGTCGGACTCCTGCCGACCTACGCCGCGGCCGGCTGGTTCGGCGCGATCGCGATCGTGCTGCTCCGGCTGCTGCAGGGCTTCTCGGTCGGCGGCGAGTGGGGAGGCTCGATCCTCCTCGCGACCGAGTACGCGAACCCGAAGCGACGCGGCTTCTACGCCGCCCTCCCCCAGCTCGGTTCGCCGGTGGGGTCCATCCTCAGCGCGGTCGTCTTCCTCATCCTGACGGTGACCATGAGCTCGGCCGATCTCGCCTCCTGGGGCTGGCGGATCCCGTTCCTGACCGCCTTCCCGCTCCTCCTCGTCTCGCTCTACCTGCGCTGGTCGATCGACGAGACCCCGGTCTTCCGCAAGCTCGTCGAGACGGGCCGCCGCGACGCGTTCCCGGTGCTCGACGTCTTCCGCAAGGCGCCGGTCGGCTTCGTCATCGGGATCGGGGCGGCCGTGCTCGGCATCGGCTCCTACTCGCTGATGAACACGTACATGGTCGACTACGGCACGAGCGTCCTCGGCTTCAAGTACCAGGACCTCCTCATCGCGACCACGATCGGCGGCCTGCTGCAGCTGGTCACCATCCCGCTCTTCGGCGCGTGGGCGGCCCGGATCGGCTCCGCGCGGGTCGTCGCGATCGGCGCCGTCGGGACGCTCCTCGTCGCCTTCCCGATGTACCTGCTGCTCCAGAGCGCTTCGTTCGCTGTGCTGGTCGCGAGCATGATCATCGGCGGGATCCTCCCGACTCTGTCGTGGGCTGCTCTCGGCGGCCTCATGTCCGATCTCTTCCCGAGCGAGGTGCGCTACAGCGGGCTCTCGGTGGCGTACAGCATCGCTGCCCTGCTCACGTCGTTCGTCCCCGCCCTCACCCTCGTGCTGGGCAAGGCGACCGGGAACGCCTGGTGGCACCCGGGCGTCGTCCTCGCGATCATGTCGCTCATCACCCTCATCGCCTCGGTCGCCGCGATGCGCCGTGAGCCGATCATCGACGAGGTCTGAACCGGCTCGCCTCCCCGGCACGTCCGGTACGCTGGAGGGATCCCACACTCAGGCACCCCGTTGACACGGTGCCGCACATATCGAATCGGAGGATGCGCATGAGCGCCAACGTGCCCGAGAAGCCGGCCCTCGAGGGCCTCGAAGCCCGCTGGGGCGACCGCTGGCAGGTCGACGGGACCTTCCGATTCGATCGCGAGGGCGCCCTCGCCGCGGGCCGCTCCGGCGTGTACTCGATCGACACCCCGCCGCCCACGGCCTCCGGTTCGCTGCACATCGGGCACGTGTTCAGCTACACGCACACCGACATCATCGCCCGCTATCACCGGATGCGCGGTCAGTACGTCTTCTACCCGATGGGCTGGGACGACAACGGCCTCCCGACCGAGCGCCGCGTGCAGAACTACTACGGCGTGCGGTGCGACCCGTCGCTCCCGTACGATCCCGCGTTCGTCCCTCCCTTCGAGGGCGGCGACAACAAGAGCACCAAGGCCGCCGACCAGAAGCCGGTCTCGCGCCGCAACTTCATCGAGCTGTGCGAGCGGCTGACCGTCGAGGACGAGAAGCAGTTCGAGGCGCTCTGGCGGGCCCTCGGGCTGTCGGTGGACTGGTCGCAGACCTACCGCACGATCGGCGAGGAGGCGCTGCGCACCTCCCAGCTCGCCTTCCTCCGCAACGTGGAGCGCGGCGAGGCCTACCAGGCGCTCGCCCCGACCCTGTGGGACATCACGTACCGCACCGCCGTGGCCCAGGCCGAGCTCGAGGACCGCGAGCAGCCGAGCGCCTACCACCGCGTCGCCTTCCACGGGCAGGACGGCCCCGTCTACATCGAGACCACCCGGCCCGAACTGCTGCCCGCCTGTGTGGCACTCGTCGCCCACCCGGACGACGAGCGGTACCGGCCGCTCTTCGGCACCACCGTCCGGACCCCGCTGTTCGACGTGGAGGTCCCGGTGGTGGCGCACCGCCTGGCGCAGCCCGACAAGGGCACCGGCATCGCGATGATCTGCACCTTCGGCGACATCACCGACGTCACGTGGTGGCGCGAGCTCGACCTCCCGAACCGGACGATCATCGGCTTCGACGGGCGCATCCTGCCCGAGCCCCCCGCGGCGATCCAGTCGGACGCGGGCCGCGAGGCGTACGCGCAGCTCGCCGGAAAGACCGTGTTCTCGGCCAAACAGTCCGTGGTGGAGCTGCTGCGCGCCTCCGGCGACCTCGTCGGCGAGCCCAAGCCCATCCAGCACCCGGTGAAGTTCTTCGAGAAGGGCGACAAGCCGCTCGAGATCGTCTCCACGCGCCAGTGGTACGTCAAGAACGGCGCCCGCGACGAGGAGCTCCGCGCGCGGCTGATCGAGCTGGGCCGCGAGCTCGACTGGCATCCGGACTTCATGCGGGTGCGCTACGAGAACTGGGTCAACGGCCTCACCGGCGACTGGCTGATCAGCCGCCAGCGCTTCTTCGGCGTCCCGTTCCCCGTGTGGTACCCGCTCGACGCGGACGGCAACCCCGTGTTCGACGAGACGATCCTCCCCTCCGCCGACGCCCTCCCCGTCGACCCGTCCTCCGACGCGGCCCCGGGCTACGAGGAGTCGCAGCGCGGTCAGGCCGGCGGTTTCGTGGGCGAGCACGACGTCATGGACACCTGGATGACCTCGTCGCTGACGCCGCAGCTGGCCGGCGGATGGGAGCGCGACGACGAGCTGTTCTCGGCGGTCTTCCCGTTCGATCTGCGGCCGCAGGGTCAGGACATCATCCGCACGTGGCTGTTCTCGACCCTCCTGCGCTCGAAGCTGGAGGGCGATGTCGCACCGTGGAAGAACGCGGCCCTCTCCGGCTTCATCGTCGACCCCGACCGGAAGAAGATGTCGAAGTCGAAGGGCAACGTCGTGACGCCCGCCGACATCCTCGAGCGTCACGGCTCCGACGCGGTCCGGTACTGGGCCGCCTCGTCGCGTCTCGGCACCGACGCGGCCTTCGACCCGCAGAACCCGACCCAGATCAAGATCGGGCGCCGCCTCGCGATCAAGGTGCTCAACGCGGCCAAGTTCATCCTCGGCTTCGAAGCCCCCGAGACGCTGAGCCTCGACCGGGTCACCGAGCCCCTCGACCAGAGCATGCTCCAGAACCTCGCAGATGTCGTCGAGGAGGCGACCCGAGCGCTGGACGGGTACGAGCACGCTCGCGCCCTGGAGGCGATCGAGGCGTTCTTCTGGACGTTCTGCGACGACTACCTCGAGCTCGTGAAGGAGCGCGCGTACGGCGAGGCGTCCGAGGGTCAGGTCTCCGCCGTGGTGGCGCTCCGCGTCGCCCTGACGACCTTCCTCCGGCTCCTCGCGCCGGTGATCCCGTTCGCCACCGAGGAGGCGTGGAGCTGGTCCGAGGAGGGATCGGTCCATCTCGCTCCGTGGCCCACCGCCGACGAGGTGGCGGGCGACTGGTCGTCCCACCGCTCCCTGCTCTCCGTCGTCGGGCGCGCGCTCACGGGCGTGCGCGGGGCGAAGACCGCGGCCAAGGCCTCCCAGCGGACGCCCGTCGACTCTGCCGTGATCGCCGGTCCGGCCGACGAGATCGCGGCGCTCGAACTCGCCGCGGGCGACCTCCGGTCGGTGGGCAGAATCGCCGACCTGCGCTTCGCCTCCGCCGATGAGCTCACGGTGACCGATATCCTCCTTGCTCAGGCACCCACCGAGGAGGATCGATGACGGTTGCAGTCAGACGGGTGGAGGACAACGAGTTCTTCACCTGGCTCGACCTCTACACGGGCTACGGCGAGTTCTACGAGAGCCCGGTGACGGACGAGAAGGCGCTCCTGGTCTGGAGCTGGCTCACCGATCCGTCGACCGGACTCGAGGCGTACTTCGCCGTCGACGACGAGGGGACACCGATCGGCCTCGCCCACGTCCGCGAGTTCGTCCGCCCGCTCGACGGCAGCAAGGGCCTGTACCTCGACGACCTCTTCGTCTCGGCCGATTCACGGGGCGCGGGCGCAGGCACGGCGCTGCTCGAAGCGATGCGCGACCACGCCAAGGAACGGGGCCTCTCGGTCGTCCGGTGGATCACCGCCAAGGACAACGAGACCGCCCGGCGGCTGTACGATCGCGTCGCCGAGAAGACGAAGTGGGTCACGTACGATCTCGTCCCCTGAACGAGGGCGGGATAGGGTCGGAATACACACCGGTCCCCCAGCCGCCGTGTGACAGCGAACGGAGGAATCCATGGCTATCGAAGTCCGGCCCGTGCGGGACGGCGATTTCTTCGCGTGGCTCGACCTCTACGCGAAGTACGCCGAGTTCTACGAGACCGAGCTGACGGACCAGAAGGCGCTGGTCCTGTGGTCGTGGCTCACCGCGCCCGAGCACGAGGAGGAAGGGTACGTCGCCGTCGACGGCGACCGCATCGTCGGGCTCGCCAACCTGCGCGAGTTCGCCCGGCCGCTCGAGGGCGACCGCGGGCTCTTCCTCGACGACCTCTTCGTCCTCGAGGAGGAACGCGACAAGGGCATCGGGCACGCCCTGATCGAGAAGGCCCGGGCCATCGCCGCGGAGCGCGGTCTCGGCGTGGTCCAGTGGGTCACCGCCCAGGACAACCAGACCGCCCAGCGGGTCTACGACTCCGTCGCCGAGCGCACCGCGTGGGTGACCTACGAGATCGACCTGGGCGCGCGCGCTCGGGTCGAGGGCCGCGCCTGATGCAGCTCGGTACCCGCTGGCCCGTCGGCGATCAGCCTCCCGCGTCCCTCCCCGAGGTCGTCGCGTACGCCGTGTCCACCGTCGAGGAGGAGCTCGTCGCGACCGACGTCGAGACCACCGGCTGGTACTGGACCCTCACGTGGCTGGAAGGGAAGCCCGTCGTCGAGCTCGACGACGGCACGGTCATCCGCTACAACCAGCACGAGGACTCGGCCACGATCACGCAGTCGATCGAGCAGCAGCCGACGGAGTACGACGAGGACGCCGTCTAGCGGGGAAGCTGCGGCACGGTACGCGCCGCCGCCTCACGCGACGCTTCCATCCGCGCGGTGCGCTCGCTGTACGAGACTGCCTGGGCGGCCGGGCGAGCGCCCCACTCGGTGAGCGCGCCTCCCAGCCTCAGCGCAGCACGGTGCACGAGCGGGCGGCGGAGCGGCAGGGTCATGGCGGTCATGATCGTGTTCCTTCCGGGATGAGTTCTTGTTCCGGCTCCTGTGCGGAAGCCGAGAGGATCAGCCGCGCCGACGCCAAGGACAGCAGCACGACGAGGCCGCCGCCGATGACGAACGGCAGGCGGAGGTCGATGCGGGCGACGAAGCCGCCCAGCACGGTCGCGATCGGGGTAAGCCCCCAGCCGATCGTGCGGATGATGCCCATCGCCCGGCCGAGCATCCCGTTGGGGATCAGGGCCTGCCGGACGGCGCCCCACGGCACGTTCCAGACGGCCACGCCGAATGCTCCCGCCGCGTAGCCGGCGATCGCCACGACGAGGTTCGCCGGGAGTCCGACCACGGCCATGCCCGCACCGCTCAGCACCATGGCGCAGAGCATGACCCGGCCGCGGCCGAAGCGCTCGACGAGCCGGCTCGAGATCAGCGCGCCGCCGAGCGCGCCGACCCCGATGAGGGCTGTCATCACGCCGAAGAATGCAGCCGGAACGTGCAAGGTGTCCAGGAAGAGCAGAACGACGCTCCCCTGGGCGAAAGCGAGCGCCGACGCCGTCACGGAGGTCAGCACGATCATCCGGCGCAGGAAGCGATGGTCCCACAGGAAGCGCACGACGGCCCGGAACGGAGGACGGCCCTCCGGGGCGCCTCCCAGCGGCAGGTGCGACGCCCGGGCCGCCGAGGCGGGGATGGTCAGCGCCAGCAGACCGGCGACCAGGAAGCCGGAACCGGTCAGCCAGATCGGCAGGACGATAGCGGCAGCGAACAGGAAGCCGGCGATCGGCGTGGCGACGAAGTTCTGGATCACGATCTCCGCGGCCTGCATGCGGCCGTTGGCGCGATCCAGCTGGTCACGCCGGACAAGACTCGGGACGACCGTCGTGGTCGCGTTGTCGAACACCGTCTCGCCGAGCCCGAAGGCCAGGACGCACACGTACAGCAGCCAGATGCTGAGGGAACCGGTGGAGATGAGGAGGGCGAGCACGGCCGCGACGGCGAACCGCACCGTATTGGCCGCCGCCATCGCCATCCGCCGGTCCACCCGGTCGAGCAGGATCCCCGCCGGGATCCCGAAGAGCAACCAGGGGAGGAAGGTGACGGCGGAGAGACCCGCGATGAGAGCGGGGTCGCGGGTCAGGGTGGTCGCGACGAGCGGCACAGCCGTCCGCCCGATCCCGTCGGCGAGGTTGCTCGCGATCGCAGCGGTCCACAGCCTCCCGAAACCGGCACCCAGGTCGCGTCGTTCGGTGCGGGGCGAGCTCACCGCAACTCCTGTTCGATGAGCGGGAAGGCGTTGAACTGCACCTGGACGCGCTTGCGCTGGCCGCCGTCGTCGTTCGTGACACTGTTGTCGTCGGGAGCGCCCGCCGCCTTCCACTTCTCGCGGAGACGCTCGAGCAGGACGTAATACTCGCGACCGAGCTCCGCGAGCTCCTCCTTGGTCAGCTGAAGGTGGGACGTCGAGAGAGTGCTCGCCTGCACCCAGTCGGTGCCGAACAGATCGAGGCCGCGACGCAGGAACCCGTCGAGACGGCGCTCGCTGTTCTGGTGCCAGCCGAGCGAGACGATCTCCGTCGCCTCCCGTCCGGCCGGGGTGGCCACGGTCTCCGGCGAGCCGATGGTGACGCCGCCCGCTGCCATCCGCCACCAGCGCTCGCGCGCCGTGCCGCGCTCCTCGTCCTCGACGATGATCCCGTGCTTCGCGAGCTGCCGGAGGTGGTAACTGGTCGAGCCGCTCGACTCCCCCAGACGTTCTGCGAGCATGCTGGCCGTGGCGGACCCGAAGTCGGACAGCTCGTTCATGATCTCCACGCGCAACGGGTGCGCCAGTGCGCGGAGCGCGGGCATGCCGAGAGCGTTGTCGAACGGGTGCGACCGGGGTCCGGGTGCGGCTGCGTCTGCGTCGGTCATGAATCGATATTAGGAGTCCAAAGATCTGTTTGCAAGCTTTTCTTTGCAGGCAGATCTTTGCAACGCACTCTTTGCAGCCGACCTGGCCTACGCTGGACGAATGGCCGACACTGCGAACCCCTTTCTCGCCCCGAGTCCGCTCCCCTACCAGCTGCCGCCGTTCGCCAGAATCCGCGACGAGCACTACGCCCCCGCGTTCGAGCAGGGCTTCGCCGAGCAGCTCGCCGAGATCGAGGCGATCGTCGCGAACAAGGAGCTCCCTACGTTCGAGAACACCCTCGTCGCGCTCGAACGCTCGGGCCAGACGCTGCTCCGCGTCGCGGAGGTCTTCTTCAACAAGAGCTCGGCCGACAGCACAGACTTCACCAACGCGCTCGAGGAGGAGATCGCTCCGAAGCTCGCCGCCCACCAGGACGCCATCCGCTTGGATCCCCGCCTTTACGAGCGCATCTCCGAGCTCTACCGCCGGATCGACGGACTCGGCCTCGACGCCGAATCGAGGTACCTTCTCGAGCGCTACCACCAGGAGTTCACGCTCGCGGGTGCGGGCCTCAGCGACGAAGAAAAAGCGCGTCTCCGCGAGTTCAACCAGCGGCTCTCGACGCTGACGACCAGGTTCGAGAAGAACCTGCTCGCCGACACCAACGAGCTGGCCGTCGTCTTCGACTCCGCGGAGGAGCTGGACGGACTCGGCGAGAGCGAACTCTCTGCGGCGGCGGAGGCGGCCCGGGAGCGCGGACTCGAGGGCTCCTTCGTGGTGAACCTGGTCCTCCTCACCGGGCATCCGTGGCTGGCCGATCTCACGAATCGCGACTCCCGAGAGCGGATCATGCGCGCCTCCCGCTCGCGCGGCATCCGAGGCGGGGAGCACGACAACCGCGCCCTGGTCCTCGAGATCACGCGTCTGCGGGCGGAGCGGGCGCGCCTCCTCGGGTTCGAGACCCACGCCGCGTTCGTGACCGCCGACGAGACGGCACGGACACCCCAGGCGGTCGCGGACATGCTCGGCCGGCTCGCGCCCGCGGCCGCACGCAACGCGCGCGCCGAGCAGGAAGATCTGCAGCGCCAGCTCCCCGACGGTCAGTCCGTGGCGAGCTGGGACTGGGCCGCGCTCACCGCGAAGGTCCGTCAGGAGAAGTACGACGTCGACCTCGCCGCCATGCGACCGTACTTCGAGGCGGAGCGAGTCCTCCGCGACGGTGTCTTCTACGCTGCGACCCGCCTGTACGGGATCACGTTCGAGGAGCGTCCCGATCTCGTCGCGTACCACCCGGAGGCGCGTGTCTTCGAGGTGCGCAACGAGGACGGCTCGGGGCTCGGCCTCTACATCCTCGACCTGTACACGCGAGACTCCAAGCGTGGTGGCGCGTGGATGAACCCGCTCATCTCGCAGTCGGCGCTCCTCGGGAACCCGACGGTCGTCGTGAACAACCTCAACGTCCCGAAGCCGGCACCCGGTGAGCCCACGCTGCTCACCTACGACGAGACGAACACGCTGTTCCACGAGTTCGGTCACGCGCTGCACGGCCTGTTCGCGCGCGTCACGTATCCGAAGTTCGCGGGAACCAACGTATTCCGCGACTTCGTCGAATTCCCCAGTCAGGTGAATGAGATGTGGATGCTGTGGCCCGAGATCGTCGAGAACTACGCGGTTCACTACAAGACCGGCGAGAAGCTGCCCCAGGAGATCATCGATCGCCTCCACGCCTCCGAGTCGTTCAATGAGGGCTTCGCCACGAGCGAGTACCTCGCCGCCGCCCTCCTCGACCAGGCCTGGCACACGATCACGGCCGACGACCAGGTCGAGGACGTGGCCGAGTTCGAGGCCCGCGCGCTCGCGGAGGTCGGGCTCGACAACCCCGCTGTGCCTCCGCGGTACGCGAGCACCTACTTCGCGCACACGTTCTCGGGCGGCTACGACGCCGGGTACTACTCGTACATCTGGAGCGAGGTGCTCGACGCGGACACCGTCGAGTGGTTCAAGGAGAACGGCGGTCTCACTCGCGAGAACGGCGACCGGTTCCGGCATCGCCTCCTCGGTGTGGGCGGTTCGCGGGACCCGCTCGAGGCGTACCGCGACTTCCGTGGCCGCGACGCGGTCATCGACCCGCTGCTGAAGCGCCGCGGCCTCGATCGGTAGGCTCTAGCCGCCTCCTCACGTCAGGCTCTACTCTGTCGCCGATGTGAGGAGGGGCCCGATGTCCGCCGCCGAGCCTGAGCTGCCGCAGCCCACCGTCCGCTCGCTGGTCCTGCTCAGTATCCCGGCCGTGGTCATCGGCGTGGTCAGCGGGCTGGCACTGTGGGCCGTCGACGAACTCGCCGCGCTCATCGAACGGGGCGTCTGGACGTCGCTGCCCGCGGCTCTCGGCGTCGACCCCTCGTCAGGCTGGTGGATCGCGATCGTCCTGACCGTCACCGGCCTGGCGGTCGGGCTCGCCGTACAGCTCCTGCCCGGCCACGCGGGCCCCGATTCAGCGACCACCGAGCTCGTGTCGACGCCGTTGCGGGTCGGCGTGCTGCCGTCCCTCGCCGTGGCCACCGTGCTCGGACTCGCCGGCGGCGTGAGCCTCGGCCCGGAGAACCCGATCATCGCCATCAACGCCAGTCTTCTGGCGGCCCTGGTGGGGCGGCTCTGGAAAGCCGTCCCGACCCGGCTCGTCGTCCTCATGGCCGCGTCGGGGACCATCGGAGCGCTGTTCGGAACGCCTGTCGCTGCCGCGCTCGTCTTCACCGGCATCGTCGCCGCGGTGAGGGGCGGAGGCGCCCTCTGGGACAAGCTGTTCGTGCCCCTGGTTTCCGCCGCAGCGGGTTCCCTCACCATGACAGCTCTGGCGCACCCGAGTTTCGCCATCCCGATGCCCGCCTACACGCATGTCACCGGCTGGGATGTGCTGTCGGCCCTGATCATCGGTTCGGTGGCGACAGGGATCGGTCTCCTGGCCGCACTGGTGTTCCCCGCCGTGCATCGAACTTTCCACGCGGTCCGGTTCCCGGTGCTCATGACGTTGGCGGGTGGTCTCGCGCTCGGCCTTCTGGGGGCGATCGGCGGACCGATCACCCTTTTCAAGGGGCTCTCGCAGATGAGCCAGCTCGTGCAGAATCGAGCCGACTACACCGTTCCCGCACTCCTGCTGATCGTCGTCGTCAAGCTGATCGCTCTTCTCGTCGCAGCCGGATCCGGCTTCCGCGGCGGGCGCGTGTTTCCGGCCGTCTTCATCGGGGCGGCCGTCGGAACTCTCGCCTCAGCGCTCGTCCCGGCCGTTCCCGTTCCCGTCGCGGTGGCCGCCGGCGTCATGGGCATGACCCTCGCCGTGACACGCGACGGCTGGATAGCGATCTTCATCGGGGTCGCGGTCACCCAGAATCTGCTGATCCTGCCGATCCTCTGCCTCGCCGTTCTTCCGACCTGGCTGATGGTGACGAAGGCTCCGGTGTTCCTGATCTCCCCGGCAGCGCTTAAGCCGACTTCTCCTCGCGGCGCGGGCGGTGCGGCACGATAGTCGGCGCGGCGTTCTCCAGCACCGCCTCACGGGTGACGACCACGCGGGCGACCTCGGAGCTGGACGGGACCTCGAACATGATCGGGCCGAGCACCTCCTCCATGATGGCTCGGAGGCCGCGGGCACCGGTCTTGCGGAGCACGGCGAGATCGGCGATCGCCTCGAGGGCCGCATGCTCGAACTCGAGCTGCACGCCGTCGAGCTCGAACATGCGCTGATACTGCCGGACCAGGGCGTTGCGCGGCTCGGTGAGGATCTGCATGAGCGCGTCCTGATCGAGCGGGGTGACGGTCGTCACCACAGGGAGGCGCCCGATGAACTCCGGGATCAGGCCGAACTTGTGGAGGTCTTCGGGGAGGACCTCGCTGAAGAGGTTGATGTCGTCGCCCTTGGAGTGGAGCGGGGCTCCGAAGCCGATCCCCTTCTTGCCCGCCCGCGACGAGATGATCTCCTCCAGGCCGGCGAACGCTCCCGCGACGATGAACAGCACGTTCGTCGTGTCGATCTGGATGAACTCCTGGTGCGGGTGCTTGCGGCCGCCCTGCGGCGGGACCGACGCGACCGTTCCCTCCAGGATCTTCAGCAGGGCCTGCTGGACACCCTCGCCCGACACGTCACGCGTGATGGAGGGGTTCTCGGCCTTGCGGGCGATCTTGTCGACCTCGTCGATGTAGATGATGCCCGTCTCGGCGCGCTTGACATCGTAGTCGGCGGCCTGGATGAGCTTGAGGAGGATGTTCTCGACGTCTTCGCCGACATAGCCGGCCTCGGTGAGCGCCGTCGCGTCGGCGACGGCGAACGGGACGTTCAGCCGGCGCGCGAGGGTCTGGGCCAGGTAGGTCTTGCCGCACCCGGTGGGGCCGATGAGGAGGATGTTGGACTTGGCGATCTCGACATCGTCCATGGCGTCGGCGGAGGTGATGGTCTGCTTGGCGCGGACGCGCTTGTAGTGGTTGTAGACCGCGACGGCCAGAGCGCGCTTGGCCTGCTCTTGGCCGATGACGTACTCCTCGAGGAACCCGAAGATCTCCTTCGGCTTGGGGAGGTCGAACTCGCTCGACGCCTCCTCGCCCGCTTCTGCGAGCCGCTCCTCGATGATCTCGTTGCACAGCTCGACGCACTCGTCGCAGATGTACACGCCGGGACCGGCGATGAGCTGCTGCACCTGCTTCTGACTCTTGCCGCAGAAGGAACACTTGAGCAGATCGGCGCTTTCCCCGATGCGAGCCATCCCTCTCCCCTCCTTCTTCGAGTGTGCCTGCTGTCGAGCCTAACCCGTGCGAGCGACAATGGCGCGCACCGGACGCGCTTTCGCGTCCTCCTGTTTCTGCTCAGAGCAGATGGGCCCCCGCGCGCCCGGGCGATCCGCTGCGAGCACGGAACGGGGCGGCCGCGATGCGACCGCCCCGTTCCTCGGGTACCGTCCTCGCGGACGGCTCAGTTCACTTGACCAGTGCCGGCAGGGTCTTCCTGCTGGTGAGGACCTGATCGATCAGGCCGTACTCGAGAGCCTCCTCGGCGGAGAGGATCTTGTCGCGGTCGATGTCCTTGTTCACCTGCTCCTGCGTGCGGTTGGAGTGCTTCGCGAGCGTCTCCTCCAGCCAGGTGCGCATGCGCATGATCTCGTTGGCCTGGATCTCGATGTCGGAAGCCTGACCCTGGCCGGCCTCGCCGACGGCGGGCTGGTGGATGAGGATGCGGGCGTTCGGCAGCGCGAGGCGCTTGCCGGGGGTGCCGGCCGCGGTGAGCACTGCGGCCGCGGACGCCGCCTGGCCGAGCACGACCGTCTGGATCTGCGGGCGGATGTACTGCATCGTGTCGTAGATCGCGGTCATCGCGGTGAACGAGCCACCGGGCGAGTTGATGTACATGACGATGTCGCGGTCCGGATCCTGCGACTCGAGGACGAGCAGCTGAGCCATGATGTCGTCGGCCGACGCGTCGTCGACCTGGACACCGAGGAAGATGATGCGGTCCTCGAAGAGCTTGGCGTACGGGTCCTGGCGCTTGTAGCCGTAGGCCGTGCGCTCCTCGAAGCTGGGGAGGATGTAGCGGGAGCCGGGCGCCTGGATGCCGCCGAAGGCCTGACCGCCGAGCATGGGGGTGTTCATCGTGTTGTCCTTGATCCTTTCGGCGGTGGGCTAGTTCTTGTCCGGCTCGGTGCCGCCGCCGCCGGAGACGTCGAGCGCCGACTCGCGGATGTGGTCCACGAAGCCGTAGTCGAGGGCCTCCTGAGCGGTGAACCAGCGGTCGCGGTCGCCGTCCTCGTTGATCTGCTCGACGGACTTGCCGGTCGCCTCTGCCGTGATCTGCGCGAGCCGCTGCTTCATGTCGAGGATGAGCTGGGCCTGCGTCTGGATGTCGCTGGCCGTACCGCCGAAGCCGCCGTGCGGCTGGTGGAGGAGCACCCGCGCGTTCGGGGTGATGTAGCGCTTGCCCTTGGTGCCCGCCGTGAGGAGCAGCTGGCCCATGGAGGCAGCCATGCCGATGCCGACCGTCACGATGTCGTTCGGGACGAACTGCATGGTGTCGTAGATGGCCATGCCTGCGGTGATCGAGCCGCCGGGCGAGTTGATGTAGAGGTAGATGTCCCGCTTCGGGTCCTCCGCGGCCAGGAGCAGCAGCTTCGCGGCGATCTCGTTCGCGTTCTCGTCCCGGACCTCGGAGCCGAGCCAGATGATGCGGTCCTTCAGCAGTCTGTCGAAAACACTGGGCTGGGGGGATCCCATGTCGGCCATGTTCGCTCCATTTCCTTTGTCGCTTGGCATCGAATCTACTGGAGCGGCGGAGCCGTTTCGGTGCTGTTCGCCGTGGGCAGATAGCGGTGTCGTGGCGCGGTTACGCGTCCTCGAGCGTCGCCGCGTAAGCGGCTACGGCGCGCCCGTACCGCGGGAGGTGCGCGGCCAGCGCGTCGAGCGCCTCTCGGAGAGCCTCGGCGGGGAGACCGTCATCGAACAAGGCGAGCGCGGCGAAGGCGCGGGCGGCGTCCGCGAGCTCGTGAGCCGGCTGGTCGTGGAGGAAGTCGCGCAGCAGCTCGAGCGCCTCGGATGGACGGTCGAGGTTGCGGAGGGTGCTCGCGAGCTGGATGATCGCCTGCCCGCGCTCCGGCTCGGCGAGGCCGCTGGACAGCGCCTCCCGGTAGAGCGGCTCGGCCTCGGCCTCGCGTCCGGCGAAATCGCGGGCGCCCGCGGCCTCGAACAGCGCGACCGGATCGTGTGCAGGTCGTTCGGCGACGAGCGCATCGATCGCCTCCAGGGTCGCGGTCTCCCCCTCCCGGTCGGCGTCCGCCCAGACGGCATCGACACGCGCGCGCCAGTCATCCATCGGTCTTCCCCTCCTTATGCGTCGAGGGCCGGGCACCTTGCGGTGCCCGGCCCTCGACGCTCACGTGCGTGTGCGCTGTTCGCCTTACTTCTCGGCGGCCTTCTTGGAGGCGCGCTTCTTCGGCTTCTCCTCGGCGGCGGGCTCCTCCGCGGGGGCCTCCTCCGCCGCTGCGGGCTCCGCGGCGGCCTCGGCGTCCGACGCCTCGTCCTCCGACTCGCTCTCGGGGATCGCGGTGAACTCGGACAGGTCGACCTTGTTGCCCTCGCTGTCGACGACCTCGGCCTTGCCGAGCACGATCGCGAGCGCCTTGTTGCGGGCGACCTCGCCGACCATCGACGGGATCTGGCCGTTCTCCGAGAGGATCTTCACGAACTCGTTCGGGTCCATACCGTACTGCGCGGCTCCCTGGACGAGGTACTGCGTGAGCTCGTCCTGGCTGACCTTGACGCCCTCGGCCTGGGCGACCTCGTCGAGGAGGATCTGAGTGCGGAAGGTCTTCTCGCTCGACTCCTTGACCTCGGCGCGGTGGACGTCGTCCTCGAGGCGGTTCTCCTGCTCGAGGTGACGGTGGACCTCGTCCTCGACGAGCTGCTCGGGAACGGGGATCTCCACGAGCTCGAGGAGCTTCTCGACGAGCTGGTCGCGAGCGGAGGTGCCCTGCTGGAAGGTCTTCGCGCGCTGGACCTGCTCGCGGAGGCTATCGCGCAGCTCGGCGATGGTGTCGAACTCGCTCGCGATCTGAGCGAAGTCGTCATCGGCCTCGGGGAGCTCGCGCTCCTTGACGGCGTTGAGAGTCACGGTGATCTGGGCGTTCTCGCCCTCGTGGTCTCCACCCATGAGCGGCGCCTCGAAGGTCGTCGACTCGCCGGCGGTGAGGGTGTCGAGCGCCTCGTCGATGCCGTCGATGAGCTCACCGGAGCCGATCTCGTACGAGATGTTGGCGGCCGTGTCGACCTCCTCGTCGCCGATGATGGCCACGAGGTCGATCTGCGCGAAGTCGCCGGTCTTGGCCGGGCGGTCGACCGTCACGAGCGTGCCGAAGCGGCTGCGCAGCCGGTCGAGCTCCTCGTCGACGTCGGCGTCGGTGACCTCGGCGGCGTCGACGGTGATCTTCACGTCGTCGTACTTCGGGAGGGTGACCTCGGGCCGGACGTCCACCTCGATGGTGAGCAGCAGGTCGCCCGAGAAGTCCTTCTCGTTCGGCCACTCGGTGATGTCGGCCTCCGGGCGGCCGAGCGGACGCACGTCGTTCTCCTCCACCGCGAGGCGGTAGAAGCCGTCGAGACCCTCGTTGACCGCGTGCTCGAGGACGGCGGCCTTGCCGACCCGCTGGTCGATGATGGGCGGCGGCACCTTGCCCTTGCGGAAACCGGGGATGGTGACCTGCTCGGCGATGTGCTCGTAGGCGTGCTTGATGGACGGCTGCAGCTCCTCCGGCGTCACCGAGATGGTGAGCTTCGCGCGGGTGGGGCTGAGCTTCTCGACCGTGGTCTTCACGATGTGTGGGTTCTCCTGGATATTCGACGGTGGTCTTGTCGCAAGGAACGGCAGTCCTCGTCGGGGCGACAGGATTCGAACCTGCGACCTCCCGCTCCCAAAGCGGGCGCTCTAGCCAAGCTGAGCTACGCCCCGGCTTGAGCGGCGCGAAAGACCAGCCGCAAGTCTAGTGCACACGGCGAGCCCGGCGCTTGTACTACGATGGTCGTCGGCCGTCGCGGAAGCGGCGGCTTCGGGGATGTAGCTCAATGGTAGAGCCTCAGTCTTCCAAACTGATTACGCGGGTTCGATTCCCGTCATCCCCTCTTCACCGCCCACCAGCGAGTCCCCCAAGAATCCGCCCGACACGCCGTTCGTCCTGCACTCTCGGGGGACTCGATGACGGGGCGGCAGCCGCCCTCCAGCGAGTCCCCTCAGAGTTCGCGCTATAGGCGGAACGCCGCACAGTGTTGGGGGACTCGATGGCGGCGGTGAGTGCGCAGCGAGCGCGGCTGGCCGCGGGAGCGGCTGGGTCGGCATAATGTGCGCATGGCCGCGGAGGTGCCTCCCGGATCGGCCGCTGGAGGCGCACCACTGACAGACGCGCAGCGTGCGCTGCGCGCCCAGATGCTCGCGACCGAGCACTGGAGCCTCCTGGCCTCGCGCACCACCACGCAGAACGAGGTCCTGGCGCGCATCGCCATCTTCCTCACGCTCGTGTCGGCAGGGCTGGTCGCGCTCGGCTTCGTCGGCCAGGCGAGCGGGTTCCGCGGATGGTTCGGTGTCGCGGCTCTCGCGGTGCTGCTGACGCTCGCCGTCCTCGGGGCGGTCACCGAGCTGCGCGTCTGGAACACGGCGACCGAGGACCTCATGTACGTCGTCGCCATGAACAGGCTCAGGGCCGGCTACCTGGCGCTCGACCCGGGCATGGCCCCGTACCTCATGGCATCGCCGCATGACGATCTGGCGGGCAGCCGGATCACCTACCACTTCTTCTTCCCCCGCGGGCCGAGCCAGGTCGCCGGCAGTTCGATGACCCTGATCGCGATCGTCGAGGGCGTCGTGCTCGGCCTGTTCGTCGGCGGCGGACTGTCGGCTCTCGGAGCGCCTGCCGTCGTGGCCGTGATCGTCGCCGTGGTGGTCTTCCTGCTCGAGATGGTGGCAGCAGTGGGGCGCGGATATGCCCTGTATCGGAGGTCGTTCCTCTCCTACGAGCCGGTCAACCCGACGGTGGAATAGCGCACCCACCGTGCGCAACAGACGGGGGCCGGCTCAGCGCAAGCGGTCGTGGGTGAACCGACCAGCCAGGATGGTGGCGGCAACCGGCATCCGGCGCAGTTCCTCCGGCCCGACGGCGAACGGGTCCGCTTCGAGGACGGCGAGGTCGGCGGGCTCGCCACTCGCGATCCGGCCGCGAGTGGAGGCGGTGAGCGCCGCCTCCACCGGGATGCACTGCTCGGGGTGCCAGGGCTCACGACCCTCCCGGGCGCGGAAGACCGCCGAAGCGATCGCCGCCCAGGGGTCGAGCGGCGCCACCGGGGCGTCGGATCCGAACGCGAGCCGGGCACCCGCCGCCAGCAGATCGGCCAGCGGGAAGGCGCGGCCGGTGAGGCCGGCCCAGAGGCGGTCGGCAGTGTCACGGTCGTCCATCGCGTGCTCCGGCTGGACGCTGGCGGTCACACCGAGCGGGGCGAAGCGTCGGACGTCGGCGGCGTCGAGCAGCTGGGCGTGCTCGATGCGCCCGTGGGCGCCCACGCGTTCGAAGGCGTCGAGCGCCCGGCGGTTGGCTTCGTCGCCGATGGCGTGGACCGCGGGCTCGAGGCCGTGCTCGACGGCGAACCGGAGGTGCTCCTCCAGCTGCTCGGGCGACAGGTTCGCGACACCGTGACCGCCGTCGGGGTATTCGTGGGAGCAGAGTGCCGTGCGCGTCCCCATCGAGCCGTCGGAGATGATCTTGAAGGGCCCCAGCGTGAGCAGGCCGCGCGTGCCGTCGATGCTCGCGCCCGTCGGGAGGCCGAGTGCAGCTGCTTGCTCCCGGTGCTCGCCGTAGAATCCTGACTCCACTCGCAGCAGCTCGAAGCCGGCCGCGAAGCGACGAGACCACGTGTCTAGATTCCAGCCGTACTCGAGATCGACGATCCCGACCACGCCATGGGATGCGGCCGCACGCGCTGCGTCCGTCGCCCACGCGTCTTGCGTGGCCTCGTCGGCTGCGCCCAGGATGCGCGTCAGCGCGAAGCTCTCGTCTTCGACGAGGAGTGCTGCGCTGGCCGCTGGGGCGAAGCACCGCATTCCGGCGGTGTTGAGCCAACTGCAGTGGAGGTCTCCGGCGATGAGCACGACCGGTCTCTCCCCAGCCGCCGCATCCAGCAGTTCCCGGGTGGGCTCGTCCGGCCAGAGCGCGTCGTGGAAGCCGAAACCGACCACCACGTCGTCGCCGGGCCGCTCCTCCACCCGCTCCCGCACGAGTCGCGCCGCGTCGGCCGCCGAGCGCGCGCCCGATACGTCGAGGCGCTGCGCGGTCTGAGCCCACTGGGTGAAGTGCACGTGATGGTCCCACAGGCCGGGCACCAGCCACCGCCCGTCGAGGACGACGGTCTCCAGCGCGCCGCCCCTTCCGGCGCCTCGCGAGTCATCCGGCGAGACGGAGGCGATCCTCCCGTCGCGGACGATGACATCGACGAGACCGCCGTCACCGCGTCGGTCGCCACCCGGGAGGCGCGCACCGCTGAGGAGCAGTGCGCCCACCTACGCCTGATCCTTCGGGCACCAGTACAGCTTGCGGCCGCCGAGCTCCTCTATGAGGATGTGCGTGCCGCAGACCCGGCACGGCAGCCCCTCCCGCTTGTACACCCAGTGACGGTCCTCGCGCTTCGCCATCGCCTTGCGGTACGACTCCTCGTCGAGGTCGTCCATCGTCATCATCTGGCCGGTCTCGACGCCGATGGCCAGGAGGTGCACCCAGTCCCGCCAGAGCTCGCGCACGGTGTCTTCGGGGACGAGCTTTCCGGGCGTGTGCGGGTTCTGGCGCGCGCGGAACAGCAGCTCGGCCCGGTAGACGTTGCCAATGCCGCTGACGACGCTCTGGTCCATCAGGAGGAGCGCGATCGGTGTGGGCTTGCGGCGCACGATCGACACGAATCGCTCCTCGGCCTCGGCGTGATCGTCCACGAGGGGGTCCGGCCCGAGCTTAGCGATCACGGCGTCGACCTCTGCGGGGTCGAGCACCTCGCAGGCGGTCGGCCCGCGCAGGTCGGCGACCGCCCGATCGGTCAGCAGGCGCACGCGGACCTGGCCGACCGGCTCGGGCGGGAAGACCGTGATCTCGGCCTCGAGCTTCTCCGACTCAGCCATCCGCAGGCGCGTGCGACGCGGCGCGCCGATCGAGTGGAGGGAGTTCTCCCCCGCCTCGTCCTCGATGCGCTCCTCCGCGGGGTCGGTGCCGCGCTGGTTCGTCTGGCCCATCCGCCCGTTCGCGCTCGCGATCGTCGGATCGACGGTGATGTCGCCGGCGAAGTCCCACGCGCCGTAGATGCCCAGGTGGACGCGCAGCCAGAGGCCGTTGTCGAACTCGAGGAACATCTGCTTGCCGACCGCCTTCGACGAGACCATCGTGCGCCCGTCGATGCGGCTCGCGTCAGCGGCGAACCGTCCCTGCGGCGAGGAGACCGCGACGGTGTGCCCGACGAAGTTGGCGGCGAACTGGCGCGCGATGCGGTGGACGGAGTGGCCCTCGGGCATCAGCGGTCCACGTTCTTGCCCGCGATGTCGCCGGTGGCCTCGAACTCGGCGAGCTGGGCGATCCGCCGGACGTGCCGCTCCTCGAGCGAGAACGGCTCGGCGATGAACAGGTCGATGAAGCGCGTCGCCTCCTCGACGGTGTGCTGGCGGGCGCCGATCGAGATCACGTTGGCGTCGTTGTGCTGACGCGCCAGCACGGCCGTGCTCTCGTTCCAGACCAGGGCGGCCCGGATGCCCATGACCTTGTTGGCGGCGATCTGCTCGCCGTTGCCGGAGCCTCCGAACACCACGCCCAGCGCCTCCACGCCGGCCTGCTGATCGCGCACGACCGCCTTGGCCGCATTGATGCAGAAGGCGGGGTAGTCGTCGATCGGGTCGTACTCCTTCGGGCCGTGATCGACGACGTCGTGACCGGCCTCGGCGAGGTGCCGCTGGAGGTGCTCGCTGAACTCGAGTCCGGCGTGGTCGGTGGCGATGTGGATGCGCATGCGCCCAGTCTAGGGAAGGCCGCCGACCCCGCGTCCGCGCGCGGATAAGGTGGATCGGTGGACACGATCCACGCCGTCCGATCCTCAAGGAGTCAGCGTTGCCCGGAGAAAACCTCACCCGCACCGAAGCCCAGGAGCGCGCCGCGCTCGTCCGCACCAGCAGCTACGACGTGGTCCTCGATCTGACCACCGGGCCCGAGACCTTCCGGAGCACCACGATGGTGCGGTTCGCCGGCGTGGAGGGTGCGTCGACGTTCATCGACGCGATCACGCGCACGGTCCACTCGGTGACGCTCAACGGCGTCGAGCTCGACCCGGCCGTCGTGAGCGACGGGGTCCGCATCCAGCTGGACGGACTTCAGGCCGAGAACGAGCTGACCGTCGTCGCCGACGCGGTCTACACGAACACCGGCGAAGGCCTCCACCGCTTCGTCGACCCGGTCGACGGCGAGGTCTACCTCTACACGCAGTTCGAGGTCCCCGATTCCCGCCGTATGTTCGCGGTCTTCGAGCAGCCCGACCTCAAGGCGAGCTTCACCTTCACGGTGACCGCACCCGAGCACTGGGTCGTCGTGAGCAACTCCCCCACCCCGGAGCCCGTCGACGCTGGCGAGGGCAAGAAGACCTGGTCCTTCGCTCCGACGCCGGTCATCTCCTCGTACATCACGGCGCTGGTCGCCGGTCCGTACGCGTCCGTCCACAGCGAGCTCACCAGCCGCGACGGACGCACGATCCCGCTCGGGATCTATGCCCGCAAGAGCCTCGCCGAGTACCTCGACGCCGACTACATCTTCGACAAGACGCGCGAGGGGTTCGCCTTCTACGAGGAGCGCTTCGACTACGCGTACCCGTTCGAGAAGTACGACCAGCTGTTCGTCCCCGAGTTCAACGCCGGCGCCATGGAGAACGCGGGTGCGGTCACCTTCACCGAGACCTACGTGTTCCGGGCCAAGGTGACCGACGCCATCAAGGAGCGCCGCGTCGTCACGATCCTCCACGAGCTCGCCCACATGTGGTTCGGCGACCTCGTCACCATGCGCTGGTGGAACGACCTCTGGCTGAACGAGTCCTTCGCCGAGTACGCCTCCACGCTCGCCACCGCGGAGGCGACCGAGTGGAGCGACGCCTGGACGACGTTCAACGCCATGGAGAAGACCTGGGCATACCGCCAGGACCAGCTGCCCTCGACCCACCCGATCGTCGCGACGATCAACGACCTGGAGGACGTCCAGGTCAACTTCGACGGCATCACCTACGCCAAGGGCGCCTCGGTGCTCAAGCAGCTCGTGGCCTGGGTCGGGCAGGACGACTTCCTCGCGGGCGTCGCGCAGTACTTCAAGAAGCACGCGCACGGGAATACCGAGCTGAAGGACCTGCTGAGCGAGCTGGAGGCGACGAGCGGCCGGGACCTGACCGACTGGTCCTCCAAGTGGCTCGAGACCGCCGGCGTGAACACGCTGCGTCCGGAGCTCGAGGTCGACGCCGACGGCACCATCACCGCTTTCTCGGTGCTGCAGTCGGCCGCGGCGGACTACCCGGTGCTCCGGCCGCACCGCCTGGCGATCGGCTTCTACGACCTCGTCGAGGGTGATGCCGGCGTCAAGCTCGTCCGCGTCGACCGCGTGGAGCTCGACGTCGACGGCGAGCGGACCGACGTGCCCGAGCTCGTCGGCAAGAAGCGGCCGGCCCTCGTCCTGCTCAACGACGACGACCTCGCGTACGCCAAGATCCGTCTCGACGACGAGTCCTTGACGGTGGCGATCGAGCACCTCTCCTCCATCGAGAGCCCCCTCGCCCGCTCCCTGGTCTGGGGCGCTGCCTGGGACGCGACACGCGACGCCGAGTCGAGCGCGAGCGACTACGTCCGGCTCGTGCTCGGCAACATCGCGCCCGAGACCGAGTCGACGACCATCCGGACCACGCTCGGCCAGCTCGTCCTGGCGGCTTCCAGCTATGTCGCCCCTGAGCGACAGGAGGAGACGGTCGAGCACGCGGCCGACGCGCTCTGGGAGCTCGCCCAGCAGGCGCAGGCCGGTAGCGACGCCCAATTCCAGTTCGTCAAGTTCTTCGCCGCCCTGGCCGGGACGGAAGGGCAGCTCGCGACCGTCGCCGCGCTCCGTGACGGCAGCCGCACCCTCGAGGGCTTGACCGTCGACACCGACCTCGGCTGGGAGCTGCTCATCGCGCTGGCGGCGGGAGGCAAGGCCGGTGACGCCGAGATCGACGCGGCCCTGGCGGAGGACAACACGGCGAACGGCGCGCAGTTCGCCGCTCAGGCCCGCGCGAGCATCCCCACGCTCGAGGGCAAGCAGGCGGCGTGGGATTCGGTGTTCGGGTCGGATGCCCTGCCGAACACGATCGTCCGGTTCACGGGGCTCGGCTTCCAGCGCGCCGCCGACAAGGAGGTGCTCTCCCGCTTCGTCCAGCCGTATTTCGACGCGCTCCAGGAGGTGTGGGTCTCCCGCACCTACAAGATCGCCGAATACCTGGTCGCGGGGATGTACCCGGCGCCGCTCGCCAACGCGGAACTGCGCGACGCCACCCGGGCGTGGCTCGACGCCAACCCCGCGCCGGCCGCGCTCCGCCGCCTGGTCGTCGAGAATCTCGCCGGCGTCGTGCGGGCTCTCGCCGCGCAGGAGCGCGACCGCGCCTGAGCGTCGTACCCACCGACGACGAGGGGCTCCGGAGACGGGGCCCCTCGTCCCGTCTCCGGGTGGTACCGCGGGGCGATGCCGCGGACGCCGTGCCGCCCCTACGCTCGAACCATGATCCAGCTCGATCACCTCACGAAGCGCTTCGGCGCGAAGACGGCCGTCGACGACGTGACCGCGACGATCCAGGCCGGGAAGGTCACCGGCTTCCTCGGCCCGAACGGTGCCGGCAAGTCGACGACCATGCGCATGATCATGGGCCTCGACCGGCCGACTCGCGGGACCGCCCTCATCGACGGGAAACGCTACGCGGAGCTCCGGTCCCCGCTCACCGAGGTCGGCGCCCTCCTCGACGCCAAGGCCGTCCACACCGGACGGACCGCTCACAACCACCTCCTCGCGATGGCGGCGACGCACGGCATCCCCAAGCGCCGCGTCGAGGAGGTGATCGGGCTCACCGGCCTCGACTCAGTCGCGAACAAGCGCGTCGGCGGCTTCTCCCTGGGCATGGGCCAGCGGCTCGGGATCGCCGCCGCGATGCTGGGCGACCCCGCCACGCTCATCCTCGACGAGCCCGTCAACGGCCTGGACCCCGAGGGGGTGCTCTGGGTCCGTCAGTTCGTCCGGCAGCTGGCGGGGCAGGGGCGCACAGTGTTCCTGTCGTCGCACCTTATGAGCGAGATGGCTCAGACGGCCGACCACATCATCGTGCTCGGTCGCGGCCGCGTGCTCGCCGACGCTCCGGTCGCCGACATCCTCGCGGGCGCCACCCGGCAGGCGGTCCGCGTCCGCACACCGCAACCGGAGGCGCTCGCCCGCGCCATCGGCGGCCCCGACGTGACGGTCACGGGCGTGGAGGCGCAGCTGCTCGAGGTCACCGGGATCAGCGCCTCCCGGATCGGAGAAGCGGCCGCCGCCAACGGGATCGTGCTGCACGAGCTCACGCCGCTGGAGGCCTCGCTCGAGGAGGCCTACCTCGAACTCACCCAGGACGACGTCGAATACCACTCGGAGGTGGCCCGATGAGCACCGCACTCGCCCAGCCCGCGCACACGGGGCACCCGCACTCGTCGCTCGGGCGTCTCACGTTCCCGCGCGTCCTGCGCTCGGAGTGGATCAAGCTGCGATCGCTGCGGTCCACGTTCTGGACGCTCCTAAGCGTGGTGGTCCTCGTGGTCGGGCTCGCGACCCTGCTCAGCTTCGCGCTGCCGAGCAAGACCTCCCTACTGACCCAGGCCGGTCCCCGCGCCGCGACCATCGACCCGTCCAACGTCGTCGCCACGGCGGCCACGTTCGGCCTCACGTTCGCCCAGCTCGTCGTCGCCGTGCTCGGGGTGCTGGTCATCAGCGGCGAGTTCTCGACCGGGATGATCCGTTCGTCGTTCGCCGCCGTTCCGCACCGGTTCCCGGTGCTCGTCGCGAAGGCGATCGTGCTCTTCGTCGTGTCCTTCCTGATCGGCCTCATCAGCATGGCGGCCTCCTGGGCGATCACCATCGGCGTCACGAGCACCAAGGGGTACGACCGCGAGCTCTTCGCCGCATCGACCCTGTGGTCGGTGCTGGGGGCAGCGGCCTATCTCGGGCTCGTCGCCGTCTTCGCCCTCGGCATCGGGACGATCATCAGGTCGAGCGCAGGCGGCATCTCCGCGGTGGTCGGAGTGCTCTTCGTGCTGCCGATCCTCTGGAGCATCCTCGTCTCCCTCCTTCCCAAGGTCACCTGGCTGGCCGACTGGCAGCACTACCTGATCAGCAACAACGGCAACGGGCTCGCAGGCCTCACCAACGGCGCACTCGAGCCCTGGCAGAACGTGCTTTCGGTGTGCGTCTGGACCGCGGTCGCCTTCGCCGTCGGCGCCGTCCTGCTCCAGCGACGGGACGCGTGAGCGCTCCTCCCGTGCAGCCCGCCCCGGACGGCCTGGAGCTCCCCAGGCCGCCCGGGGCGATCCGGCGTCAGCTGAACGCCCACCCGCTGATCGCCGACACGGCACTCGCGGTCATCTACCTCGTGCCGGCGCTCGCGCGGGGCATCGTCGACATGATCGCCGCGCCGAACCCGTTCGTCGCCCTCCATCTCATGCTCGCGGCCGCCACGGGAGGCGCGGTCTTCGTCCGTCGCCAGAACCCGCGCGCGCTGTTCGCGCTGTCGTCGATCCTCCTCGCCGTGAGCGTCTTCGGGCGCGATGTCGACTTCGTGCCGACCCTCATCGCGCTGTACGCCCTCGCGGTCTACCGATCGGTCCGGTCCGCGTGGATCGGCTTCGGGATCACGTCGGCGATCACGTGCACCACGCTGGCGCTCGAGGCCATCCTCGTCAGGACGCGCATCTTCACCCCGCTCGAGACCGATGCCGTCGCCGCCGGCTTCGCCACGCTCGCCTTCAGCGTCGTGGCGGTCCTGATCGGGAGCAACGCCGGCAACCGCCGACGCTATCTCGCCGCCCTGATCGACCGCGCGCGGCAACTGGCCCGCGAACGCGACCAGCAGGCCGAGATCGCCGCCGCGGCCGAGCGCAGCCGCATCGCCCGCGAGATGCACGACATCGTGTCGCACAGCCTCACCGTCATGATCACACTTGCCGACGGCTCGGCCAGAACCGCCGCCACGAGTCCGGAGCGCTCGGCGGAGGCGATGCGTCTGGTCGCCGAGACCGGCCGCGGTGCCCTCGCCGACATGCGACGCCTGCTCGGGGTGCTGCGGTCCGACGACGCACCGGAACCGACCTCGTCCGCGCGGGAGCCCCAACCCGGTCTCTCCGAGCTGGGCGAGCTCGTCGAGACGTTCCGTGCAGCCGGGTTGCCGGTGCGCGTCACCGTCTCGGGCGCACCTCCCGCCGACGTCGGCCAGCAGCTGACCGTCTTCCGCGTCGTGCAGGAGGGACTGACCAACGCGCTGCGCTACGCGTCCGCGGCCACCGTGGTCCGCACGACCATCGTCTTCCGGCCCGAGACCGTGGTCATCACGATCGACGACGACGCGACCGTGCACGACGCCGCCGTCCACGGCTCGGGACGCGGCCTGCTCGGGCTGCGCGAGCGCGTCTCCCTGTACGGGGGCACCCTGGAGGCGGGACCGCGCCCCGGCGGCGGCTGGCGGCTCCGCGCCGCCTTCGCCCCGGTCACCGCACCTTCCCCGGCCGCGTCTCCGCCGGCCCCTGCCGAACGTCTCGCATCGACCGACACCGCCCCGGAGGCCCCATGACCGACGCCCCGCTCCGCATCCTCCTGGTGGACGACCAGCAGCTCGTCCGCCTCGGCTTCCGGATGGTGCTCGAGGCCGAGCCGGACCTCCACGTGGTGGGAGAGGCCGCCGACGGACGGGAGGCGATCCGCCTGGTGGCCGAGACGCGCCCGGACGTCATCCTGATGGACGTCCGGATGCCCTCCATGGACGGCATCGAGGCGACGCGGCGGATCGTGGAGGAGCGACCCGGCGCGCGGATCATCATCCTCACCACGTTCGACCTCGATGAGTACGCGTTCGGCGGCCTCCGCGCGGGCGCGAGCGGGTTCCTCCTGAAGGATGTCCGGCCGGAGGAGCTGATCGCCGCGGTGCGCTCGGTGGCAGCGGGCGACGCCGCGGTGTCGGGCCGCGTGACCCGCGCGATGCTGGAGCTGTTCGCCGACCGGCTCCCCACGAGCGGACCCGACGGCGGCCGCGCGGATCCGATCGCCGCCCTCACCCCGCGCGAGCGCGAGATCCTGCTCGCGATCGGGGAGGGCCTGACGAACGGCGAGATCGGCGCGCGGTTCTACCTCACCGAATCCACCGTCAAGACGCACGTCGGCCGCGTGCTGTCGAAGCTCCAGCTCCGCGACCGGGTTCAGGCCGTCATCTTCGCGTACGAGCACGGCCTGGTCGAGCGCTGAGCCGATCCAGCCCGCGCCAAGCAGCGCCTCGCTAGGCTCGTGGGCGGTATGGGCATCTTCTCTGTGAACATGTGGCTCAAGACGGACTTCTGGACGAACCTGGGCTCCTGGGCCGTCGACGGCGCGTGGAAACTCCTCGGTGTGGTCTGCATCGTCGGGGGCGCGTTCCTCATCGCCTGGATCATGCGCGTCGTGATCAAGCATGTGGTCGCGCAGATCGTCAGCGGCGTGAAGAAGGGGCAGAACGTCAGCGACACGCAGGCGCTCGTCGCCTCGCCGCTCGCCGCGGTCCGGGTCGTCCAGCGCACGCGAACACTCGGTTCCGTGCTCCAGAACATCGTGAACGTGGCCGTAGGCGTCGTCGCCATCGTGTGGATCTTCAACGTCATCGCACCCGGGGCGGCAACATCGCTGGCGCTGCTCACCGCGGCGATCGGTGCGGGTCTCGGTTTCGGTGCCCAGAACATCGTCCGCGACGTCCTCAACGGTCTCTTCATGGTGATGGAGGATCAGCTCGGCGTCGGCGACGTGGTGGACGTCGGCCCGGCGACGGGCGTCGTGGAGGCGGTCGGCATCCGGATCACCCAGGTGCGCGACGTCAACGGCACGCTCTGGTTCGTCCGCAACGGCGAGATCCTCCGCGTGGGCAACATGTCCCAGGGCTGGGCCAGGGTGGTGATCGACCTCGCCGTGCCGTACGACACCGACATCGAGGCCGTCCAGAAGACGATGCTCGACACCGCGACGGCGATGGCGACGAGCACGAGGTGGCGGTCGCGCATCCTCGACAAGCCGGAGCTGTGGGGCCTGGAGTCGATCTCGGACGACGCGGTCGTGATCCGCATCGTGATCAAGACGCGGACCACGGCGAAGGACGACGTGTCGCGCGAACTGCGCGCGCGGCTCAAGGCGGCGCTCGACGAACTGGGCGTGAAGCTCCCTTCGCTGTCCTCCGTCGTGCTGAGCGGCTTCGACAGCGCCGCTTCCGTCGCCGGCGCGAAGCCGCCGCGAACCCGCCCGACCCCGACCATCACGACCGAGCCGCCCGCGCGAGGCCGCAAGGCCCGGGTCGCCTTACGGCGAGGATCGGCCAAGCAGTCGCCCCCGGATCCGGGCGCCATCCGCATCCAGCCGGCGACGGACACGGCACAGGAGCAGCGCGCCGAAGGCGAGGCGGACAAGTGACGATCCCGGTCGGCCCCCAGCCCTCGTTCTACGACCAGGTCGGCGGGCACGCCACGTTCGTGAGGCTGGTCGACGCCTTCTACCGCGGCGTAGCCGAGGACCCGGTCCTCCGCCCGATGTACCCGGAGGAGGACCTCGGCCCTGCCGCCGAGCGACTGACGCTGTTCCTCGAGCAGTACTGGGGCGGCCCGACGACGTACAGCGAGCAGCGCGGACACCCCCGGTTGCGCATGCGGCACAATCCGTTCAAGGTGAACCCCGAGGCGCGCGACCGCTGGCTCGGCCACATGCGCGACGCGGTGGACGAGCTCGCGCTGCCGCCCCTCCAGGAGGAGCTGCTCTGGAGCTATCTGGAGCGCGCCGCTTTCGCTATGGTCAACACGTTCGAGGAGTAGCGCTCCCGCCGTCCACGTGCCGAAGGAGACACGGATGACCCAGGAATCCGACGCGATCATCGTCGGCGCCGGCCTCGCCGGGCTCGTCGCCGCCTCCGAGCTCCTCGACGCGGGGAAGCGCGTCACGATCGTCGAGCAGGAACCGGCGGCCTCCCTCGGCGGTCAGGCGTGGTGGTCCTTCGGCGGGCTCTTCCTGGTGGACTCGCCGGAGCAGCGCCGCCTGGGAGTGCACGACTCGCTCGAACTCGCGCGGCAGGACTGGTTCGGCAGCGCGGGGTTCGATCGCCCCGAGGACCACTGGCCGCGCCGGTGGGCGGAGGCGTACCTCCAGTTCGCTGCCGGCGAGAAGCGCTCGTGGCTGCGCCAGAAGGGCATCGGGTTCTTCCCCGTCGTCGGCTGGGCCGAGCGGGGCTCCGGGATGGCGGGAGGCCACGGCAACTCGGTGCCGCGGTTCCACATCGTGTGGGGCACCGGACCGGGCGTGCTGCAGCCGTTCGTCACCCGGGTCCAGCAGGGCCTGGCCACAGGCCGGGCGACGATCCTCCACCGCCGCAGGGTCGACGGCCTGATCGTCGAGTCGGGAGCGGTCGTAGGAGTCCGCGGCAGCATCCTCGCCCCGGACTCCGCCGAGCGGGGTGCGCCGAGCAACCGAGACGTCGCGGGCGAGTTCGAGCTGCGCGCGAGCGCTGTGGTGGTCGCCTCTGGAGGGATCGGGGGCAACCACGATCTCGTGCGGGCGGCTTGGCCGCCGCGCCTCGGGACCCCGCCGGAGCACATGCTGTCCGGCGTGCCCGCACACGTCGACGGGCGCATGCTGAGCATCGCCGAGAAGGCGGGAGCGCGCCTCATCAACGGCGACCGGATGTGGCACTACACGGAGGGCATCGAGAACTGGGACCCGGTGTGGCCGGCGCACGGGATCCGCATCCTGCCCGGACCGTCGTCGTTGTGGCTCGACGCTCGCGGTGACCGCCTGCCGGTGCCGCTCTTCCCGGGCTTCGACACGCTCGGGACGCTCGAGCACCTGCGTCGCACCGGCTCCGACTACAGCTGGTTCATCCTCACGCAGAAGATCATCGAGAAGGAGTTCGCGCTCTCGGGCAGCGAGCAGAATCCGGATCTGACCGGCAAGGACGTCGGGTTGCTCGCCCAGCGCGTCGGCTCGGGCGCGCCGGCCCCCGTGGAGGCGTTCAAGCAGAAGGGAGCGGACTTCGTCATCGCTTCCACCCTCGACGACCTGCTGGCCGGCATGCAGCGCCTCGCCGAGACGCCGCTGGACACCGACCTCGTGCGGAAGCACGTGCACGAGCGCGACCGTGAGCTCGCGAACGACTTCGGCAAGGATCTCCAGCTGGCGGCGATTCGCGCCGCGCGGCGGTACCGCGGCGACCGGCTCATCCGCGTCGCAGCCCCTCACCGCCTGCTCGACCCGGCGGCGGGACCGCTCATCGCCGTCAAGCTGCACATCCTCACGCGCAAGAGCCTCGGCGGCATCGAGACCGACCTCGAGGGACGGGTCCTCGCGGCCGACGGCGCGCCCGTGCCCGGGCTCTACGCCGCGGGCGAGGCCAGCGGGTTCGGCGGAGGCGGCGTCCACGGCTATCGGGCGCTCGAGGGGACTTTCCTCGGCGGGTGCCTGTTCTCCGGGCGCGAGGCGGGTCGCGCCATCATCCGGGCGCTCTGAGGCGCGGCCGGGGTCAGGGACGAAGCGTCCAGGCCTGCCGGCGGACCAGCGTGTGCCCCCGTCGCGTCGTCAAGCGCGTCCACGGGCCGGTCTCGAGAATGGACACCGGTTCGTCCGGAGCCAGGAAACCCAGGCTCTCGGCGGCGAAGGCCGCGCCGGCCGGGACGTACTCGAGGCCCTCGATCGGACGGCTCCACACCTCGGCGCGCACCCGCTGCACCAGCTGCTCTCCCGTTCCGGTCGGGACCGCCTCCGCGACCTCGGCGATGCCCGTCCGTGCGGTCGCCTCGAGCGGCCCTACGGCGATCTCGCCGACCTGCCGCCAGCCCCCGCGCGGCGGTGAGATTCCCGCCCAGGTGACGGTGGACACCTCGAGCGGCAGGCGGATGCCGATGGGTGCCGGCGCGGCCACCCCGTCGGCCGCCGGGGTCTCGGCGGCCGCGGCGTCAGCGGCCTCCCGGGCCCGGGCGAGCCGATCGAGGAGCGAGCGGATCGGCACCACCGAGTCGAACGTCGCAGACCGGTCCGTCGCGAAGGTGCGCAGACCCAGCACGGTGGGCGTCCGGTCGAGCAGCCCGCGCGGATACAGGATCGCGGTGTACACGGCGAGGACCCCGGAGCCCGCGATCAGGCGCACGGAACCCTCCTCGACACGCGCCGCCCGCGACAGGTAGGTCTGCAGGTCGGCGACGGCGAGGCTGTCCACGAGAGAAAACGACTGGCTCATCCGCTGTCTAAACTACCAACATCGACACGCCTGGAGGCACCGTGACCGACCCCCTCAGCTCCCTGCTCACCGCGCTCGACCTCGCCGACACCGGAGCCCGCACCGAGGAGGACATCTTCACCGGCCCCTCCCAGTGGATGCCGCTGGGCCGCGTGTTCGGCGGGCAGGTGCTCGCGCAGTCGATCGTCGCCGCCTCCCGCACCGTCGGAGACGACCGCCCGATCCACTCGATGCACGGGTACTTCCTTCGCCCGGGCGACGTGGAGTACCCGATCACGTTCGCCGTCGACCGCATCCACGACGGCCGCTCGTTCTCCACGCGCCGCACCCAGGCGTACCAGAACGGGGTGCCGATCCTGTCGATGATCGCCTCGTTCCAGACCGTCGACGCCGGCGTCGAGCACCAGGCGACGATGCCGGAGGGGATCCCCGAGCCCGAGACCCTGCCGTCGACCGCCTCCACCCTCGAGGATGTGCAGCACCCGGTGGCGCAGTACTGGGCCAGCCAGCGCCCCTTCGACATGCGTCACGTCGAGTCGCCGATCTACCTGTCCGTCGACGGCGAGCACGTCGCCCACCAGGCCGTGTGGCTGCGGACCGTCGGCGACATGCCCGCGGACCCGGCCCTCCACCGCGCCGCCCTGGCCTACGCGAGCGACTACACGATCATGGAGTCGGTGCTCCGGCGTCACGGTGTCGCGTGGGCGACGCCGGGCCTCAAGGCCGCCAGCCTCGACCACGCGATGTGGTGGCACCGCCCGGCCCGGGTCGACGAGTGGCTGCTCTACGTCCAGGAATCGCCGAGCGCGAGCGGCGGCCGCGGGCTCGCTCTCGGGCGGATCTTCTCCCGCGACGGCGTCCTCGTCGCCAGCGTGGCTCAGGAGGCGACGGTGCGGGTCCCTCGCGCCTGAGCCTCCGCGCTCAACCCGGGAACGTGCTCTTCAGGAGCACCGTGCCGTCGCCGGCGCTCCTGATGTCGATGCTCGCGATGTCGGAGACCGGGACGCTCGTGGTGGCGATCGGCCGTACGGTGCTGCCCTCGTCGGCGGTCCAGGTGGAGAGCTGCGTCTGTCTGCCCTGCCGATCGGTGACCACCATGGCGTAGGTCCAGCTCTTCCCGTGATCCGCCCCTCCGACGGTGGCGTAGCTGCAGCTCGAGTCGATGCGGGTCCCCCACGGCTCGGGTGTGAGCCGGAGGTCCGCGCTCAGTGCACTGGGCTCCACCTGGCGCATGCTGATCGCCGAGGCCGTGCCCGCGGGAGGCGGCACCACGCTCGGCAGGACGAACGTCGCGACGAGCACGAGCACGGCCGCCGCTGCCGCCGCGAGACCGGCCGTGAGCCACCGGGTCCTCTCCCGCCGCCGACGGGCGCGATCGAGGAGCGCGGGAAGCACCTCCGGGGACACTCCCGCTTCGGTGGGCGCTTCCGCCTCGAGTGCGGCGAACGCCTGCTCGCGGGGCACCCGCCCGAGCAGTCCCGGCATTCCGGCCAGCTCGGCGACCGAACGGGCGCAGTGGTCGCAGACGCGCAGGTGCTCCTCGAAGCGGTGACGCTCGCCCGGTGCGAGGGAGCCCAGGACGTATGCGGCATCCCAGTCGGCGAACTCGTCGTACGTCATCGCCCGGTCACCCCCTTCTCCTGAAGCGCCAGGCGCAGGGCGCGCAGACCGTAGTGGAGGCGCGACTTCACGGTACCCTCCGGTACGTCGAGTTCGCGGGCGATCTCCGCCACCGTGCGTCCGCCGTAATAGGCATGCACGATCACCGCGCGGTGGTCGGCGGAGAGCTCGGCCAGGGCGTCCGCCACGAGCCAGGCGTCGAGGACCTCGTCCGACTCGTCCCGAGCCGCGGGGCGGTCCGGGACGACACCCGTGCCGTACTCGTGCTGGCTCCGTGCACTGCGCGTGTCGTCGATGACGATGTTGCGCGCGACCGTGAACAGCCAGGCACGCGCTGATCGCCCGCTCTGGTCGAGAACGGCCGGGCGACGCCACGCCCGCAGGAGGGTCTCCTGCACCACATCGTCCGCCATCGCGCGGTCGCCGGTGAGGTGGACCACGTAACGCCACAGGGCTTGCGCGTGCTGGTCGTGCAGCTCCCGCAGCAGGCGTGCATCCTCATCCGGCATGATCACCTCCATCCATGACACGAGGCGGAGGGGCGCGCGGTTCACTGCGGCGCTCCCGGCGCCCGGTCCCCTTCCGGTGAACCTCTCAGCCCGTTGCCACGTGGGGACGATAGAGAGAGTAGCGACGCCCAGCGAGAGGAACCAGCATGACCGAGAACTCCCCCGTCACCCGCCGAGCTCTTGTCACGATCGGCGCGGCGTCCGCGGTCGGCGGCGGCGTCCTCCTCCTGTCGGCTTGTACACCGGCGGGCGGGATGTCGGACGGGTCGGGGTCGCAGGGCGGCGCATCCGGCGGCGGAGGCAGCACGACCGTGTCGCTGGCGTCGATCCCGGTCGGAGGCGCGGTGGCGGCGGCGCTCGGCTCGACCCCGATCGTGGTCGCTCAACCCTCGGCCGGGACGGTGGTCGCGTTCAGTGCGGTGTGCACACACGCGGGCTGCACGGTCGCGCCGCAGGGCAAGGAGTTCGACTGCCCCTGCCACGGGTCGCGCTTCGACGCGAAGACGGGCGAGCCGATCCAGGGACCGGCCCGCGATCCGCTGCCGAAGCTGACGGCCTCGGTGTCGGGCGACACCGTGACCGTCAGCCCGTAGCCGCGCCGGCTCAGTCCCGCTTGGCGAACCGGACGGGCTCGTCGAGGTACGGGGTCCAGGCGGACCGTTCGCGCTCGTTGATCCGCCGGGGGCGCTCGGTGGAGGCGTCGACGAGGACGATCGTGGTCGCCGCTCGCGAATACAGGGTGGCCGGCTCGACGCCTTCCGGACTCCACACCTCGTAGCAGACCTCGAGACTCGCCCCGCCCAGCCGGCCGAGCCAGAGCTGGACGTCGAGCGGCTGCCGCAGATACGGGATGGGTGCCAGGTACTCGATCTCCTGGCGCGCGATGAGTGTGAGCGTGTCGGCGCCCGGGCGCCCGTCGAGGACGGCGGTGGAGCCGCCCACCGCCTCCTCGGCGTCGTCGGTGATCCAGAACGCCTCGATGCGCGCCTCCTCGAGGAGGCGCAGCATCGCCGCGTTGTTCACGTGGCCGTAGGCGTCGAGGTCGCTCCATCGGAGCCGGAACGGGACGTGGAGTCTCATGCTGCCTAGTCGCGCGTGAGCTTGCGGTAGGCGGAGCGGTGGGGCTTCGCCGCGTCCGGACCGAGGCGCTGGATCTTGTTCTCCTCGTATGCCTCGAAGTTGCCCTCGAACCAGTACCAGTCGGCCGGGCTCTCCTCGGTGCCCTCGTAGGCGAGGATGTGAGTCGCGATCCGGTCGAGGAACCACCGGTCGTGGGTGATCACCACGGCGCAGCCGGGGAACTCGAGCAGGGCGTTCTCGAGGCTGGACAGGGTCTCGACGTCGAGGTCGTTGGTCGGCT
Organism: Leifsonia sp. AG29; assembly: GCF_009765225.1. Taxonomy (NCBI): domain Bacteria; kingdom Bacillati; phylum Actinomycetota; class Actinomycetes; order Micrococcales; family Microbacteriaceae; genus Leifsonia; species Leifsonia sp. AG29. Next base: position 1,418,590 of record NZ_VMSF01000001.1, on the reverse strand, counting down.
CGTCGAGCAGCAGCAGGTTGCCGCCCTGCTTGAGCGTCAGCGCCAGGTTGAGACGGTTCCGCTCGCCGCCCGACAGCACGCCGGACTTCTTCTGCTGGTCCGGGCCCTTGAACCCGAAAGTGGAGACGTAGGCCCGCGAGGGGACCTCCGTCTTGCCGACCTGGATGTAGTCGAGCCCGTCCGAGACGACCTCCCAGACGTTCTTGTTGGGGTCGATGCCGCCGCGCGTCTGGTCGACGTACGAGATCTGCACCGTCTCGCCGACCTTGAGGTCGCCGTCGTCGAGCGGCTCGAGGCCGACGATCGTCTTGAAGAGCGTCGTCTTGCCGACGCCGTTCGGGCCGATCACGCCGACGATGCCGTTGCGCGGGAGCGTGAAGGTCAGCCCGTCGATGAGCTTGCGCTCGCCGAACCCCTTCTCGAGGTTCTTCGCATCGATCACGACCTGGCCGAGGCGCGGCCCCGGCGGGATCTGGATCTCCTCGAAGTCGAGCTTCCTGGTGCGCTCCGCCTCGGCCGCCATCTCCTCGTACCGCGCGAGGCGCGCCTTCGACTTGGCCTGGCGGCCCTTGGCGTTGCTGCGCACCCAGTCGAGCTCCTCCGAGAGGCGCTTGGCCAGCTTCGCGTCCTTCTTGCCCTGGATCTCGAGGCGCTCGCGCTTCTTCTCGAGATAGGTCGAGTAGTTGCCCTCGTACGGGTAAAGGTGACCGCGGTCGACCTCGGCGATCCACTCGGCGACGTGGTCGAGGAAGTACCGGTCGTGGGTGACGGCCAGGACGGCACCGTGGTACTTCGCCAGGTGCTGCTCCAGCCAGAGGACGCTCTCGGCGTCGAGGTGGTTGGTGGGCTCGTCGAGGAGCAGCAGATCCGGCTTCTGGAGCAGGAGGCGGCAGAGCGCCACGCGGCGCTTCTCACCACCCGAGAGCGTGTTGACCGGCCAGTCGCCCGGCGGGCAGCGGAGAGCGTCCATCGCCTGTTCCAGCTGGGAGTCGAGGTCCCACGCGTCGGCGGCGTCGATCTGCTCCTGGAGGGTGCCCATCTCGGCCAGCAGAGTGTCGAAGTCCGCGTCCGGGTCGGCGAGCAGTCCCGAGATCTCGTTGAAGCGGTCGACCTTGTCCTTGATCTCGCCGACGCCCTCCTGGACGTTCTCGAGCACGGTCTTGTTCTCGTCGAGCTCGGGCTCCTGCATGAGGATGCCGACGGTGTATCCCGGGGTCAGCTTCGCCTCGCCGTTCGACGGCGTGTCGAGCCCGGCCATGATCTTCAGGATGGTCGACTTGCCGGCGCCGTTGGGACCGACGACGCCGATCTTGGCCCCCGGCAGGAACGCCATCGTGACGTCGTCGAGGATCACCTTGTCGCCGACCGCCTTGCGGGCGCGCACCATCGAGTAAATGTATTCGGCCACTCTTCTTCTCAGACTCCCTGTTTCGTCGGCTTAAGCCGTGTACGAGGATACCGGCTCGGCCTCCGCGCCCGCTCCGGAGGCGACGACCGGGATTCCGCTCGTCGCGAAGCCCGGGCAGGTCACCAGTCGATGGGCCGCGTCTGCCCGATCAGGCACCGGCCCGTCGAGAGCACGGGACCGACCATGCTGCTGTAGCCGCCCGCGTCCGCTCCGTTCTGCCCGATGAGACAGGCGTCGCCGAGCCGTACCGAGAACTGGATGGAGCCCGGCTCGAGGCCGATCGACGTCTGATCCGGGGTGACCTGCATCTGCGCCTTGGGGAACCCCGCAGCGACGAGCCCGTCGATGAAGTCGCGGCCCTTCGCGGCCGCGTTCGCCGCCAGGGTCGCTCGGTTGACCTGATCGAAGAACGCCCTGTTCTGGTCCGCGGTGCCCCCGGGCAGGAAGGCGCTGCCGGGTGCGGGCGTCGATCGATCCGTCGCCGTGGCGGATGGAGACGCCCCGCTCGACAGCGCGTGCGTCGGCGTCGGTGACGGAGACGCGGGCGACGTGCCCGCAGAAGAGCAGCCGACCAAGCTCACAACGAGAGCCAGGCCCACGACACCGCCCGCCGCCAGGGACCGTGCTCGGGCACGGCCGGTCGCGGCGGGCGGATAGGTCATGGTCCGCATCCTATGTCGGAGGCCGCCTCCCTCACGCCGCGACCGGTACCGACTCCGCCGGCTCGGCCTCCTGCTCCGAAGCGACGGGACCAGGCGCCGAAGCGGAGTCGGTCTCACCGCCGCCGCGCGTGAACTCGGAGCGACCCCACGAGAGGTCGTGCCCGATGCCGTCGGCCTCGATCTCGGCGGTGATCCCCCGCTGCTCCCCCGTCCACTCCCGGATGCAGAGCCTCCCGGAGACGACCACCGGATCGCCCTTGGAGACGCAGCCGGCCACGTTCGACGCGAGCCGCCGGAAGGAGCTGACGGTGTACCAGTTGGTGTCCGCGTCCTCCCACGACGAGGTGTCGCGGTTGAACCGCCGCCTGGTCGACACCAGCCGGAAGCTGGTGATCGGCAGCCCTCCCTCCGTGACGAGGTGGCGCGGCTCGGTCGCTACGAAGCCGCGGATGGTCACTGTCTCGGACATGTCGTCCCTCCTTCGTTCCCGCACCCCCGGCGGGCTCCTCCCACTGTCCGGCAGGGCGCGGATCGGCGGTCGGCGCGCGACGAATCTGTGCAGTCCTGGTGGTGATCAGGAAGATGTGGAGGAACGCCAGCGCGTCAGGCCGCGACGTACTCCGCGTAGGAGGCCCGGATCTTGTTGACCTTCGGGAGCGCCACGGCGAGGCAGTACCCCTGACCGGGGTTCTTGGCGAAGAAGTCCTGGTGGTACTCCTCGGCCCTGAAGAACGGGCCGAGGGGCTCGATCGTGGTCACGATGCCACCGTCCCAGTAGTCCGCGGCACGCTCCCGGGCCGCTTCGAAGAGGGCCTCCTGCTCCGCATCGGCGTAGAACATCGCCGACCGGTACTGCGTGCCGATGTCGTTGCCCTGCCGGTTCAGCTGCCGCGGGTCGTGAAGCGTGAAGAACACGTCGAGGATCACGCCCGGCGGAACGATCTCGGGGTCGAAGGTCACCGCTACGGCCTCGGCGTGGCCTGTCGTCCCGGTGCACACCTCCTCGTAGCTCGGATCGACGGTGCTGCCGCCGGTGTAGCCGGAGACGACGTCCTGCACGCCCCGGAGCACCCGGTACACCGCATCCAGGCACCAGAAGCACCCGCCCGCCAGCACGAAGGTCTGCATGGTCACTCTCCCAGCTCTCGCGATCGACCCTCCTATTCTGCTCCGTCCGGGCACCGCGGGCCGACGTTGTGCGACACAGCGCCCGTGCTCCACGGCTGAGCCCGGGCCCCCCGCTAGCATCAGCGCCATGCAGTGGTGGAACGACTTCGTCGATTGGTTCTCGTCACCGGCGGCTCGCCCGGTGATCTTCTACGCCGCGGTCCTCGCGATCGCCGTGATCCTCTCCGGTCTCATCGCCGCCTGGATCGCCCGGGGCACCGTCAAGGGGCTCCTCTCCCGTACCGACCGCCAGCAGAAGGCGTCGGCGATCGCCGCGCTCGTCGACGCCGCGACCGAGGCCTCCGTCTGGAACTCGCTGACTCCCGCCGAGCAGATCCTCTCGGACCGCGCCGTCGGGCAGGCCGACATCCTGGTACGCCTCCTCCCGATCAAGGGCGCGGGCGCCGCCGCCACGTGGGCCGGTCACCAGCTCGCCGAGATGAAGCGGGCGTCGGCGACCTTCGGGTACCAGCTCGACCCCGCAATCGCCGAGTTCCGCGACCGCCTCATCGAGTGGCAGAACAACCCGCGCCGCGCGCGCCGGATCTTCCAGAGCGACCTCGAGCGCTGGCGGTTCGAGAGCGCCGATCCGGACCGCTCGGTCATCGCCCAGCAGGACGAGTGGGTCGCGAAGCAGCACCACGAGCAGTACGCGACCCCGATCGAGGAGCCGGCAGGAGAACCGGAGCCGGTGTCCGCGATCCCGACCGCTCCGGCGCCGTTCGCCACCGTGCCGGCGACGCCGACCGACGACACGGCTCCCAGCGCGAGGCTCGGCCAGGCGGTCTGACCCGCCGGAGGGCGCCGACCACCCTGCGTCGACGGCGACGTCGAAGGGCTCCCGAACACAGCTGAAGGGCGCCGGCTCAGGCCGGCGCCCTTCCGTGTCTCAGGTCAGCGACTGTAGCTCGACTCGTGCCACCACTCGTCGAAGAGGGAAGCCGGGGGCTGCCGCTTGTGCTCGGTGGCGACGTAACGCGCCTCGATCGCCTCAGCGACCTCGTCGGCGACGTCCACGCCCTCGAGGAAGTCGTCGATGTCGTCGTAGCTCAGACCGAGGTTGTCCTCGTCGGTCTGCCCGGGGTTGAGATCGAGGAGATCCGCGGTCGGCGCCTTCTCGTAGAGCCGTGCGGGAGCGCCGAGGTGCTGGAGGAGCGCCTTGCCCTGCCGTTTGCTCAGCCCGGTGAGCGGCAGGATGTCGGTCCCTCCGTCGCCGTACTTCGTGAAGAAGCCGGTCACCGCCTCGGCGGCGTGGTCCGTCCCGACCACGAGGAGGCGTCGCTGACCGGCGATCGCGTACTGCGCGACCATCCGGATGCGCGCCTTCACGTTGCCCTTCGTGAAGTCGCTCATCGCCTCGCCGAGCGAGTCGGCGTACTCGGCCTCGACCCCGTCCGTGCCGCGCTGGATGTTGAACGAGACGGTCCGGTGAGGGCGGATGAACGAGAGCGCGAGCTGGGCGTCCTCCTCGTCCCGCTGAACGGCGTAAGGCAGCCGCACAGCGAAGAATTCGGCCTCGACGCCCTCGGCGGAGAGCCGCTCGACCGCGAGCTGCGTCAGCCGCCCGGCGAGGGACGAGTCCTGGCCGCCGCTGATGCCGAGCACGTAGCCGCTCGCACCGGTGGCCCGGAGATAGTCGGCCAGGAAGCCGACGCGTCGCTCGATCTCGGCGGCCGGGTCGATCGTCGGCTCGACGTGGAGTTCCTCGATGATTCTCGCCTGGAGTTCACGCATATGCACACGATAGCGCCGCCCGATTTCGAGCGTGTGAACGCCCGGGGCGGACGCTCAGGAGACCCGGGTGACAGCACGCGCCAGGATCGCGGTGGTCAGCGCCTCCACCGGCTCGCGGGCCGCCGACGGATTCGAGAGGAGGGTGAAGTCCACCTGACCGAGTTCGGGCAGGCCGAAGCGGTTGGTCACCTTGATCAGATCGGAGGGGATCAGCGATCGCGGGAAGACCGCGACCCCGATGCCGGCGCGCACGGCGGCCAGGACGCCGTTCACCTCCCGTGTGTTGCAGGTGATCCGCCACGTGCGGCCCGCCGCCTCCAACGCGTCGATGGCGGCCTGCCGGCTCAGGCTGGTGCCCTGATACGCGATGAGCGGAACGGGGCGCTCGGGGTCCAGCTCGGTCTTCTCCTGCCCCATCCACACCAGCTCGTCCGTGGCGACGACCGTGCCCTCCGTGGTGCCTGGCGTCTGCTTGATGAAGATGAGATCGAGCTGGCCGCCCTTCAGTTTGCGGTGGAGCGGGCCGGACTGATCGACGGTGAGCTCGAGGTTGATCTGCGGGTTCTGCTGCCGGAAGTGCCGGAGGATGCGCGGGAGGGTCGTGATGGCGAGGTCGTCCGCGGCGCCGAAGCGGAGGCGCCCCCGCATCGCCGAACCGCTGAAGTAGCTGTCGGCCTCCGCGAGGGCGGCGAGGATCGTGCGGGCGAAGCCCGCCATGGCGTCCCCGTTGTCGGTGAGGCGCACCTCCCTCGTGTCGCGCGCGATGAGCTGCCGCTTCGCCGCCTGCTCGAGCCGGCGCACGTGCTGGCTGACGGTCGGCTGGCTGATCCCGAGGCGGTGCGCCGCCCGGGTGAAGCTGCGCGTCTCGGCGACAGCGAGGAACGTGCGCAGGAGGACGGGATCGAGCATCGTGGGCACCCCATTCGCAAACCCAATAGGAGTTATAGGTCTGATTGACCAGAAGAATATCCGGTTCGCGCCTAACCTCGAAGGCATACGCATACGGAACCAGGGACGCAAGGACATCGTGACGAACACCAGCGCAGCAGCACCGCCGACCGGCCCCATGCAGGTCCTGGAGGCGCGACCGCCCTGGCGCGAGTCGTTCGCCTCCCTCCGGGTCCGCAACTACCGCCGCTTCGCGGCCGGGAACCTCGTCGCGAACACCGCCGTCTGGATGCAGCGCATCGCGATGGACTGGCTCGTCCTGCAGCTCTCGCACAGCGTGGCGGCGGTCGGCGTCACCGTCTTCATGTAGTTCACGCCGATGCTCCTGTTCGGGCTCTGGGGCGGCGTGATCACCGACCGCTACTCGAAGCAGCGCCTCCTCATCGTCACCCAGACCTGCGCAGCGGCCCTCGCGGCGCTCCTCGCCGCTCTGACGCTCTCCGGGGTCATCGAGGTCTGGCACGTCTACGTCATCTCTTTCGTCCTGGGCCTCGTCACCGTGGTCGACAACCCCGCGCGGCAGGTCTTCGTCAACGAGCTCGTCGGACCCCGCTATCTCCGGAACGCCATCAGCCTCAACTCCTCGATCTTCCAGCTGGGCGGACTGATCGGGCCTGCCCTGGGAGGCGTCCTCATCACGGCGGTCGGCGGCGGCTGGTCGTTCGTCATCAACGCGGCCGCCTGCCTCGCCGTCGTCGGCGCCCTGTTCTCCCTCCGCCGCTCCGAACTCCACGCCTCCCCCTCCGCACCGCGCGGCAAGGGGCAGCTCGCCGAGGGGATGCGCTATGTCGGGCGCAAGCCGGTCATCTTCTGGACGGTCGTCATGGTCGCCGTCATCTCGGTCTTCGCCTTCAACATGCCGGTCTTCCTCGCGGCGTACGCCAACGACGTCTACCGGGTCGGCGCGCAGGGATACGGGCTCTTCAACGCGCTCGTCGCGGCCGGCGCCCTCGCCGGCGCGCTCGCCTCGACCCGCCGGACGAGCGTGCGGTTGTCGATGGTCGTCGGAACCGCCGCCGCCCTCGGGATCGTCCAGGCTCTCGCCGGCTTCGCGCCCGGCGAACTCGCGTTCGGGATGCTCCTCGTGTGCGTCGGCATCGGCAACCTGCTGTTCATCACGGCAGCCAACTCGCTGGTGCAGATGTCGTCCAACGTGCAGATCCGCGGGCGCGTCGTGTCGCTCTACATCCTCGTCCTTCTGGGCGGCCAGGCGCTCGGCGGACCCCTCATGGGATGGATCGTCGAACAGACCGGACCGCACATCGCGATGGCCGTCTCCGGACTCGTCCCCGCCGCGGCTGCGGGAGTCGTTGCGCTGCTGATCGCGCGGCAGGCCAGCCTCCGCCTCCGCTTCGGGCTGCGCGGACGCCGGCCCGTCCTCGCGATCGTCACCAGGGCGGGCAAAGCCGGCGCCCACCTCTGAGACGCAGCACGCCGAGCGCCGGGCCGCCGGAACGGCCGCGGGCGCTGAGGTATCGTGGAGGCGCGCCCCCGTAGCTCAGCGGATAGAGCAGGAGCCTTCTAATCTCTTGGTCGCAGGTTCGATTCCTGCCGGGGGCACCCATGCGCCGGAGCGGCTCTCGCGGAGCCTTCTCATCTCTTGGTCGCAGGTTCGATTCCTGCCGGGGGCACCGCTGCGTCAGACCGCCTTCGCCGCCGCCACCAGCACCTGCTGCAGCGTCGGCACACCCTCGGCGCGGAACACTTCCGACCCGTCCCCGCGATGGACGATCACCGTCGGCGTGGAGCGGATGCCGTCGCGCTCCGCCAGGTCGGGATTCCGCGCGATGTCGCGCTCGGTCACGGCAAGGCGCGGCGAGACCCGCACCGCCTCGGCGAGGATCGCCCGGGTCTGCATGCACGGCTCGCAGAAGGCGGACGTATAGAGCGTCAGCCGAACCCTCCCGGTGTCCTCCGGGCCAACAGCCGGTGTCGAATCCACCGTTCCAGTGTACGTCGGGCCAATTCCGGACGACCATCGCCTCTGCTGCGGCCGTGCGTCACCCCGTGGCAACCCGCCCGGGCGAGGATGCGGAGCGTGAGCAGGACACCCTTCTCCCGGTACGTCGCACTCGGCGACTCGCTGACCGAGGGCCTCTGCGACGCGGCACCCCGGCGCCCCGGATCGTGGCTCGGCTGGGCCGACCGCCTCGCGGGGATCCTCGACGGCGACGCCCGGCTCGCGGGCCGATCGTTCGAGTTCGCGAATCTCGCCGTCCGCGGGCGGCGCATCGACGATGTCGTGGCCGACCAGATCCCGCATGCGCTCCGCCTTCAGCCCGATCTCGTGTCGGTGATGATCGGCGGCAACGACCTCATGAGCCCGGCGGCCGACCCTGATCTCCTCGCCGCCCGGCTGGAGTCGGGCGTCAGCGCACTGAGGAGCAGCGGCGCGACCGTGCTGCTCGCCAACGTCTTCGACCCTCAGTTCGCGTTCTTCCTGAAGCCCTTCCGGGGACGTGCCGCCGTGTTCAACGCGAACATCTGGAGCATCGCCCGCGACCACGGGGCGATCGTGCTCGACGTGTGGGGAGTCCGGGACTTCCAGGAGCCGTCGATGTGGGCGTCCGACCGCGTGCATCTCAGCGCGCGCGGCCACCGCCTCCTCGCCAGCCGAGCGGCGCACACGCTCGGCGTCCCTTACGCCGAGGTGACGACGGAGCCGTTCGGCGAGACCGGCGCGGCGCCCTCCGACGAGGTCCCGTTCCGGACGTGGCTCCGGAGGTACGCGTTCCCCTGGGTGGCTCGTCGCCTGCGCCGCATCTCGGCGGGCGACGGACTCGGTCCCAAGCTGCCCGTGCCGCAGCCGATCGGCCCGTTCGAGCCCGCGGGGCCCGTCGGAGGGCGGCACTAGACTTCGAGCATGGCAACCTCCTCGGATCGGCTGGTGTGGATCGACTGCGAGATGACGGGTCTCGACCTCGAGGTCGACGAGCTCGTCGAGATCGCCGTGGTCATCACCGACTTCGACCTCAACGTGCTCGACCCGGGCCTGAACATCGTGATCAAGCCCGACGACTCGGCCCTCACGGGCATGAGCGAGTTCGTCCGGCAGATGCACACGACGTCGGGGCTCATCGACGAGATCCCGAACGGCAAGAGCCTCGCCGAGGCGGAGTACGAGGTGCTCGAGTACGTCCTGAGGTTCGCCCCCACCGCCCGCACCGCGCCGCTCGCAGGGAACACCATCGGCACCGACCGGATGTTCATCGCGAAGTTCATGCCTCGCCTCGACACCCACCTCCACTATCGGAACGTCGACGTCTCGTCGATCAAGGAGCTCGCCCGCCGCTGGTTCCCGCGCATCTACTTCAACGCACCCGAGAAGAACGGCGGCCACCGCGCGCTCGCCGACATCCTCGAATCCATCCGCGAACTCGACTACTACCGCCGCGCCGCCTTCGTCGGCGAACCCGGGCCGACCACCGAGGAGACGCAGGCCGCGTCCGCCGCCGTAGTGGAAAAATGGTCCTCCCGGATGTATTAGAATCGATGAGTTGCCTCGGCCGGAGCGCAGATCCGGCACGAGCACCATGGTGGGTATAGCTCAGTTGGTAGAGCGCCTGGTTGTGGTCCAGGAGGTCGCGGGTTCAAGCCCCGTTACTCACCCCACAGAACGAACGCCCCGGTCGTCGCGACCGGGGCGTTCGTCGTTCCGCCGGAGGCCTGCGCGACTCAGCCCGACGTGCGATGGAGGACGAACATGCCGCCGTACAGCGGGCGACCCGTCCGCACCGCTTCCGTCTCGACGAACTCGTCGATGACCGCGACGATCCTCCGGTCCAGCTCCCGGAGATCCTCGTCGGAGAGATGGAGCGCGAACCGAGCGTACGTGGCGATCGCCTCGGGGCCGGCCTCCGCCAGTTCCTCCTGAAACGCGGCGATCGGCGCGGTCCCAGTCGGCCCGTCGGAGCCTTCCACCGGCGATGACAGCCACCAGCTGAGCCCCGTCGAACGGTACGGCTTCTCGAGCGCACCACTCGGACCGCTTCGCACGGGGCCGGGCTCGAGGAAGCCCGCGGCCGTCAGCCGGCGCACGTGGTACAGCGCAGTACCGGGGTCGATGCCCAGCCGCTCGGCGAGCTCCTTGTTGGTCCATTCCCCGTTTCCGCAGAGCCGCAGGATGCGCAACCGGAGAGGGTGCGACAGTGCCTTCAGTTCCCGGGCGGTCGCCGGTCGCCGTTTCGCCTCGGGGTCCCGCTCAGGAGGGATGGACATGCCGCCATGGTAACGCCCGTTGGGCGTTCTGCCATCGATTGAGAAATCTCCATCGTGATGTCAGACTGACCTCGTGACCACGATGAAGCTCGGTTCGCGCTACTGGCGGCTCTGGACCTCCGCCGGCCTGTCGAACCTCGCCGACGGAGTCATGAAGGTCGCGCTGCCCCTCGTGGCCGTCAGGTACACCCACTCTCCGGTGCTCATAGCCGGACTCGGCTTCGCCTTCACGCTTCCGTGGCTGCTCTTCGCCCTCGTGGCCGGTGCGCTCGCCGACCGGTGGGACCGACGCCGGCTCATGCTGATCGCCAACACCGCGCGCGCCGTCCTCCTGGCACTCCTGACCGTCGCGACGGTTTGCGCCGCCGGCTCGATCTGGCTGCTCTACGCGGCGGCGATCTGCATCGGGGTCGCCGAGACGATCTACGACACGTCGTCGCAGTCGATCCTCCCGCAGCTGGTCGAGCGGCGTGCGCTGTCGCGGGCCAATGGGAGGCTGTACGCGGCCGACCTCACCGCGAATCAGTTCGTCGGGCCTCCCCTCGGCGGCCTCCTCGTGGCTGTCGGCGTTGCAGCAGCCTTCGGCGCGCCCGTGCTGCTCTGGATCGTCGCGATCGTCGTCCTGCTCCTCGTGCCGGGTCGTTTCGTCAGCGGTCACGCGCGGAGCACCACGATCCGTGCCGACATCGCCGAGGGGCTCCGCTACCTGAGGCGCAGCACGCTGCTCCGGACCCTCGCCGTCATGGTGGGCGGTTTCAACTTCGCGAGCAGCGCGGTCTTCACCGTTTTCGTGCTCTACGCCGTCGGACCGGATTCGGCGATGAAGCTCACCGACCCGGGATACGGCCTCCTGCTGACCGCGTCCGCGGCCGGGAGCGTCCTCGGCACCTTCCTCGCCGAACCCGCCGAGCGCCTGCTCGGCCGGGCGCGCTCGCTCGCGCTGACGATCGTCGGCTCGCTGCTGACGGTCGCGGTTCCGGGCTTCACCCGCAGTGCCGTCGTCATCGGAATCGGTTTCTTCGTGGGCGGAATCACGGTTTCCGTATGGAACGTGATAACCGTCTCACTCCGGCAGAGGGTCACTCCCCATCGCCTTCTCGGGCGCCTGAACAGCGCGTACCGGCTCCTCGCCTGGGGGTCGATGCCCCTCGGTGCCGCCGCTGGCGGGGCGATCGCCCAGATATGGGGCCTGAGCTGGGTTTTTCTTTCGATGGGGGCGCTGATGCTCCTTCAGCTCGTCGGCATGATCTGGGTTACGGACCGCCGCATGGACGAGGCGGAGGCTGCGGCCGCGGAAGCCGAGGCGCGCGAGTCCGACGGCGCTGAGGCCACGATCGCCGAGCGCTGACGCACACACGACCTTCTCAGGTTCTCCGCCCCAACTGTCCAGAATCACCGCCTAGCGTCGTCTGCTGACGGCCCCGAATGCCGTCCGTGCCACGTCGGCGGGCATCCTCCCCAACCCCCCTCATCGACCCGGATGCCTCCTGGATGCGCGGCACACCCGCACCGCACACCGCGCCACCCGGATGAACGCACTCCGGGTTAGGACGACCACGTCCTGGGCGCACCTCCCGTGTGAGGTGGCGGTTCCAGCCCGTCGGGCCGCTCCGGAAGAACGGTCCTGGGCGTGCGCCCGCTCGCAGACGCGGCCACGCCAGGCGGGGAAACCCGACCCAGGAAGCCCATGCTTACTTCTCTTCGTACTGCCCTGAAATCCAGCCCGCTCTCATTCGGCCGCATCGTCACCGGCGCGGCCGCCGTCCTCATGAGCGCCAGCATCCTCGCGCCGGCGCTCGCGAACCAGCAGGAGAGCGTGCGCGAGACGACCGCCCTCGCCCAGGGCACCGGGATGCACCGCGAGCAGCTCTCCATCTACGACAAGATCGTGCGCGACCGTCTGGAAGCCGAGGCGAAGACGACCATCGCCGGCGCCCAGGCGACTGTCGCGGCGAACCAGTCGAAAACCGATGCGACCGCCGCCAAGACCGAGCTCGCCGGACTGACCTCATTCACCAAGCTCGGCGACTCCGAGCTCCGGAAGAAGATCGACAGCACCAAGGCGGCTGCCAGCGCTCTGGCGGCAGCGGGTGCCGAGGCGGACAGGCAGGCCGCTGCCGCAGCGGCCGCCGCCGCCCAGGCGGCAGCGCAGGCCGCGGCCGAGGCCGCAGCTCGTGCCAACACGCCCGACGGAGCGAAGGCCGTCGCGGCGAGCATCGCCTCCAGCCAGTACGGGTGGGGATCCGACCAGTTCCAGTGCCTGAGCAACCTCTGGCAGAAGGAGTCCGGGTGGAACTACCAGGCCTCCAACGGCAGCAGCGGCGCCACCGGTATCCCGCAGGCCCTGCCCGGCAGCAAGATGGCCGCGTTCGGGACCGACTGGGCGACGAACGCCACGACCCAGATCAAGTGGGGGCTCGACTACATCTCGCGCTCCTACGGGACGCCGTGCTCGGCGTGGGGGCACTCGCAGGCCGTCAACTGGTACTGAGCTCCCTCCGGACGGCCCCGGTAGACTCGCGCGGGTGATCACCACCCACGCGGTCTCCGGGGCCTTTCGTCGTCCGCGCGTCCGGAGCGGGGAGTCCTGACGTGGCGCTTCACCTCGACGCGCACGCCTTCGAGCAGCTCGTCACCGACGAGCTCGACCGCCTCCCCGACGACATGGTCGACGGCCTCGAGAACGTGGTCTTCGTCGTCGAGGACCGGCCGGAGGACGGGTCGCTCGACCTGCTCGGGCTCTACGACGGCGTCGCGCTCACCGAACGCGATCGATACGGCTTCGGTGAGATGCCGGACCGGATCGTCCTGTACCGGGAGCCGCTCCTGGCGATCTCAGCCGATGAGGCCGAACTGCGCGATCAAGTGCATGTGACGCTCGTGCACGAGATCGGCCATTACTACGGCATCGACGACGAACGGCTCCACGAGCTCGGATGGGCTTAGCCCAGGCCGCTCACGCTCCGTAGCCGAAGACGGACTCGTCCTCCTGGTCGGCCTCGACCGGGTCCGAGTCCGGGGCGTCGAAGTGGTACTTCACGTACTTCTCCCCGCCGACCTCCCGCTCCTCGCCGGCGACGTACCAGAAAGTCGACTCGAGACCCTCGACGGCCGCGATCGCGCCGATCCGCTCGTCGACCTTGCCGCCGACGAGGAAGCGCCGTTCGGCGGTCCCGGCCAGCGGGCCGTCCACGTACTCGACGACGTATTCAGGGTCCTGTCGTTCCTCAGTCATGCCTCAACGTTAGTCCCGGTCGGCTGGTTCGCGAGGGTGCCGAACGGCCAAGCCGTGATGTCGACCACGACGTCGGCGTTCTCTCTCGGGTTCTCGCGCGCGAGATAGCGCTCGAATTCGTCCTGCCACTGATCCCAGTGAGCGGCGAACGTCTCGCCGTCCCGCGCGATGGCGCGCGCCCTGCGGAGCTCGTCGTCGGCGTCGAGCCAGATGCCCAGATCGGCCAGCTCGGCGTTGGGGCGCGAGAGGGTGCCGCAGCCCTCCACGATGAGCGGCTCGCTGCCGCGCACCGTCTCCCACTCCCCCGGACGGTCCGCCGCCCAGTCCCAGCGCCTCCACCGGCCCGAGCCCGTGGCTCGCAGCGGAACGAGGAGCTCCGCGCCGAGCGCAACGCTTCCGGCGTCCAGCCCGTCCCAACCCGGGTAGAGGTCATCCATCCGCACGAGCCTCGGCTCACCGGGCGCGGACCAGGACGCGAGCAGGTGATCGGCCAGGCTGCTCTTGCCGGCCCCGCTCGGACCGTCGATGAGGATGATCGGGAGGCGGTTCCGCGTGCGCGCCTCCATCACGGCCCGGCCGACCGTCCGCTCCAGCACGTCGAGCCCTGCGGTCCACGCCGCGGGCTCGGCCGAGTCAGCCGAGCGGCGCATTCCAGCTCCCCACAGCGATGGCCACCCCGGCCGCGGTCGCCGCGATCGCGCAGGCCACCCCGAGCGCCGCCCAGTCCCGGCGGCGGAAGCGCGACGGTCGAGCCCAGGTGCGGCGGACGGGAGAGCCGAAACCGCGCGCCTCCATCGCCGTGGCGAGCTTCGTCCCCCGACGGATCGAGAGCACGAAGAGCGCGAAGGCCTGCCCGGCCATCCGACGGGCCGCTCCCGACTCGGCGACGCCCCGCGCGCGCCGCGCGAGCGTCAGAGCGCGCCAGTCGTCGACGAAGAGCCCGACCAGCCGGAAGCCTGCCAACGCTCCGAGGACGAACCGCGCCGGGAGGCGCACGAGCTGCGCGAGGCCGTCGGCGAGATCGGTCGGATCGATCGTGATGAACAGCAGGACGGCCGGCAGTCCCACGGCGAGGATGCGCAGCGTCGTCGCCAAGGCGAGCTCGAGCGAACCGGAGCTGATCTCGACCGCCCACCATTGGACGAAGACGGTCCCCGAGGTCTGTCCGTACAGAGCCGTCGTCACCCCCGCCAGCGGCGCGGCGGCCCACACCGGTGCCGTGCGAGCGAGGAGGATGCGCGGCGGGATCGCGGCGAAGCACAGGAGGAGCCCCTCCAGGACGAGCGCCACCCCTGCCGAGACGGGATCGATCGAGAGCAGCAGCACGACGCTCACGATCACGGCTGCCCCGACCGAGGCCACCGGGTTGAGCGTCGCCAGCGGCCCCTGCCGGACAGGCTGGAGGAGCGTCATGCCGACACCTCCGCCGGAGAGGCGAGTCGCAGCTCTGCGGCGCCGACGGCGGCGATGAAGGCGTCGTCGTGCGTGGCGGCCACGATCGCGTGCCCCTCGGCCCGCAGACCGACGATGAGGTCGACGAGGCTGCGCCACGTGTTCGCGTCCTGACCGAACGTCGGTTCGTCCAGGAGGAGCAGCCGGGGCCTCGTGGCGAGAGCGGTTCCGACGGAGAGGCGCCGCTTCTGACCGCCGGAGAGGGTGAACGGGTTCGCATCGGCGAGCTCCGTCAGGAACAGGCCGGCGAGCAGCGCGTCGACCCGCTCCTCCACCTCGGAGGCCGGGAGGCGCAACGCCCGCGGACCGGCGGCCAGCTCGTCCCGGACCCGGGACGTGAGGAACTGATGCTCGGGATCCTGGAAGACGCTCCCGATCCGGGTGAGCAGCTCCCGTGATGCCCACTCCGCCGGCCGGACCGACGCCTGCCCGGCGAGCGCGGAGTGCGCCTCGAGCGTCCCCCCGAACACCGGCAGCAGGCCGCCGAGCGTGAGGGCGAGCGTGGACTTCCCGCTGCCGTTCCGCCCGGTGAGCGCCAGGGCCGAGCCCTCGGCGAGGTCCAGGTCGACGTGGTGGGGAAGCGCGATGCCGGTCGCGCGTCGTGCGGCACGACGCGAGCGACCCCAGCGGCGCTGGCCGGTGATCGCGGGACCCCGGCCGAACACGAGACCACGAGCGGTCAGGAGGCGCTCCCCCGGTTCGATCAGGGGCGGAGTCGCCTCGCCGGCCCCGGTCAGCCAGACGCCGGCGCGTGCGAGCTCGCCCGACGGGTCCGCGAGGACGGCATCCGGCGGGCCGTCGGCCAGGACGCCGCCGTCCGGATCCAGCACGACCACGCGGTCGACGATCTCCCGCCAGAGGTCGACCCGGTGCTCGACGACGATCGCCGTGGCGCCCGTGGCGCGGAGGACCGCTCCGACGGCGTCCCGCACCTCGACCGCTGCCTCCGGATCGAGGTTGGCCGTCGGCTCATCGAGGAGGAGCAGTCCCGGCTGCATCGCGAGGAGGCCCGCGAGCGCCAGCCGCTGCTTCTGACCACCCGAGAGCTGCGAGGTCGGCCGGTCGAGCGGCAGGTCCAGGCCGACGCTCGCCAGCGCCCAGCCGACCCGTGGCCAGATCTGGTCGCGCGGCAGACCGATGTTCTCGCAGCCGAAGGCCACGTCGTCTCCGACGCGCGCCAGGACGATCTGCGACTCCGGGTCCTGGAGGAGCAACCCCGTCGTCCCGCGGGCCGCCGACGGCCGCGACCCGGCGACGGTCAGCGCACCCTCCGCCTCGCCGTCGTCGTCACCGCCGAGCACGCCGGCGAGCCCGGCGAGCAGGGTGCTCTTGCCGGCGCCGGAGGCACCGAGCAGGAGCACCCGCTCGCCGGGCTCCACCCGCAGCGTCAGCCCGCGGGCGGCCCAGGACCGGCGGCCGGAGTACCGCCAGCCCCAGTCGTCGGCGCGGACCGCCGCGGGTGCGCCGGGTCTCGTGGTCACGGTCAGACCCGCCCGGTCGCCTCTCGTCCGGCGGCGAACCTGGTGAGGGCACCGGTGCGCGCGAGTGCGCGGACGAGGAGCCAGGAGCCGAGGCCGGCGAACACGAGTCCGGAGACGATCGTGGTGATCGCATAGACGACGGCGAACTCGGGCTTCGACCCCGGATACCAGTACAGGAGGTCGAGGATCGACTCGCCAGCTCCGGCGCCGGCCCCGGCCAGCAACGCGGGCACGAGGCCCCAGCCTGCGTAGAGGAACAGGGCGAAGACCAGCTCGGCTCCGAGCCCTTGGACGAGGCCCGAATACAGCGTCGCGATGCCCCACTGGGTGCCGATCAGGGCCGACACGACCGCCGCAACGAGCTCGCCGTACAGCGCGGCTCCCGGCTTCCGGACGATGAGGGCGGTCAGGACGCCGGCGAACAGCCACGGTCCGTTGAGGATGCCCTGGAAACCGGGCGCCACGGCCGTGACCGGACCGGAGATCGGGTTCTGGAGGAGATCCCAGACCCAGAAGACGACGCCCGAGGCGACCGCGACGACGCTGGCCACGACGATGTCGACGACACGCCAGCGGAGGACGCGTGCCGGCCGCGCGGCGGTGGATGCGATGGATGACTGCACTTGCGTGCCCCTTCTCTCGATGCCTTCGCCACCATGACGAAGCAGGGCACGGGATTCGTGAGATGCCTCCCTGCGCTGGCATGACCCAGATCAGGTTCGACGGTCGAAGCTTGGAGCAGCTTCCTCTCAGCCCGGCACACCGGACTCCCGTGTTCGGGCTCCAGTGTAGTACCGGGCTGCTACTTCTTCAGCGCGCGGATCACCCGGGCCCAGGCGTGACCGGTGACCCACATGAACGGGATCCCGACCGCGAGAAGCGTGATGAGGTTCGGCCGGAAGCGCACGCCGGTCTCGTCGGCGACATAGGCGCCGAAGGGCACGGCGACACCGCCGCCGCCGGCGCCGCCGGGCGCGTCCTCGCCCGAGTCGCCGCCGGAGCCTGCGCCGAAGCCGAACTGCACGGCCGCCACCGGGACGACCGTCGTCCCGTCGACGACCACCGGCTCGCCGTAGACCGACTTGATGCCGGAGGAGGTCATGAGCTCGGCGATTCTGAGGGAGAAGTTCGTCATGCCCTCACGGTAGCGCGGGCGTCCGACCCTGACCAGGGCCCGGTGACGCGGGCGGCGCCGACTAGTCGCTCAGCCAGCGGGGGTTGCGGCCGTCCTGCTCGGCGCGTTCAGCGTCGCGGGAGCGGCGGACCAGCGAGGCGGGACCGATCACCCCTCGACCGAAGCGGGCGCTCACGGCGTCGAGGGCCCGTTCGGTCTCGCGCCACTCCTCGTCCGGGTCCCACAGCGCGAGAGCGTCGCCTCCCGCCTCCATGAGCTGCTCGGCCCGGACGCCGATCAGCCGGATCGGAGTGGCGCGGAGGTCGACGCCGATGGTCTCGAACACGTCCCATGCCTCCTCGAAGAGCCGCCGCCCCACGTTGGTCGGCTCGGCGAGGGTGCGCGACCGCGTGATCGTCCTGAAGTCGGAGTACCGGACCTTGATCGACACCGTCCGGCCGACCAGCCCGTGGCTCCGGAGGCGCTCCCCGACCCGTCCGGAGAGCCGCAGGAGTTCCCGGCGCAGCGTGTCGGCGTCGTCCACGTCGACCGAGAACGTGTTCTCGTGACCGATGCTCTTCTCACGGGACTCCGGCGTGACCCGGCGGGCGTCGCGCCCGTTGGCGAGGGAGTGGAGGCGGCGGGCCGAGGCCTCCCCGACCGCCCGCTGGAGAACCTGGACCGGGGCGTCGGCGATGTCGGCGACCGTCCGCATCCCCATCCGCTCGAGCTGGGCCTGGGTGCTCGCGCCCACTCCCCAGAGGGCGCCGACCGGGAGCGGGCGCAGGAAGGCGATCGTGTCTGCGGGCGGGATCACCAGGAGGCCGTCCGGCTTGGCCCGGCCGGAGGCGAGCTTCGCCATGAACTTCGTGCCCGCGACGCCGACCGAGCAGGTCAGGCCCGTCTCGTCCCGGACGCGCGCGCGGACGAGCTCTGCGATGCGCCGCGGAGAGCCCAGGAGGCGTCGCGCACCGGCCACATCGAGGAAGGCCTCGTCGATGCTCAACGGCTCGACGAGCGGTGTGACCTCTTGGAAGATCCGCATCACAGCGCGCGAGTACTGCGTGTACTTCTCGTAGTGCGGCGGGAGGATGATCGCCGTCGGGCACAGCCGGAGCGCCTGCGACATCGGCATCGCGCTCCGCACGCCGAACTTGCGGGCCTCGTAGGTCGCGCTGGTGACGACGCCCCGCCCTCCCGCGTGCCCGACGATCGCGGGCTTGCCCCGCGCGTCCGGACGCTCCAGAAGCTCCACCGACGCGAAGAAGGCATCCATGTCGACATGCAGGATCGTCGCCTCGGCGTCGTCGACCTCGCCGGTCGTCACCCGCCGGTCGCTGCCGTCCGCTGGTCCCACTGGTCCAGCTTGCCACCGGCAGCCGACAGTCGGGCCCCGCGAGTAGCGTTGCCCCCATGGAATTCCGATACCTCGGCAACAGCGGACTCAAGATCTCCGAGATCATCTACGGCAACTGGCTCACCCACGGCTCGCAGGTCGAGAACGACGTCGCGACGCAGTCGGTGCGCGCGGCGCTCGACGCCGGGATCACCACGTTCGACACGGCCGACGCGTACGCCAACACCGTCGCCGAGAAGGTGCTCGGCGACGCCCTGCGCGGCGAGCGTCGCGCCTCCCTCGAGATCTTCACCAAGGTGTACTGGCCGACCGGGCCGAAGGGTCACAACGACGTCGGTCTCTCGCGGAAGCACATCCTCGAGTCGATCGACGGCTCCCTCGAACGGCTCGGCACCGACTACGTCGACCTCTACCAGGCGCACCGGTACGACAGCGAGACGCCGCTGGAGGAGACCATGCAGGCGTTCGCCGACGTGGTACGCGCCGGCAAGGCGCTCTACATCGGGGTGAGCGAGTGGAACGCGAGCCAGCTCCGCGCCGGCCACGCTCTCGCGAAGGAGCTCGGCTTCCAGCTCATCTCGAACCAGCCGCAGTACTCGATGCTCTGGCGGGTCATCGAGAAGGAGGTGGTCCCCGCCTCGGCCGAACTGGGCATCTCGCAGATCGTCTGGTCACCGGTCGCGCAGGGCGTCCTCACCGGCAAGTACCAGCCGGGCGAACAGCCTCCGGCGGGCACCCGCGCCGCGGACGAGAAGGGCGGCGCCAACGCCATCCGCTCCTTCCTCCGCGACGATGTGCTGTCCTCCGTGCAGCGGCTCAAGCCGGTCGCCGACGAGCTGGGCATCACCATGGCGCAGCTCGCGGTCGCCTGGGTGCTGCAGAACCCGAACGTGGCCGGTGCGATCGTCGGGGCGTCCCGCCCCGAGCAGGTGTCCTCCAACGCGGCCGCCGCCGGGATCCGCCTCTCGGGCGACGTCCTCGCCCGGATCGACGAGGCGGTCGGCGACGTGGCGGAGACCGACCCGGCGCTGACGACCTCGCCGGCCAAGCGCCCCGCCTGAACCGTCCGAGACCGGGCTCCCCCGGCTTCGTCGGCCGGGGCGCTCGGTCAGACGAGCGCGGCGACCATCGGGCGGAACCAGTCGCGGAAGGCCGCAGAGTCCTCGCGGAGCGACGCGCTCACGACGACGGTGTGCGGGCCGACGATCCAGGCGCCGCTCTCGGCGAGCGGAAGCACGTCGATGTCGAGCCGGAAGTAGCCCGCCTGCCGCCGGAGCTCGTGCTCGCGCTCGTGCACCACATCGACGATGTCGGCCGCTCGGCGCGCGTGGTGCTCGGCCGCCGCGCTTGCGTACTCTTGATGACGCTCCTCCGCCCACACCGCCGCGGCGTCGTAGTGGGCGATGATCACGTCCTGCAGATCGATCGCCCGGTCGAAGGCCGGGAAGTGCGGCGGCTGCAGCAGTCCGGTCAGCGGGCGGTGCTCGCGATCGACCGCGGCGGCGAACCAGGCCAGCCACTGCTGCTCCAGCGCTCGGGGTGACCGGGAGGACCTCTCGGCCGATCCGGCTCCGGCTCCTCGGGCACCGGCTCCCGGCGCAGCGGGACGCCGGACCTCCCGGGAGCCGTGCGGCTGCAGGACGGGTGCCACGGAGGGGGCGAGCGGAGGGAGCACCGGGTCGCCGACTCCCTTCAGCCCGACGAGATCACGCACGGCGAGGGCCATCAGCAGGTCCCGGGGACAGTCCTCGGTGACCTGCCATCGAAGCGTTCCCTCGACGAACATGCCAGCATTGTAAGTTCGCCCGGTGGGAGGCAGAAGGGATCATCGGCTGATCGAGGGCCGTGCTGTCCCGTCCGCCCCTCCCGGTCGCGCCGGATCGAGCAGGCGCCGGAGGAGATACCGCTCCAGGACGGTCCAGGTGGTCGACGTCAGGATGTACACGGCGGCGGCGAGCGGCACGAAGGCAGCGAACACCACCGTCGCGTACGGCAGGAACGACAGGGCCCGAACGACGCCGGTGTTCGGCGTCGCAGACCCGTCGGGCACGGGCACGGCGAGGACCCGACGGGACACCGCGGTCACGAGCGCGATGAGCGCGAGCACGACGACAGAGACGGGGAGGGCCTGCCAGATTCCCGGGCCCACGCCGGTGAGCCCGACGAAGCTCGTGCCGAGCGGCGCGCCCCAGGCGTGCTCACCCAGGAGCGAGTTGACGTGACCGGCGATCGTCGCCCGGGAGAACAGGGCGTAGACCGTGGCGAGGACCGGGATCTGGGCGATCAGGGGCAGCATCCCCGCGAACGGGGAGGCCTCCTCGGTGCGGTAGAGCTCCACGGTCGCGCGGGCCAGCGCCTCCCGGTCGCCGGCGTGCCGCCGCTGCAGCTCGGCCAGCCGAGGGGCCAGCCGCCGCCGCGTGAGCTCGGCGCGCACCTGGCTCACGCCGACGGGGAGAAGGATCAGTCGGACCAGCATCGTCAGCACGATGACGGCCACGATGCCCGAGGCCGGGCCGGCGAACCCGGCGAAGGCGTCGGACAGGGCGATGACGAGGCGGTAGGCCGCGTCGAGGACGGCCGCGACGGGCGGCCAGGAGAAGAAGTCCACGGGGTGCTCCCTGCTTTCGGACGGACGATGACGTCGTCTGGCCGTCGGCAGCGGAAGGGACGGACCCGGCCCGCTAGACGGCCCGCAGGGTGGTCGACGGCGCCCGCGGGCGGGCGTGACCGTCGGCATCCGGATCGGATTGCCCGGCGAGGAGCCAGCCGGCCGGGGGACGGACCGGACAGGAGAGCATCGGACGGCGCCGAAGCGACGCCGCCAGGGCTGCTACGGAGCGGAGGGCGGCGGCCGCCGCGACCGTCACGAGGCCGAGCGCGCCGACGAGGCCCGCGAGAGCGAGCATCCCGGCGGGCGTCGCTGTCCAGCCGGCCGCGAGGACCGCGGACAGCAGCCTCCCGGTCAGCTCAGCGATCGACGTCATGGGCACGACCGTAACAGAGCACGCCTCCGCTCGCGCGGACCGTTCGCGGTGAGCGGAGGCGCGTCGCGGACGCCGGTGACGTGGGCCCGGCCTCCCTCTGGGGGGAAGATGGTGACATGAGTCGAATCGCGATCGTCGGTGCCCACGGAAAAGTCGCCCAGCAGCTGATGCGGGTGCTCTACGACCAGGGTGACGACTTCGTCGGGATCGTCCGGCAGGACGAGCACGCCGAAGACGTCTACCGCCTCGGTGGCGAGGGGGTGCTGCTCGACATCGAGAAGGGCGACGCCCACGCCCTCGCGAGGGCTGTCGACGGATGCGACGCGATCGTGTTCTCCGCCGGCGCCGGACCGGGATCGGGCGTCGACCGCAAGCGCACGGTCGACTACGGCGGCTCGGTGCTGTCGCAGCAGGCGGCCGCGGAGGCCGGGATCGACCGCTTCGTGCAGGTGTCGGCGTGGGGCGTGGACTCTCCCGTGGCCGAGGACGCCGACCCGCAGTGGCGCGCCTACGTCGAGGCGAAGAGGGACGCGGACGCCGAGCTGCGCGCCTCCGGGCTCGCTTGGACGATCCTCCGGCCGGGTGCCCTGACCATCGAGGAGGGAACGGGCTCCGTCACGCTGGGCCACTCGGTGCCACGGGGCTCCATCGCCCGCGAGGACGTCGCCCGGCTCATCGCGGCCTGCCTGGCCGACCCGGACACGGTCGGGCGTCAGTGGGAGGTCGTCGCCGGCCCGGACCCGATCCCGGAAGCGCTTCGGCGCGCCACCGCCTCCGCGTAGGCTCGGCTGCGTGACCACCTACTCCGACAAGCCCTGGGTCGCCGGATACGCGCCGGACGTCCCCGCCGAGGTCGAGGTCCCCTCCGGATCCCTCGCGCACCTGATCGACGACTCCGTCGCCGCGTTCGGCAAGCACGTCGCCCTCGAGTTCTTCGGCGCCACGACCACGTACGCCGAGCTGGGCGAGCAGATCTCCCGCGCGGCGGAGGGTCTCCGCAAGCTCGGCGTGCAGAAGGGCGACCGCGTGGCGCTGGTCCTCCCCAACTGCCCGCAGCACGTGGTCGCCTTCTACGCGGTCCTGCGGCTCGGGGGTGTCGTGGTGGAGCACAACCCCCTGTACACCCCGCGCGAGCTCCGCCACCAGTTCGAGGATCACGGTGCCACCGTGGCCGTGGTGTGGGACAAGATCGCCGCGACCGTGCAGGAGCTTCCCGCCGATCTGGGCGTCACGACGGTCGTCTCGGTGGACCTCACGCGCGCGATGCCCGCGAGCAAGCGGATCGCCCTGCGGCTGCCCGTGCCGGCCGCGCGGAAGGCGCGCGAACAGCTCACCGGCAAGACGACCGGGACCATCCCGTGGGACAAGCTCGTGGATTCGCGCCGATTGTCGAAGGCCCACCCACGTCCGGAGCGCGACGACCTCGCGCTCATCCAGTACACGAGCGGCACGACGGGCATCCCGAAGGGTGCGATGCTCAGCCACGCCAATCTCACGGTGAACGCGGCGCAGGCTCGCGCCTGGGTTCCCACGATCGAGCGCGGCACGTCCGTCGTCTACGCGGTCCTCCCCCTGTTCCACGCGTACGGCCTGACGCTGTGCCTCACGTTCGCCATGAGCATGGGCGCGCGCTTGATCCTCTTCCCCAAGTTCGACCCGGACCTCGTGCTCGACGTCATCAAGCGGCGGCCGGCGACGTTCCTCCCCGCCGTCCCCCCGATCTACGAGCGGCTCGTGCAGGCGGCCGAGAAGCGCAAGATCTCGCTCTCGGGCATCCGGATCGCGATCTCGGGGGCGATGAGCCTCCCGCAGAGCATCGTCGAGCTCTGGGAGGAGCGCACCGGCGGGTTCCTCGTCGAGGGCTACGGTCTCTCCGAATGCTCCCCCGTCCTGATGGCCAACCCCGTCGGTGCGAGGCGGAAGGAGGGGACCGTCGGGCTCCCCCTGCCGAGCACCGAGCTGAGAGTGGCCGACCCCGACGACCCGTCGGCCGACCGCGCCTTCGGGGAACCCGGGGAGCTGCTCGCGCGCGGCCCCCAGGTCTTCTCCGGCTACTGGCGGAAGCCGGACGAGACCGCCAAGGTGCTCACGCCCGACGGGTGGTTCCGCACCGGCGACATCGTCACGATGGACGAGGACGGCTTCGTCCGCATCGTCGACCGCATCAAGGAGCTCATCGTGACGGGCGGCTTCAACGTCTCGCCGACCGAGGTGGAGGATGCCCTCCGCTCGTTCCCGGGCGTGTCGGATGTCGCCGTCGTGGGCCTCCCCCATCGCCGCGGCGGCGAGGACGTCGTCGCGGCGGTGGTCATGGAGCCCGGCGCCTCCTTCGACGAGGAGGCGATCCGCGCGTACGCGCGCGACTGCCTGACGGCGTACAAGGTGCCCAAGCACGTGTTCGCGGTGGAGGAGCTGCCCCGCTCGATCGTCGGGAAGGTCATCCGGCGGAAGGTCCGCGACCAGTTGCTGGCCGCTCAGTAGGAGCAGGACCCGTCGCACATCCTCAGGCCGCTTCGCCGCCCTCCCCGATCGGGAAGACGAGAAGCGAGCCGGTGGCCGTGGCGACCGTCTTGCCGGCGCTGTCGGTCACCACGCCGTCCGCGAATGCCACGCGCCTCCCGGGTTTGGTGACCGTGGCGACGCACGTGAGCGGGCCGGAGTGCGAGTGCACCGGCCTCAGGTAGTTCACCGTGATGCCGATCGATGTGTAGCCGAAGCCCTGCGGGAGCGTCGTCTGGACCGCGCACCCGAGCGCCGAGTCGAGCAGCGTGCAGACGAGACCACCGTGGACGGTCCCGATGGGGTTGTAGTGCGACTCGTCGGGCTCGCACACGAAGGTCGCCGTGCCCGCGTCCACCGCGGTGAGGCTCATTCGCATCAGGCTCGTGATGGGAGGCGGAGGGAGCTCCCCTCGCAGCATCGTCCGGAGATACTCGAGCCCGGTCATGCCCGGCATGAGCTGGACACCGGGACCGGGGTCCTCCCACTCGACGACCCTGCTGCGCTCGCTCACTCGCTCTCCTTCCGCGGGAGGTCGGGATCGGCCGGCGGGAGCTCCGACGGTTCCTCGACCGGTTCGAGCGTATCCGCGTTGAAGGCCTTCCGCCCGGGCGGGAGGTTGGAGAAGTCGGGCGCGATGACGGTCGGGGGCACCCCGGAGTCGGGCAGGCCGAACACCGGCTCGGTCCCCGCGGGCGAGAGGACGAGGTCATCGGAGCGGCGTGGAAGCGTCTCGCCGCGGAAGTACTGGGGCCGGATGACACGCCACACGATCATCAGCACGATCCCCAGCAGGAGTCCGCCGATGCCGACGACCGCCTCGGCTCCGATGCCGAGGATCGTCACGTTCTTGCCGTTGGCGTCGGTCAGCCAGTCCGGCTGCGCGAAGTTGTAGACGCCGTAGATGAACACCGCCAGCAGCATCAGCCCGCCCGCCAGCGGGAACAGTCCTCGCATGATCGCGTGCCGGAAGCTCGTGAACAGCGTCTTGCGATAGAACCACACGCACGCGAACCCGGTCAGCCCGTAGTAGAACGCGATCATCAGCCCGATCGACCCGATGAGGGCGTTCAGCAGGCTCACGCTGACCGCCGTGAAGGCGAGATAGAAGAGGGCCGAGATCAGCCCCATGCCGATCGTCGACCACGTCGGGGTGAGGAATCGCGGGTGGATGCGCGCGAACCGCTCGGGGATCGCCTTGTACACGGCCATCGACAGCGACGTCCGGGCGGTCGGGAGGATCGTCGTCTGGGTGGAGGCGGAGGCGGAGGTCAGGATGGAGAACCCGAGCAGCGCCATCAGGATGGTGCCCACCGGGCCGCTCCCGAACAGCGTCGGCCCGATCGCCGAGAACACGTCGGACGAGTTGGCGGGGTTGGCCAGGCCGATGCCCTTGTCGCCGACGCCGGCGAAGGCCACCGCGGCGACCGTCACGATCGCGTAGGTCGCGAGCAGCAGAAGGGTGGAGATGATCGCCGCGCGACCGGGGGTCCTCCCCGGATCCCGCGTCTCCTCGTTCACCGACACGGCGGTGTCCCAGCCCCAGTAGATGAAGATCGCGGTGAGGAGCGCCGGGGCGATCGTCTGGCCGAAGTCGAGGGTGAACGGGTTGAACCACGAGAGCTGCGGGATGAGCGAGTAGGGCTCCGCGTTGCCGGTGTAGACCTTCACCAAGGCGAAGGCGGCGAAGAAGATCAGGATGACCACCTCGAACGCGAGGAGGACGTACTGCACCCGCGCCGACACCTCGATCCCGCGATAGCAGATCCAGGTCATGAGAGCGATCCAGACGAGACCGGCGATCGTGACGGCCAGGTTGTTGTTCGCGAGCGCCGCCACGCCGGGCAGGCCGAAGCTGCCGACGAACGTGTACGAGTACTGCCCGGCGATCTGCGCGAGGTTCGACATCACGATGACGTCGGCGATGATGATCCCCCAGCCGCCCATCCAGCCGGTCACGGGGCCGAAGGCCCGGGCGGCCCAGGTGAAGGTGGTCCCGCAGTCGGGCTCCGCCTTGTTCAGCTCCTGGTACGCGACGGCGATGAGGTACATGGGGATGAAGGCGAGCAGCACGATGCCGGGCGCCTTCACGCCAGCCGCGAGCGTCCCTCCCACGACGATGAACCCGAGGCTCGCCGCCAGGCTGTAGGCCGGGGCCGTGGAGGCGACCCCCACCACGACACTCGAGAGCAGCCCCAGCGCACCCCCTTTGAGGCCCTTGTCCCCCGCTTCATCGGATCGCGGCGTCGTCGATGTCATGGCACCTCCCGTGGCTCGGGTCCGCCCGGCGCCGGACGGTCCACGAGCACAGGCTAACTCCGCGCGTGTCGCTCGTGGTTGCGCACCCTTCGCGACGCCGGTCGCGCTCAGGGTCGCGCCGTGCCCGTCAGGCCGTGTCGAGTCGTGCCAGCCGACGGCGCGCGGCGAGCTCAGCCTGCGTCTGCGGTCCGAGGAGGACCCGGGCTCCACGAAGAACCACCGCCGTGGACCGGTCGAGCGGGAGCACGCCCTCCACCTGCGATTCGGGCAGACCGAGCAGTGCGCGGTGGCGCGGTTCGAGAGTGGAGACCGCGGCGCGGAAGAGCACGCGATAGGACGGACGCAGGGTGCGCCGGAGCGGCGCCTGGCGGATGAAGCGGACGATCTCCTCGACGTCGGCTCCGCCGCGGAGGTCGCCCGCGTCGGTCACCGCGTCGATCTCGCTGCGCAGCGCGGCGGCCGTGCGCGGAGGATCCGCGACCCCCATGAGTTCGGCCGCCGTCGCCCACTCCGCGACGTAGCCGTCCGCGCCCCCGGGGATCGGTTCGCCCCAGCGCTCGTGCGTGGTCAGGAAGGCGTCGGTGAAGGCGAGATGCACCCACCGGGCGAGCTCCGGGTCGTTCGCCGCGTAGGGGCGGGTCCGGCCGTGCCCGTCGACATAGCTGCCGACGACGCGCTTGTGCAGCGTTCGGACCATCTCGGACGCGGCGACGGCCTGCGCGGTGCTGCCGAAGGTGACGGTGTGGATCCACTGGATGGTCCCGGCCAGTCGGCCGAGGGGATCCTCGCGGTACCGGGAGTGGTCGCGCACACCCGCGAGCGCTCCCGGGTGCAGCGCCTGGAGGAGCAGCGCGCGCACGCCGGCGACCAGGGTCGGCATGCCGCCGTGCACGGCCCACGCCGCGCTGGCCGGGGCGAAGAGCCCCGCGTCGTCGCCGTCCGCGAGACGCAGCACCCACTCGGGCACCTGGTCGGACCGACCGGCGAGCGTCTCGATCAGGTGCGCACGCACCGGCTCGAGCATCCGGTCGACCGCGCTCATCGGCCCGCGGCCTCCGCACCCAGTCCGTCGATCACACGCGCCGACGGCAGCTCTCCGAGGAGCCGCCCGGGGAGGAGGATCTTCGATCGGCGGACGCCGGAGCCGATGATCACGACCTCCTGCTCGAGCACCCGGGCGTCGACGAGCACGGGCCACTCGGCCGGGAGCCCGATCGGGGTGATGCCGCCGTATTCCATGCCCGTGAGCTCGACGGCCCGGTCCATCGGGAGGAACGACGCCTTCCGCACGTCGAGCAGCCGTTTGACCGTGCCGTTGACGTCGGCGCGGGTGGTGGCGAGGACGACGCAAGCCGCGATGCGCTCGACCCCCTCGCGCTTCCCGCCGACGACGACGCAGTTCGCGAGATGCGCGTCGTCGAGTCCGAACTCGTCCCGGGTCGCCGCCGTGTCGGAGACGGCCGGGTCGATCGCGACGACGCCGACCTCCTCGAGCCACCCCAGCGCGCCCAGCGCAGCGACGGTGCCGGGTGCCAGGAGCTCCGGAGCGGACGCCGCCGGAGCCGAGGTCAGCGCGCCGAGCGTGAAGACACCCATGCGGTCACTCCGCGCTCGCGCGCTCGAGCACCAGCTCGCGGACCCGGGCGGCGTCCGCCTGTCCCTTCATCGCCTTCATGACCGCGCCGATGACCGCGCCGGCCGCCTGGACCTTCCCGTCGCGGATCTTCGCCAGGACGTCCGGCTGGGCCGCAAGGGCCTCGTCGATCGCCGAGATCAGCGCGCCGTCATCCGAGACGACGGCGAGACCACGGGCGTCGACGACCTCCTGGGGGCTGCCCTCCCCGGCGATGACACCCTCGAGCACCTGACGCGCGAGCCGGTCGGTGAGGGTCCCGGCCTCGACGAGCGAGGCGAGCTCGGCCACGTGCTGCGGACTCACCAGGGTGCCCGCGGGCACGTTCTGGGCGTTCGCCAGCCGGGCGATCTCCCCGGTCCACCACTTGCGCGCGGCGGCGGGCGTGGCACCGGCGGCGACCGTCGCCTCCACCTCGTCGAGCAGGTCGGCATTGGCGACGTCCTGGAACTCGAGCGCCGTGAAGCCCCACTCGGCCGCGAGCCGCTTCCGGCGGACGGCCGGCTGCTCGGGAAGCGTCCCGCGGAGCTCGTCGACCCACTCCCGGCTGGGCGCGACCGGCACGAGGTCCGGCTCCGGGAAGTACCGGTAGTCGTCAGCGTCCGACTTCGGCCGTCCCGCGCTCGTCGTGCCGGTGTCCTCGTGCCAGTGACGGGTCTCCTGCACGATCGTCCCGCCGGCGTCGAGGATGGCCGCCTGCCGCTGGATCTCGTAACGGACGGCGCGCTCGACCGAGCGGAGCGAGTTCACGTTCTTGGTCTCGGTGCGCGTGCCGAGCTCCGTCGAGCCGCGCCGGCGGAGGGACACGTTGGCGTCGCACCGGACGTTGCCCTCCTCCATCCGCGCGTTCGAGACGCCGAGAGCCCGGACGATGTCGCGGATCGCGCGGACGTAGGTCCGGCCCACCTCGGGGGCGTCGGCCTCCGCGCCCTCGATGATCTTCGTCACGATCTCGACCAGCGGGACGCCGCCCCGGTTGAAGTCGACGAGCGAGTAGTCCGCACCCTGGATGCGGCCGGTGGCACCGCCGACGTGCGTCAGCTTGCCGGCGTCCTCCTCCATGTGCGCTCGCTCGATCTCGATGGTGAGGCTGCGGCCGTTCTCGAGCTCGATCGTGAGCTCTCCGTCGAACGCGATCGGCTCGTCGTACTGAGAGGTCTGGAAGTCCTTGGCAAGGTCCGGGTAGAAGTAGTTCTTCCGGGCGAAGCGGCTCGACTCGGCGATCTCGCACCCGAGAGCGAGGCCCAGCCGGATGCTCGACTCGATCGCCTTCTCGTTCACCTGCGGGAGGCCGCCGGGGAGGCCCAGGCAGGTCGGGCAGGTGTTCGTGTTCGCCCCCGAGCCGAACTCGTTGGCGCAGCCGCAGAACATCTTCGTCTTGGTGTTCAGCTCGACGTGGACCTCGAAGCCGAGCACCGGCTCGAACAGCTCGATGGCCTTGTCGTAGTCCATCAGCTCGGACGTGGTGGCGCGCGCCATCAGACAGCTCCCTCTTCGCTCGCGAACATCTCGGT
Organism: Leifsonia sp. AG29; assembly: GCF_009765225.1. NCBI lineage: Bacteria > Bacillati > Actinomycetota > Actinomycetes > Micrococcales > Microbacteriaceae > Leifsonia > Leifsonia sp. AG29. The sequence goes on along the minus strand of NZ_VMSF01000001.1, from coordinate 1,388,925 downwards.
GGCGCTCAGATCGGGCGCCTGGCTCAGCAGCGGGTGGCCCCACGCCTCCTCGAGCAGCCCCTCGAGTGCTGCGCCGTAGACGTACAGGCGGGCGTCCGCGCGGGCCGGCGCCATCAGCTGCATGCCGACCGGCAGGCCGTCCTCCGGGGCGAGCCCGATCGGGAGGCCCATGCCGGGCACGCCGGCGAGGTTCGCCGGGATCGTGGTGATGTCGTTGAGGTACATCGCCATCGGGTCGTCGATCTTCTCGCCGAGCTTGAACGCCGTGGTGGGCGCGGACGGGCTCACCAGGACGTCCACCTTCTCGAACGCTGCGGCGAAGTCCCGCTGGATCAGCGTTCGCACCTTCTGGGCGCTCCCGTAGTAGGCGTCGTAGTATCCGGCGCTCAGCGCGTAGGTGCCCAGGATGATCCGGCGCTTGACCTCGGGTCCGAACCCGGCGTCGCGGGTCGCGGACATGACGCGCTCGACGGTGACCGGTCCCTCCTGCGGGTCGACGCGGAGACCGAAGCGCACCGAGTCGAACCGGGCCAGGTTGCTGGAGGCCTCAGCCGGGAGGATGAGGTAATACGCGGCGACGGCGTACTCGAAGCTCGGTGCGGAGACCTCGACGATCTCGGCACCCGCACCCTCGAGCACGGCCAGGGCCTCGCGGAAGCGCTGCGCCACGCCGGCCTGGAAGCCGTCGCCCGCGAGCTCGCGGATGACGCCGACGCGGACGCCCTTCAGCGCGCCATCGCGGCGTCCGGCGCGTGCCGCCTCGGCCATCGACGGCCAGGCGTCGCTCAGGGAGGTGGAGTCGAACGGGTCGTGCCCGGCGATGACATCGTGCAGGAGGCCGGCGTCGAGGACGGTCCGCGAGACCGGACCGACCTGGTCGAGCGAGCTGGCCAGGGCGATCGCGCCGTAGCGGCTCACGCCGCCGTACGTCGGCTTGACGCCCACCGAGCCGGTCACGGCAGCGGGCTGGCGGATCGACCCGCCGGTGTCCGAACCGAGCGCGAGGGGCGCCTCGAAGGCTGCCACGGCTGCCGCCGAGCCGCCTCCGGAACCGCCGGGGATCCGCTCCAGGTCCCACGGGTTGCGCGTCGGGCCGTAGGCGGAATGCTCGGTGGAGGAGCCCATCGCGAACTCGTCCATGTTCGTCTTGCCGAGCGGCACGAGGTCGGCTTCGCGGAGCTTGCGGACCACGGTCGCGTCGTAGGGCGGCAGCCAGCCCTCGAGGATCTTGGAGCCCGAGGTGGACGGCATGTCCGCGGTCGCGAGGACGTCCTTGATGGCGACCGGGACGCCCGCGAGCGGGCTGCCCAGCGCGTCGCCGGCGGCGCGGCGGCCGTCGATCTCGGCGGCGGTGCGGAGCGCCTTCTCGCCGGCGACGTGGAGGAACGCGTGGACGTCCGCGTCGACGGCCTCGATGCGGTCGAGGTGGGCCCGGGTGGCCTCCACCGACGAGACCTCACGGGAGGCGAGCCGGTCGGCGAGTTCTGCGGCGCTGAGCCTGGTCAGATCGGTCATCTCGAGAACCCCTACTCCTCGTCCAGGATCGCCGGCACCTTGAACCGGTCGCCCTCGCGCGCCGGAGCACCGGACAGCGCCTGCTCGACGGTCAGCGACGGACGCACCTCGTCGCTGCGGAACACGTTCGTCAGCGGGAGCGGGTGGCTCGTCGCCTCCACGTCGGGCCCGGCGACCTCCTGAACGGTCGCGACCGCCTGGACGATCTGGCCGAGTTCGGCGGTGAGGCTCTCGATCTCCTCCGGGCTGAGGTCGATCCTGGCGAGGCTCGCCAGGTGCGCGACCCGTTCTGGACTGATGTCGGACATGCGTCTCCGTGGGATTCAGGGATGGGGTGGCCCGGGCGCTGCGCCGCGACGGCCACTACGATTCTAGAGCGGTCCTCCGGATGCGGGATGGCCGGTCAGCCCCGCGCGGCCGCGGTCTGCGTCGCGACACCTTCCGGATCGGAGGACGCCGGGATGACGAGGTCACCCCGGTCGATGCCGATCATCGCGAGGTTGCGGATGCTCTCGGTGCCCGCCGTGAAGTACTCGTTGTGCCCGCTCGATCCGGCCAGGGCGACATGGGTGAGCGGGTCGACCGAGCCGTCGACGCCCATCGACCGGGCGCCGTACGACGGTGATCCCGGGTCGCTGCCGAAGAACGCGCTGTGCACGATCGGGTCGAGCGGCGCCTCGCCGACGAACACGTTCCCGCCGGCGACGGAGAGCCCGGCGACGGACTGCGCGTCGCTGCCGGGCGAACCCATCAACGCCAGCGCGTCCACCCTGACGGTTCCGCGCTCGAGCGCGAGCAGTGCGGCCGTGGAGCCGTAGGAGTGCGCGAAGAGGCTGAGGTAGGGCGGGTCGGTCCGGCGGATGGACTGGATGCCCAGCAGCGTCCGCTCGAGGCTGTCCGCTCCCTGCTCGGCCAGCTGCATCCCTCCGATGTTGGTCAGGACGGGCGTCTGGTACCCGATCCAGGCGACGACGGCGACACCCGGCGGTGTCGAACCGCGCGGTCCGAGCATCCGGCGGAGCGCCTCCGTCTGCTGGTCGTGCAGGTCCTGCGCGACGCGGGCCCACCCCTCGATCTGCTCCCCCACGGACATGTACATGCCCGGCACCAGAACGCTCACGTAGGTGGCGGTCGACAGGTCGCCGACGACGATGGAGGCGCGAGCGTCGTCCCCGGGGTCGAGGGCGATCAGCGTGCGCTTGTCCCCGTCCTTCGCGGCGAGGGCCTTCTCCACGTTTCCCAGGGTGGTCAGCTTGCGCTGGAGTGCGATGCGCGCCGTCCTGCCATGCTGGGTTCCGAGATCAGACTTCGCACTCGCGATGGTGCGCTTCAGGTCGAGGGTGTTGGCCTGCCCGCGCACGGCGTACGGGACGCCCTCGAGGTTGCCGATCACGTGCGGGACAGTCTGGACGAGCACCGAGCGCTTCGCCGGGTCGAGCAGTCGCCACATCCGGGCCGCGTCGGCGGCCGCCGGCGGGTCGACGAGAAGGCGGTTCAGCTCGGACCGGTGAGCGTTCACATAAGCGGGGAGCGCGGCCGCGTCGACGGCCGACAGCGAGCCGATCAAGGAGCGCGTCGCTGCGGAGGTGGCCGTCGGACCGGAGCTGGCCGGCGCATCGCCGACCGAGCCGGGCAGAGCCGCGAACGCCGGGGCCACGGCCGAGCTGACGGCGGATGTCGGGGCGGCGACGCGGTTGGCGGGCATGGCAGGGGCCCCGGTGAGTCCTGCGATCACCGAGGTCAGGGTCAGTGCGGTTGCAAAGCCGACCAGCACTCCGTCCGGGTCCCTCCGAGAGCGAGCGAGCTAAGCCCTTGCAATGTGCACACCGGGCGAGCGCACACCTCGATGCTACCCGTCGCAGATGCGGACCGGCCAGACGTTCTACCCCCGCTTCAGGGGGAGACTTCGAATTTTGTCCGCAGAATGGAGGACCGCCATCGACGGTCAGTCGAGCGCGTCAGGGCCCTGCTCGACCAGTCTCTTGAATTGTGCAGCGTCGATGATTCGCACCCCCAGTTCCTCGGCCTTCGCCAGCTTCGAGCCGGCGCCCGGGCCGGCCGCGACGAAGTCGGTCTTCTTGGACACGCTCGACGCGGCTTTCCCACCCGCGGCGATGATAGCCTCCTGGGCACCCTCTCGGGAGTACCCCTCGAGGGTACCTGTCGCGACGACGGTCAGGCCGGCGAGGACTCCGCCCGACTCCCCCGCCTTCCCGGGGCCGAGGTGACCCGGTGTCTCGAACCGGACGCCGTCGCCCCTCCAGCGCTCGATGATCTCGCGATGCCAGTCGACCTCGAACCACGCGAGCACGGCGTCGGCGATGATCCCTCCCACGCCGTCGACGGCGGCGAGCTCCTCCCTGCTGGCCGAGCGGATCGCGTCGAGCGACCCGAAGTGATCGGCCAGGGCCCGCGCGGCCACGGGGCCGACATGGCGGATGTTGAGCGCGACGAGGATGCGCCAGAGCGGTTTCGTCCGCGCGGCGGACAGATTGGCGAGCAGTTCGACCGCGGCCTTCGACGGCACGTAGTCGGCGTCTCCGGTGAACCCGCTCGCGGAGGGGTCGTACGGGCCGTCCTTCTTGGCTCTGCGGCGCCGGAAGGGCGTGTCGACCTTCTCCGCGCCGGAGTCCGTCAGCTTCGGCAGTCCGGTCTCGGAGTCGCGGACGACCACCTGGATCGGGAAGAGGTCTTCGAGGGTCAGACCGAACAGGCCCGCCTCGGTGGGCAGCGGGGGCTGCTCCGGGAATTTCGGCTGTGTCAGTGCCGCGGCCGCGACCTCGCCGAGGGCCTCGATGTCGAGCGCCCCCCGGGAGCCGATGTGCTCGACCCGCCCGCGCACCTGGGCCGGACAGAATTCGGCGTTGGGGCAGCGCAAGTCGATGTCGCCCTCCTTGGCGGGCGCCAGCCGCGTGCCGCACTCGGGGCAGTTCTCCGGCATGACGAACGGCCGCTCGGTCCCATCGCGCAGCTCGACGACCGGCCCGAGCACCTCCGGAATGACGTCGCCGGCCTTGCGCAGCACGACCGTGTCGCCGATCAGGACGCCCTTCGCCTTGACGACCTCCTGGTTGTGGAGCGTCGCCTGGCGCACCTCGGAGCCCGCGACGCGCACCTTCTCCATGACGGCGAACGGCGTCGCACGGCCGGTGCGGCCGACGCTCACGACGATGTCGAGCAGCTTCGTATTGACCTGCTCCGGCGGGTACTTGTAGGCGATCGCCCAGCGCGGAGCGCGGCTCGTGGCGCCGAGCTCGTCGTGGAGGGCCAGCTCGTCGACCTTGATGACGATCCCGTCGATCTCGTGCTCGACCGACCCGCGGTGCTCGCCGTAGTAGCGGATGAAGTCGTCGACGTCGGATGCGGCGGGGAACACCCGGTAGTGGGTCGACGTGGGCAGTCCCCAGGACTTCAGGAGCTCGTAGACCGCCGACTGGGCGGAGACCGGAGGCTCGGGCCACGCGCCGATGCCGTGCACGAGCATGTGGAGGCGTCGCAGCCGATCCCGCATGAGCGCCAGCTGCGCCGGATTCTTCCCCTCGGACTTCTGCCGGAGCGACCCGCTCGCCGCGTTGCGCGCATTGGCGAAGATCCGCTCACCGGCCTCCTGCTGGTGCTCGTTGAGCTCGTCGAACTCGGCGGTCGGGAAGAACACCTCGCCGCGGACCTCCACGAGCGGCGGCGGCGTGTCGGTGTCGAGGCGGTCCGGGATCGCGGGGATCCAGCGGATGTTCTCGGTCACGTCCTCACCGACCACGCCGTCACCGCGGGTCGCCGCGGAGACGAGCCGACCATCGACGTAGCGGAGGTTGATGGCGAGACCGTCGATCTTGAGCTCGCACAGGTAGTCGACCCGCCGCCCCGCATCGCGCTCGACCCGGGCGGCCCACGCCTCGAACTCCTCGAGCGAGAACACGTTGTCGAGGCTCAGCATGCGCTCGGCGTGCTCGACAGGCGCGAACAGGGTCGTCTCGGCGCGGCCGCCCACAGTCTGCGTGGGGCTGTCCTGGCTCTGCAGCTCCGGGTGGAGGCGCTCGAGCTCCTCCAGCCGCCGCATCATGCGGTCGTACTCCTCGTCGCTCACGAGCACGGTGTCGCGCTCGTAATACGCGTCGCGCAGCTCGATGATGCGCGTCGTCAGCTGCTGAGCCTCCGCGCGCGCCCGCGCGAGGTCGTCGTCGGTCGTCGTCTCGATCGCCACGTCGTCCAGCTTATTCGCGACCCCCGACGCGGAGGGGCGCGCCGAGGCGCGCACCAACACGCCCCGGGAGGCGGCGCACCGGCCGCAGGGCGCTGGCCGGCACCGGGTTCAGGCCGGGACGGCGGAAACCGTCCGGTCGATGGTGGTCTGACCCAGCACGCGGGTTCCGACGTAGATGACCGCGGTCTGGCCGGGAGCGACTCCGTTCAGCGGCGAGGCCGGCCGGATGACGAGCTCTCCCCCACTTACGACCGCGGTCGCCGGGACCGGGTCGGCGTGGGCGCGGATCTGCACGTCGCACGCGAAGGGCTGCTCGGGGTCCGCGGGCGGGCGGCCGGCCCACGTGAACCGCGCTCCGGCGATCTCGGCGATGTCGAGCGCCTCCTTGGGACCGACCACGACCGTGTTGTCCTTGGGGCGGACCTCGAGCACGAAGCGCGGGCGGCCGTCGGGCGAAGGAACGCCGATGCCGAGACCCTTGCGCTGCCCGACCGTGAAGGCGTGCGCTCCCTCGTGCGTGCCCACGCGATTGCCGTCGCGGTCGAGGATGTCTCCCGTGGCGGCTCCGACGCGCTCCGCCAACCAGCCGCGCGTGTCCCCGTCGGGGATGAAGCAGATGTCGTGCGAGTCCGGTTTGCCGGCAACGCTCAACCCCCGGGCTGCGGCCTCAGCGCGGACCTCGGCCTTCGACGGCGTCGCCCCGAGCGGGAACATCGCGTGCGCCAGCTGCTCCTCCGTCAGCACGCCGAGCACGTACGACTGGTCCTTGGCCCAGTCGCTGGCGCGATGGAGCTCGCGACGGCCGTCGTCGGCCGTGACGATCGCCGCGTAGTGGCCCGTGCAGACGGCGTCGAACCCGAGGTCGAGTGCCTTCTCGAGCAGCGCCGCGAACTTGATGCGCTCGTTGCAGCGCATGCAGGGGTTCGGGGTGCGGCCGGCGGAGTACTCGGCGATGAAGTCGTCGACGACGTCGAGCTTGAAGCGCTCCGAGAAGTCCCAGACGTAGAACGGGATTCCGATGACATCGGCGGCCCGGCGAGCGTCCATCGAGTCCTCGATGGTGCAACAGCCGCGGCTTCCGGTCCGGAGCGTGCCCGGCATCCGGCTGAGCGCGAGGTGGACGCCGACGACGTCGTGCCCCGCCTCGACGGCACGTGCGGCGGCCACGGCGGAATCGACGCCGCCGCTCATCGCTGCCAGAACTCTCACCCGAGGATTCTACGCGCCGAGCCGCGGCGCCCGCTCGGCGAGGCCGGCGCGCGCGGCCTGCGCGTAGGCACCGGGGAGAGCCGCGACGAGGGCGTCTACCTCGGCCTCGGTGGAGGTGCGGCCGAGCGTGAAGCGCAGAGCGCTGCGCGCCTCCCGCTCGCTGCGGCCCATCGCGAGGAGCACGTGCGAGGGCTCCAGTACTCCGGCCTGGCAGGCCGAACCGGTCGAGACCGAGATGCCGGCCAGGTCGAGCAGAAACAGCAGCGAGTCGCCCTGCGCACCCGGGAACATGAAGTGCGCATTGGAGGCGACCCTCTCCCCCGACGCCGGCTCGGGCCCGCTGAGCACGGCCTCGGGCACGGCCTCCCGGACTCCGGCGATCAGACGGTCGCGCAAGGCGGAGAGCCGCGTCGCCTCGGCCTGCAGCTCGTCCGCCGCCGCCCGGGCGGCGACCGCGAAAGCGACCGCGGCCGCGACGTCCTGCGTGCCGCTCCGGACCTGTCGCTGCTGGCCGCCGCCGTGGATGAGCGGGACGACCGACGAGGTCCGGGAGAGCACGAGTGCGCCGATGCCCACGGGGCCGCCGATCTTGTGGGCCGAAACGCTGAGAGCGTCCACGCCCAGTGCCCGGGCGTCGAGGGGCAGGTGGCCGTACGCCGCGACGGCATCGACGTGCACCGGGATGCCCGCCTCGCGACCGGCTGCGGCGAGCGCCTCCACCGGTTGGACCGTGCCGACCTCGTTGTTGACCGCGAGGAAGGTCAGCAGGGCGACATCGTCGGGATGCTGAACGGTCACAGGTCGGATGCGCCCCTCGCGGTCGAGCGGGAGCCAGTCGGGCTGTGCGCCCTCGGCGGACTCCAGCCACCCCACGGCGTCGACGGTGGCGTGGTGCTCGCCTCCCGGCACCAGGATGCGCGGCCGGGAGGCACTGGCGTTGCGCGCCCAGTAGAACCCCTTGATCGCCAGGTTGACCGCCTCGGTGCCCCCGGAGGTGAAGACGACCTCGATCGGGTCGCAGCCGAGGGTCGAGGCGACGGCCTCCCGCGCCTCCTCGAGCACCCGTCTCGCCTGCTGCCCGTGCCCGTGGATGCTGGACGGATTCCCCACGACGGCCAGGGCCCGCGCGTACGCCTCGATCGCCTCCGGACGCATGGGCGTGGTGGCGGCGTGATCGAGGTAGACCGGCACCTCACTACTGTAGAGCGCATGACCTCCGCCGATCCTCTGCGCAACCTCGGAGTCCGCATCGGCCCGTCCGGAGGCGAGCTGCGGGTCTACTCCGCGAACGCCGACGCCATGGAGCTGTGCCTGTTCGACGCGAAGGACCCGAACTGGCTGGTGAAGTCGGTCCGGATGAGCCGCGACGCGAACGGCGTCTGGCTGGGCCGGTCGCGCTCGCTCACGGTCGGGACCCGCTACGCGATCCGCGTCTCGGGGCCGTCCGGACCGGGGAACATGTTCAACCCCGAGACGCTCCTGCTCGACCCGTACGCCCGTGGGCTGGTGCGGGTCGGTCCGGAGGAGTGGCGATCGACGGTCGTGGCGGACGGGTTCGACTGGGGCTCCGCCGTGAAGCCCGCCACCCCGCTCGATCACACCGTCGTGTACGAGGCGCATGTGAAGGGCATCAGCCGCCTGAACCCCGGTGTGCCCGAGGAGTTGCGGGGCAGCTATGCGGGGCTCGCGCACGAATCGACCATCGGCTACCTGAAGGATCTCGGCGTCACGGCCGTGGAGCTCCTCCCGGTGCACGCCTTCGTCTCCGAGCAGCGGCTCATCCGGCAGGGGCTCACCAATTACTGGGGTTACAACACCCTGAACTTCTTCACCCCGCATGCCCCGTACGCCTCGCGGGCCGCGCAGGCCGCCGGACCGGAGGCGGTGCTCGCCGAGTTCAAGGGCATGGTCAAGCTGCTCCACCTCGCCGGGATCGAGGTGATCCTGGACGTCGTCTACAACCACACCGCCGAGGAGGGACTGGGCGGCCCCACGACGAGCCTTCGAGGCATCGACAACGCCACCTACTACCGCCACGACGCGACGGGCGCGTACATCGACGTGACGGGCTGCGGGAACACCGTCGACTTCGGCGGTCCGGTGCCCCAGCGGCTCGTCCTCGACTCTCTGCGCTACTGGGCGGACGAGATGCAGATCGACGGGTTCCGGTTCGATCTCGCGGCGACCCTGGGACGCGGGCCCGACGCCTCGTACCAGCGCGAGCACCCCCTCCTGGAGGCGGCGCTCAGCGATCCGGCGCTGCAGGGCGTCAAACTCATCGCCGAGCCGTGGGACGTCGGTCTCGGCGGCTGGCAGACGGGCAACTTCCCCGACGGCTGGTCGGAGTGGAACGACCGCTACCGCGACCGAGTGCGCACCTTCTGGCTGGCCGACATCGCCGACGCGCGCCGCAACGGCCAGGCGAGCGTCGGCATCGGCGGGTTCGCCACGCGGCTCGCGGGGTCCTCGAACACGTTCAGCCCGGAGCGCGGGCCGCTCGCGTCGGTCAACTTCGTCACGGCCCACGACGGCTTCACGATGGCCGACCTCACCGCCTACGACGTCAAGCACAACCTCGGGAACGGCGAGGACAACCGCGACGGCACGGACAACAACCGCTCGTTCAACCACGGGGCCGAGGGGCCGACGATCGACGAGGCGATCCTGCTGGCCCGGCACCGGGCGATGCGCAACCTCATGGGCACCCTGCTGCTCTCCGCGGGCGTCCCGATGATCACCGCGGGCGACGAGTACGGCCGCAGCCAGCGCGGGAACAACAACGCCTACTGCCACGACAGCGAGCTCACCTGGCTGAGCTGGCTGCGGACCCGGGAGGAGCGCGAGATGTACGACACGACCAAGCGCCTCCTGGAGCTCCGCCGCACGAACCCCGCCCTCCGCCCCAGCCGCTACGCGGTCTCCGGCAAGACGACGCCCAACGCGAGCCACATGGACTGGTACGACGCGACCGGCGAGCGCATGGACGACACCGACTGGAACTCGCCCGAGAACCGCACGCTCCAGTACCTCGCCGCGTCGACGCCCGACAAGGAGGAGTTCAACCGCGTCCTCCTGATCGTCCACGGCGTCGAGGACGACGTGGAGGTGTCCCTCCCTGTCGCGCCGGGAGTCACCTCCTACCAGCTGCTCTGGGACTCGGCGACGGAGGTGCCGATCCCGGAGGACCCGGAGGAGCTCGCCCCCGGCACCAAGCGCCTCGTCGGTGCGACCTCGATGCAGCTCTACCGCGCGAACGGCCCCCAGACCGCGGAGGAGGGAGCGGCCTGATGGCGAAGGATCGCGCGGCGGCCGGCACGCCGGCGACGGCGGCCCTCAGCGCGGCGGGGATCCCGTTCACGACGCGCCCGTACGAGCACGACCCCTCCGCGCCCTCCTACGGTCTGGAGGCCGCGGAGGCGCTCGGGGTCGAGCCCGACCGGGTGTTCAAGACCCTCCTCGCCGACACCGAGCTCGGCCTCGTCGTCGGGGTCGTCCCCGTCACCGGGATGCTCGACCTCAAGGCCCTGGCGGCGGCGGTCGGAGCCAAGCGCGCGACGATGGCGGACCCGGCGGTGGCCGAGCGCCGGACCGGCTACGTCGTCGGCGGCATCAGCCCGATCGGTCAGAAGACCCGCCACCGCACCGTCGTCGACGAGACGGCCCAGCTCTTCGAGACGGTGTTCGTCTCCGGCGGCAAGCGCGGATTCGACATCGAGCTCAGCCCCGCCGCCCTCATCGAGGCGACGGGCGCCGAATACGCGGCGATCGCCCGCTAGCCGGGACACGGCCGGCGGGCGATCGCCGGGATGCGCTCAGGAGGCGGCGGTCACGAGCCCCAGCTCGGCGGCTCCCAGCAGCAGCCCGTTGACCGGCACGACGCGCACGGTGTACCCGAACGAGCCGGCCCACGTGAGCCGGACGGTCCCCTCGAACTCGTGAGCCACCGCCGGGTCCTCCGTGCCGGGGACCGACGAGTCGACCGTCAGAGGCAGGTAGTGGAGGTCATGGATCTCGTCGCCGTCCTTGCTGCGACCGTAGACGACCTGCACCTGAACGTCGTCCGGGGAGAGCCCGCCCAGGTTCACCAGAGCCCGCACATGCAGCTCCTCGCCGACCTGCGGCACCGCGTCGAGTCCGCCGGCGTCGACGTGCGCGACACTGACGGCGGGCCACGCGGCACGGACCCGCGCCTTCCAGGCGGCGAGCGAGCGCGCGTCGGCGTATCCGCCCTTCGTGAGCAGCTTCTCGTTGTTCCACGCCGGGATGTAGAGCCGCTCGACGTACTCGCGGACCATGCGCTCTGCGCTCAGCGGCGACGAGAGGGTCGCGAGGGTGTGCCGGATCTGACTCACCCACGCGGACGGGACGTCATCGCCGTTGCGCTCGTAGAACCTCGGCGCGATCTGATGCTCGATCAGGTCGTACATGGCCTCCGCTTCGAGCGCGTCGCGCTCGGCGCCGTCCCCGGCGGCATCGGCGGACGGGATGGCCCAGCCGTTGTCGCCGTCGTAGAACTCGTTCCACCAGCCGTCGAGGATCGAGAGGTTCAACGCTCCGTTGAGCGCCGCCTTCATACCCGACGTGCCGCACGCCTCGAGCGGCCGGAGCGGGTTGTTGAGCCAGACGTCGGTGCCCGGGTACAGGAGCTGGGCCATGCCGATGTCGTAGTCCGGGAGGAACACCATGCGCTGCCGGATCTCCGGCTCCGAGGCGAACTGGACGAGCTTCTGGATGAGCCGCTTGCCCTCGTCGTCGGCGGGGTGCGACTTGCCCGCGATCACGAACTGCACCGGCCGCTTCGGGTCGAGGAGGATGTTCCTCAGCCGCTCCGGGTCGTGGAGCATGAGGGTCAGGCGCTTGTAGGTCGGCACGCGGCGCGCGAACCCGATGGTGAGCACGTTCGGGTCGAGGAGGTCCTGCATCCACACGGGCGCGATGCCGCCCGGGTTCTGTTCCTCCCAGGCGACCATCACCCGCCGGCGGGCGTCCTGCACGAGCTGTTCGCGCATGCGGTTCCGCACGCTCCACAGGTCGAGATCCGTGACCGCACCGCTGTCCGCCCAATTGGCGTGCGTCGTGTCGTCCGTCCCGAGCTTCTCGATCGCGAGCGCGCGCAGCGCGGGGTCGGTCCACGTCGGGGCGTGCACGCCGTTCGTGACCGAGTCGATCGGAACCTCCTGGGCGTCGAATCCGGGGAAGAGCCCGCCGAACATCTGCCGGCTCACGGCTCCGTGCAGCTTCGAGACCCCGTTCGCGTGCTGGCCCAGCCGCAAGCCCATGACCGCCATGTTGAACACCTCGGCGGCGCCGCCCGGGTAGTCCTCGGCGCCGAGCGCGAGCACCTGGTCGACGGCGACGCCGGGGAGGAGCGAGGTGGAGAAGTACCGCTGGACCAGCGCCCGGTCGAACCGGTCGATCCCGGCGGGGACCGGCGTGTGCGTGGTGAACACGGTGCCCGCCCGCACCACCTGCAGCGCCTCGTCGAAGGTGAGCCCGTCGCCGATCAGGTCGGAGATGCGCTCCAGGCCGAGGAAGCCGGCGTGGCCCTCGTTCGTGTGGAACACCTCGGCGGGCGGGGCGCCCGTGAGGTCGGCCCACGCCTTGACGGCGCGCACGCCGCCGATGCCGAGAAGCAGCTCCTGCAGGAGGCGGTGCTCGCCGCCTCCGCCGTAGAGCCGGTCGGTGACCGAGCGCAGGGACTCGACGTTCTCCGGGATGTCGGTGTCGAGGAGCAGCAGGGTGACCCGGCCGACCGCCGCCTGCCACACCCGCGCGTTGAGCACGCCGTCCGGCAGGGCCAGCGTGATCTGGACGGGCGTCCCGTCCGGGTTGCGCAGCACGCTGAGCGGCAGACCGTCCGGATCGAGGACCGGATAGCTCTCGAGCTGCCACCCGTCCGGCGAGATCGCCTGCGAGAAGTACCCCGACCGGTAGAACAGCCCGACGCCGACGAGCGGGACGCCGAGGTCGCTGGCCGCCTTCAGGTGGTCCCCCGCGAGGATGCCGAGACCGCCCGAGTACTGCGGCAGAGCCGCGGTGATCCCGAACTCCGGCGAGAAGTAGGCGATCGTGGCGGGGGCCGCTTCGAGGCCCTGGTACCAGCGCGGCTCGCCGAGATACGAGCGGAGGTCGTCGCGGACATGGCCGGCCCACTCGACGTAGCCCGGGTCGTCGGCGAGCTCGGCGAGCCGCTGCGGGTCGACCGAGCCCAGCAGGGCGATCGGGTCGTGCCTCACGAGCTGCCAGAGCTCCGGCGAGATCCGCGCGAACAGCTCCTTCGTCGGCTCATGCCACGACCAGCGGAGGTTGCCGGCGATCTCCTCGAGCGCGGAGAGGTTCTCGGGGAGGACGGCACGGACGGTGAATCTACGGATGGCCTTCACTCGCACCACTGTAGGGGAGGCTCATGTCGCGCAGGTTAATGAGTGTACGGTCGGGGTGTGGTGAAGAGCGCAGCGACCAGGTCAGCAGCCGCGGCGAACCGGGCCGAGGCCCACCCGCCCGCGCCGGAGGATCCGACCGCATCGGGTGACGGTGCGCCGCCGGCCGGCACCGAGGGGCCGTACGAGCCGATCCTCCCCCGCATCCCCATCCTCCAGCTCTCGCCCCAGGTCGACGAGGGGCAGTGGCCGGCCACCGCCTTCAGCGGCGAGGTCGTCCCGTTCGCCGCCACCGCGTTCCGTGAGGGACACGATCGCATCGGCGTCGAGCTGCTGCTCCTCGATCCCGCCGGCGTCCAGACGGAGCACCGCATGCATCCGGGCGCTCCCGGCACGGATCGCTGGGAGACGGAGGTGCAGCTCGACGCGACGGGGCTGTGGCGGTACCGCATCCAGGCCTACGCGGACGACTACGCCACCTGGCGGCACAACGCCGAGGTGAAGGTCCCCGCCGGCATCGACGTCGACCTCATGCTGCGCATGGGCCACGACCTCCTCCACAGCGCCGCTTCCGACAAGCGGCGGAGCACCGCCGAGCGCCGGCACCTGTCCGAGGCGGCGAAGGCCACCGCCGATGCCGCGCGCTCCCCGGAGGACCGCCTCGGCGCGGCGACGGACGAGCGGATCCTCCGGATCCTCTCGGAACGCCCGATCGTCAGCCTGCCGTCGCTGTCCGTGACCCGGTCGATCGTGGTCGAGCGCACCCGCGCCGGCGTCGGGAGCTGGTACGAGTTCTTCCCGCGGTCCGAGGGCGCCAAGAAGCTCCCCGACGGGTCCTGGCAGTCGGGCACGTTCCGGACCGCGGCCAAGCGCCTCCCCGAGATCGCCGCCATGGGCTTCGATGTCGTCTACCTGCCGCCGATCCACCCGATCGGCCGGACGTTCCGGAAGGGCCCCAACAACACGCTCGACGCCGGACCGCACGATCCGGGGTCGCCGTGGGCGATCGGCGGCCCGGAGGGCGGCCACGACGCGATCCACCCGGATCTCGGCACCGAGAAGGACTTCGTGTTCTTCGTCGGCAAGGCCAAGCAGGCGGGCCTCGAGGTCGCCCTGGATCTCGCCCTGCAGGCCTCCCCGGACCACCCCTGGGTCACCGAGCACCCCGAGTGGTTCACGACGCTGCCGGACGGGACGATCGCCTACGCGGAGAACCCGCCGAAGAAGTACCAGGACATCTACCCGATCAACTTCGACAACGACTACGAGGGGCTCCGGACCGAGGTGCTCCGCATCGTCCGGCACTGGATGTCGCTCGGTGTGCGCATCTTCCGCGTCGACAACCCCCACACCAAGCCGCTGCACTTCTGGGAGTGGCTGATCCACACCGTCAACGCGACCGACCCCGACGTGGTCTTCCTCGCCGAGGCGTTCACGCGTCCCGCCCTCCTCCGCACGCTCGCGAAAGGCGGCTTCCAGCAGTCGTACACGTACTTCACGTGGCGGAACACGAAGGAGGAGCTGGAGGAGTTCCTCACGTCGCTCGCGACGGAGACCGCCGACTACCTCCGGCCGAACCTGTTCGTGAACACGCCCGACATCCTGACCGAGTACCTCCAGTTCGGCGGCCCGGCCGCGTTCAAGATCCGCGCCGCGATCGCGGCCACCGCCGCTCCCACCTGGGGTGTCTACTCCGGGTTCGAGCTCTTCGAGAACGTGGCCC
Organism: Leifsonia sp. AG29; assembly: GCF_009765225.1. Lineage (NCBI taxonomy): Bacteria > Bacillati > Actinomycetota > Actinomycetes > Micrococcales > Microbacteriaceae > Leifsonia > Leifsonia sp. AG29. The sequence goes on along the minus strand of NZ_VMSF01000001.1, from coordinate 1,373,897 downwards.
GCCCGGGAGCGGAGGAGTACATCGACAACGAGAAGTACGAGTACCGGCCGCGCGACTACGCCCGGGCGCAGAACCAAGGCCGTTCCCTCGCCCCGTACCTCACGATGCTCAACCGGACCCGCAGCGAGCACCCTGCGCTGCGTCAGCTCCGCAACCTCCGCGTGCACTCGAGCGAGGACGACAGCGTGCTCGTCTACTCGAAGTACCTGCCCGGAGAGTTCACCCGGAGCGGCAAGCCCGACGCCGTGATCGTCGTCGCCAACGTCGACCCGCACTCCGTGCGCGAGACGATGGTGCACCTCGACGTGACCGCCTTCGGCCTCCGTCCCGGGGAGCCGTTCGAGGTGAAGGACGCGGTCACCGGTCAGCGCTGGACCTGGACGGACGACGACTACGTCCGCCTGGATGCGTTCACCGAGCCCATCCACGTGCTCGCCGTCCGACCCCTGTAGAGGAGCCCCCATGACCCCGATCCCCGAAGGCGCAGCCGCGGTCGATCTGCCCGACCTCGACGACGGTCTGCTCGCCGCGGTGGCGGCCGGCAGCTACCACGACCCGCACGCGGTGCTCGGTCAGCACCGGATCGCCGCGCCCGGCGTCGCCGATCCGATCACCGTCATCCGGGTCCTCCGGCCCCTCGCCAAGGAGGTCGTCGCGGTCCTCCCCACGGGAGCCCGCCTGGAGCTCGCGCACCTCTCGCGCGGCATCTGGCAGGGGGTGGACATCATCGGGCCGGGCGCCTACCAGATCGAGGCCCGGTACGACGACGGCACCACGTGGACCACCGACGACCCCTACCGGTTCACGCCGACGGTCGGCGAACTCGACCTCCATCTGATCGCCGAGGGGCGGCATGAGCAGCTCTGGACCGTGCTCGGGTCGCACCTCCGCGACCTCGGAGGCGTCAGCGGGACCTCGTTCGCGGTCTGGGCGCCGCACGCCCGGGCCGTCCGGGTCGTGGGCGACTTCAACGGCTGGGACGGAACGCTCCACGCTATGCGCAACATGGGATCGTCGGGAGTCTGGGAACTGTTCGTCCCGGGGCTCGGCGAGGGCGAGATCTACAAGTTCGACCTCCTCGGCCAGAACGGCGCGTGGGTGCGCAAGATCGATCCCCTGGCCCAGGCCGCGGAGGTGCCGCCCGCCACCGCCTCCCGCGTCACCGTCAGCCGGCACGAGTGGCAGGACGACGCGTGGATGCAGCGCCGTCGCGAGAACGACCCGCACTCCGGCCCCATGAGCATCTACGAGCTCCACTTCGGCAGCTGGCGCCCGGGGATCGGCTACCGCGAGGCCGCCGACCAGCTGATCGACTACGTGGGAGCGCTCGGCTACACGCACGTCGAGTTCCTCCCCCTCGCCGAGCACCCGTTCGGCGGCTCCTGGGGCTACCAGGTGACCGGGTACTACGCCCCGACCAGCCGCTTCGGCAGCCCGGACGACCTCAAGTACCTCATCGACCGTCTCCACCAGGCGGGCATCGGCGTGCTGCTCGACTGGGTCCCGGGTCACTTCCCCAAGGACGACTGGGCGCTCGCCCGGTTCGACGGCCAGCCGCTGTACGAGCACGCGGACCCGCGCCGCGGCGAGCACAAGGACTGGGGCACCTACATCTTCGACTACGGCAACTCGCAGGTGCGGAACTTCCTCGTCGCGAACGCCCTCTACTGGCTGGAGGAGTTCCACATCGACGGCCTGCGGGTCGACGCGGTCGCCTCCATGCTGTACCTCGACTACTCGCGCTCCGACGGCGAGTGGGAGCCGAACATCTACGGCGGCCGCGAGAATCTCGAGGCGATCGGCTTCCTGCAGGAGGTCACGGCGACCTCGTACAAGCGCAACCCGGGCACCGTGATGATCGCGGAGGAGTCGACGAGCTACCCGGGGGTCACCGCGCCGACGAGTTCGGGCGGACTCGGTTTCGGCTTCAAGTGGAACATGGGCTGGATGCACGACGCGCTGCAGTACATCCAGGAGGACCCGATGTACCGGCACTACCACCACAGCGAGATCACGTTCTCCCTCGTGTACGCCTGGAGCGAGCACTTCCTCCTGCCGATCAGCCACGACGAGGTCGTCCACGGGAAGGGTTCCCTCATCGGGAAGATGCCGGGCGATCACTGGCAGCAGCTCGCGAACGTCCGTGCGTTCCTCGCCTTCATGTGGGCGCATCCCGGCAAGCAGCTGCTGTTCATGGGTCAGGAGTTCGGGCAGTACTCGGAGTGGAGCGAGGAGCGCGGCCTCGACTGGTGGATGCTCGACCAGCCGTCCCATCGCGGCCTGTGGGACCTCGTGGCCCAGCTGAACACGGTCTACCGCGCGCACCCCGAACTGTGGGCGCTCGACAACGACCCGGCCGGGTTCGAGTGGCTCGACGGGTCGGACGCGGCGGGAAACGTCATCGCCTTCCTGCGCAAGGACCGCGACGGCTCCCCCATCGCCGTCCTGATGAACTTCTCCGGCAACCCGCACGGGAACTACCGGATCGGCCTCCCGCACTCCGGCGAATGGGAGGAACTGCTCAACACGGACGCCGAGGCCTACGGCGGATCCGGTGTCGGGAACTTCGGCGCCGTGCACGCGGTCGACGAGCCGTGGATGGGCCGGCCCGCCTCGGCCGTCGTGACGCTCCCCCCGCTGGGGTCGCTGTGGCTGAAGCCGCGCCGCTGAGCAGGGCGAGCGGGACCGGCGTCGGGCCTGGGCGCTGAGCCGCACCGCGAGCGGCGTCAGCCCCGGGCGCTGAGCCAGGCGTCGTAGTCCATGCCGTCGATCGCGGCATCGGGCACGACGTTGCGGCCGGCGCGCCAGGTGCTGCCGAGCGGTCCGCCCAGACGCACCCCGACCACCGGACGACGGGCGCCGCTCGCCTCCTTCCAACGCTCCGCCAGGGCCCGCGCCGACTCGATCCGCGGACCGCCGATGGTGCGGATCGAGTCCGGCTGGCCATCCCCCTCGGCAGCATCGACGAGCACGCGGGCCACATCGGGCACGGCGATCGGCTGGAACCGGGTGCGGGAGGGGGCGATCAGGGCACCGAAGGGCCGGCCGCGCTCGAAGACGGCTGTGACGAAGTCGTGGAACTGGGTGGCGCGGACGATGCGCGCCTCCAGGGGCGAGTCGAGGAAGATGCGCTCCTGCGCCGCCTTGGCCCGGTAATAGGAATAGCCCGAGCCGTCGGCGCCGACCACCGACAGCAGCACCGCACGGCGCACACCGAAGCGAGCGGCGGTGTGGAGGAGGTTCAGCGAGCCGGTGGCGAAGACGTGGGAGGCCCGGCGACCGTCGGCGTTGGAGGCGTCGATGAGCACGTCGGTGCCCTCCACCGCCTCCTCGAGTCCGTTCCCCGTGACGAGGTCGGCGACCACATAGACGGCACCCGCGACATACGCATCGTCATCGTCGTCGGGTGCTCGCCGGGCGGCGACGACGACCTCATGACCGCGCTCGACCGCCTCCGCCGTGACCGCACGGCCTGCCAGACCGGTACCACCGACGACGAGCACGCGGGACATTGCGCAGGGCCTCCAGGGGTTTCGGGTCCGCCGCCGGAGGCCGCAGGGGGCGCGGCTCAGTACAGCAGCGACGCCAGCCTAGCCCTCGCCCTCACCACGCGGGGGTCGTCCACTCCGACGATCTCGAAATAGTCGAGGAGCCGGGTGCGCACCGCGTCGCGCGCCTCGGGGCCGAGCTTCGGGAAGAGCGCCAGCAATCGGTCGAAGGCGTCGTCGACGTGGCCGCCCGAGAGGTCGAGGTCCGCGACGGCGAGCTGCGCGTCCGGGTCGGCGGGCGCTGCCGCCGCTGCGGAGCGCAGCTCATCGATCGTGCGGCCCGACAGGCGGTGGAGCAGGCTCACCTGGGCGAGCCCGGCGACGGCCATGCGGTCGCGCGGGTCCTGGGCGATCGCGGTCCGGTACGCCTTCATCGCGCTCTCGTAGTCGCCGCGCTCGATCGCGTCGTACGCCTCCTGGTGGAGGGGCGGGAGCGGTTCGGGTGCGGGCTCGGCCGCCTCGGCGCCCTCGGCGCCGGCGGGCAGCCCGGCGTCGCCGTCGACGGCGACCGAACCGGTGACGCCGTTCTGCGCCGCAAGCTGGAGGAGCTGCTCAATGACGTCGCGCACCTGCGGTTCGGGGAGCGCGCCGACGAAGAGCTGGACGGGCCGGCCGCCGACGATCGCGGCGACCGCGGGGATGGACTGCGCCTGGAACGCCTGCGCCAGCTGCGGGTTCGCATCGACGTCGACCTTGACCAGGACGAACCGTCCCGCGTAATCGGCGGTCACCCGATCGAGGATCGGGGTGAGCTGCTTGCACGGCTCGCACCAGTCGGCCCACAGGTCGATGACGACCGGGACGGTCATCGACAGGTCGATGAAGTCGTTGAAGTTCGCGTCCGTGCCCTCGAAGTAGAGGCTGGGGAGCACGAGCTGCTCGCCCTCCGCCCCGGCGGACGGTGCGGCGGCGGGTGCGGCGGGACCGGCGGGCCGGTTCACGAGGCCGCTCAGGTCGACCGCACCCCGCAGGTTGGTCGGGCTCGGCGGGACGTTGCTCATGGGTCCTCCTCGGGTGTGACTACTGGACTTCCTTGGCGCCGATCATGCCCTGCGAGAAGCCGAGGAGCGTGATCTTGGCGTCGGACCCGGCGGGCGGGACGTAGAAGGCGAGCTGGTAGCCGAACGTCGACTCGATGCCGGTCTTGCTCGACGCGACGCCGCTGAGGGCCGCCGCGGTCGTTCCGGCGCTCACCTCGGCACCGGCCTCGACGACCTTGAGGACCTGCGACTCCTGGAGGTCGACCCACACGATCGCGCCCGAGTCGTTCGTGGCCATCGCCACGACAGGGGCGTCACCGGGCGTGCTCGTGAAGGCGAGGGAGGCGGTGGCCGGCACGGCCGCCTTCTGCTTGGCCTTCCACTCGGCACCCACCTGGCTGCGCAGCGTGTCGCCCTCGGCGTTGAACAGGGCGGCGCTCTTGCTCTGGTCGCCGTTCATCAGGACATCGCCGTATGCGGCGGCCACCTGGTTCGGCGGCAGCTTCAGGAGCTTGGAGTCGGGCGGCACCACCGCGGCGCCGATGCTGGCGGGCGCGAGGTTGGGCACCTTGGCCTTCGGCTCCAGGGAGACCGCGTACTGCACGAGGTAGTTGTCGCGCGGCGTCTGCTGCACGAGAGTCAGCGCGATCGGCGCCTGGGGCTTGCCCTGGGCGTCGTTCGGCGACTGGATGACGGCGGTCACGGTTCGCGGCCAGGTGTCGGTCGACTGAGGCAGGGCGAGGACGATCGGGCTCGAGGGGATCGCCGGCAGGGCCGGCTCGTCCGCCTTCTTGGCACGGATCGCGTAGTTGGCCTTGCGGAGCTCGAGCGCGGGGCCGGTGAAGCGCTGAGCGGCGAGGGTGGGATCGGCCTTGGCGTCGGCGTCGGCGGCGGCGGTCGAGATGCGCTTGACGATGCGCTCGAGCTGCGGGACGGTCACGGCCGGAGCCGGCTGGCCCTTCCCGCCGGGCGCCGGCGCGGGAGTCGGCGTCGCAGCCTGAACCGGCGAGATCGCAGGCGCCGCCAGCGCCTGCCCGGCCGTCGTGCCGGTCAGCGCGAGAGCGCCGATCAGCGCGGCCGGGACGATCGCGCGGACGCGGCGGCTGGAGCGCCGGCCGCGGGGGGTCGCCTCGACCATGGCGGTGGGCTTGTACTTGGGGGCCTTCGGCAGCTTGGGCATCTTGGGTCCGGACTTTCGACGGGGGCCGCGCGATCGGCGGTGGGTGTAGAGGCCCCACAGGTAGAGGGCGATGCCGATGACGAGGAGCACGAGGCCCCCGATGATCAGCGGGAACGCCCAGGGGGTGCTGGAATCGACCGGCCACGTCACGGCGACCTTGTTCGGCGCGGGCTTGCTCCCGTCGGAGGCCACGATGACGCTGACACCGGCGGGCACGTTCATCCGCGTGACCTGCGCGTCGGCGCCGTCGAACTCCTCGAGCCACAGGTCGGAGCCGGCCGGGCTGGGGCCGGTCATCGCCGACGAGGACGAAGAACCCGCCGAACCCGGAGTCGCCGTGGGTGCGGGGGTCGGAGCGGGGGTCGGGGTCGGAGCGGGCGTGGCGGTCGGCGTCGTGGAGCCCGCGACCGTGCTCCGCGACCGCACCGTCTTCGCGGCGAGCTGCCCGGTCGTCTTGTCGAAGGAGACCGAGGCGTACGTGAGGCCCGAGAGCCACGCCTGCACGTCCTGCGTGCGCCCGTAGGCGACGACCTGCGTCTTCGGGTCCGGCGCGCCGGACACGGACAGCACCTGCTGCCCCGGATGGGCGTTCAGGGCGCTGCCGTCGATCACGACGTACCGGGGGTCGCCGGAGATCGTGGCGGCGGCCGTCAGGCGGGTGGGCGGCGCGAACACGGTGCGCTGCGCGATCCCGGCGACGATCATGACGGCGGCCACGACGAACGCGACGATGGCGAGTACGAAACGCAAGCAGACTCCTCGTGTGCCTGGGGGCGGGCGGCACAGTCACAACACGATACTCGACGACCCTGAAAGGCATCTAACCGTTGACTGGACGCGATCGACAGCCCCCGTGCGGGTGAAACGCACGAAATGTAAGATCGAACGGGCGCTCGCCCCCCGTCAGCCCTACCCCAGGAGTAACACCGTGGCCACCGACGATTCGAACTTCACCCAGGTCTTCCGGGGGTACGACAAGGACGAGGTCGACAAGGCCGTCCAGGACCTCCGCCGCGAACTGATCAAGTCGAACACCCAGGCCGCCGACTCCGCCAAGGAGATCAAGCGGCTGCAAGCGCGCATCGAGGAGCTCAACGCCGAGATCGAGGAGGTCGGGAGCCCGACCTACTCCGGGCTCGGCACCAAGCTCGAGAACACGCTCCGGGTCGCGGAAGAGCAGTCGACCCGCCTCATCGCCCAGGCCGACATCGATGCCGAGCGCCTCCGCGCGGGTGTGGCGGCCGAGGTCGAGAAGATCAAGAAGACCGCGGCGCAGCAGGCGGAGCGCATCCTGGCCGACGCCCAGGCGCGCGCCACGACCATGCTCGAGGACGCGTCGATCGAGTCGGGCGAGCTGCTCGCCAAGACCCGCGCCGACAAGGAGACCCTCCTCAACGACGCCATGCGCGAGGCCGCCGCCATCCGCGGCGCCGTCGCGACCGAGGCCGCGGAGCTCCGGGCCACGAGCAAGCGTGAGGCGGCCGCCGTGCGTGCGGAGGCCGATCGCGAGGCCGCCGAGCTCCGGGCCGTGGCCTCCCGGGAGGCGGAGGCCGCGCGCGCCGAAGCCGCCGAACTCGACCGCATGATCGCGGCGCGCCGCGCAGAGCTCGAGAGCGAGCTCGCGGAGGATCGCGCGGCCTTCGAGCGCGAGTCCGCCCAGATCCGTCTCGAGCTCGACCGCCGCGTCGCCGAGACGGGCGATCGGCTCGCCGCCGAGGAGGCGGAGACCCGGCGCTCGCTCGCCGCCGAGGCCGCGCAGACGCGGGCCGACCTCGCGGCCGAGGTCGAGGAGCAGCGGGCGACGCTGGCCGCGGAGACCGGGCAGCTCCGTGCCGACCTCGAGAACGAGGACCGGACCACGCGCCAGGCGCTCGCCACCGAGGTGGAGCAGACCCGCGCGTCCCTCGCGGCCGACGTCGAGCGCACCCGCGCCGACCTCGCCGCCGAGGTCGCCAGGACGCGCTCCGAGCTCGAGGAGGAGGTCGCCACGACGAAGTCGCAGCTGACCGACGAGGTCACGCGCACGAAGGCGGAGCTCGCCGACGAGGTGACGCGAACGCGCGCCGCCCTCGAGGACGAGGTGGCGACCACCACCTCCCGGCTCGCGGACGAGGTCGCCCGGACGAAGGCCGCCCTCGCGGACGAGGTCACGACCACGAAGTCGCAGCTGGCCGACGAGGTCCAGCGCACCCGCAAGGCGCTCGGCGACGAGACGCTGCAGACCCGGACCGCGCTCGAGCGGGAGTCCACCGAGACCCGCGCCGCGCTCGAGTCCGAGCGCACCGCGACCGCCGCCCAGCTCGCCGCTGACCGCGAGCAGACCGCCAGCAGCCTGGCCGCGGAGATCGAGCAGACGCGGGCGCGGCTGGCGGCCGAGGCCGAGCGTCAGCGACGCGAACTCGAGGAGGAGACCGCCCGGGTGCGCGCCGAACTGGCGCTCGAGGTCGACACGGCCCGGAGCAAGCTCGGCGACGAGATCGCACGTCGCCGCAGCGAGGTGGAGGCCGAGCTCGCGGCGGCCCGCGCGGAGCTGGAGTCCGAGGTCGAGGCGACGAAGGCCGCTCTGGAGGCCGAGGTCGAGCAGACCACCTCGGCCCTGGACACCGAGGTCACCACGACGAAGTCCGCCCTCGCCGCCGAGGTCGAGCAGACCAGGTCCGCCCTCGAGGCCGAGGTCACCACGACGAAGTCCGCCCTCGCCGCCGAGGTCGAGCAGACCACGAAGCGCCTGGCGGCGGAGGTCGCGCAGACCACCTCCGCTCTCGAGGCCGAGGTCACCACCACGAAGTCCGCCCTCGCCGCCGAGGTCGAGCAGACCAAGACGGCCCTGGCAGCAGAGGTCGAGCGGACGGAGGCGGCCCTCGCGGAGGATCGCGAACGGACGCGGCGGCAGCTCGAGGAGGACGTTCGCCGCACCTCCGTCGAACTCGCCGACCAGCGGGCGGCCACCGAGAACGAGCTCGCTGACGCGCGCGAGCAGCAGCGGCTGGCCCTCGAGCGCGAGGCCGAGGAGACGCGCATCGCGCTCGCGGCGGAAGCCCAGCAGACGCGCGTCGACCTCGAGAAGGAGACCACCGAGGCTCGCACCGAGCTCGCCCGGGAGCTCGCCGAGGCACGGACCGCCCTGGAGGCCGAGCTGGCCGAACGGAAGGCCGCGTTCGAGCAGGAGGCCGCCACCTCCCGAGCCGCGCTGGAAGCCGAGCTCGCCGAGCTCCGCACCAAGACCCGGGAAGAGGTCGACGCGAGCACTCGGCGGATCGAGCAGGCGCGCATCGACCTCGACGTCGAGCTGCGCGCCCGCCGCGACGAGGCCGAGCAGGACTACCTGGCCCGTCATCAGGAGGCGGTGGCCCAGACCCAGAAGTACCTCGACGAGGCCAACCTCCAGCTCGCCGACGCGGTCAAGCGGACGGCCCAGGCCCGCAGCGAGGCCGAGGCCTTCGAGGCCGAGGCGCGGAAGACCGTCACCGAGGCCCGCAAGGAGGCCGAGGAGACCGCCCGGAGCATCGTCCGCGAGGCCGAGGAGCGCGCGGACGGGCTCATCGCCGACGCCGAAGAGCGGACGCAACGCCTCGTCGCTGACGCGGAGGAGCGTCTCTCCCAGATTAGGATCGAGCGAGAGGCCGTCGCCGGGTACTTCGAGAACCTGCGCGGCTTCCTCCAGCAGGCCGAGAAGGTGTCGGCAGACAGCGAGTGACGTCGAGCCCCGGGGAGACCAGTGAAGATCCAGAATTCTTTCCGGCTGGGACTGATCGGGACGCTCGGCGTCGGGCTCGGGATCCTCATCCTGAGCGCGATCACCAGCCTCGCGACGATCATCACCTACATCGGGGCGGCCCTGTTCCTCGCGCTCGGCATCGAGCCCCTGATCGCCTTCCTGGAACGCCGGAAGTTCCCGCGCTGGCTCGCGCTTCTCGTCGCGCTCGTCGTCATCCTCGGCGCGTTCGTGGGCCTCATCTGGGCGATCGTCCCCATCGCGGTCGATCAGGCGACGCAGCTCGTGAACAACACGATCAGCTGGGTCAACAACGGCGGCGCCGAGCAGTGGTTCCTCGGGCTGCAGCACCAGTTCCCGACCATCGTCAATCAGCAGAACATCGACGCGGTCACCAAGTGGCTGCAGCAGAACCTCCCGGACATCACGAGCAAGGTCCTCCAGACCGGCATCGGCATCGTCCAGGGCGCCTTCGGGGTCATCATCGTCGTGATCCTGACCATCTACTTCACGGCGTCGCTGCCGAGCATCAAGCGCGCCAGCTACCAGCTCGTGCCCGCCTCGCGCCGCGCGCGCTTCTCAGACCTCGGCGACCAGATCACGGACTCGGTCGGCAAGTACGTGATGGGGCAGGTCGCCCTGGCTCTCGTCAACGGCGTGCTCAGCGCCATCTTCCTCAGCGTGATCGGCGCGAAGTTCCCGATCCTGCTCGCGTCCATCGCCTTCTTCTTCTCGCTCATCCCCCTGGTCGGGACGATCACGGGCTCGGTCATCATCGTCGCCGTGTGCTTCCTGTCCGGCACGCCGACCGCGATCGCGGCCGCGATCTACTACCTCGTGTACATGCAGGTGGAGGCGTACTTCCTCAGCCCGCGCATCATGAACCGGGCCGTGTCCGTGCCCGGCGCACTGGTCGTCGTCGCTGCGCTGGCGGGAGGCACCCTCCTGGGCATCCTCGGGGCGCTCGTCGCAATCCCGTTCGCCGCCGGAATCCTCCTGATCGTGAAACAGGTCGTCATCCCCCGCCAGAACGAGCTCTGAGGCGCCGCCTCCGCCGCCGCGCCCTCCGCCCCTCCGCTCGTGCGCGTCTCCGCGCGCTGTCGCACATTCGTGCCGAATGCGCCCTGCGCTCCCTCCCAGCCCCTCATTCGTGCTGAATGTAGGCTGCCTGCTCATCGCGCCCACAACATGCACCTCGCGGATTCGTGCCGAATGTGCGCGAAGAGGCGCCTCCCACCTACATTCGTGCCGAATGCGGCTCGCGCCCACAACCTGCACCTCGCTGATTCGTGCCGAATGCGCGCGAAGAGGCGCCTCCCACCTACATTCGTGCCGAATGCGGCTCGCGCCCACAACCTGCACCTCGCTGATTCGTGCCGAATGTGCGCGAAGAGACGCCTCGCACTTACATTCGTGCCGAATGTGGCTCGCGCCGGCGCGGCTCAGACGGAAGCGGCCGCTCCCGAGGAGACGGGCCAGCGCGTCGGCAGGGGCAGGGCCGCCGGGTTCAGCCGCTCCACGATCTCGTCGAGCACCCGGCGGGTCTGGTTCTCGCCCACCCAGAGGTGCTTCCCTCCCGCGACGTCGACGAGCTCGACCTGCGGCAGCGGGCGGAAGCGCTCGGCAGCCTCCTCGGGCCGGAGGAAGTCGTCGAACTCGGGGATGAGCGCCACGAGCGGCCGCTCGTCGCCCGCCCAGGCCGCGAGATGCTCGGGCTTCGCCCGGTGGAGGGGCGGGGAGAGGAGGATGACCCCGTCGACGGGCTGCTCCCGCCCGTACATGAGGGCGAGTTCGGTCCCGAACGACCAGCCCAGCAGCCACGGGTGCGGGAGGCGACGCTCGGTCACGAACGTCATGGCCGCCTCCACGTCGTAGCGCTCGTCGACGCCGTGCCCGAACTCGCCCTGGCTGCGTCCGCGCGGTGAGGACGTCCCGCGCGTGTTGAACCGCAGGACGGCGATGTCCGCCAGAGCGGGGAGGCGTGCCGCCGCCTTCCGGAGGATGTGGGAGTCCATGAAGCCGCCCGCCGTGGGCAGCGGGTGGAGGGTGACGAGGGTGGCGACGGGCTCGCGGTCGAGCGGTGACGAGAGTTCTCCGACCAGGTCGAGGCCGTCGCGCGTTCTCAGGGTGATCTCTTCGCGGCGCGCCGGCAACTCGACGCCGCCGCGGATCTCGATGGGTTCGGTCGTCACTGCGGTCGTGCTCCTGTCGTGTCCGCCCCGCGGTCCGGCTGCGGGTTCATGCGAGGCGCCAGCAGGCTTCGTGCCAGTGGCGCCGGCCGGCCAGGTCCGCGGCGTCGCCCAAAACGCCGTCCGCCCGCCATGCGACGATGTGCGCTACTCCGGGCCCGATCTCTCGACCGCATCCCGGGCAGCTGTACTCCTTCGCGGCCTGGGCGGCCGAGACGGGCTGAACGTTCCATTCGACGCCCCGGCGCACCTCCGTGCGACGCCATCCGCTGAGGAGGCGCTCCAACGGCTGCGGCCGCTGCTCCTCGCGGCGCCCGTGACCATGACGGCCTCGGGGTCGGTTGCTGCGCGGCATGAATCCAGTCTATTCGAGCACTCCCGGCCATGCCGGGGCCGCGAGAGGAGGCGCTCCTCCGACCAGAAGGGACTCAGTACCAGCCTGTCGACTGCGAGTGAGCCCACGCACCGCAGGGGTTCGTGTAGCGACCGGCGATGTACCCGAGGCCCCAGTTGATCTGCACGGTGGCGTCCGTCTGCCACCCCGGACCCATCTTGCTGCCGGGCAGCGCCTGGGGGATCCCGTATGCACCGCTGGGGTTGGAGGCGTTCACGCGCCACCCGGACTCGCGGTTCCAGAGGGAGACGAGGCAGCTGTACTGGTCGTCACCCCAGCCGCGGTCCTTCACCATCTGGTACGCGATCGCCTGCGCCGTGCCCGGGCTCGGGATCGGGGCGGACGGGGCTGCGGCGCTCGATCCTCCACCGGAACCGGACCCGGAGCTCGACGACTTCGTCGGGCTGGGAGTCGGCGTCGGCGTCGGGGTCGGCGTCGGCTTGGGTGTCACGGTGACGGCCTCGCGGGTGACGGTGAGACCGGAGGCGTCGGGCGCGGTCAGCGACTGCGTCGGCGCGCCGTCGTACCGTGCCGTGGTCGGGATGGCCTGCGCCTCGGCCGCGTAGGCGGGCGTGGCCGTCGAGCCCGAGAACGGGTCGACCACGTTGACCAGCGCGAAGCCCACCGCCGCCGTGAAGGCGAAGCTCAGAAGGAGGGCGCGCGACCGGATGTGCGGACGCCGGGATCGCCGGAACGCGACGCCGACCGGGTTGGCCGGGGTCAGCGGAACAATCTCTGCTGCTTCTCGTCTACCCACGATCACAGAACGATAACGGACTTCTGGCCGAAACCCAAGAAAGGCCCCCCTCATTCAGCGAACAGCCAGCATCACATCGGTGACGCTGTCGAGCAGCAGATCGACCTGGACCTCGCGATACCCGCCCCGCTGCTCGCGGAACGTCACGGTGCGCACCTCGTCGACGCTCATGGGCCGGCCGTCCTGGAAGTAGCGGACCAGCCGGTTCGTGAAGCGGTCCACCTCCTGGCGGTTGTAGCCGAGCGTGAGCAGGCTCACCCGGTCGAAACGCCGACCCGCGGGGCGGTCGAGACGGTTGAGGATGACCTGAGCGGTCGTCCGCGCCTCCTCGAACCATGCGGCGTCGCCCTTCTGGGCGCGGAGCGCCTCCCGCTCGCGGGCCGCGAAGGCGTCCTCCAGCCGCTCCAGCGCGGCGTCGACGTGCGAGGTCGAGTAGCCGCCCTTGGCCATCGAGAAGGCGGTGTGACGGATGTCGGCAGCCGTGAGAGCGCCCGCTGCCGTCGCGTCGCCATCGTAAGCGCGCCGGGCCTGCCGGAGGAACTCGTCGACCTGCTCCGCGTCGTAGCCGGGCTTCGAGCGGGGGCTGCGGGGGAAGGTGCTCACTCCCCCATTGTGTCATCGGAAGATCAGGAAGAGCACGTAGGTCGCGGCGGCCGACGGGAGGATCGAGTCGAGCCGGTCGAGGAAGCCGCCGTGCCCGGGGAGCCACGAACTCATGTCCTTGATGCCGAGGTCGCGCTTGATCAGCGATTCCGCCAGGTCGCCCGTCGTCGCGGTGAGGAGGAGGACGATGCCGAACAGGACGCCGAACCACCACGGGCGGCCGACCATGAAGAGCGAGACCAGCACGCCGGCGATGATGGAGGCGGCGGCCGCCCCGGCGAATCCCTCCCAGGTCTTCTTGGGACTGATCGTGGGCGCCATCGGATGGCGCCCCCAGGTGAGCCCGCTGACGTAGGCGCCGGTGTCGACGGCGACGACGACGATCAGGAACCCGAGCACCCACCACTCCCCGCCGTTCTCGGCGAGGAGCAGGATGACGAAACTGGCGAGCAGGGAGACGTACAGCTGGACGAGGACGCTCCAGGTGAGGTCGCGCGCGAGCGCGCTCCCCCCGCGGCGAACCCCGGGCGCAAACTGCTCAGCCAGCCTCCACAGGACGACGAGCACGACGGCGGCCGAGAGCGCGACCAACTGACCGCCGGCATGGAAGTAGAACGTCACCGGGACGATCCCCACGGCGCCGGCCACGGTCGGGATCCGGGGTACCCGCTTTCCCGCCCCGCGGAACGCCTGGGCGAGTTCGAACGACGCGAAGCCCGCGATCGCCACCCCGAACACCAGGAAGAGCTCCTTGATGAAGATCAGGCTCACGACGACGACAGCTCCCGCGGCGAGGCCGATCACGATCGCGAGGATGAGGTTGCGCCCGGTGCGCTGGGCGATCCTCTCGTTCGTCGCGTCGAGCTGCGCCTTCCGCACCTGCACCTGGCGCTCGAAGTCGGCTCGCGTCGCCTGCACCTGGGCGCGCAGATCGGCGCGCGACAGGCGCTCCCTGTGCTCGTGCGACCCCCGCCGCTCCCCCGGTCCCGCAGGCGGCGGAGCCGCAGCGCCGGGACTGCTGTCGTCGCTCATCGGCTAGACCTCGAGGAGTTCCGCTTCCTTGCGCTTCAGGGCCTCGTCCACGGCGTCGACGTGCGTGCGCGTGATCGTCTCGAGCTCCTTCTCGCCACGAGCGAGCTCGTCGTCGCCGACCTCGCCCTTCAGCGCGTCGAGCTCGTCCTTGGCCTTGCGCCGGATGTTGCGCAGCGCGACCTTGGCGTCCTCGCCCTTGCCGCGCACGATCTTGACGAACTCCTTGCGGCGGTCCTCTGTCAGCTCGGGAAGCGTCACCCGCACGATCTCCCCGTCGTTGCCGACGTTGGCCGAGAGGTTCGGCATGGTGACGATGGCCTTCTCGATCTCCTTGAGCGCCGACTTGTCGTAGGGCGTCACGAGCAGGACCCGGGCCTCCGGGTTCTGGAGCCCGGCCAGCTGGGCCAGCGGGGTCGGAGACCCGTAGTAGTCGACGAGGACCTTCTGGAAGAGAGCCGGGTTGGCGCGGCCCGCGCTCACGGTGCCGAAATCCTCCCTTGCCGCGTCGACGGTCTTGCTCATGCGCTGACGGGCGTCGGAAATCACATCCGCGATCACGGTTTCTCCTTCAGATCGATCAATCGTTCTCTAGTCTATGGCCGGGCGCCGGGGCGCCCGGTGCACGAACCGTTCCGGTACGCGGACGCGCTCAGCCGAGCAGGGTGCCGATCTCGGCGCCGAGGAGGGCCGCGGTGACGTTGCCCGCGGGCTCGATCCCGAAGATGCGCATCGGCATCCCGTTGTCCATGCAGAGGCTGAGCGCCGTGCTGTCCACCGCCTTCAGGTTCTGCTGCAGCGCCTCCTGGTGGCTGATCTGATCGATCTTCCGCGCCGCGGGGTTGGTGCGCGGGTCGTCGTCGTACATGCCGTCGACGCCGTTCTTGGCGACGAGCACGACGTCGGCGTTGATCTCGAGGGCGCGCTGGGCGGCGACGGTGTCGGTCGAGAAGTACGGCAGCCCCGCGCCCGCACCGAAGATGACGACTCGTCCCTTCTCCAAGTGACGCTCGGCGCGGCGCGGGATGTACGGTTCGGCGACCTGGGTCATCTCGATGGCCGACTGGACGCGGGTCTCCGCTCCGGCCTGCTCGAGGAAGTCCTGCAGGGCGAGCGAGTTCATGACTGTGCCGAGCATGCCCATGTAGTCGGCCCGCCCACGGTCCATGCCCCGCTGTGAGAGCTCAGCGCCGCGGAAGAAGTTCCCGCCGCCCACGACGATCGCGATCTCCACGTCCTCGGCGGCCTGCGCGATCTCGCGGGCGATGCTGCTGACGATGTCGGGGTTGACGCCCAGCTGGCCGCCTCCGAACGCCTCGCCGGACAGTTTCAGAAGGACCCGGCGTCGCTGTCCTGGACGGCTCTCTGTTGCTCCCGACATGCGTGTATGGGTCCTTCCGTGAGGTGTGTTTCGGTTAAAGCTAGTGCGTGGGTCCGGTGCCGCGCAGGTCTCGGCACGCAAAAGGAGTCCGGATCGTACGAGACGATCCGGACTCCTTCACGCGTGGATCAGGCGCCGACCTTGAACCGGGCGAAGCCGGAAACGGTGAGCCCCGAGTCCTTGAGCACCTGGCTGATGGTCAGCTTGTTGTCGCGGGCGTACTCCTGCTCGAGGAGGGCGACCTGCTTGAAGTAGGCGCCGAGGCGACCCTCGATGATCTTCGGGAGCGCAGCCTCGGGCTTGCCCTCGTTGCGCGAGATCTCCTCGACGATGCGACGCTCGTTCTCGACCTCTTCGGCCGGGACGTCCTCGCGGGTGAGGTAGGTCGGGTTGGCGAACGAGATGTGCTGCGCGATGCTGCGGGCGGTCTCCGCGTCGTCGCCGGCGTAGCCGACCACGACACCGACCTGCGGGGGCAGGTCCTTGGAGGTCTTGTGCAGGTAGATCGCGAAGTGCTCGCCCGTCACGACGGCGACGCGCCGGAGCTCGACCTTCTCGCCGAGGATCGCCGCCTCGTCGCCGATGAGCTCGGCGACGGTCTGGCCGCCGGCGGAGGCCGCGAGGCCGTCCTCGACGGTCGCCGCGCCCGAGGCCGCGACGGCGTCGAGGACCTTGTCGGCGAGGGCGATGAACTTCTCGCCCTTGGCGACGAAGTCGGTCTCGCAGGCGAGCTCGATCATCGTGGCCGTGCCGTTGCCGTTCTCCTTGGCCGCGACGAGCCCCTCGCTGGTGGAGCGGTCGGCGCGCTTCGCGTTGCCCTTCGCGCCCTTGAGGCGCAGGATCTCGGTGGCCTTCTCGATGTCGCCGTCGGCCTCCTCGAGGGCCTTCTTGGTGTCGACCATTCCGGTGCCGAGCTGCTCGCGGAGAGCCTTGATGTCGGCGATGCTGATGTTTGCCATTGTTCTGACTGGAACCTTCTGTCTCGAAGACTTCTGAAGCGGTGCGGCGGATTACTCGGACGCGGCGGCGTCGGCCTCGCCCTCGGCGACGACCTCGGCGGAGTCCGCCTTGGCCTCGGCGAGGTCGGCGTCGGCGGCCTTCTCGGTCTCGGCGCTCGCCTGGACCTCGTCGGACGACTGCTGGAGGAGCTCCTGCTCCCACTCGGCGAGCGGCTCGGCCGGCTCGGCGCCCTCCTCGGGCTTCTGGTGGCGCTGGATGAGACCCTCGGCCGCGGCGTCGGCGACGATGCGGGTGAGGAGCGAGACGGAGCGGATCGCGTCGTCGTTGCCCGGGATCGGGTACTGGACCTCGTCCGGGTCGCAGTTGGTGTCGAGGATGGCGATGACCGGGATGCCCAGCTTCTTCGCCTCGTCGATCGCGAGGTGCTCCTTCTTGGTGTCGACCACCCAGAGAGCGCTCGGGGTCTTCGACAGGTTGCGGATGCCGCCGAGCGACTTGTGCAGCTTGTCGAGCTCGCGCTTCTTGATGAGCAGCTCCTTCTTGGTGAAGCCGCTCGTGGTGCCCTCGAAGTCGAGCTCCTCGAGCTCCTTCATGCGGGCGAGGCGCTTGGACACGGTCTGGAAGTTGGTCAGCAGACCGCCCAGCCAGCGCTGGTTGACGTAGGGCTGGCCGACACGGGTCGCCTGCTCGGCGATCGCCTGCTGAGCCTGCTTCTTCGTGCCGACGAAGAGGATGGTGCCGCCGTGGGCGACCGTCTCGCGGACGAAGTCGTACGTCTTGTCGATGTACGCGAGGGACTGCTGCAGGTCGATGATGTAGCTGCCCGAGCGCTCGGTGAGGATGAAGCGCTTCATCTTCGGGTTCCAGCGGCGGGTCTGGTGCCCGAAGTGGACGCCGCTGTCGAGCAGCTGGCGCATGGTGACGACGGCCATTGCCGTTCTCCTTCTGTTCACGGTTGTCTGCGGCGGCCGGCGGCCGACGCTCCTGGTGCCCCGCGCGCATCCGCTCCCCGTGCGCCGCACGCGACCGTGCGAAGCGGAGGGAGACCGGTGGATGTGCGCCCCGCCCTCGTGGAGGGCCTGCGGGCACGCGTAGTCACTCCGACAAGCGGAGTGCTCCATGAATTCTATCAGGAAGAGGCGGCGCTCAGCGACGCGGGATGGTCTCGCCCGACGATCGCACCTGGACGCCGCGGGCACGGCCTCCCGCCTCCCGGAACAGCGTCTCGGCGTGCTCGAGCGCCATGCCGTTGGTCTCCGGGATCTTGAAGAACACGAAGAAGAACGACAGGGCAGCGAACACCGCGTACATGCCGTAGGTGAACGGGAGGGAGAACGCGGCCATGGGCGGGAACGAGACCGTCACCAGGAAGTTGGCGATCCACTGGGCGGCCGCCGCCACCCCGAGCGCCTTGCCGCGGATCCGCGTCGGGAAGATCTCCCCCAGGAGGACCCAGACGAGCGGGCCCCACGACGCGCCGAAGCAGATGACGAAGATATTGGCCGCGATGAGGGCGATCGGCCCCCAGGGGTTCGGCAGCGACACCGCTCCGGCCTTCGTCACGGCGAACGCGAACGACAACGACATCACGCCGAGCGAGACGGCCATGCCCACCGAGCCGGTGAGCAGGATCGGGCGGCGCCCCACCCGGTCGACCAGGAGGATGGCGACGACGGTCACGACGACGTTCGTCACCGAGGTGATCACGGTGATGAGGAGGGAGTTGCTCTCGGTGAAGCCGACCGCCCGCCACAGCGTCGTCGAGTAGTAGAAGATCACGTTGATGCCGACGAACTGCTGGAACACCGAGAGGATGATGCCGATCCAGACGATCGGCTTCAGGCCGAGCCGGTTGCCGAACAGGGTCGCCTTCTCCCCTTCCTTGTCCTCCTCGATGGCGCGCTCGATGTCGGCGATCTGCCGGTCGACGTCGCCCTCGGGGACGATGGTCGCGAAGATCCGGCGCGCGTCGTCGTGCCGCCCGGTCGCGAGGAGGAACCGCGGCGACTCGGGCAGGGTGAGCGCAAGCACACCGTAGACCACGGACGGGATGACCCCCACGAGGAACATCCAGCGCCACGCCTCGAGGCCGAGCCAGAGCTCCTTGGAGGCTGAGCCCGCGATGCCCGCGAGCAGGGCGTCGGAGAGCAGGGCCACGAAGATGCCGATGGTGATGGCGAGCTGCTGGAGGGACGCCAGGCGCCCGCGCGACTGGCGCGGGGAGATCTCGGCAATGTAGGCGGGGGCGACGACCGAGGCGATGCCGATGCCCAGGCCGCCGATGATGCGCCAGAACCCGAGGTCCCACGCCGAGAAGGCGAGGCCGGCGCCGATCGAGCTCGCGAGGAACAGCACGGCCCCGAGCAGCATCACCTTCAGCCGGCCCCAGCGGTCGGCCAGGCGGCCCGCGATGAAGGCGCCGACCGCGCAGCCGAGCAGCGCGACGGCCACGATGAACCCGGTGACGACCGCGTTGAGCGCGAAGTTGTGCTGGATCGAGTCGACCGCACCGTTGATGACGGAGGAATCGAAACCGAACAGGAAACCTCCGACGGCCGCCGCGATCGCGAGGCCGGTGACCCTCCGGCGCATCGCAGCGGTCGGGCGCGGAGCGTTCTCCTCGGTCGTGTCGGTCGTCCCCCGGCGTTCTTCAGTCATGACATCCCTTTTCGATTGTGCGTCCCTCCCGGATGCCGGCTTCGGCGGAAGAGGGCGATGCACACGGTACGCCCGCTTGCGCGGTACCGAAACGGCCCAGGCACGGAACCCGGGGTCTGTGCACAGGAGTCCGGCCTTCGGCCCTTGTCCACGACTCCGGATTGCCCCCCGCATCGCGCTGCCGGCTCGAGCGAGTGTGGAGGCGACGGTGACCGACCTGATTCGGAGGGGGCGACGGTGGGAGTCTGGAGGCGGAGGCTGCACGCGCTGGTCGTCGCGTCGGTGGCGCTCGCCAGCCCGCAGGCCGGCGAGACGCTCGCGCCGGCGCGGACCATCGCGCCGGTCCAGACCGTCGCGTCGGCAGCCGTCCCGCACGGTGCCGCACCCGCGTGGCGATGGCCGGTCGAGAAGGTCCGTCTGGTGAAGCCGTACACGGCACCCGCCTCGCGCTACGGTCCCGGGCATCGGGGCGTGGACCTCGCCGCCGAGCCGGGCGAGCAGGTGCTCGCCCCCGCGGACGCCGTGGTCCGCTTCGGGGGTGTCGTCGTGGATCGGCCCGTCGTGACGCTGGACCACGGCGGCGGCGTCCTCTCGAGCTACGAGCCCGTCACGGGGTCGGTGGAGGTCGGCACCCCCGTCGCCCGTGGCGACCCGATCGGTGTCCTCGCCCTGGGCGGCCACTGCGATGGCTGCGTGCACGTCGGCGTGCGGGTCGACGGCGCCTAGGTCTCGCCGCTGTTGTTCTTCGACCGGGTTCCGCGGTCGGTCCTGCTCCCTCGAGGCGTCAGGCCCTCGGGTGCGCGAGGCGGTAGCTCTCCTTGAGCCGTTCCGCCGAGACGTGGGTGTAGATCTGGGTCGTGCCCAGGCTCGCGTGACCGAGAAGCTCCTGGACGGCACGCAGGTCGGCGCCTCCGTCCAGCAGGTGGGTCGCCGCGGTGTGCCGGAGCGCGTGCGGTCCGGCCGGTCCTCCGCCGGGCACACCGGAAAGGAGACGGGCGACCAGTTCGTAGACCGCCCTGGTCCCGAGCCGTCGGCCGCGCGCGCCGAGGAAGAGCGCTGGCCCGGATCCCGGGACGGCGAGCGCAGGCCTGCCGCGGTCGAGGTACGCGAGGACGGCACGCCGGGCAGGGACCCCGAACGGCACGGTCCGCTCCTTCGCACCCTTTCCGACGACGCGGATCGTGAGCCGGTCGAGGTCGAGGTCGTCGACATCGAGACCGGTGAGCTCGGAGACCCGGACTCCGGCGGCGTAGAGGAGCTCGATGACCGCGACGTCGCGCAGCGCGCCGGGCTCCCCCTCCCCGGCCGCCGTCTCCAGTGCGCCGAGGATTCCGTCCATCTGCTGCCGGGTGAGCACGCGCGGAAGGGTCTTGTCGGCTTTCGGAGCCCTGAGGCGGGCCGCCGGGTCGGACGCTTCCGCTTCGCTGCGCACAAGCCAGGCGCTGAACCCTCGGACGGTGGCGGAGCGTCGCGCCAGGGTCGCCTTCGCCAGGCCGTCCTGGGAGGCGCGCCACAGCCAATCCCGGTACAGGTCGAGGGTGAGGTCGCCGCTCGTGCGGACCTGCCGCGCTTCGGCGAACGCGGCGAGCGCGGCCAGGTCGGAGCGGTACGCTCGCACGGTCTGCGGCGAGTACCCGCGCTCGATGCGCAGGTGGCGCGCGTACGCCTCGATCGCCTCCCGCAGTTCCACGGGCCCAGCTTCTCGCAGCGAGCGCGATGTCCTCGGGAGCGACTCTCGGTGCACGCCGACTGCTCACGCGGTGCGGGCCCTTGCGGGAAGGACCCAGCCGCGGCTCCCCTCCACCGCTTGCCCGTCGGCGTCGAGCCGGCCGAGGGTGGAGGCGACCACCGCGAACGGCAGGCCGGTGCGGGCCACGAGCTCGTCGGCTGTGCGCGGTCGGCGTGTCGTCAGTTCGAGCAGCACCCGGTGCTGCGGCGAGCCGAATTCGTAGCCGCTCGCCTCGCTCGATGAGGCAGCGCCGTCGTCGGGCGGGTTCTCCGGAGGGAGGCTGCCCACCGGACCGGCGAGCTCGGCCATCTCCTGCGGCGTGGTCACGCAGACGGCCGCGTACTCGCGGATGAGCCGGTGGCAGCCTGCCGAGGACGGCGACGTGATCGCACCGGGCACGGCCCCCAGGGGTCGCCCGAGTTCTGCGGCGTGGCCGGCCGTGTTGAGCGATCCCGATCGGGCACCCGCCTCGATGACGACGGTCGCGCCGCTCAGCGCGGCGATGATCCTGTTGCGCATGAGGAATCTCCAGCGGGTGGGTGTCGATCCGCACGGCGACTCCGCGAGCAGCACCCCCTCGTCGGCGATCCGGCGGAGCAGCTCGGAGTGCCCGGCCGGGTAGAGGCGGTCGACTCCGCCTGCCAGGACGGCGACGGTCACACCGCCGCTGGCGAGGGTCGCTCGATGTGCGCAGCCGTCGATCCCGTACGCGCCGCCGGAAACGATGGCGAACCCGAGGTCACTCAGCGCGGCTGCGGATTCGAGGGCGACATGCTCGCCGTAGCCGGTCGCGGCCCGTGCCCCGACCACGGACAGGGACCGTTCGAGACCGACGAGCCGCCGGGCGTCTCCCCGCACCCAGAGCAGGAGGGGGCCGCCCGGCCCCAGCGAGGAGAGCCGGTCAGGCCAGTGCCGGGACGCCGGATGGAGGAGCGACGCTCCGAGCGCCGCGGCGGACTCCAGAGCACGGAACGGCGCGCCAGAGGTGAGCCGGGGTCTCCACCGCGCGAGCGCCGCATCGAGCCGGGCGCGCCCTCTGCCGTGCGACGGCTCGTCACCGGAACGGAGAGTCCGCTCTGGATCCCACCCCTCCACCAGCGCCTGGAGGGCCGTGCGCGCACCCACGGCCGCGACGAGACCTCCCGCGTCGGCGTCGCCGGGCTCGACGCAGGTCGCCAGCGCCACCCGGGCGAACACCTCCTCGATCTCCTCCTGGTGAGCGTCGGAGAAGACGTCCAGCACGGCGTCGTCCGACCCGGGCTCCGGGTCGGTCGGCGCGGTGACCCGGGCGAGCGCTCGCCGCATCTCGTCGTGCGGGACCCCGAGGAACGCCCCGCTCATGCGCCGATCCCCCGACGGAGGAACAGGGCTCGGCCGACGTGGTCGATTCCGGGGCTCGACACCCCGTCGAGGTCGGCGAGCGTCCACGCGAGGCGGAGGGTCCGGTCGTAGCCGCGCATGGTGATGCCGCCTCGGTCGAGCGCCCGGTCGATCGGCGCCAGCACTGCGGACCCCAACCGGTGATCCCCGGACCGCAGCCACGTCCCGGCGACCTCCGAATTCCTGGACCAGGGCGTGGTCGCGAGACGCTCCGCGGCGGCCTGGCGAGCCTGGAGCACACGCTCGCGGAGTTCGGCGCTGGTGCGGCCGGCGGGCCGGTCGGCCGCCGAGCGGAGCGCTCCGATTCCGAGCCGGCGAACGGTGAGACGCACATCCACCCGGTCGAGCAGCGGTCCGGACAGGCGCGCCAGGTAGCGCCGCCGGACGATCGGCGTGCAGGTGCACTCCTCGTCGGCGGAACCCCAGCGGCCGCACGGGCACGGATTGGAGGCGAGGACGAGCTGGAACCGCGCAGGGAAGGTCGCGGTGCCGCGGGCCCGGTGCACGGTGATGCTGCCCGACTCGAGCGGCTGCCGCAGGGCGTCGAGCACCGCCGGCGGGAATTCGGCTGCTTCGTCGAGTATCACCTAGATACACTCGGAGCATGAGCACCCCCGCCCGACGCCGAGCCGTCCTCTACTGCCGAATCAGCCGCACGACCGAGGAGAGCGTTTCGCTGGAGCGCCAGCGCCGCGACCTGGAGAAACTCTGCGAGCTCGAAGGCTGGGACGTCGTCGACGTCATCACGGACGACGGCAAGAGCGGCACGAAGGAGCGCGCCGAGGCTACTCGCGCGCTCGACATGCTCCGTAGCGGCGCCGCCGACACTCTACTTGTCTGGGCCTTCGACCGCTGGAGCCGCCAGGGCCTTCGCGCGGTCGCCGACCTGATCGAGGTCATGCGCGAGCGGAAGACGGCGCTCTTCTACGCGAAGAAGGACGGCCTTCGCTCAGATCAGCCCGCCTGGAGAATCATCGCGTCTGTGCTCGCAGAGGTCGCAGCGATGGAGGCCGAGAACACGTCAGCTCGAATCCTGGCAGCTCGGGCCGCGCACCTGAGCAAGACGGCGCCCGAGGATCAGCGCTTCCTCGGCGGCCGAGCCCCCTTCGGCTACCGTCCAGTACCAAATCCGCACGGCCCGGGAAAGGCGCTCGCTATCGACGAGTACGAAGCGCACATCGTCCGCGAGGTTGCCGAGCGCGTTATCGCTGGCGAGACTCTGACGAAGGCGACGCTCTGGCTCGACGCCGAGGGCGTGCCTACGCCGCAAAGCCCCGCACGGCGAGCTCGGCAGGCCGGGGCGCCGATGGACGGACTCGACCGCGGCGCATGGCGCGTGACGACTGTCCGCAACCTATGGCGATCGGACACGTTGATCGGCCGGACAACGCAGAAGCAGGCGATCCGAGGCACGGACGGTCAGCCTGTCCTCGGCGCCGACGGTCGCCCGAAGTTCGAGACGCGGACGGTCGTCGACGAGGCTGGGCTCCCGATCCAGCGCTGGGAGCCGATCCTCGACTTCGACACCTACGCCCAGCTCCAGGCCCGTCTCCCCCGCGTCGGCCGGGTGCAGCCGCGACGAACCGTGTCATGGCTGACGAACGTCGCCCGCTGCGCCGGGTGCGGCGGCAAGCTCTACGCGCAGAAGCGGAGCCGGAACGGTCAGGACGAACTCTTCTTCCGGTGCGCCCAGAAGGGCTACGTACTTGCGCCCTGCGTGGCCCCCGCGACCGTTCGGGTCGATCGACTGGAGGAGTACGTCGAGGCGGCCTTCCTGCGCGCGGCAGGATCACACCCTGAGCTGGAGCGGATCGAACGAGTCATCGCGCCGGACGTCGCACAGCAGCTTAGGGACGTCTCAATGGCGATCCAGGACGTCACCACGGCGATGGGGCGCGACGGCGCCGACGGCATGAGCTTGCTCCGCCAGCTCGACGAGCTGAAGGCCCGACGGACGGCGCTCCGCGAGCTTTCCTCGACAACCGAGATCGAGCTTCGTCCGACAGGCCGGACTCTCGCAGAAGTCTGGGCCGAGCTCGGCGACGATCTGGACTCTCGCCGGGACCACCTGCGACAGGTGATTACGGGCGTCGTCGTCGAGCGGAGCGTCCGTAACGGCACCCGAGCGCCGCTCGACGGCGAACGCGTGCGCCTGATGTGGAACGCCGATCACGGCTTCGAAGTCGACTACGACGACGCCGAAGCCGTGTAAACGGCCCGCGAACGCCCCTGGGAGGGCTCAAAGGTGACGTTGTGACGGAACTTGCGTCACTTTCCATTCCCGCTACTAGTGAGTGACTCCTAGTACAGGTAATAGAAAGTGACGCAAGTTCCGTCACATCGTCACCTTTCGCACTTCAGGGCGGCGCCCGCCCCCGCGAAGTCGTCCGAGCCGATTCTGCCTCCTGGCCCTCTCACAGAATATGGAACCCACCTTCACGGCCGCCGAGGAGAGCGTCGCACGCCTGGCCGCCGAGTACGACGAAGACCTCGTCGCCTCGGCGGTCCGGCGCCTCCGCCAGCTCCAGGGCGAGAGCGGCCGAACCTGTGAGCGCTGCCGAGAGCGGAAGCCCCTCGGAGCGTTCTCCCGCGACTCCCGCGATCCAGTCGGGCTCCGGCGCTACTGCCGGGCCTGTGACTCCGCCGCCTATCAGGCCCGAAAGGAGGCCTCTTCCGCGTAACCCCGGCCCTCTCTACTAGTGAGGCCAGAAGGCCCATCCTGTCGGCGCGTTCTGAGCGCCGAGCTCCTGCCCTCTGAGTGGCGGAGCGACGCGGCGAAGGGGTTCGTCTGCGTCGGGCGCGCGTGAGTCGACTCCTGAGCGGCTCACAGGGACACGCGCCCTCTACTTCGGCCCGTCGGCTTCGGCGGGCCGCTTCTCTTTTGCGAACTACGCGAACGTTCGCCTAGTGAAAGGGGGCCGTCATGGCCGTATTCACCCGAGCGTGCGACCACTGCGGCAAGCCCTACGAGGCATCGCGGATCGACTCGCGCTTCTGCCGAGACGCACATCGCGCCGCCGCCGCACGAGCCGCCGACGCCGAGCTCCGCCGTGTCGGCGCCGACCTCCTCCGCCGCCTCACGCGAGCTGTGATCGAGGGCGCCCCAGAGCGCGAGCTCGACACGATCCTCGCCGAGGCCCGCCGCGTCCTCCCTGAGCGCTGAGCGCTCCCTCAGTCCTCGCCAGGCAGTCCCGCCCGGCGCCATTTGAAAGGAAGTACCCATGAGTGAATCTCGACCCGAGAGCGACACCCAGCAAGCTCTCGCGATGGAGCGCTCGATCTCTGCCGCCATGCGAGAGTCGCTCGCGGCCGACGCCGAGCGGCGCAAGGCCGAGCAGGCCGAGCGCGAAGCCCTGCGCCGCGAGCCCCGGCCGAGTCAGGACTCGTCGCGCTACAACCACGGCGGCGGCCAGGCCTTCTACCGTCCCACCGTCTCGCAGCCGCCGATGGAGCTCGTTAGCGCCGTCCCGGAGCTCGCCGAACTTCACGCGGCATGGCAGGCGGAGAACGTCAAGGGCGCCGAGTTGCGGGCACAGCTCAGCGCCGCGGAGAACGCGAGGATCGCGCTGTTCGAGGGACGGGACGAGGACGGTTCGCCGAAGCGCCGTCCCGGCGTGCGGATCGATGACGTTGACGACGCGAGGCTGAAGGTACTGGACGCCCGTCGCGCGGCGGAGCGTCAGGCCGCCCGCGCTCTAGCCGCGCTGAAGAAGTTCGACGACGCCGCCCACGAGCCCGAGCTCCGCCCCGTACGGGAGCGCCTCATGGCTCCCGTCGCCCTGGAGGCACACGAACGCCTGAAGGCGGCGTGGACCGAACTCGGCAAAGCTGTGGCTGCTCGCCAGGATGCCTACGCGAAGGCTGGCTCGCCCGGCCGCCCATGGGAGCGGCGCGTCTACGGCCCGCTCACAGGCACCCGCCAGACCGCAGAGAGCTACTACGAGGCGATGATCGACGGCTTCGACGTCAAGGCGGTTGAAGCGCTCGCCGGACAGGAGAAGGCATGAACCGCCAGGCGATCTCCGATCTCGTAGACGGAGTCATGGAGCGAGCTCCCTTCCCGGCGACTCTGGCCGAGAACGACGCTCAGACCCGACGACGCGTGACCCGGAAGGCGGAGGCGCGGGGCGTCCAGCCCGAAGCGCTGTACGCGAGCATGATCGCCGAGCAGAAGGCCTCCCGGGCTGACCTCGCCGAGGCCCGAGCTCTCGCCCTGGCGGTACGCGGGTGAGCTCGACGCCGAACCTGATCGACGGCACCCTCTACGTCCCCGCCGTGAACGCCGACGGCACGGAGTACGAAGGCGGCGCCGAACCGTTCCCGCTCCTGGACGAATGGGACCTCTGAGCCCGGACGACGTCGACGCCCGCTTCGCCGAGATCATCGCTCGCGAGCGTGGCGTCGGCCGTCGCGTCCGGAGCTACCTCGTCGGGCGTGCGATCGGCGCGACCGTCCTCGTCCTCGTCGCTCTCGGCGCCCTGACCGGCGTCGTCGGCGTCTTCCTCGCCGCCTGGAAGTACTTCCTCGGCGCCTGACACTAACCGGCCGGACCGCACCCGGCCGCCCACCTACGGGCGCGAGCTCTACAGGCCGCGCCGCGGGATGGACACCCGCAACCCATGAACGCACACACGAACATCACCCTCTCCGCAGCCGAGCGCGCGGAGGTCGTCGCTTACAGCCGCGACGGCGTCCGGCGCTTCCGCCACATGACGCGCCCCGACAAGGCGGCGAGCCGCGTCGGCGCCTGGATTCTCGGCGACCTGTCCCTTTCCGAGTGGCTGGCGCTTTCGGATCAGGGCCGGGAGGCTCGCCTCTACGACGCCCTCCTAGAGCGCAACCTCGCCGCGGCCCGCGCCGAGAAGGACGCGAATCCGTCGGCGACGCCCGCCGAGCTCGCGCGAGCTGGGAAGCAGAAGCGCGCCGTCGCCTCGAAGGTCCGAGCGCCTTTCGCCGCTGCGCGGGGCACGGCCCAGGCGGCGCTCTCGTCGTCCGCCTGGCTCGTCGGCTGCGCGTGCGGCTGCGGCGCCTGGCTGCCCGCGTCGGGTCCTCGCCCGCGCGTCGCCTACAACGACGGTCACCGGCCGCGCGCGAAACGGAGAGCGCCGAAGCGCGACGAGCGCTAGCGCCGCCCGAGTGTGGGCAGTCCAGCGCCGACTGTCCACACGCTCCGGCGCTTCGCGTTCCGCGCCCGCTGCGCATCCGTCGGCGTATCGCCGCCCTTGCACCACCGGCCCGAGGTCGGCTTCGTGTGAGCCACCAGGGGGCCTTGCTTCTTCCGGGTGACCACCCGCCCGCAGACCGGGCACTCTTCTTTCTGGACGGGCGGCTTCGGTGGCTTCGGTGGCTTCGGCGGCTTCTTCGCTCGCGTCTCGGCCTTCGCCTTCACGGCGGCGAGCTCGGCGGCGCGGGCGGCCTTGCGTCGCTCCGACTTCGCCCGGTCCGCGTCCGTGAGCTGGAGCCGTGGCCGAGTCCCTGAGTGCGCCGTGCGTGTAAACGAGCACGGCTTGCCGTCGGCCTGGTGTCCCTCGACGAAACCCTCGGGCAGCACGCGCACCTGAGCGCCGCACGTCGGGCACTTGATGACGACAGCCATAGCTCATGATCCGTGAGCACCCGGTATCGGCGCAACCATCCAGCGCTTACCGGCGCCGACCCTGGGGGGTGACCCCCCTCTCCCCCGTCCCTCCCCGATCGGTTCGGCATAGCGCCTGCCTGTGGCTGCCGGTAGAGCTCCGTTTTTTGGAAAGGCCCACCCATGACAGACACCCACACCACGGCGGACGCCTGGGAGCTCCCGGCCGACTGGACCGACGGAGCTCGCGACCTCTTCCTGAGCGTGATCGAGCAGCGCCCGGACCTCGCCGGAGCCGAGCTCGGCGCGCTGGAGCAGGCGGCAGCGCTTCACTCCTCGGCGGAGCGCCTCGACGAGGTAAGCATCGCCGCGGGCATGGTCGCGCTCGGCTCGATGGGACAGACGATCGTCCATCCCGCGGTCGCGGAGGCTCGACTTGCCCGTACCGCGTCGGCGAGCATCCTCGCCCGTCTCGTCCCGCCCACAGCCGGCCCCATGACCAACTCGCAGCGAGGCCGCCGCGCGGCGCAAGCGAGGTACGCGAAGTGAGGCGTCCCGCTGCCGCCCCAGCCGAGCGAGGCGTCCTCGTCGTCATGCCCCGAGATCGCTCCGGCGCCCTTCCCGTCTGGCATCCCGAGCGGCCAGTCGGCGGATGGTCCCCGCGCGCGGTCGTCGACTCGGCGCTCGACTACGCCGACCTCAACGCCGATCAGACTCGCGACCGTCGGCGTCTGGCTCGCGCCGCCCTTCTAGCGCTCATGGCCGAGCTCCCAGCCGTCAAGCGCGCGGAGATCGAGGCGCGCCTCCGCGGAGAGCTGGCCGCGCTCGCTGCCATAAACGCCGACGACGATCCCGAGCTCGACGACGAGCCCGACGCACCCTTCTAGCCCCATCCAGACAGGAGCAACCCATGTCCCCACTGTTCGAGCACTCCGCGACGACCACCGTCCGCGGCGTCCAGTACACGATCAACGCCGCCCCTGATCTCGTGGCGCAGCTCGCGGCCGTCGGTACAGGCAACCGCGTTGACGACCTCCGCGCGCTACTGAAGCGCGGCCTCGCGATCGTCCTCGGCGCTGAGCAGGCCGCCGCCTTCCTGGCGACCTCACCGACGGACGCCGAGATCGCCCAGCTCCACGAGGCGGCAGGAGAGGCCTCCGGCCGAACCGTCCTCGCAAGCCGAACCCCCATGAACCGAGCAGCCCGTCGAGCTGCCGCGCGATCCCGCGCCTAACCCACCCAACGACTAGCCCCGCCGTACTGCACGGCGGGGCTTTGTCGTGCGCCCACCAAGCGGCGCCGAGGCACCCGTAGGAGGCCCCATGTCCAATGTCGGCTACGCAACGCTGACCATCATCCCGTCCGCGAAGGACTTCTCGAAGGCCCTCTCGGGCGAGGTCGGAAGCGACTTCGAGAAGGTCGGACGCGACGGCGGCCAGAAGGTCGGCGGCGGCCTCCTCGGCGGCCTAAAGGGCTTCGTGGCCCCCGCCGCCGCACTCCTCGCGACCGTCAGCTTCGGCGGTCTGATCCGCGAGGCCGCCCAGGCGTCCGACGCGACGCAGAAGTTCGGCTCGACCCTCCAATTCGCCGGGATCGCAGATAGTCAGATCAAGGCCCTGACGGCGTCGACGCAGGACTACGCGAACAAGACCGTCTACGGCATCGCGGATATCCAGAACATTACGGCCCAGCTCGCCTCCAACGGCGTCCCGGGCTTCGACCGTCTCGCCGAGGCGGCCGGAAACCTGAACGCGATCGCGGGCGGAACGGCCGAGACGTATAAGTCCGTCGGCATGGTCCTGACGCAGACCGCGGGACAGGGCAAGCTCACGACCGAGAACTGGAATCAGCTCTCGGACGCGATCCCCGGCGCCTCCGGAAAGCTCCAGCAAGCCCTCCTCGAAGCGGGCGCCTATACGGGCAATTTCCGCGACGCTATGGCGAAGGGCGAGATCACCGCGACGGAATTCAACGACGCGATCCTGAAGCTCGGCTTCGACCCGGTCGCCGTCTCGGCGGCCCGCTCGACCTCGACGATCGAGGGCGCGCTCGGCAACCTCCAGGCCTCCGCCGTCACGGCGCTGTCGGGCCTGATTACCTTCGCGAAGCCCGCGATTACTGGCTTCCTCGGAGGCGTCGCCGACGGGATCAGCGGCGCGACGACGTTCGTCTCCGGCTTCTTCCAGAGCTTCAGCTCCGGCGCCGGATCGCTCGGCGGTCTGATCCCGCAGGTCCTCCAGCTCGCCTCCGCCTTCTCCCCGCTGAGCCTCGTCGTCCGTGCGGCCGGGCCACAGCTCGCGCAGCTCGCGACCGCCGTCGGCGGCCTCCTCAGCGCGGCGCTGAACACGCTCCTCCCGCCGCTGACGTCCGTCTCCTCGACGTTCGTCGAGCTCCTCTCGGGCGTCCTTTCCGGCGTACTCCCGGCCCTGACCGCCTTCACTGGCTGGATCACGGGCAACCTCCCGTGGCTGACGGCGATCGCCGCGGGTATCGGCGGCATCGTCATCGCGATGCAGGCCTACCAGCTCATTATGGGCATCGTCCGGATCGCGACCGGCGCCTGGGCAGCGATCCAGGCCGTGCTGAACGTCGCCCTCAGCGCGAACCCGATCGGCATCGTCGTTATGGCGGTCGCCGCGCTCGTCGCCGCGATCATCTGGGTAGCAACGCAGACGACCTTCTTCAAGGACGTCTGGGCGGCCGTGTCGAGCTTCCTCGTCGACACCTGGAACAACATCGCGAGCTTCGCCGCGACGGTCTGGAACGGGATCGTCTCCTTCATCAGCGGAGCCTGGAACGCGATCGTCTCGACCGTCGCCGGGCAGATCGCCGCCGTACAGAGCACGATCGCCGCCGTCCTCGGCGCGATCAGCTCGGCGTGGTCGGCAACGTGGAACGCGATCGGCTCCTTCCTCTCCGGAGTCTGGAACGGGATCGTCTCGGGAGTCTCGAACGGGATCAACTCGATCGTCAACTTCTTCTCCGGCCTCGGCTCGAAGATTCTGGGCGTCCTCGCGGGCGCCGGACAGTGGCTTCTCGACGTCGGAAAGAACCTGATCCAGGGCTTCCTCGACGGCGTGAACAACGCCTGGAAGTGGGTCGAGAAGACGATCCGCGGCCTCTTCGGCGGCGCCGTCGATCTCGTGAAGGGCATCCTCGGGATTCACTCGCCCTCGCGAGTCTTCCGCGAGGTCGGCCGGTTCACGGGCGAGGGCTTCGCTCTCGG
The DNA here is from genome assembly GCF_009765225.1 of Leifsonia sp. AG29. Lineage (NCBI taxonomy): Bacteria > Bacillati > Actinomycetota > Actinomycetes > Micrococcales > Microbacteriaceae > Leifsonia > Leifsonia sp. AG29. The sequence goes on along the minus strand of NZ_VMSF01000001.1, from coordinate 1,342,593 downwards.
CCTGGAGGACATGGCCGGACGGATCGAGGACGCCTCGGCGGTCCTCCAGCCGACCATCCCGGACGTCCCGACGTCGTCGGCTCTCGGCATCGCCGAGGGCGGCGTCTTCGGAGCATCCGGACGCGGCGGGGACACCTACGTCGATTTCGAGTACACGCAGGTCGGCGGGCAGGGACTCACGGCAGAGCAGGAGCTCCGCCGCTCCGCCCAGCGCCTGAAGCAAGCGATCAGGAAGTAACGCTGTGCTGCTCTGACAAATCCCCTGCGCTCGCCTCGCGCACGAAGGCCCCCCGGCCGAGCTCCTCGCTCGACTGGGGGGCCTTTCGTCGTTGTGCGGGGCGCGCAGCGTCTCGCGCTAGGCTCGCCTCGCGGTCCCGGGGTACTAGTCCTACTCCGGGGCTGCGCCTACGCTCGACGGGCGATAAGCGCCGTCACGGCGAGGTCAACGAGTCGGGCGAACTCGGCGTCGTCGATCGTGTCGCCAAACAGGGCGTTCACGGCAAGGGCGGCGTCTTCAAGCATGAGTCTTCTCCTTCGATCCCGGCGCCCCGACGGCGCCGACCTGAGAAGTTAAACACGTTCGCGGAGCCTCCGAATCCGCGCCACGTAAACCCTTATACGGAGGCCCCGGCGCGTCGCGCGAAATCTCGCGAATTCGCACCCGGGCGCCCCATTCCGGGGGTCAAGCGCGGCCCGCGCGCCGTTGGTATCGTCGGCGCCATGACACACGACGAGATTCGCGCCCGTATCGCCCAGCGCCCGGCCGAGGAGCCGCTGGAGGAGTCGTGCGCACACGCGGCCTACTGGGCGCTCGTCGAGGCCCAGGAGGGCGGCGCTACGGACGCGGAGTGCGTCGAGCTGATCGTCGGATTCGCGGACGTTAGGGCCGAGCTACTCGCGGCGCTCGCCGACGTCTCCCGCTGAATGACGACGATCTCCCCCTGGAACTCCTCGCCCTCCACGGGTCACGGCAGAGGACCCGCCCGGCCGAAGCCGAACGGGTCCCCGATCCCCTCCCGCGTCTAGCGCTTCTTCTTGTTCAGTCCCGGCGAGCCGCCACGCCAGACGACCGGCCTCGACGGCGCGCTCGGCTTCTCCGGCTTCTCGAAGGTGCCGTCGAAGCGATGCCGCTCAGCCTCCCACCGAGCCTCCGCCTCGGCCTCGTAGAGCTCCTTCGACTTCGCCTTCGCTGCCTCGATACTGGCGAGCACACGGGCGCTTCGCTCTTGCGCCCGCCTGTACTCCTCGATCGTCTGGTAGCCGCTCGCGAGGAAGCGAGCGTGCTCCAGCGAACGGGCGGCCTCGGCCCGTTGTTTCTCGTACCACTCGCGGCGGCGGCGCTTCCTGTCCTCCTCGATCGCCGCCCGCTTCGCCTCACTTAAAAGCGATAGCGCCTCCTCTGAGAGGTAAGGCGCTCGGAATGACGGCACGACGGTTCGCCGACGTGCCTTCGGGGCGGGCCTAGGGTTGCCTGCCACGGTGCTAGGTGTTGCTGGGGCGGTCGTGGTCATTCCTCCTTCGCACTGGCGACCGTCCGCGTTCCGGTGAATCCCGAGAACGCCTCCGCGCGTATCCACCGCGCGATGACACTTCGGGCATCGGGTCCGATCTGACATGGAACCTCCTCAGGGTTCGACTAATTTCGGACGCCTATACCATAGAGCACACCACCGACACAAGATGAAGAACGCTCGGCGTTTCGTCGAATCTGTCGACGAGAGTCGATGCCCGCAGTATCGCCAAATGATCGAAATGTATCGAACATAAGGGCGCGCACAAGTTGTGACTAGGCGATGCTTGCTTCATCGAGGAAGAGGACACCTCCCGTCGCTCGCACGATCGCACCCGGCGTGATCCGGCCGCTGCCGCCGCCCACGAGCGAGACCGCGGACGCGGTGTGATGCGGCGCCTCGTACGGTGGCCGGGTGATGAGTGAGCCGCCCACCCCGAGTCCGGCCAGCGACCGGATGCTCGTCGCCTCGAGGGCCTCGCGCGGCGTCAAGTCGGGAAGCAGGGACGGGAGGCGACGGGCGAGCATCGTCTTGCCCGCGCCGGGCGGCCCGACCATGGCGAGATGATGACCGCCGGCGGCGGCCGTCACGAGCGCCTCGATCGCCTCCTCATTGCCGGCGACATCGGCGATGTCGGGCTCGGGTTCGTCGGTGCTGTCGACCGCCGGCAACGGCACCGGCTCGAGGTCGACGGGCTCGAGCCGGGCTCCGTGCAAGATCGCCGTCTCCCGCAGTCCGACGACGCCGACCACCTCGATGCCGTCGACGAGGCGGGCCTCCGGGGCGTTGGCGTGGGGTACCACCACGCGGGCGAAGCCGGCATCGCGCGCGGCCACCACCGACGGCAGGATCCCCGGTACGGGACGCAGCCGCCCGTCGAGTCCGAGTTCTCCGAGGTGCACCACGCCGGCCGCCGCCTCCGGAGGGAGCTCGCCGGCCGCCGCCAGGGCGGCCACGGCGATCGCCAGGTCGAAGGCGGAACCCTGCTTGGGCAACGCGGCCGGCGACAGGTTCACCGTGAGCTTCCGCTGCGTCAGCGGACAGCCGGCATTGACGGCCGCCGACCCGACGCGCTTGCGGGACTCCCCCAGTGCCGCATCCGGGAGTCCGATCAGCACGAACGCCGGCAGCCCCGCCGAGATGTCGGCCTCGACCTCCACGACGTGGCCCCGAACACCGTCGAGCGCGACGGCATGGGTACGCGCCAGCGCCATCACGCCACCCCGGCGAGATGCTCGATGGAGGGTGACGCGCTCCACGCGTCGATCACGGCGACCGCGTCGATCCGCACGTCCCCGTCGGGCCGGTGCGCGCTGCACCACTCCGCAGCGAGCCGCCGCAGCCGTGCGGCCTTGGCCGGCGTGATCGCCTCGAACGGATGCCCGAAGGCGACCGAGGTCCGCGTCTTCACCTCCGCGAACACCGTCGTGGCGCCCTGCCGCAAGACCAGGTCGAGCTCTCCCGACCGCGTGCGCCAGTTGCGGTCGATCACGACATACCCGCGCGATTCGAACCACGATGCCGCGACAGCCTCGCCGCGGCGACCCAACTCGTCTTTCTCAGCCATGAATGCCTCCCGAGCCCAGCCTCGGGCAGCGGGATGACCTCAACGGTGCGGTGAAGCAATCTGTGGACGAGGACGGGACGCGCTACGACTGTGGAGGGGCGCGGTCAGCGCGCACGGGGCGCGGATGCGAGGATCCGCGGCGTCACTCGTCGAGCGCGAGCTCCTTGGGGAGCTCGAACTCCTTGCTCGAGAGCTCCTCGATGTTGACGTCCTTGAACGTGAGCACGCGCACCGACTTCACGAAGCGGTCGGCACGGTAGACGTCCCAGACCCAGACGTCGTTCATGGTGAGCTCGAAGTAGAAGTCGTGCTCGGTGTCGCGACGGACGAACTCCACCTCGTTCGCGAGGTAGAACCGGCGCTCCGTCTCGATCACGTACTTGAACTGCGAGACGACGTCCCGGTATTCGCGATACAGGGCCAGCTCGACCTCGCGGTCGTAGTCGTCGAATTCGTCCTCATCCATCGTCCGTCAAGTCTATGCCGGTTGGAGGAGGCCGAAGACTCACACGGGGAAATCGAGCATCGCCGCTTCTTTGAGCCAGGTGAGCCGGTGCAACGCGCTCGGCCCGAGCTGGTCGATCGCCGCGAAATGCTCCGGAGTCGAGTAGCCCTTGTTCGTCGCCCAGCCGTACCCGGGATACTCCGCGTCGTGGGCGATCATCATGCGATCCCGGTGGACCTTGGCGATGACCGAGGCCGCGGCGACGGAGGCGCAGTCCCGGTCCGCCTTGATCCGGGTGACGACGCGCGCAGGCCGCATGAGCACGGGGTTCAGGTAGTCGTGGTTGCCGTCGAGGATGAGGGTGCTACCCGCCACATCGGCACCCTGCTCCTCCAGCATCGCCAGCGCGCGGGCGCCCGCGAGGCCGAGGCAGCGCATAATGCCGAGGGCGTCCACCTCGGCCGCGGTCGCGAGGCCGACGGCATGGTGGAGGGACCACTTCCGGCAGAGCGGCTCGAGGCTCTCGCGCACGGGCTCCGGCAGCAGTTTCGAGTCCCTCAGCCCGGGCGGGATGCGCTTGACCGCTGTGTCGATGACGACCATGCCGACCGCCACGGGACCCGCCAGGGCGCCCCTGCCGACCTCGTCGACCGCGACGATGGAGGTGACGCCCTCCCGATACAGCGACTTCTCGAACCGCAGCGACGGCGACACGGGTGCCATCATGTGCTTCTCGTCCTCCCGGAGGCGCTCGCGATTCCGAGCGCCGGGTTCATTCTCGCATCCTGCGCGGCTCGGCCGCATCGCCGCGGTGCCCGGAGACACGAGAGCTCCCGGCCTGACGGACGGGAGCTCTCGGGTGGTGCTGAGGAGGCGCGGAGTCAGTTCTCGCGCTTCTCCTTGATCTTCGCCTTCTTGCCGCGGAGCTCGCGGAGGTAGTACAGCTTCGCGCGGCGGACGTCACCGCGGGTGACGACCTCGATGCGGTCGATCACCGGGGAGTGCACGGGGAACGTGCGCTCGACGCCGACCTGGAAGCTCACCTTGCGGACGGTGAAGGTCTCGCGGACGCCCTCACCGGAGCGGCCGATCACGACGCCCTGGAAGACCTGGATACGAGAGCGGGTGCCCTCGATGATGTTGACGTGCACCTTCACGGTGTCGCCCGCGCGGAACTCGGGGATGTCCTGCTTGAGGGATGCGGCGTCGACCTGGTCGAGGATGTGCATTTCTGTTCGCTCTCTGTACCCGCCTGCAGGTCGGGGACGGACTCGGGGCCGGCCTCGCGCAGGGCGGGTCGGCGGTCTGGTAGGAGTGTGTGCGGTGCGCGCGTGAACTGCTGGCTCCCCTGCGGCAGAGCCGGGCCGCGGCACAAGGATCAATTCTGCCATGCCGGACCCGGTATTGCCAAAGCCGCCCGGCCGTCAGTCGCGCTCGCGCCGCTCCTCGATGACGATGTACTCGCCCTCGTCGATCGGCTCCTGCGTCGGCGCGGTCTCACGAGGGCGCGCCAGCTGCTCGTACGCGGCGAACGTGGCCTGCACGCGGACCCGCGTCTCGCGGACGAGCTCCCAGAGCGCGACCCAGAAGGCTGCGAGGAACAGGGCGATGCCGAGGACCGCGAGCCAGGGCGTCACCCCCGGCGGGAAGAACCCGAACGCGATGATCGAGGCGTGCCACGCCGTGAGGAGGCCGACGTCGTACCAGGACACGGCCCGGCTCTCGCGGACGCTGCGGCGCGCGACCAGGAGACCGGCGACGAGCAGCAGCGTGACGAACAGGAGGGGCGAGAGGATCAGCAGCCCGAGGAAGGACCAGCCGCTCCCCTGACTGAACGCGGCCCAGCCGATCAGCAGCCAGGCCGGCAGCACGATGGCGGCCGGGAACAGCCACCAGTAGAACGCCCTGCGGATAACCACTCTCTCAGAGTAGTCGCGCTGGGCTGCACGGTGCCTGCGAGACTGGTGGTGCCTCCTTCGCCCGACCAGACCCGAGAGGACCCCCCGTGATCGAACTGAGGACGCCCGCAGAGATCGAGGAGATGAAGCCGGCCGGCCGGTTCGTCGCCGAGGTGCTCGCGGCGACATCCGCGGCGGCTCGGCCCGGGGTGAACCTGCTCGAGCTCGACCGCATCGCGCACGACCTCATCAAGCGCCGCGGCGCCGAATCGTGCTACATCGACTACCACCCCTCGTTCGGAGCGCGCCCGTTCGGGAAGGTCATCTGCACCTCGGTCAACGACGCGGTCCTCCACGGGCTCCCGCACGAGTACCGCCTCCGGGACGGCGACCTGCTGACCCTCGATTTCGCGGCCTCCGTCGACGGGTGGGTGGCCGACGCGGCCGTCAGCGTGTGCGTCGGATCGCCCCGCGACGAGGACCTGCGGCTGATCGACACGACCAGGCGAGCCCTGGCGGCGGGAATCGCCGCCGCGAGGCCCGGAGGACGGGTCGGCGACATCTCGGCGGCGATCGCCGCCGTGGCGAGGGCGGAGGGCTACAGCATCAACACGCAGTTCGGCGGCCACGGCGTCGGCCGGACGATGCACGGCGACCCGCACATCGCCAACGACGGCCGGCCGGGACGCGGCTATCCGCTCCGGCCCGGTCTCGTGATCGCGATCGAGCCCTGGTTCCTCGCCACCACGGACGAGATCTACACCGATCGCGACGGGTGGACCCTGCGTAGCGCCGACGGGTCCCGGGGCGCGCACTCCGAGCACACGGTCGCCATCACCGAGGAGGGACCGGTCGTCCTCACCGCTCCTGCGGGCTCGCTCCCGGCGTGACCTCGGCACCGGGGTCGACGGCCGCGAGCAGGTCCGGCCGAACCCGGCGCGTCCGCTCCAGCTGCTGCTCCCTCCGCCAGGCGTCGACCGCGCCGTGGTTGCCGGAGAGCAGCACGGGAGGGACGTCACGGCCGCGCCACACGGCCGGCTTGGTGTAACTCGGGTACTCGAGCAGACCCTCCTCGTGCGACTCCTCGACGAGGCTCTCGGGGTTCCCGACGACACCGGGGATCAGCCTCCCGACCGCTTCGATCATCGCCATGGTGGCGACCTCGCCGCCGTTCAGCACGTAGTCCCCGATGCTCAGGAGCCGGACCCGCGCCCGGGAGGCCGCCTCATCGAAGACCCGCTGGTCGATTCCCTCGTATCGGCCGCAACCGAAGACGAGGTGCTGCTCGCGGCTGAGCTCTCGGGCGGTCGCCTGCGTGAACACCTCCCCCGCCGGCGACGGGAAGATGACGACCGGGTCGTCACCGCTCTCCAGCAGCCCGTCGAGCGCCTCCCCCCACGGCTCCGGCTTCATGACCATCCCGGCGCCCCCGCCGTAGGGCGTGTCGTCGACGGTGCGGTGCCGGTCGTGAGCGAAGTCGCGCAGATCGTGCACCCCGAGCTCGATCAGGCCCGACTGGCGGGCCTTGCCGAGCAGGGAGATGTCCAGCACATCGAAGAAGGTCGGGAAGATCGTGACGATGTCGATGCGCATGTGCAGAAGTCTAGGAGGGACGCGAGCCGCGTCAGCTCCGGGCGCGGGCGCCCACCGCCTCCTCGGAGGGGACGACGCCGAGCTCGCGGTCGCGCGGGACCAGGGGCGTCGCGACGGCCGGGCACAGCGCCACGAGCGCGAAGGCCGCCGGGTATCCCAGCCACCCGATCAACGCGCCCACGGCGGGCCCGACCAGCGACGCCGCGAGGAACTGGCCGGTGTTCTGAGCACCGAGGGCGCGTCCCGCCCAGAAGGGGCCGGCGATCTCGGCGACCGAGGTGTAGGCCAGGCCGTTGTCGGCGACCGTGACGATGGCGGCCACGATGAGGATCACAGCTGCGGCCGCAGAGCCCAGCGCGGAGGCGGCGCCCATCAGGAGCATCACGCCCACGGCGGCGAGCGAGACCCAGCGCAGCGGCCGGAGGTGACTGCCCACCCGGTCGCTGAGGACACCGACGCCGATCCTGCCGACGGCGCCCGCGAACTGGCTGACCCCGATGACGACCCCGGCGGCGAGGCTGGAGAACCCGAGCCCGGTCACCAGCCACACGAGGCCGAAGGTCGAGACCGTGAACTGCGGCACGACGAGCAGCATGGACACGCCGTGGATGCGCCACAAGAGGGACGTCTCGCGGTATGGCCGCCAGCGCGCCAGCGGGTGGACCGGGTCGCCTCCGGCCGACCGCCGGGGTGGTCGCGGCGGATCGACGATGCCCACGGCGCACAGGGCGGCCGACACCGCGCACAGGACCGTCGGCACGACGAGGGCGAGCGCGATCCCTCCCGCGGCAGCGAGCAGCGGGACGCTGATCGCCGCGATCGCCACGCCGAGCGGTTGGCACATCTGGCGGATGCCCATCGCGAGCCCGCGGCGCTCTTTCGGGAACCATCCGATCACCACCCGACCGCTCGCCGCGTTCGGGCTGGCCGACGCCATTCCCCCGACGAGGAACAGGGCGCCGAGCGCGAGGTACGACGAGACCCACATCGCCGCGAAGCCGGCGACGGCCGTGAGCAGCAGACCGGACACGATCACGGCGCGCTCGCCGAAGCGGTCGCTCAGCGCTCCCCAGGCGATGAGGGTGAGCACGAGCCCGAGCGTCGGCGTCGACGCGAGCAACCCCGCCTGCGCGAGACTCAACCCCCGTTCAGTGTGGAGCAGCGGGATGAGGAACGCGGGGGTCGAGACGAACACGGTCGAACTCGCCTGGGCGAGGACCCCGAAGCTCAGCATCAACCACGGGCGCGGGCGTCGCGAGAAGCTCACCATGCGGTATACCCTACCGGTATACCGCTCCGGTATACCAAAGGAGACCGATGTCCGAGTCCGCCTCACCCGTGTACGCCCGCCTCCGCGCTCAGATCCTCGACCTCGAGCGGATGCCCGGCTCGCGTCTCACCGAGCGCGGCCTCGAGGGCGACCTGGGCGCCTCCCGGACGCCGCTGCGTGCCGCCCTCATGCGCCTGGAGGCGGAGGGGCTCGTCGCGCGCGAGGGGCGCGCCTGGCAGGTCGCGCCGATCGACCTCGGCGAGATCGCCCGCCTGAGCGAGCTGCGCGACGCTCTCGAGACCGCAGCGGTGCGGCTGAGCGCGCAGCGAGCCGACCCGGCAGCCGTGGAATCGCTCTCTCGCCGCCTCACCGGGTTCGATCGGGCTCTCGACACCGAGGGGGCCGTCCGGGCAGGAGCTCGGTTCCACGTCGAGCTCGCCGCCCTGTCGGGCAACCACTTCTTCGCGGATGCCGTGGACGCCGCCATGACCCGGCTGGCCCGGGCCCGGTGGCTGGTCGCCCAGGACGCCGGCGCGTGGGAGGAGCACCACGACATCGTCGCGCTGGTGGCGTCGCACGACGCCGAGGGGGCTGCGGAGCTCCTCCACCGCCACGTCGTGGCGACGCACGACCGCCTGCTGGACGCCATCGACGCCGATGCGCGATCGCTCCGCGCGCGGGGGCTCGCGATCGTCCGCTGAGCGGGGCTGCCCCTCAGGCGCCGAAAGACCGCTCGTCGCCCGTGGCCTCGGATTCCGGCTCCGCCTCCGGATCGGCCTCCGCGGCGGTGTCGGTCTCCGGCTCGTCGTCCGGGATCTCCTCGAAGAGTCCGACGGGAGGCGTCACCGTCAGCGTTCCCGCGGCCAGATCGACCTCCGGCACGATCGCCTTGACGAACGGAACGAGCACTTCGCCGTCCGGCGTCCCGATGGCGAGGAGATCCTGCGCCGGCAGATGGTCGACACGGATGACCCGGCCGACCGGCACGCCGTCGCGGAGAGCCTCGAGGCCGACCAGCTGATGGTCGTACCAGGCGTCCTCCTCGTCGGGGAGCTGCTTCAGGTCCTGGTGGACCCACAGGATGGCCTTGACGAGCGTCTCGGCCTCGGTCCGGTCGTCCACGCCGGCGAAGAACCCGACCGGGTGGCCGTTGTACCAGCGGAGCTCCCGGAGCTCGAGGGTCTTCCCGTGCCACTTGGACGCCGTCGGCACCTGGAGGGTGAAGACGGCGCCCGGCACGAAGCGCTTCTCGGGCTCGTCGGTGAACAGCTCGAGCTTGAGAGCGCCCTTGAGGCCGTGGGCCTTCGTGAGCCGGCCGACGCGCAACTCGGTCTGGCCGGGCCGCGGGGCGACCTCCTTGCGGGGCAGTTTGTGGTCCGCCACCTCAGTCGTCGACGACGTCGACGCGGACGCGACGGCCGTCGGCCAGGGCGTTCACCAGCGTCCGGAGGGACTTCGCGGTGCGGCCGGAACGGCCGATGACCCGGCCGAGGTCCTCGGGATTCACGCGAATCTCGAGGACCTCGCCACGCGGGGAGCTCTTGGCGACGACGTGCACGTCCTCCGGGTGATCGACGATCCCCTTGACCAGGTGCGTGAGCGCGGGTGCGAGCAAGGCGTCAGGCCTTCTCGCCGTCGGCGGCCTCGTCGGTGATGGCCTCGGCCTCGGCGACGACCTCGGCCTCAGCGGCCTCCTCGGCCTCGACCTCGGCCTCGACGACCGCCTCGGCCTCGGCCGCGGTCGGCTTCTCGGCCTTGGGCTTGAGGACCGGCTTCTTCTTCTCGTCGGCGACGAACGCCTCCTTGACCTCGGCGGTCCGGACGGTGCTGACGGCGTTCTTGTCGCCCTTGAAGGTGCCCCAGTCGCCCGTGAGCTTGAGCAGCGCGAGGACCTGCTCGGTCGGCTGGGCGCCGACGCCGAGCCAGTACTGGGCGCGCTCCGAGTCGACTTCGATGCGCGAGGGCTCCTCGGTCGGGTGGTAGAGACCGATCTCCTCGATGACGCGGCCGTCGCGCTTGGTGCGCGAGTCGGCGACGACGATGCGGTAGTACGGAGCGCGGATCTTGCCCAGGCGCTTCAGACGGATTTTGACAGCCACAATTCTCCTGTGTCGTGAGTGAAGGTGTGTCGAACTGACTGCCGTGGGCGTGGGGGCACACTCGGCAGGAGGTCTTTGTTCGTCCCACGCACCGGATAGAGGGTCGGGTACGTCGAACTCAACTAGCTATTCTGTCAGATACTGCCCTGCTTTGAACAATCGGCCTCGGCCGCACAGCGAACGGACGGACGAGAGCATGCAGATCGACTTCACCCCGTCCGAGCGGTCCACGGTCGGCGTCGAGTGGGAGCTGGCCCTCGTGGACGGCGCGACGGGCGATCTCGTCCACATCGCCGACGAGGTCCTGCGCGAACTCGGCACGCCGGACGGCGCGGAGCACCCGCAGATCACGCACGAGCTGCTGCTCAACACGGTCGAGCTCGTCAGCCGCGTCCATCGCACGGTCCCCGCGGCCATCTCCGACCTCCAGGAGCTCATCGCGCTGGTCCGCGAGGTGACCGACCCTCTCGGCGTCGAGCTGATGTGCGCCGGGACCCATCCGTTCGCCCAGTGGTACGACCAGAAGGTCACGCCGAACGAGCGCTACGACCGCCTCCTCGATCGCACGCAGTGGTGGGGCCGTCAGATGATGATCTGGGGCATCCACGTGCACGTCGGAATCGACCACCGCGACAAGGCTCTGCCCATCGTCAACGGCCTCCTGACGTATTACCCGCACCTGCAGGCGCTCAGCGCGTCGAGCCCCTTCTGGGCCGGCGCGAGGACGGGATACGCCTCCAACCGGGCACTGATGTTCCAGCAGCTGCCGACCGCAGGTCTGCCCTGGCAGTTCCTGACCTGGGCGAACTACGAGGAGTACGTCCAGGATCTCGTGACCACGGGCGTCGTCACCGACTACTCCGAGGTCCGCTGGGACATCCGCCCCTCGCCGAAGTGGGGCACGGTCGAGATGCGCGCCTGCGACGGCCTGTCGACGGCGGACGAGGTCGGCGCCGTTGCGGCCCTGATCCACTGCCTCACCGACCGCATGTCGGGTGCACTCGACGAGGGCGTGGAGCCCGTCACGCTGCAGCCGTGGTTCGTGCGCGAGAACAAGTGGCGCGCCGCCCGCTACGGGCTCGACGCCGAGATCATCACCGCGCCGGACGGCTCCGAGCGCCTGGTCTCGGAGGCGCTGCGCGACCTCGTCGAGGAGCTCATGCCCACCGCCGAGCGTCTCGGCTGCGCCGACGAGCTCGCCGCGGTGACCACGATCCTGGAGGCCGGGGCCAGCTACCAGCGCCAGCTCGCCGTGGCCGAAGCGAACGGCGGGAGCCTCCAGGCGGTGGTCAGCTCGCTCACGCACGAGCTCCGCAGCGGTCTCGCGTTGTGAGCATCGACTGCTCCTAGCTCGGTCATAGGGAAGCGTCCTAGCCTTGCTTGCATGTTCTCCCGCCGCTCGCTCGCTGCAGCGGCGACCGCGATGACGGTCGCCGTCGTGGCGCTGACCGCCCTCTCGGGGTGTTCCACGATGCCGGCACCCCTCGCGGGCGCCACCGGCGCGTCCGGCTCCGGGTCGGTCCAGCGCGTCGCGGTCATCGGGGATTCGATCGAGGCGGGCCTCGGGCTCGATCCCGAAGAGGCCTGGCCGGCCCTCGTCGCCGATCAGCGCGGCTGGCAGCTGGCCAACCTGAGCGTGTCGGGCGCCGGGTTCGTCGCGACCGGTGCCTCCGGGGCGGACTTCAGCGCGCAGGTCGACGCCGCCGTGGCCGACAAGGCCCAGCTCGTCTTCATCGGAGCGTCCGACAACGACCTCGGGCAGTCGGAGTCGACCGTGTCCGCGGCCATCCGACGGCAGGTCGACCGCCTCCACTCGGCGCTGCCGCACGCGCAACTGGTGGGATTCAACGCTCTGAGCGGGCAGGCGTCGGACGACGATCTCGCCGCCGACAACGCGGCGCTCGCGTCGGCGGTCGAGGCGGTCGGAGGCTCGTGGATGGACCTGGGCCAGCCGTACCGCGACCAGGCCGGCCTCGTCCAGGACGATGGCGAGCACCCGACCCTCCCCGGCCAGCAGGCGATCGCCGACACCGTGCAGACCTGGCTCGACCAGAACCAGGACGCCCTCGCGGCCGGCTGAGTCAACCCCTCTCATCGCGGCGCACAGCGCTTTAGCAGGAAACGCGGCCTACCCTCATCGCGTGCGCACGCCCAGCCGAACCCGACGGACCTCCCGAGACCTCCGGCGCGCTGGCGTGACCCTCGGTGCCCTCGCGCTCACCGGCGTCGCCCTCGCCGGGTGCTCGTCTGCGACAGCTCAGCCCGTTGCGGCGGGATCGGCTGCCGGGGCGCACGTCGTATCGGGTGCGGAGTCGAGCCGGCCCCAGGCCGTGGCGATCGGCGACTCGATCGCCTTCGGGAAGGGCGTGCAGCCCGGCGAGGCGTGGCCCGCCCTGCTCGCGGCAGACCACCACTGGCAGCTCACCGACCTGGCCGTGTCCGGCGCCGGCTTCGTCCGGCCCGGCTGGAACGGCACGACGTACCGCCAGCAGGTCGACCTCGCCCTGAAGGAGCACCCCGGCGTGATCCTCATCGCGGCGACGCGGAACGATCGCAATGAGGATCCCGCGCGGGTCACGGCGAACGCGGACCGGTTGCTCCGCGAGCTCAGACAGGCTTTCCCCCACGCGACCATCGTCGGCATCACGGGAATCTGGGGAGCCGACCAACCGCCTCCGACCATGTCCCGGGTGAACGAGATCGTCGGCGACGCCGTGCGCGCGGTCGGCGGGACGTTCCTCGACATCGGGCACCCTCTCGGCGGACACCCCGAGCTCGTCCAGCCCGACGGCATCCACCCGGACGCGGCCGGAGAGCGCGCGGTCGCCAAGGCGATCGAGACCGAGCTGTCGCCGCTCCGGCTGGCGCTCTGAACGGCTGACCCGACGGAGCACGCTCCGGTGCGAGCGCGCCTCCGGTCAGCAGGTCAGCGGCCCAGGAACTTCTGCAGGGCCGCCAGCTCCTCCTCGGACGGCCCTCCGGGCGCATCCTTCGCTCCCGAGCTGCCGAGACCGAAGCCGGTGCCGGCCGCCGCGCCGCCGCCAGGCTTGACGCCCGCAGCGAGTGCGGCGTTCTCCGCCGCGCGCTTGGCCGGGTTGCCCGAGCGCGAGCCCTTCTTCTTGGCGTTCTGCTGCTTGCGCCCGCCGCCGTAGGAGGCGCCGGGGATCGGGCCCATACCGGGGACGTTGGGCACGCCACCCTTGGCGACCGTCTTCATCATCTTCGCCGCCTGCTCGAACCGCGTGACGAGCTGATTGACCTCGGTGACCGTGGTGCCCGAGCCCTTCGCGATGCGCAGGCGCCGGGAGCCGTTCAGCAGCTTGGGGTTCGTGCGCTCGGCCTTCGTCATCGACTGGATGATCGCCTCCGTGCGCACGATCTCGCGCTCGTCGAACTGGTCGAGCTGCTGCCGCATCTGGCCGGCGCCCGGGAGCATGCCGATCATCTTCTTGATCGAGCCCATGTTGCGCAGCTGCTGCATCTGCTTCAGGAAGTCGTCGAGCGTGAAGCTGTCGGTCGCGAACTTCTCGGCGACCTTGCGCGCCTCCTCCTCGTCGAAGGCCTGCTGGGCCTGCTCGATGAGAGTGAGGATGTCGCCGAGGTCGAGGATGCGGGACGCCATCCGGTCCGGGTGGAACGGCTCGAAGTCGTCGAGGCCCTCGCCGGTGGAGGCGAAGATGATGGGCCGGCCGGTGATGGAGGCGACCGAGAGCGCGGCCCCGCCGCGCGCGTCGCCGTCGAGCTTCGAGAGCACGACGCCGGTGAAGTCGACGCCGTCCTGGAAGGCCTTGGCCGTCGCGACGGCGTCCTGACCGATCATGGCGTCGATCACGAACAGGACCTCGTCCGGGTCGGTCGCCTTGCGAATGTCGGCGGCCTGGCGCATGAGCTCGGCATCGACGCCGAGACGGCCGGCCGTGTCGATGATGACCGTGTCGTACTGCTTGTCGGCTGCGAACTTGACGCCGTCTTTAGCGACGCGGACCGGGTTGCCGACGCCGTTGCCCGGCTCGGGCGCGTAGACCGCCACGCCGGCCTGCTCGCCCACGACCTGCAACTGGGTGACGGCGTTGGGCCGCTGGAGGTCGGCCGCGACGAGGAGGGGGGTGTGGCCGTCCTTGATGAGCCACTTGCCGAGCTTTCCGGCGAGCGTGGTCTTCCCGGCGCCCTGGAGGCCCGCCAGCATGATGACCGTCGGCGGCCGCTTGGCGAACTCGAGCCTCCGCTGCTGACCGCCGAGGATCGCGACGAGCTCCTCGTTGACGATCTGCACGACCTGCTGGGCCGGGTTCAGTGCCTGGTTGACCTCGTCCGACAGAGCACGCTCGCGGACCTTGCCCGTGAAGTCCTTGACCACCTCGAGCGCGACATCGGCGTCGAGCAGCGCGCGACGGATCTCGCGCACGGTCCCGTCGACGTCGGCGGGCGAGAGCTTGCCCTTGGTGCGGAGGTTCTTGAAGGTCTCCGCGAGACGGTCGGAGAGCGATCCGAAAGTAGCCATGATCCCGCTAGTCTACCGGGCCGCCCTGGCCTCCCGCCGTGCGGCGCCCGTCAGCCCAGGCGGGCGTCTGCGACGGCCTCCATGCGCTCCTCCACCGCTGTCAGGAGGTCGTCGGCGCGGCGGTCGGTCTCGGCGGCGAGCCTCCCGATCCCGGCGATCGCGGACGGGCCGAGGCCGCCGCCTTCGAGGCGCTCCCGGAGATAGACGGCGAGGAGGATGAGGTCGCGGTTGTCGCCGAGGAGGTCCTGCAGCGCCTCCCCCGCCGACGCCAGGCGGACCGCCTCGCGGCCGAAGTCGTCGGTGACCGCCTCCGCGGCGTAGCGGAGCCGGCGGGCCGCCTTCCGGGTCTCGTGCCGCTCCGCCAGCGTGGCGACGCTCCCGCCGAGCACCCGGCGGCGAGCCTTGCGGAGCCCTCTGCGGGCGATCCGCCGGGGATGCCTCCCCCCGTCGGCAGACAGCGGAGGCGACGCCGCGAACGCCTGGACGTCGGCGACCAGTCGTCGATGCCCCTTCGTGCCGAGGTGGCGCAGGAGCGCCTGGCGCTCCGACTCGTACGACCGGCGGAGGTCGGCGGCCATCGCCTCGACGGCGTCCACGACCTCCGGCGCTGTCTCCGCGCCGAGGAGGTTCTCCATGGCTAGGGCGCGCACCTCGAGGTCGCGGACCGTTCCCAGCCGGGCTCCCAGGTCTTCGAGGCGGTCGCGGAGAAGCGTCTGCGCCTCGGGGTCGAACGCCGCGCGGTAGGCGCTCAGGATGCTGCGGAGCCGCCGCACGCGCGTGCGCGCCTGATGCACGGCGTCGTCGCCGGCGTTCTCGATCGCGACGAGCTGCTCGGCGAGCTCGGCGGAGACGGCCACCAGGGAGTACATGGCTGACACGGTACATCCGCGGGAGCGCTGAGGGGCTGGCCGTTTCCCGGCGCCTGGGTGTCTTCGTGCGCGGCTAGTCTGGGTGGCATGGCAGACCGCACCCCCTGGTCCTTGTCGGGCGCCCTCCGCGGGCTGTTCGCCAAGAAGACCATCGACGACAACACCTGGGACGATCTGGAGACGGCGCTCATCACCGCCGACTTCGGGCCGGACATCACCGAGGCGATCGTCGACGACCTCCGTCAGAAGGTCGAGCGGTACCACACGACCGACCCGGCGGACCTGCAGCGCATGCTCCGCGAGACCCTGGAGGAGCGCCTCTCGAAGCTCGACACGACGCTCAAGCTGAGCGACCGCCCGGCGATCGTGCTCGTGGTCGGGGTTAACGGCGTCGGGAAGACGACCACCATCGGCAAATTCGCCAAGTTCCTGCGCACGTACGACCGGTCGGTCGTCGTCGGCGCCGCGGACACGTTCCGCGCCGCGGCGGTCGAGCAGCTGGCCACCTGGGCGGAGCGCGCGGGCGCCGAGATCGTCCGGCCGCAGCAGCAGGGCCAGGACCCGGCGTCGGTGGCGTTCCAGACCGTCGAGAAGGCCAAGCGCGACGGCACCGAGATCGTCATCATCGACACGGCGGGACGCCTCCAGACCAAGGGCGGTCTCATGGACGAGCTCTCGAAGATCAAGCGGGTCGTCGAGAAGCAGTCACCGATCGCGGAGGTGCTGCTCGTGCTGGACGCGACGACCGGCCAGAACGGCCTCGCCCAGGCGGAGGCCTTCCTCGAGCACGCGGGCGTCACGGGGCTCGTCCTCACGAAGCTCGACGGGTCGGCCAAGGGCGGCTTCGTGCTCGCGGTCCAGGAGCGCACCGGCATCCCGATCAAGCTCGTCGGCCAGGGCGAGGGCATCAACGACCTCACCGGCTTCACGCCGCACGTCTTCGCCCAGCAGCTCGTGGGATAGGGTCGGCGGCATGGCCATCGAGCACGACTTCTTCGGCGTCATCGACGAGACGGCGAGTGGAGGACTGGCCTGGAACGACACCGCCGAGCTCGCCGACCAGGTGGTCGAGATCGAGCTGCAGGCCGACGACGAGACGGCGGTGCCGGAGCTCGCCCTCGACTCCGCCGCCGCGCTCATCCAGTCGCTGGAGGGCTTCGACGCCCGGGCGCGCGACGCCCTGATCGCCGAGCTCAGCTCCCGCCAGTCGGCGACAACGGCCTACATCGACGAGCACGTCGACAAGCTCGGCGAGAGCCTCCTCGATCTGCTCGTCTACAACTCGGGCGACATCGCGATCGACGTCCTGCGGTCGCTGCAGCTGCTCGACGTGGTCATCCAGGTCGACCACGCCGACGAGGACGAGGTCTTCGCCACCTTCGACTACGCGATCGCCCCCGACGAGTCCGACGCACTCCTCACGGTGTCGTTCGACGTCCGGGGCGACGTGGTCGCCGTGGAGACGCAGAGCGTCTGAGGCTCAGGAGGCGACCTCGGCCGCGACGCGCTGGCCGACGACCGCCGACACGCCGTCCTGGCGCATCGAGACGCCGTACAGGGCGTCGGCGATCTCCATCGTGCGCTTCTGGTGCGTGATCACGATCAGCTGGCTGTTCTCCCGCAGGTCCTCGAAGATCGTGAGGAGGCGGCCGAGGTTCGCGTCGTCGAGCGCCGCCTCCACCTCGTCCATGATGTAGAACGGGCTGGGGCGCGCCTTGAAGATCGCGATGAGGAGGGCGACCGCCGCGAGCGATCGCTCGCCGCCGGACAGGAGGGACAGCCGCTCGATCTTCTTGCCCGCGGGCTTGACCGAGACCTCGATGCCGGTCGTCAGCAGGTCGTCGGGGTTCGTGAGCGTGATGCTCCCCTGACCGCCCGGGAAGAGCGTGGGGAAGACCCGGTCGAACGCATCGCGCGTGTCGGCGAAGGCCGATTCGAAGATCGACTGCATCTTCTCGTCGATCTCCTCGATGATCGTGAGGAGGTCCTTGCGGGTGCTGGTGAGGTCGGTCAGCTGCTCGGTGAGGAACTTGTGGCGCTGCTCGAGTGCGGCGAACTCCTCGAGGGCCAGCGGATTCACACGGCCGAGCTGCGACAGCTTGCGCTCGGCCGCCGCGAGGCGCCTGCGCTGCGCCTCCCGGTCGAACGGCTCGGTCTCCGGTTCGCCGCCCTCATCGGGACTCTCCGCGTCGCGCGGGCGGTCGACGGGAACCGGCACGTCGGGACCGTACTCGGCGACGAGCACGTCCTCGACGAGTCCGAGTTCGCTGCCGGCCCGCTCGAGCAGGCTCGACAGATGGAGCTTCTTCTCGTAGATCTGGAGCTCGAGGCCGTGCACCGACTCCGTGATCCCGTGGAGGCGCTCCCGCACCGCCTCCTCGTCGCGCCGCAGGACGGCGAGCTCCTCGTTCTGGCTGGCGCGCTCGGCCTCGGCTGCGGCGAGCTCGACCCGGGCCTCCGAGACCGACCGATCGATGGAGGCGAGAACGGCGGGCAGCGCGTCGACGACGCGCTGCGCGGAGTCGAGCTGGCGCCGGCGGATGACGGCGCGGCGCGCGGCCTCCTCGGCGGCGGAGCGCTCGGCCTCGAGACGACGAACGAGAGACTCCGCGCGCGCCTGCTCGGCGCGCACCCGCTCCTTCGCGGTCTCGGCCGAGAGTCGCGCCTCCACCTCGGCCTCGCGCGCCGTGTCGAGCTCAGCCGAGAGCGCGTCGCGCGCGGACACGTCGAGGATGGGCCGCGGGCGGGACCGCGCGGCCTCGAGCTCGCCCTTCGCACGGTCGGCGGCCGCCTCGGCCTCCCCCACTCGCTCGCGAGCCTGCTCCAGCGCCTTCTCGAGCCGGTCCGACTCGGCATTGGCGGCCTCCACCTGGACCTTCAGCCGGTTGACCTGCTCGGTTCGCGCGGCGAGCTGTGCGTCGAATTCGCGGAGCGCCGTGAGGGCGGCCTGCGACTGCTCCTTCGCGACCTGCAGCACCCCTCGCTGCTCGGCGAGAGCGAATCTCGCGCGGTCGATCAACGAGACGACCTCGCCCAGTCGCTCGTCCGCGGCGTCGCGGTCGGCGAGGAGCTCGATACGGCTCTGGGTGGCGCCCGAGCCGCCGCGCAGGACGAAATCGGTGAGGACGTCGCCCGCGCGGGTGATCAGCGTGACGGGGACGCCGAGGCTGCGCTCGCGGTAGGCCTCGGCGGCGGCCCGGGCGGAAGCGAGGTCGTCGGCGATCGCCGTGAAGGCGAGGACGCCGAGCACGCCGGGAGGCGCCTCCACGACCGACGCCGCGGGGACGACGCCTTGCACACCGGTGAGGTCGATCGCGGGGGCGGTCGCGTCCGCGACCACCACCTCCACGCGGCCGAGTTCGGCCGAGGCGGCGTGACCGACCGCGTCGAAGGCCGAGCCGCGGTCGTCCGCCAGCACGCCGTCGGCGAGGGTCCCCAGCGCAGCAGCGATCGCCGGCTCGTAGCCGGGGCGAACGCGGATGTGCTCCGCCACGAGCCCCCGGACACCGGAGAGACGCGCGGCGACCAGTGCCGCAGAGCCGTCCTTCTGGTCGAGAGCCGCCGACAGCGCACTGGTGCGGGCCGCCAGCGCGTCGCGCTCGCGCTCCAGCGTGTGCAGTTCCTCGCGGAGCCGTTCGATCTCGGTCTCGGCATCGAAGACCTCGGCCTGAGCCAGCTCGTACGCCTCGTCCAGGTCGCCCTCTCCGCCGTCCGCCGTGGCGGCATCGGCCTCGCGCGCGTCGAACTCCGCCTGCGCCTTGAGCTTCCGCTCGGCAGCGGCGTCGAGCGCGTTCTGATGGCGGAGCACCTCGCCGCGCACGGCGGCCAGACGCTGCGCTGCGGCCTCCGCCTGTCCGTTCAGCTTCGATATCTCGAGATCGTGCTTCGAGACGAGGGCGCTCTGCGCGGCGATCTCGTCGTCGACGGCGTCGAGCCGCGTCCGGGCTGCCCGCGTCGCGGCCTGTGCGGCGGTCCATGCGGCCTCCGCCTCCGTCACGGCGGTGCGAAGTCGCGCGACCTCGGCCTCGGCGTCCTTCACGTGCTGCGGCGAGACCGTCGGCGCTGCATCCGTCGCCTCGGCCTGGCTGCCGAGGAGGGCGATGCGCTGGTTCGCGAGAGTGAACAGGCTCCGAAGCCGCTCCTGGACGCTCTGGAGGCCGAAGGCCGTGCTCCGTGCGACGTCCACGCGATCGCCGACCTGCGCCTGCTCCAGTCGCGCGCGCCGGAGCCGCTTCTGCTCGAGCTGCTCCTGCAGGACGATCTGCTCGCTGTGCCGTTCGGCCTCGCTCCGCGTGTGCTGCTCGAGGGTGCGCCGCAACGTGACGACCTCGTCCGCGAGCAGACGCGCCCGCGCGTCGCGCACGACGGCCGCGATCGACTGCGCCTCCCGGGCGATCTCCGCCTGGTGACCGAGCGGCTTGAGCTGGCGCCGGACCTCCCCCGCGAGATCGCTCAACCGCGTCAGGTTGGCCTGCATCGCCTCCAGCTTGCGGAGGGTCTTCTCCTTGCGGCGGCGGTGCTTGAGGATGCCTGCGGCCTCTTCGATGAAGCCGCGTCGTTCCTCCGGCGTCGCACGGAGCACCGCGTCGAGCTGACCCTGCCCGACGATGACGTGCATCTCCCGGCCGAGTCCCGAATCGCTGAGGAGCTCCTGCACGTCCAGCAGCCGGCAGGACTGGCCGTTGATCGCGTACTCGCTGCCGCCGTTGCGGAACAGCGTGCGCGAGATGGTGACCTCGGAGTACTCGATCGGCAGCGCGCCGTCGCTGTTGTCGATCGTGAGCTGCACCTCGGCCCGGCCGAGCGGGCCGCGGGTCGCCGTGCCCGCGAAGATGACGTCCTCCATCTTGCCGCCGCGGAGCGTCTTCGCCCCCTGCTCCCCCATCACCCAGGCGAGGGCGTCGACGACGTTGGACTTGCCGGACCCGTTCGGACCGACCACACAGGTCACACCGGGTTCGAAGGCGAAGGTCGTCGGCTGCGCGAACGACTTGAAGCCCTTCAGCGTCAGACTCTTCAAGTACACGCAGGCGAATTTACCGGAGGTTCACAGCCTCCCCGCGCCGGAGCGCCGCAGACGGCCAGGCCCGGCCTCTCCCGCGAACGACCGCGAGTACGCCGAGAGTGCACGGTCCCGGGCGGGAACCGTGCACTCTCGGGGGACCCGATGGAGGGCGTTACCCGACGCCGAGGTACGCCTCCTTGATCGCGGGGTCCGCGAGGAGCTCCCGGCCGGTACCCGATCGGGTGATGTTCCCGGTCTCGAGCACGAAGGCGCGATGCGCGCGGGCCAGCGCCTGGTTGGCGTTCTGCTCCACGAGCAGCACGGTGGTGCCCTGCTGGTTGATCTCCGTGATGATCGAGAAGATCTGCCGGATGAACTGCGGCGCGAGCCCCATCGAGGGCTCGTCCAGGAGGAGCAGTCGCGGCTTCGACATCAGAGCCCGGCCGATGGCGAGCATCTGCTGCTCGCCTCCCGACATCGTGCCTCCGACCTGCGTCTTCCGCTCGGCGAGTCGCGGGAACAGCGAGAACACGCGGTCGAAGTCCTCGCTCATGTTCGAGCGGTCCTTGCGGCCGAACGCCCCCATGTCGAGGTTCTCGAGGACCGTCATCCCGGGGAAGATGCCGCGGCCCTCGGGAGCCTGGGAGATCCCCCGGACCACGCGGATGTGCGCCTTCATCTTCGTGATGTCCTCGCCGTCGAACAGGATGTGCCCCGCCGAGGGGTTGAGGATCCCCGAGATCGTCTTCATCGTGGTCGACTTGCCGGCGCCGTTCGCCCCGATGAGGCTGACGATCTCGCCCTCCTCGACGGTGAACGACATGTCGTGGATCGCCTCGATGCGGCCGTACGCGACCCGGATGTTCTTCAGTTCAAGCAACGTCATCTTCGGGCTCCCCGAGGTAGGCGGCGATCACGCGCGGGTCGTTCCGGATGACCTCCGGGGTGTCGTCGGCGATCTTGCGTCCGAATTCGAGCACGACGATCCGGTCGGTCACTCCCATGACGAGCTTCATGTCGTGCTCGATGAGCAGCACGGTGTAGCCGTCGGCGCGGATGGTCCGGATGAGCTCCATGAGCTCCTCCTTCTCGGCCGGGTTGAAGCCGGCGGCCGGCTCGTCGAGGCACAGGACCTTCGGGTCGGTCGCCAGAGCGCGCGCGATCTCCAGGCGGCGCTGGTAGCCGTACGGGAGGGACCGCGAGAGCGAGGCGGCGTGGTCGGCGATGCCGACGAACTCGAGCAGGGCCATGCCGCGCTCGATCGACGACTTCTCCTCCCGGGTGTGGCGCGGGAGGCGCAGGAGCGCTCCCGGGACGGACGTGCGGTGCCGCGCGTCCAGTCCGACCACGACGTTCTCCAGGGCGGTCATCTCGCCGAACAGCCGGATGTTCTGGAAGGTGCGCGACAGGCCCATCCGGGTGATCTGGTGCTGCTTCCTGCCCTTGATCGTCTGACCCTCGAGCGTCACGTCGCCGCTCGTCGGCCGGTAGACACCTGTCATCGCGTTGAAGCAGGTCGTCTTGCCCGCCCCGTTCGGCCCGATCAGGCCGAGGATCTCGCCGCGGCGGATGTCGAACGTGACGTCGTCGAGCGCGGTCAGGCCACCGAACTTGACGGTCAGGTTCCGCACCTCGACGATGTTCTCCCCAACCTCGACGGCGATCTCTCGGTCCGGCGCAGCGGCCTCGGCGACCGAGAGGTCGATGCCCGCGGCCTCCAGCTCCTCCTCGTTCGCGCCGAGAACGGTCTCCTCCTCGGGCGCGACGGTCTCGGCCGCGGCCGGCGTCTCGGCCTCGACCGGTCCTGCAGGCGCGACCGAAGGCTCGGGCGCCCGGTCCGGAGTCTGTGCGTCGCTCATCGCGTGCCTCCCTTCGCGGCAGCACTGACCCGGGCGTAGGCGTGCCGGCCGTACGCCAGCAGCTTCTGTCTTGCGGGGAACAGGCCCTGGGACCGGAAGATCATGATCAGCACCAGCGCGATGCCGAAGATGAGGTACTTGTAGTCGGCGATGGCGGTGAAGCGCAGCGGGATGTACGCCACGATCGCGCCACCGAGCATGGCCCCGACCTTGTTGCCCGCGCCGCCGAGCACGACGGCGGCGAGGAACAGGATCGAGGTCTGCACGTCGAACTTCTGGTTGTTGACGAAGCCGACCTGGCCGGCGAACAGCGCTCCGGAGAGGCCGCCGACGCCGGCACCGATGGCGAACGCCCACACCTTGTACTTGAAGGTCGGCACGCCCATGATCTCCGCGGCGTCCTCGTCCTCGCGGATCGCGATCCACGCGCGTCCCACGCGGCTGCGCTCGAGGTTCCCGACGAGCAGCAGGACGATGATGATCACCGTCACCGTGAGCCAGTACCAGGGCACGCCGTTCGAGTTGGAGAAGATCGGCACGCCGTTCGCGTTCTGCCCGGGTGGGTGGCCGACGTTCTGGAAGCCGACCTGGCCCTTCATCGCCGGGATGATCGTGGCGAGGATGCGCACGATCTCTCCGAAGCCGAGCGTCACGATGGCGAGGTAGTCGCCGCGCAGACGGAGCGTCGGGACACCGAGGATCACGCCGAACGTCATGGTGATCGCCATCGCGACCGGGATCGTCCAGAGATACGGGATCTTGATGAACGGCGAGTCCGGGCTCGTGAGCATGGCGGCCGTGTACGACCCGACCGCGAAGAACGCGACGTAGCCGAGGTCGAGGAGGCCGGCGTAGCCGACGACCACGTTGAGGCCGACCGCCACGAGTGCGTACGTCGCCATCGCGAAGCACGCCAGCGGCCAGTCGTTGCCCGGCTCCGTCGTGAGCGGGAAGAAGTTGAGGTAGGGCAGCGCGTAGGCGATCGCCACGACGATCAGCAGCCACGCCCACTGGGCGCCGCGCGGGAGGCCGTTCCACCAGTCGCGGAGCGGCTGGAGCGGTCCCTTGCGCCGACCGCCCCGGCTCGCCTCGAAGGCGTCGACCGCCTGCTCCTCGCGGCCGTCGGGGAGGACCCGGGGTCCTTCGGTCATGCTCATGCGCGGCTCCTTCCGAGCGAGGTGCCGAGGATGCCCGTGGGCTTCACCAGCAGCACGAGGACCAGGACGACGAAGGCGACGACGTCGGTCCACTGCGAGTCGCCGAGGAGGATCTGGCCGTAGTTGCCGATCACACCGAGGAGGAGACCGCCGAGCAGCGCCCCGCGGACGTTGCCGATGCCGCCGAGCACGGCCGCGGCGAACGCCTTCACGCCGAGCACGAAGCCGCCGTTGTAGATGACGCCCGAGGGCACCAGCATCACGTAGAACAGGGCCGCCGCTCCGGCGAGGATGCCGCCGGTGATGAAGGTGATGACGATGATCTTCTCCTTGTTCACCCCCATGAGCGTCGCGGTGTCCGGGTCCTGCGCCACGGCGCGGATGCCGCGGCCCGTCCGCGTGCGGCGGATGAACATGTCGGTCGCGATCATCAGGATGACCGAGGCGATGACGATGATCAGCTGCTGGCTGTTCACGATCGTGCCGAACACGTCGAAGATCGGCTGCGGGATGAACATCGTGACGGCCGGCTCGGCGTTCGCACCGCGGATCAGGAAGATCAGGTACTGGATCGTGAAGGAGGCGCCGATCGCCGTGATCAGGAAGACCAGGCGTGGCGCGTTCCTTTTGCGGAGCGGGCGGTAGGCGACGCGCTCCAGCACGAAGGCCGTGAAGGCGGACGCCGCCATGCCCACGATGAGCGCGAGCAGGAGGTCTCCGATGATGGCGCCGGCGCCGAGGTTCGGCGCGCTCGGGCCGAACCCGAGCGAGGTCAGGGTGATGACGACGCCGTAGGCGCCGACGATGAAGACCTCGGAGTGCGCGAAGTTGATGAGGTTCAGCACGCCGTAGACGAGCGTGTAGCCGACCGCGATCAGGCCGTAGATGGCACCGAAGGTCAGGCCGTCGAAGGTGGCGCTCCAGAAGTTCTGGATCAGCGCACCGACGTCGAAGTTGATCCACGAGTTGTCGAGGAGCGGATGGAGGACGAGGGTTTCGAGCATTCGAGCATCCAGGGTTTCATGGCCGGATCACCGTCGATCCGTGCGCAAGCGAGCGTAGTCGAAACGAGAGGGTGCCGCAGGCCACGGAGGCCCGCGGCACCCTCACGGTGTGACGTCAGCCGATCGTTCCGATCGGGACGATCTTGCCGCTCTCCACCTTGTAGCCGTAGACGGTCGGCGCCTGAAGCTCACCCGTGGAGTCCCACTTGTAGTGCTTGCTGAGGCCGTCCGCGTCGTACGACTTCACCCAGGACAGGAGGTCGGCGCGGGTGGTCTTGCCCTTGTCGATTCCCGCCAGGAGGACGGTGGTGGCGTCGTAGCCCTCGATCGAGTACGTGCCCGGCTCGGCGTTCGCGAGCTTCTTGTAGGCCGACTCGAAGTCGGGGATCAGCTCACCCGGGATGCAGGGGCAGGTGAAGTAGGCGTTGCTCGAGGCGTCGCCGGCCAGCTTGATGAACTGGTCGTCCTTCACACCGTCGGGGCCGACGAACGTGCCCTTGAATCCCTTGTTGACCAGCTGCTGGTCGAACGGGGCGCCCTCGGCGTAGTAACCCGAGTAGTAGACCGCGTCGGGGTTCTTGTTCAGGATCTTGGAGATCACGGCCGAGAAGTCCTTCTGGCCGGTGGTCACCTTGTCCGTGCCGACGAGCGCGCTGCCGAGCGCCTTGGAGGTGGTGGTGCCGAGGCCGATGCCGTAGTCGGAGTCGTCCTGGACCAGGTAGACCTTCTTGGCCTGCAGCTTGTCGGTGAGGAACTTCGCCGCCGCCGGGCCCTGCACGGCGTCGTTGCCGAGGCCGCGGAAGAAGGTCTTCCAGCCGTTCTGCGTCAGACCCGGGTTGGTCGCCGACGGGGTGATGTGGACGAGGCCCTGCTGCTCGAAGATGTTGCCGGTGGCCTTCGACTCACCCGAGAACGGGAGGCCGACGACGCCGATGATGTCCGACTCGTTGACGGCCTGGGTGACCGGGCCGGTCGCCTTGTTCGGGTCGCCCTCGGTGTCGAACTTCTTGAACCCGACCTTGCAGCCGGGGTTGGCGTCGTTGTGCTGGTTGATCGCGAGCTGGACGCCGTTGAAAATGTTGATGCCCAGCTGAGCGTTCGGGCCGGTCTCCGCGCCGACGTAACCGATGGTCAGACCCGCCGGGCACGTGGCCTTGCCGTCGCCCGCGGGGAGGACGGCGTCCTTGGGGACGTCCACCGACGTGATCGCGGGGATGTCGACCTTGGAATTGCTGCTGCTGGAGCCTCCGGTGGACGGCTGATTGGCACATCCCGCGAGGACCAGTGCGACTGACGCTGCAACAGCCGCACCGATGGTGACTTTCTTTAGCATCTTCTGCCTCTCGACGTGAATTCGTGTCGAACGCGGCGTGTTTGCCACGTCGCACCACGAATATGTGTGCTGAGACTACATGCATCGCAAGCTTTTGCCACGCACGCCTGCGGGCAGATTTACACGATCGAAACCAAATCGAGCGCAACACTTCACACCCTGCGGCGCGTCGCCTAGGCTGAGTGCCTCTCGACCGGGGTGGGAGGTGTTCGAGCTGGAGCTCAAGCGACTCCCCCTCCCCTCCGCCCTCGGTACACCGGAGTCGGCCGCGTTCGAGGAGATGGTCGGCGTCGTGAACGGCATCGTGCTCGGACTCTGGGAGAACGACGACTTCGTCCAGACCGCCGAGCAGGCGCTCGCCGGCTTCCGGGAGGAGCAGTACCACGAGCGCATCCTCGTCGTCGCCGTGGAGGCGGGCGCGATCGTCGGGAGGCTCGAGGCCGTCTTCCCGCTGGAGGAGGACTCGGAGACCGCCACCCTCCTCGTCGACGTGGCACCGGCGCTCCGCGGACGGGGCATCGGGTCCGCTCTTCTCGCCCACGGCGAGGAGCTCGTCGCCGAGGGCGGCCGGCGCATCGTCTCGACGTACACCGAGCATCCGATCCGGACCCTCCAGGGCGCCGACCGCCTCGTGTTCGCGCCGGCAGGTCACGCGGGGCTCCCCGCCGACGCTCCGGAGGTGCGGTTCGCCCTCGAGCGCGGCTACCGCCTGGGCCAGATCGAGCGATCGAGCGAGCTGCAGCTCCCCCTCCCTCCCGAGCGGGAGGCCGGACTCACCATGCGGCACGAGGGGTACCGGCTGATCTCCTGGTGGGGCTCGGCGCCGGAAGGGCTGCTGGAGCCGTTCGCCGCGATCAAGGCCCGCATGGCGACCGACATCCCGCAGAGCGCGATCGCGGTCGACGCCGAGGAATGGACCGGCGAACGGGTGCGCTCGCAGGAGCGCGAGCTCGCGGCTCGTGGCGAGCCCCTCCTCGTGACCGCGGCCGTCCGCGAGGCCGACTCGGAGATCGCCGCCTACACCGAGCTCGCCGTGCCGGCCGACGGCACCAAGGCGGAGCAGTACGACACCCTCGTCGCGAGGGCCCACCGCGGCCACCGCCTCGGAACGGCGGTGAAGCTGCGCAACCTGCAGGAGCTACGCCGTCTGGCGCCGCACATCACGCGCATCCTCACGTGGAACGCCGACGAGAACGATCCCATGCTCGCCATCAATCGAGCGTTCGGATTCCGCCCTCACGCCCTCACGGGGCACTGGCAGAAGACGATCGACTGAGCCCGCTGGAGCGGTTCGGGCGGAGTCGCTGGCACCGGGGGCAGAAGTGCGAGCCGCGGTTCATGAACTGCTCGCGCACGATCGGGGTGCCGCAGCGCGGGCACGGCTTGCCCTGCTGCCCGTAGGCGTTGAGGCTGTGGGAGAAGTAGCCCGAGGCACCGTTGACGTTCACGTACTGCGCGTCGAAGCTCGTCCCTCCCTCGGCGAGGGCCTTCGCGAGCACCCGCCGGATCTCTGCCAGGAGTTCGCGCGACTTGGCGCGGCTGAGCGTGTCGGCGGACTGCGCATAGTGGACGCGCGATGCCCAGAGCGCCTCGTCAGCGTAGATGTTGCCGATGCCGCTGACCAGACCCTGGTCGAGGAGGGCGCGTTTGATGCCGGTGCGCTTGCGCGCGAGGGCCCGGAAGAACGCGGCGTCGTCGAAGGCGGGGTCGAGCGGGTCCCGGGCGATGTGGGCCACCTGGCTCGGCACCAGGGCCTCGTCGGTGCCGAACCCTCCGTGCCTCCCGTCGGCGGTGGGCACCAGGCGGTCGATCGCCATGGATCCGAAGATGCGCTGGTCGACGAAGTGCACCCAGAACTCGCGCTGCTCGCCGTCCTCGGTGGCGACCGGCTCGGGCGCCTCCACGTGGAGACGGATCCGGAGCAGGCCCGACTCCGGCGTTCCCGGTTCCCGGAGCAGGATCTGGCCGCTCATCCCCAGGTGCGCGACGATCGCCTGGGGCGCCCCACCCCGGAGCGGCACCCACAGGAACTTGCCCCGCCGCACCGGTCCCTCCAGCACACGCCCCGTCAGCAGCGCGTCGAACGCGCCGGACGCCGGGTCGTGGCGACGCAGGGAGCGCGGCTCGAACACCTCGACACCGAGAACCGTCGAACCCGTCAGAGCGGGGGCGAGCCCCGCTCTGACCACCTCAACCTCGGGGAGCTCGGGCACGTCGCCTCGTCAGCTCCGTCCACGCGGTGAGCGCGGCGGCCATCTCGGCCGCCTTCTTGCTCGTGCCCTCGCCGGTGGCGACGACGAGATCGCCTACCTCGACGGTGGCGTGGAACGTCTTCGAGTGGTCGGGACCGCTGTTGGTCACCGTGTAGACCGGGAGGCCGGCACCGCGGTGGGCTGCCGCCTCCTGGAGACTCGTCTTGGGGTCCATGGCGGCGCCGAAGCGGTCGGGGTCGTCGAGCAGCGGCTCGACGAGCCGCAGCACCAGCGCGGTCGCGGCGTCGCCGCCCGCATCGAGGTAGGCGGCGCCGATGAGCGCCTCCACCGTGTCGGCCAGGATGGACGCCTTGTCGCGCCCCCCGCTCTGGTTCTCGCCGCGGCCGAGCCGGAGGTACTCCCCCAGGCCGATGCTGCGGGCCACCTCGGCCAGCGCCGCGGAGCTCACGAGGCTGGCCCGGCGCTTCGCCAGCTCGCCCTCGTCGAGGTGCGGGTTCTCGCGGAACAGCTTGACGGTGACGGCCTGGCCCAGGATCGAGTCGCCGAGGAACTCGAGGCGCTCGTTGTTGGGGATCCCACCGTGCTCGTACGCGAAGGAGCGGTGGGTCAGTGCAAGCTCGAGAAGCTCGGGGCCGATCTCGACCCCGAGCTTCTCGAGAAGTGTGCTGCGGTCAGTGTTCTCTCCGACCATGCCGTGCTCGCCGACCCTCGAGGGTCGATCAGATGTCGGCGACCTTGCGGCCCTTGTACTCGAGGAAGAGCGCGGTGCCCGCGGAGTCCTCGACGACCTTGGCGCGGTGCGGGAGGCTGTAGGTCACCTTGCCGCCCTCGATCGTCTTGACGAGGGTGGGGGCCTGTGCCTTCCACTGCGAACGGCGGGCGTGGGTGTTGGCGCGAGACTGCTTCCGCTTCGGAACGGCCATGACTATCTCTCTTCTCCGGCCCCGAGGCCCGGGGCGTTGCTCGTGGGCTCTGTCGTAGTGTCGGAAGCCTGGAAGGCCGTGAGCGCAGACCAGCGCGAATCGATGGTCTGGGTGGGCTCACGGTCCGGGTGATCCGCCAGTCGCTCCCCGGTCTCGGGGTCGAGACCCGGGCAGTCCGGCCGGCACACCGGCTGGAACGGCAGTGACAACACCACCGCATCCCTGATCAGAGGTTCAAGATCCACGTGGTCGTCGTGAACCTCATAATCGAAAGCTTCCTCAGAAGGATACGCGAAAAGCTCCTGGAAATCGACTTGGACGGGCTGCTCGATGTCGATGAGGCATCGGCCGCACACGCCGGTGGCCGCCGAGACGACCTCGCCGGTGGCGAGAATTCCCTCGTGCATCGACTCGAGACGGAGGTCGATGTCCATGGTGCTGCCCTCGGGCACGGACAGGAGGCCCTCGCCCAGTCGCTCGGGAACGGGGAAGCTCAGGCGCTGCTCGCGCATCGTGCCCGGGTGGTGCACGAGGTCGTACACGCCGACGGTGTACGGGGAGTTCTTGATGGTCACGAGCCGCTATTTTACGCGGCTCTCCCGGCGTTCGCGGCCGGCGGCCAGCCGGCTGGCAGCAAGGACACAGGCAGCAGGAGCGCCTTCAGCCGCGCGGCACGGCCGGAGGCCTGCTCGAGGGCGCCGAGCACCCGGCGCAGATCGTCCGGGAGGCCCACGGCCACGGCGCGGGTCGGCGGCCCGTAGGAGTCCCGCTCCCGCACGTCGAGCAGCCGCAGCACCGCCGCCTCCCCCGGTGTGCCCGCCACAGCCGCGGCTATCCGCCGGGCGAAGACACGGGGAGTCTCCGTGGGAGGCGCGGCCCAGCCGAGATCGCGGGCCGTGTCGCGCAGTTCGTCCCAGACGAGCGCGGCCCCGCCCCAGCTCTCGCCGAGCCGTCTCAGCCGGGTGCGCCGTCGCGCCTGCCGGAGGAAGGCCGGGACCAGGAGCAGGACGAGCACGAGCAGCGCCACCCCGATGCCCGAGGCGACGGGCTGGAACGGCGACGGGGGCGTGGTCCCGCGAGCCCCGGAGACCTGGGCCGGATCGGTCGGGACCAGCCTCCTCGGCGCGGCACTGGAAGCCGCGCCGGATTGCTGGGCCGGCGCGGCGGCGGCCGTCTCGGGGCGCGTGTAGCTCGGAACCGTGCCCCTCCCGACCGTCGGTTCGAACGCGACCCAGCCGACGCCCGCGAAGTACAGCTCGGGCCAAGCGTGGAGATCGTCGCTCGTGACGGTGTAGGTGCCCGGGTTGCTGGCGGTGCCTCCGCTCGTCGCGCCCGGGAGGTATCCCTCGGCCACCCGCGACGGGATCCCCAGCGTCCGCGCCATGAGGGCCATCGCCGACGCGAAGTGCACGCAGTAGCCGCTCTTCACCTGGAGGAAGCGGGCGATGACCCGTGCGCCGTCGCCGTCGTAGCCCTGCTTGAGCGGCGTCTGCGTCGAGTACACGAACCCGTTGTCGCGGAAGTAGTCCTGGAGAGCCACGGCCTTGTCGTACTCGGACACGGCTCCCGACGTGGCCTCGAGCGCGGTCGTCGTGATGATCGAGGGAAGGTTGGAGGGGAGGAACAGGTCGCGCTGCACGTCATCGGGGACGGTCCCCCCGGCGGCCTTCAGCTGGTCTGCGGTCGGCTCGAGAATGAGGCTCGTCGCGGTGTACTTCTGCCCCTGCGTTGTCGTGTTGATGGCGCCGATCGTCAGGTCGTCCGGGTTCCACGACCAGGTCCCCGTTAGGCCGCTCACCGAGCGGACGGGCGCCGGGGCGGGCAGCCAGCGGCTCGTCATGTCCTCGATCTGCACGCTCGTGGTGATCCTGGTGGATGCGACCTTCTGCGACAGGCCCGTGACCGGACCGATGGTGGCGCCCGGCGAGAGCCTGCTGGTGCCCCGCTCCCGGTGCTTCCAGACCGACCCGGTGAACTGATCGAGCGAGGCGAGCTTGAGGTACTGGCCGCTGCCCGCGCTCGTCGTATACGTCAGCGCCCGAACCGCGGTCGGCCTGCGGAGATCCTTGCCCAGATCCACGAGCGGCGTGACCGTGCCGCCGATCGAGATGCCCCCGGCGGTGAAGGAGGTGGCGCCTCCGCGGTCGAAGCCCGGCGCCGTCCCCGCGAGCAGGACCGCCACGACGACCGCCGCCGCGCCGACCGACAGGGCGGCCGCGGGGCGCGCGGGGCCGGGCCTCCGGGTGAGCACGTCGCAGCGGAGCACCCACAGATACGCGGCCGACGACGCCGCCAGGGCTATCGGGTCCAGCCCGTCACCGAGAAGCGCCGCGGGCACCACGAGCACGACCGCGACGACGACGGCGGTGAGGGCGGCGCGACGGAAGCCGATCGCGATCAGATCGAGCAGCACCGCGAGGAGGCACGCACCGCCCACGACGAGGAACATGAACTCGGGGAGGCTCTCGGCGGGCGTCCCCTGCTGGTAGATGGAGAGCATCGCCTGCTCGGCGTACCGTCCCCAGCTGGCGACCGTCCCGGGCGTCGGGATGAGCCAGAGGACGCCCGTCCCGCGTCCGAAGGCCGCGGTCATGATCATGACCGCCAGCACGGCGAGGGCGCCCGAGACGGCCAGGCGGCGTACGCCGGCCGTGCGCAGCGCGGCCCCCGCGACGAGGAGCGAGCCGGCGGTGATCACCAGGGCGAACCACCAGGCCGCGCCCTGGATGAGGCCGCCCAGAGCCACGCTGATGGCGAGCACCTGCACGACGAGCGCACCCGTCAGCCGCCAGTACCCGGTGCGCCGCGAGCCGAGCCGCGGGATCGCGACGGTGAGGGATTCAGTTGCCACGGGCCGCCACCGCCGCTCGTTGCCGCCTCAGCGCGCGCTGCCAGCAGACGTCCGGACCGTCCCCGGCGGAGAACGAGACGCAGAGCCACCCCGCGTCGCCGAGGATCTCCGCCACCGCCGCCGGAGCCGACGAGGAGATGAACGCGACCGCCGGGTCGCCCATCGGCCTCAGCGCCGCCAGGGCGCCGAGCTCCGGGGAGGCGTCCGCGAGAGCCGCGAAGACCGGCACCGGTCGTCCGGCTCGCCGGAGCCCGGCGGCGAGGTCGGACACGGACTCGTCGCTCCGGCCGGCGAGCCGCTCCACCGCGGCCAGGTCGGAGAGCAGGAGGCGGTCCGCCCCGCCGACGTCGTACGTCGGCATGGAGGAGCCGAGGGTGCCCGTCCGACCCGCGCCGGTGCGGCCGCCCAGCTGGCGCGACGCCGTCTCGACGATGCTCACGACGAACCCCTGGTCGAGGAGGTGGACGCCGATCGAGGCCACGAGGTCGACCAGGGTCTCGAACTCGTCGTCGGGGGCGGCGGTGAGCCGGGTGTCGACGAGCATCCACGCCTCGGGGTTGCTGCGCTGCTCCTCCTGGCGGACCATGAGCTGGTCGTGCCGCGCTGTCGCGCGCCAGTGGACGCGCCGCAACGGGTCGCCCGGCCGGTACTCGCGGGCGATCAGCTCGTCGGCGCTCGGGATGGCGTGCCGGATGAGCTCGTGCTCGGTGCCCTCGCTGTGCGCGACATCCAGCTCGCCGGGCGGGAGCGGCACCGCCCGGGGGGTCACGAGGAACTGCCTCGGCTGGCCGAGGCCGTACTCGGCGTAGGCCAGCCCGAACGGGTCGGTCCGGCTCACCACGAGCGGGCCGACCGCGTGCGCGCCGCGCCGCCGGGGCACGACCTCCTGTCGCAGGACGACCGTGTCCCTCCCGTGCGTGGTGTTCACCTGGTGCGGGCCCAGACGGGGGAAGGGGGCCGGTCCCTGGACCCCGACCGCTGCCGGCGCGTACTCACGCCACCGTGCGGCCGGGCTCGGCCGCGGCGACTGATTCCGCGCGGTCGTGACGATGGTGGAGCGCTCCCCCACCGCTACGACGTCCGGGTGGAAGCTGCGCGTCACCGTCAGCCGAGGCCGGTCCACGGTCACCGAGATCATCGCGGCGAGCGGCAGCACCGTCAGGAGCACGCCGACGAAGAGCACATCGGTGCGACCGAGGAGGGCCGACGCGACGAGGGCGACCACGCCGACCGCACCGAGGGACCAGCCGCGGGCGGTGGGCCGCGGCCTGGTCAGCGGCGAGGTGGAGCGACCGCGCAGGGTCACGGCTGGCGTCCGCCCCCGATCGCCCCGGATCCGACCGGCACGGGCGTCGCGGCCACGATCCGCCGGACGATGTCGGCGATGACCGGGGCGCTCTCGTGGTGGTGCCCCATCGCCCGGCTCGTCGGGAGCAGGCGGTGGCCCAGCACCGGGACCGCGAGGACGTCGATGTCATCGGGGAGGACGAAGTCGCGGCCGTCGAGCGCGGCGAGCGCCTTAGCGGCGCGGACTAGCTGGAGCGTGGCCCGCGGGCTCGCCCCCAGCCGCAGGTCCCGGTCGTCGCGAGTGGCTCGCACGAGGTCGACGGCGTACTGCTTCACGGGCGCTGAGGCGTAGACGTTCCGGGCCGTCGTCATCATCATCCGGAGCTCGTCGGAGGTGACCACCGGTCCGATCCGCGAGAGCGGGCTGGAGGTGTCGCGCCCCGTGAGCATGTCCACCTCCGACTGCTCGTCGGGGTAACCCATCGCGATGCGCGCCATGAACCTGTCCCGTTGCGCCTCGGGCAGCGCGTACGTCCCCTCCATCTCGATGGGGTTCTGGGTGGCGACCACGATGAACGGCGCCGCGAGCGGGTAGGTCGAGCCGTCGACGGTGACCTGCCGCTCCTCCATGCACTCGAGGAGCGCGGACTGCGTCTTGGGGCTCGCCCGGTTGATCTCGTCGCCGATGACGATATTGGCGAAGATGGCGCCCGGCTTGAACTCGAAGCGGCGCTCCGCCTGGTTGTACACCGAGACGCCGGTGACATCGCTCGGCAGCAGGTCGGGTGTGAACTGGATGCGGCTCACGGTGCAGTCGACCGACTTGGCGAGCGACTTGGCCAGCATGGTCTTGCCGACCCCGGGGACGTCCTCGATGAGGAGGTGGCCCTCGGCCAGCAGCACGACGAGCGCCGTCTGGACCGCCTCGTGCTTGCCGTCGATGACCGACTCGACGTTGGCGGTGATCTGCTGCGCGGCGCGTCTCAGCTCGTCGAGGCTCATCCCCGAGGCGGGCTCCGTCGTCTCGTCCGGAGCGGAGGAGTCTGTGGGCTGACGCGTCGCGTAACTGTTCATGTCTCCTGCAAGTACTCGTAGACGGCCGGCGGGACGTACGGGCTCACGTCGCCCCCGAGAGCAGAGACCTGGCGGACGAGCGAACTCGACACGTGCGCGTTGGCGGGATTCGGCAGGAGGAAGACCGTCTCGACATCGGCGAGATGCCGGTTCACGAGCGCCATCGGCGTCTCGTAGGTCACGTCGACCTGGGATCGGATCCCCTTCACCAGCACGTGCGCCCCCACGTCCGTGCAGTAGTCGACGAGCAGCCCGACCGACCAGGAGGCGATGACCACGTTGCCCACGATGCCGGCGTCCTCGATGGAGCGCTCCAGGAGGGCGACCCGCTGAGCGATCGGCAGGAGCGCCGTCTTGTCGGGGTTGTGCACCACGACGACGTGGACCTCGTCCCACAATCCCGCAGCGCGCTCGATGACATCGAGGTGGCCGAGCGTGACCGGGTCGAACGATCCAGGGACAACGGCGATCCTGTTCATAGGCCCCCAGACTATCCCGCGCATCCCGGCATTTCGTTGTGAATCCGTTACCAAACGGTTTCCGCGGAGTGGCGCCGGGCCACCGGACCGAGGGCTAGGACTTGCCCAGGAAGGCCCGCTCGCTCTCGTCCAGTCGTCGCGCGAGGGCGGCGGCGAGGGCGGGGTGGCGCGCGAGGGCCGGATCGTCGGCGAGCGTCTCCTCGGCGGCGACGCGGGCCTCAGCGATCAGCTCGCCGTCCGTTGCGACGCGCAGAAGCCGGAGCGACGACCGCCCGCCGGACTGGCGGCTGCCGAGGACGTCTCCCTCGCGGCGGAGCTCGAGGTCGATCGTGGCGAGCTCGAACCCGTCGAGGGTGGCCGCGACGGCCTCGACCCGCTCCCTGGCGAGGCTCCCCTGCTCGGCGGCGGTGACGAGGAGGCACAGCCCGGGCACCTCCCCGCGGCCCACCCGGCCGCGCAGCTGGTGCAGCTGGGAGACGCCGAACCGGTCGGCGTCGAGGACGACCATCGCGGAGGCGTTGGGCACGTTGACACCGACCTCGATCACGGTGGTCGCCACCAGCAGGTCGATGCGGCCGTCGGCGAAGGAGCGCATCACCTCGTCCTTCTCCTCCGACGAGAGCCTCCCGTGCAGAACGCCGATGCGGGCCTCCGCGAAGAGCGGGTCGGCGCGGACCTGCGCGGCCACCGCCTCCACGGTCGCGAGGGGCCGCGTCGGCGCCGCCTGATCCTCGTCCGGTTCCGGCTCCTCGCCGTCGTCCTCCGCATCGGCGCCGGAGATGGCCGGGCAGACGACGAACACCTGCCGTCCCTTCGCGATCTCCTCGGCTGCGCGCTCCCAGATGCGCCGCTCCCAGCCGGGGCGGTCGGCCAGCGGCACGACGAAGCTCTCGATGCCCTGGCGACCCGCCGGGAGCTGCGCGATCGTCGAGACGTCGAGATCGCCGAAGACCGTCATGGCGACGGTGCGCGGGATCGGCGTGGCCGTCAGCACGAGGACGTGCGGCGGGGTGCCGCCCTTGGCGCGGAGCGCCTCCCGCTGCTCGACGCCGAAGCGGTGCTGCTCGTCGACGACGACGAGCCCGAGGTCGAAGAAGGTCACGGCGTCGCCGAGCAGGGCGTGCGTGCCCACGACGATCCGGGACTGCCCGGACACCGTCCGCAGGAGGGCGCGCTTCCTCTCGGCGGTCGAGAGCTGCCCGGTGAGGAGGGTCGGCATGAGCTGCGCGGAGAGGTCCGGCCCCAGCATGGCCGCTATGGACCGCAGGTGCTGGGCGGCGAGCACCTCCGTCGGTGCGAGCAGCGCCGACTGGCCGCCCGAGTCGGCGACGGCGAGCATCGCCCGGAGCGCGACGAGCGTCTTGCCCGAGCCCACCTCGCCCTGGACCAGCCGGTGCATGGCGGACGTGCCTGCGAGGTCGCGGGCGATCTCGCCTCCCACGACCGCCTGATCGTCGGTCAGCGCGAACGGCAATGCGGCGTCGAAGCGCTCGAGGAGCCCGCCGGGGACCGGGACGCGCGGCACGGCGGCGACGGCACGCGATGCGGCTCGCTGCTGCAGGAGCGCGGACTGGAGGATGAACGCCTCCTGGAAGCGGAGCGAGTCGCGCGCCCGCTGCCACTGGGCGTCCTTCTGGGGCCGGTGGATGGCCTCCAGGGCTTCGCGGAACGGGAGGAGCCCGCGCTCGACCACCACCGTGTCCGGGACCGGGTCGGGAGCGTCCGCCAGGGCGTCCAGCGCCAGCGCCACCGCCTTCTGGAGCTGCCAGCTCGCGACCGACGCCGTCGCCGGGTAGATCGGGATGGGCGTCAGCGCCCACTCCTTGGCGGCCGCGCTCCCGGGCGCCACGGCGTTCTCCGCATCGGGCTCGAAGAGCTCGTAGTCGGGGTGGGCGAGCTGGAGGGCGCCCCGGTAGGCCGACACCTTGCCGGCGAAGATCCCGCGGACCCCGGGCACGAGCTCCCTCGAGCGCCACGCCTGATTGAAGAAGGTCAGGGTGAGGATGCCCTGCCCGTCGGAGATCGTCACCTCGAGGATCGACCCGCGCCGGGCGCGCATGGGGCGCTCGCGCACCCGCAGGACCTCGGCGATGATCGTGACGTTCTCGTCGAGCGGGAGATCGGCCAGGGCGGTGAGCTCGCCCCGGCGGGCGTAGCGGCGCGGGTAGTGGCTGAGCAGGTCCCCGACCGTGCGCATCGCGAACGCCTTCTCGAACGCCGCCGCGGTGCGGCCGCCGAGGACGCCGGACAGCCGGCTGTCGAGCGTCACGCCGCCCCCGTCGGCCGGGGAGGCGGGAACGGAGGTCATGACTCGATCGTAGGCGTACCGTCCGTCAGAGACGCGAGCTCGGCCGCCACGTCGGGGTCGTCGGGCCGCTCCTCGGCGAGACGGCGTTGCAGAGCGGTGGCCGCATCGAGCTGTCCGAGTTCGCGCAGGCAGCGCGCGAGCGACCACCGGGCGGCGAACCGCTGATCCGCTGTCCCGAAACGCTCCGCCGCCTCCAGCGCCCGTTCGAACTCGGCCAGCGCGGCCGAGGGCTCACGGGCCTCGAACAGCGCCCAGCCGCGGTTGTTGTGCAGCACCACCGCCCACCGCCACGTGCGGTGGTCGCTCGTCGCCGCGAGGTCGGCGAACGCCTCCTCCGTCCACTGCTCCGAGCGTCCCGGGTCGGCGATCGCGAGCATGTGGGCGGCGTCCACCGCGAGGAAGGTCTCCTCCTCCCGGCGGGCGAGTGCGAGCGCTTCCTCGAACAGCGGGATCGCCTCCTCCGGCCGGCCCTCCGTGTTGCGGAGCCGGCCGCGTTCCAGGAGGATCCGGATCTGGAGGCGCCCCTGAGCGGGCTCGAGCGACTCGAGGAGGGCCTCCGCCTCCTCGAAACGCGCTTGCAGGCCGAGCGCCCTGGCGCGCTGCGTCTCCAGTTCGGCGCGCACGACCTCGGAGCGGCGGGGCTCGGCCGCGGCCATGGCGAAGCGCTCTGCGGAGGCCATCGGGTCGTCGAACCGCCAGAGCTCGTCGAGCTCGGACTGAGCGAGCTGATCCTCCATCCCCCCATTGTGTTGGGCGCCCGGCACTCGCGCTAGCGGCAGAGGTCCCTTTAGTGAATTTCTCTCAGTCTTCTTCGCGGGCACGCGCGGTCCCGGCGGTAGGCTCGGTGACGCCATGACCCGAATCGTCGCCGGCTACGCCGGATCGCTGAGGCTGCAGGTGCCGAGCTCGGGCACCCGCCCGACGAGCGACCGCGTCCGCGAGGCCGCGTTCTCCGCCCTGGAGGCGCGCGACGCACTGCACGGAGCGCGCGTCCTCGACCTGTACGCCGGCTCAGGGGCCCTCGGGCTCGAGGCGGCCAGCCGCGGCGCGGCATCCGTCGTGCTCGTCGAGAAGAACGCGGCCGCGGCGCAGGTGTGCCGGCGCAACGCTGCGGCAGTCACCCGCGCCGCGCGAGGCCATCCGCCGATCGTCGATGTCCGGGCCGCGACGGTGCAGAGTTATCTCAGCACGGCTCGGGGGCCCTTCGACCTCGTCTTC
This sequence comes from Leifsonia sp. AG29, assembly GCF_009765225.1. NCBI lineage: Bacteria > Bacillati > Actinomycetota > Actinomycetes > Micrococcales > Microbacteriaceae > Leifsonia > Leifsonia sp. AG29. The sequence continues at coordinate 1,304,129 of NZ_VMSF01000001.1, read as the reverse complement.
ATCGACCCGCCCTACGACGTTCCGGACAGCGATCTGTTCGGGGTCCTCAGCGCGCTCGTCGCGCTGCTGGCCGACGACGCCCTCGTCTGCGTGGAGCGCAGCGCGCGAGACGCCGAGCCGTCCCTCCCCGACGGGCTCGACCTCGAGCGCCGGAAGGACTACGGCGAGACGGCGCTGTACTGGCTGCACGCCTCCTGACCGGCCGACCGAGGGGTCAGCCGCGCGCGCCGTCCCACTCCAGATACGGGTCCCATCCGCCGCGCTCATCGAAGAGCACGCCGCCGACATAAAGGCCTTCGCCCTCGCGCACCACGCCTACGCGCCGGAAGCCTCCCGGCAGCGGCGTCCCGGCCGGGAAGGCGGCGAACAGACCGTGATCCTCTCCGCCGGTGAGCGCCATCCGCGGATCGTCTCCGAGCGCGGCCGGGTCGATGTCGATCGCCACCCCGCTCGCTTCGGCCACCCTCCGGGCGTCGAGGGCGAGGCCGTCGCTCAGGTCGAGCATCGCCGTCGCGCCGGCCCTGGCGGCGCGAGGACCGTCGGCGACCGGGGGAACGGGCCGCAACTGCGCCGACACCAGCTCGGGATGCGCTGCGGCGACGACGGCGAACCGCTCCGCGTCCGGCTCGCCGCGCTCGTCGACCGCTCGCTCGAACAGGAGGCGCAGTCCGGCGCCCGCCGCGCCCAGCGGCCCGGAGACTGCCGCGACATCGCCCGGGCGCGCTCCGCTCCGGAGCACCGGGTCGCGCCCCTGCAGGTCACCGAAGGCGGTCACCGCGATCGTCAGCACCGGCGAGACCGACAGGTCGCCGCCCACGATGCCGCAACCGGGCGCGAGCAGTTCGCACGCCGAGCGGAAGCCGTCCGCGATCTCCTCCAGCGCGGACACCGGCAGCCCCGCCGGAGCGGCGATCGCCACGACGAGCGCCGTCGGGACGGCGCCCATGGCCGCAACGTCCGAGAGGTTGGTCGCCGCGGCCTTCCAGCCGAGATCCTCGGGGGTCGACCACGCGAGGCGGAAGTCCGGGCCGTGCACCATCATGTCCGTCGTGACGACGAACCGGCCGTCGGGCGCCGCCAGCACGGCCGCGTCGTCACCCGGGCCGACGATCGTCGCCGACGAGGCGGGGAGACGCGGGAAGATCCTGCGGAGCGCGTCGCGTTCCGAGGCCTCGCCGATGGTCGTCCCGGCGCCGGCGCTCCCAGAGTTTCCCATGACAGCAAACGGTAGCCTGAATCACTGTGTCCCATCGCCGCACCGTCCTCGCCGTCGTCCTCGCGGGTCTCGCGCTCGCGCTCAGCGGGTGCGCTCCGACCGTCACGCTCGACCCGGGCGCCCAGGCGAACGACCCGGGCTGCGCCGAGATCAGCGTGCGGCTGCCCGACACCGTGGCCGACAAGGCGAAGCGCGAGACCGACGCGCAGGCGACCGGCGCCTGGGGCGACCCCGCCGCCGTCATCCTGCGCTGCGGCGTCCCTCCCATCGGGCCGACGACGAAGCCGTGCATCGACGTCAACGGCATCGACTGGGTGCTCATGACCGACCCGGCCGCCAAGACGATCGTCTACCAGACGTTCGGCCGGCGGCCGGCGACCGAGGTGATCATCGACCACGTCGCCGGTGTGTCCGACGCGTCCGTGCTCCCGGAGTTCTCCAGCGCGATCGCCACGGTCAAGCAGACGCAGAAGTGCCTGTCGACGCTCGACACGACCGGTGGCGGGGCCGGGACGCCGACCCCGACGCCGTCTCGGTAGACGCGACCGGCCGGTGCGTCAGGCCGCCGCGCGGGCCAGGGCCACTTGGATGAGCTCGTCGATCAGGGCGGGGTAGCCGAGGCCCGACTCCTGCCAGCAGCGCGGGAACATCGAGATCGGGGTGAACCCCGGCATCGTGTTGATCTCGTTGACGACGAAGCCGTCCGCGGTCAGGAAGAAGTCGACGCGGGCGAGACCCTCGCCTCCGATCGCGTCGAACGCCCGGATGCCCAGCTGCTGCATCTGCGCCAGTTCGCCCTCCGAGAGCTCGGCGGGACAGACGAGCTCCACGCCCGGGGCGTCGAGGTACTTGGCGGCGAAGTCGTAGAAGTCGCGGCCGCTGAGGACGATCTCGCCGGCGACGGAGGCGCGCGACGGCTGGCCGGGACGGCCGCCGAGCACGGCGATCTCGACCTCCCGACCGGTCACCATGGACTCGATCAGCACACGGTCGTCCTCACGGAGCGCGGTCTCGACGGCGGAGCCGAGGTCGGACCACTCGGTGATCTTGGTCACGCCCACGCTGGATCCGGCCCTCGCGGGTTTGACGAAGGCGGGCAGCCCCAGCGCCTCGGCGGACGCACCGACGGCGTCGGGGTCGGTCCCCCATTCGTGGGCGGTGACCGTCACCCAGGGCGCCACGGGGATGCCCGCCTGCTGCAGGACGGTCTTGGTGAAGTGCTTGTCCATGCCGAGCGCGCTCGCCAGCACGCCGCTTCCGACATACGGCAGTCCGACCAGTTCGAGCATGCCCTGAAGAGTGCCGTCCTCCCCCCACGGGCCGTGAAGGATCGGGAAGACGATGTCGATCTCGCCCAGAGAGGACCGCGAACCGTCGGCCTCGATCACGGTGAGCTCACGGGACGCGGCGCTGTCCGGCCAGAGCACGCGGGTGCCGTTGTCGTCGACCTCGGGCAGCTTCTCGGCGTTGAGCGCGAACCGGGCGGCATCGTCCGGCTGCACCGTGAAAGCGCCGTCGTGGGTGATCCCGATCGGGATCACCCGGTAGCGGTCACGGTCGATCGCCGCGAGCACTCCCGCCGCCGTCGCGCAGCTGATCGAATGCTCGCTTGAGCGCCCTCCAAACAGAAGCGCGACCGTGACCGTGTCCGTCATCCAGTGTCCTTTCGCCTTGCGGCTCGTCCGAGTCGGTGGTGAGGTGAGGCGCGATGTCCTTCGGATCGAGCGTACCGGCCAGCACCTGGCTGACCTGCCGGACGATCGGCATCTCGACGCCGCGCGCCTCGGCCAGTCGCAGCACCGGCGCCACGGAGGCGAGCCCCTCCGCCGTCTGATTCATCTGCTTGACCACATCGGCGAACGCGTAGCCCTGGCCGAGGAGGCGCCCGGCCGTGTTGTTGCGGCTCAGCGACGACTCGCACGTCGCGATCAGGTCGCCCAGGCCGGCGAGCCCGGAGAGCGTCTGCGGCTCGGCGCCGTAAGCGACGGCGAAATCGGTCATCTCCACGAGGCCGCGCGTGATGATCGACGCCTTGGTGTTCTCGCCGTAGCCGACGCCGTCGACGATGCCGATGGCGACCGCGATCAGGTTCTTCAGGACGCCGCCGAACTCGGTGCCGATGACGTCGGTGTTCACGAAGCTCCGGAAGTACCGGTTGGTGGCCGCCATCGCGACGGCCTGCGCCGTCTCGAGGCTCACCGAGGACACGACGGCGGCGGTGGGCTGCTCGCGCGCGATCTCGAGGGCCAGGTTGGGCCCGGAGGCGACGGCGATGCGCTCCGCCTCGATCGGGAGGCCGGCGGCGATGACCTCGCTCATGCGGAGGCCCGTGCCCTTCTCGACGCCCTTCATGAGGCTCACGACGATCGTCTCGGGGCCGAGGAACGGCGTCATCGCCTCCAGGTTCGACCGGAGCGTCTGGCTCGGGATGGAGACGAAGACCTGCTCGGCGTCGCGCATCGCCTCCCCGAGCCGGTGCGTCGAGCGCAGGTTGCGCGGGAGATTGATGCCCTCGAGGTAGTCGCTGTTGCGCTTGACCTCGTTGATCTCCCGCGCCACCTCCGGGCGTCTCGCCCACAGCACGACCTCGGAGCCGCCGTCGGCCAGGATCTTCGCGAACGTGGTCCCCCAGCTGCCGGCGCCGAGCACGGCGACGCGGCGGGGACGGGCGGGCGGTGCCTTCACTGCTCTAGCCATCGAAGCGGCCGGTCTCCTTCTGGTTGTGCTCGGCCGGGTCCCAGCGCGGACGCGGCGCCTTCTCGGCGCGCAGGTCCTCGAGGAGGGCCGTGATGGCGTCCATGATCGCGGAGGTCGCCTCGCTGAGCGTCGCCGAGTCGAGGTTCCGCCCCTCGAACGCGGACAGGTCGACGGGGTCGCCCACCTTCACGTCGATGGTCTTGCGCGGGAACCAGCTGATCTTCTTGCCGTACCGCGGCAGCACCTGCTGGGTGCCCCAGTGGGCGATCGGGATCACCGGGATGCGGTGCTCGAGCGCCATGCGGGCGGCACCGGTCTTGCCGCGCATCGGCCAGAGGTCTGGGTCGCGTGTGAGCGAGCCCTCGGGGTAGATGATCACGATGCGGCCGTCGTCGATGATCTTCTGGGCGGCCTCCAGCGGCGCCGATCCGCGGGTCGCCCCCGCGCGCGACACCGGCACCTGACCGGAGCGGCGGAGGAACCAGCCGAGCACGGGCACGTGGAACAGGCTCTCCTTGGCGAGGAAGCGCGGGAGGCGCCCGAGCTTCCAGGAGACGATGCCGATCATCACCGGGTCGATCTCGCTGTAGTGGTTGGGCGCCAGGATGAGCGCGCCGCTCCGCGGCATCTTCTCACCGTCGACGACCCGGAACCGCGCGAGCAGCGACCCGAGCGGCAGGATGAGCGCGGCGAGCACCCAGAACACGGAGGGTCGGCTCCGTTCGGAATGCGGACGCTTCACGGGCACGGACTCAGCGGGATGGGACACCAGACCATTATCGGTGACGGGGCATGCCGTCGGCGGCAAGCCCGCCGAGGGGACCGCAGTCGCCGCGGCGACTGCGGCGCCTCGCGTCAAGCGATCAGCGTGAAGTCCGCACCGAGCTGCTCGAGCTTCGTGATGAAGTTCTCATAGCCGCGGCTGATGATGCCGACATTGCTGACGGTCGATTGCCCCTCCGCGGTCAGCGCCGCGATGAGGTGGCTGAAGCCGCCGCGGAGGTCCGGGACCTCGATGTCGGCGCCCGTGAGCTCCACCGGTCCCATGATCACGGCCGAGTGGTTGAAGTTCCGCTGGCCGAACCGGCAGTCGTGCCCGCCGAGGCACTCCTTGTGCACCTGGATCTTGGCGCCCATGTCGATGAGGGCGTCGACGAAGCCGAACCGCTGCTCGTAGACCGTCTCGTGGACGATCGACACGCCCTCGGCCTTGGTGAGCGCGACGACCAGCGGCTGCTGCCAGTCGGTCATGAAGCCCGGGTGGACGTCGGTCTCGATGACGACCGGCTTGAGCGGACCGCCCGGGTGGAAGAACCGGATGCCGTCGTCGTGGATCTCGAACGCGCCTCCGACCTTGCGGTAGACGTTGAGGAAGGTCAGCATCTCGGGCTGGCGCGCGCCGCCGACGTAGATGTCGCCGTGGGTGGCGAGCGCTGCAGCGGCCCAGCTGGCGGCCTCGTTGCGGTCGAAGAGCGCCGTGTGGCTGTAGCCCACCAGCTTGTCCACGCCCTCGATGCGGATCACGCGGTCGGTGTCGACCGAGATGATCGCGCCCATCTTCTGCAGGACGTTGATGAGATCCATGATCTCGGGCTCGATCGCCGCGCCCTTGAGCTCGGTGATCCCCTCCGCGCGGACGGCCGTGAGGAGCACCTGCTCCGTCGCCCCGACGCTCGGGTACGGCAGCTCGAGCTTCGCTCCGTGCAGGCCGTTCGGGGCCGTCATGCGGATGCCGGTCGGCAGCTTGTCGACGACGGCGCCGAACTTGCGGAGGACCTCGAGGTGGTAGTCGATCGGCCGGTCGCCGATGCGGCAGCCGCCGAGGTCGGGGATGAACGCCTCGCCGAGGCGGTGCAGCAGCGGCCCGCAGAACAGGATCGGGATGCGGCTCGAGCCGGCGTGGGCGTCGATGTCGGCCATGTGCGCCGACTCGACCGCGCTCGGGTCGAGGAGGAGCTCGCCCTCCTCCGCGCCGTTCGTGACCTTCACGCCGTGGACCTCGAGGAGCCCTCGGACGACGCGCACGTCGCTGATGTCGGGGACGTTCCGCAGGACGCTCGGGCCTTCGCCGAGGATCGCGGCGACCATGGCCTTGGTGACGAAGTTCTTGGCGCCGCGGACCTCGATGCGGCCCCGGAGCGGGATTCCGCCGTTGATCGTGATGCGGTCGCCCTTGAGGCCGACGCGCGCTCCAGCTGCCTGGGCGTCCTGAAGGAGTGAGTTCAAAGTTTCACCGGGAGGGTCGTGGGCCGCCAGCTCGCGCGGCCGCTTTCGTATTCGGAGATGCGCGCCTCGTCGCGCAGGGTCAGAGCGATGTCGTCCAACCCTTCGAGCAAACGCCAGCGAGTGTAGTCGTCGATGTCGAAAGACACCTGGACCGCACCGACCGTCGCAGTCTTGGCAACCAGGTCGACCGTCGCGGGTATTCCCGGCTCGGCCTCGATGGCCTCCCAGAGACGCTCGGCGTCCTCCTCGGAGATCTGACCGGTGAGGAGGCCCTGCTTTCCGGAGTTTCCCCGGAAGATGTCGGCGAACCGCGGGCTGAGCACCACGCGGAAGCCGTAATCGCGGAGCGCCCAGACGGCGTGCTCGCGGGAGGATCCGGTTCCGAAGTCGGGACCGGCGACGAGGACGGTCGCACCCTGGTACGGCTCCTGGTTCAGGATGAAGTCCGGATCCTTCCGCCACTCGTGGAAGAGCGCGTCGTCGAAGCCCGTCTTGGTGACGCGCTTGAGGAACACCGCCGGGATGATCTGGTCGGTGTCGACATCGGAGCGGCGCAGCGGGACGGCGACGCCGGTGACGGTCTCGAACTTCTCCATCAGGCGCCCACCTTCTCTCCGATGCGGCTGTCGGTGCCGCCGCTGCGCGGCGTGTCGTCGCCTTCGTCGTGCTCGAGGTCCCACGGGCTCGACAGCGTTCCGCGGATGGCCGTCGCCGCCGCGACCAGCGGCGACACCAGGTGCGTCCGTCCTCCCTTGCCCTGCCGCCCCTCGAAGTTGCGGTTCGAGGTGGAGGCGCACCGCTCCCCCGGCGCGAGCTGGTCGGGGTTCATGCCCAGGCACATCGAGCACCCGGCGAACCGCCACTCGGCGCCGAACTCCTCGACGATCTTGTCGATGCCCTCCGCCTCTGCCTCGATGCGGACGCGAGCGCTGCCCGGCACCACCATGACGCGGACGCCGTCGGCCTTCTTGCGCCCCTTGATGACGGAGGCGAAGGCGCGGAGGTCCTCGATGCGGCTGTTGGTGCAGGAGCCCATGAACACGGCGTCGACCGGGATGCTCTTCATGGGCGTGCCCGGCTCGAGGTCCATGTACTGGAGAGCGCGTTCGGCGGCGGCCCGCGCGTTCGGATCGGCGTACGATGCGGGGTCCGGTACGGACTGGCTGAGCGATACGCCCTGGCCCGGGTTGGTCCCCCAGGTCACGAAGGGCTCGATCTCGGCGGCGTCGAGGTAGACCTCGGCGTCGAACACGGCGTCGTCGTCGGTCTGCAGCGTCTTCCAGTACGCGACCGCCTCGTCCCAGTCGGAGCCCTCGGGGGCGTGCGGACGGCCCTTCAGGTAGGCGAAGGTGGTCTCGTCCGGAGCGACCATGCCCGCGCGGGCGCCCGCCTCGATGGACATGTTGCAGATCGTCATCCGCCCCTCCATCGAGAGGGCGCGGATCGCGCTGCCGCGGTACTCGAGCACGTAGCCCTGACCGCCTCCCGTGCCGATCTTGGCGATCACGGCCAGGATGATGTCCTTCGCGGTGACCCCGGGGCGCAGGTCGCCCTCGACGGTGATGGCCATCGTCTTGAACGGCTTCAGCGGCAGGGTCTGGGTGGCGAGCACGTGCTCGACCTCGCTCGTCCCGATGCCGAAGGCCATCGCGCCGAACGCCCCGTGGGTGGAGGTGTGCGAGTCGCCGCACACGACGGTGATGCCCGGCATGGTGAGGCCCAGCTGCGGGCCGACGACGTGGACGATCCCCTGCTCGACGTCGCCGAGCGAGTGGAGGCGGATGCCGAACTCCTCGGCATTGCGGCGCAGGGTCTCGATCTGGGTGCGGCTCGTGAGGTCGGCGATCGGACGGTCGATGCCGATGGTCGGCGTGTTGTGGTCCTCGGTGGCGATGGTCAGGTCGGGCCGGCGGACGGGACGGCCGGCCATGCGGAGGCCGTCGAACGCCTGCGGGCTCGTGACCTCATGGACGAGGTGGAGATCGATGTAGATGAGGTCGGGCGAGCCGTCCTCGCCCTTGACGACGAGGTGGTCGCGCCACACCTTCTCGGCGAGGGTCAGCGGTCGCCGGTCGGCCTGCTCGGCGGACGGGTCAGCGGTGGTCATGTCAGTGGATCTCCTAGCGTGCGAAACGGAACAGCCGTCGACGTGACTCCGCGGCGAGGGTGGCCTGAGAACTAGGACTCGCCGCGGCGGCTAAGGAGGAGGAGACCGGTGCACATCGAGCCCAGGATATCACCCGGCCATCCTGCGGCGATCAGGCTCGCTCGGCGACGATCCGGAAGTCGCCGAGCGTCAGCTCCGCGCCATCGGGGACAACGGTCGCCACGCCGGGTTCCGCCGGGACGCCCGCCACGCGCACGCCGTTCGTCGAGTGCAGGTCGGTCACGGTGAGTCCGTCTCCGGCGAGGTCGAGCTCGGCGTGGGTCTTCGACACCGTCGAGGCGGGATCGTCGACGGCGACGAGCTCCGCACGGGCCACGCCCGGCGGGAGCGCCGGGTTGCGGCCGAGCAGCACCGTTCCCCCGACGGTCAGGCGTCGACCCCCGGGCAGCGTCAGGCGCCAGACCGGGCGCTGCGGCGACGGTGCGGGCGCCGGGGCCGCGAAGGCGGGCAACTCGCGGCCCGGCACGATGAGCGGCCGGGGCGGCGCCGCGTCGGCACCCGGGTCGGAGCGCGGCGGTATGAGCCCCGGCGGGGGCACGATGTAGCCCGGTTCCTCCACGACGCCCACTATACGGACGCGGTCGCACCCGTCAGCGACGCCGTGACCGGGAGTAGCGGAACGCGGCCAGTCGGCTGCGCAGCGGGCCGGCCGCGGCGGTCGCGCCGGAGAGCGCTGCGGCGACGGCCGACCAGACGTTCCCCACGCGGTCCTCGCCGACCACGGATCCGTCGAAGACGGCCGCGTCGACCTCCCGCGCGATGGTCGCCAGGCCGCCCTCGGGCACGGGGAGGGACTGCTGCGCCGATTGCGCCTCCAGTGCGGCCGCCGTCTGGAGGCGCGTCGCCCGGCGGGGCAGGTCGAGCCCGAGCTCGGCGTACCCGTCGGCGAGTTCTTCCCACGCTCCGGCCGCCCGCCGGTCGGGGGGTCCGGTCGACAGACGACGGCGACGGCGACGGCGCTTCAGCAGTCCGACGATCAGCAGCGGCACGAAGTACAGGAGCAGAGGGATGCCGACGACCCCGAGCGCGGCCCAGACCCAGCCCGGGAGCGAGAAGCCGTGCTGAGGCTGCTTGCGCTCGGTGTCCTTCGTCTTCACGGGCGTGAGCAGTTCGTCCGCCTTGGGGTCGGCGGGCGGCGGCTGGCGCACCTGAGGCTGCGGCTCGAGCTTGGGCTTCGTCGTCTGGTTCTTCGGGGCGTCGGTCTTGGTGGGGGTCGGGAAGAACGGCACCCAGCCGACGCCGCTGAAGGCCACCTCGTCCCACGCGGTGACGTCGTTCCCGGTGACCGCGGTCGTCGCGCCGGTCGCCTTCGGGGCGAACCCCATCACCACGCGAACCGGGTATCCGAGCCGGCGGGCCATCAGGGCGAACGCGCTCGCGTACTGCTCCTGGTCGCCGACCATGGGCGAGGTCGTGAGCAGGTCGGTCATGCGGTCCGCGCCCTCGCCGGCGCGCGACGGGACGGGATCGGAGGCGCGGCCGTGGCTGAGGTAGCCGAGCGATTTGAGCGAGCGCTCGATGTTCCGGAGCTTCTGGATCGCCGTCGACGAGCTGCCCGCGTATTCGACGGCCTTCGCTGAGACCACGTCGGGCACGTTGCGCACCGGCGGCAGGGCGATCGTCGCGGGCGGGACCTTCGCTAGCGCACTGTCCTTCGGGATCTCCTGAGCCGTGGCCGCGATGGTGTAGCGGAGCCCCTTCCGGACGCCCGTGGTGACCGCCGTCGTCCCGGTCGCCGTGTTCACGCGCACCGCCGCGGCGGGGTCCGAGCCCGGATGCGCGCCGAAGTCGAGACGGCTGAGGTAGCCGAGCGTGGGCAGCCACACATCCGAGTACGCGGCGATGTCGACGGTCGCGCTCGTGGAGGCGCCTGCCGAGAACAGAGGCGGCCGCGGTATCGTGCTGCCGAGCAGCTCGAAGGCCCCCGACGCGTCCCGGTCGCTCCCCGGAGCCGCGACCGACCACACGACGCCGTCGTAGCTGTCCATGGTGGCGAGCCGGATCACCTGGCCCGGCTGCAGCCCCTCGACCGTGAAGAGCTCCGTCTTCTGGAGGTCCTTCGTGTACTTCCGGAACCCGGCGAGCGGGCTCGGGTAGTCCAGCGGGTCGAACGGCGGCGTGATCTCGTCGCGCAGGACCAGCCGCGCGGCGGGCGTGGGGCCGAGAAGGGTGCCGGCCAAGGCTCCGACCAGGACCGCACCCACGACGACCGTCGCGGCACCGAGCACCCGGCTCCGCCGCACCGCCGGATCGGCGCCGAGGCGGTCGCGCGCGGATCGAGCGCGCCTCCAGGAGAGCCAGACGATGGCGATGACGCCGAAGGCGACCCCGCGGATCCCCGCGTAGAACGAGTCCCGGGTGCCGAGGAGGATCGCCGCGAGGAGGAGGAGAACAGGCCCGGTCAGGAGCGCTGCCGGGGGCCACACGGACGACCGCCTGACCTGCGGGAGCCAGCGGACCGCGAGCGAGATCGTGACGAGCGACACGAGCCAGCCCGCGACGTACGGCACGACCGCCAGGGAGGGAGGCGCCTCCAGCGGGGCCCGCAGCGTCACCGAGTCCGACCATCCGAAGACGGCGCCGACCATGAGGTCCGAGAGGCTGTCGAGCGACGGCAGCACGCCGAAGAGTGCCAGGCCCGGCAGAGCGATCGGGGTCCCGGCGAGGATGTACGCGGCGAGGCCGACCACCGCCGTGACCGGCCACGAGATGCGGAGCAGCCGGCAGAGCACCGCCACGCCGCCTCCCACCACGGTCCCGCCGACCGCGGCCGTGACGAAGCCGAGATGACCGAAGGCGGGCTCCAGACCGGCGATCGCGAGGAGGATGAGCGCACTGAGCACCGCCACATCGATCCAGGTCGTGCGTCCCAGCCGGTCGAAGAGCGGCTCGGACCGGCTCGCGGCCGCGGCCGTCACCGTGCCGCCCTCTTGAGCAGGGTGGGAAGCTCGGACAGGGTCGACACCGTGATCAGGGTCGTCCTGCCGAGACGGGACAGCCGTGGCTCACCCGCCGTGTCGACGCGGACCGTGATGGTGTCGGTGTCCGTCCCCCAGAGCGCAGCAGCGGCGCGAAGCTCGGGCGTCTCCACGCGCGAGCCGGTGACCGTGATGGCAAGGCTCGGCGCCTCCATCCGGAGGCTCGCCTGACGCAGGAACTCGCGGAGTGCGGGATGGCGTCCCTCCACCGGGGAGATGCGGCAGGAGTCGTCGAGCAGGGCGGTCGGGGTGTCGACGCGCATCGGCCCTCCCTGCCAGACCGCGCGGACCTGGGTCTCCTCGCGGACGACGTGCACGGCGATGGAGGCGACGACGGAGACGCCGAGCTCGAACTCCTCGGTGCCGGCGAAGTGATCCTGCTCGGCGTCGAATGTCAGCAGGAGCTGTGACCGGCGGGTCTCCTGGTACTGGCGGACCATCAGCTGGCCGGTCCGCGCCGAGGTGCGCCAATGCACGTTCCGGATGTCGTCGCCGGGCTCGTACGTGCGGAGCGCGTGGAAGGCCAGATCGCTGTCGGTGATCACCTTCGTGGTCTGGCCTTCGAGGTCGCGGACGAGGCCGCGCGCCGTGGCCGCGAGGCGGACCGTGCGCGGGTGCACGAACAGCTCGACCTGGTCGGTCCAGCGCGTCGTCCGGCGCAGGAGGCCGAGCTGATCGCCGCGGACGGAGATCGCCGGCCCCGCGAGGATCAGGGCGCGACGCTCGGTGGGGACCGCGAAGAGCTCCTCGGTCCCGGCCCCGGGCACGAGCCGGGGAATAGCGAAGGCGGCCTCGCCCTCGCCGACCGGCAGCTCCATCCGCGTCGGGAGGACCGGGCGGGCGCCGTCGTTCGTCACGGAGAGCCGGCCGAGTGCCCGCTCCCCCGCGACGACCCTCCTCGGTTCTAGGTCGATCGTGACGTCGTAGGTGGACCGCCCGAAGACGAACGCCGTCGCGATCGCGAGGGCGCCCAGCAGCGTCGCGCCGAGGAAGGCGAACTCGGCCCAGCCCAGCGCGACCGCGAGGAGGATGGACACCGCCGCGCCCCCCACGGCGATCCAGCCCAGGCCGCTGACCACCCGGAGCGACGGCCGGAGCGCCGACGCCGCCCACCGCCGAGCGGGCGCTGCGATCCGCCCAGCGCCGCGCAGTCCCGCGCCGCCGAGCCCGGCGAGCTGAGTCAACGCGATGCGGGCCTGATCGGCCGGCGTGGCGCGTCGGCGGCGCCCGCGAGCCCCGGATGTCTGGGTGGTCATGACCGGTTCGCCCTCACGCCGCCCGGTAGGCCGGAGGGGTGGCCGACGCGACCGCGCGCTCCACGACGTCCTCGGCGCGGACGCCCGCGAACTCGGATTCCGGGTCGACCATCACGCGGTGCGCGAGGACGGGCAGGGCGAGCTCCCGGATGTCGTCGGGCGTCACATAGGTGCGCCCCGACGCGATCGCCCAGGTCTTGGCGGCCCGGGCGAGCGCAAGCGCGCCGCGGATGCTGACGCCGAGCGCGGAGTCGCGGTCCTCCCGGGTCGCCGTCACGATCTCGCTCAGGTAACCCATGACGCTGGCGTCGGTGTGCACCTCGGAGGCCAGCTGCGCGAGCGTCGTGACCGAGTCGGCCGCGATGATCGGGCGGACCGCCGATGCCCGGGATCGGTTGGAGGCGTCGAGCAGCAGGTCGACGGTCGTGGCGTGGTCGGGGTAGCCGAGCGACGTCTTGATCAGGAACCGGTCGAGCTGCGCCTCGGGCAGCGAGTACGTGCCGGCCTGCTCGACCGGGTTCTGCGTCGCGATGACGATGAAGGGCGCGCCGACCGGGTGACCGACGCCGTCGACCGTGACGACCCCCTCCTCCATGACCTCGAGCAGGGCGGACTGGGTCTTCGGGCTCGCGCGGTTGATCTCGTCCGCGAGGACGACGGAGGCGAAGATCGGCCCCGGGTGGAACTCGAACCGCCCCGTCGATTGGTCGTAGATCGTGACGCCGGTCACATCCGACGGGAGCAGGTCGGGAGTGAACTGGATGCGCGACTGCGTGCCCTCCACCGTGTTGGCGAGCGCCTTGGCGAGCACGGTCTTGCCGGTGCCGGGCACGTCCTCGAGCAGCACGTGGCCGCCGGACAGCATCGCCGTGACCACCAGCCGGATGCTGTGCTCCTTCCCGAGGATCGCCTTGTCGACGTTCGCCACCAGCTGGCCGAACGCTCCGGCGAACCAGTCCGCCTGCTCCTGCGTCACTGTCATCTCCGCACCTCTCCTACTTGGACCAGTCCTGCACGCTGCTCTGGACGCCGTTCACGACGACGTACGCCCCCGGGTAGCCGCACCACGGGTTCAGCCGATCGGGAGCCCCGCGGTAGTGGCCGCTGCCGCTGGCGTCCGTCGACACCGAATAGCCCGACGACAGCGTTCCGCCGTTGCAGTAGAACGTGATCGGGAAGCTGCGGTTGGCCGGGAAGTTGTTGACCGTGACGTCGTACGTGTAGCTGTGGGTGTACCCCGGCTCCAGTGCGCCCTTGGCCAGCGTGATCGAGGCCGGCGGGTTGGGCTTCTTGTCGACCGTCACACTGTTCGAGGTCACGGTCGGGCCCGGCTTCCCACTGCCGTCGTTGACCGCGTATACCTCGAACGAGTGGGTGCCCACACCCTGGTTTCCGGCCGTCGCGCTGGTGCCCTGCGTCGTGTTCCAGCCGCCGCTGTCGAGTCGGTAATGGTAGGTGACCGACCCTCCGCCGGTGCCGCCGGGGTCCGCGAGCCCCGACCAGCTCATCGTGAGGGTCGCCGGAGCGTACTGCCCGCTGCTCGAGAGACGAACGTTCGACACCCGCGTGGGCGTTCCGTACGGGGTCACGGCCGCGCTCTGTGCGGAGAGCTCGCTCCAGCCGTCCGCGTTGTGCGCACGGACCTGGAACCGGTAGGACTGCCCGTTGGTGAGACCGGTGATCGTGACACGTCCGATCGTCGACGTCGTGACCGTGCGCCCGGTCGTCGACACCTCGTACTGGTCGATCGGCTTCCCGTTGTCCGCGGGTGCCGTGATCGTGACCGACGCCTGGCCGTCGCTCGCCTGCGGGTTGGAGGGTGCGGCCGGCTTCGACGGGACGTCGTGGATCGTCACCTGCAGCTGTCCCACGGCGGCGGCGGTCCGCTTCGGATCCTTCGTGGCGTCCTGCACGTGGTACAGCACACTGACCGTGCCGATCGACGCGCCGGAAGCCGCGCTGACGCTGATGGAGGATGCGGTGTAGGTGACCGTCACGCCCGACGGCGCGCTCTGCGCCTGTGCGTCCGTGATGGTCAGCGGCTGCCCGGGGAACGGGTTGACCCACTGGCTGTCGCTCGAGGCGCCCTGCACGGTCGCCGTGCGTCCGCGCTGCGTCTCGGTCTTCTGCGGCGGATTCTTCTGGGTGGCGACGGGCCGGTTCGAGCTCACGACCTGGACGTTCACCGTGCCCGTGATCGTGTGCGTCCCCGAGCTGATCGTGACCGTCACGGTCCCCGACTCTCCGGGCTGCACGCCGAGCGGCGCGGAGAGGCTCAGGGTCGAGCCGCTCAGGGACGCCTGGATCTTCGGGTTGGAGCCGCGCGCATCCGAGTAGGCGATCTTCGCGAGGATCTGCGGGTTGGGGTGGAAGGTCGACGCCCGCAGGTCGACCGCGAGCGGCGCCTCCCCCGGTTCGATGCGTTCGCTCGGCGACGTGAAGGTGGGGGCGACGTCCGACTGGTCGGGCTGCCCGACGGTGATCGGGAGCACCAGCCGGGTGACGCGATCCGCGCTCTGGCCCGGCTCCCGGCCGTCGTTCACCGAGAAGGTGATCGAGGCCGGCCCGCGGTAGCCCTTCGCCGCCGTGAACGTCAGCGTCTGGTCATCGCCGAAGGACGATGCCCCCGAGCTGTTCGTGGCGCTCACGCCGGAGGCGCCGGTGAGCTTGTACGACCGGCCGGACGGCACGGTGAGGATGTCCGAGAGCTTCCAGCTCTTGGCTCCGTCGGTCTGCACGATCTGCTCCGGGAGCCCGTCCTTGATGCGCGGCGGCGCGGTCGCATCCCCCTTCGGAGGCACCACGATGAACGCCGACCCGTGGAGCCCGGTGACCGGGTCGGTCACCGTGTACGCGATCGCCCGGCGCTGGCTCCCGGGATGGACCGTCACGGACCCGCCGTCGCCGATCTCCGCATCGGAGGCGTACGCACCGCTCAGCGTCACCGTCAGGTCCCCGGCGACGCCGGACGGGTTCGTCGCCCCCGAGAGCGCGTCCACCTTCACGCTGTCCTTGTTCGACACCTGGTCCGGCTCGAGCACGTGATCGATCGCGGTCGGCGGGACCTCCGGTGCGTCAGGAGTGACGGTCACCTGGATGAAGGCGCTGGCGACGCCTCCCTGTCCGTTCGTGATCTGGTAGCGCACGACGAAGGCGCCCTCGCGCTTGGGTGCTGTGACGAGGACCGTCTTGCCGCTCGTTCGCGCGGTCAGGCCGTCGTCGACCTGGAGGAGCTTCTTCTGCAGGGAGATCGCGTAGCCGTTCGGGTCCGAATCGTTGTCGAGCACCGGCACCGCGATCGTGCGGCCGGGCTTGACCTTCACCGGGTCGTTCACCGCGATCGGCGGGCGCGCCTGATCCGGACGCGGAATGACGCCGATCGTGACCGTGCCCGTCGCGGACTTCCCGTAGGTGTCCTTCACCGTGTACGTGAACGTGTCGGTCCCCGCGGAGCCGGGATAGGCCTCGTAGGTGAACGCGGTGCTCGTCGAATCCGAGATGCGGCCGAGCGTGGGCTGGCTGCCGAGTCCCCCGAGCGTCACCGAGTCGCCATCGGGGTCGATCCCGTCGAGCGGGACATCGACGGGGACCGAGGATCCCGCGAAGGCGCGGACCGTTAGCGGCTGCGGCTGCGGCGCGCGATCCGAGCCCTTGTCCGGCGCCCCCACCACGAAGCTCACCGTCGCCTGCGCCCGTTGGCCGTACTTGTCCGTGATGCCGTACACGACGCTGTACTGCCCCGGTTTGGCTGGAGCCTGGTACCGGACCGTCTTGCCGCTCACGAACACGGTCGCGCCGTCCCCGGCCGCCGAGGTGTCGCGCAGCTGAGGGTCCAGCGTGAACGGCGCGTTGTCCGGCGAGTAGTCGTTGTCCATCACGCTGACCGTCGCCACGTCGCCCGCACGCACGGGGACGCTGTCGTCGACGGCCACGGGGGGCTGGTGCTGGACGAGCGGCGGCACCGGGACGACCGTGATGCCCGCGGTCGCCTCCTTCACGCCGTCGGACACCACGTACGTGAGCTGGACCTGCTGCGTCAGCGCGGTCGGCGCCGTCACCTTGACGATCGCGTTGTCGAGGACCTCGACATTGAGGTCCTGCGCGCCCTGCCCCACAGCCACGGAGCGCACCGCGAGCACGCGCCCCGACGGCGAGACGTCGTTCGCGAGCACCGCGACCGAGGTGGGCTCGCCGGGGCGAACGTACGCGCGGTCCGTCACCGCGATCGGTCCGGCGTCGGAGGCGCCCTGCTCGGCGACGTCGAACCGGATGAGCCCCGTCGTCGACTTGGGGCCCGCCCCGAGGGTGTAGGTGGCGTAGTACTCGCCCGGCGCATTCGTCGAGAGCGTGACCGTGCCGCGTGCGGCGTCGGTCGAGACCTGCGCGCCGGACCCGTCGAGGCTCGCGCCCACGAGCGTCAGTGGCTCCCCGGACGGCGACTGGTCGTTGTCGAGCGGGTGCACGACGAGCGGACGCCCGGCGAAACCGTCAGCGAAGTCCGGGACGGCGACGGGGTCGAGCGTCCCCGCCGGCTTCACCGTGATCATGAGGCTCCCGGTGGCGGACGAGCGGCCGTCGGAGACCGTGACGCGCACCTCCTTGGAACCGGCCTGACCGGTCTTGCTCGTGAAGGTCACGTCGCCGTCCGGCTTGAAGCGGACGTCGTCCTCCGTGGTGGCGTTCGCGGCGACCAGGGAGAGATCGTCGCCGTCGGGATCGATCCAGTCGTTGAGGACGTTGTAGGTCACCGACTGGCCGACCTCCGTCTGCGCCGTCGAAGGGCGCGCGGACGCCGGAGGGGCATTGTCCGCAGGCTGCCGGAGCGATGCGTCGACCTGGGCGGAGGCGGTTCCTCCACGCCCGTCGTCGACGGAGTACCGGAACGAGATCGTCCCGCTCAGGCCGTCCTTCGGGGTGAACTGGATGGCGCGGTCGCCCTCGACGAGCTGCAGCACGCCCTGGTCGGCCGGAATCGGCGAGACGTCCGTGATGGTCAGCACGTCGCCGTCCGGATCGGTGTCGTTCGACAGGACGTGCAGGACGGTGGAGCGTCCCGGCCGCACCCCGTACGTGTCGGCGACGGCGACCGGGGGCCGGTTCACCGGGCTCCGCTGAGCCAGTGTGTCGGCGAACGACTGCACCACCGGCTTCTCCTCGCCCGTGTCGCCCTGGACGGTCGTGTCGTTCGGCTTCAGCTGCGCCCAGTTCTGCACGAGGCGCATGTTCGACGAGACGACCCAGGCGTTCCCGTCACGGAGGTTGTTGAGCGCGATGACGCCGTGGTTGACCCGGAATTCGAGGTCGTCCCCGGCCACCGGCTGAGCGATGTCGATCCCGACCGGCCGCTTCCCGTCGCAGGAGTAGAGGTACCGGGCGGAACCTGCCCACGCACCGTAGGAGCACTCGCCGAGGCGCACCGGCGCGGAGACCGCACTGGGCGAGCCGACCGCGGAGCCTCCCGCCGCGGTCGACCGCACCGGGCCGCCGTCGAGAGGCACGCTGAGGAGGCTGTTCCCCGTCGCGACGAGCACAGCCGGGTCATCCGGGCCCGGCTGCTGGAGGCGCAGACCCTTGGCCGGCAGGGCGACGGTCTTCCCTTCGGCGGTCAGAACGCGATTGCCCTGGGTGTCCAGCACGACCGGCCGGTCGCCCACCGCGGTCACCTGGAAGCGACCCGGGACGGCGAACGAGGTCGTCGTCGGCGCCGCACCGGGATGCTGCACGGTGACGAGCTTCTTGCCCTGCGGCGCCACCGCGAAGGTCACGCCGTCTTTCGACACTGCCAGTTCGGCACCCGCCCCGAGCCGGGCGTCCGGCCGCGTCTTCGACCGGTCGAAGTCGAGACGCCCCGAGGCGTCGAGCACCCACAGCCGCCCGTCCGGCGCGAGCACCGAGAGCGTGTCGGCACCGTAGGCGACCTGGGAGCGCTCCGGCACCTGGATGCGGCCGCCGAGCGAGACGAACGCCGGATCGATCCGGTCCACCGTGCCGTGCGGCAGATCGGTGAGGAAATACGACGAGCTGTCCTGGAGCACGTCGAGATCGGAGCTCGACCCGGTCACGGCGGCGTCGAGCTCGTCGATCTGGTGGTTCAGCCGTCCGCCGAGGAGCTTCTCGCCGTTCGTGACCCAGACATCCCGCGCGCCGAGATCGACGGCGCTCACCGGGAAGCCGTGATGGAGGACGGCGACCGTGAGCGGCACCCCGGCCACCACAGCCAACGCCACGATCACGGCAAGCGTCTTGCGCCTGCGGATCCACGCGAGCGGTGACAGCAATACTCTCCCCCGGGCCGGAAACGGAACCCACGCTAACACGACCCCCGGACGGGAACGGATGGGGAGCAGTCCCCATCGCGCGGCGTCGTCCCAGCGGCCCAGCGGGCGGCAGCGGACTCAGCCGTCCTCCGCAGCATCCTCCCGTTCGGCGTTCCGGTCCAGTAGCGCGAGGTCCTCGACGCCGACGAGCCGGGTCGTGACGGCGTACTCCACCAGGCGCGCCCGTCGGTTCGTGGCGAGCCGGTCGCGGCCGCCGCGGAGCCCTTCCACACCGAGCTTGTCGAGCTTGTCGCACACGTTGTCGAGCTTGCGGTTGAACGTCGTCATGCTCCAGCCCAGTCGTGCGGCGGCCTCCGCCGAGGTGGGGATGGTCCCGCGCCCGGGGACGCTCTGGGTCAGGACGCCCTCGGCGAGCGCCACGACGAGTTGCCGCTGGCTCGTCGTGAGGGTGACCGGGAGGATCGTGGTCGATCCCCGGTTGGCGTCGACGGCGACCGAGGTGTTGAACCAGTCGTGCTCGCTGCTGATCGTGAAGTCGTAGGTGGTCGCCCCGGCGCTGAACATGACGTGCACCGTCTGGAAGACGATCGGGAGTTTGGCCCCGGGCGCGAGCCAGGCCTGCATGGTGCCGGAGGCGTCGGTGACCGTCGCGGTGAGGAGTGTCCCGACGTTGCTGAGCCACCACATGCCGAAGTCGCTCGAGAGGGTGAGGAAGCGCCGGTGCAGGTACGGGTTGTCGTCGATCGAGAGGTCCGCCTCCCGCCCGATCTCGAACTCGTCGCCGGCGGTGACGGTGTAGATCTCGCCGCAGTACTCGACGGTGAGCGGCTTGGCGGTGGTGTCCGTGAGGTCGGCGCTCACTGTGCGCACGCCCTCAGCTGTTCCGAGGTGCGGCCGGAGCGGATGGTCGCGACGTCGATGCAGACCGACTGGGAGGGTTGGAGGCCGGTGACCGTGATGCGCTGTTCCGCGGTGACGGCGGGCGGGTCCGTCGTTCCCTCTCGGACCCAGGTGAACTGGTCTCCGGGCTTCGGCTGCTTCGTCTTCCAGGTGAACGTCGCCGTCGTGCGGTCAGTGCTCCGCTCGGCGGTGACGAGCTGGGGCGGCGGGACGATCGTCACGGCGACGGTCCCGTCCCGCGCCGAGCCCGCTCGTGGGGCGGACGGCGTCGCGGGGGCGAGCGCGTTCGCCACGAGCGCCGCGGCCACTCCGAGCACCACGACCGCTGCCGCCCCGGCGCCGATCCAGGCGAGCAGGCGCTTGCGCGGATCGCGCCGCCGCGCCTCCTCGGCATCGGCCGTGCCCGCCCCCGCCCCGTCGTCGGAGGAGTCCGTGGCGGAGGTGTCGGAAGGCCGCGGCGGACGTACCACCGTCTGCTCGGGTGCCCTCACTTCTGCGGGTGCGGCGCCCATGGGAACCACAGGGACGACGCCCCGGACACGGGTCGCTTCGGGCGCGGCGGGCTGTTGCGCGCGCACGGTCGCGACCGATCGGGCTCGCGTCTCCGGCTCAGCGTCGGATCCGTCCTGCGACGGTCCACGCTCCTCGGTCACGGTGACGTTCGGCACGTCGATCCCGGTCGCCGCGAGACCGAGCTCCAGTTCTACACGCTGCAGGGCGCGGGCGAAGTCGATGGCGGACTGGTAGCGGTCCGCCTGCCGTGTGGCCATGCCCCGGCGGAGCACGGCGGTGAGGGACGGCGGGATGTCGTCCCGGTCGATCCGCGTGATCATCCCGCGCTCGATGCGTCCCATGAGATCGAGGGTGCCGTTCGAGCGGCCGGGCACTTCGAACGGGGTGCGGCCCGCCAGGAGCGTGTGCACTGTCGCGGCGAGCGAGAAGATGTCGCTGCGCACGTCGGGCTCGGGGTCGTCGGCGAACATCTCCGGCGGCGACCACGGGACGCTCAGCCCCACGCTCCGGCTGCTGTCTCCGGTGCCGTTGCCCGTCGCCCCCGTGCCACCGGCACGGCGCAGCTCCGACAGCGTCGTCGTATGGACCGGCAGCTCCTCGAGGGCGGAGGCGATCCCGAAGTCGGTCAGCGCCGGCCAGCCGAGCGCATTCGTCAGGACGTTCGCCGGCTTGATGTCGCGGTGCAGGATGCCCGCCGCGTGGGCCGTCGCCACTGCGCTGGAGAGCCGGATGCCGGTCCGGAGGGCATCTTCGACGCCGATGCGCTCCCGGCGGAGCCGGTCGGCGAGCGACGGACCCGAGCAGTACTCCATGACGAGGTAGGGCCGGTCGTCGCGCGAGACGCCGGCGTGGAAGATCGTGACGATGTACGGATGCGCGGAGAGGCGGGCCATCACATTCGCCTCCGCGACGAACCGCGCCCGTGCCGCGTCGTCGACGCTGTCGGTGAGCAGCACCTTGACGGCGACGCTCCGGCGCGGAAGGTCCTGCTCGTACAGGAAGACGTCCGAGAACCCGCCGGAGCCGAGCAACCGGATGAGGTGCAGCCCCTCGAGCTCGGGCGGCTGCGACGCCATGCGCCTCATGCGTCGAGCTCGACGGTCATGGTCACGCCGCTCCCGAGGTCGATCAGCGTTCCGGTGACGACCGTCGTCGGATCGCCGCTGCGGAGCTTCTGCGGAGACTTCCCGGGGAGGACGATGAGGGTCCCGTTCCGGGAGTGCAGGTCGGTGACAACGACGCTGTCGCCCTCGACGGCCACCGCGACATGGGAACGAGAGATGTCGTCCTCAGCACTGGTGAGTGTCACAGGGCGGACGGAGGGGAGGCGCGGTGCCGCGGACACGCTCGGCGCCCGCCCGACCACGACCGGCCGGACGAGGGTCTCGCGGCGTCCGTCGAAGAGACGCAGCGAGTAGGAGGGAGTCACCGGCGCCGACGGTGCTCCGGCGTCGCTGCGCGGACTCCGAGGCGGCAGGTCACCGCTCATGACGGTCATCCCGTCATGGTCGCCCTCCGCCCCTGCCGGCCCGGACGGGAACGAGTCGGTGATGAACGCGGGCAGGTCGATCCGGGAGGCGTCGGCTTCCTCCTGCGGGCGCATCGCCGCCTCCTCTACGCTCCGCATCAGCGTCGCGCCGAAGAGGTGGTCGTAACCGGTGCGCCCGCCGGCGTCACCGACGGGGCCTTCCGCGAGGGTAGCGGTGGGGACGCGCGTGACGCTCTCCGCGGGAACGGGTACGTCGGGCGCCTCTCCTGGCTCAGCAGCCTCGGTCGCCTCCTGCCACTCCGCCGGCTCGAGCGCATCCACGGGCCCGGTCTCGCGTTCGCGCCGCGTCGGAACGGCGATGGTCTCTTGCACGGCGGACCGGTCGTCCGACGCGGTCCACACGACACCGTCGGCCATCACGACCCCGTCCACCAAGGGGAGGCCCGCCGTGACGGGACGGCCGAGCGCGACCGAGCCGGCATCGGCGAGCTGCGTCTCGAGCCAAGACGACACACCACCGGCGTCGATCGTGCGCCCCGTGGGAACGCCCACGGCCGCCTCGGCCCTGCCGCGGACCGCGAGCAGGACGACCGGCGCGGAGGCGTCGAGCAGGGCGAACGACGGGGTCGTGCTGAGCCCGCGGGACACCAGCGCGTCGAGCGTCTCGGCGAACCCGCACCGGACCGCCGCGTGCAGACGCCGGAGCTGCTCGGTGTCCGTCTCGGCCACCAGGAGCGCGCGTGCGCCGGCCGCGACGACCGCCCACTCCCCCGCCGTCGTCTGCTGAACGTCGAACACGTGCGACCTACTCCCTCGGCTGCGTGTCCTCCGCCTCGCGGCCGACAGCCCGGTCCCGGGTGTCGGTCGAAGCCGGAGCGTCATCCCCGGTCACCGATTCAATCACGATAACCGTTATGTTGTCGTGGCCGCCCGCGTCCTTGGCCGCCTCGACCAGGACCTCGGCCGGATCGGCCGGTCCCAGGGCGAGCAGCTCGGCGATCCGGCCGTCGTCGAGCTCGCGGGTCAGCCCGTCCGAGCAGATCAGGAAGGTATCCCGGTCCTGTTCCGGGAGGAGCTCGCTGTCGGTGTCGACGAAATCCTCGGCGCCGAGGGCGCGCGTGATGACGTTGCGCTCCGGATGCACCTCCGCCTGCGCCTCCGTGATCAGGCCGGCGTCGACGAGCTCCTGCACGGCGCTGTGGTCGACGGTGAGACGCGTGAGCGACCGGCCGTCCCAGCGGTAGACGCGGGAGTCGCCGACGTTGACCACCATCCACTGCTCGGCGGCGAGCTCCGGCACGCGCACCCGGACGATCCCCGTCAGCGTCGTTCCGGCGACGGCGGCGCCCGACTCGTCGGCTCCCGACAGCGCGCGGACGGCGGCGTTGGCCTCGTCGATGGCGGTGATGACCTCGTCCGGGGTGGGGAGCCCGCCGCTGCGCAGGGTGCGGTTCAGGCTCTCGATCGCCGTCCGGCTGGCGAGCTCGCCGCGGGCGTGGCCTCCCATGCCGTCGGCGACGAGGAACAGCGGGTCCTCGGCGAGGTAGCTGTCCTCGTTGACGTGGCGGACGGCCCCCACGTCGCTGCGGGCGCTCACGGCGACGGGTGGCGTCATGTCCGGGGGTCCTCCTGGCTGCGGTCCGTGGAAGCGGCCGCGTCGGGGTCGTCGTCACCGTGGATCGCCTCGGCGACGGTGGAGCCGCTCAACCGCAGCTTCACCAGAGATGCCATCGTAGCGACAACCATCGACCCGACGATGACGGCGAGCGAGGTCCCGGTGCTGATGTCGGGCGCCCACACGATCGGCCGGCCGCCGTTGATGAACGGCACCTGGTTGTCGTGCATCGCGTGGAAGACGAGCTTCACGCCGATGAAGGCGAGGATGAACGCGATCCCGTATTTGAGGTACTCGAGCTTGTCCAGGAGGTGTCCGAGCAGGAAGTACAACTGCCTGAGGCCCATGAGGGCGAAGACGTTCGCGGTGAACACGATGAACGGGCTCTGCGTGATCCCGAAGATCGCCGGGATCGAGTCGAGGGCGAAGAGCAGGTCGGTCGTGCCGAGCGCGAGGAAGACGATGATGAGCGGCGTGAACACGCGCCGGCCGCCCACGGTGGTCCGCAGGCGGTTGCCGTCGTACTGGGTGGACACGCGGAGGCGACGGCGCGCGAACCGGATGAACCACGAGTCGTCCCTCCCCTCCTCGTCGTGCTTCGAGAGGGCCTGATGAGCCGCCGTGTAGAGCAGGAAGGCGCCGAAGACGTAGAAGATCCAGCTGAAGCTGGCGATCAGACCGGCACCGAGCACGATGAACACACCGCGGAAGATCAGCGCCAGGATGATCCCCACCATGAGGACCTCCTGCTGGTAGGTCCTCGGCACCGCGAACCGGCCCATGATGATGACGAACACGAACAGGTTGTCGATGCTCAGGCTGTACTCGGTCAGCCATCCGGCGAGGAACTGGCCGGCGTGCTCGCCGTCGCCGATGAGCAGCATGAGGAGCGAGAAGATCAGCGCCAGGCCGACGTAGAACACCACCCACAGCGTCGACTCGCGAGGGCTCGGGATGTGCGGGCGCCGGTAGACGATGAGCAGGTCGAAGGCGAGGACGAGCGTCAGCACGACGAGCGAACCGATCTCGAACCAGAGCGGGAGGGCGGGTTCCATGCGGGAGGACCTTTCGAAGGGCGGCGTCGATCGCCGAAGGTCTCTCCTGCACCGGGCCGGCCGGTCAGCCGGTCGGGTGCCGCTGCGCCCGGGCTCCCGACGACGGGGACCGTGATGACGTGCGCAGCGCCGGCCCGACACATCACACGGTGATGGGGCGGGCCGTCCGGGATACTCCCCTTCGCTCCGGCCAGTCTAGTCGCCGCAGGGCGCCGAACCGCTGCTCCTGCGCACGCCCGGCCGGGTCCGCAGTCGAGAAGAAAAAAGCCCGCTTCCCTTGAAAATCAAGGGAAGCGGGCTGTGGTGACCCCAGCGGGATTTGAACCCGCGTTACCGCCGTGAGAGGGCGACGGGGACGCACGGGAACAGCCTGGTTTAGCCCGCGATCCCAATGAAATAGCGGAATTCGAGATCTCCGGAGATCACGATAACTGCACGAGATTCATTTGGTCTGTTGCCATTTTGTTGTCACGCCCGATGGTGTTCCCCGCGCAAGCTCACGCAAGGTTGGGCGTGACGAAAGGCCGCATCAGCATATTCGGTGCTCGCACCAAAGCCTGTCGTCGGCCACGATGTCCTCATGCAGCGACGACGATGGGACATCCATGCGGTGACCGTACTGACGGTTGCCGCCGCGGTTGGCGCCGTCGCCTTGGTGGCACAGGCTCAGTCGACCGGCATCATTCCGCTCCCGATCGCGTGTCTGCCCGCACCGTTGCACCTGGGGCCGGGTGTCGCGCATCCAGGCGACGAGGTGGTGCTCTCCAGTGATGCCGCCGCGTGCCACCTCGCCTACCCACCGGCTCACACGTATCAGGTCGTGCTGCAGCACCGGGACGTGCGAACGGTGCCGCAACGCGTCGAGGTGGCGGCCGACGGACGATTCGAGGCGCACATCACCGTTCCGGCCTCCTTCCCGACAGGTGATGCGGTCATTTCAGTCACGGGCAGCCCATTCGACGAATGTGACGACGACGCCTCGTGCGCGGGCTACTGGAAGCAACTCGTCGTCGAGTGACGGCCGACGCATTGGTGGATTGATGGTGCAGGCTCCCCAGAAGCGGGCTGCGACTCCTGCGAGCTGAGATCGTCGGGTAGGTCCGCCCCCTCGCCCGATGATGGCGAGTTGAGAGGCCGTGTCAAGGGCGCTTCGCGTCGCTCCGCGATGCAGCGGAGCTGCACCCTTGACTCGACCTCTCAGCGCGCGAGGATGCCTTGAGCGGGGCGGATCGAAAGGCGGGCCCGAACGCGGCGGATCAGACTCGGTGAGCCATTAGTGTGTCAGCGCCAAAATGACGGCGGCGGCGCCGAACCCGAGCAATACCCAACTCGCTACCGAAACGAGCAATACCCACGTCGTGTCGCTCGACTCTCCGGCGCGATTAGCCGCCAGCCGTCCAATCGTTCGCCGGAACGCGACCGCCGCTGCGCCCGCGACCATCCATACGAAGCCGATCACGAGCGCGACAAGCCAGAAGACAGTCACCTCGAGAGGGTCTGCACCAGGCCGACGATCGCCCCAGTCAACGCCACCACTCCCATCAGCACGGCGCCCACCCCGACAACACCGATCCAGAATGGCGTCTGTAGCTTGGCGGCTGCCTCGGAGCGCTTCTGTCCAATGATCGCGCTCTGACCGCGAACACTCCAGTTCCGCACCTTGACCCGAAACACTGCTATCAGGATGCCCGCGACGATCAAAACCAAGCCGACAACCAGATTCGGAACGATCGTTGACGGCGGTATCGCGTGCATGTTGTGCCTCACATCTCTCTGCTTCGGACTACCGCCAACTCGTATGAGCGCGTCTTGGCGTGAGCCTAGCCGCAGTAGCGTGCGCGGTTGCGCCAGACGCGTCGGCAGCCAACGCACTGCGCGTCGCTCCGCGATGCAACGGAGCTGCACCCTTGACTCGGTCACTCAGCGCGCGAGGATGCCTTGGGCGGGGCGGACCGGACGCCGGACCGTTCGACCGCTACGTTCTTCACGTGGCGGTATGGAACGCGGACAACCAGGACCCAGGGTTCAGCCTGGTGCAAAACGGCTTCGTCTCGAAGTTTCGCTCGCGGATGATCCTGGATGACGCAATCTGGACGCTCCAAGCGGCTGGCTATCGAATCGTCCGACTGGACGCCGGATCCTGGGCTGACGAAAGCGCTATGCACCAGTCGTTCTCGACGGCGCTCCAGTTCCCGGACTACTACGGACGAAACCTCAACGCGTTGGGCGATTCTCTCGGCGATGTCGCCGAGCTCGACTACGGATGGGCAGAGAACGAAACGGGTTTGGTCATCGTGATCGACAACTTCGATCATTTCCATTCAGCGATGCCAGACCTCGCGGTCACAGTTCTGGACATCATCAGCGGTGCCGCTTTGCGGGGTGCGTTGCTCGGCAACCGAGTTCTGTGCTTGATCCGCTCAGATGATCCGTGGCTAGAACCAGGACCCATCGGCGGCTACTCGCCGGAGTGGAATCCGCGCGAGTGGCGCACCACCGACCGGCTGGATCAATAACGCGCCTTGGCGCTGAACATGTCGATTCGGCCGACATCAGCCACACGTATCGCGGAGACAACTTCACAGCAACTCGCAAGCAGCGCGATTGACGAAGATCCTGGCGGAGTTCGATCGGACGGGTCGAGCGATCTAGACGCAAGCTGCTGAACAGAGCGACGAGGCAAAGAAGAGAAACCAGAACCAAGAAGAGACCAAGGATCAAAAACCAATGGAGGTACAAGCCAAGGAGCGATAGAAGAGACCCAAGGCCAAGAAGGGTAAAAGCCAAGAGCAATCCAAGAAGGGTAAAAGCCAAGAGCAATGCACGCAGGCACTTTAAGTGGGCTCTTCGGCAGCCCAATGAATGACAGGGGTCGCGTGTAAACCTGGTTGCATGGCAAATCAGGGCGGCTCGAGTAAGAGCAGGCAGCGTGAAGCGTCCTATGCACGACAGCGCCAAGCACACGATGTCGCCGCCATCCGACGCGCTGAAGACCGCGAACGCCAGGCCGCACAGCGGCACGCCGCCGACGCGATGTTGAAGCTTCAGGCCAAATGGGGCACGCGCGTCGACGCCCTCAAAAGGCTCACCGAACTTTCGCGGACCATCGATCGATTACGTCGGGACCAACTGGAAGCACTCGTCGAGCGCGACGAGTTGATAGCGCAGCTTCGCGAGGTCGGCGAGAGCTGGAATTCGCTCGCGAGCAGGACAGGCCTGAGCCGACAAGCGCTCAACAAACGGGTGCAGCACGGATCGACCGAGTTGCAAGGGGCAAGCGCTGGTCGCGTTGAATGGCCGACCTGAGCTCTGAAGCTTCCCGCACGACAACATCGTCGATATCGCTCCAGACTCGAGAGGTCGGACCAGTACCCTGCGGTGAAGCGATTCCGAAACGGAGTGACTTGGTGGATGACGCGAGACCGACGGAAGCGGAGCGTGCAGAAATCAGTGGGGCTTTGCTCGATGTCGCCCGCCATGGTCGGACGCTGGTGACGGCGATCATGTTGACGGACCCGTGGCCAGGTTCGCCGGCGCGCGCGCTTTTCGATGACCCAATCAACACTCGCCCTGGCTGGCACGGGACGAGCGTCACGCACGTTGCAATGCAGACCATCCAGATCGCCGTCCTAGCCGGGTTCGACCACCTCGCTGGCATGGCAGCCCTGATACGCGGTAACAAGCCCGCCGCCGCGTCGCTGTCCACGCTCACCCGTGGGGGCCTGGAAGTGCTCGGCCGACCGCACTGGCTGTTGAAGCACTCGGACGCTAGGTCTCTCGCTGTCGCCACCGCGTGTCTGAGCTTCGCGGAACTGGGTTACTCCGAGCGGTACGAGCAGTCTATCGCGGGTGTGTCCGGCGATAGGGTCACCGCGAAGGAGTTCCGACAACGGATCACAGCATGGGCGCAACGAGAACGCGCCGAAATGTATACGCCTCCGAAGTTCGCCGCGCTGACGTCGGCTCTGATAAACGACGTGATCCCCACCGAAATCCAAGGGGCACATGGGGACGCGACCTATGGGGATCTCTACTACTCGCAGCTATCGGCCGTAGCCCATGGCCAGAGCTTCGCGATCGCGATGTTCGCTCAGGTCGACGTACCCGCGAACCCCGCCGACGTGTCCCCGGAAGACATCAGCCTCCAAGTGCCGAGGGAGTTGGCTTTGGACGATGCACAGACGATGCTTCGCTGCACGGTCCACGTCGCGGCTCAATTGGCTCATCTCGTATGGCCACCCACGGCTGTGAACGACCGGTGGCGCGCCGCCTGCGACCGTTCCTTGGCGCGGTTCGGTGCCCTCGAAGGGTCGCCGCCGTGGGAGTATCCGACCTTCGGCTAAGGGCCGCACACGTTCCTATGGAGATGGCGCGCTGAGGGATGCCGTCGGCCACATCATTCGCACGTGGGTTGGGGGCTGCTCACCCAAGACGGGGTGATCTACCGACCCGGTGTCGGTGGATCGGTGCATCCTTCGCAGGGGGTGTGCCATGGGAAGCATCGAGGCGTACGAGACAACCAAAGGCCGGCGATATCGGGTGCTCTACCGTCGACCCGACCACCTGCAGACCTCGAAACGCGGATTCCGGACCAAGTTCGACGCCCAAATCTTCTTGGCATCGGTCGAGGTGGACAAGGCCACCGGGCGCTACGTCGATCCTGCCAAGAGCCGGACAACCGTTGCGAGCTGGATGAGCCGATGGCTCGCGACGAGGCCCGACCTTCGAGCGACAACGCGAACCCGTATCGAGGGAATAATCGCGAACTACATCGAACCAGAGTTGGGACGCATCCCGATCGGCAATCTGAGCCGGCTGCGAGTCCAGGAGTGGGCTGCTGGATTGCCCGGCTCCCCCGAGACCATCCGCAAAGTCGTGAACGTGCTCAGCGGGGCTCTGCAGCTCGCTGTGGACGACGGACGGCTTCCAGCCAATCCAGCGATCAAGCTGAAGCTCCCGAAGCGCGTACGGGCCATCAAGCGCTATCTCACCCACGATCAGGTCGCTGCGCTCGCTCAGGCCGTCGGGGAACGCTCCAAGGGCTCCGTGTACGGCTACGACATTCTCGTCCTCACACTCGCGTACTGCGGGCTTCGCTGGGGCGAGCTAGCAGGGCTCCGGGTGCGAGACATCGACTTCGCGCGGAAGCGGCTCACGGTCCAGCAAACGGTCGTGGCCGATAAGGGCTACCAGCGCATCGAGCCGCCCAAAGATTACGAGCACCGCTCGATCCCCATCCCTGCATTTCTGGTCGACGCGCTCAGATTGCAGACCAGAGGCCGTAGCGGAGACAATCCGGTGTTCTACGGCAGTCGGACGAAGATCTGGCTACGGAATCACACGTTCCGAAACGGCTGGTTCGATCCCGCAGCGGCCGCGATCGGGCTCGAGGCGCTCACGCCTCACGAGCTGCGACATACTGCAGCGAGCCTTGCTGTGTCGGCCGGCGCCAACGTCAAGGCCGTGCAGCGGATGCTCGGCCACGCGTCGGCCAGCATCACCCTCGATGTCTACGCCGACCTCTTCGACGATGACCTAGACGCCGTTGCCATCGCACTGGATGACGCAGCTATGAGATCAAATGTTGCCAAAGTGTTGCCACGGAGCCGGTTTTCGTCACCCGGTGCCGAGTAAGAAAAAAGCCCGCTTCCCTTGAAAATCAAGGGAAGCGGGCGAATGTGACCCCAGCGGGATTTGAACCCGCGTTACCGCCGTGAGAGGGCGACGTCCTAGGCCGCTAGACGATGGGGCCGTCTTGGCAACTAGAAGATCATGCCACAGATGCGTTCGCCGTGCCAAAACGGCGGCGACCACCCGGGCGCGTCGCACGGCGGCTGTGATGTCAGGCGAGCACGCGGAGCGCGCCGGGAACGACCACGACCTCGACGGGGAGCGGCCCGACGCGCTCGCCGTCGGCGTAGGCGACCACACCCTCCGCTTCGATGCGCACCGACCGCACCGGCCGGATCGACACCTCGGGGAGACCCGTGTGCTCACCTCGGAAGACCTTGGGGAACATCCTGAGGAACCGCAGCCGCGACATGCGCTCGACGATGAACAGCTCGAGCACGCCGTCGGAGAGATCCGCGTCGGGCACGATCCGCATGCCGCCACCGAGCGACCGGTTGTTGGCCACGGAGACCAGCATCGCGTCCGCCTCGATGGGCATGCCGTCGACGGTCAGGCGATACGGGCGCGACCGCAGGGTCGCGAGTTCCCTGAGCAGCGCGAAGACGTACCGGGTCCGCCCGCGCGGCCTCGTCATGAGGTTCGCGCGCTCGTTGACGGTCGCGTCGAAACCGGCGGACAGCACGCACCCGAACCAGGTGGTCAGCTCACCGTGCCGGATGGTCGCCGCGTCGATCACCCGCGGCTCACGGCCGAGGGCCTCGAGAAGAAGGTCGATGGCCCGCTCGGTGTCTCCGACGGGGATCCCGAGGCCGTCGGCCAGGTCGTTCCCCGTGCCGCTCGGGACGATTCCGAGCGGAATGCCGGTCTCGGCGACGAGGTCGATCCCGAGGTTGGCCATCCCGTCGCCGCCCACGACGACGAGCGCGTCGGCCCCGGCCTGCACGGCGCGTCCGGCTTCGCGGCGGAGCAGCTCGATGTTGGCCTCGTCGACGTCGGTCACCGTGTGACCGGCCGCGCGGAGGCGTTCGACCACGCGCGGGCCGACGTCACGGCGGTGCCCGAAGGCGGCCATCGGGTTGACCGCGACAACGACTCTCAGGGGGGTAGCGGTCATCGTGCCTCGATGATGGCACAGAGCCGAGCGGCCCCCGCGCAGGCGGCGCGGAGGCGTCGTGCTTGCTCGCGCGCGCGATCCGGTATTTCCTGGAGGCATGAGACTGACGAAGTTCGAGCACTCCGGGTTGATGCTGGATCAGGCCGGCGAGAAGCTGTTCATCGACCCGGGCAGCTTCACCTCCCCGTTGACCGACACCGCCGGCACGGTCGCGGTCGTGATCACCCACGAGCACGCCGACCACTGGACGCCCGAGCAGCTCCGCCGGGTCCTCGAGCTCTCCCCCGACGCCCGGATTCTCGGCCCGGAGGGAGTCGCCGCGGCGGCAGAGGGCTTCGATGTCGAGGTCGTGCACGCGGGCGACACCGTGGAGGTCGGCGAGTTCACCCTCCGCTTCTTCGGCGGCCGGCACGCGGTCATCCACTCGAGCATCCCCGTGGTCGACAACGTGGGCGTGCTCGTCAACGACACCCTCTACTACGCGGGCGACTCGTTCGCGATCCCGGAGGGCGTCGAGGTCGATGTGCTCGCTGCGCCCGCGGGGGGCCCGTGGATGAAGGTCGCCGAGGTGATGGACTACGTGCTGGCCGTGAAGCCGAAGCGCAGCTTCACCGTTCACGAGATGGTGCTCTCGCGGGCCGGCAAGGACCTCTCGAACGCGCGCGTCCAATGGGCGACGGAGCAGAACGGAGGCACGTTCCACGTGCTGGAGCCGGCCGACAGCCTCGACCTGTGAGCGCTGAGGCCGACGCGCCCGCCGTCGTCTGGTTCCGCGACGACCTCCGGATCGCCGACAACCCCGCCCTCCGCGCGGCTGTGGACTCCGGCCGCCCTGTCGTCTGCCTCTTCGTCTGGGATGACGAGTCTGAGGGCCTGCGGCCTCCGGGCGGCGCAGCGCGCTGGTGGCTGCATCACAGCCTGACGGCGCTCGCCGAGGAGCTGGAGGAACGGGGAGCGCGGCTGACCATCCGCCGGGGCCGCTCCGAGGAGGTGCTCGACCGCCTCCTCGCCGAGACCGGCGCCGGGGCGGTCTTCTGGAACAGGCGCTACGGCGCCGCGGAACGACGGATCGACGAAGCGATCAAGACAGCCGCACGGGATCGGGGCATCGAGGCATCGAGCTTCGGCGCGAACCTGCTCTTCGAGCCGTGGACCGTGCGGACGGGCAGCGGGACGGCGTTCTCGGTGTATTCGCCCTTCTGGAGAGCGTGTCTGTCCCTCCCCGCACCACGTAAGCCGCTCGCCGCGCCGCGGACCGTGCGCGGCCACGAGGAACGGGACGGCCTCTCGATCCCCGACCTCGACCTGCTGCCGAAGCACCCCGATTGGGCAGGGGGCCTTCGCGACGCCTGGGAGCCGGGCGAGCGAGCAGCCCACCACCAGCTCCGTGCCTTCCTCTCCGATGACGTGGCGCGCTACCGCGAGGATCGGGACCGCCCGGGCGTCGACGCCACCTCGCGGCTGTCGCCACGGCTCCGCTGGGGCGAACTCAGCCCGCACCAGATCTGGCACGCGTCGTCGGAGGCTCGGGACGCCTCGCGCGCCCAGGGCATCACGACCTTCCTGTCGGAGCTCGGCTGGCGCGAGTTCGCCTACCACACGCTGTTCGAGCACCCCGATCTGGCCACGGTGAACATCCATCGCGAATACGACTCCTTCCCCTGGCCGCCGCTGCGCCGGTCGGCGCTCACGGCCTGGCAGCAGGGTCGCACCGGGATCCCCCTCGTGGACGCCGGGATGCGCGAACTGTGGACGACCGGGATCATGCACAACCGCGTGCGCATGGTCGTGGCCTCGTTCCTCACCAAGAACCTCCTCATCGACTGGAGGCACGGCGAGCAGTGGTTCTGGGACACGCTCGTCGACGCCGACCCGGCCAGCAACCCGTTCAACTGGCAGTGGGTGGCGGGCAGCGGCGCCGACGCCGCCCCCTACTTCCGTGTCTTCAATCCGGAGCTCCAGCGGGATAAGTTCGATCCGCACGGCGACTACGTACGCCGCTGGGTGCCGGAATGGGACTCGGGGGACTACCCCGAGCCGATGGTCGACCTGGCCGAGACCCGGAAGGCCGCCCTCGCGGCGTACGACGAGGTCAAGCGCTCGCGTTGAACGGCTCGGCGCCGCCTCCGTCAGCGGCCGTGCTCGGCCAGGATCTGGTCGACGTCGATACCCCGGAGGAGTTCCTCCCAACGGATGGAGCGCGCCTCGTCGGCGACCGCTTCCTCGGCCATGACGCGCCCGCTGCGCTCGACCACCACTCCGGCGGGGAGCATGCGGTTCAGCTCGGCGAGGATGGCGTCGTCGACGGCCTCGGTGTCGAAGTCGGCCCCGACGCGGGCGAAGTAGTCGCCCGACAGGGTGTAGGCGACGATCCCGGTTTCGATGCGGCTCATGTGCCGCATGGTAGTCCGATCCGCGTACAGTGCGGGCCATGACCGATCGAACCGACCAGACCCCCGACGCGGCGGCGGAGCCGCGGGACGCCGACGAGCTGAGCGCGGCCCTCTCCGAACTGGGCGAGAGCCCCGAGGATCGCCTCGAGACCGTGGCGGAGCGGAACGATTCGCTCGAGGAGCGCCTCCCCTCGGCCGACGACCTCCCCCGCACCGAGGGGGCACCCGGCCAGGGGTAGGCCGACCGGGCACGTCCCCTCTTGGGGACTGGGTGCGCCCGCACGACCCCCGTACGGTTGTGCGGTGAGCAGCGGACGGATGAGCGACCGGGAGCCCGGAGCGGCGGTGATCGAGCACGTCGTGCGATTGCAGGAGGCGACCCCGCGGCGCTCGGCCCTCGCTCGCGTCTTCGGCGTGGCGCCGCTCTCGGACGATGTGCGCTCCTGGTACGTGGGCGCCCTCGGGGAGCGGGCCGTCGGCGCGTGGCTGTCGCGCCTCCCGGCCGGGTGGACGGTCTTCCACGCCCTGCCGGTGGGTGCTGCCGACTCCGACGTCGACCACCTCGTGGTCGGGCCGGGAGGCGTGTTCGTCGTGAACACCAAGCATCACCCCGGAGCGCGGGTCAGCGTGGGCGAGCGGGTGGTCTTCGTCGGCGGTGTGAAGCATCCCTATCTGCGGAACTCCGATCTGGAGGCTGCGCGGGTGCGGGGCATCCTGGCCCGGGCGCGCATCGCCGCACCCGTCCAGGCCGTCGTCGCCATCGTCGGCGCCAAGGAACTGCGGATGCGTCATCAGCCGCCGCGGGCGACGGTCCTGCGCGCCGAGACCCTGACGGGCTGGCTCGCGCGGCGTCCTCCCGCGGTCGATCCGGAGACGGTCGCCCGGATCGTCGGCCTCGTCGACGACCCGGCGACGTGGCGGCCGATCGAGCCGCTCCCGGACGCCCTCGAGCGCTTCGGCGCCATTCAGCGGGAGGTGCGCAGCGCGCGCCTCGTCCGGTCCGGCTGGGGACTGGCCGCGCTCCTCGCCGCCGTGGCCGCCGCGCTCCCGTTCACGATCCGCTGATCCGCGCCGCTCGTTATGAGGGAGACGCCTCCGTCCGCATGGTCAGCTCGAGCGCGCCGTCGGCCTCCCGGAGCTCGAGCGCCACGCGGACGGCAGAGAAGTCGGTGAGCGCGTGCACGTGGGTGCCGCCGCACGGGATCTCGACCGCGCCGTCCGGGAGCTCGCAGCGCCAGCTCCGGCGTTCGGAGAGCCCGTCCCCGTCCCGCAGGATCGACACCGCCGCGCCGGTGGCGACCCATTCGGCGAGCCGGCTGTTCGCCTCGTTCTCGATGTCGTCGAGCCGAACGCGCAGCTCTGCCGCGGCGAGACCCTTCTTTCGGAGGCTCTTCCCGATCCGGTACTCGTCGATCGACCCGTTCTCCAGGATCCGCGAGGACGTGATCGCCAGCTGGTCGAAGTTCGGGCGCCCTCGTCCGTCGACCGGGACTTCCTTGGTCCAGAGCCCCGACAGCGCCTCGTTGAGCGCGAGGGACGCGAGATGGCAGGCGGTGTGACCCGCGGAAAGAGCGGCACGGTAGGCGGGGTCGACCGCGACCGAGGCGGATGCGCCCGGTTCGATCCCCCCGGCGTCGTCGACGATGTGGCAGACGACGAAGGTCCAGCCCTCCGTCCCCGTGCGGACGGGTGCGTCGCCCACGTAGAGGACCTCCCCGTCGGTGCCTCCGACGACCGCGTCGACGATCGGCTGGGAGGCGCCGTCGACGGTCAGCGTGCCGCGGTCGGCAGGCTGGTCCGGCCATACCGGGTCGATCGGGTGGAACGCCGTCCGGTCGAGCACGACGGCCGAGCGGCCGTCAGCCAGAGCCGAGACGAGGAGGACGGTCCCCGTGGACGCCGTCTCGGCGTCGGGGAAGGTGACGATCGTATCGGTGCTCGGGAGGCTCATCCCTCCAGCCTAGGAGCATTGCCCGCACGGGAACCGATGCGGCACGATGGCCTCATGGTGCACACCGGCGAGGAGTCCTGGCAGCGCGTCCCGATCGACCCTCAGAGCGTGGCGGCACCGCTCTCGCGGGCGGCGGTCTTCCTCGTCGTCACCGTGAAGGACGACCCGGCGGCGGTGGCCACGGTGAAGGACGTCCTCTCCGGGATGACCGACCTGGTCAAGACCGTGGGCTTCCGCGACCTCGGAGCGCGGCTGTCGTGCAACGTGGGCATCGGGGCCGCGGTGTGGCCGCGGCTCACCGACGTCGCACCTCCGCGCGAGCTGCACCCGTTCCGCGAGGTCCGGGGCGCGGTGCACACGGCCGTCTCGACCCCGGGCGACCTGCTGTTCCACATCCGTGCCGAGCGCGACGACTTCACGTTCGAGCTCGAACGCCAGCTTCTCGACCTGCTCGGCGACGCCGTCGAGGTCGCGGACGAGACGGTGGGGTTCCGCTACTTCGACGCCCGCGACCTCCTGGGGTTCGTGGACGGCACCGCCAATCCGGCCGGCGGCGACATGGCCACGGCGACCATCGTGGACGACGAGGACCCGGAGCACGCGGGCGGAAGCTACATCGTCGTGCAG
Organism: Leifsonia sp. AG29; assembly: GCF_009765225.1. Classification (NCBI taxonomy): domain Bacteria; kingdom Bacillati; phylum Actinomycetota; class Actinomycetes; order Micrococcales; family Microbacteriaceae; genus Leifsonia; species Leifsonia sp. AG29. Next base: position 1,268,023 of record NZ_VMSF01000001.1, on the reverse strand, counting down.
AAGTACCTCCACGATCTCGCCACGTGGAACCGCCTCCCGGTGCCTGCACAGGAGGGCGTCATCGGCCGGACCAAGGTCGAGAACATCGAGCTCCCCGACGCCGACTACGGGCAGAAGTCGCACAAGACCCTGGCCACGATCACCGACGAGTCGGGGGTCGAGCACGAGATCCTGCGGGACAACATGCCGTTCGGGAGGCCGGGCCACGGCGAGTTCGGCACGTACTTCATCGGCTACTCGCGCGACCTCTGGGTGATTGAGCGCATGCTCGAGCGGATGTTCGTGGGTGATCCGGCGGGCAGCCACGATCGCATCCTCGACTTCTCGACGGCGACGACGGGCTCGACCTTCTTCGCGCCCACACGCGGCTTCCTGGAGTCACTCGGCGGCTGAGCACGATCCGTCGGCTCAGGGGGGCCACGCGTAACGTTCCGCCCCGGAACGCAACAGGTCGTCATTTTCTTGGCGCCGTGCGGCCTCCCCGCGTTACAAACGACGGACCATGTCGCGAATCTTCACGAGCAAGTTCAATCCCGGCCGCGCTCGCTGGGAGCTCGTCGTCACCCCGGCAGGCGACGTCTACGCCTTCCCTCTGACCCTGCCGATCGCACAGCGGCAGTCCCTCGGGGGTCACAAGCGCTATCTCGTGGGCCGCGTGGTCAAAGGCTCGGCGACGTGGACGGCGGCGGGGCCGTCCGGTCTCGTCTACGGGACCACCTTCCCGAGCCTCCCATCGGCCCTCGAGGCGATCGCGGACGAGGTGGATCTGGCGCCCGTGCCGTGACGGTGCGCCGCGGAAGGCGCGGCCGAGATCAGAGTCCCGAGCGCGCGAGGGCGTCCTCGAGGGCGACCCAGGGCAGCATCGCGCACTTGATGCGCGTGATGTACCGGGAGACGCCCGCCAGCGCGACGGCGTCTCCGAGCACCTCCTCGTCCCCCTCCTGAGCGCCCTTCGACTGCATGAGCTCGCGGAAGGAAGCGACCGCCGCCGAGACGGTCGCTGGATCGGCGTCGTGCACGAGGTCGCTGAGGAGGGACGCCGACGCGGTCGAGATCGAGCACCCGTGCCCCTCCCAGCTCAGGGAGGCGATCCGCCCCTGCGATACGTGGACGCCCAGCGTCACCTCGTCGCCGCACGTGGGGTTGTACTGGTGGGAGCTCGAGGTCTCGTCGCCCGTCAGGCCGAAGCCGTGCTTCTCGCGGGCGTGGTCGAGGATGACCTGCTGGTACAGGCTCTGGAGGTCGCTCATCGGGCGGTCCCCTCCCCCGCCGCGACTCCGAAGAAGGCGCGGGCGTCGGCGACGGCCTCGATGGCACGGTCGACCTCGTCGGCCGTGTTGTAGAGGTAGGCGCTGATGCGCGTGCTGGCGGTCGCCCCGTACCTCCGGTGCACCGGCTGCGCGCAGTGATGTCCGACGCGGACGGCGATTCCACGGTCGTCGAGGAACTGGCCCACGTCGTGCGCGTGGATGCCGTCGACCACGAAGCTCGCCAGGCCGACTCGCGGAGTGCCCGCACCGGGACCGAGCACGCGCACGCCGGGGATCCCGGCGAGGCCGGAGAGCATCCGCGCGCCGAGCTCCTCCTCGTGCCGGGCGATGGCGGCCATGCCCACCGCGTCGAGGTAGTCCACCGCCGCGGCGAGCCCGATCGCCTGCGAGACGCGCTGCGTTCCCGCCTCGAAGCGCTGCGGGGCAGGCAGGTACTCGGCGCGCTCCAGCGTCACGGTCGTGATCATCGAGCCTCCGGTGAGGAACGGCGGCAGAGCGTCGAGCAGCTCCTTGCGGCCGTAGAGGGCGCCGATGCCGGTCGGCCCGAGCATCTTGTGGCCCGAGAAGACCGCGAAGTCGACGTCAAGCGCCGGCAGGTCGACAGGGAGGTGCGGGACCGACTGGCACGCGTCGAGGACGACGAGCGCGCCGTTGCGGTGGGCGAGCTCGACGAGCTCGGCGACAGGCGCGATCGCACCGAGCACGTTCGAGACGTGAGCGAAGGCGACGACCTTCGTGCGCGGACCGATGACCTCGGCCGCCTGGTCGAGCCGCAGCAGACCGTCGTCGGTCAGCCCGATCACGCGGAGGGTCGCCCCGGTGCGCGCGGCGAGCTCCTGCCACGGGATGAGGTTGGCGTGATGCTCCGCCTCGGTCACCACGAGCTCGTCGCCCTCGCCGAGGCGGAACCGCTCCGCGGCCGCGCCGCCACGACCCAGAGACGCGTTCGACATCGAGTACGCGAGGAGGTTGATGCCCTCGGTCGCGTTCGACGTCCACACGAGCTCCTCTGGGGAGGCGCCGACGAACCCCGCCACCGTCGCACGAGCCTGCTCGAACAGCTCGGTCGCCTCCCCGGCGATCGTGTGCGCGCCGCGGTGCACCGCCGAGGTGTACCGCTCGGCGAACTCGCGCTCCGCGTCCAGCACGGAACGCGGCTTCTGCGAGGTGGCGCCGGAGTCGAGATAAGTGAGCGGATGGCCCCCGACCTCGCGAGCGAAGATCGGGAAGTCCGCTCGGAGCCTGACGGGGTCGAGGGTTTCGGTGCGCATACGGATCTCAACGTTACCGGCGCCGGCTGCAATCCCGCCGAGCGCCGATTCCACCGAGCGCCGATTCCACCGAGCGTTAGGCTCGGACGCATGGTCGAGCGCACGAACGGGTCGCCGTGGTTCTTCATCGTCGGGATCGCCCTCGTCGTGATCGGCCTCGCCGGGCCGCTCGCGGTCGACGCGGTCGCCGGCGGCGTCCAGTGGGTCGTGCGGGGCGCCGGCGTGCTCGTGGCCATCGGCGGAGGCGTGCTGATCGGGTTCGGCGTGCGGCGGCGCCAGGGCCGCTGAAATCCTCCCCCGGCCGTGGGAGGATGCAGCATGGCTGTCATCAGATCCGCCGACGGGACGAGCATCGCCTACGAGATCGAGGGCGACGGGCCCGTCGTGGTCCTCGTCGACGGCGCGATGTGCTTCCGCGAGTCCGGACCCCAGCGGCCCATCGCCGCGGCACTGCGCGACCGGCTCCGCGTCGTGCTCTACGACCGGCGGGGCCGGGGTGAGAGCGGGAGCTCGGATCCGTCGGCGCCCCTTCAGCACGAGATCGAGGACCTCGACGCGGTCATCGAGGCCGCAGGCGGCCGCGCCGCACTCTTCGGCATGTCATCGGGAGGCGCCCTCGCGCTCGCCGCGGCGGCCGCGCTCGGAGCCGACCGCGTGTCCCGCGTCGCCGTCTACGAGCCTCCCTATCTGCCCGACGCGATGCTCGGCTCCGCCGAGGCGTACACGCGCGATCTCTCCGCGGCGCTCGCCGGCGGCGATCACGAGGCTGCGATCGAGCTGTTCCTGCGGCGGGTCGGCGTCCCCGAGGCCGGCATCGACGGGATGCAGCGCTCCCCGGGCTGGGCCGGCACGGTGGCGCTCGCCCCGACCCTCGCGTACGACGACGCTGCCATGGGCGACAGCCGTGTGCCGGAGGACCTCCTCGCTGCGCTCGCTGTTCCGGTGCTCGGGCTCGCCGGAGGCGCGAGCCCCGAGTTCCTCCGCTTCGGCGCGGAGGGCGTCGCCGCGGGCGCCCAGGACGGCACGTTCGAGCTCGTCGAGGGCCAGACTCACGACATCGATGGTGCCGCCCTGGCCCCGCACCTCGTCCGCTTCATCGCCGCCTGACCGCCGCTGTCCGCGGCTTCCGGCTAGCGCACGGCGGGCGCCGAAGGCACGCGGTAGTGCTCCAAGATGACGCCGTTCTCGAACGTGCGCGTCTCGAGGAGTTCCAGCGGGACCTCGGCCGCGACGGGCGGAAAGAAGGGGGTCCCGCCTCCCAGCACCATCGGTGCCCGGAAGAGGTGGATGTCCGCGATCAGACCGAGGGTGAAAGCCTGCGCGGCGAGGTTCGCACCTCCGATCTCGACGTCCGCCTCTGTGGAGGCGAGCATGGCACGGATCTCGTCGGCGAGCGGCTCCGTCGCCAGGCGGGCGTTCCCGCGGAGCTCGACCGGGCCGCGACTGAAGACGACCTTCGGCAGGGCCGTCCACGCCTCCGCGAACTCGGTGAAGGCGGGCGTGGAGCGGATGGAGGGATCCGTCTCCCACACGAGCATCTCCTGATACAGCCGGCGCCCGATCAGGTGCCCGCCGAGCCGCTTCACCCGGTCGAGGTGCACGCCGAAGAGCTCGTCGGTCGGCTCCGTCCAGTCGATCGAGCCGGTGCGGTCGTTGATGTAGCCGTCAGCCGAGGCCGTCATCGAATACTGCAGCATGGCGGCACGTTACCCTATCCGGCGGCCGCGCCCCATGGGCACGGCCGCCGGACTGTCAGGGCCGAACTACGGCACTGCCACCAGCTGGCTGACGTAGCCGGGAGCCTTGGGACTGCCCCAACCGGTCGTCAGGTCGTAACCGGTCGTCGTCGGGTAGCCCGGCACCGGGTCGGGAGTCACGAATCCGTCGGATCCGATGTCCCAGATGCGGTTGTTCTGCAGCACGCCGCTCGGCGTCGTCCCGTAGGTGTGGGGGACGATGTCGTTGAACGCCGCCGACTTGTCGAACGAAGCACGGTAGAGCACCGGGTTGAGGAACCCGATCGGTGCCTTGCCAGCGGCCGCGCGCTGCTGATTGCCGATCGCCGTGATGGCGGCGAACTGCGGTGAAGCAGCCGAGGTGCCCCCGTACACGCCCCAGCGGGGGCCGCCGTACAGCGACGGGAAGTACGTCTCGTAGGTGAGCACGCCGCCGTTCACCGCCGCGTTGAAGGCCACATCAGGCACGCCGCGCTTGGCGCCGACCACGCCCGACACGCTGTCCTGGTAGGACGGCCGAGCGTAGACGGACGACAGGCCACCACCCGTTGCGATCGCTCCGAAGCTCTCGTTCCAGACGCTCTCCGTGCTGCCGCCGCTGTTCCACGACCAGTAGGCGGGGTTACGAGCACCGGATGCGAGGAAGGGCATGTCCTGCGTCGGGTCCCACGTCCATCCGGACATCACCTGTGTCCCGCCGACCGACGTCACGTACGGCGAGACGTTCGGGTAGCTCACCTCGGGGGTCGAGCCGACCGTCGTCTGCCGGTGCGAGCGGGTGACTCCGGTCGAGCCGTTGTCACCGGCGGAGGAGAAGAACGTGTCGCCCTTCGCCAGCCCGCGCTGGAATGTCTGGTCGAACTTGGCGAACTGCGACGCCGCGGCTCCGCCGAACGCCTGCTCGTCGGTGCCGAACGACATCGAGAACACCGTGCCGGAGGGGTAGGCCCCAACGGCCCAGTCGATCGCCTTCATCAGGTTCGGCAGACCCTGCACGCCCTGTGTCTCGGCCGGAGGTGTGGCGAGCAAGACGATGTGCGCCTTGGGCGCCATGGCGTAGGCCCACTCGATGTCGAGGCTCGCCTCACCGGCCCAGCCCGCGGCCGCGTTCGGCCCCGACTGGCCGACACCGTTTCCGGTGGGGTTGGTGTAGTCGGGGTGGCCGAGCGGGTACACCTCATCGAACTTCGGTGTGGGGCCCCCGTAGGTGCTCGCGAAGAACGCCAGGTCGTCAGCCCCGGTCGGAGTCCCGTATGCGTCGACCAGAACGATCGTCTGCCCGGCGCCGTCGTTGCTCGAGGCGAGCGGTCCGAGGCCGTAGAAGGCACGCAGTTGGTCGGGCCCATAGCAGTGGAGCGTGGTCGACACCCGGTTGTCGGGCGCGGGCCGGCGGCACGAGACGGCGCCCTGTGCGCTCGCCGCATCGGTGAACGCGGAGTCGGGTGCTTGCAGGGCCATCGGCTGCACTGTCGCGGTGTGCGCGACCGGCGCGGCGAGCGGAACGCTGAACGCTCCCGCACCGAGCGCGGTGGCGACACCCAGCGCGGCAAGGATTGCGGATCTCTTCTTCATCGAACTTCACAACCTCCTCATGAGAGTTGCGCGGGAAGCGCCGTCGCTGGTGGCGTGGCGTCGAGTGCGCGCAATTGGCAAGAAGCTAGCACCGCACAGAACGAGGTGTCTACGCCCGATCGAGGGTGGCGTGGATGTCGGATAGTCCGGTCATTCGTCTCGCGGTCGCGGCCACGGCTGTCTTCCTGAGCGCACGGTGATCGACGAACGGGAAACACCTTTTCCCGATACAACAAAAACCCCGGTCAACGCCGGGGTTTTCTTATTTCTGGACTTGCTGGGGTACCTGGACTCGAACCAAGAACAACTGAACCAGAATCAGCCGTGTTGCCAATTACACCATACCCCACTGCGTCAGGCCGAGGCCCGGGCACGAGAATCAACTCTAGCCTATGAGCCGGAGCGATCACAAAACGACGGAGCCCTCCAGAGCGACGCCGATGAGGTCGCGGTTGACGGCCGCGGCGACCACCGCTCCCGACCCCGCTGCGACGATGAGCTGCTGCGGCCCGGGCGCCGTCGTCTCGCCTGCCGCGTAGACCCCGGGAACGGAGGTTCGGCCCCGCGAGTCGGTCACGAGGTATCCCTCGGAGTCGCGATCCAAGTCGAGCGCATCGAGGAACGACAGCGCGGGTGTCCAGACGGGGCGGAGGAACCCTCCGACGCGTTCCACGACCTCCCCGTCGATGAGGCGGATGCCCGTCATGAGGCCCTTGTCTCCCACGAAGTCGTCGATCGGGCGCCGTTCCACCCGGATCCCTAGCGCGCCGAGAGCCCGCTCCTCGTCGTCGCTGACCGGGGCCACGCCGTTGGTGAAGACCACGAGGTCGTCGGTCCACTGGCTGAGGAGGAGCGCTCGCTCCGCCAGATCGGCGGTCTCGCCGATGAGCGCCAGGGGTTCGTCGGCCTTCTCGTACCCGTCGCACTCCATGCAGCTGTGGAGGTGCGTCCCGTAGTAGGCGCGCAGGCTCGGGATGGCGGGCATCGTCTCGGTCACCCCGGTCGCCACGACGACCGCCTGCGCCAGCGCGTCGACGTCCGCGCCTCCGCGAACGCCCCGAGCCCGCACGCGGAAGCCGTCCGCCTCGACGGCGACCGCGGAGGCCTGAGCGAACACCACTTCGGCGTTCTCGTACGCAGCGACCTCCTCGCGCCCCATCCGGCGCAGCTCCAGCGGAGCGATGCCGTCGCGCGTGAGAAAGCCGCGCGCGATCAATGTCGCCGCGTGGCGCGGTCGGTTCGCGTCGACGACGAGCACCCGGCGCCGGGCGCGAGCCAGGTTGAGCGCGGTCGACAGGCCGGCGGGGCCGCCTCCGATGACGATCACCTCGAAGCGGGTGCCGTCCTGGACGGGAACGCTCTCGGACACGGCCATCTACCCGAGCGACGCCGAGAGCCTGTCGAGCCGGGCGATCGTCTCGGCCTTGCCGAGGATCTCCATCGATTCGAAGAGGGGCGGGGAGACGCGGCGGCCCGACAGGGCGACCCGCAGCGGACCGAACGCGACGCGCGGCTTCAGCCCGAGCGCCTCGACGAGCGCGTCGCGCAGGGCCGACTCGATCGCGTCGTGCCGCCACTCGGCCTCCGGCACGAGCTCGAGCGCACCGATCGAGGCGGCCAGCACCTCCCCCGCGTTGGCCGGGAGGGACGCCCGCGCATCGGCCTCCACCGTCAGTGACGCGGCGTCGGTGAAGAGGAACCCGAGCATGCCGGGCGTCTCGCCGAGAAGCTGCACCCGCTCCTGGACGAGCGGGGCGGCGGCATCGAGCACGCCACGCTGTTCCGTCGTCAGCGGCGCCTCCACGACCCCGGCCGCCGCGAGGTACGGGATGGTTCGCTCGGCGAAGTCCGAGACGTCGAGCAGGCGGATGTGGTCGCCGTTGATCGACTCGGCCTTCTTGAGGTCGAAGCGGGCCGGGTTGGGGTTCACGTCGGCGACGTCGAACGCGGCCACCATCTCGGCGATGGAGAACACATCGCGGTCGTGCGTAAGCGACCAGCCGAGGAGCGCGAGGTAGTTGACCAGCCCCTCCGGGATGAACCCGCGGTCGCGGTGGTGGAACAGGTTCGACTCGGGGTCGCGCTTCGAGAGCTTCTTGTTGCCCTCGCCCATGACGTAAGGCAGGTGGCCGAAGCGGGGCACGAAGGTCGTGATTCCGGCGTCGATGAGGGCGTGGTAGAGCGCGATCTGTCGCGGCGTCGACGACAGGAGGTCCTCACCGCGGAGCACGTGAGTGATGCCCATGAGCGCGTCGTCGACCGGGTTCACGAAGGTGTAGAGCGGGTGCCCGTTCGGCCGGACGACGACGAAGTCGCTGAACGAGCCCGCCTTGAAGGTGATCTCGCCGCGGACGAGGTCGTCGAAGCTCAGATCGTCGTCGGGCACGCGGAGGCGCAGGGCGGGCTCGCGCCCCTCGGCGCGGTACGCGGCCTTCTGGTCGTCGGTGAGCTCGCGCTCGAAGTTGTCGTAGCCGAGCTTCGGGTCGCGGCCGAGCGAGATGTTCCGCGCCTCGATCTCCTCGGGGGTCGCGAAGCTCTCGTAGATGTGTCCGCTCGCCTTCAAGCGCTCGATGAGCTCGCGGTAGATGTTGTACCGCTGCGACTGCCGGTACGGGCCGTGCGGGCCGCCCACGTCGATGCCCTCGTCCCAGTCGAGGTGCAGCCAGCGGAGCGCCTCCAGGATCTGCTGGTAGCTCTCCTCGCTATCGCGCGCCGCATCGGTGTCTTCGATGCGGAACACGAGCTTGCCGCCGGTGTGCCGGGCGTAGGCCCAGTTGAACAGGGCGGTGCGGATCAGGCCGACGTGCGGCGTGCCCGTCGGGGACGGGCAGAAGCGGACCCGCACATCGGAGCCGGTGGCGGTGGAGAACGGGTGAGAGGCGTTGTCAGGCATACCTCTCCGATCCTATCGGGCGGTCTCCTTCGGGGCGCGCACCGGGTTGACCAGCGACCCGACGCCCTCGACCTCGACCTCGACTGTGTCGCCCGGCTTCATCGGCCCGATGCCGGCCGGAGTGCCCGTGAGGATCACATCTCCGGGGAGGAGCGTGAAGACGCTCGACGCGTACGCGATGATCGACGGGATGTCGTGCACCATGTCGGTGAGCGGCGCTTCCTGTTTCAGCTCGCCGTTGAGGCGCGTCCGCAGCATCGCGCCGGGCGCCAGCTCGGTCTCGATGACCGGGCCGAGCGGGCAGAAGGTGTCGAAGCCCTTGGCGCGCGTCCACTGGCCGTCCTTCTCCTGCAGATCGCGCGCGGTGACGTCGTTGGCCACGGTGTAGCCGAACACGTGGTCGAGCGCATCGGCCGGGGTGACGTTCCGGGCGATCTTGCCGATGACCACGGCGAGCTCGCCCTCGTAGTCGACGCGTTCCGACTGCGGCGGCACGACGATCGCGTCGCCGAGGCCGATGACAGCCGTGTTGGGCTTCAGGAACAGCAACGGCTCGCCCGGCGCCTCCCCGCCCATCTCAGCGGCGTGGTCGCGGTAGTTCTTCCCGACGGCGACGACCTTCGACCGGGGGATGACCGGCGCCAGGAGCGCGCCGACCTGGGCGAGCGGGACGCGCTCCCCCGTGGTGTCGAACCCGGCGAACATGGGGTCCCCGGCCAGGACGACCAGCGCGTCCTCGTCGACGATCCCGTAGTCGATCTTCCCGTCGTGGCTGAACCGTGCGATCTTCACGCATCCGAGCCTAGCGCCGCGACGATTCGGGACAGGCCGGGCGTGGGGATGCCGTGCCGCTCGCCGATACGCAGCAGCGCGCCTCCCAGGGCGTCGAGCTCGCTGGGTGCGCCGGCCGCGAGGTCCTCCTGGAGGGAGGTGCGCATCCCGCCGGGGACACTGTGGAGCGCCCGCACGAGCTCGAGCTCGGAGGCGGGGACACCCTCGGCCGCCGAGCACGCGACGACCTCGGAGACGACGGCCTCGGTCAGCTCGGGGTCTTCGCTCAGCGCCGGGCCGGCCGGCTGGCGCCAGTAGGAGGTCAGCAGCGCCAGGGAGGCGAGCAGCCGGAACTTCGCCCACAAGACCTCCGCCTCGCTCCCGCCCACGCGGACGCTCGGCCCTGCGTCGACGAGCGCGAGCACCGACGCAAACGACGCCGCGGCGTCGGGTACCTCTATGCGCACGAACGGGCTGCGGTGGTCGATGACGGTCGGGGTGGCGCGGAGCGCGGACACCGCGATGGACGCGCCGGCCACCGGCACGCCCGGCAGCGCCTCCCGCAGCGGCCGCATGTGCTCGACCCCGTTGAGGAAGGACACGACCTCGATCGGCGACGACTCGGCGATCGCTGGGAGCACGTCGGCGAGCCCGTACGCCTTCGTCGCGACGATCACGCTCGCACCCTCGGGCACGCGCGTCTCGGCGGCGATCCGCTCGGTGGCCTCGCCGAAGGTGGCGCTGCGGACCGTGATGCCTTCGGCCCGGATGGCCTCCACCGTCGAGCGACGGCCGACGGCGACGACCTCGTGACCCTGCCGGTAGAGGAGCCAGGCGAGCAGCCCGCCGACCGCGCCGGGGCCGACGACCGCGAAGACCTTCTCGTCGCTCATGCGTCGATCGTAGCCGCGGCCGTTCGACACGGTTCACTCGGTTCTCCGGCTCGCTATGTACTCCTCACGTTCGTCGGAGTGCCGGATCTTCATGCGCCAGAACTCTTCGTCGAGGTCGATGAGCATCCGGTCCGTCTGTCGCGCATTGTTGTCCGTCATCTCGGAAACTCGGTCAAGCTCGTGGCGGAAGTCCGGGTCGTCCGCGATCCCCTCGCGTGCGCAGAACTCGTGGAAGGACTCCATCATTCGATGCATCCGCGATCGGTAATACCCGATGTATTCGTCTCCTAGATCGATCCGTTCTCGCTCACGGGCGCTCTCCCGATCTTGGGCGTCTTCCAGTTCGAACAGGCTCCGGTAGTTCACCATGTGACACTTTCCACCCCGCGGGAGTAGGTCTGCTCGGATAGAAGCTCGCGAATCTTCCCCTTCACCTTTTCGGCGACCGCGCCAGCGAGCACTGTGTTGCTTACGTCTGCACGGCCGAGAGTGGCCCCCACGACCTCAGCGGCGGGGACGATCGCAGCCGTTTCGCTGATCTTCACAATGGAGGTGTTGGCTCGCACGAGCGCGGGCATCATGCTGTGCAGGAGGCCGATGGCCGCGCCTCGTATCTGCTCATCGATCCACTCCTGGACGCCGAGAACCCCGGCCTCGACCTCTCGGTTCAGCTCTGCGGCGAAGTCTCGCACGAACTCATACGGATCGAGCTGGTGCGCTGATTGCGGCATGTGATTGCTGCTCCTTTCTAGGACCCTGCGAAGGTGAGTGCCCATTGCGCGTCCTGACGAATGGTGTGATCGACGGCGCGCGTGATCCCGTCTGCGAGCTGGTTCACGGCGACGAGATGGCGGTCGACGAGCCGGTCGACCTCGGCGACCGCGGTTTCATCGATGTTCTGATGCACGTGGAGCCGGTGGAAATCGATGCAATTCTCGATGTCTTGGTAGGTGACGTAGGGCAGCATCGCGGCCGAGTTCTTCGCCGCGCTCAGTCCTTCCTCCATGCGCGGGATCAGACGGCCATTCGCCAGCTTGATCTCTGTGAGGGCGGCGGCTGTTCCGCTGATACTCGCCGCCAGAGCCACCGCGGACACCGTGTTCACCGCGACCATCAGGCCGGACAGATTCTTGGACACGTTGTTCCTGATGGCTGGGTTCTGCACGGCAGCTGTGAGTGCGAGGAGGAGCGGATAGGCAGCCTGCGCCACGCCAGGAGCGTACGTGTTCAACGAATTACCGACGATATCGACGAGCGAGCGACCTGTCGCCCCGGAGTTCTGGACCGAACCGTCCGGATTGAACGTGAACGCCCCTTGCTTCCCAATGTTGTGGTAGTCCAACAGCGACCGGCTCGGCTGGTCCTTCACGTAGACCGCAGCCCCCGTTCCGTTGCCATAGAGGTTTCCGATCGGATCCCACTCGTTCACGTAGTTGCGGAGCGGCTTGCGTCCGGCCGCTTGCATGCTCTGGAGCCGTTCCTTCGCCTTCTGGGAAAGAGCGTCCCACGGGTCCGGCCCGTTGAACGTGGTCCCCTCCCAGCCGTTCTCTGCAGCCACCAGCAGTGCGAGGAACCCGCCAAGGGAGTGCCCCGTCGTGGAAATCGTCGCTCCAGGGTGGGCGCGGCTCACACGGTCCGCGAACCGCTTCGCGTCCTCCGTCTGGGTGCCCCACCCATGCTGTCCTCCAAATACCGTTTGGACATCCGCTACAGCGTCCGCCCGGTGGCCCGGGTTGGTTCCGGCGTACGCCACCGTGATCCGGGACGTGTCCGCCACGCCGTTCACGACCGGCGCCACCGCCATGGCCTGGAATCCGTTCACTGGGTCGTCCTCGGTGTCCAGCACCAAGTACAGCTGATTGCCACCTCCGTCGCCGGTCAGAATCTCATTACCCCGAGCGACCGGTGGCGTTCGTTGTAAGGGGTCCACCTCATACACGGCACGAGCGAAGTCATGGTACCGCTCGGGGGTGGTCACCTGATGACCTCCGAATTTCCGTCGCTGAAGACGATGGTCAACGGGTGAACAGCCGGCCCCGGAGAATCCGGCGGGACCCCATTGGTTTGGAAGATCCACGCACGACCCGGACCGATTATCACCTGGTGATCATTGCCATGCACTGTCACGACGGCATTGGCGCCCCAGGAAGCTCCAAGCCCCGCCCCTCCCCCCTCACTTGTGAACCGGATCTTCTCCACCGCTGGCCACCTGTCGCGGAACTCGAGTGCCGCCTCCCGCTGCAGCGTCAGATTCGATTGTTCCACCGTGTTTCCTCCCATCTGAGTGCCTGAAACTAAGGAACAGGCGGCCGTGACACTCAGAAGCACGATGCCCAGACTCAGGACCGCGATCGAACGGAACGCTCGCACACCCGCACCGCCCCGTCTCGCTCAAACGCGTCGCGGGTGATCCGCGAAAGACTTTCAGGGGCGACCGCTATCGCCGGGAACGCGGGATTGTTCTCCGCGTCCAACACGACGTGGGTTCGCCCATGGCTGCCGCTGCCCACACCCATCGTTGGGCCCACACCGTATGGAGGGTCCATTCGAAGGGGATCCACGAAATACGCCCTGTTTGCGAGATCCACGTGTTCTTCCGCGGTCGTCATCGGATCACCTCCGAAGTCCCGTCACTAAAGATGATCTTCAACGGCGTGGCGTTCGCGACTATGGCCTCCGGCGGAACGTCTCCCGTCGGGAATCCTGGCCCCAGGCCCGGTCCAATGATGACCTGATACTCCCGCCCGCCAATGGTTGCCACAGCGTTGGCGCCCCACGCAGAGCCGAATCCTGGCCGCAGGCCCTCGTTGGTGAAGCGGATCGATTCGACATCCGGTTGCCACTCCTCGCGAAACTCGAGCGCCGCCTCGCGTTGCAGAGCCAAATTGCCCTCATGCTTCATCTTTTCGCCCACGTCGTCGCCGCTCATCGAACATCCCGTAAAAGCCATCACCATGACTGCGCTAGCGGCCAGAACTCCGACGACCCGATATACACGGGCGCCGAGGCGCCCTCTCATGGACGAGTCGCTCCGGTGACGCACCTTGCTCCGAGGAAGCGCATCGACCGAATACGCCTGGTTGGCGATCTTCATGAACTCTTCGGCGGTTGTCATTCAATGACCTCGCTCGCCCCGTCGCTGTAGACCACCCTCAAAGGTGGCCGCGAAGGCGACCCGGGAGACTCCGGGGGCATGCCTCCATGAAAAGCCGGAGAGATGCCCAGCCCGATAATTGCCTGATATTCCACGCCACTGACGATGGCGACCGCATCGACGCGCCAGGACGCTCCAAACCCTGGCGCGCCACCCTCGTGCATGAACCGGATCATCTCGACGGCGGGCCACTCATCACGGAAGGCGAGCGCAGACTGTCGCTGCAACCCCACATTCGACTGATGCGCCTCCTGCCGGTTCATCCCATCTCCCCTTGTTGAACAACCCGTCGTACCGCCCAGAAGAACGGCGCTCAGTCCCAAAGCCGCGATCACTCGTGTTGGCCGCACGCCGATCCCTCTCGCGCCCCGGCGGAAGGTCCGCCACGCCGGTCGCAACCGGCACGGCCGCCACGTTGATTTGGCGGTAGTCACCTGACGACCTCCCACGTCCCGTCGCTGAAGGTGATCTTGAGAGAGGGGCTCGTGCGGAGCGCCTCCGATGGCATGTCTCCAGTGGGGAATCCTGGCGGGATGTCGGGTCCGATAATGACCTGATACTCCCTCTCGCCAACGGTCGCCACCGCGTTCACTCGCCAGGAGGCACCAAGTCCTGGCGTCACGCCCTCGCGCGTAAACCGAATCTCCTGCACATCTGGCTGCCATTCGTCACGAAATTGGAGTGCTGCCTCGCGCTGCTGCGCCAAGTTGGCTTCATGATTCATCACTTCGCCGACTTCGTCCTTCCCGCCGAGCATCCAGCGATCCCCCCAGCCAAAGTTGCGCTCACGACGAGGGCGCCGACCGCCCGGATATGTGACGCGCGGGCAATCTGACATTTCACATCTCGCATCTTATTAGTCAAAATCAGTGAGCGCCAGCGCCTGGACGCGCTGCACCAGAAAAAACAAAAGGAGGGATGCAGGCCTTGAGACCTGCACCCCTCCTTCAGCGCTCGGGAAGCCTACGCGTCGAGCCGGTACATCCAGTTGTGGCGGTCGCGCTCGCGCCCGTACTGGATGTCGGTCAGCTCCTGGCGGAGGGCCATCGTCAGCTCGCCGGGAGGCGCGGTGATGTCGCCGACGGTGAAAGTGTCGGACTTGAGTTCGCCGATCGGGGTGATGACGGCAGCCGTGCCGCAGGCGAACACCTCGACCACGTCGCCAGACTCCACGCCGTCGCGCCACTCGTCCAGGGTGACCCGGCGGCGCTCCACGGTGTGACCGCGGTCGCGTGCGAGCTGCAGCACCGAGTCGAGCGTGATGCCCTCGAGGATGCTGGGCGAGTCGGGGGTGACGAGCGTGCCGTCCTTCTTGACGAGCACGACGTTCATGCCGCCGAGCTCCTCGAGGTATTTGCCCTCGACCGAATCGAGGAAGAGCACCTGCGCACAGCCGTGCTCGTACGCCTCCGACTGCGGCAGCAGGCTCGACGCGTAGTTGCCGCCGGTCTTGGCGGCGCCCGTGCCTCCCTGGCCCGCGCGGGACCACTTGTCCGAGAGCCAGATCGAGACCGGCGCCACGCCGCTCGGGAAGTACGCTCCCGCCGGGCTCGCGATCAGATAGTACGCGACCTTGTTCGCGGGCCGGACGCCGAGGAACGCCTCCTTGGCGAACATGAAGGGCCGGAGGTACAGGCTCGTCTCGGCCGCGGAGGGCACCCAATCGCCGTCGACCGCGACGAGCTGCTTGAGCGAGTCGAGGAAGAGCTCGACCGGGAGCTCGGGCAGGGCGAGCCGGTAGGCGGAGCGCTGCATGCGGGCCGCGTTCGCCTCCGGGCGGAAGCTCCGGATGGAGCCGTCCTCGTGGCGGTAGGCCTTCAGGCCCTCGAAGATCTCCTGCGCGTAGTGCAGCACGGCGGCCGACGGCTCGAGCTGGATCGGGCCGTAGGGAGAGACGCGCGGGCGGTGCCAGCCTCCCTTCGCGGACCAGCACAGGTCGACCATGTGGTCGGTGAAGTGGTTGCCGAAGCCGGGGTCGGCGAGGATCGCCTCGCGCTCCTCGGCGCTGCGCGCGTTCTCGTTGCGGGTCACGTTCCACAGGAGGCCGCTGGTCTCGGTGGGTCCGCCGGTGAGGGAGATGCTGGTGGAGGTCATGAGGGTCCTTTGCGCTGCACTCGCCGGAGCGAGGGTGTCATCTAATTCTGCGCCACCCGGGCGGCGATCGCGTCGCCGATCTCGGAGGTGGTCCGGGTGCCGCCGTCACGGGCGGCCAGGTCGGCCGTGACCGCGAGCTCGACGCGCTCGGCCTGCTCGGGTGCGCCGAGGTGGCGCAGGAGCAGGGCGACCGAGAGGATCGCCGCGGTGGGGTCGGCCTTCTGCTGTCCGGCGATGTCCGGGGCCGATCCGTGGACGGGCTCGAACATGCTCGGGAACTCGCCCGCGGGGTTGATGTTGCCCGAGGCTGCCAGTCCGATGCCGCCGCTGATCGCGGCCGCGAGGTCGGTGAGGATGTCGCCGAAGAGGTTGTCCGTGACGATCACGTCGAATCTAGCAGGATCGGTCACCAGGAAGATCGTCGCCGCGTCGACGTGGAGGTAGTCGACCGCCACGTCGGGGTGCTCCGCGGCCACGGCATCGACGATGCGCTTCCAGAGCCCGCCGGCGAACGTCAGCACGTTCGTCTTGTGCACCAGCGTGAGCCTGCGCCTCCGCTGCTCGGCCTGATCGAAGGCGTACCGAACCACGCGCTCGACGCCGTACGCCGTGTTGACGGACACCTCGTTGGCGATCTCGTGCGCGGTGCCCTGCCGGATGGCGCCTCCGTTGCCGACGTACGGCCCCTCGGTGCCCTCGCGGACCACGACGAAGTCGACGGTGCCCGGGTCGGCGAGCGGGCTGGCGATGCCGGGGAACAGCGTCGTCGGCCGGAGGTTGACGTAGTGGTCGAGCGAGAACCGCAGCTTCAGGAGGAGCCCGCGCTCGATGTTCGCCCCGGCCAGTCGCGGGTCTCCGGGCTTGCCGCCCACGGCGCCGAGCAGGATCGCATCGTGCGCCCGGATCGCGTCGAGGTCGGCGTCGGTGAGGACGTCGCCCGTCGCCAGATACCGGTCCGCGCCGAGCGAGAAGTGCGTCTTCTCGAACGAGATCCCGCTGGCCGGCGACACCGCGTCGAGGACCTTCGTCGCCTCCGCGATGACCTCCGGTCCGATGCCGTCACCCGGGATGACGGCGAGCTTGACGGATCGGGACATGGCACTCCTGCACGGGTCGATGGGCGGAATCGGTACCGCTACCCTATCGCCGCCGTGCCCGGCTTCAGGCCCGCACCCGGCGGAGGGCGACCAGGGCCAGGACGCCCGCCGAGAGCACGAGGAGAACGCCGATGCCGGCCGTGAGCGCCACCCCGCTGTCGAACGCGGACCGGGCGGACGCGAGGAGCTCCTCCGCGAGGCGGGGCGGCAGCGAGGCGGCCACGGTCGTGGCGCCCCCGAGCGTCTCGCGCGCCTCCCGCGACTGAGCCGCGGTGAACTCAGCCGGCACGACCAGGGCGACGCGGTAGGAGACAGTTATCAGCGTGCCGAGGATGGCGGTGCCGAGCACGGCGCCCAGTTCGTAGGCCGTCTCGGACACGGCCGAGGCGGCTCCGGACTTCGCGGCCGGCGCCGTGGCCAGGATCAGCTCGTTCGAGACCGTCTCGGCGGCCCCGATGCCCGTGCCGAGCAGCACGAACGCGATGAGGAGGGTCCCGGCGGCCGCCTCCCCGCCCGTGATGACGACGAGGAGGTACCCGGAGGCCGACAGCGCCAGCCCGCTCGCGATGACGAGTCCCGGCCGGACCCGCCGCGCGATCGGCACGACGACGAGGCCGGCGACGATCATCGCGGACAGGCCCGGAAGGAGGATGAGCCCGGACTGCAGCGGGCTCAGCCCGATGACCAGCTGGAGGTGCTGCGACACGAAGAACAGGAAGCCGACGAGCGACACGACACTCAGCAGGTTGATCAGCACCGCGCCGCTGAAGGCCGGCACGCGGAACAGCCGGATGTCGAGCATCGGAACCGGGCGGCGGAGCTGCCGGCGCACGAAGATCGCACCCGCGACGGCGCCGAGCAGGATCGCCCCGGCGGCGAAGGGCGAGAACCCGTCGACGGCGAGCACCTTGATGCCGTAGACGATCGGCGCCATCGTGAGCAGCGACAGCGCGATGCTGATGATGTCGAAAGGCCCCGGCGCCGGGTCCTTCGACTCGCGTACCAGGAGCGGAACGAGTACGACCAGCGGGACCAGGACCGGCACGGCCAGCAGGAAGACCGAGCCCCACGGGAAGTGCTCGATGAGCACACCGCCCACGATCGGACCCAGCGCCGAGCCGGCCGCGAAGCCCGAGGCCCAGACGGCGACGGCGAGCCGCCGCTGCTCCCGGTCGACGAACGTGCTGCGCAGGAGCGAGAGCGTCGCAGGCATCAGCATCGCGCCGAACACGCCGAGCACGAGGCGGGCGGCGATCAGCAGGTCGGCGGACGGCGCGAAGGCGGCGAAGACCGACACGGTCGCGAAGCCGGTGGCGCCGATGAGCAGGAGGCGGCGCCTCCCGATGCGATCGCCGAGACTCCCCATGGCCACGAGCAGCCCGGCGAGGACGAGCGGGTAGGCGTCGACGATCCACAGCATGCCGGTCGCACTCGGCCGCAGCGCCTCGGAGATCGCGGGCAGCGCGAAGCTGAGCACGGTGTTGTCGACGGAGACGAGCAGTGTCGGAAGCATGAGGACGCCGAGGGCGGTCCACTCGCGGGACCCGGCCCGGGCGCGCAGCGGCTCGGCGAGGCGGGTCGCAGTGAGATCGGACATGCGATTTACTGTACCGTCTGGACGGTACAGCCGTCTACCGATCCGACTACGATGTCCTCATGCCGCAGGCCGACTCCGCCTCCCCCGCGCAGCCCTCCGCTCGCGACCGCATCCTCGACGCGTTCGAAGAGCTGCTCGCCGAGCAGAGCGAGCGGGCCGCGACCCTCGACGCCGTCGCCGCGCGCGCCGGGGTGTCCAAGGGCGGCTTGCTCTACCACTTCGCATCGAAGGAGGCGCTCGTCGCCGGTGTGCTGGCCCGGTTCCGCGAGGTCCTCGACGACGACGTCGAGCGCATGCGCACGGCGCCCGCCGGGCCCGTCGACTACTTCCTCCGCACCTCCATCCCGACCGACTCCCGCTTCGAGCGGGCGGTCGTGGCCGTCGCCCGGCTGGCCCAGGCCTCCGACGCGCGGGCGCGCGACGCTCTCGCGGGAGCGCAGCGCGCTTGGCTGGAGGTGCTCGAGACCGCCGTGGGCGATCCGATGGTCGCCCGGACCGTCATGCTCATCGGCGACGGCATGTACTACAACACGGCTCTCCTGCCCGCGGCCAACACCGTCCTTCGCGACGAGACCGACATCGACGAGCTCATCGCCCTGGTGAGCCGCCTCGGTCGCCGCGGCGACTGACGTCAGCTCAATTCCGACAGTCGTCTCGCCAGGGTGCGCCGCGTGCGCCCCTCGGAGGCGGCCGCCAGGGCCCGCGCCAGATCCATCGACTCCTCGCGCCACCTCCCCGCGAGGCGCTGGAGCTCGGCACGCGCCTCGAAGGCCGACGCGGCGAGCACGCCCTCGAACAGCTCCGGATCGGCCGCGAGCTGAGCGAGGGCAACATCCGGCCCGGCGTCCGGACTGTGGCCGAGCGCCACGATGCGTGCCAGCCGCGCGGAACGGCTCGGCCAGACGCGCACCAGGCCGTCGTAGAGGCGGACGATCGCGGTCCAGTCGGTGGCCTCCCACGCTCCGGCGACCGCGTGCAGACCGGCGATCCCTGCCTGCAGCGCGTACCGGCCGTCGCCCGACAGCGCGATCGTCGCGAGCCGCTCCCCCTCGATCATCAGCGGGACGTCCCAGCGGAGCCGGTCCGCGTCGCGGAGGGTGACGAACTCGTCGTCGGCGTTAACCCGCGTCGCCTGACGCGCCTCCGTGAGAAGCAGGAGCCCGAGGAGGCCCGCGGTCTCGGTGCCGGGCGCGATCCGGTGCGCATCACGAGCGAGCGCGACCGCGTCGGCACGCAGAGCGTCGTCCGTCGTCGCGTGCCCGACCGTGTAGAGCAGGTAGATGGTCGTGAGAGCATCCGGCATGCGCTCGTCGAGGGCGCCCGGCCGGTCCGGCGAGAACCGGATGCGCGAGTCGTGGATGCGCTTCTTGGCTCGCGTGAGCCGTGCCGCCATGGTCGCCTCCGGCACGAGGAACGCCTCGGCGATCCGAGCCGTCGGGACGCCGCAGACGAAACGCAGGGCGAGGGCGATGCGTGCTTCCGGGCCGAGGTCGGGATGCGCGACGAGGAGGATCAGCTCGAGCCGCTCATCCCCCGTGAAGAACGACTCCGACCCGGCGGCGCCGGGCACCCCGAGCGGCGGGGCGAGCTCCGCACGAGCCGCGAGTGCCGGCACGGCGCGTGATGCGGTCTGCTCCCTGCGTGCGGAATCGATCGCCACTCGCCGGGCGACCGCGGTGATCCACGCGGCGGGATTCTCGGGAGCGCGGCCCCGCGCTGTCTCCGCGAGGGCGCGGGCGAACGCCTCCTGCATCGCGTCCTCGGCGAGCAGGAGGTCGCCCGTCGTGCGCGCGACCGCCCCGAGGATGCGCGCGGACTCCTCGCGGAACGCGCGCTCCAGGGCGGTCGCGGTCACTCAGCGCACCGCGTCGAGGACGAGGACCGGGTAGAGCTCGACCCACCCCCCGGTCGGCACCAGGGCGGCGAGGTCCCGGGCCTGCTCCGGGCTCGAGGCGGTGAAGCTGTAGAAGCCGGTGAGCACCTCCCGGGTCTCGCTGAACGGCCCGTCGGTGAAGACGGCCGCTCCGTCGCCGGGGGTGATCCGCGTGGCCTGGGCCTCCGGCTTGAGGGCGCTGCTCGCGACGATCCGCTCCCCCGCAGCGGCAACGGCGTCCTGGAACGCCTGGTGCGCGGCCATGCCGGCCTGCCACTGCTCCGGGGTCATCTCGTCGGGGTTCCAGTTCGGCTCGCGGATGAGCAGAACGTACTCGTCGGACATGGTGTCTCCTCACGTCATAGGGATATCGACACCCCTACGACGCAAGTCAAGCGCGGAAATCGACAGCGGGCGACAACTTCTTTCCGCTCCGACCTCTCAGAGCGCGTTGTCGTGGGCGCGACTCAGGACTCGGTGATGTCGATCTCCTGCATGAGGTCGGCGTCGATGGCGACGCGAACCTTCTCGAGCAGTCCCTCCGGCACGCGCGAGTCGACCGTGAGGACGCTCAGCGCCTTGCCGCCCGGGGTCGTGCGCGCCACCTGCATGCCCGCGATGTTGATCGCCGCCTCGCCGAACTCGCGGCCGTAGACCGCGACGATGCCGGGGCGGTCGTCGTAGATCATCACCACGAGGTGCTCGGCGACCGGCACCTCCACGTCGTAGCCGTTGATGCCCACGATCTTCTCGATCTGCTTCGGGCCGGTCAGGGTGCCCGAGACCGAGATCTGGCTTCCGTCGCTCAGCGCGCCGCGCAGCGTGATCAGGTTGCGGTACTCCTCGCTGACGGAGTCGGTGATGAGGCGCACCTCGATGCCGCGCTGGTCGGCGAGAAGCGGGGCGTTCACGTACGAGACCGTCTCGCTCACGATGTTCGTGAAGATGCCCTTGAGGGCGGCGAGCTTGAGCACGCTGACGTCGTAGTCGACGAGTTCGCCGCGGACCTCCACGTCGATGCTCGTCACCGGGCTGTGAGCGAGGCCGGAGAAGACCTGGCCGAGCTTCTCGACCAGCGGGATGCCGGGGCGGACGTACGGGTCGATGACCCCGCCCGCGACGTTGACCGCGTCGGGGACGAGCTCGCCCGACAGGGCGAGCCGGACCGAGCGGGCCACGGAGACGCCCGCCTTCTCCTGCGCCTCGTCGGTGGAGGCGCCGAGGTGCGGCGTGACGACGACGTTCTCGAGCGAGAGGAGGGGCGAGTCCTGGGGAGGCTCGGAGACGAACACGTCGAGCCCGGCGCCGGCGATGCTCTTGCTGCTCAGGGCGCGGTAGAGCGCGTCCTCGTCGATCAGACCGCCGCGCGCGACGTTGACGATGAAGGCGGTGGGCTTCATGAGCGCCAGCTGGTCGTCGGAGATCATGCCGGTCGTCTCGGGCGTCTTGGGCATGTGGATCGTGATGAAGTCCGACTGGGCGAGCAGTTCCTCCAGGGTCACGAGCTGCACCCCGAGCTGCTGGGCGCGAGCGCTCGTGACGTACGGGTCGTAGGCGACGACCGTGGTGCCGAAAGCCTGGAGGCGGGCTGTGATGAGGGCGCCGATGCGGCCGAGGCCGATGATGCCGATCGTCTTCTCGTACAGCTCGACGCCGGTGTACTTCGACCGCTTCCACTGGCCCTGCGCGAGCGCGTTATGCGCCGCGGGGATGTGACGGGCGAGGCTCAGGATGTGGCCGACGGTGAGCTCGGCCGCCGAGATGATGTTGGAGGTGGGGGCGTTCACCACCATGACGCCGGCGTTCGTCGCCGCCTTGATGTCGACATTGTCGAGACCGACGCCCGCACGGGCGACCACCTTGAGCTGACGGGCGACCGAGATGACCTCCGCGTCGACCTTCGTCGCCGAACGCACGAGGATCGCGTCCGCGTCGGAGACGGCGGACAGGAGGGCCGGGCGGTCGGTGCCGTCCACGTTCCGGATCTCGAAGTCGGGCCCGAGGGCGTCGACGGTGGCGGGCGAGAGTTCTTCGGCGATCAGGACGACCGGCTTTGTCACGTGGCAGTTCCTTCGGATGTGCGAGGGCTGGCTTGGGAGAGCTCGCACCGCTTCGACGGGGCACGGGGGGCCCTGAGCATAGCGGGGAGAACCCAACTCTAGCGGGGAGGGAGGGGGCGCTTCAGCCGCGTTACGCCGAACTACCGGCAGCCCGGCGGTTCCGCGCAGACGACGAAGGGTGCCGCGCCGGTCGGCGCGGCACCCTTCGTGCTCGCGGTCAGAGCGAGGTCAGCGAGCGACCTCGCCGTCGACGTAGTCGTCGTCGTTGGAGGCGTTCCACGCGAACAGCTTGCGCAGCTCGCGGCCGGTCGCCTCGATGGGGTGCTGCTCGCCCTTCTTGCGGAGCGCGAGGAACTCCGGCGCTCCGGCGTCCTGGTCGGCGATGAAGCGCTTGGCGAAGGTGCCGTCCTGGATGTCGGCGAGGACCGCCTTCATGTTCTCCTTGACGTGCGGGTCGATCACGCGCGGGCCGGAGACGTAGTCGCCGTACTCGGCGGTGTCGGAGACGCTCCAGCGCTGCTTGGCGATGCCGCCCTCCCACATGAGGTCGACGATCAGCTTGAGCTCGTGGAGCACCTCGAAGTAGGCGACCTGGGGCTGGTAGCCGGCCTCGGTCAGGGTCTCGAAGCCGTACTGGACGAGCTGGGAGACGCCGCCGCACAGCACGGCCTGCTCGCCGAACAGGTCGGTCTCGGTCTCCTCGGTGAAGGTGGTCTTGATGCCGCCGGCGCGGAGGCC
Organism: Leifsonia sp. AG29; assembly: GCF_009765225.1. Taxonomy (NCBI): domain Bacteria; kingdom Bacillati; phylum Actinomycetota; class Actinomycetes; order Micrococcales; family Microbacteriaceae; genus Leifsonia; species Leifsonia sp. AG29. The sequence continues at coordinate 1,245,003 of NZ_VMSF01000001.1, read as the reverse complement.
GCCGATGCCCTTGCCGTACGACAGGACGAGCGGCCAGGCGTTGCCGGTGGCGTCCTTCTCGACGGCGACGATCACGGGGACGCCGCGGCCGGCCTCGTACTCGCGGCGGACGGTGTGGCCGGGGCCCTTGGGGGCGACCATGATCACGTCAACACCCTCGGGCGCCTGGATGTAGCCGAAGCGGATGTTGAAGCCGTGGCCGAAGACGAGCGCGTTGCCCTCCTCCAGGTTCGCCTCGATGTCCTCCGCGTACAGGGTGCGCTGCACCTGGTCGGGGGCGAGGATGACGACCACGTCGGCCCACTTCGCGGCCTCGGCGGCCGAGAGGACGCGGAAGCCCGCCTCCTCGGCCTTGGGCTTCGACTTCGAGCCCTCCTTGAGGCCGATGACGACCTCGACGCCCGAGTCGCGGAGGTTCTGCGCGTGCGCGTGGCCCTGCGAGCCGTAGCCGATGACGGCGACCTTCTTGCCCTGGATGATCGAGAGGTCGGCGTCGTTGTCGTAGTAGATCTCAGCCACTGGTGGATTCTCCTTCTGTGCGGTGGTGAAGCTTCGGGGTCAGTTCTTGAAGACGCGCTCGGTGATGGACTTGGAACCGCGGCCGATCGCGAGGAGGCCCGACTGCGCCATCTCCTTGATGCCGTAGGGCTCGAGCACCTTGAGCAGCGCCTGGGTCTTGCCGCTGTCTCCGGTGACCTCGATCACGAGGGCGTCGGTGGCGACGTCGACCACACGGGCGCGGAACAGGTTGACCGCCTCGAGCACCTGGGACCGGGTCGAGTTGTCGACGCGGACCTTGATGAGGAGGTGCTCGCGCTGGACCGACTGGGCGGGGTCGAGCTCGACGATCTTGATGACGTTGATCAGCTTGTTGAGCTGCTTCGTCACCTGCTCGAGGGGCAGGTCCTCGACGTCGACGACCACGGTGATGCGCGACAGGCCGTCGACCTCGCTGGTGCCCACCGCGAGGGAGTGGATGTTGAACCCGCGGCGCGCGAAGAGGCCGGCGACGCGGGTCAGCAGACCGGGCTTGTCCTCGACGAGGAGGCTCAGGACGTGCGTGCTCACGGGGTCATTCCTCTCCGAAGGCCGGGCTGTGGTCGCGGGCGTACTGGACGTAGCTGTTGCTGACGCCCTGCGGGACCATCGGCCACACCATCGCGTCGGCGCTCACCACGAAGTCGATGACCACCGGGCGGTCGTTCGTCTCGAGCGCGAGCTTGATCGCTGCGTCGACCTCCTCCTCTTTCGTGACCCGGATGCCGAGGGCGCCGTACGCCTCCGCCATCTTGACGAAGTCGGGGACCCGGACGGTGTCATGGCCGGTGTTGAGGTCGGTGTTCGAGTAGCGGCCGTCGTAGAACAGCGTCTGCCACTGCCGCACCATCCCGAGCGACGAGTTGTTGATGATCGCCACCTTGATCGGGATGTTGTTGATGGTGCAGGTGGCGAGCTCCTGGTTGGTCATCTGGAAGCAGCCGTCGCCGTCGATCGCCCACACCACGCGGTCGGGCTGCGCGACCTTCGCACCCATCGCCGCGGGGACGGAGTAGCCCATCGTGCCGGCGCCCCCGGAGTTCAGCCAGGAGTTGGGCCGGTCGTAGGTGATGAACTGGGCGGCCCACATCTGGTGCTGGCCGACGCCGGCGGTGTAGATCGCCTCCGGGCCGGTGAGCTGGCCGATCCGCTGGATGATGTGCTGGGGCGCGAGGAGGCCGTCGCTCGTCGGCGTGTATCCGAGCGGGAACTCCTCGCGGAGCCCGTTCAGGTAGGTCCACCACTCGACCAGGTCGGTCTCGCGGCCCCGGGTGGCGTCCTGGAACGCCGCGGTCAGATCGACGATGACGTCCTTGGCATCGCCGACGATGGGGACGTCGGCGACGCGGATCTTCGAGATCTCGGCGGGGTCGACGTCGACGTGAACGATCTTCGCGTTGGGTGCGAACAGGGAGGTGTTGCCGGTGACGCGGTCGTCGAACCGCGCGCCGAGGGCCACGATCAGGTCGGCCTCCTGGAGCGCGAGCACGGCCGGGACCGTGCCGTGCATTCCCGGCATGCCGAGGTGCTGCTGGTGGCTGTCCGGGAATGCGCCGCGCGCCATGAGGGTGGTGACGACCGGCGCGCCCGTGGCCTCGGCGAGCTCGATGAGCTCCTGGGAGGCGCGCGAGCGGATCACGCCGCCGCCGACGTACAGGACCGGCTTCTGCGCCTCCGCGAGGAGCTGCGCCGCGGCGAGGACCTGCTTGCCGTGCGCCTTGGTGATCGGGCGGTAGCCGGGCAGATCGATCTTGGGCGGCCACACGAACGGGACGGAGTTCTGCTGGGCGTCCTTCGTGATGTCGACGAGAACGGGACCGGGGCGCCCGGTGCCGGCGATGTGGTACGCAGCGGCGATGGTCGCCGGGATCTCCTCCGCCGTCTTCACGAGGAACGAGTGCTTCGTGATCGGCATCGTGATGCCGACGATGTCGGCCTCCTGGAAGGCGTCCGTGCCCATGAGGGTGGAGAACACCTGCCCCGTGATGAACACCACGGGGACCGAGTCCATGTGCGCGTCCATGATCGCGGTGACGAGGTTGGTCGCACCGGGACCGGAGGTCGCCATCGCGACGCCGACCCGGTTGGCGGCGACCGCGTAGCCCTCGGCGGCGTGACCGCCGCCCTGCTCGTGGCGCACCAGGATGTGACGGATCTTGGTGGAGTCCATGATCGCGTCGTAGATCGGGAGGATCGCCCCTCCCGGGAGCCCGAAGACGTCGGTGACGCCGAGGAGCTCGAGGGTGCGGACGACCGACTGCGAGCCGGTCAGCAGCTCGGGCGACGCCTTGCCCGGCGTCGCGGACGGCAACACAGTACCGGGGGTTGCATCCGTGGACATGCCTTATCAGTCCTTACAAGCGAAACGATGGATGAGCGAGCGGGAGGCGAGGATCACCCCGTGACCGCGCCCTCCGCGGCGGAGCGCACGAGCTTGGAGTACTTCGCGAGAACGCCACGGGTATAGCGCGGAGGAAGCGGCGCCCAGCCTTCACGGCGGGCGGTCAGCTCGGACTCGTCGACAAGTAGGTCGAGGGAGCGAGCCGCGATATCGACCCGTATCAGATCACCATCGCGCACGAAGGCGATGGGACCAGCGTCCACCGCTTCGGGTGCTATGTGGCCGATGCACAGGCCGGTTGTGCCGCCTGAGAATCGTCCGTCCGTCAATAGTAGTACATCCTTGCCGAGGCCTGCGCCCTTGATGGCGGCGGTGATCGCCAGCATCTCGCGCATGCCCGGGCCGCCCTTGGGGCCTTCGTAGCGGATGATGACGACGTCGCCGGCGTAGATCCGGCCCTCGGTGAGGGCGTCCATCGCCTCGCGCTCGCGCTCGAAGACGCGGGCGGGACCCTCGAAGACATCGGCGTCGAATCCGGCGGTCTTCACCACCGCGCCCTCGGGGGCGAGCGATCCCTTGAGGATCGTGAGACCGCCGGTCGGGTGGATGGGGTTGTCGAGGCTGCGCATGACCTGCCCGTCCGGCGCGGGCGGGTTGATCTCGGCCAGGTTCTCGGCGACCGTCTTGCCGGTGACGGTCAGGCAGTCGCCGTGCAGCAGCCCGGCGTCGAGCAGCGCCTTCATGACGACCGGCACGCCGCCGTGGCGGTCCACGTCGTTCATGACGTACTTGCCGAACGGCTTGAGGTCGCCGATGTGCGGGACCTTCGAGCCGATGCGGTTGAAGTCGTCGATCGTGAGGTCGACGTCGGCCTCGTGCGCGATCGCGAGCAGGTGGAGCACCACATTCGTCGAGCCGCCGAAGGCCATGGCGACCGCGATCGCGTTCTCGAAGGCCTTCTTGGTGAGGATGTCGCGGGCGGTGATGCCCTTGCGCAGCAGCTCGACGACGGCCTCGCCCGAGCGGTGCGCGAAGTAGTCGCGACGGCGGTCGGCCGACGGCGGGGCGGCCGAGCCCGGGAGGGACATGCCGAGCGCCTCGGCCACGGAAGCCATCGTGTTGGCGGTGTACATGCCGCCGCACGCGCCCTCGCCCGGGGCGATCGCGCACTCGATGCGCTTCAGGTCCTCTTCGCTCATCTTGCCGGCCTTGCACGCACCGACCGCCTCGAAGGAGTCGATGATCGTGACGTCCTTCTCGGTGCCGTCGGACAGCTTGACCCAGCCCGGAGCGATGGAGCCCGCGTAGAGGAACACGGCGGAGAGGTCGAGACGCGCCGCCGCCATGAGCATGCCGGGGAGCGACTTGTCGCAGCCCGCGAGCAGGACCATGCCGTCGAGGCGCTCGGCCATCATGACGGTCTCGACCGAGTCGGCGATGACCTCGCGAGAGACGAGGCTGAAGTGCATGCCCTCGTGGCCCATCGATATGCCGTCGGAGACGGAGATGGTGCCGAACTGGAGCGGATAGCCGCCCCCGCCGTGCACGCCCTCCTTCGCGCCCTGGGCGAGCCGGTCGAGCGACAGGTTGCACGGCGTGATCTCGTTCCACGAGGACGCGATGCCGACCTGCGGCTTCTCCCAGTCCTCGTCCCCCATGCCGACCGCGCGCAGCATGCCGCGGCTGGTGGTGGCTTCGATTCCGTCCGTGACGACGCGCGAGCGCGGTTTCCAATCGATCTCAGGCATGGAACAACTCTAGGACTTCCCGGATGCCGCTCCGACCATGCGTCGGACCGGTGGACGGTCGGCCGTACGAGGCGTCTGTGGAGGGGGTCAGCGTGCGCGGGAGGCGTGCTCTTCGCGCGCCTGCGCGAGCAGAGTGAGCAGCTTGGCCACCGCCTCCTCGTCGGCGACGCGGTACCGGGCGTCGGTGTCGCCCTCCCCCACCTTGATGCCGACGTCGCCGCGGCGGAGCACCCCGAAGCCGTCCTCGTCAGTCACGTCGTCCCCCGCGAAGAGCACCGCGGTCGCCCGGGTGTACTCGCGCAGGCGCTCGATCCCGTGCCCCTTGTGGGCCTCGCGCACCGAGAACTCGATGATGTCCTTGCCGTCGCGGATGGTGAGCCGGTCGCTCACCGCTGCGGCCGCCTCCCGGGCGCGCTCGACGACCGCGGGCCCCTCCTCGGGAGGGAGCAGCCGGTAGTGCACGCCGAACCCGACCGGCTTCGTCTCGAGCCGCGTGTCCGGGATGCTGTCGACGAGCGCCTGGAGCGCCTCCCCCAGGCGCCCGAGCGTCTCCTGCTCGTCCGGGCTCAGGTCGAGCGAGACACCGTCCCGGCCGAAGCGGATCTCCGCGCCGTGCGAGCCGATCAGGAGGGCGTCCTCATCGGCTTCGGTGACGATCTCGAGGCTGGACAGCGGCCGCCCCGAGACGTAGGCCACCCAGGTCTCCGGGAGGCGCTCGAGCCGGTCGAGCGCGGCCTTCGCGGCGGGCAGGGCGCGAGCGCCCTTGGGGACGTCGACGAACGGGGCCAGGGTGCCGTCGAAGTCGAGGGCGAGCAGGAGGCGGTCGGCTTCCGCCAGCTCGCGGAGAGCACCGGCGAGGGCGAGGGTGGCGGCGGAGGCGTGCGGGCGCGGGGAGGCTGTGTCGGTCATGGTCTTCCGTCTGGTGTCTCGGCGCCGGTCCCGGCTCAGCGCCGGTTGACCGGCGGGTTCTGGAGGGGGTGGTCGCCGTGCGCGCTGCGGACCAGCGCGTCGAGGAAGGACGCCGACCAGCGGGCGACGTCGTTCGTCAGCACCTTCTTGCGCAGCGCGCGCATGCGGCGCGTCCGGTCACGCTTCGGCATGGTGACCGCCTGCATGATCGCGTCCTTCAGACCCTCGATGTCGTGGGGGTTGATGAGGAGCGCCTGGCGGAGCTCGTCTGACGCCCCCGCGAACTCGCTCAGCACGAGGATGCCGTCCTCGTCGACGCGCGTGGCCACGTACTCCTTGGCGACGAGGTTCATGCCGTCGCGCAGAGCGGTCACGAGCATAACGTCGGCGGCGAGGTACAGCGCGACCATCTCCTCCCTCGGGTAGCCGTGGTGGAGGTAGGCCACCGCGCTGTGGCCGAGCGTCGAGTAGTCGCCGTTGATGCGGCCGACGGTGAGCTCGATCTCGTCGCGCAGCTGGCGGTACGTCTCGACGCGCTCCCGGCTGGGGCTCGCGACCTGGACGAGGGTGACGTCCTCGACGTCGATCCGGCCCTCGGCGAGGAGTTCGCCGAACGCCTTCAGCCGGTGACCGATGCCTTTCGTGTAGTCCAGCCGGTCGACGCCGAGCATGATCTTCTCCGGGTTCCCGAGCTCGGCGCGGATCTCCTGCGCCCGGGCTTGGATCTCCGGTCTGCGCGCCAGCTCCTGGTACTGGTCGGCGTCGATCGAGATGGGGAATGCGCGGGCCAGCACCGTGCGGACGAGCCCGCCGCGGCGGTCGGTGGTGACGTGGCGGTGCGAACCGGCCTCGGGGTCGTCGGCGTCGATCGGCACCTCGATGATCGGCCCGCGGGTCTCGTACCCCTTGAGACGGCGGACGGCGCGCGAGAAGTTGCCGGCGTCGGCCACGCGCTGGAACCCGATGACGTCGGCGCCGAGGAGCCCGTCGATGATCTGACGCCGCCACGGCAGCTGCGAGTAGATGCCGTAGGGCGGGAACGGGATGTGGTTGAAGAAGCCGATGACGAGGTCGGGCCGCACCTCGCGGAGCATGGCCGGGACCAGCTGCAGCTGGTAGTCGTGCACCCACACGACCGCCCCGCGGGCGGCCACCGAGGCGGCCGCATCGGCGAAGCGGCGGTTGACCCGCACGTAGCTCTCCCACCATTCGCGGTGGTAGCTCGGCTGGGCGATCACGTCGTGGTAGAGCGGCCAGAGCGTGTCGTTCGAGAAGCCCTCGTAGTACTCCTGGAGCTCCTGCTCGCTGAGCGGCACGGGGTGGATGCTGATGCCGCCCGCCTCGAACGGGTCGATCTCCTCGCCGGCGACCCCGGCCCAGCCGATCCACACCCCGTCCTGCGATCGCATCACGGGCTCCAGGGCGGCGACGAGGCCGCCCGGGGAGGGACGCCAGCTCGCCTGCCCCGCGTCGTCGACCACACGGTCGACGGGGAGGCGGTTGGAGACGATGACGAGGTCGAACGCGTCGGGCGACGCCTCTCGATCAGGGTTGGGCGTAATGGTCGGTCAACTCCCTCGATGGGTGGGGCTCACGATTGCTGCCAGCGTACCAGCGTCGTTTTCGGGTGGCCGGGGCCCGGCAGCGGCGCTCCTCCCGCCTCCGAAGCTGTTCTCCGGACGGTCATGACGGGTTCAGCCCGCGTGACTAGAGTGACGACGTGATGCGCATCGGGATGGGCACCTCCAGCGTGTACCCCCTCGGCGTCCGGGAGGCGTTCCGCCTCGCCGCCGCCGTCGGCTTCGACGGCGTGGAGGTCATGGTGACGCGCGACGAGACGACCCAGTCGGCCCGCGAGCTCCGCGCCCTGAGCGAGGAGCACCGGCTCCCTGTGCTCAGCGTGCACGCCCCGGTGCTGCTGCTGACGCACTTCGTGTGGGGGCGCGACCCTCGGGGCAAGCTGGAGCGGTCGGCGGAACTCGCGGCCGAGGTCGGAGCGGAGACCGTGGTCGTGCACCCGCCGTTCCGCTGGCAGTCCGGGTATGCCGAGGAGTTCCTCGGCATCGTGCGGTCGACCGCCGTCATGACCGGCGTCGAGATCGCGGTCGAGAACATGTTCCCGTGGAAGGTCGGCGGCCGCGGCATGGCGGCCTACTCCCCGGGCTGGAACCCGCTCGGCATGGACTGCGACGCGGTCACCCTGGACTTCTCGCACGCCGCGCTCAGCGGCATCGACGGGCTCGACCTCGCTCGCGAGCTCGGTCCGCGGCTGCGTCACGTGCACCTCTGCGACGGCTCGGGCGCCCTCGACGACGGTCGCGTGTTCGACGAGCATCTCGTGCCGGGCAGAGGGACCCAGCCCGTGGCCGAGGTCCTGCAGCTGCTGGCGGCGACCGGGTGGTCGGGTTCGGTCGTCGCCGAGGTGAACACACGGAGGGCCAAGGACGAGGAGGAGCGCCGAGCGCTCCTGGAGGAGACGATCGGCTTCGCGCGCGAGCACGCCGCCGAGCCCGTCGCCTGACGGCACTCAGGAGGCCGTGCCGAGCAGCTTCAGCAACCGCTTCGTGTACTCCGCGTAGCCGCGCGCCGTGGGATGGAACGCGTACGGACCGCTGTGGTGCAGCCACGGGACCGGGTCGTTGATCGCGTGGCCCGCGAAATCGGGCTCGACGTAGGTCATCGCCACCCCGGCGGCACGCTGCTTGTCGACGGCCTGCCGGATGACCTCGTTCAGTCCGATCGTCGCCGCGTTCATCGCCGCCGAGGTCTGGAAGTCGGGGGCCGACGGGTCGGCGGCGTCCCACATCAGCGCGTACCCGGTGACGACGATTCTCGCGTTCGGGGCCGCCTTCGCGACCGCCGCGTACACGTCGTCGAGCCGATCGGGCAGGACGTTGAGGAGGGACAGGGCGCCGGTGACCTCGTTGCGGCACGCCTCCGCCCGCCGCGCGGCGCAGTCCGTCGCGATGGCCGCGACGCCGAGGTCGTTGCCCCCGACGCTGAGCGTCACGAGGTCGGTGCGGTCGTCGAGGGCGAGGAGCTGGTGGGCGAGGAGGTCGGTGGTCGTCGCGCCGGCGCAGGCGGCGTTCACGACGAGGTCGACACCCGACCGCCGCGCGAACTGCGCCGGGTAGCCGTTGGCGCTCAGCCGGCAGGCGCCCTGCTCCTCGCCGCCGCCCATGCCGGCTGCGTAGGAGTCGCCGATCGCGATGTAGCGGGTCGTCGCCGTGAGCGGCTCGGACGGGAACGGGTCGCGCGTCGGAGCCGGAGTCGGCGTCGTCGCCGGTGCGGTCGCCGCCGTCTCCGGTTGCGCGGCCCCGCCCCCCGTGCAGCCCGCGAGAAGAGCCCCCAGGGCGAGCAGGCAGACGGCACCGGCGAGTCGGGCTTCGGGGCGTCCGGTTCTGGTGGCTCGCATCCGCTCGATGCTAGTCGCTGCGGCTCGGGACCGGATCGGAGCCGCCTGGGCGCCGCCTCCCGGTCAGACGCGCTCGGTGAGCGCCAGGAGGACGGCCGGCACGGACTCCGAGAGGCGCTCCGGGAACGACCGGGCGTCGTCGCCGAGGACGGCGCGCGCCTCGCCCTCGGCGCAGAGCTGCGCGATGACGCGCACCGCCTCCTCGGGGTCGATCGTGAACCGGCGGCGAGCGCTGGCGAGGGCGGCGACGACGATCTCGGTCAGCTCGCTGAAGAAGCCGTCGTGGTAGCGGAGGTAGTCGGCGGCGATGGTGTGGTCGCGCAGGGCGAGCAGCTGGAATTCGGCCTGGACGAGCCACCAGCGGCGGTCGTCGGACTGCAGCTCGAGGATGCGCGTGATCGTCGCGACGACCTGCCGGTCGTCGAGATCCGTCCCTCCCGAGCCGACGAGCGGCGTGAGGAACTGTTCGACGCCGGTCGTCAGCTGTTCGAGCCTCATCGCCTTCTCGCGCTCCATCAGGGCGAAGAACAGCTCCTCTTTGCTGGAGAAGTTGGAGTAGAAGGCCCCGCGGGTGAAGCCGGCGGCCTCGGCGATCATCTCGACGCTCGCGGCCCGCACGCCGTGCTCGGCGAAGACGTCGAGGGCGGCGTCGAGGAGGCGCGCGCGGGTGCGCTGGCGGCGCGCGGACTCGGCGGGTGCGTCCTCGCCGGCGCCCGGGGGCGTATCCCTGAGAGCTGTGCTGTCCAAACTGAAACCTTCCTGAGTCAGATTTCGATTCATCAGTGTATCCGATACAGTCGAGCATCGGATACAACGGTGTATCGAATTCCTTTCCGACGCTGTTGCTGACTTCCGCTGGAGAACGCGTGTCCTCGCTCCTGTATTCGGTCGGCCGCTGGGCCTACCGCGCCCGCGCCCTCGTCCTCGTTATCTGGATCGGCCTCCTCGCGCTCCTCGGCGCCGGTGCCGTCTTCCTGAACCAGGGCACCGACAACAGCTTCAGCATCCCCGGCACCGAGTCGCAGGCAGCCCTCGACACGCTGAGCCGCACGTTCCCGCAGGTCAGCGGGACCAGCGCCCAGATCGTGGTCGTCGCCCCGGAGGGCTCGACCGTGGACGCCCCGGCGATCCGGAAGCCGGTCGAGGCGGCCGTGGCGTCGATCGGCAGGATCCCGGGCGTCTCCGGCACCACGTCGCCCTACTCCTCCCAGGTCAAGGACCTCATCTCCTCCGACCGGTCCGCGGCCATCATCACGGTCCAGTTGAAGGGCCAGACGACGACGGTCCCGCCCGAGACGAAGACCGCGCTGAAGCAGGCGGGGGCCGACCTCGGCAGGAAGCTGCCGGCGGGGTCGAAGGAGGCGGTCGGCGGTCAGCTCTTCTCGCAGAACCTCCCGACGCTCTCGGTCATCGAGCTCATCGGCGTCGGGGTCGCTCTCGTCGTGCTGGTCATCACGTTCGGGTCGTTCCTCGCCGCCGGGATGCCCCTCCTCACCGCGATCCTCGGGGTCGCGATCTCGATGTGCCTGATCTTCATCGCGACCCTGTTCGGCTCGATCTCGTCGACGACGCCCATGCTCGCACTGATGCTCGGCCTGGCCGTCGGCATCGACTATTCGCTGTTCATCATCTCGCGCCATCAGAGCCAGCTGAAGGCGGGCGTCCCGCCCGAGGAGTCGGCCGCGCGCTCGGTCGCCACGGCGGGCTCGGCCGTGCTGTTCGCGGGCATCACCGTCATCATCGCCCTCGCCGGGCTGGCGGTGGCGAACATCCCCTTCCTCACCACCATGGGGCTGGCGGCCTCGGCTGCCGTCGCTGTCGCCGTCCTCATCGGTCTGACCCTCACGCCGGCCCTGCTCGGCTTCGCCGGCGCGCGCTTGATCCCCGGGAGGCGCAAGGCCGGGCGCGCGCAGCGCGCGCAGCGGGAGCTCGACTCCACCGGGGGCGAGGACGCGGCGGCTGCGCAGGAGAGGGAGCCCGCCTCCTCGCCGACGTTCGCGCATGCGGCCAAGGCGGAGGTCCCGCCGGGGTTCTTCCGCGGGTGGGTGCGCGCGGTGACGCGGTTCCCGATCGTGACGGTCGTGGCGGTGATCCTCGCCCTCGGGATCGCCGCCCTCCCGGCGCTGCAGCTGCGGCTGGCCCTCCCGGACGCAGGGTCGCAGCCGAAGGACTCCCCGGCTCGGATCGCGTACGACCTGGTCTCGGAGCACTTCGGGCCCGGCTACAACGGCCCGCTGATCGTCACCGGCTCGATCATCTCCAGCACCGACCCGCTCGGGCTGATGAAGAAACTGGGCGACGAGATCGCGGCCCTGCCCGGCGTGGCCTCCGTGCCGCTGTCCACCCCCAACCAGAACGCCGACACCGGCATCGTCCAGGTCGTCCCGACCACCGGCCCCGACGACCCGCGCACCGCCGACCTCGTCGCCGAGCTGCGCAGCAAGCACCAGCACTTCCTCGACCGGTACGGGGTCGATCTGAAAGTCACCGGCAACACGGCCGCGCAGATCGACGTCTCCAGCCGGCTCGGAGGCGCGCTCCTCCCGTTCGGCGTCCTCGTGGTCGGGCTCTCCCTGGTGCTGCTGACCATGGTCTTCCGCTCCATCGCCGTGCCGATCAAGGCCGCACTGGGCTACCTGCTCTCGGTCGGCGTCGCGTTCGGGGCGGTCACCGCCGTGTTCGAGTGGGGCTGGTTCGCCGACGCCCTGCACGTGGACAAGACGGGCCCGATCATCAGCTTCATGCCGATCATCCTCATGGGCGTGCTGTTCGGCCTCGCGATGGACTACGAGGTGTTCCTGGTCAGCCGGATCCGCGAGGACTACGTCCACGGAGGTCACGCCCGCCGCGCCATCCAGAGCGGCTTCGTCGGCTCCGCCAAGGTCGTGACCGCCGCGGCGATCATCATGATCTCCGTGTTCGCCGCGTTCGTGCCCGAGGGCGACAGTGCGATCAAGCCGATCGCGCTCGGCCTCGCCGTCGGCGTCTTCGTCGACGCGTTCATCGTCCGCATGACCCTCGTCCCGGCCGTGCTGCAGCTCCTGGGCGACAGGGCCTGGTGGATGCCCCGCTGGCTCGACCGCATCCTCCCGTCGTTCGACGTCGAAGGCGACGGCCTCCAGAAAGAACTCGAACTCGCCGAATGGCCCGAGCCCGGCCGCGCCTTCGTCGCCGCGGCCGACGGCCTCGCCGTGTCCGCGCGCGGCCGCGACCTGGTCGGCGGCGTCTCGTTCCGCATCGCAGACGGAGAGATCCTCGTCGTGCACGGCAACGACCGCACCGCCGCCACGGCGCTGCTCATGGCGATCACGGGCCGCACCCGAGTCACGGGAGGGACGGTCAAAGTCGCCGGAATGGTCCTCCCCACCCGCGGCGCAGCGGTCCGGTCGCGCACCGCCGTCGTCCGCCTGACCGGGACCGAGACCCCCGTCGACGACCTGCGGCGCGCCCTGGAGGCACGGCCCCGGCTGCTCGCCCTGGACGCCATCGACGGCGTCACCGACCCGGTCGAGCGCCGGCGCATCCGCTCCGAGCTGAGCGCCGCGCTCAGCCGCGCACGGGTCGAACAGCGGCCGTTCGCGCTGGTCGTCAGCTGCGTCGACCCGGCCGCTCTCGATGACGTCCTCCCGGAGAGCGCCGAGCCCAGCGAGCTGCTGCTCGACGGCGGCCACGTCTCCGGCGTGCCCTCCGCCCCCGCCCTCACCGACCACGAGCGCTCCGAGCACGGCGCGCACCTCGAGAAGGCCGATGCCCGATGACCCGCACCGATCCGTCCCTCCGCCGCCCGCGCTCGCTGTTCTCGCTCGAGCGCATGCGCTCCGACAAACGCGTGACCTGGCTCACCCTGGTGGGCCTGCTGCTCGTCCCGATCGTCATCGGCGGTCTCCTGGTGTGGGCGCTGTGGAACCCGACCGAGCGGCTCGGCGAGGTCAGGGCCGCCGTGGTCAACCTCGACAAGCCGGTCACCCTGAACGGGCAGACGGTCCCGCTCGGCCGTCAGATGGCGGCCGGCCTGATCGGCGCGAAGAACGACAACTTCACCTGGGTGCTGACCGATCGCAAAGACGCCGACAAGGGCGTCGCGAGCGGCGAGTACGTCGCGGTGGTCACGATCCCGGAGAACTTCTCGAAGGCCGCGACCTCGACGGCGGGCGCCCCGTCCGAGGCATCCCAGGCGACGATCGACGTCCGGACCAGCGACAAGTCGAAGCTGGTCGACCCGGCCATCAGCCAGGCCGTGACGACCACGGCGACCGCCGTGCTGAACAAGCAGCTCACGAGCACCTACCTCGAGAACGTCTACGTGGGCTTCAACACGCTCCACGACCAGCTCGGACAGGCGGCTTCCGGCGCCAAGAGCCTCGCCTCGGGCCTGACGCAGCTGGCGGCGGGCACGCATCAGCTCGCGAACGGCGCCGCTCAACTCGCGACCGGGGCCGACCAGCTGTCGGGAGGCGTCTCACAGCTCTCCGCGGGCGTGAGCGGACTGTCCCAGGGACTCGGGCAGCTCTCGGGAGGCGCCAGCGGCCTCGCAGGAGGCCTGTCGACCCTCCAGAACAGCACCGCGCAGCTGCCTGCGCAGACGCAGCAGCTGGCGACCGGCACCGCCGGCGTCGCGAGCGGCGTCCAGCAGACCGCTGACGGCCTCGGCAAGCTCTACGACGGCTGCGTCGCCCTGCACACCGCCGCCGATCCGATCTGCCAGGGGATCGCCCAGACGCGGACCGGGCTGACGACAGGGCAGAACGGCCAACCGGGTCTCATCGCCGCGTCGCAGCAGGTCGCGGGAGGGACCAAGCAGCTAGCCGACGGCATGCCCGCGCTCACAGCGGGGATCGCGCAGTCAGCGACCGGTGCGCAGCAGCTGTCAGGAGGCGTCGCGAAGTCGGCCTCCGGTGCGCAGCAACTCGCCTCTGGAGCGTCCCAGTCCGCCGACGGTGCTGCCCAGTACGCGGCCGGCGTCAACCAGTTCGCCGCGGGCGTCCCGGCTCTCGCCTCCGCTGCGGACCAATCGGCGGCCGGCGCGTCGTCGCTGGCGGCCGGCCTCGATCAGGCGGTTGCGAAGCTGCCCAGCTACGACAGCGGACAGCGCACCAATCTCGCGAAGGTGGCGTCGCAGCCGGTGACCCAGAAGTCCGCCGCCGCGACCCCGTTCGGGACCGACAGCGTCCCGCTCTTCACGTCCGTGGCGCTGTGGCTCGGCGCGCTGGCCACGTTCCTCGTGCTCCAGGCCGTCTCGCGCCGCGCCCTGCTCACGTCGCGCGCCGCCGGCTTCATCGTTCTCGACGGCCTCGTGCCCGGCGCCCTGCTGGGCGTGGTCCAGGGAGTGCTGGTGGCCGCGATCATGCAGCCCGCCCTCGGCCTCGACCCCGTGGGGTGGGCGGGATTCGCCGCGGTCTCGGCAGCCGCGGGCGTGGCCTTCGCCGCCGTCAACCACGGGCTGGTCGCGCTGCTCGGAGGCGTCGGCCGGTTCCTGTCGATGCTCGTCGTCGTGATCACCCTGGCCTCCGGCATCGTGTCGACCGCGCCCGGTTTCTTCGACGGCGCGCTCCCCTGGCTTCCGACGTCGCCCGCGATCACGGCGCTCCAGGGCGCCGTCGCCGGGACGTCAGACCTGCTGCGCGGCCTCGGCGGCCTCCTCCTCTGGGCGGCGTTCGGCTTCGGGCTCGCGCTCGTCGCCGTGGCGCGCAGCCGAGTCGTGAGCGCGGCGCAGCTCCTCCCGTCCGAGTGAGCGCTGGCCGCCTCCCCTAGAGGGTGGCGGACAGCGCGAGCGTCGCCAGCACCACCGTGACCGGGGCGACGATGAGGCCGAGGAGTATGTAGCGCCTCCAGCGGATCTCGACGTCGAACGCGGTGAGCCGCTGGTGCCACAGCAGGGTGGCGAGCGAGGCCCACGGCGTGATGAGCGGGCCGGCATTGACGCCGATGAGGAGCGCCGCGATCCGGCCGGGACTGTCGGCGACCGGCTCCAGGGCCAGGTAGGCCGGGAGGTTGTCGATCGCGTTCGCGCCGACCATCCCGGTCGCGGACAACCGCAGCAGCGCGAGCGGCGACTCCCCCGTCCCCGAGATCCGGGCGAGGAGCGTCCCGAGACCGGCCGAGTGGAGCGCCTCGATGAACAGGAAGAGCCCTCCGGCGAGGAGCAGCAGCTGCCACGGCAGCAGGCCGAACCGCACGACGCCCCGACGCCGGACGAGGAAGGCGACGATGAGGATCACGGCCGCCGCGCACGTCGGGATCCACACCGGGAGACCGGAGACGAGGAGCGGTAGCAGAAGCACGACGACCACCGCGCTCAGCCAGAACAGGACGGGATCCTCGATCCCGTCCTCCTCCCCGGTCTCGTAGCGCACGAGAAGGAATCGTCGGGCGACGATGAACACGACGACCATCGGGACGACCATGGCGACGAGCGCGGGCGCCCACATGAGCGCGGCGAACGCGGCGGGCGACGGGTCCCCCATGGTGCGCTGGGCCAGCAGGTTCGTCAGGTTCGACACCGGGAGCAGGAGGGAGCCGGTGTTCGCCATCCACACCGTCGTGAGCGCGAACGGGAGCGGGTTGAGACCGGCGTGACGGGCCATGACGATGACCACCGGCGTGAGCAGCACGGCAGTGGTGTCGAGCGACAGGAAGATCGTCGACAGAGCGGCCACGACGACCACGAGCAGCCACAGCAGCCAGGCCCGTCCACGTCCCCAGCGCGCGGTCTGCTGCGCGAGTGCCGTGAACACCCCGGCCTCGGCGGCCAGCTCCGTCACGACCGTGATGGCTGCGACGAACAGGAGGATCGGCCACACGCGGTCCCACAGCACGAGCGCCTCGGGCACCGGCAGGACGCCGGTGACGAGCGCGACGGCACCCAGGACGAGGAGCACGACGCCCACGATCGCGGTACGCATGCACCTCCTGACGGTCGGACTATCGAAGCGTACGCTACTGGCGACGAAAGGATGCGCATGCGCAAGTTCATCTTCAACGGCGCCGTGATCAGCGCCGCGATCGGCCTCTGGACGACCATCCAGTCGACCAAGACCGGCCCCCGGGACTGGCGGGTACCGCTGATGTGGATCAATGCGGGTCTGTCGCTCATCATCGCCGTCGGCACCGTGATCCAGGAGTCGAAGGAGGCGGAACAGCGCGAGATCCTGCCCCTCGGGTCGCGAAAAGGGCGTTGACCCGCTGATTTCCGGCTAAATGCCCGGCGTGTCCCGCGCGCCCGCACGGCGATCCTCCAGGAAACTTGTAGGGACGGTGAACCTGGAAGGGGTTGTGCGATGTTCGGTCGTAGAAGGCACGCGGCACCGGCGCCCGCGGCGCCTGTCCCTCAGTTGACGGATGCGCAGATCCTGGAGATCGTGCACCGCAAGGTGTCCGAACTCATCGGTGCGAGCGGCGAGTGGACGGTCGTCCGCCGCGCCGCCGACGACACCGACGCCCTCTTCCACTCGATCCTCGCGCAGTCCGTCTCAGTGGGGATCACCGCTGCCCTGGCGGAGGCGCGGCTGCGGCTCGAGAACGGTGAGCCCGTGTCGGCCCCGCAGCACCTCGCGCCCGCTGTGGTCGCAACGCCCGCAACCGCCGCCGAGCACGTCGCCGAACCCGAGCCCGACACCGTCGCCGCGGTCGACGCACCGGCCGTCGAGGCCGACGGGCCCGTCGCCTTCACGTGGGAGCCCGCGCCGATCACCGTCTGGACCGACCTGCGCAAGCCGGTCACCGACACCTTCACGGCCATCGAGGAGCGCCCCGCCGCCTGACGGCCCCGATCAGGGCAGCGGAGCCCACCCCTCCGGGCCTTCGGATCCGGCCGGGTACTCCTCGAGCGGCACCAGGTCGTCCTTCCACGCCTTCACGACCGGTTCCACGATCCGCCAGCACTCCACCGCCGTGTCTCCGCGGACCGACAGGGACGGATCGCCGTCGAGGATCCCCTCGATGACCTCGGCGTAGGCGAGCAGTGCACCCGGGCCGAAATCAGCGGTGAGTGCCGCGCGTTCCAGGACGTACGGGTCATCGGTGCCGTTGATGTTCAGCTCGAGGGACATCGAGTCGGGCGCGAACAGCAGACGGAGGCGCGCCGGCTCCGACTCCCCGTGGAGACCGGTGGGGATCTGCTGGGCCGGCGTGAACGTGATGACCATCTCGCGCCGACGGGAGCCGAGCGCCTTGCCCGACCGGAGGGTGAACGGCACGCCCTTCCAGCGCCACGTGTCCACCTCGAGCGTCACCTCGGCGAGCGTCTCCGTCTCGCGCTCCGGGACGACGCCCTGCTCGTCCGCGTAGGCCGGGAGGGAGCGCCCGTCGATCTCGCCCGCGGCGTACCGCGCGCGGCGGCTCCCGGTCACCGGATCGCCGCCCCAGACCCGCGTGGCCCGCAGGAGGATCGCTTTCGCGTCCCGCAGGTCGGCCGCCCCCAGCGTCGACGGCGGCTCCATCGCGAGCACCGCCATCACCTGGAGGAGGTGGCTCTGGATCATGTCGACGAGCGCACCCGCGGTGTCGTAGTAGCGGGCGCGCCCCTCGAGGCCCAGCGTCTCGTCGTACACGACGTCGACCCGGTCGATGTGGTGACTGTTCCACACGGGCTCGAGAAGGCTGTTCGCGAACCGCACGCCCAGGAGGTTGAACACGCTGGACCGGCCGAGGAAGTGGTCGACGCGGTGGATGCGGTCCTCGGGAACGAGCCGCGCGAGCTGCTCGTTCAGGGCGACGGCGCTCTTCTCGTCCGTCCCGAACGGCTTCTCGAGCGCCAGTGCGAGCCCCTCGGGCAGCTCGATCCCTCCGAGCGCGTCGCACGCCTTCGCGGCCACGGCCGGAGGAAGGGCGAAGTACAGCGCGGGCACGCCCTGCGCGTCCGCCAGCAACCCCTTCAGATCCTCCGCGCTCGTCGCGTCCGCGACGACATAGCGGGTCTCCTTCAGGATGCGCTCCACGGCGTCGCCCTTCGCCTCCACCGACTCGAAGGCCTTCCGGACGACGTCCCTCCACCGGGCATCGTCGAGCTCCTCACTGCTGGAACCGAGCAGCGAGAGCGTCCGGTGCGGCTGGTCCGTCAGCAGCTGGCCGATCGCGGGAAGCAGCAGACGGGAGGTGAGATCTCCGGAGGCTCCGAGAATCACAAGAGTGTCGACCGAGGGCGTCATGCCGATCACACTACGTCCATACTGGGATCATGTCGCTTCCCATCGAGGACTATGCCCTGATCAGTGACTGCTTCACCGGGGCACTCGTCGGGAAGGACGGGAGCATCGACTGGCTGTGCCTCCCCCGCTACGACTCGCAGTCCATGTTCGGGAGCCTCCTCGGCACGGAGGACCACGGGCGCTGGCTGGTCGCCCCGGCCGACCCGTCGGCCTCGAGCACGCGGCACTACGAGGGCGACACGATGATCCTCGTGACGCGCTGGCGCACCGCCGAGGGCGAGGTCGAGGTGACCGACGCGATGCCGATGGGCGACCACCGTGCCGACGTCGTCCGCCGCGTGCGCGGGATCCGGGGGCAGGTCCGCATGCGGCAGGACCTCCGCATCCGCTTCGGCTACGCCCGCGCAACCCCCTGGGTCAGGAAAGACTCGTCGACGCGGCCGTCCGCGCTCGTGGCCGTGGCCGGACCCGACGCGATCGTCGTGCGTGGCTCGTCCCTCCACGCCATCGACCATGCGCACGCCGGCGAGTTCACGGTCGGTCCGGGCGAGGTCATCGATCTGAGCCTCACCTGGTACCCGTCGCACCGGACGCCTCCCGAGCCCCTGGATGTGGAGGCCTCGCTCCAGCGGACGCGCGAGTGGTGGACCGACTGGGCCGCCGGGTGCGTGCACGAAGGGCCGTACCGCGACGCCGTCGTCCGCTCGCTCGTTCTCATGCGCGCCCTCTCGCACCTGGAGACCGGAGGCATCGTGGCGGCGGCGACGACCTCGCTTCCGGAGCAGTTCGGGGGCGAGCGGAACTGGGACTACCGGTACGTCTGGCTCCGCGACGCCTCCCTCACCATCGGCGTGCTGCTCGAGTACGGCTACGACGACTCCGTGGACCATTGGCGGGACTGGCTGCTGCGGGCGATCGCCGGTGACCCGGCCGATCTGCAGATCATGTACGGCCTCTCCGGCGAGCGCGACCTGCAGGAGCGGGTCATCGAGAGCCTGCCGGGGTACCAGGGCGCCCGGCCGGTGCGGGTCGGCAACGGCGCCTCCACCCAGTTCCAGGCGGACGTGATCGGCGAGGTGATGCTGGGCCTCGACCGCGGCCGCCGCGCCGGCGACGCGGAGACCCGCTTCTCGTGGGCGCTGCAGCGGGCGCTGATGGCGTACCTCGAGGACAACTGGCGCATGCCCGATCACGGCATCTGGGAGATCCGCGGCGAGCCTCAGCATTTCACGCACTCGCGGGGTCTGGTCTGGGCAGCGTTCGACTGCGCGGTGCGTGCTGTGGAGGACTACGGGCTGGACGGGCCGGTCGATCGGTGGAGGCGCGAGCGCGACGCCGTCCGCGCCGAGATCGAAGCCAACGGGTGGGATGCCGAGCGACAGACCTACGTCCAGTACTACGGCTCGTCCGAGGTGGACGCGTCGCTCCTGCAGCTCGCACAGGTCGGGTTCGTCTCGCCGGAGGACCCGCGGATGCTGGGGACGGTGCGCGCCATCGAGGAGGACCTGATGATCGACGGGCTGGTGCTGCGCTACCGCACGAGCAGCGGCGTCGACGGGCTTCCTCCTGGCGAGCATCCCTTCCTCGCCTGCTCGTTCTGGCTCGTCGAGCAGTATGCGGGCTCCGGAAGGCTCGACGACGCGCGAGGTCTGATGGACCGCCTGGTCGCCCTGCGGAACGATGTCGGCATGCTGTCGGAGGAGTACGACGTCAAGGGCCGGTCGCACGCGGGCAACACGCCCCAGGCGCTGACCCACATCGCGCTCGTGCGGGCGGCCGGGGCGATCGCGCGCGCCGAGGCGGGGTCTTGACCGACGCCGGCACGCTCGAGCTCACGGAGTCCGACGAGCTCCTGGAGCTGGGCGCTCCGTGGGTGACGATCGTGTGGAACGACCCGGTCAACCTGATGAGCTATGTGACCTACGTCTTCCAGACGTACTTCGGCTATCCGCGACCGGAGGCCGAACGGCTCATGATGCTCGTCCACACGGAGGGGCGCGCCGTGGTGGCGACGGGCACCCGGGAGGAGATGGAACGGCACGTGGAGGCGATGCACGACTACGGTCTGTGGGCGACGCTGACGAAGGCCGACGCGTGAGCGTCTTCCGGCGCGCGAGGGACGGGAAGCTCGCCGCACGATTCACGGCCCAGGAGGCGGACCTCATGACGGTGCTCGCCTCGGAGGCGGAGGAACTGGCCGGGCTGGCGACCGACGGCCGGGCGGCGAGCGCCGACCCGGCACTGAGGCGGCTCCTCCCCGACGCCTACCCCGACGACCCCGAGGCGTCGGCCGAGTTCCGGCGCTTCACGGCCGAGGGGCTCGCCGAGCGCAAGGCGCAGGCGGCTCGCGCGATGTCGCAGTCGCTCGCGCATGAGCCGGGTCGCCCCGCACAGGTCCGTCTCGACGAGGCCGAGGCGAGCGCCTGGCTGCGGACGATCACCGGGATCCGGCTCGTGCTCGCCTCCCGGCTCGGCATCGAGCACGACGAGGACACCGGGCAGACTCCGAGGAGTCGGTCATGCAGCTCCTCGTCTACAACTGGCTGGCGGCCGTGCAGGACTCGCTCGTGAACGCGCTGAGCCGGAGGCGCTGAACCGGTCACACCGGGAAGCGCACGGCGGCCGCGACCGGGCCGCCGTTCGGGACGTCCTCCGCACGGAGGGCGTAGACGCGCGCCTTCGCGGCGAGCGACCTCCGCAGGATCTCGTCGACGACGCCGTACTCGCCTGCCGCGTCCTCCTCGTCGAGCTCGATGGCGCCCGACTCCTCGTCGACGGTGCCCGGCACGCGACGGTCCATGTCGAGGATCAGCGTCTCGACGGCACCGAACGTGGCGGCGCGAGCGATGTCGCTGAGGTCGACGAGCGCCGTGCCGGCGGCGATGCGGGCCTCGAAGTCTCGCTTGAGGGTCTCGACCTGCGCCGCGTAGAGCCGGTCGAGGACGCCGCGCGCCGCGGTCGCCAGCTCGTCGGGCGTCTTCTCCTCCGGATTGCCCGGGATGACCTCGGCGACGAGGTGCGGGTAGTCGCTCGCGCCGCGGAAGATGCCGACGAGAGGCTCGGAGGCCGCGAGGATGAGCGGGTCGGTCGTGTTGGCGAGGATCGGATGGAGGGACCGCTCGATCGCCTGCACGTATTCGAGCATGCGGACCTTGTGCCCCTCGGAGCCCTGGATCCGTCCGTTCGCGCCTCGCCCGCTGACCGACGGGAGCCCCGCGGCGTCGGCGACGTCCTTGGGCATGCCCGGCACATCGACGAGTTCCGGCGGCCGCTCCGGCCCGATGCGGAGGAACCGAACCGAGTTCCCCGCCAGTGCCAGGATCAGAGCAGTCTGCGGAAAGGTGACCGCGCGGACCAGCGGCTTCACGTAGAACCGGTCGGAGATCTCGCAGGCGGTGGAGAGCCGGTTCGGGAGCCGGAACGTCTCGGACAGCTCACCATCGAGGAACACCGCCAGGGAGCGCGACTGATAGCGCCAGAAGTCGCGGTCCTCGAGGATCCCCTCGCCCTCGCGGCGCACCGTGTCGACGATGCCTCGCGGGACCCCGCGCTGCTCGAGGGAGCGGACCGCGTGTCCGAGATGGTTCTTGAGCTCGATGCGCGCCCGGTCCGCCTCCGCCGGCGTGGACCCGGTCGGAAGGTAGATGCTCACGCAACCGGGCGATCGCAACGCCGCGATCCGCTCGATGTCGGCCCGGGTGGGGATGTCCTTGTACTCCACGGGAGGTCCTCCTGCTCCATCGCTCGCGTTCGACCGTCCGGGCGCGGCCCCTGTTCACGCTCGACCGCGCCGGGTCAGGCCAGTCTCGTCGCGTCCGGGACGGCTCCACAAGACCCAGTCGGCGCCCCCGGTTGACAGATCGCGAAGGAGCGCCTACCGTCTTTTAAACCGGTTTAGAAAACAAGGGGCGCAACGATGCGAAACCGAACGACGTTCTCCATGCGAGGAGCCGCTGCCGCTCTGGCGGGCCTCGCCCTCGTGCTCGGAAGCACCCTCCCGGCCCAGGCCGCGAGCCTCTCGGCGCCCGCTGCGGCCGCGCCGGTTCCGGCCGAGCTCACGAATCTCTCCCATCTCGACTTCCTGCTCGACGATGTCCCCCTCCTCTCCGGTGTCCCGGGTCACACGACCTACCGGGCGGCGCAGGAGCCGACCGCGCGGGCCCCTTGGGTCTACGCGGATCGCCAGCCCGACGGCAGCTTCCACCGCGTCGGCGGAGGCCCGGTGACCGACCCCGCGCGCGGCTGGTACGCCCAGGGCGCGTATGACGCGGACGACATCTCGCGCGCGGCCGTCGTCTACCTCCGCGACTGGAAGCAGAACGGGACGGCCTCGAGCCGCACCAACGCCTATGAGCTGCTCCGTTCCCTCACCTACCTTCAGACTGCGGACGGTCCGAACGCCGGGAACGTCGTCCTCTGGCAGCAGCACGACGGGACGCTCAACCCGAGCGCCATCCCGAAGGAACTGCCCGACCCGTCCGACTCGGCCGAGTCGTTCTGGCTCGCGCGCACGGTCTGGGCCCTCGGCGAGGGGTACGCCGGCTTCCGTTCGGCCGACCCCGCGTTCGCCTCCTTCCTCGCCGACCGCATGCACCTCGCCGTCGCGACGCTGCAGCGGCAGTCGCTGTCGAAGTACGGGCAGACGGCGATCGCGAACGGCGTGAGCGTGCCCGCATGGCTGATCGTCGGCAGCGCGGGAGCCACGGCGGAGGCAGTGCTCGGGCTCAGCGCCTACGCGAACGCCGCCCCCGGCGATGACGCCGTCAAGACGGCGCTCGCCCGCTACTCCGAGGGCATCGCGGACCTTTCCAGCGGCGGGGTCGGCCAGTGGCCGTTCGGCGCGCTGCTCCCGGAGGCGAACTCGCCGACGTTCTGGCACGCCTGGGCCGGGATGCAGCCCGCGGCGCTCACCGCCGCGGCGAGCACCCTTCACGATTCCTCGCTCCAGCAGAAGGCCACGGCCGACCTCGCGGTGTTCACCGCGCAGCTGCTCGCCTCCGGCGGTCCGGACAACGGCTGGACGCCCACACCGGCCGATCGCACCCAGATCGCCTACGGGGTCGACTCGCGTCTCGAAGGGCTGATCGCGGCCTCGGACGCCACGGGAGCCGGTGGCCTGGCCGCCCTGGCGGGCGCTCAGGCAGCCTGGTACTTCGGCGCCAACCGAGCAGGAGTCGCAGCCTACGACCCCTCGACCGGAGTCTGCATCGACGGGATCGCCGGCGACGGGACCGTCAACCACAACTGCGGTGCCGAGTCGACGATCCACACCGAGCTCAGCATGCTCGCGCTCGACGCCCACCCAGCTATCGCGCGGGCCGCCACCTCCCTCACCCGCACCGTCGCGGCCGACGGCCTCACGGTCGCCGAGGCCGAGACCGGAACGCTCGCGGGACCGGCGATCGTCCGGACCCCCGCCTCCGCGTGGACCGGGTCGGCGAACTGGTCGGGTGGTGCCTACGTGGAGGCGCAGACGGGGTCCACGGTCACCATCGCGCTGCCCGCGGGGCACCCGGATGTGCGCATCCTCCCCATCGCCGACCTGGGACCCGCGGGTGACGGCACCGTCGCCGGGAGCGGAACGACGACCTGGACCGCTGCGGTGGGAGGCCGCGAGGTTCCGCTCGGCAGCACTGACAACGCCCGGAACGCGCCGCAGGGCATCGCGCCGACGCCGGTGCTGCTGCTCCCCCAGACGCTGTCCGCCATCGTGCCGGCGGGGGCGACCTCGGTCACGGCCAGGGTGTCGGGGACCGTCTCCCTCGACGCGGTGATCGTCCAGCCGGTCGTGTCCCACCTCGCGCTCGCGGGGACCGCCTCCCTGGACCTGTACGTCAACTCCACCGATCAGACCGCGAAGCAGAAGCTGCGCGCTGCGGGACCGGTGACCGTCACCTCCTACGACTCCTCGGGTCGTCAAACCGGTCCGGCGCGCACGGCAGGCGCAGGGGCCGAGATCCGCATCCAGCCCGGCGGGTTCGCGACGGTGGTGCCGCGATGAACGGGGCCCGCGTGACCATCAACGACGTGGCCCGAGCGGCCGGCGTGAGCAAGTCGCTCGTCTCGCTCACCCTCAACGACCGGCCGGGGGTCCGGCCGGAGACCCGCGACCGCATCCTGGATGTCGCCCGCGAACTTGGGTGGTCGCCCAACCCGGGTGCGCGCGGGCTCACCACGCGGAGGGCGTACGCGCTGGGTCTCGTCCTCCGCCGCGCGCCCCGCACCATCGAGGTCGACCCCTTCTTCGCCGCCTTCATCGCCGGTGTCGAGACCGTGCTCTCGGAGCGCGGCCAGGTCCTCGTGCTCACCGTCGTCCCGGACGCGGAGGCGGAGGAGCGCGCCTACACCCGGCTCGCCGGAGACCAGCGCGTCGACGGGTTCCTCCTCACCGACCTCCTGGCGACGGACGCGCGCATCCCGCTGATCGAGCGGCTCGGATCGCTCGCCGTGTCGCTCGGCGAGCCGCTCGGAGGCAGCCCCTTCCCCGTGATCACCCGCGATTACGACGAGGGCATCGACGAGCTCGTCCGACACCTCGTCGGCCTCGGCCACCGCCGCATCGCCTACGTCTCGGGCGACGAACGCATGCTCCACGGTCTTCGGCGCCGCGAGCGGCTCGAGTCCGCGCTGTCCGCGCACGGGCTGACGCCCACGGTCGAGGCGACGGACTTCTCGCCCGAGCAGGGCGCGGAGGCCACCAAGCGCCTCCTCGACCGGGAGGAGCGTCCGACGGCGATCGTCTACGGCAACGACCCAATGGCCATCGCGGGCATGGGCGTCGCCCACGAGCGCGGCCTGCGCCTCCCGGATCAGCTCTCCATCACGGGGCTCGACGGCTCGCAGATCGGGTCGTACATCTACCCCTCCCTCACCACCCTCGACAACGACCCTGCCGGCTGGGGCATCGCCGCCGCCACCGCACTGCTGCGGCTGGTGGATGACGGCGTGCCGACCGACGTCGCCCTGCCCCCCGCACGACTGGTGGTGCGCGCATCGACCGCGGCTCCATCAGACGACGAACACTGATCGAAAGGCAGAATCATCATGCGAACACGCAGAACCGTCCTCAGACGCGGCGCCGTGGCGCTCCTGGCTGCGGGCCTCGCGGCCGCAGGCCTCACGGCGTGCGGCTCCTCCGGCGGAGGAGCCTCCGGCGCGATGAGCGCGCACGGCCCGATCACCATCTGGTACTCGAACAACGCCCAGGAGGTGCAGTGGGGCAAGTCCATGGTCTCGGCCTGGAACTCCGCGCACCCGAAGGAGCAGATCAAGGCCCAGGAGGTGCCCGCCGGCAAGAGCACCGAGGAGGTCATCGGCGCCGCCATCACGGCCGGCACGACGCCCTGCCTCGTGTTCAACAACCTCCCCGCCGCCACGGGCCAGTGGCAGAAGCAGGGCGGCCTGGTCGACCTGTCGAAGTTCCCCGACGGCAACAAGTACATCGAGGGACGGAGCGGTGACAGCGCCTCCCAGTACAAGTCCGCCGACGGCGACTTCTACCAGATGCCGTGGAAGCAGAACCCGGTCATGATCTTCTACAACAAGGCGATCTTCCAGAAGGCCGGCATCGACCCGAACAACCCGGATCTGTCGACGTACGACAAGTTCCTGGCCGCCGCTCAGAAGGTCAAGTCGTCGGGCGCCGCTCCCTACGCGATCTACCCGGCACCGACGGGCGAGTTCTTCCAGCCGAACTTCGACTACCTCCCGCTTCTCGCCGCCGAGACGGGCGGCAAGACCTTCATCGAGAACGGCAAGTCGATCATCACCGACCAGGCCTCGATGGACGTCGCCAACTTCTGGAGCACCATCTACAAGGACAAGCTCGCCGGCACCGAGCAGGTTCAGGGCGACGCGTTCCAGGACGGCAAGGCCGCCATGGCCATCGTCGGCCCGTGGGCCATCGCCTTCTACGGCGACAAGGTCCAGTGGGGTTCCGTGCCGGTCCCGACCAAGGACGGAAAGCCGGCCGATCAGACCTACACGTTCCCGGACGCGAAGAACATCGGCATGTACACCTCGTGCAAGAACCAGGGCACGGCGTGGGACGTCATCAAGTTCGCCACCAGCCAGGCGCAGGACGGCAAGCTGCTCGACGTCACCGGGCAGATGCCGATCCGCAAGGACGTCGCCTCCGTGTACTCGTCGTACTTCGACGCGCACCCCGCGTACAAGGAGTTCGGCGCGCAGAGCGCGCGGACGGCCGACGACCCTACGGGCACGAACACCATCGCCCAGCTGCAGGCGCTGCGCGACGCCTGGACCAAGGCCGTCGTGAACCAGAGCGGGACCGTCGAGGACGCCTTCAAGGCGGCCTCCGACAAGATCGACAAGCTCCAGGCCCAGAAATGACCACCACCGTCCAGAGGCACCCGGAGGCGGGCCCGTCGCCCGCCTCCGGGCCCGGTCCGCGCCGCCGGGCGCCGGCGCTTCAGCGGGTGCTCGGCCGGAACCCGCTCGGCTGGCTGTTCAGCGCGCCCTACCTGATCTTCGTGCTGGTGATCTTCGCGTTCCCGCTCTGCTTCGCCGTGTACATGTCGTTCTTCGACTACTTCTTCGCGGCCCCCGGGGCTACCGTGAACCGGCCCTTCGTCGGCCTCGACAACTATGTCCAGGCGTTCACCGACCCCCAGGTGCTGCAGTCGTTCGTCAACGTCGGCATCTTCCTCATCATCAACGTCCCGCTGACGGTCGTCCTGTCGCTGCTGCTCGCCTCCGGGCTGAACAGCATCGCGCGGTTCCGCACGTTCCTCCGCGTCAGCTACTACGTGCCCTACGTCACGTCGAGCGTCGCCATCATCGGCGTCTGGCTCTTCATGTTCGGCCAGGACGGTCTCGTGAACCAGGTCCTCGGACCCCTCGCGCCGTCCCCGAGCTGGTTCTCGAACCCGGCGCTCGCCATGCCGCTCATCGCCGTGTACGTGACGTGGAAGGGACTGGGGTTCTACATCCTCCTGTACCTGGCCGCCCTCCAGAACGTGCCCACCGAGCTCTACGAGTCGGCCGCCACTGACGGCGCCGGCAGGGTGCGGCAGTTCTTCTCGGTCACGGTCCCGGGCGTTCGACCCGCCACCGTCCTGGTGCTGCTCCTCAGCACCATCACGGGAGCGAACCTCTTCACCGAGCCGTACCTCCTCACCGGAGGCGGCGGCCCCGACGGTCATTCGACCACGCCGGTGCTCCTCATCTACCAGCAGGGCATCCAGCAGGGGCACCCGGGATACGCAGCCGCCATCGGCGTCGTGCTCGTCATCGGGGTGCTCGTCATCGGGTTCCTGCAGAACCGATTCGCGGGAGGGAAAGAAGCATGACTGCGACAGCAGAACGACCGCCGCGCACCCGATCGCGCCGAGACCTGGGATCGGCACGCCGTCTCAGCCGGGGCCAGCGCATCCTTCAGGGGATCGTCCTCGCCATCGGCGCCATCGCGTTCCTGTTCCCGTTCTACTACATGGTGATCGGCTCGCTCCAGACGCAGCCGGACACCACGATCGCCGGCGCCTTCCCGAACCCGGCGAACCTCTCCTTCGAGAACTACGGCGAGATCAACTCGCGGATCAACCTCGTCTCCGGCCTC
Organism: Leifsonia sp. AG29; assembly: GCF_009765225.1. Lineage (NCBI taxonomy): Bacteria > Bacillati > Actinomycetota > Actinomycetes > Micrococcales > Microbacteriaceae > Leifsonia > Leifsonia sp. AG29. The sequence continues at coordinate 1,217,330 of NZ_VMSF01000001.1, read as the reverse complement.
GTGTCGTCGGGCATCTTCACGGGCGGCGTGCTGCTCGGCACCGTGGTCTTCGGCACCCTCGCCGGCTACGCGCTCGCGATCCTGCAGTGGCGCGGCCGCGGGACGACCTTCGGTCTCGCCCTGCTGGTCCAGACGATCCCCTTCCAGCTGCTGATGATCCCGCTCTACGTGCTGATCGCGCGCGACTACGGGCTCGCCGACAACTACCTGGGCATGATCCTGCCGTTCGCGATCAACTCCGCCGCGGTGCTGATCTTCCGGCAGTACTTCCTCCAGTTGCCCCGGGAGCTGTTCGACGCCGCGAGGATCGACGGCGCGGGCGAGTTCACCCTGCTCTGGCGGATCGCCCTCCCGCTTGTCCGGCCGGCGCTCGTCACCGTCCTGCTGCTGACGTTCATCGGCCCCTGGAACGAGTTCCTCTGGCCCTTCCTCATCACCAAGGAGGCGTCGATGCAGCCGCTGGCGGTCTCCCTCGCCAACTACATCTCCACCGTCGCCGCGTCCACGGCGAACCCGTACGGCGCCATCCTCGCCGGAGCGGTCGTCCTCGCCGGTCCGGTCGTCGTGCTGTTCATCGCCTTCCAGCGGTATTTCACCTCGACCGACCTGGGATCGTCCGTCAAGGGCTGATCCCCGGCACCCGTCCACCCATCACCAGAGGAGCCTCGTGCACCCCGTCTCCCCCGACGCCCTGCTCGCCAGCTACCGTGAGGCACTGGCCCACACCAACGCCCTGACAGACAGGATCTCGACCGACCAGTTCTCGGCGAGGTATCCCGAGCGCCCCGACTGGGCGATCGGGCCGTTCGTCCGCGACGAGTCGCTGACCTTCCGGCTCGACGGCCAGTGGCCCGATCCGACCGGCGTGGGCTGGACCAGCGACTCCGTCTACAACCCCACGGTGATCGTCCGCGACGACGAGCTGCACCTCTTCTACCGCGCCTCGCCGCGGAAGGAGTCGACGGCGAGCAGGATCGGGCACGCGATCCGCCGCGCCGGAGCGTGGGAGGACTCCCCCGCCAATCCGGTCGTCTTCCCCACCGTCGAGAACGAAGCGCTCGGCTGCGAGGACCCCAAGGTCTACGCGATCGACGACCGGTACGTCCTCTTCTACAACGGCATCTGGAGGCGCGACGACGGCTCCGTCGCCGTCGACATCCTCTGCGCCGTGAGCGATGATCTGGAGAACTGGGAGAAGCGCGGACTCGTCGTCCCCTACGAGGTCTCCGAGTACTGGGCGAAGGGCGCGGTCATCCCGCGCGACGAGCACGGCCGGGCGGTCCGCATCGACGGCGAGTACCTCATGTTCCTGTCGGAGGGCTGCGGCGGCCGGTCGACCGTCGGACGCTCGCCGGACGGCCTCGCCTGGTCGTTCTCGGAACAGCCGTACCTCGACCTCACCGCGCTCGGCGGGAGCCTGTTCGAGGTCGCCTGCGCCGCTGTCCGCGGCGATGACCTCGTGCTCGACTTCTTCTACGCCGACGCGCACGGCGACTTCGCCGCCGCCCAGGCCCTCTACCGGGTCGACGACCCGTTCACCCAGCTGGCGGTCAACCGGGGCGGCTCGCTCGCCTGGGGCGGTCTGCAGGCGATCGACGGCCGCTGGTCGTTCGCTCAGGGATGGGATGCCCCTCCCGGCTCGCGAGAGCTCTACTTCTACAAGGAGGTCGCCGCATGACGACACAGGACCGCACGCTCACCTTCCCCTACGCTCTGACCCGCTCCGGTGTGGTCATGACGCCGGAGCCCGGCGCCGCCCTCGAGGCCGAGGGGGTGCTCAACCCGGCGTCCGGCCGCGGCCCCGACGGCGAGCTGTACCTCCTCCCTCGGCTCGTCGCCGAGGGAAACGTCTCGCGGGTCGGCATCGCGCGCGTGCTGCTCGACGGGGACACGCCCGTCGGCGTGGAGCGCCAGGGGGTGGTGCTCGAGCCCGACCGCCCGTTCGAGCGCGGGAGGAGCAACGCCGGCGTCGAGGACCCGCGTGTGACCTTCCTCCCGGCCCTGGGCCTGCACGTGATGACGTACGTCGCGTACGGTCCGCTCGGCCCGCGCACCGCCGTCGCCGTCTCCGACGACCTGCGCGACTGGCGCCGGCTCGGGCCGGTCCAGTACGACTACGACGACGAGCTCGGCATCGACCTCTCGCTGTTCCACAACAAGGACACCGTGTTCTTCCCCGAGCCTGTGACGGCCCCCGATGGGACACCCTCCCTCGCTGTGCTGCACCGGCCCGTGTGGGATCTCGGCGGCATCCGGCCAGGCGAGGGCGCGCATCCGCCCACGGGAATGGACGAGCGCCCGAGCATCTGGATCGCCTTCATCCCGCTGGACGCGGTGACGGCGGACCTCGGCGAGCTCGCCCGCTGGCGGCAGAACCGGTTCCTGGCCGGGCCGGAGTTCCCGTTCGAGGAGCTCAAGATCGGTGCCGGTCCCGCTCCCATCCGCGTGCCCGAGGGCTGGCTGCTGCTGCATCACGGCGTCACCGGACGACTCGAGACGGGGGTCGACCAGCAGCAGAACGTCAACTACGCCGCCGGAGCCATGATCCTCGACGCCGACGAGCCCTGGCGCGTGCTGCAGCGGTCCCCGGAGCCCCTCCTCGCCGCCGAGACCGACGATGAGCGGAGCGGGATCGTCCCGAACGTGGTCTTCCCGACCGCGATCGAGACGGTCGGCGAGAACCGGTGGGTCTTCTACGGCATGGCGGACTCGAAGATCGGCGTGGCGCGGCTCGACCGGGTGGCGCCGGCGGAGTGATGGCGCGCATCCCGCGGGGTCGCTTCGGTTGCGCGCCTCCCGCCCCTTCCACCGGAGCCTCGGCGGGCGCATTGTGGGTCGCATGAACATCGCTTTCCTCGGACTCGGCCGGATGGGCCGCGAGCTCGTCACCCACTTGATCGACGGCGGTCAGCGCGTCACCGTGTGGAATCGATCACCGGAACCGGCTGCGGCGGTCGGGCGGCGGGGTGCGCGGGTCGCCCGATCGGCGGCCGAAGCGGTGGAGGGCGCGGACGTCGTCATCAGCGTCCTCTTCGGCCCGGACGCCGTCCGGGAGGTGATCGTCGAGCCCGCTCTGCCGGTCCCGCGCGGCGCTCTCTGGATCGACGTCACGACGGTCTCCCCGAGCGACACGGAGGAGTTCGCCCGCTGGGCCTCCGACGCCGGCGTGCGCTACGTGCACTCCCCGGTGGTCGGATCGCTCGCGCCCGCGCGCGCCGGCAGCCTCGCCGTGCTGGTCGGCGGAGACCATGACGACGTCCGGGAGGCGCGCGGTCTCGTCAGCCTGTGGGCCGACCCCGACAAGCTGCGGACGTTCGACGCCCCCGGCAAGGCTGCCGCTGCGAAGCTCGTGGCCAACCTCGCCCTGGCGGTCTCGATGGAGGCGCTCAGCGAGACCATCCGGCTCGGAACCGCCGCGGGGCTCAGCGGCGAGGAGGTCCTCACCACCCTCGGCATCACGACGATCGCACCCATCGCGGGGATGAAGGGGAAGCTCGTCCTCGACGGCGAGTTCGACGACACGCAGTTCTCGGCGGCGCTGCTCGCCAAGGACCTCCGGCTCATGCTGTCGACCGCCGATGCGCCCCTCCCCGCTGCCGCGCTCGTCGCCGCCGAGCTCCAGCGGGCCATCGAGGCCGGCGACGGCGAGAAGGACTTCTCGGTCATCGCGCGCGATCGCGGCTGACCCGCCCGCCGGGTCCGTCCCTCCGGCACCTTCGCTGTTGTTGGACCGCACCGCGTGCCAATACGCTCGCCCTGACGCCGTCTGACCGACGGCACGCGATCAGGAGGCACGCATGCGTTTCGTCCAGCCGCCCACTCGCGTTCGGAGCGCGGCACCCGTGTCGGGCCGGGAGGCGCTGTACCGGCGCAGTCCGTTCCTGTTCGGCTTCATGCTCACCCTCGGCGCTCTCGGGGCCCTCGTCGCCGGGTTCATGCTGTACGGGCTGCGCTCGATCCTGTTCTCGGTGTTCTTCGCCGCTTTCGCGACCGTTGGCCTCGACCCGCTGGTGCGCTGGTTCCAGCGGCGCGGCATGTCGCGGGCCTGGGCGGTGGTGACCGTCATCCTCCTGATCATCGCGCTGCTCGTCGCGATCATCTGGGTGATCGTCCCCCTGCTGGTCCAGCAGATCGGCTTCCTCGCCACCGCGGTCCCGCAGGAGATCTCGCGGCTGCGCGACGAGGGCTGGTTCGACCCGGCCAACAGCGCGAGCAACGGCGTGCTCGGGCAGCTGCTCTCCTGGATCTCCGAGCAGGCCAGGAACCCGCAGACCTGGGCCTCCATCGGCAACGGGCTGCTCGGGTTCGGGCTGAGCCTGCTCAATGCGTTCACGACCGGCTTCTTCATCGCGATTCTGACGATCTACTTCATCGCCTCCTACGACGCGACGAAGCAGTCGCTGTACCGGCTGGTGAGCCGATCGCACCGCGACCGCTTCGAGGGATACACGGAACGGATCCTCCAGAACTTCGGCAAGTACCTCAGCGGCATGGTCATCCTGGCGTTCTGCAACGCCGTCTACAGCCTCATCCTGCTGCTCGCGACCGGCGTTCCCGGCGCGTTCCTGATCGCGTTGGCCGCCTTCTTCATCACGCTCATCCCGCTCATCGGAACCGTTCTGACAACGG